>JAGHIE010000016.1 GCA_017887325.1 Oscillospiraceae bacterium | reverse complement strand
TTAAGTTCATAAGTGTAGACTTCCCTGCACCATTTGGACCAAGCAAGCCATATATACCTGGCTCAAACTCATAAGTCACATTTTTTAGAGCTTTCTTTTCTCCGTAGTTTTTGCTAACATTTTCTAAGATTAGGTTCATAATTCTCACCACATTTTTATTATTTTTCACCTATTATCATTGGTGGATTTTTGTTGCCATCATATTGTAAATATATTTCCGTTTTACAGTCTTCTGTTCCAAGTTTGCTTAAATCTATTACACACAAGTCATCCTCTGTACGATTTTCTTCATCAAAGCTATAAAAGAATAAATATTTTTTATCCATTCCTAATACAGGTAATATGTAGTTATTTATATCCACATCTTGTATCTTATTTCCATCTTTATCATAAAATGTAATAGTTCGTTTGGCATTTTTATCTCCACTATCATAAGCTTTCATATATTTATCTTTATTATCTATAGCAATAATTTCTCCATTACAATATAACACGCCAGTTTTTTCAATAGGTATTTCATCTATAATATTGTCATCAAAATCTGTTACTTTTGTTGTTGTACTATCATATTTCAAATTTAATAAAGTATCATTTTGTCTTACAGTATATGTATAGCTTTCTTTTCTTTTATATGTCTTATCTTTTTTTATATCATATACTATTGTGTTCTCTTCTTCTTCATTATTGTTGTCCATATATATCTTTTCACCTATAGCTGTTAAATTAGATACTCTTCCATATTTTCCTTTTTCTTCAAAAATAGTTTTAGGTTCTTTTGATGGCTTTGACAAATCATATCTATATACCACATATTTCATATCTTTCTTTTTTTCCTTTGTATAACTGGATGGATCTTCCACAAAATCAGTAAATGATATATAGAGATAACCTCTATGTATTATTGATGACACTGGAGACTGATTAAAATTCAATATTTCTTTATGTCCCGATCCATCTAAGTTCACCTCATACATCGAATAAATATCTTTATTAATATTTTTTGGATTTATGGTATTTCCTATAACATAAATCTTATTATTAAAATAAAATATTGTTGAGTATGATTGAAAAAACGCATTACAATCTAATGTTTTAGTTGGGTCAGTTTCTTTATCATGCAAACAATTAGGTTTATTACAAAGAACAGAAGACTTACCAGTATTTTTATCGATTGCCGTCAAATAACAAGTCCTTAATCCTAAATAATAATATGTATCTTTACTAGATGCAATTGAGCGAACATTACTAGAATTATAAAAATTCATTTCTAAATCTATTCCTGAAGCATATCCATTTCCTAAATCTTCATACTTATTATTATCACAGCTTGTTGCTAATACACCAATCATTGTAACTGCTAGTATACTTGATATTATGCCTTTAAATCTTCTGTTCATTTGTAACTTACCTCCTAATAAAACATTTTTTCAATTTACTGTTTATCATAAGATGTTTTAAAATAGTTTTTTGTAAATTAATATCTATATACACCTTATTAAATATTTAAATTACATTATTAAAAAATTCAAATTTATAAAATAAATATATGGTGTATATAGACATTATATATCAATTAGTCATTAGTTATTATAATTTTTGTAATTAAGTTCATGTTACTTTATAATATGATGTATTAAACATAAATTAAAGATATTCTTTTGCAGTTAATCCTTCAGCTGGATGTCCCTTATATACCATCCCATGTCTTGACTGAACCCATTCAGATCTTCCTGAAATATCATTATTTCTTACTACATCAATTCTTGTACCAGTATTAGAATTACTAGCTTTAAGAACAGTTCCACTAACGCAATAATCTAATGAAACTCTTATATTATCAGCATAATCACTAGCTGTAGTATAAGCTCCTGCTTGTCTAATATCTATGATATTACTTCCATACATTGTTGCTCCACCAGCAGAACCACTAACCGAACTAGCCATAACATTTGTAGAAATACCTGCTAACATAGCTGTTGCCAAAATCCCTGCCAATATTTTCTTTTTCATAATTTTACTTCCTTTCAATTTTAAAATTTTATTCACTATGGCCATTAGAATAATTGTTTCATCAATACCTTAATATAAAGTTATTTTTCTTGTTTATTACTTTATTTTCTTAGGTATTAATTATATATTCATATTATCATTTTAAATTACATTTGTAAATATTTTATCAAACAAAATCATTCACAATTATTTAGCAATTATTCATAAGTATTTCATTAAAATATCTTTAAAATAAAACAAAAGGTCTAAAACTTTTAGTTTTAGACCTTTTATAATATAATTTTATATATTTAACTTAAAACTCCGCTTGGACTACAAGTTAATACTACTGTATCACTTTTTGTACCTCCACCAATACCAACTTGTCTCATAGTTATTTTTCCTACTGCACTAGCTCCGGAAGCATAAGAAGTTTTTGATTCTTCTCTCCAACCATCTGTAGTATAAGTTACTCTACTTGATGTACCTACACATGAGGCATATGAACCACCATAAGAAAAACTACCTGTAAGTTCATATTTCCAAACTACTTTTCCTGAAGAAGTATAATAAGACGTACTTTTTGTTCCAGTCTTATAAGCTCTAGCTAAATCATTACTAATTTCTTTTATTTCTGTAACAATATAACTTCCATCTTCTAAATACTCAATACTTGTACTCATATTATTATTTAATTTATCTTGTGCAAAAATATAACTTACTCCACTAAAAACACATAATAAACTTAAAATCAACGCAACTAATTTTTTCATACTTTTTCTCCTTTATTATTCTATAATATTTTCTGTTTTATATACTGGTATATCTCCTTTAAGATTTTCCAAATAAGACGCATATACCATAGACGAAACAACCAACATTATTAATACACTAATAATACCTATAAAAATAATCTTCTTTAACCTTATTTTCTTTAATATTTCCTCTTTTTCCATTGATTCATAAAAACTTTCTATAATATCTTCAACTGAACCAAAAGCTTCTTCTATATCCTTATAACTTGAAGTTGGATTTTCATTAATATATTCTTCCACACTATTTTCCAAATTCTGCAAAAAATCTTTTTTATATTTTGTTGGAACTTTTAAATTTCTTTTTATATTGCTAATATATTCATTTTTTAAATTGTTCATATTTATTCCTCTTTTGCATCATATTCTAAGATTTTACAAATACAATCATTTACTGCATAATATTCCTTTTTTAATTCTTGCAGATATTTTAAACCTTCTTCTTCTATATGATAATACACTCTTTTTAGTCTTTTTCCAACTTGCTTTTCATATGAAGAAATCATGTTTTTATCTTGTAATTTGTACAATGTAGGATACATTGAACCTTCTGGTATCTTTATATAGCCACCTCCCCTAGCTATAATAGTTTGGGATATTTGATAACCATACATATCTTCATTTTCTAGAAGAACCAAAAGCAACATTTCTACATACCCTTTTTTAAAACTATCCCTTATATTCATATGTATACTGTTCCTTTCTTTTACTATTTCAATTGTATTATATAACAATTTATATTGTTTGTATATACATAATTTACTTATTATTATAATTTTAGATTATTTATATAAATATTAAATTTCTAATATATTCATTTGTTATATATTAATTTTATTTCACATAAAAAGAACATTGCCCACAGGTTAATCTGTTTGTAATGTTCTTTTTGTTTCCTTATAATCTATGCAACGGCATTATCATTTCATAATGGTAAATATCATTTTCCTTTTCAGACGGTGCTTGCATTATTTTCCTGTAAATACTGTCTGAGCAAATTGTAATTACTTTCATTTTCTCTTTTCCTTTCTTGTTTTTTTATATTTACACTATGACGTGGCGTGAAGGTCAAGAGAATAAGTAAATATTTTTATATCAGGTTAATAAAATTTATCGGCTCTGCGTATGGCTCTTTGATAACGGTTATATTCAACTCTTTAGCATTGGTTAAAGATTTCTGATTGCATTTCGTACAGCAGAGGGGATAGTTCTTAAATACTGTATTCTCTCTAAGTCTGTGACGAATTTTGCTACCACAAACAGGACATAGTATCCATTATATTCTTTTCATAATATATCCTTACTCATAAAATTGCTCCCAAAAGTCTTCATTTGCAATCCTATCATGCACTTTCTCTTTCCAGACCTTTTCATTCAATAACGAAGAAAGGTTATTACCAAAAATTTTCTCCATCTCTGCTCTTGTAAACGAACAATTATACTCTGGAAATTCATATGTAACCATAGAAAGATTATCAATAGAAGCCATTGCAGCAATGGTATTGTAAAGTAAATCTTGATATACTTTTTGTTCACCTATATTCCAAACTGTATCCAGATATACAATCGTTAAAGCGCATTTTTCAGAGTCTATCTGGTATTTTCTTTTTACATTGCTAAGCGGAAGATGGTCGAAAAGCCCACTCACATTCGCAGCATTTCCAAGATAAGGAGTTTTGTAAGCTTCGATTGCTGTAATATCGTGAGTTAATGCGTCTTGTTGCTTTGAGTTATAAATAGCTTGATTTCTTTCCATATTCGGAATGATAAAAAAACATATAGTACAAAATATAATTACTGTTATTGAACTCAACGCAATAATGATTTTATCTCTTTTCTTCATTGTTATACCTCTTTTCGTTTTTTATAAGCAAATTTGTAAAACTTCCAATTGTGATAGGAATAAAAACAGATAACAGTGGTACATAAAAAGGCAAAACAATATTTATAAGAGAGTACGGTCCTGTTATTTCAATTGGACGACCAAACCACAAATTACTACTAAATAAAACTGCCATTTTTACTGCTACAGAAACGGAGAAAAAGATACCCCATAATCGCCAAATTGTCTTTTTCCTTTTTTTGCTTTCTAAAATGGATACAAGTGCAAAAGTATTTGTTTTTTTATTACACTTACTCTGGAAAATATAAAATATGGCGGCTATTAGAGTTAACACTAAACCAATATAGCAAATCGGAGCATACTTTACGAACAACAGAGGAAGAGAAAAAATCCAGAATAGAGTACAGTTTAGCAAAACAGAATAGGAACATTGTACTAAGTATTCATGTATATCTGTAACCTGATTACCGTCAATCAAGCGTTCCTCTTTTGTGACGCTTTCTTTTACTTTTTTGAGTGCATCAATTTCGTCTACTCCCTGCAAAAGCAGGTCATTTACGTTTATTATTATTTCATTTAAAATTTTTTCTTTTAAAGCTTCAGTTTTTGCATTCTTGCGTTGATACGAAAATAGCATATCAATATACTTTGATACTTCAATCATTAGCAATTGGTTTTCTGGTAACAACTTGCATATTGAGATGTTTTGATTTATGCAATTTTCATCTTCTATCAACAGATAATCGGTTGAGCAACGAAAAAGTTTACATATTCGTATCAGTTTATCTGTTTCAGGATAAGTCACATCACTTTCCCATTTACTTATTGCTTGTCTGGAAACGCCAAGAACTTCTCCTAGCTGTTCTTGCGTATAATTGTTTTCTTTTCTTAATTTTGATAATTTTTCACCTAATGTCATAGTTAAACCTCCTTCTTGAGTGCCCCTGTTATAAGATACAATATCTATTTCGCTGTCAAAAGACCACCATTTTTAGTTTTCTAAATGTAAACTACAGGTTGCATTGCCCATTTTTAGTGGTTTTCAGCGGAAAAATCCTCGCAAATAAATAAAATGCTATCAACTTTATTCTTAATAATTTTTGTATTTATTATATCTTCCATCAGCAGGATTTTTGCGTTTTTCGGAATAAGCCATACGCGATTTACATTTATTATTCCATCAATGCGGTTTTCTTTACATAGCCGTTGTCCCAATCCAGAGATACATTCCATTTTTCTACGGCTTACTTTGCGGTCATATAATCAAGCATAGCTGCTCCTCCTTAGCATACTATTTTTAGTATATCCGTTTAAACAAACTGTATCAAGTGTGCAAATATGAATTTATAGTCGCTTAGCATGTTTTCTTTAACACACATATTTATCATCACTCCTTTCTTACTGAATTATTTTTGGGTATAAAAAAAGGTAAACCAATTATGGTTTACCTTTTATATATATTTAATTATTATTTATTTTTTAATCTATTTACTAAGTAAAAAGCTAAAGCTAATACAATATATACTAATGCTGGAATTACAAATGCTGAGTATACACTAATTGTATCACTTAAATATCCTATTGGAATTGATACGATAGCAAACAACAATGATGATGTTAAACTTAATATTGAAGATGCTGTTGCTCTTTTTTCACTTTCTATATTTTTCTCCCAATATGATTGTATCCAAGGATTAAACAGACCATTAATAAAGAATATAACTGACGGAATAATTATTCCTACTTCATTTTTTATTATTCCCATTAATCCTATAAAAACTGCATTTCCCATAGTATAAAATAATATTATTTTTTTATATGACAGTTTTATCTTTCCACTTAAAAATCCACCCAATGCACTCACACTATTCATCAAAAAATATGCTATTCCATATGCACTTACATTTATTCCTATGCTGTTGTAATACGGTTGATACAGCCACATTGTTGTTAAAAATAAAACTTCTGTAAATACAACTATAATAAGCATAGTGAATATTTTTTTAGTTGTAATTATTTCTTTAAAAGTTGTTACAACATGAATACTGTACTTAAATTCTTTTTGTTTATTTAATGGCACTTCAGTAAATAGTAATAATATCAATGCTGATGTTATGTATGCAATACCTGTAATTAAAACAGTTAATTCTATACGATAACTTGCTAAAATTCCTCCTATTATTGAAGCCAAAGCTTGTGATATGAAAACACATGCCCATCTTTTTCCTTCTATATCAGCATAAATTTCTTCTTTTTTTATTGATTTTAAATAATCATAAAACATTGCTGACATGGCTCCTGATTGCATCGTCATACCTATACCAAATATTATTTCTATAATCAATAATGTATAAAAATTAGAAAACGGAATCATACACAGCATGGTTATCCCTTGTATTATGCTTCCAAGCATAACTGATGTTTTTCTAGAAATTTTATCTGCTAATACTCCTGTTGGTATTTCTCCTACCATAATTGCAATATTGTATGCTGACATTATCATCATAACATGAAGTTGATTTATACCTTTAGAGTTTAAAAACAAAACAAATACTGGCATATATACCATAAATCTATTCAAAAAGTTAAATGCATAATAAATTCTTTTTTGTTGCACAAATTTTTCCATATATAATCTCTCCGCTAATAAATTTTTAATCTTTAAAGTATTTTACAATTTTATTTTAATTTATTTAATATATTTCTGTCAATTTTTCAAAAAAATGTCGTCACTTTGTCGTCAAGCTGTCTTAATAGAGTAGTAATTATGTTTTAGTATGAGTTCAACTCCCCATGGTCTTAAAATATATCTTCATTTTTGTACAGTAAAAAACAGCTTTTTGGGTATGAAAAACCCCCGATTTTATCGGGGGGGTTCTGCCAAATATCTTTTTTGTTTTGAGCTTATGTCTGTTCACTATAAAATAGATTTTTTGTGATTTTAAAGATGAAGTTAAACTTTTGTAAAAATTATTCTCATTTTAAAATACTCAACAATACAAATCTCAAAATATACTACTTTATTCAATTTGTATTATATTTTTAATGGTGAACCACAATATTCACATTCATTTACAGTACCTGGTACAACTGTATTTGTTGCACCACAATTTTTACATTTTACACTAGTTACTTGGTTGTTTGATGATGAAGGTTGATTTTCATTAGCTGGTGCAGCTTTTCGTTTTCTTATAAACTCTCTATTATTTAAATCTAAATGTGCTTCCATAAAATACCCATCATTAATCATTGATTGCAAATCTTTAACTGCTTGTTCATAAGAAGTAGGATAAGCTGCAGCAATATTGTCGATTGATGTTTCATCAGTACTATTTACAATATAAACATATCTTTCATACTTTTTGCCTTTATCGATGAATGAACGAGCTTTAATCAATGAAATTAAACCAGTTCCACCGAAAATAACGAGTACTACAACAATACCACTTACAATATCTGAAGGGCTCTCAGTTTCAAATTGACCACCAATTCCCATAAATATATACATAAATGCAATAATTATTAATACCCAACCAAAAAGTCTTAATGATTTTCCATTTTTTATATAATCAAGTGTTTCCGTAGTCATCTTTTTAACTAACAACCAAATACCAATTGGAAAGAATATAATAAACATTAAAATAATATTTCCCCAAGAAATAGACTTTTTTTGCATTTTTTTAACCTCTTATTTCAAAATTTTTTATTTATAAAATATATAATTAGTTTTAAATTATTCTAATTTTGTACCACATTCAGGACAGAACTTTGAATTACCTGTAATTGAATGATTACAAGAAGGACATGTTTTCATCAATGACTTGCCACATTCAGGGCAAAATTTTACATTCTCATCTGGTAAATCAGCACCGCAATTAGGACAAGGCTGTGGTAATTTATATCCACAATCATCACATTCTATAGCACCCATTGGTAAATCTTTACCACATTTAGGGCAAGGATTATATTTATCACCACATTGAGGACAGAACTTAACTGTATTTTCATACTCTAATCCACAATTACTACATTTTATTTTATTATTTACTTTTTCCTCTGCTTTCTTTTCAGTATCACAACCACAATCAGAACAAAATCTCTTATTGTTTGGCATCATCGCACCACACGATGGACATGATTTTAAATTCTGAGCGTTTATATCTATATTCCTTGCAATACCACCAAATTGGCCTCCAACTACACCGCCCATTGTAACACCCATTCCTATACCTAAACCGGCACCCATAATATCTCCAGATGTTCCAGGATTTTTTGCAGCACCTTCTAGTGTATCGAATGAACGTTCTTGTTGATAGTTGTATCCGATAATATTCATTTCTGCCTTCTTAGCAAGAGCGTCTTTTAGTTTAATAACAGCTGTGTCATCTTCCGGCACATTGATATCATTAACATAAAAATTAATTAGTTTAATTCCATATTCCTCAAGAACCGGTTCTATCTTTTGATGTAGATAAATAGAAAGGTCTTCAATATATGCGTTTATTTCCACAATACTTATTTGCTTATGTATCAAATAAGTAGAAATTGCATCTTTCACCTTTGTAAGATATAATCCACGAAAATAATTGACAATATTTGCTTTATCAAATATAGGTAGAGTACCAACTAATTTAACAAGAAACTTCTTAGCATCTTCTATGCGAATTCCAAATTGTCCAAAAGATCTTATAGGCACAAATACAGAATACTTAGGGTCTTGCAATTGAATTGGTGAAGCTGTACCCCACTTAATATCAAGTGAATTTGCTTTGTTTATGTACCAAACTTCTGCAGTAAATGGTGACTTACCACCAAAAGGAAGATTGATAATATTATTTAAAATAGGAATATTAGCAGTTTCTAAAGTGTGACGACCACTTTGAAAAACATCTAATGCTTTTCCTCCCTTAAAAAGTACTGCTTCTTGTGATTCGTTAACAATTAGTTGTGTCCAGGTCCCTAATTCTTCATTGGGATATTTCCAAGCAAACACATCAGGACCACCATTATACTTAACAACCTCTACTATTGCCATTTCATTTTCCTCCTTAAATACTACTACTCATTAATTTAATTTGCATATTTCTATCTTTTATTACTTTTTTTATATCATTGATAGTTGTTTCCATACTTGAGATATCATCTGATTCTATAAAAATTAAATTATCAACTTCTGTTAGAAGTGTATTAGCCATAGAATAAAGTCTTGTATCCATATCTGACACATCAACGTTAATGCCAAAATCCGAAAATCTAAGCTCATCGATAAGGCTATCCATAAGTGGCAAAGCTTTTTTCCTTGTTTCAAATTTCATGTCTATAAGTTTTGTTTTGATTTTTTCAAACTCATAAATTATTGTTTGCATTTCACAAATTTTACCGTTCACCTGATTGTTTTGCTTAATAACAACTTTTTTTGTAGCAAACATCAATGCTGCTATTATTGCATATAAAGCTGTACAAATCAAATGAACACCTGCAAATACGCTTACAGTTGTCTTAAACACTAAGCCCAATAAAACATTAATAGCTATAACAATATTAACATAAATTGCTGAAAATACAATTATCGAAATATCTACTGGAAATGCGGAACTCTGCTTTCTATTAGATGCTATTGTTATTGATGAAACTAACACAACTGCAAACATACCATTGAAAAACCAATCCAAAATACAGTATTTCTATCAGTAGTTAAAATTAGCGACAAAACAATATACAACACAGCCATAATCGAATAAAATAATAAAACTATTGAGTGTTTTCTCATTTTATCCCTCTTTTTCATCTACGTCTGTTTCAAGATTATCAATTGCGAATTCCAAACATAACATAATGATTTCATTTCTATTTCGTCCAGTGTTTTCTGCAACTCGATCCAAATCTTTTATTAATTCATTTGGTAATCTTGCAGAAACAACAGAGGTATCACCCTTATAGCGTTTTGATTGTATAAAAAGCTTTTTACCAGTCAAAATTACACACCTCCACAATTTTACTGATATTATTCAATTTAATTGTAATACAAGTGTTTACATATGTCAACACTATTTTAGTCATATTACCAATATTTATTATATAGATTTCCACTTTTTGATGCATATTATAATACAATTCTAGTTATAATCTTTGTATTATGAATATGTACTTAGTGAATACAAAAGAACTACTTGCCAAAAAATCTTAAAAAATCCCCCAATAGTATGGAGATTATTATAATTTGTAAATATTAAAAAGCTACATTTTGAAAATTCAAAATGTAGCTTTTAACTTGGTGCGGCAAACGGGACTTGAACCCGTACGTCAAAGACACACGCCCCTCAAACTTAAAATGCGAGTTTAATATTAGCTTATATATCGCCAAAAAACCCAGTATTATCAACATTTTATTAGTTATA
>JAGHIE010000015.1 GCA_017887325.1 Oscillospiraceae bacterium | reverse complement strand
TTAAGTTCATAAGTGTAGACTTCCCTGCACCATTTGGACCAAGCAAGCCATATATACCTGGCTCAAACTCATAAGTCACATTTTTTAGAGCTTTCTTTTCTCCGTAGTTTTTGCTAACATTTTCTAATATTAGGTTCATAATTCTCACCACATTTTATTCTAGATATTATAAATTACTATGTAAATAATGTAATTCTATATTAACTACAATATTAATTATTGTAGTTGTGTCTTCTCATCTTTAACATATACTTCAGGTTTAAATTCTTCTGTTCCAAGTTTGCTTAAATCTAATACACATAAATCTCCCATAGTTCTATTCTCTAAATCGTCGCTATAAAAAAATAAATAATTCTCATTAATACCTAATACCGGCCAAATATCATTATTTATATTTACTTCTTGTATCTTATTGCCTTCTTTATCATAAAATGTTACTATTTTTTTTGCCTCTTTATCTCCATTATTACGCTGTTTTGAGTATTCATTTATATTATCTATTGCAATTATTTCATCATTACAATATAACACGCCAGTTTTTTCAATAGGTATTTCATCTATAATGTTATCATTAAAATCTGTTACTTTTATTGTTGTATCTTGATATTTTAAGTTAAGTAATCTATCATCTTGTCTTACTGTATATCTATAATCTTCTTCTCTTTCATATATTTTTTCTTTCTTAATATCATATACCATTGTGTTTTCTTCTTCTTCATTGTTATTATTCATATATATCTTTTCACCTATTGCTGTTAAATACGAAACCTCACCATATTTTCCTTTTTCCTCAAATATAACTTCTCTTTCTTTTGATAGATTTGATAAATCATATCTATACACACCATATTTTAAATCTTTCTTTTTTTCTTCAGTATAACTATCAGGGTCTTGCATATAATCTGTAAAAGATACATATAGATATCCTCTATGTATTATTTTTGCATATGGAAATTCTTTAAATGAAATTATTTCCTTATATCCCGAACCATCTGTATTTACTTCATATACTGAAAAATTAGGTGTATTATAATCTTTTGGTTTTATAGTTTGACCTACAAAATATATCTTATCATTAAAATAAAATATATTCGGTATCATTGATTCTAAAAATGCATTACACTCTAACCTTTTATTATAATCAGTTTCTTTATGGTGTAAACAATTTGGCTTATTACAAAGAACAGAATATTTTCCAGTATTTTTATCAATAGCTGTCAAAAATCTATTTCCATCTAAACCTAAAAAATAATATGTATCTTCATCTGATGCTAAAAATCTATCCCTTGAAGGATTATCAAAACTCATATCTAAATCAACACCATGAACATATTCATTTCCTAAATCTTTATACTTATTATTGCTACAGCTTGTTACTATACCTCCTATCATTGTCACAGATAATAATAATGCTAATATTTTTTTACTCTTTCTTTTCATAAAACTCACCCTCTATCAATAAACACTTGTTACTATGCCAGGAGGATTCTTATCTCCGTCATAATGTATATAAACTTCAGGTTTAAATTCTTCTGTTCCAAGTTTGCTTAAATCTAATATACACAAATCTCCAAGTGTACTATTTTCTTCATCAAAACTATAAAAGAATAAATATTTTTCATCCATTCCCAAAACAGGCAAGGTATGGTTATTTATATCCACATCTTGTATCTTGTTATAATCTTTGTCATAAAATGTAATAGTTCGTTTAGCTTCTTTATCTCCTTTATCAAAAAAATTATCTCCATATTCATTTATATTATCTATAGCAATTATTTCATCATTACAGTATGGTACTCCTGACTTTCCAATAGGTATTTCATCTATAATGTTATCATCAAAATCTGTTACTTTTATTGTTGTTTCTTTATAATTTAAATTAATCAATCTATCATTTTGTCTTACAGTGTATGTGTAGTTTTCTTTTCTTTTATAAGTCTTATCTTTTTTAATATCATATATCATTGTGTTTTCTTCTTCTTCATTTTGATTGTCCATATATATTTTATTTCCTATTGCATTTAAATATCTAACCTTTCCATACTTACCTTTTTGCTCAAATATAACTTCTCTTTCTTTTGATGGATTAGATAAATCATATCTATATACACCATATTTTAAATCTTTCTTTTCTTCTTCACTGTATCCTTCTGAATCTCGCATATAATCTGTAAATGATATATATAAATACCCTCGGTGTACAACACTAGAAATTGGAATTTGTTTAAAAGTTAAAATATCTTCATGTCCTGAACCATCTGGATTTACTTCATGCAATTTATAAATATCAAATTTAGTAATATCTTTTTTATCTAACGAATCAGCTAGCACATATATTTTATTATTAAAATAATATACTTTTTTCATCATTCCTCTAAAAAAAGCATTACAATCTAAAGTTTTTGTTTCATCTGTTTCTTTATCGTGCAAACAATCAGGTTTATTACAAAGAACAGTATATCTTCCTGTTTCTTTGTCAATCGCTGTTAGATAACTATATCTTAATCCCATATAATAATATGCGTTACTATCTGAAGTAAGTTCTTTCTCATTGTTAGTAGTAACACTAAGCTCCGTATCGAAATCAACTCCATAAACATACTCATTTCCCAAGTCTTTATACTTGTTATTGCTACAGCTTGTTGCTATTCCTCCTATCACAGTTACAGATAATAATAATGCTAATATTTTTTTATTCTTTCTTTTCATAAAACTCACCTCTTAAAAGCAAATTCAATTTCTTAATTACCCTTAAAAATTATATATAATTTTTACTTATTTCTGTAACTTCATCGTATCATTTGCATAACACATTATCAACACAATTTATATAATGTTATGTATTGTTTTGTGTAAATTAATATATATTAATTTATTTTTAAGAAACACATAAAGTTTTTATACTTAATTAATAAACTCGTATTTAAACCTAAAATATTCCCTTTACCTATTAATAGTTTATGTATATAATATGTATAGAATATTTGGAGGGTTTATTTATGAATGTATTTATTGAGCATTTTAAAAATTACTATACAACACTAAAATCATTTCTTAAATGGCTTATTGTTTCTGTGGGAATAGGCATTTGTGTAGGGTTAATCTCGGTTGTTTTTTATAAAGGAATGAATATTGCAACTCATTTAAGAATTAACAATCCTTGGCTGATTTTTTTATTACCACTTGGTGGTTTAATTATTGCATTTATATATCGTTTTCTTGATGATAATCACAAAATAGGAACAACATTAGTAATTACTGCAATAAGGACAGAAGAAAGAGTTCCTCTAAGAATAACACCTCTTATTATAATTTCTACTTGGATAACTCATCTTTTTGGTGGTTCTGCCGGTAGAGAAGGAGCTGCTTTACAAATAGGTGGTAGTTTGGGAAACACTTTGGCTCGTTGGCTGCACACAGATGAATATGACAGACATGTTTTTATAATGTGTGGTATGGCAGCTGGTTTTTCTGCTTTATTTGGTACACCAATGGCTTCTGCTGTTTTTGCAATAGAAGTTATTTCTATCGGAAAAATGCACTATTATGCACTTTTCCCTTGCATAATAGCTTCTCTTACTTCAAGAGAAATTGCAAAATTTTTCGGAGTTTTTGCAGAACACTTCTATTTAACACAAATCCCTAAATTTAATTTTTATCATGGTTTTCGTATTATCATTCTGGCTATTATCTGTACAGAAATTGGTGTTTTATTTTGTATTATTCTTCATAAAACACAAGACTTTTTTAAAAATAGATTTAACAACTCATATATTAAAATTTTTCTTGGTGGTTTAGCTATTGTTATATTATCCATGATATTTTCTAGTGGTGATTACAATGGTACTGGTATCGATGTAATTCAAAAATGCTTTTATAATAAACCAATTTTTCCTCTTGCATTTGCAATAAAAATAATTTTTACAGCAATTACTTTAGGTTGTGGATACAAAGGAGGAGAAATTGTTCCGTCACTTTACATAGGTGCTACATCAGGTTATGTATTTGCTAATTTATTGGGATTTTCTTCAAATATATCTGTTGCTTGTGGTATGGTAGCTGTTTTTTGTAGTGTAACAAATTGTCCATTAGCTTCCCTTTTACTTGCTTTTGAAATGTTTGGTATTCAAGGAATGCAATATTATGTAATTACTATTGCAGTATCGTTTTTAATGTCCGGTTATCATACACTATATCACTCACAACAATTTGCTTTTCCAAAACTTAAAAATAGTAATCAGAATTAGTCAAAAAAATAGAAGTTAAAGAGAAAAATCTCTTTAACTTCTATTTTTTTATTTATTAACTATCTTTTTGCTCTTTTTTTGAAAGCAACTGCACTTATACCAGATGCTAACATTGTTACTGCAGCTAATAGTGCTAATGAGTTATCTGAAGTTTTTGGATTGTCGCCTTTATTTTGATTATTGTTGTTTTGAGAATTTTGATTGTTGTTACTATTGTTATTATTATTGTTATTACTGTTGTTATTGTTATTGCCGTTATTATTATTTCCACCATTATTTGTGTTGTTTCCGTCGCCGTCACCATTTCCACTGCTTAATGGTACTAAACCATCTTTTGCAGCTTTTAAGTCTTTAACAGCTTTATCTACAACATCTTGATCATCTTCTGATAAATCATTGTTATTTAATACTTCTTCTGCTTTTGCTAAAGCTTCTTTAAATACTTTTACGCTTTCAGCTGTATATTTTGATGTATCTAAGTTTTTAAATTCATCAATAACTTGTTGTAATACATCTTTGTTAGCTTTTAATCTTAAGTCAGCAATTGCTTGAGTTAATTCTTCCCAAGATTTGTCTATATCTTCTTGTAAAGCATTTTCATCATCTAATACTGTTTTAGCTGTATTCATTGCTGTATTAAATGCATCTTTACCTTTATCAACATAGTTATCTAATTTTGCTTGGATTTCTAAAGCATAATTATATAAAGCTTGTAGTGATTCTTTATCGCCTACTTTAATATCAACTGATTGAATAGCTAAAATTAAAGCTTTTGTAGCATTGTCAACTTGTTCTAATGTTGCATTTTCATCTTTTAAAACTTTATCCCCGTCAGAGATAGCTTTGTTGTATGCTTTTACAATATCAGAAACAACGCCGTCTAAAGCACCATCTGCTTTTAATTGTTTAGCTTTATCCAAGAAGAATTGTAAGTTTTCTTTATTAACTTTTTCAGCTAATTGGTCAAGAGCTTTTTGTAATTCACTAACTTGTGTATCAACTTGTTCTTGTGTAACATTTTCTGTGTTTAATACAGTTTCAGCATTAGCAAGAGCTTGTTTTAAAACTGCCCAGCTGTTAGGTGTATATTCTTTTTCATCTAAAGCTTTTGCTTCATTGATTTTATTATTTAACTCAGAAGTATTTACCATACCACTTTCGTTAAATACATATGTTGTAGGTGCAGATTTATTTGTTGAATAATCTTCTAGTACTATTGATAATGTTTTAACATCACTAGGAATTGCAAACATTCCGTCAGCACCACGAGTAATAGATTTTTCAGTTGGTTCGCTGTTTGCTGCTGTTGTATATGTACAATGTAATTTCCACCAATCGCTTGGTTCTGGTTCAGCAATTAATGCACCAGCAGAAATTGTACCTGTATATGGTTTTGCATAACTGTCTTTTAATTTTCCGTCAAATGTTGTGAAAGAACCATTTTCAGCAGATATTTTCATAGTATATCTTACATTGTCTGCATCTGCTCCTTGAGGAACTTTTACAGTTGCTGAGTTTTCTCCAGCTTCTACTGTAGTTGTGTATGATTCTTGATCTTCAACACCTGTGTATTCTGGTGTTACTTCAACTGTAATTTCACCTGCATTTTCAGGAGCACTAAAGAATACATCTAATCTACCGTCATCAGCAATTACTTCAACATCTTTAAATGCATTGTCATAATTGTAGTTTACAGTAGCTGGATCACTTTCTGTACCGTCTTCTGAAACTGCTGTTAATTTAATTTCAACATCACCTGTTGCATCATATAAATCTTTGATGTAGTAGTGATCATCATAAATACCACCTAAGTATACATCTTTTCCGTCTATTTCAGCGTAAACATTGTATTGTTTAACTGTATCATAGTCAGCGATGTCCCAAGAAATGTACATTTCTTGTGTATCAAATGCTTTGTCAATTGTTAAGCCTGTAGGAGCTTGTGGTTTTTGACTCTCATTTGATGTGTATTTCATTTGACCAATGTTGATTTGATAATCTTCACTTGTGCCTTCAAATACTAAATTAATAGCAGCAATTTGTTTTCCAGCATATTGAGATAAATCAACTGTTGATGTTGTCCATTCGCCTTTTGTTTGAGAATTTTCTACATCTAATGTAACCATATTTTCAGCATCATCTTTAAAGATTAAACCTAATTTCATTGTTACATCATCTTCAGTAGTTTTCTTAAATGTGATATCCATTTTAGAATTTTGTTCTACTGCTAAATCTGTTTTGTATAAGTGTAGAGTATTTTTAGCATCAACTTTTCCGTAAACTGCTAAAGAAGAACCACCTTCATAAGCACCTACTAAGTCAAAATCAAAGTTAGAAACTGATTTGTCAGCTTCCATTTTTGTATATTTGCTACCATAGTCAAAATCAGCTTTTAATTCTGTATCACTTTCAGAATCAATCCACCATTGCCATGTTGGTAAAATATCTTGAATATTGATATTTGACCATTCGTGGTCGTTGGAGATTTCTCCAGCTTTAACATATTCTAAACCATGACCTGTGTTAAAGTTTGTTACAAATGTATCACCATTAATAACAGAACGTTCAGCAATATATGCAGATACACCGTCAAAGTTTAATTGTTTTGTTGTACCAATACCAATATCTTGTTGTTGTGGGTATGTGCTACGATCTGCTGAAGAGCTAGATTCACTAGGGTCTTCAAATGGACCTGTCCACCAAACTCTTTCTCTATCGAATGTCATCCATTGATATTCATCTTTTTCACGACGCATTTCGATATTATTGTTAGCACCATTATCTAAATCTTCGTCTAATCCATCATGAACGAATTCTGCACCTAAACTTGCAATAGAGTTCATAGGTTGACCATCTTCACCTAAGTTATCTCTTAAATCATATGGTTGTTGCCAACGATACATACCTGATTCAACACCAGCAAAAACTGTATCTAAAGGATTTACACCAATTTCTTTTGCGTGTTCAGCAGAACTTTTTAGTTTATAATTGCTCCACCAGTAGTTTAAGAAAATTGAGTCTGAATATCTTGTATCTCCTTCTTGTACATATGGACTATTTACTGAGTTAAATTCGTTTTGGTAAGAAATATAACCATCTTGAGTAATTGAATCGTACCATTGAATGTAGATACCTTGATCTCTCATTTGTTTCATAAATTGTTTGTATAATGGAACATCTTCTGCTGGGATTTTTTCTTCTTGGTTTATAAACCAACCATCAAATCCATACCATTTACACATTTGTGCTAATTTATCTGCAATGATAAAGTTGCCGTTTTCATCTTGTTCTAACATTGGTGAGTGTTTTTGTCCTGTACGAGGAGTAAAGATACAACCTAAAGATAAAACACCATTTTTATGTGCAGCATTTGTATATCCTGGGTTTGGCATATTAATTACACCAAATTCAAATTTTCTATATTGCCAAGCGTCTGTAACACCGCGTTCATCTTGATATAATTCTTCTGGAACATCTTGTGTTGGCATACCGTGCCAAGAACCGTGATAATCTATATATTGCCAGTAATTAAATAAATATTGGCTAAATTCATTTGTATAAGAGTAACTATCAAAAAATGCATTACCATAGTCACCTGATAAGTTAAAATACTGTGTTTCAGGGTTTAGGTTAGGATTTGCTTGAGTTGCTGTGAAAGCTTCATTTCTTTCTTGTAGTGGAACTTGAGCTCTCATAAAATCAGCGTATGGGTCTGTTTCAGGACTCCAATTTTTTAAATCAAGAGATCTGTAACCGTGTTCGTATGGTTGATTTTCGCCTTTAGCACTTTCTCCAAGATATGGTAGTGTATCACTAGCAAAAATTGAAGTAGAAGTACTACATACTATCATACCAGCTAATAGTAATGATAATATTCTTTTTTTCTTCTTTAAAACATCTTTCATTATATAAACCTCCTATATCATTTAGTGCACGAGCACAATAAAATGATATCACAAAATTTTCATAAAATATACCATAAAAATTATATATATTAGTAATAAAAAGTTATATTATTAATAATTTCATCACAAAAATTTGAAAGATTGAAAATTTAATTATAAAGGATTATAATTAAATTATAAATTGATTAAATAATTTAAGGAGGTTTTCTTATGAGCGTATATTCTATATATTTTAGCCCTACAAAATCAACAGAAAATATTGTAAAATTAATATCTAACGAGTTTGAAGAACACAAAGAAATCGATTTAAGTGTATTTAATGGTGACTACAATTACTCTTTCAATGAAGATGATATTTGTATAATAGGTGTTCCTTCTTATGGTGGCAGAGTACCTAATATCGCTTTAGAAAGAATGAAAAATTTTAATGCAAACAAAGCAAAAGCCATTGCTGTTGTTGTATACGGAAACAGAGCTTATGACGATACTCTTTTAGAACTGACAGACTTTTTAAGTAAACAAAACTTTTCTTGTATTGCTGGCATTACAGCTATTGCAGAGCATTCTATGATGCATCAATTTGCAAAAGGCAGACCAGATGATATTGATAAAAAACAACTTTTAGAATATACTCAAACAATTATCAGTTCAATTAAAAATACTGATAGTTTACATGTAAATTCATTAAATATCTCTGGAAATTACCCATACATAGAATTTAAAGGTGTTGCACTAAAACCACAAACAAATGATGATTGTTCAAAATGTGGAGTTTGTGCAAAATTATGTCCTATGGGAGCAATATCAAAAGAAAACCCTGAAATTATTGACAAAGACAAATGTATCACTTGTATGAGATGTATTAGTATTTGTCCTAAAAAAGCTAAAAATTTGGACAATGATTTATTAGAACAAAAAGCTAAACTAATGGAAAAATTATTTGCTGTTAGAAAAGAAAACGAACTTTTCATATAAAATAAAAAACCATATTATCTAAAATTAGATAATATGTTTTTTTATTATTTATCTTCTATTTTCATTATTGTATTTTTCCTTACAACTGCTAACAGTACAAGGCTTATACCTGCACAAATAGCTTCTGTTATTGGGAATGACCACCAACCAACATTTAAACCAAATAGTTTTGCAAGTCCCCATGTAAGTGGAATTAATATCAATAATTGTCTTAACAAAGTAATGTATAAAGATTTGTTTGCGTGTCCTAATGCTTGGAATACAGAACACAACACCATTGATATACCAGCAAAAATAAAACTTATACTAATAATTCTTAATGACGGAACACCAATAGCCAACATATTTTCTTTAGCATCGAATAAGTATAAAAGTTCTTTTGGTATAATCTCAAAAACAATTGTACCCACTGCCATAATTATACTTGAAATTATCAAAGAAAAACGAATTGCTTGTAAAATTCTTGTTCTCTTTCTAGCACCATAATTATAAGCCACTATAGGAATTAAAGCATTATTCATGCCAAACACAGCCATAAATACAAATTGCTGTAATTTGTAGTAAATACTGAAAACTGATACTGCTAATTCAGAATATGGTATTAAAATCATATTCATAAATACTGTCATAAAACTCATAATAGACTGCATTAATATTGCAGGAAAACCTATTTTATATAAGTTTTTAATCATGCCTAAATCCAGTTTCCAGTCTTTTATACTGATATTGACTTCTTTTATTCTTGTTTGTGTTATCACTATACCCAAAATCATAGCAACAATTTGTCCTATAACAGTTGCTATAGCAGCACCACTAACACCTAGTGCAGGAATTCCAAAATAACCAAAGATAAAAATAGGGTCAAGAATAATATTTATTAACGCCCCTACACCTTGAATTATCATGTTGTAGATAGTATTTCCTGTTGACTGCATAATTCTTTCGTATGTGATTTGGACAAAAACTCCAAAAGACACAATTGTACATATTTTCATATAACTAACGCCCATTTCGAGTATTTGTTCGTTAGATGAAAATAATCTTAAAAAAGCCTCTGAAAAGAAAAATCCTAAAATAGCAAACACTATCCAATTGCAAATTGCTAAGAATATACCATGCAGTGCAATTTGATTTGCTTTTTTGTACTTTTTCTCTCCAAGATAACGGGATAATAAAGCATTTACCCCAACTCCAGTACCACACGCCACTGCAACAATTATCATTTGTACAGGATAGCACAGTGAAACTGCTGTCAATGCTGTCTCTGACACTCTTGCTACAAACATACTGTCAACTATGTTGTAAAGTGCTTGCACAAGCATTGAAATCATAATAGGAAATGACATTGTAAGTAGTAACTTTTTCATCTCCATTACACCCATTTTGTTTTCTTCCATAAAAAATCCTCCATTTCACACAAAAAAGGAACCAAAAATGGTTCCTTTATTTCACTTCGATAGTATCTTACGTTTTATGCAAAGTGAGGGACGATAGTCTGGGTTTTCATCGCCTACTTTTTTATAATAACATATTTTTTTAATTTTTTCAAAGGTTTATTGAATAAATATTACTATTATTTATAAATTTGTTTTATAAATAATAGTATACACTTTTTGTATAAAATATGTCTGTTTTACTAACTTTTTGTATTATTTATTTTAAATATATTGACAATATTCTACAATTATTTTAATATGAAAGTGTAATATTTGTTATAAATTAACAAGTAAAATGTTATATATTTATAAATATTTATTACTCAACAATATGGATTTTGTTCCATAAATATAAATTTTAGGAGGAATACAAAAATGAGAAGTATAACTAAATTGGATTTACAATATGCTCACAGATTTTTTGGTTTCAAAGGCGAAGCTCAATATCTTCATGGACATACAGGCGTACTAACAATAGAAGTTGAAGATACAATCGAAGAAGGCGTAAACATGGTATTCCCTTGCAACGAAATTCAAAAAACAGCTTGGGAAGTTTTGAAAAACTTTGATCACGCTCTAATTTTAAGAGAAGATGATCCTTTGTTACCTGCCATTTTAGATGTTTATGAAAAACAAGGCATTAAAGACGGATCTCCTAATAACACAATGGAAGGTCCAGCTTTTAAAACAGACCTTGCAACAGCTTATCCAGATTGCAGATTAGTAGTTACAAAAGAAACTCTAACTGTTGAAGGCATGATTAAAATTGTATATGATTTACTTAAAGATAAATTAAATATAGCAAAATTAACATTCACTAGTGGTGTAAATGCTGCTTCTGAAGAATATGAAACACATAATAAGATAGACCGTTGTCCATTATGTGGTATCGCACTAAATGAAAATGGTGTTTGTCCTAAATGTGGATACAAAAAAAGATAGTGATGCATAAAAAAACAGGGTTGAAATTCAACCCTGTTTTTTATTTTATAAAATATGTTGATAAAAATAGTACTGCTAAAAATCCAATATTAAATACTGTAAACAAAACAATGTACTTTCCTTTTAGCGTTGGGTATTCTGTAACTATTTGTTTATACGAAATCAAACTTGCCATTGATGCTATTAATGTTCCCAATCCACCTAAGTTTGTACCTATTATCAACGCTTTAAAATTGTCTGTAAATCCAGACAACAATAACGCACATGGAACATTGCTTATAACTTGACTAATAATAACAGAAACACCTATTTCTCTATTGCTCACTATGCTGTTTATAAAGTTATTAAACTGCTCTATATTCCCCATATTTCCTATGAATACAAAGAAAAACACAAATGTTAACAACAAACTATAATCAACTTTTAAAATCAATTTTTTGTTAGCTATAAAAACTGCTAACAAAATTATTAATAACAATAAATTTTCTTTTAATACACCAACAACTGATAATAAACATATTAAAAATAAAACTCCATAAAAGATTAGTTTCTTATAATCAATCTCATTGTTTTCATATTTAAAATCTTGTGGTACATTTCTTCTTTTATAAAATAAAATACATAAAAACAATAATATTCCTGATATCAATGTATATGGTAATGTTATCAGTATAAACTTACCAATTGACATATTTGATGTAGAATATAAATACAAATTTTGTGGGTTTCCAAGTGGTGTCAACATACTGCCCAAGTTTGCAGATATTGTCATTAAAGTGATTGTTAAGCAAACTAAATATTCCATGTTCGCCATTTTAAGCACCAGTATTGCAAACGGAACAAAAGTTATTAATGCAACATCGTTTGTTATAAGCATACTACTGAAAAAACACAGTGATATTAATATTAAAACAAGCCCTCTTTGAGATTTTATTCTCTTTAAAAACATGTTTCCCATATTAGAAAAAAATCCTATATGCTGTAGTCCTGCCATAACAAGCATTAAGCAAAACAATAAAATCAATGTATTTACATCAATATATGACAGATATTTCTCATTTATCGGTACAAAAAAGCACGATATTAATGCCAATATTCCCGATATACACAACACAGTTTCCTTCTTAAAAAAATTCTTTACACTATTTAATACATTCATAATATCAAAATCTTTCTATATAAACTAAATCTTATATATTTTAACATATTTATGAATAATTGTCATTTATAAAAAAGGTGTATCTTTTATAGATACACCTTTTTTATTATTTTTTATTTATAATACTTTTACTACTAAAGTATGTTATTAAGAAATATCCACCATATATTATTACAAGAAATACAGTTGTCATAATAATTGATATTAATAAATTCTTTCCACCAAAGGTTGATAAAACAAAGTTACTAAATTTTAATCCTACTATTGAGTGTATTATTGCTATAAACAAAGGGAACATAAAGAAAATAAATATTTGTGTAAATAATGATTTGCTAATCATTTTTTTGTCAGCACCTATTTTCTTTAAAATATCATATCTACCTTTACTATCTGTACTTTCTGTCAATTCTTTTAAAGCTAAAAGCCCTGCACTTGTAATTAAGAAAACTATACCTAGATATAATCCTATAAATGTTACTAAAGCTGAAAGTCCAATACTTGATTCTGAAAGAGCTATTCTGCTAATAGCATCTATAAATATTTTATCAGAGTTTTCTCTTTTATCTAAATTTAAAATTTCTTCTTCTATTTCCTTTTTGCCATCTTTATCTTCTGCGTTATAATTTGCAATTAGATATTCTGTTTGAGAATTTATTGAATTTAATTCATCTATTGTTTTGTCTGGAAATACAACAATCCCTGCGTTAACTTCTATTGAACTTATCATTAAAAATCCTTTTTTACACTCGTTGTATTTTGGCTTGTATGTTTTTCCGTTTAATGTTATTTGTTGTCCTTTTTCTAGTCCAGTATTCCTAATATTCACCAAGTTTTCATAATCGGCAACCACTGCATACTCATCTTCATTTAAGCTCAAAGTTTCATTTCCATAAAGTTTAGCGACTTTATTATAATCACTAATTTTCATTATGCTTTCTACTCCGTCAACTATTAAAAATGGATATTCTTTTTTAACTTCATCAATATTCTGTTCTAAAGAATCTCTCATAGTAAAGTCACTACTTGTATAAACATTAACATTTACTATATCTTTAAAGTATTTATTTACATCAAAATCAACTTTTTCAAAACTTTCTTCTATGCTTACACGGCTATCTTCTATTTGTTCTGTTGGACATGCAGTATTGTCTTCTGGTATATTTTTTTCTTTATATACAACTATATCTACTGGTGCTAGTCTATCCAAACTTGATACCATTTCATTTCTTAGTGACAATGCACTTGATAATGTACATATAGTCACAAACAACATCAAACATATAACTGTCATTGAAATTACTGTTGTATTAATTTTACTACTTACTTGTCTTAATGTAAAAGAATTTAAGCCTTTATAATACACACTTTTCATACTCATTACTATTTTTAAAATCAATCCTGATAATGACCAGAATATCAAAAATGTTGATACAATACCCATTAGTATAGGAATAAAAATAGCTTTTCCTGATGTCATTTCTGTCGCTTTAAATGTAACTTGATAATATGCCATTCCTAATATTACACAAGCTATAATAAACACAAATACGCACAAAATAGGATTTTTTAACTTTATTTTTTCAGATTTTCTACCTGATTGTAGTAAATCTATTAATTTATATTTACCGACAGTAAATGTATTAAATAGCATCATTACTAAATACATAATACCAAAATAAACAAGTGTTTTAATACAAGTTTGTATAGAAAAAATAAACTCATATTTTTCCATATCTGCTTCAAACATATTAGAAACAAACACACTCATAAACTGTGATAATCCAACACCTAAAATTAAACCAACTATAAGTGAGAAAACACCAACAATCATAGTTTCAATAAGCAATATTGTTGATACTTTTCTCTTGCTCATACCAAGTGTTAGATATATTGCAAATTCTTTGTGTCTTCTTTTCATCAAAAACTTATTCGCATAAATTATCAAAAAGCCTAATATAAAAGCTATAAAAACACTCAATCCAGATAAAGTATTTGTCATTAATTTAATAATATCTCTACCACTTTTAGTAACTTCGATTAACGCTGTTTGACTTTCTATTGAATTAAATAGATAAAACACGCTAACGCCCAAAACAAGTGTGAAAAAATAAATAGTATAATCCTTAAAACTTTTAAAGACATTTTTAAATGCTAATTTAGTTAGCATTTAAGTCACCCCCTAATAGTGCGATAACTTCCATTATTCTGTCAAAAAATTCTTTTCTTGTTTCATTACCTTTCACTATCTCATTAAAAATTTTACCGTCTTTTATAAATAAAATTCTTTTACAATAACTTGCTGTAAATGCGTCGTGTGTTACCATTAAAATTGTAGCATTAATTTCGTTATTTAAATTTTCAAAACTTTCAAGCAATAATCTTGCACTTTTAGAGTCCAAAGCTCCTGTTGGTTCGTCTGCTAGTATTAGTGTTGGATTTGTTATAATTGCTCTTGCTGATGCAACTCTTTGCTTTTGTCCTCCTGACATTTGATATGGATATTTTCTCAAAACATCTGTAATATCTAAAAGTTTTGCAACTTCAAAAACTCGTTTTTCTATATTTTTAGGTGATGTTTTTGTTATTGTTAGTGCAAGTGCAATATTTTCAAATGCTGTTAGTGTATCTAGCAAGTTAAAATCTTGGAATATAAATCCCAATTTTTCCCTTCTAAACTTTGATAAGTCTTTTGATTTCATGTTAGTTATATCTTTGCCGTCAATAAATATATGACCAGATGTTGCTGTATCTATTGTAGAAATGCAGTTTAAAAGTGTAGTTTTACCACTTCCGGACGCACCCATTATTCCTATATACTCACCTTGTGAAACATTAAAACTTATATTATCAACTGCTTTTGTTATATTTCCTTTGCTTCCATAATATTTTTCAAGGTTTTCCACCTTTAAAGTAGTATTCATATAAAAACCCCTTTTCAATATTTTCTATGTTCACATTATATCATCTTAAAAATACTTTTAACATCGATTTATCTTACACTAAACTAACAATTTTGTCACATAAAAAAAGAGCTGTTATAAACAGCTCTTTTTTTATTTTCTTTTATAGATGATAGCTTCGTCATATCCAAAAGTTTTTTTGCCATTTACTTCTATCTTTTCGCTTACTTCTAATTGCTCTTTTGAAAATCTTTCAAACAAAGTAAATTTAACAACAGGTGAAAACATACTAACACTTCCACCTTCCCAAACGCCATTATTTAATTTATAAATAGCTGGAGTAAATTTTTCTGATAATTTTAAGTCATCATAATTTATAGTTTCAATTTGTTTATATGTAAAATTTGTTTTATCATATGGTTCTGGCACTTCGTAAGAAGTTAATTTAGCTTCCCCATTTTCTTCAGTAAATAAAAACAAATGTGGTGAATTATTTGTTTTGCCGTTTACTGTATAATAACTTTCTTCTACTAAAAACAAACCTTCAAAATTTTCAGGCAATCCTGCTATTTTATCATTACAAACTGTGTTTATATGTTCAGCAAAAGGAAAGTTGTCCACTCCTTTTTCTTTCATTATTTCATATTGTTCTGAGTTATCAAACTCTCCTGATAAAATTTCTACAAACTCATTTAAAATACTCATATGTATTCCTCCATATAACATATATTAGCAATACATCATAGGATACCTTTATAATATTTATATTTTTAAGATAATTTTTGTATATTTCTTTAATTTTGCAACAATATTCGACTATCTTTTGGAAAAATAATTGAAACCTCTGTCCACCGTCCTTGTTCAGATTTTATATCAATTTGTAAATTCATCTTATCACAAAGTTTTTTGCATAAATACAAACCTATACCTGTTGATTTACCATATATTCTTCCACTTTCGCCAGTAAATCCTTTATCAAAAACTCTGCCAATATCACTTTGTGATATTCCTATACCATTATCTTTTATCTTTAAAATAATATTATCATCATTTTCTACTGCACTAAAATTTAATGTTAACTCTTTTTTTCTGTATTTTATACTGTTTGATATGATTTGTCCTAAAATAAACACCAACCACTTTGTATCACAGTACACTTCTTTTTCAAGGTTGTTAAAATCTAAATGAGCTTTTAAGCTAATAAGTTGTTTAGATTGTTTTTTTATAGTGTCTTTTACTAATCTATCTAAATTAACTTGTCTTATAGAATAATCTTTTTCTAAATTTGTACTTCTGGCGTAAAATAATGCTTGCTCAACATAACTGTCTATTCTTGATAATTCATTTTGAATTGATTTTGTAGTATCGTTCTTGTCATTTTCACAAATCAAACTAATACAAGAAATCGGCAATTTTATTTCGTGTATCCAAGTTTCTATATAATCTCTGTATTCACTATTTATAATTTTATGCTTTGCTATTTCATCGTTCATAGACTTTGATATTTGTCCTAATATATCAAAAAGAATTTCACTTTCTTGAAAATCTCCTTCTTCTAATACCGTGGATAAAAAATATTTTTTATCCAACTGGTCAAGCAAAGCATAAACTTTTTTATAGTAAATTTTTCGCCTTACATATTCATATATTAACACACCTAATGTCAACAACATCACGCACACACATATATAAATAATTATACTTATATGTATTTGAACGCTATTTAAAACAAAAGCAAAAAATAATACTATACATAACTGAAATATTATAAATACAATTTTTTCTTTTATAAATTTTCCAAAGTTCATATTATATATCCTTGTCCTCTTTTTGTTTTGATAAAGTCTGTTGCTCCAATTTCATTTAGTTTTTTTCTAAGTCTATTTACATTAACTGTTAATGTATTGTCATCTACAAACTCATCAGACTGCCAAAGCTCATTCATAAGCTCATCTCTTGAAACTATTCTTCCAATATTTTTTATCATAACAGAAAATATCTTCATTTCATTTTTTGTAAGTTCGATTTCTTTATTTTGATAATAAATCATACTTTTCCCAATATCAAGTTTTACGCCCTTATATTCTGACAACTCTGCATTGTTTTTGCCACTACTTCTCTTTAGCAAATTTGCAATTCTTGCAAGTAATATCTGAGTGTTGTATGGCTTTGTTATAAAATCATCTGCACCTAAATTCATGCTCATAAGTTCGTCCATATCTGTACTTCTACTTGTTACAACAATTATAGGTATATCAGACACTTTTCTTATTTCCCTGCATATGTGATAACCATCAAAAAATGGTAAGTTTATGTCTAATAAAATCAAGTCTGCATTTGATTTTAACGCCAAACTTATTATATTTTCATAATCATCATCATAACTACATTCATAATTATATAAGCTCAATAATTTTACAAGTTCTTTTCTTAATACAATGTCATCTTCAATTATATATATCTTCATAATAATTCTTTCCTAAACTAAATTTTTATTTAATTATATAATATCAAATTTAATTTGTACACAGCTTTTATTTTACTAAAACAACCAAAAAAGAGTTAGGATTAAATCCTAACTCTTTTAATTTAATTATTAGTCAATCATAAATGTGATAATTCTGTTGTAGTTGTTTCTCATGCTTTCAAAACTTTCATCAACATCTCTTGCATCTGACATTGTTAATGAGTAACAATATTCTGTTGCACCAGATAAATCCATTTTGAAGTTTGTTTCCCAAATATTATTCATAATCCATGAGTAAATATCGCGTTTGTTGTTTTCTTCTTTATTATCACATAATAAGATTGGGTGATGTTTTAGTTCACCAGCGTAAATCATTGGTGCGTCTAATGTATTAATTTCGATGTTAGCTTTGTCTGTTTTATAAACAACACCAGTATCTACTAAGTAGTATTCCATACATGTACCAGGAATTTGTTCAACACCACATTTGAAAGATACAGCACTCTTATCAATGTATGTTTCTTTTTCTACATTTAATGCAAGTGGTAATAATAAGTTTTCAATAGCTTCAGAATATGTTTTAGCAACTTTATATTTGAAGTCTATTCTTGGAATATCATTAAACATTTTGATTACGATTGAACTAAAGTATGTACCTTCTAAGTTATATACTAATTCAACTGTTTTAAACACAGGACCATTATCAATGATTTTTATATCTGATAATTCACCGATGTATTTTTTAGCGTGTAAGCCTCTGATATTTCTACCTAAAAGTCTTCTTTCTTCATATACATCTGTTCTAATTTCTGTATTTTCATAAACAGGTGTAAAGAATTTTGCATCTCCTTGTTTTAGCATTTCACAATCTAATTTTTTGTTGTAGAATGTTGTAATACCTGTTCCGATTTCATAACCGATTTTGAAGAAGTCGTTTTCGATACCATATGGTAAAGTATATGTTACTTTATCATAATCATTTACAATATCTCTAACTCTTTCAGAACCAGAGTAAGCTACTCTTGAGTTAATTGTATCAGCTTTCTTTTCTACTTCTCTGTATGTGTAGATTTTAGCTTCGTTTGGTTCAAAAGTATCTATAAAGCTTACTAAAACTCCTCTTGGATGAGATGAAATTTGTGTTTTCATAACTTCGTGAGTTTCAGCGTTTTCTAATACGATATCGCCATAAGCCCAAACTTCGATATAGAATTCTACAACAGCAGTTGTTTTTTCGTTTACTGTGTTTGTAGCTTTGATTTTACCATCTCTATCGTAGTATCTTAATTTGTCACCCATTGATTGTTTAACTTTGTATAAGTTTTTAGCACTTGCTTCGTGAGCTTTAGAAGCATAGCTTGCATTTCTCATATCTAAGTTTAATACCATTGTGTCGTATGGGTTTGTAATTGTTGATGAATGTCCCCATGTGTGTTCAGCATATAACATAATGTTGTCTTCTGCTTCTCTTTCAAATTTTTCAGAGATAATTTTGTGTTCTGGGTCCATTCTTTCACACAAATTGTACATTCTTTGTGCTTCTTTGTAGTGTTTTGCAGAATATGGTGTACTTGGAACACCGTGTGCCCACCAGTCTGTTAAGTCACCTTTATATGTATTGCTGTCAGCAACTTTATCTTTAATTTTTTCATAAAGTTGAGCAACTGTTACCATTTCAATGTGAATTTCTTCACCGTATTTTTTATTAAATTCTGTGATTAATTCAATGATTTCTAAGTTTGGAGGAGCATTATCACTAAATACACCTGAAACTGACATAGGAATAAAGTCATATTTATAACCATGTTCTAAACATAAATCAATGTATTCCCTAATATTGTCTTTTACAACATCAACATGAGCTTTTTTCTCGCCACTGCTTTGATAGTTTTGTGTCATAAAGTTTGGAGCTTTATTTTCTACTAAGCCCATAACATTACCTAAATTGTAGTGTTCACCACTCCATACCAATAATTTTTTACCAGCTTTGTTTTCCCAGAAGTATGGTTGTTGGTTTTGGTATAAAGGATACATACCATGGTGGCAGTGAATGTTTGTGTATAAGAATTCTACACCATTATCTAAAAATGCGTCTAATGCACCTAAAGAAATACCGTTTATGTCAGCGTTCATTGCTACATTAAAGTTTACATCTTCTTTTTTAAATAATTCTACTGCTTCTCTAGTTCTTTTTGTTAAAACATTTTTATCGATAAGATCGTTGAAGTTTAAATATGTTGCAGATAAACCAATGTTTCCTAATTTAACATATTTGATAAAGCTTTCTCTTTCTTCTTCTGTGCATTCTTCAAAAAATCTTTCTACACAATAATATGTTTCACAGTTCCATTTGAAGTCTTTTACGCATGTGTTGTTAGCGTATGCTTCATCTAAATATTTAATAGCAGATTTGATATAGTCTACTTGATTTAAAATTACAACTTCTTGTAAGTCTGTGTAACCAATGTCTGTGTGAGAATGGTGTACAACATAAATGTCAAATTTTTTCATGACCAATCCCTTACCTTTCTAATTTTTTCTTATATTTTCACTACAATTATTATACTTTTTAGAAATTATATTACAATTAATATCGTATTTAATACAATATTAAAAATCTATCTTTCTAACTCTAAATAATACTCATATTTTGAACCAATATATCTAGCTATTGTATATTCATAAGGAGTTTGAAAATCACTTATATATGCTCGTCTTTTTAAAACTAAAATTGCTTCATTAACATCACAATTTAATCTTTTGGCAATATCTTTATCAGCCAAAGTTGCACTTAGTGATTGTTCAACCTTATTAACAACTATATTATGAGTTTTTTCCAAGTATGGATATAAAAGCATTGTATTATAAATACTAGAGTCTAAACTTAATGTATAGTCTGAACGCAAATAACTTGTAAAATATCCTATTTTAACATCATTTAAAAATCTAATTCTATCTAGTTTGTAAAGAGGTGTATTCAAAGGAATATTAAAAATCTTTGCCAAACTTTTGTCTGCACCGATAATAGAAATACTCGCTTCTTCAACTTTAGGAATTAACCCTTTTGCTTTCATTTGTGGAGATGTTCCATCAATTTTTAAAAGTGGTTCTGATATCTTTGTTCTTCTTACAAAAGTACCTTTACCTTTTATCTTTTCTATATATCCTAGGGATTGCAGTTCGCTCATTGCAGAACGAACTGTTATCCTACTTATTCCATATTTTTCTTGATAATCTATCTCTCTTGGTAACATATCATTAACTTCATAAACACCATTTTCAATTTCATTTCTAATGATATTTACTAAGTTATCTTTTAATGTTGACTTACTCATATATTACAACCTTTGCTTATCTTATAAACGCTTTAATAGTTTTTAATTCTTGACCTTTAGATTTTTCTGTAGGTGAAATTTTATATTCTTTTACATTTTCAGGAATTACAAAAGTTTCTGCATAGTGTACGATAAATGGTTCAAATTCGCCATTCATACTTTCAACATAAACTTCGTCACCTTCAACTAAGTTTAACATATTAACACTACCGTGTGTTTTATGTACAACTGTATCTGTGAAAGTATGTCTTCTTGTTTCAATACTATGTCTATTTGTTAAACCTGTTGATTCTTCTGTGTAGTGTTCACCTTTTTCTATTGGTTTAATGTGGTTTACTAAGTATTCATTTACATAGTCTGTATTGTTGTTCATATTGATAACTTTTTCACCGTGTTCAATATGTACTGGTCTTGGTAAACCATCTAAACCTAATCTGTCCCAGTCCCATAATTTGAATGTGAAGATGTATGGTGTAGCACTGATTTCCAATACAACTGTATCAGCCCCAGAGCAGTGCATTGTACCTGCTGGAATTAAGAAGTGGTCATGTTTTTTAGCAGGAATTTTGTTTACATATTTTGTTGTATCAAATGGTTTTTCACCTGTTTGAGCAATTTTTAAATCTTTAATCATGCTTTCTTTATCAGCATCATTTTTAACACCTAAGTAAACACAGCTATCTTCAGTTGCATCTAGAATATAATAACTTTCATCTTGTGTATAGTGCATACCAAATGTTTGTTGGATATATTCTGTTAATGGGTGTACTTGTAATGATAAGTTTTGACCACCCATAGTATCTAAGAAGTCAAATCTGATTGGGAATTCTTTTCCGTATCTTGCATAAACTTTTTCACCTAATAATTTTTGAGGTTCTAAGAATACTAAGTTTATTGCAGGTGTTTCAAAAACAGTTTCGCCATATTTGAATAATAAACTGTTTTCTTCTGGTACACCATCAAATGCCCAAGCATAGTTTTCTACAGATTTATCTAGATTACAAACATCTTTCATCCATTGTCCACCCCATACACCTGAGTCAAAGTATGGAACTAATCTGAATGGTTGGTTTGCAAGTTTTGCTAAAGATTTTCTAAATAAATCATATGTTATCATTATTGGGTTTTCTGGTTTGTCAGCGTCAATAACAAAATCAAAATTATCATAATTTTCTATTTTGTGTTTGTCGCAAATTCTCCATTCCATAAAGAAACCGCGTTTGTATTTTGATAAAATTGGGTCATTTGTATTTGTTGCATTCCAGTTTGGCATTCCAGCTCTGTATCTTAATTGGATTTCCCAACGAGCAATGTCAGCATATATATATAAATCACCTTTAGTGATAAGTGATGCCCCTACACCGATAACTAAAACTTTACCATTAGCATTTTCTATTGTTTTTCTAGCTTCCTCAATTTTTTCATCTATAAAAAAATCTGATAATTTTTTAGTATTCATAATACCAAAAACTCTATCGTCTGTTAAGAACTCTTGCATTCTACTTGTTAACTCATCACCTGAGTATGCACATTCATTAGAAAAAATTACTGTGTCAAAATTTAAAGCTTTTACATCTTCAAAAAGTTTTTGTACATCAACACCTACATAACAATCAATTACTGTTACATGTTTTAAGTTTCCAGCTTGTAAGCTTTCGATTTTTTCTCTTATAGCTGTACTACCTTCAAACACTTGATTTTCATAACCTGAAATTTCAGTCATAGGGAATTTATTATATAAAGACATTTTTATAACCTCCTTGTTATTTCACTTATACTATAACATATGTTATAACATATTGCAAGATATATTTTTATATGTTATAATATTTTTAGTAAAGGAAGTGATTTTTTTATGGATTATTTTATCTGTTTAGATGTTGGTGGAACAAATATTAAATCAGCTGTTTTATTAGACAACGGAACAATTTTAGACAATGTTATTAACGAATGCCCTTCTTTATCTGATAAGTCTAAAGAAGTTATCATTGATAATTTATGTAATGTAATCAAAAAAGAATATGATAGATATGATAAAGAAAGCAAACTTTTAGGTATTGGTTTAGGTTTCCCTGGACCTTTTGATTATGAAAATGGTATTTGTAAAATAAAAGATTTAGCAAAATATGAAAGCATTTATGATGTTAATGTTAGAAAAGAACTTATGAAAAATTTAGATAAAGAAGTTTTATCTAATATATCTGAAAATTTTGCTATATTCTTTGAAAACGATGCTACTATGTATGCCTTTGGTGAAACATTTAAAGAAAATACTCTAAACAACGGCAAAACTATTGCTATTTGTATTGGTACAGGTGTTGGTTCTGCATTTTTAAATAATGGCAAACTTATAAAACATGGTGATAATGTTCCAGAAAATGGTTGGATTTACAGCACAAAATTTAAAGACAGTATTATTGATGATTATATCTCTGCAAGAGGTATTTTAAAAATTTACAAAGATTTAACTGGCGAAACTTTAAATCAAGTTAAACCTATTGCTGATAAAGCACTAAACGGTGATAATTTAAGCATAAAAACTTTTGAAACATTTGGTTTTAATTTAGCACAAGCTATGAATATTTTTGTTAAGTCTTTCAATCCTGATAATTTAATCATTGGTGGACAAATTTCAAAAAGTTATAACTTATTTGAAAAATCATTCTTAGAAAATCTTGATAAGAAACTAAACATCTATGTTAGTCCTACAACTTCAGAAAGTACAATAATAGGTATTAAAAACTTTTATTACAGAGAAGTTTTATAGTTTTAGCATAATAATAAAAAAGCTGGGAAAATTCCCAGCTTTTTTATTTTATTTCTCCTTGTGCTATTTTTTGATAGTCATTATATAAATAAAACTTATTATTTGTAATAAATAAATCTTTTTCTGATACATCATCTAAAACCAAATTTATTGTACAATCACAATTATGTAAATCTTTCCATTTTAAATCTTCCAACGCTACACACAAAGCTTTGCTAATTGGAGTAGAATTTGAATCTAGAAAACATGCTGGAAAAATTTCACCATTTAAAACTCTAAATCTAGGTGATATTAAACCACCATTTTTATTATTAAACCACTCTATGCTAACATTTACAGAAGTTTTTGATACACTTTTATCTTCTTTTTTTATAGAAGTATACTCTTTATAAACATAAATTAATATACTTGCCATTGCTATAACAAATAGACCAATAAAAATAATTGTTTTCTTTTGATTATCTAAAATTAAAAACAATAAAATCATCAGAAAAAATACACCTAAAAATACAGCACTCGATTTATCTTCTTTTTCTTCATAATCTCTTATATACGGAATTCTTAACAAAGAAACCAAAGCAATAACTGCTAATAAAATATAAGATAAATCAATAAATAAACTATTATTAAACTTTGGAAAAATTAGAGCAAGAACAAAATCTAAACTAAAAATCGCTATTATAATAATTACAGTTAACACAAATTGAGAAAAATTTTTCTTCACAGCTTGTTTATACATTTTTTTACAATTAACACAAGTTCTATCTTCTTCTTTTCTAGCTAATCGTGAAATTAAATCTGATGGTTTAAGAAGATTTAAAGGTATTTTTTCACCACACCAAGGACATCTATGCTTTAACAAATTATCACCCCTTAAATTGAGTCTATAACTTCTCTAGCTTTTCTGATTTTTTCTTCATCTGTAAGATATATTTCAAACTCACTCAAGCTATCAAGTCCCATAGGTACATTTTCTTTTCTATAAATCATATCACTTTGTTTTATTATTTTACCTGACATATGATATGAAGTTGCTTTTGTATCATCATACATTTGTTTAATGATAGTATCATCAACTCCTGCACCGACTAATATATCAATCTCACCATTTGCTTTCTCAACGAGTTGTTTTATTAAATCTTTACCTTTAACACAATTGCTTTGTTGTCCTGATGTTAAGATAGTATTTATTCCTATTTCTTTTGCTTGTTCTAACGCTTTAAATGGATCTTTACAAACATCAAATGCTCTGTGTAATGTTACATCTATTCCATCTGCACAAGCTACACACTCTTTCATAAACTCAACATCTAGCTCACCATTTGGCAACAATGCTCCTATAACAACTCCGTTTGCTCCTCTATCTTTAAACATTTTTATTTCGTTTAGTATTACTTGTTTTTCATACTCATCATAACAAAAATCAGCAAATCTTGGTCGTATTAGTACATTAACTGGAATAGGTGCAACTTTTTTCACTTCGTCATACATTGCTAAAGTTGGAGTTATTCCTCCTATAACTAAATCAGAACAAAATTCTAATCTATCAGCTCCACCTTTGTATGCTGATACAGCAGATGCTACAGAATCTACACAAACTTCTAATAATCCTTTCATAACAAAACTTCCCCCTTAACTATAAAATCTCCCTACTTCTATGACAAGTAAAGTAGATTATTTGGTACTCTTTTGATATATTTTTAAGTAATTCAATTGCTTTTTCAAGCTTTTGTTCATCTAAATTTGCAAATGGGTCATCTAATATCAATATTGGTTTTTCTTTTAAGTCAAATACTGATTCTATCAATGCCATTCTAATGCAAAAATTAACTAAATCATTACTACCCAAACTTAAATAATCACTTTTATAAAGTTGTCCTTGATCTTCAATTTTAACATCTAAATTTATATCTATTTTTAGTTTGTCTAAATCATTACTGCCCAATTTTTCTAAATATTTTAAAAAACCTTTTTCTATTCCACCTATATATTTAGAAGCTAAATTTTGTCTTGCAATTTCTAAATACTTCATAGTATCTGTCAATGTTTCATATCTGTCTTGCAAAATATCTATTTGCTCTGATAAATTATCTATATTTGAGATTATATCTTCTTTTTGCTCTAACTTTTCGCTCAAAGACTCTATTTTATTTTTAAGTATTAATTTATCAGCTTTTAATTTGCTCAATTTTTCAAATAGCACTTCATTCTCTGAATTAAAAGAACCACTATCTTGATTTTGCAAATTATATTTTATCTGTGACAAAGATTTTACTATATTTTCTAGGTTATCGTTTGGAATATATCTTATGATAAACTCTTTATATGTATCGTCTAAAAAGTCCTTTTGTATTTTTAATTGCTCTATTTGATTTTTAACTGTGTCTGCTTCATTTTGTTTCAATTCTTTTTTTATGTTAGAAAATCCATACAATGAAAAACCAAACACAATTAAAAATAATGCAAACAAACTAACTGCTATCAAAAGGCTAAAAAATATAGATATTATAGATAAAATCAAAATAATAAAACTTGTTATAAAAATTATGTTATTAGTCTTTAGTTTATTTTGTTTTCTGAGGTTGCTATTTTGTATCATTTGCAACTTAAATTCTAAATTTTCAATTTGAGAATTAATATGACAAGATTTGTTATAGTTATCCAACAACTCATCTATATAAATTAAATCAGCATTATTGTTTGGCTTAGATTTTGGATTATTGCCATTAATATCTTTTTCAGTATCTTTTATATCTTCATCTATTATTTTTATCTGTTTATTTATTCTTTCTATTTCTCTTTCATTTATATCACAATCTAAAAGTTGTCTTTTATACGAATTTAACTCATCTTGTTTTTGAGGAATTAGCCCTTTATTTCCTCTTTTAGAATAAAGTTCTGTTGCCTTTTTATCCAACAAGTCATATGTTTTTTGATATTCATCAACATTTTGTGTTTGTGTGCTGTCATTTAATTTACTTGATATTATTTCTGTCAATAAATTGCTGTCATTTTTTAAATTGATAAATGCAGTGTTTTCAAAGGACTCTTTATCAACACCCCATATTTCTTCACCAATATTTTCAGAATAATCGTAACTTATTGTATGAGTTTTTTCGTTATACAGATTAAATGTATCTGTTTTATTTGTCTTGCCAAAAGTTCTCTCTATTCTATAAACTGTATCGTTTATCTCAAATACTAGATATCCACCACATTTTAAGTTGTTCCAAGGCAAATATCTTGTTCTATCATATAACTCCTTTTTGCGTTTATAATCAAGCCCATAAAACATTGATTTTATAAAAACGGATAGCGTTGTTTTTCCAAATCCGTTTTCTTCATTTATAGAAGTTATGTCTTTTTCAAAATCAAAACTTATATTTGACAGTTTTCCGAAATTTTCAATATAACAACTAATCAACCTCATATTAAAACTCCTTTCCTAACAGAGCTTTTATACCTGTTGATATTATTTTAGATTTTTTCTCGTCTTCAATATCTAAGTTTTCTAATAGTCTTACAAACTCACCTTTTAAAGAAACATCGTTTTTATATAAATCATAATCTATCTTTACAGTAGTTTTATCTTTAATTTTCACAAAATAAAAATCTTGAGATAGTTTTTGACTTAAATAATCAGTATCTATATCAATGTTTTCTTCTATCTCACCGAATAAGTTTACTTTTACAATATTTTTACCGTCAATATCTTTTACATTTTCCAATATATTTTTGTAAATATCGTTTTCATTTTCAATATCTTTTAAATAAACATCAACTTCATAAAATGTTCTTGCAGAATTTGATATAAATCCATGTTTAAAAGAATTTTCATTTACTTCTAACAATACAAATCCCTTTTCACCACATTCATCAAAGCCTCTGCCCTCAAGACAACCACTATAACAATAGTATCCCCTATCGTCTAATTTTTCAAATTTATATTTATGTATATGCCCCAAAGCAAGATAATCTATATTCTTATTTTTTAAAGCAGTAAGATTTATAATTTCTTCACCATTATTTGAAAAAGCACTACTCTCCTGCCCATGCATTACAAATATATTAAACTTATTTTCATCTAAATTTATGTTGTAATACTCTGCCATTATTTCTTCAGAAAACTCAACACCACTAATACAAACATTATCGTAATTATAGCTTTTTATATATTTACCAAATAATTTTAGATTTGGTATTTGTAATGCTATTTGCTCAAAATAATCACTTGTATCATGGTTTCCTTTTAAATATAGAAAATCTATCTGAGGATTGTTTTTTATATTATCAATAACTCTATCTTTTATTTTTTTGTGCACATATTCACAAGTATCAAATAAATCTCCTGCAATTATTATAACTTTAACTTGATTTTCTACTGCAAATCTTATCATATTTTCAAATGTATTTAATATCTCTAATCTTCTTCGAGTTGCTTGTTCATTATTAAAATTACTAGACATTTTAGAGTCTAAATGCAAATCTGCACAATGTATTATTCTCATCAATTTCTCCTAATAAAACTTATTTAAACAATTTCATAACAGTACTTTGATAATGTTTTATAAATTCATCAGCTTTTACATCTATACACACATTTACTCTTGGTGTGCTTTCTGTAACATGACTGTTATATCCTATAGTTCTTCCAACTGCTACCCCTTGAGTTATAACAGTCATAGGTAAAGATATAGTTTTAAACCAATCTCTATGATTTACATATGACAAAGCTAATGGGTCGTGCATATAACAACCACCATATAAGTTGTCTATCTCAACATGCATATCTATATAGTAATCTACCATATCTGCATATTTTTCTCCTGCTTTGTTAACTCTCCATTGGTTTGTGTGGTCTTTTGTTAGTACTGTAAGTTTTGTTACATCTAAACCAACCATTACAACATTTGCTCCACTTTCAAATATTTCTTTTGCTGCTTGTGGATCTTGTATAATATTTGCTTCTGCAAAAGGTGTAACATTTCCCTCAACTATCAACGCTCCACCCATTATAACAATTTCTCCTACTAACTCACTCATTTGTGGAAAATCTCTTAAAGCTTTCGCAATATTTGTCATTGCTCCGGTTGCTACAATAGTTAAATCTTTACCATATTTTTTAACACTGTCAATTATAAAAGATACTCCGTCTTGTTCTTGTTTTTGACAATCTGACTTTTCAATCTCTACTTGTCCTACTCCATTTTCACCATGAATTTTAGCACTTACTTCTAATCTATCAAATTTATCTTTATCTAATGCACACTCTTCCCCTGCATATACTGGAACATTTTTCACATTTAACATATTTAAAATATTAAGTACATTTTGCACACCTTGCTCAGTATAAACATTTCCATATGTTCCAACAACGCCCAACAATTCCACTTCTTCGTCTGCTATTGCATATGCAAGTGCCATTGCATCATCTATACCAGTATCTAAATCTAATATAACTTTTTTCATAAAACTTACCCCTTTACTTTAGTTTTTCCAAGGTCTTTTATTATCTGCCCAGCCTTTTTCTTGCCAATAATCTCTATCAGCTTTATTCCATGCTTTTTGTTCTTGTAACTTTCTGACAACATTAAAAAATATTTTTGTCTTTATACTAGGTTTAATCTTACCATAGTTAGCTTTTACTTTTTTTGCAATTTTAGTTGTTTTCTTTTTAATATCTTCTCTTATATTCTCTGCAACTTCTTGCCATTTTGTAGCTCTAACTGCTACACCATATTTATAAGTCTTCCCTATCCCCCAGAAAAAACAACTGTCTAAAATATCTTTGCAAGTTGACTTCATACCTCCACCTGCAGCAGTAGATATCGCTATTGCTTGTTTTTTAAACATACTTTCTTCTGGTCTATGTATCATCCAACGATATCCGTAATGGTCTAAAAAAGCTTTTAAAGAACCTGTTACATGATAAACATATACAGGTGAAGTGAATATCAAAACATCTGCTTCGTCCATCATTTTTGTCAATGGTTCTAACTTTTCATAATGAGGACATAACTTTTCATCTTTTGTAAAACACTGGGTACAACCGTAACAAAATTCGTCCATATCTCTTGGTAAAAAAATCTCTTTTATGTTCTCTGCATTTGCTATTTTTTCTGCTAATATTCTTCCAATTCTATAAGTACTTCCCTTATGATTTTGTCCGTTAATAATTACAACCTTCATAAAATTTTCCTTTCATTAAATATACAACTACATTATCTCATTTAATCTTAAAATTTGCAATAATATAGCATTAATTAGTACAATATTATACAATTTAAAATAACTATTGATGTGATATCTTTTTAGTGCTATAATCAATAAAAAATTATTTTTTAAAAAGGAAAAGGACGGTTTTTATGAATTACTTTAACGATAAGGACAGAGAAATTTTAAGAGAACTTGCAAAAAAACAAGTTGAGTATGCAAATTCTAAAGAAAACGAAATTATCTTAAAAAAATGGGACGCTTTAAAAAATGGACGAAAAGAAACTCCAACAGTAAGATTATTGTTTTCAAACTTTACTCATGAAGTTATAACTCCTAGACTTCGTTGTGAAGATGAATATGCTCGTAGTATTGAAAGTAGTCTTTTACAAACTTTAGTTGGTAGAGAATTATTCAATGACGATACTCCTATTACTCCAGATTTTAAAGTTTTTTGGAACACTTGGGTTAATCCTTTTGGCATTAAAAATAAAATTACTCGTTCAAGCAGTAACTCAATGGGATTTCATATTGACCCTGTTATAGAAGATTTAGAAGAAGATTTTGAAAAACTAAAAGGTGGAGATTTTGGAGTAGATCGTGAAAAAACAAAAACACATAGAAATAGTTCAAGATACTATTGGTGATATATTACCTGTTAAGATGGCTATGGGAAGTTTACCTGGTGCTATCACAAACCCTCTTGTTCATTTAATGGGTATGGAAAGCTATTATTGCTCTATGTACGATTATCCAGAAGTGCTTCACGAAGTTATGGATATGGCAACAACTGTTTATGAAAACTATTATGACTTTTTAGAAAAAGAAGGACTTCTTCTTCCTACTTGTGACAACAGTCCAATATCACAAGAAAGCTTTGCTTATAACAATGAATTACCAACTGAAAATGTAACAAAAACAACTCAATGTTGGGGTTTTTTAGAATCACAAGAAACAACTGCTGTATCTCCTGAAACATTCGGTGAATTTGTTTTCCCTTATCAAGACAGATTAGTTAAACGATTTGGATTATTATCATACGGCTGTTGTGAAAGAGTAGATGCTATCTGGCCAGATTATCTATCAAAATGGAAAAATTTAAGAAAATTATCTGTTTCTCCTTTTAATAATGAAAATTTAGTTGGTGAATACTTAAGAGGAACAAATGTAATTTATTATAGCAAACCTCGTGCAGAATATGTTACAAATCCAGGACCTTTAGATGAAGAAGCACTTAGAAAATATTTTAAAGGTGTTTGCGAATCTGCAAGTGGTTGTCTATTTGAAATGGCACAGCGTGAAGTTGGTACAATCTTTGGTGATTTTAACCGTGGTAAAGGATATGTTGAAATCGCAAAAGAATGTATTGAAAAATATTGGAGACCATAACATATAATAATAAAAAAAAGACTAGTTTTAAACTAGTCTTTTTTTTATAAACCCAATATTGACTTTTTAGGTTTCTTTATATCTTTAATATCAATAGATTTTCCATCAAATATATCTACTGAATTTTTTCTAAGCTCTGCCATTTTAGCTATACTTACTTTTTTCTTTAAAATTTTCATAGCTTCGTCCATTAATGGCTTTCTTCTATCAGTATTATGTGCATCAGTTGCAATAACATGAACTAAATTTGAATTAATAAGTTTCAATATATTTTTTCTCATTGTTTTACTATTTACAATAGAACCAGCATTAACCTGTATTAAACAACCATTTGAAACCCAATCGTATACTAAATCCATATTTTGCATTGCATATCTATATCTTTCTACATGAGCGATAATAGGAGTAATACCCTTTATTTGTAACTCGTATAAAAATTCTTCAAGTCCTAAAGGTTTATAGTCTGTTGGTAACTCCAAAAGAAGATAATTTGTCTTTTCAATGCAAAGTTTTTTTAAATCTAAATTTACTAAATCTTCTGAATAGAAAACTTCTGCTCCTAATTTAAAAAATAACATTATATCTAGTATTTGAGAGTCTTTACAAAGTTTATCTAAACAGTCTGTTCTTCTTTTTAAAAATCTGTCTAAACTTTCTTTTTGAATATAGAAATGTGGAGTAGCAACAATTCTTTCAAAATTTTGTTCTTCCTGCATTTTTAATATTTGTATAGATTCATCAATGCTTTTTGCTCCATCATCCATATTCGGCAATATATGACAATGTAAATCTACCAAAACTATCTTTTCCCTTCTTTTGAATAGTCTGATGCATAGTAGTCATAATTATAATTGTAGTCTGAGCTGAATGATTGTTTAGAATCATATTTATTTAAAATTGCACCAATAATTTTTATATTCGATTTTTCTAAGCTTTCTTTTGCTGATTTGATTGAACTTATAGTAGCTTGTCTATGTGCAATTACTAAAATAGCTCCATCAACAACTTTTTCCAATACTAATGCATCAGAAACTACAAATGCTGGTGGTGTGTCTAATAAAACATAGTCAAAATCTTTTTCTAAGCTTCTTATTACTCTTTCCATATTTTTAGAAGCTAAAAGTTCTGAAGGATTAGGTGGAATTGCCCCAGCAGGAAGCACATAAAATCCTAAATCAGAAACTTTGAAAACTACATCTTCTATTCTTGATTGATTACTTAAAACATTTGATAAACCTGGTGTTCTTAAACTAATATTTAAATATTTAGATAAACCTGGTTTTCTCATATCACAATCTATAACCAATACATTTTTTCCCATTTCAGCTAAAGACAAAGCTAAGTTTATAACAACATTACTTTTACCTTCTGCTGGTGTTGCAGATGTAACTATAATAGTTTTATATTCATTACTTTGTGTTATAAAATTAAAGTTTGTTCTTACAGTTTTATAAGCTTCCACATATGAAAAAGGACTTTTTTTGTTTGCTATAAGAACTCTTCTTCTTTCATTTTTTTTACTTTTAGCCATAAATCTTATTTGCCTCCAATCTTAGGGATAACACCTAAAACAGGTAAACCTAATTTTTCTGAAATATCTTCTTCTGATTTCACAGTATTATTTATAAATTCTTTAGCTATAACAAATAATGAAGATAATACTACTCCTCCAAATAAAGCTAATATTGAATTTTTCTTTACATTAGGTGATACAGGATTTTCAGTAACTTTAGCATTACTTAAAACACTACAGTTACCAGCACCCACTGATTCAACTATTATTGGAGGTGCAATTTCTGTAATTTTGCTTATTACTAATTCTGCTTTTTGTGGATCTGGATCTAAATATGTGATTTTCATAACTTGTGTTTGATCCACAGCTTCAACTTTTATTTTTTGATTTAAAGATTCTACTGTTTCGTCAATTCCTAAACTATATATAACTTGTTCTAATACTTTATCGCTTTTTACAATTATACCGTATGTTTTTACTAATCCTTGCGCAGCTTGCATATCACTAGAATTTATAGTGTTGTTTTCAGCTGTATTAACTTTATTACTAACAATCATTGTTGCACTAGATGCATATTGTGGAGTTATCAAAAACTTAGTTCCTAAAAAACCTAAAACTCCAAAAATAATTGCTGTAATAATTATTAAAGCAATATTTCTTTTTAATAAATACAATATTCCCATTATATCTATTGAGAACTCTTTTTCTTCCATATTTTCCTCCATTAACTATAAATATTTCAATTAATTATACTAAATATATAAACATTTGTCAAAAATAAATTATTTCATAATTGTTAATATTTTTCTCATTATCTTTTTTATTTATTCGAATTTTTTTAATAAAAAGGAACCGAGTTCATTTTAATTAAAAAATTTTTCTTAAAGAACATATTTAAATATTTTTTATATTGATTTTTTTTATTTTTTTTGATATCATCTATATAGGTTAAATGTTATATCCTAACATTTATTTTTTTATTTTTAATCAAATGGAACTGAGTTCCATTTAATAAAATTTTAGGAGTTTTTTATGATTACAATTAGTGTTTTAAATAGAAAAGGTGGTACTGGGAAAACCACTTGTAGTGTTAATATTGCAACTATTTTTGCTTCAAAAGAATTTAAAAATATTAAAAAAGTTTTAGTTATAGATTTAGACCCACAAAAAAATGCTAGTTCAACTTTACAAGCTTCTTATAGAGATAAACCTAGTATTTATGAAGTTGTTTGTAATGATTTTGATATTAAGTCTGCTATAATCAACACTCCTTTTGAAAATGTTGATATTTTACAAGCATCTCTTTTATTAGATAACGCAGAAGATATTTTATCTTTAAAAAATACCAAGGAATTTATATTAAAAAATAAATTAGAAGAAATTTCAAATTTATACGATTATGTAATTATCGATTGTCCTCCTAGCAAAAATATTCTTACAATTAATGCATTAGTAGCTTCTGATTATGTTTTAATTCCTATGGAGGCTGGAAAATATGCTGTTGACGGAATTGAGATTATGAATATATTTATAAACGAAATTAGAAGTAAATATAATTCAAATTTAAAAATCGCTGGAGTTGTTTTAGTAAAAAAAGAAAGAAACTTGACTCAAGATGGATATGCATCTGTTATAAAAACAGTATTACCTTTGCATATATTTAATCAAGTTATTCGCAAATCAACTATTGCTGAACAAAGTGCTAGTAGTAATGAACCTTTATATTATTACAATAAAAAAGCACCAATTACTCAAGACTTTATTAAGCTATCTAAAGAAATATACTACATAACTAAAGGAGAATAATAATATGGCAAAGAAATTTGACATAAGTAAAATACAATCTCAAGTATCTTCTACAGCTCAAAATATAGAAGAAAATACAAAAAAAGTTAAAGTTAAAAATTTTATACCTATAGATTTAATTGATTTTAATCCTAATAACATTTTTAACAAACAAGATACTGATGAAACAATTAAAGAATTAGCTGATGATATAAAGAAAAACGGTTTATACCATGATATATTAGTTTGTAAAAAAGATGACGGAAGATATTTATTAATAAGTGGTGAAAGAAGATTAAGAGCTAGTATTTATAATAAAGAAACAACTATTAGCGCAACAATTGAAGAAGGTCTTAGCGATGATGATATTTTAATTCAATTATTTAATGCAAATTTACAAACAAGATTAATATCATTAGACCAAAGATTAGAATATATTGATACACTAAAATCTAAATTATCAAACACAAGTAAAGATAATATCAAAAATATGATTAGTAAAGCTTTTAATGTTGACGATAGACAAGCTAGAAAATTAATATCTGTAAATGACGGATTAAATGATAATTTATTATCTCTTTTAAAAAATGAAATAATAACAATAAACGAAGCTTCTTCCTATTCTACTTTACCTAATGAATGTCAAGATACAATATATGATGTTATTATTTGGGGCAAAAATAATAACAAAGATTTAATTGGAATAAAAAAACAAATACAAACATACACTAAACAAGTAAAAGGAAAAATATCTTTTTCTAAAAAATCTATATCAAAACCTGTAATAAATATCAAAAATTCTACTGAAAGTATAAAATCTTTAGAAAAAGAACTATCTTTAGTGGAATCCTCAGAAAAAGATAAAGTAAAATCTAAAATATCTAAATTAAATCAAAAGATAGAAAATTATCAAAAAGAAATTTCTTCTTTAGAAAACAAAAATAATAAACAAATAAGTAAATTATCCGAAGAATTTAAAAACTCTATTAAAAATGAAATCGATAATAATGAAATCGATATAATAAAAGAATCTAAAAAAGTAATAAAATCTTTAAATACAAACCTATCTTCTCTAAAAAAACTTTATCCAGATGAAGATTTTTTAGAATTAGAAGATATAATTAAAGCATTAAAATCTAAATATCTATAATGTTAAAATCTTGTTGAAAATAATTTTCAACAAGATTTTTGCTTCTTTGCTTAAGATATCTGTAACCTATTTTAAGATATTTGTAACTTTACATTAATATATTATGCCCCATAAATTAAGGTATTTATATCTATAAAATAAGATATAAATACACTTTACTTAAGATATAGTATAACTTAAAACAAGGTATAATGTAACTTAAAATAAGATATTTGTAACTTTAATGTCTAAAATTTCCCACTATTACGCACTTTTTTGGACTCTTAAACAAATAAACATATAAACAAGTAAATATTATTAAACAGATAAACAATATTAATAACAATATAAATAATATAAACATATATATAAATAAATAAAATATAAAGGTTACAAATATCTTAAATCAATAAAAAGTTACAGATATCTTAATTAGTATATGGTTACAAATATCTTATTTTATTGCAAAATTACTAATATAAATAAATATAAGTTTAAAATGTAAAAAAATATTAATTTTTTTTGTGTAATATGTACACAAATATGGATGGGTATTTTTTGTACAATAAAAAAATATATAATACTTTTAAGATATCTGTAACTTTTATTAAGATAAATGTAACTTAAAACAAGATAAGTGTAACCTATTTTAAGATAAGTGTATCTTTTAATAAAATTTTATAATATTTGTGCAATTTATACAAATATTTTTACTGACAATTTGCAAAGTAATGTAATCTTGACAGTTTAAAATTTATAATATATCATTACTTTAGAAATTTATAACGAAATAAGAGGTTTTATAAGATAATGGATAAAACAAAAGAATATGAATCTTTAGAAAGAGAACAGCAACTTGATAAAATTAGAGCCCATAAAATTACAAAATCCAACCATTTGATTAGACATGCAAGAAGTAGTCTAGGTGCATTACAGTCTAAAATAGTTGCTTTTATAATATCAAAAATAGAGCCAGATGATACAGATTTCAAAGATATGGAATTTAATATCATGGATTTTTGTGATGTTTGTAAAATGCAATCTTCGGGAATGTATGACCATTTAAAAAAAGAGTTAAAAAAACTTAGAGATGCTAGTATTTGGATTACAAGAGAAGACGAAAATGGCAATGAAATTGAAGAAACATTTTCATGGTTATCAAAAGTTACAATGAAAAAACAATCAGGGATTGCTGTTTTAAAAGTCAGTGAAGACTTAAAACCATATTTATTGGAATTAAAGGAAAATTTCACATCTTATCGATTTGAAGAAGTAATGAACTTTCAAAGCAAATACACAGCATGGATTTACGATAACTTAATAAGCAGACTAGGCTTGGGAGAATGGCTTGTTTCTTTAGACGAAATCAGAAAACAAACAAATACAAAATATGAGTTTAAATATATTCGTAGCAGAATTATAGAACCTTCTTTAACAGAAATTAATAAATACACATCACTAAAAGTTGATTACATAAAACTAAAAAAAGGTAGAAGTATAGATAAAGTTAAATTTATTATCTGTTCTAAAGCAAACAAAGAAGTTATAGAGGTTGATTATAAAGAAAAATAATTAAAAGGATACAAATACCTTAAAAATTTAATTAAAGGTTACAGATATCTTATTTTATACATTAAAAATAGTTTGAAAAGATACAAATATCTTAAAATTAATGCAAAAAAAGACAAAAAAGGTTACAGATATCTTGTTTTATATAAAGAAAAATAGATATAAAAGAAAAATTTTAAGATATTTGTAACCTTTATCATATAAAACCTAGAAAAATTAAGGTAAACTGCGACCTTTAGAGAATAAATTATATATAAATCTTCGTAGATTCTACGGAGTTTTTTTATTTTAATGAAAAATTTAAGATATTTGTAACCTTAAAGGAGTAATATATGAAAATAATACATTTATCAGATTTACATATTGGCAAAAGAGTTAACGGATATTCAATGATAGATGACCAAAAGTATATATTAAACGATATTTTATCTAAAATAGATGATATAAAACCAGATTTAATTTTTATTGCAGGAGATATATATGATAAGAATATTCCACCAATAGAAGCTGTAGAACTGTTTGATGAATTTTTAACAGAACTAGTAGATAGAAAGCTTAAAATATTTATAATTTATGGAAATCATGACAGTGCCGAAAGAGTTTCTTTTGCAGATAAAATTTTGAAGAATAACGATATTTTTATATCACCTATATTTGACGGAAAAGTAGAAAATGTTAATTTAAAATTTGATTGTGGTGATGTTTGTGTATATTTATTGCCTTTTATAAAACCTATAACAGTGAAAAAATACTATGAAAATGCAGATATTAAGGACTATAATGACGCAGTAAAAGTTGTGCTTGAAGATTTAGATATAGATGATAATAAAATAAATATAATTTTAGCACACCAATTTTTAACAGGTAGTGAAAAAAGTGAGTCAGAAGAACTTGCTATAGGTGGATTAGATAATGTTGATGTATCATTATTTGATAAATTTGATTATGTTGCTTTAGGACATTTACACAAACCACAAAAATTAATAAGAGAAACTGTAAGATATAGTGGTACTCCTTTAAAATACTCTTTGTCTGAAATTAATCATAAAAAATCAATCACAGAAATTGAGATAAACTCAAAAGACGATATAAGAATAAAGCTACACCCTTTAATTCCGAAAAGAGATGTTAGAGAAATCAAGGGAAAATATGCAGATTTGATAAAAGAAGAAAATTACAAAGACACAAACTTGGAAGACTATGTAAGTATAGTATTGACAGATAAAGATGAAATAATCAATGCAGGCCCAGTTTTGAATAATATTTATAAAAATGTGATGAAAATATCTTACGAAAATAAAAATAGAGAGTTTAAAGAAGACTTTGATGTGCAACTTGAAGTGGAGCAAAAAAGCGTTTTAGAGATATTTGATGAATTATTTTTACAACAAAATGGAGAAAATATGACACAAGAACAAAAAGATTATTTAATAAAGATAATTGATGAAGTAGAAGGGGAGTAAAATGAGACCGATTAAACTAAAAATATCAGCATTTGGACCTTATTCTAATCAAGTTGAAATAGATATTGATAAGTTAGGAAATAGTGGATTATATCTTATAACTGGCGATACAGGTGCAGGTAAAACAACCATTTTTGATGCTATTACTTTTGCATTATATGGAGAAGCTAGTGGAAGAACAAGACAAGCTTCTTCTTTAAGAAGTAAATATGCAGATATTAGCACAGAAACTTTTGTTGAAATGGAATTTTTACACAATGGAGAAAAATATTACATAAAAAGAAATCCGGAGTATTTAAGACCTAAAAAAAGAGGAGAGGGAGAAACAAAACAGGACGCACAAGCTCTTTTAATATATCCTGACGGAAGACAAGTTACTAGTGTAAAAGATGTAAATTTAGCAATTATAAACTTGCTTGGATTAAATCAAGACCAATTTAGGCAAATAATTATGTTGCCTCAAAATGATTTTTCGAAATTATTATTATCAAATACAAAAGAGAGAATAGATATATTCAGATATATCTTTGATACAAGCAAATATAGCAAAATACAAAATATACTTTTAGAAAAAAACAAAGAAATAGAGCAAAAAAATAAAGAGTTGTTATTGAGTATTTCTCAATATGTTGGAGATATAAAATACAGTAAAGATGATGAAATTTTACAAGAATTAAATCAAATAAAAGAAAATATGGTAATACATAAAATTGATAAATTATTTGATTTAATCAAATCTATGAATGATAACTTTCAAAAAGAATTAAATGATTTAAAAGAAAAAGAAGAAAAATATAAAACAGAAATAGAAAAGACAAAAATATTAGTAGATAAATATGAGAAAAACTTAAAAATAGAGAATGATTTAAAAATATTAAATCAAAATTTATTAGAGAAAAACTCAGAGTTTGAAGGTAGAAAAAAATCATTTAAAAATATCGGAAAGTTAGAAGAAAGTTTAGATGAACTAAAAAAACAATTAGTTGTAAAAGAAAAAGATTTATCTAAGTTTTTAGAGCTTGATAATTTAGAAAAACAAAAATTAGATTTAGAAAAACAAGAACAAGAATTAATAGAAATAAAAAGAGAAAATAATGAAAAATTAGAGCAAAATAAAAAGGTTTTAGAAAAATCAAATACAATTATAGAAAATTTAAAAGATTTAGAAATAAATCAACTAAATTTAAACAATCAAACAGAGAATTTGAAAAAAGAGATATCTAGTTTTAACGATATACAAAAGCAATTTAAAGAGTATTTGGTTTATAAAAGTAACTTAGAAAACTTACAAGAAGAATACAAACAAAAGCAAAATGAATACGAAGAAGTTAATGGGGATTATTTATTAAAAGAAAAATTATTTTTTGATAGTCAAGCAGGAATTTTAGCAGAAAGTATAAAAGACGGAGAAAAATGTCCAGTATGTGGTTCGACTAATCACCCTTGTAAAGCAAAAAGAATAGAAAATGCTCCAACTCAACAACAACTTGAAAAATTAAAAAAAACTGTTGAAGACAAAAAAACACTATTAAATCAAAGCGTTAATGCTTGCACAGAATGTAATACAAATCTAAAAAATAAGCAAATGGAACTGAGTTCCAATGTATATAAATTATTTAATATAAATAGTTTTTCAGATGAACAGTTGAGAGAAAAAATATTAAATTATGAAGAAGATATTTTAAAAAGACAAGCTCTATTCAAAGAACAACAACAACAGATAAATCAAGACATTTTATTAAAAGAAAAAGCAGAAAAAAATAAAAAAATCACAGAAAATAATATTTTATTACTAGAAAACAAAGATAAAGAAATAGAAAATAAATTAGTAGAAAATAAAACTAATTTTGAATCACAAAATAAATTAATAGAAAACATAAAAAAAGATTTATGCGTTGAAGAAAGAGAAAAACTTGTAGAAATAATAAAAGAAGATAAAGATAAATGTTCTGAACTTAGCACACAAATAAACGATATAAGAAATAAATATAATCAAAGTGAAAAAGAAGTAGAAAAATTACAAGTTGAGATTAAAACTTTAAACGAGCAATTAGAAAAAATAGAAGATATAAATTATAGTGAAGAAAAAGAAAAAATTTCACAAAAACAAGAAAAGCTACAAGAAGTTTCAGAAAAGATAAATATTATATCTTTTGAAAATCAAAATAATAATGATAAAGCTCAAAAGATTAAATCTGTTTATAAAGATTTAGAAAAAATTCAAGATTTATACAGTGTGATAAATCCTCTTTATAAAACAGCTACTGGCAACATATCAGGAAAAAATAAAGTCAATTTTGAAACTTTTGTACAGATGAATTATTTTGACAAAATTTTAAAGAAAGCAAATTATAGATTTAAAGTTATGACAAATGGTCAATATGAGCTAAAAAGAAGAACTAAAAATGTAAACTTGAGAGATGGTGGACTAGAGTTAGATGTAGTTGATTACTACAACAATACTCAAAGAGATAGCAAAACATTGTCTGGAGGAGAACTTTTTAAAGCATCATTGTCACTTGCATTAGGTTTGTCAGATGAGATTATGTCAAGTTGTGGTGGAGTAAAAATTGAATCAATGTTTATTGATGAAGGTTTTGGCTCATTAGATGAAGAATCTTTAAGACAAGCTATAAAAACTTTAAACGAACTATCTTCAGATAATAAACTTATTGGAATAATATCCCATGTTTCTGAGCTTAAAGAGAGAATAGATAAAAAGATTATCGTAACAAAAAATAGAAATAATGGTAGCAATATAAGAATAGAAAGTTAATTTTTTATTATATATATTGTAAATTAATGTCTAAGTATAGTATAATGTGTATTAATTGATTTAGAGAGGTGTTTTTATGAAAAAAATGTCCAAAAAGAAAAAAGTTACACTTGTTGTGTTATCAATAGTTGCTATACTTACTCTTTTGGCTGTAACTACTGGTATACTTGCTTTTAATTATATATTTGGTGGATTAGAAGTTAAGAAAATCACAAAAAATACTAGTGAATTAGGTATTACTCAAGAAGTTGAAAATAAACAACAAGAAACCAAAATTACTAATATTGCTTTATTTGGTGTAGATACTAGAAGTGACGATGAATTTGTAGGACGTTCAGACAGTATTATGGTACTATCAATAGACCAAAACACAAGTACATTAAAATTAACATCAATATTAAGGGATAGCCAAGTTGTGATTGATGGTTATGGTGAAGATAAAATAACACATGCATATGCTTATGGTGGACCAGAACTTGCTATTAAAACAATAAATCAAAACTTTAAACTAGATATACAAGATTATGTTACTATTAATTTTGCTGGACTAGAAGATATCATTGATATTTTAGGTGGTGTAGAAATTAACATTACAGAAGAAGAAAAGGAACATATGAATTCTTCTTTCCGTGTACAACCACAACTAACACAATCTGGTTTAGTTAAATTAACAGGTAGTCAAGCGGTTGCGTATAGCAGAATAAGATATATAGACAGTGATAGCATGAGAGCTAATAGACAAAGAAATGTTTTAGAAGCAATGTTTAAAGAAGTAAAACAAATGAATCCTTTAAGATACCCAACATTATTAAAATCTGTTATGACATTGACAGAAACTTCTTTGGACTATAACGAAATTTTATCATATGCACCTATGATGGCAGGACAAATAAACTTAGAACAAACATACATTCCAAATGAACAAGATAACCCAGTTGGTGGAGGAGATCCATGGGTTTGGCAATTTGATGTAAACGCTTCTGCTGATAGATTACACAAATTTATATACGGAGAATAATAAAAAAGCAAGATACTTTGTATCTTGCTTTTTTTATAAAATATATTAATATTATATTTAGTAAAATAAAATGGAGTGAGAACAATTAAAAGAATTTTAGTAATAGACGATGATATTAGTATAGGTGATATGTTGCAGGAAGTTTTAGAAAAACAAGGATATAAAGTTTTCAGAGCATATTCAGGAACAGAAGCACTATTTGTTATAAAGTCATCAAAGCCAGATTTAATTTTGCTTGATTTAATGTTACCAGGGTTAAACGGAGAAGAGGTTTTACCTAAAATAAAAGATATTCCAGTAATAGTGGTTAGTGCTAAAATTGATATAGATAATAAAGTTAACTTATTATTAGGTGGAGCGGTTGATTATATTACAAAACCTTTTAATATAAAAGAATTATTAGCAAGAATTTCTATTCAATTTAGAAATAAAAAAGTAAACAGTAATACAATTAATTTTGACGATATAGTTATGGATATAAATTCTCATATGGTTTATATTGATGATAAGTTAGTTAAACTTACAAAAACAGAATATGCAATATTAAAATTATTGATGAATAATCCGTCACAAGTTGTAACAAAGTCAACAATACTTGATAAGATTAGCGAAGATACACCAGATTGTGTGGAAAGTTCGCTAAAAGTGCATATCAGCAATTTGAGAAGAAAATTGAAAAATATTAGTGATAAAGACTACATAGAATCAGTGTGGGGAATAGGTTTTAAAATGAGAGAAGAATAATCTTTACCAAATCTTAACTATTTTCTTAACTACTTTCTTAACCCTTATTATATATACTTTAGATATAAACTAAAGGGAGGAAAATTTATGGAATATGTTTTAACAACAAATAATTTAACTAAACAATACAAAAAATTTAAAGCATTAGATGGATTAACAATGAATGTTCCTAAAGGTTCTATCTATGGATTTGTGGGGAAAAATGGTGCAGGTAAAACCACTTTGATAAGGGTTATATGTGGGCTTCAACAGCCAACTAATGGAAGTTATCATCTTTATGGAAAAGAAAATAATACAAAAGAGATTGTAAAATCAAGAAGAAGAATGGGTGCTGTTATAGAAACACCAGCAATTTATCTTGATATGACAGCCAAAGAAAATTTAGAGCAACAGTATAGAATTTTAGGTTTGCCAAATTTTAAGGGAATAGATGATATTTTAAATTTAGTAGGTCTTTCTAATACTGGTAAAAAGAAGGCTAAAAATTTTTCACTAGGTATGAAACAAAGGTTGGGTATAGCTATAGCTTTAGTTGGTGATCCTGACTTTTTAGTTTTAGATGAACCAGTTAATGGACTTGATCCACAAGGCATAATTGAAATAAGAGAACTTATTTTGAAATTAAATAGAGAATTTCAAATTACAGTTTTAATATCAAGTCATATATTGGAGGAATTGTCAAAACTTGCAACACATTATGGATTTATAGATAAAGGAAAAATTGTAAAAGAAATTAGTGCAGAAGAATTGGAAAAAGATTTTAAAACTTGCATGAGAGTAGAAGTAACCAATATGAAAGTTTTGGTTAATTTACTTGACCAAATGGGAGTTGAATATGAAGTTTTAGACGACAAAAAAGCAGATATTTTTGAAAAGGTAAATATTACTAGTTTAGCTGTACCATTAAGCCAAAAAGGCTGTGAAATTTTAAATATTCAAGAGCGAGATGAAAGTTTGGAAAGCTATTATATAAACCTTGTAGGAGGTGGAAAATAATGAGTAAACTTTTAAGAGCAAATTTTGCAAGGATTAAAAAAGATAAACTTTTTTGGCTTGGAATAATATTTATGATTGGTTTAAGTGCATTTGTTACCTTAAATACAATTTATGAAAATGATAAATACAATTTGTCAACAACAATTGATAATATATTTTTTGGATATTCTGTGTTTATAGGAATTGTATCATCAGTATTTTGTAGTGTGTTTGTAGGGACTGAATATAGTGATGGAACAATAAGAAATAAGATTATCGTAGAAAATAATAGAGAAGCTATTTATTTATCAAATTTAATTACGAACTCGATATCTTCAATAATAATGTTTTTATCATATATTATTGTTTGTTTAGCTATTGGTGTTCCATTTATAGAATTTTTTCAAAAGGAAATAAGCATTGTTATTATAACACTTATAGGTACTGTTGTAATGGTGATTGCATTTTGTTCAATATTTACTTTGGTTTCAATGTTGATACAAAATAAAGCAGTATCAGCTATTTCTTGTATTTTGGGTGTTTTTATAAGCCTTTTCATTTCTATAATGATTGTGCAAACATTATCACAATCGAAAATGTGGGGAGCATATTCATATACAAACGGAGATGGCGAGTTGGTGCAGGTAGATGAACAGGAAAATCCGTATTATGTAACAGGATACAAAAGAAAAATTTATGAGTTTTTTGATAAATTTTTGCCAACGGGTCAATCTTTAAAATATTCATCAATGCAGTCTGAAGATTTTGTGGAAATGTCATTATATTCATTATCAACAATTGTAGTAACAACTGCAATAGGTTTATTCATATTTAAAAAGAAAGATATAAAATAAAGGAGTTTTCATATGCAAGTTTTGGTTTTTAGCATAATTGCATTATTAATAATCGTTATTATAGTTTTAGGCTTAAAAATTTACTTAATGCAAAAATCTGCAAAAGAGATAGAGGAAAATTTTACAGATAGGCTAAAAACCGAAACAAATACTTTAATAGATATATCAAGTCGAGATAAATATATGTTAAGCCTTGCGAGTACAATCAATGATGAGTTAAAAACTCTTAGAGATAAAAGAAGAAAATTTAATCAAGGAGATTTAGAAGTAAAAGAAGCTATAACAAATATTTCTCACGATTTAAGAACTCCGTTAACAGCGATTTTTGGATATTTGGATTTGCTTGAAAATGAAGAAAAAACAGAAAATGTGCAAAGATATATAAATATAATAAAAAATAGAGCTGATACTTTAAAACAATTGACAGAAGAACTTTTTAAATATTCTATAGCAACATCAACAATAGATAATAAATTTTATGAAGAAGTTATCTTAAATAATATTTTAGAGGAGAGTATTTCTGTTTATTATGGAGTTTTGAAAGAAAAAAATATTACACCACAAATTTGTATAACAGATAAAAAAATAAAAAGATTTCTTGATAAGAATGCTGTATCAAGAATATTTGCAAATATTATTAGTAACGCAATAAAGTATAGTGAAGATGATTTGAAAATAGTTTTAAATGAGAATGGAGAACTTGTGTTTTCAAATACAGCTAAAAATTTAGATAATATACAAGTAGAAAGATTATTTGATAGATTTTATACGGTTGAAAATGCAAATAAATCTACAGGATTGGGGTTATCTATTGCTAAAATGCTAACAGAAGAAATGAGTGGAAGTATTTGTGCAGAGTATAAAAATAATATTTTATCAATTAAAGTAAAATTTTAGTTTATTAATAAATAATATTGTATTATAAGTTAATAGTTTGTTAAAAAATAGGTTTCTTAAAAATGATAATATATAGCTATATATATTATTGAGGAGAGAAAATAATGAGGATAAAACTATTTTTACTTAGTATAGTGGTAGCACTCATATATTATTTTGTGAGTATGCCAAGTTTAAATCCGTTATTAATTGACGGGGCAATGTTTTGGTTTGTGCTAATAATTGTTTGGTTAGCGATTATAAATATAGATTCTTTGCTAAAATCTATATTCAGAAAGTATAACTTGACATATGATGATTTGCCAAGATTTTTAAAAGGAATGGCAGAGGATAATAATGCTACATTTAAGAAAACAAAAGCAATAGCAAAAGTAAGTATTGGTGTTGTAGTAGCGATGTTATTGTTTGGTGTTATTTATACAATAATCGGTTCACCACTTGTTTCTTATAAAGCGTATAGAGACCAAATGCCAAAACCACAAGAAATAGACTTCTCCCAAGAGTTAGAAGCTATGGATATGGACAAACTTTTGGTAGTAGATAAACAATTAGCATCTATTTTAGCTGACAAAAAGTTGGGTGAAAAATCTTCTTTAGGAAGTCAAGTTGTTTTAGGTGAGCCTACTATACAACAAGTTAATGGAGAACTTATTTGGGCAGTACCTTTATATCACTCAGGATTTTTCAAATGGTTGAGTAATATGGACGGCTCTGCTGGATATATAACAGTTTCTGCAACAAATATGCAAGATGTTAAATATGTTGAAGATTATAAAATAAAAATACAACCAAATTCCTACTTCTTTGATGATTTGACAAGAAGATTAAGGTTTAATGTTGGAGCATTTAAAGGTATTACTGATTATTCATTTGAATTAGACGAAGAAGGAAAACCATATTGGGTTGTTACAACATATAGTAACAAAAGAGGATTTAGTTTGCCAGAAGCTGACGGAGTTATTATTGTAGATGCACAAACAGGCTCTTGTAAATCATATAATTTAGATGAAATTCCAGACTGGGTTGACAGAGTACAACCAGAAGATTACATAATTTCACAAATTAACAATAAAGGTAAATATGTACACGGAATTTTTAATTTCTCAAACAAAGATAAATTCCAAACATCACAAGGACATATTATAGTATATAACAAAGACCGTTGTTATTTGTTTACTGGTATAACAAGTATTGGTGCTGATAACAGTGCATTAGGTTTTTATATGGTAGACATGAAAACAAAACAACCTTATATATTTAATATGAGTGGTGCAACTGAAAATGCAGCAATGGGTTCTGCCGAAGGTGCTGTACAAGACTTAGGATATAGTGCAACATTCCCAGTAGTATTAAATCTTGAAAATAATCCAACTTATTTTACAACTTTAAAAGATAAAACAGGATTAATTAAAAAATATGCGTTTGTATCTATTAAAAACTATAATATAGTTGGAGTAGGGAATAGTATTACAGAAGCTGAAAAGAATTATTTGAGTCTACTTAAAAATTCAGGTGTTAGCAACACACCACAAGAAGATGCAGAAGTAGAAGATAAAACAATAAAAGGCACAGTTAAGAGAATAGATTGGTCTATTGTAGAAAATGAAACAATATACTCAATATTATTAAATGAAGAGGATAAGGTTATTTTCACAGCAAAAAGTTCTGTAAGCGACACATTACCATTAACACAAGTTGGAGATAGTGTTGAGATAGAATATAGCTTTAAAGATGGAGCAATAACACAAAAAGTAAATAGCTTTAAAAACAATACTTTAGGAATTGAATAGAAAAAATCCAGTACATTTGTACTGGATTTTTTATTTGTTATTTTCAAATGTATTAAATATATCTTTGTAATAAGAAGAATACAAACTGTTTTTTTGCCATATAAAAGAAAATTCATGTGATACATTATAATCCATAGTATCTATTTCTGTTAATGTGTTATTTTTTATTTCCTCTTTAACAACAGACTCATATAAAAATGAAATACCAAGATTTTGTTTTACTAATTCTTTGATTACATTTAAGTTACCTATTTCATAGACATTAGAAAAACTTTTAATAGTGATGTTGCGTTCTTGAAAAACTTTTTCCAACAAATCTCTAGTCCCAGAGCCTAATTCTCTTGTTATAAGAGTTTGCTTTAATAAATCGTTTAAACAAACTTTATTATTTGCAAAATTATGACTACTTGAACAAACTGGAATAAATCGTTCTGTTTTAAATATAAGGCTGTCATATTCTTCAGTCGAGAAAAAGCCCTCTACAATAGCAAAATCTATTTTACCTAAATTTAATTGTTTTAGTAGATTTTGAGTGTTATCCACTAACATATTAACTTTTAATTTTGGATTTTCTTTTAAAATGTTTGTCAAAATAGGTGGCATAATATATTCACCAACAGTTAAAGTAGCACCGAATTTTATAGGAAGTGTATTAGAAGTTTCTTTGATGTGTTCTTGCAAGTGTTTTATATCGTGATTTATTGTGTTCATAGAGTTAAATAGTAATTCGCCACTTTCTGTTAAAAATAATTTTTTACCTTTTTGTGTAAAAAGTTTGGTTTGATAAATTTCTTCTAGTGCGTGTATATGTTGAGAAACAGCTGGTTGAGTAATGTGTAATATTTGAGAAGCTTGAGTAAAATTCATAGTTTCACATACTGTAAGAAAAGTATAAATCCTAAAATCTAGCATAATAAAACCTCCTTAACCATAATTATAACTTATTATATCATAAAAAACAATAATTTTACAAAATGGTTTAAAGAATATATACTATAAGAGAAGAAAAAAATATGGAATATGTTTCCATAAAGTTGGAGGAAGAAAATGACTAGGTTAAGACAAAACTCATACGGAATTTTATTATGTTTAGCAATAGCGATACCAGCTTGTGTGTTGGGTAAATTTTTCCCACTAATTGGTGGACCAGTATTTGCAATATTAATGGGAATGATTATTTCGCTATTTTATAAAAATAAAGGAAAAGCTCAGTCAGGAATAACTTACACATCTAAAAAAATCTTAGAATACGCCGTTATATTATTAGGTTTTGGACTTAATCTATCACAAGTGGCACAAGTAGGTTTAAAATCTTTACCGATAATAATATCAACAATAGCAACTTCTTTGATAGTATCATTTTTATTACATAAACTAATGAAGATGCCAACAAATATTTCTACATTAATAGGTGTAGGTTCATCAATATGTGGTGGTTCTGCAATAGCAGCAACAGCACCAGTTATAGAAGCTGAAGATGAAGAAATATCACAATCAATCGCTGTTATATTCTTATTTAATATATTAGCAGCACTAATATTTCCAAGTTTGGGAAGCATGTTAGGTTTATCAAATGAAGGATTTGGATTGTTTGCAGGTACTGCTGTAAATGATACATCATCAGTAACAGCTACAGCAACAGCTTGGGACGGTATGCACATAGGAGCAAATACTCTAGACTTTGCAACAATTGTAAAACTAACAAGAACACTTGCAATTATTCCTATAACTTTAGTTTTAGCATTTATGCAAATGGCTAAAAAGAAAAAACAAGCAGGAACACAAGAAGCAGAAAGCACATTTAATTTTAAAAAGATATTTCCATTTTTTATAGTATTCTTCTTACTAGCATCAGTTATCACAACAGTTTGTGTATCTTTTGGTATAGATGCAACAGTTTTTAGTCCTATGAAAGATTTATCTAAATTCTTTATCATTATGGCTATGACAGCAATTGGATTGAATACTGACATTGTTAAGATGATAAAATCTGGCGGAAAAGCTATCATAATGGGATTATGTTGTTGGGTATCAATTTCAGTAGTAAGTTTAGCAATGCAACATATTTTAAATATTTGGTAAAATATAGGGGGATAAGATTATGTATGATGTATGTATTATAGGTGCAGGACCAGCAGGAATTAGTAGTGCGATTTACACAGCAAGTAGAGGGTTTAAAGTTTTGGTTTTAGAACAAGAAAGAGTTGGTGGGACAATAGCTGGAGTTTCAACAGTAACACATTATGCAGGTGTTTTACCAGAAGAAACAGGATATACTTTTTCAAAAAGATTAAAAAATCAAGCTGTTTATTGTGGAGCAGAAATTGCAATAGAAAAAGTTGTAAAAGTAGATTTGTTATCAGATATTAAAAAAATCTATACAACAAATAATGTTTATAAATGTAAAGCAGTAATAATAGCATCTGGTACAACTCCTAGAAATTTGGGAATAGCTGGTGAAAAAGAATTTGCAGGAAAAGGCACAATGTTAAATGCTTTATATGACGGAGCAAAATATACAGGTAAAGAAATGTTTGTTATAGGTGGTGCAGATGGTGCTGTAAAAGAAGCATTATACTTATCACAATATGCAAAAAAATTGACTATAGTACATTTTGAAGATGAGCTTGGTGCTATTGCAGAATTTAAAAACAGAATAAAAGAAAAATCTAATATAGAAGTCTTATTGCACTCAAGACTAACAAAAATAAAAGGTGATGACGAGGTAAATGAACTTGTTATAACAGATGAACATACAAAAGAAGAAAGGATTATAAAATCACAAGGTTGTGGAATTTTTGTTTACGCAGGTTCAACACCTAATAGTGAAATGTATCCAGATTTAGTAAAAGACAATGGTTATATTGTAACAGATGAAAGACAAAAAACTAATATAGACGGAGTTTTTGCAGTAGGTGATATTTGTAAAAAAGAAATAAGACAAATTGCAACAGCTGTATCAGACGGGGTAATTGCTGGAATAAATGCAGTAAGTTATATAAAAAGTAGAACAGATAGAGATTAATCTCTATCTGTTCTACTTTTTATGTATAGATTTGAAGAAAGGAGTATGCGTATAAATTATTTTGTTATTTTAAATACGATAGCAATAGGAGCTTTATCTGTTTGTTTGCTATCTGGAAGATTAACCACAATTTTATCATCTGTTTGAGTAAAAGTAACTTCTTCTAAAGTATCTAGTAACTCAATTTTAGAAACCTTTTCTTTGTAAGGTAAAGTTATTTGTGGTTTAACTTTTTCATTTTCATCTTTGTATAAACAAATAGCATAAACATCACCATTTTTTTGTGTAAAGCCAATGTTGTTAACAAAATAAGGTTCACATATTCTAGTTGAGAATATTGCTTCTGAATAAGTATTTATAAAGTTTCCTAATTCATCAAGAATTGGGGCAATTTCCACAGGAATTCTGCCGTCTGGTTGAGGGCTAATATTTAGTGCTAAGTTACCACCTTTAGCAACTATTTCTATAAATCTGCAAATAACTTCTCTGGCTGATTTATAATTATCACCAAATCTGTATCCAAAGTCAACACCAAGAGAAATACAGCTTTCCCAAGGAATATCTAAAGCTTTGTCAGGAATACATTGCTCTGGAGTGATATAGTTTTCGAATTTACCACCAACAGTACGGTCAACAGCTAAAAGCCAAGGTTGTTTTTTTCTAGCTTCGCCAATAATGTCTTCTAAATTTAAGTCTTGACCTTCTTCTTTTCTAACCCAACCTGCGTCTAACCACATAACATCTAATTTACCATAATCTGAGCAAAGTTCTAAAATTTGATTTTTAGTAAATTGACGGAAGTTATCCCATATTTCTGGATATTTAGAAGTGTCGTAAGAAGGCCCTTGTGAATAAGGTTTGTCAACTAAAAAATCTTTGTTCCAATAGTATTCACTGTGCCAGTCTGCTTTTGAAAAATAAGCAGCAATACCTAAATTTTTATTTCTAAAAGCGTCAAAAGTATTTTTAATTATATCACTATTTTTTTGTAAAGAATAAGGGCAATCAGGATTTGTTACTTTATAATCTGTATATTTAGTATCCCAAAGACAAAAACCGTCGTGATGTTTTGTTGTAAAAATAAGGTATTTAAAACCGCATTTTGAAGCCATATCAGCCCATTCGTCTGCGTTATATCTAATAGGATTAAATGAACGATTTAAGTTTACATATTGTTCTTTAAATAATTTACTATCATCTGTCCAGTCAATTTCATCAAAGAAATCTCTTGGAATATCGTTTAAAGCCCAAGAAGCAACTATACCTAAATTACAATATATACCAAAATGTACCATAAGAGCTAATTTTTGGTCCTTAAACCACTCTAGTCTTTCTTGCAAGATTTTTTCTTCAGGGTAACAATATTTTTTTTCATTAGTATAATTATGTACATTTCCGTCTAATATTTCTTCTAAAACTTCATTTTTTTCCATAATAATTTCTCCTTGTTATTTAAGTTTGGTTTTATGTTAACATAGTTAATAAATATATTCAATATTATTGATAACAATTTGGTTTAACTAACAAAATACAAGTGGTTTGTTAGTATATAATGACAAAAATCTTATTTTGTTAGTTAACAAAATAAGATAATATAATACATAAATTTATACAATGTAAGCGTTTTTAATAGTTAAAATGACTATATGTTTATATTTTGATTGTGCAATATGATAAAAATATTTTTTATATACACTTTAATATTGACAAATTAATACAATGATGTTAATCTGTAAACAAGTTAATAAGTTACTCGGATTAATTAACAGTAATCAAATAAATGTTACTTAATGTAACTTAGTTCATATTGAAAAGGAGAAAGTGATTATGAAAAAATTAAAACTTTTATCAACAGTGTGTGCATTAGCAGTATTAACAACAATGGCAACTTCTTGTACTAGTAAAAATAGTGCAGATGATGGTAAAAGTAATTCAAACAAAGAGTTAGTGTATTGGACAGTAGGTAGTGGTACAGGTGACTACGATTCTGCTTTAGAAGAAATGAATAAAATAGTAGAAGATGAACTTGGATTTACAATGAAAGTTAACATTATAGATTGGGGTGATTTTGGTACAAAGAGAAATACAATCTTACAATCTGGTGAAAAATTTGATTTAATGTTTGTAGACCAAAGTTGTTACGGTTCTGCTGTAGAATTAGGTGCTTTAGCAGATATTACAGATTTAGTTGAAAAAGAAGCTCCAAAACTAAAAGAATTAGTACCAGAACAATTATGGGACGGTGTTAAAATTAAAGATAAAATTTATGCTGTACCTACATATAAAGACTCAGCTTTATCACAATATTGGTATTTTGATAAAAAATACATAGATAAATACAATATAGATGTTTCCAATGTAAAAACATATGCAGATTTAGATAAAGTATTTAAAACAGTTAAAGATGGAGAAGGAGATAAATTCTATCCTTTATATATGACTCAATCAATGGGACCATCTACACTCAGAAATAAATATGATGGTTTATGTTCTGGTTTACCATTTATTGGTGTAAAAATGGACGATAAATCAAGAAAAGTTGTAAGTGTGTTTGAACAAGAAGATGTTCTTGAACAATTAAATTATTTCCACAAATGGTATCAAGAAGGAATAATAAATCCAGATGCTTCAACAAGCACAGATATGCCAACAGGAAGATTTTATCAAGCAACTCAAGGGTTCCCAGGCTCAGAAGTTATTAGTGCAGCTGGTGAAGGTGTAGATGCGTATGTTCCAGTAAGAGTTATTGAACCAACATATTCAACAGAATCTATCCAAGCATCATTAAATGCAGTTGGTAAAAACTCAGATAACAAAGCAGAGGCTCTACAATTCTTAGAATTAGTAAACACTAATAGTAAATTAAGAGACATTATGGCGTATGGTGCAGAAGGTAAAGATTTTGAATATGTAGAAGAAGGCGTTGTTAAAAAACTAAACGATAGTTATGGTTGGCCAGCATATACACAAGGTACATTCTTTAATATGTCAACTACTGAAGGTGCTCCAAAAGATCAATGGGATCAAGTTAAGAAAATGAATGAAGAAGCAGGAGAATCTTCAGTATTAGGATTTGCTTTAGATGTAGAGCCAATCAACAGCGAACTAACAGCTTGTAAAACTATTTATGATAAATATAAATATGAATTAGAATGTGGTGCTTCAGATCCTAACGAAATTGTACCAAAAATGTTAGATGAAGCTAGAAAAGCAGGACTTGATAAGATTATTGAAGAAGCACAAAGACAAATTGATGAATATTTTGCAGGTAAATAAGATTTAACATTGGACATAAACGAATTCATGCAAAAACTAAAGAATATTTAGAAAATAAAAGGATTGAATTCTGTGGTGAATTCAATCCTTTTTAGTTAAAGATAACATAAAATGTTTAGGGGTATAAATATGAATAGAAAAAAAGTTATAGGATATGTAGGACGAAATGATTTAGATATAGTTACACAAAAGGATATTAAAGCATTAGATGTTATAAATATAGCATTTGCAAATATTAAAAATGATGTAGTAACATATGAAGAAAGTGGAAAAGAAGAACATTTAAAAACAATAAAAGAAATTAACCCAAATTGTAAAATAGTTTTATCAATTGGAGGTTGGGGTTCTGGAGGATTTTCAGAAGCTGCTTCAACAGATGAAGGTAGAAAAAAAGTTGCAAATTCTGCTTTAGAACTCGTTAAAAAATATAATTTAGATGGAATTGATTTAGACTGGGAATATCCATGTATTGGTATTGCAGGTATTGGTGCTAGTCCAGACGATAAGGAAAATTTCACTTTGTTACTAAAAGAAATAAGACAAACACTTGATACATATAATAAAGATTTATTACTAACTATTGCAGCTGGTGGAGATAGTTATTACACTCGTTGTACAAATATGAAAGAAGCTCAAAAATACTTAGATTATGTTCAATTAATGACATATGATTTAAGAGGTGGATTTACAGTAGCAACAGGACATCACACAAGTCTTTATAGCAATAGAGCAGATTTATCACCAGTGTGTGCAGATTTTGCAGTAAAATGTTTTAAAGAAGCAGGAGTGCCAGAAGAAAAACTTATATTAGGAGTTGCTTTTTATTCTCGTATGTGGAAACAAGTGCCTAAAGATAACAATGGTTTAATGCAAATGGCTGGTACAACTGGTGGATACGGACCTGATTTTTCACAACTAAAGAAAGAATATATAGATAAAAATGGCTTTGTAAGATATTGGGACGACGAAGCAAAAGCACCATATTTGTTTAATGGAGATACTTTTATTTCATACGATGATGAAGAATCAATAAAAGCAAAAGCTGAGTATGTAAATAAAAATAATCTTGGTGGATTAATGTATTGGGAATATTGTTTGGATAAAGATTTTACTTTAACTGGTGTATTAAGAGACGAATTAGACAAAGATTAAAGCAACAATTTGACATAATAAAAACTTGTAGATAAATTGATGTTTTATGCATAATATGGTAAAATATTGTATAATAAAACATATCATTAGTTCTTATATTAGGGTGATTTCATGAAGGGTAAAAAAGTGACAATGCAGTATATTGCTGATATAGTAGGAGTTAGTAAAGTTACTGTATTTAAAGCATTGAGAAACAAAGACGGAGTAAGTCCAGATTTAAAACGAAAAATAGAAAAATTGGCAAGTGAATATGGATATAAAGTTCCAAACACTAATAGTGAAGCTGAAAACGAAGAAATGTTATCTAAAAATATAGTTATATTTTGTGATAATAAATATTTTGATGAGAGCGATATAAGTTGTTTTTATTTGAGTATATATAAAAAAATCACAAAAGAACTTATAAAAAAAGGGTGTACAGCCACTCTTTACACTATAAAAAAATCACAAAATTATTTTTCAGTAGTAGATATTTTAAAAAGTGGTCAGTTTGATGGTGTTATTTTGCTTGGCAGTTTGGATTTATCTTTTATAAAATTAATAGAAGAAATGGATATACCAAAAGTTTTTGTGGACTCTCATCATACACGATCAAAGAGCGACTGTGTTGTTATAGAAAACTTTTATTCAACAAATAAAATTACTCAATATTTAATAGATAATGGTCACAAGGATATAGGTTTTGTAGGTTCTGTAGGAGTTACATACAGTATTACTGATAGATATTTAGGATATTACAAAGCATTGATAGAAAATAATTTATCATTAAATAAAGAATGGATAATTGAAGATAGAACAGAAAATAATGATATAATACAAATGAAATTGCCTAAAAATTTGCCAACAGCGTTTGTGTGCAACTGTGATGACACAGCTTGTAAGATGATTACATTATTACAACAAAATGGGATTAATGTTCCGCAAGATGTTTCAATAGTAAGTTTTGATAATGATGTTATTTCAAAACTATGCACACCAAAACTTACAACAGTTGATGTAAATACAGACAAAATGGCGTCAAAAGCTGTGGAAATAATAATTGATAGGATAAAAAATCCTGTTATTGAAAATCCAGTATTAGAGCTAATAGATGGAAAAATAGTTTATAGAGATTCAGTAAAAAAATTAATATAGTAAAAATGAAAGAGATAAGTTTTAAACTTATCTCTTTTTTTAAAGTAATTTATTTTAAAATTTAGGTTTGTAATCTCTACAAGCTTCAACATAAGCTAAGATATTCTCCCAAGGCACTTCAGGTTCTAAAAGATGAGTAGGAGCTGGGAAAAGTCCACCATATTTTTTTGCAATTTCCATGTGCTCAAAAACTTTGTCTTTAACATCTTTTGTAGTGCCAAAAGGCATTGTAGATTGAGTTCCTATTGTTCCATGAAAACTAATTTTTCCACCAAATTCGTTATATATTTCTTTAAAACTCATACTTTCTGGTTGTATAGGGTTTAATACATCAACACCAACTTCTATCAAATGAGGTATAAATGGAGTGATAAAACCACAGCTATGATAAGCAATAATTATATTTGGATTAATAGCTTTTGCAGAGTCGATAACTTGTTTAATTCTAGGTTTTAGCCATTTACAATATAAATCTAAACTCATCATAGGTGTGCGTTGCATTCCAATATCATCACCTAAATATAAGATGTCAGCACCAGCTTTGGCATATGATTGTGCTCTGAAAACAGCTTGTTCTGTAACAACATCTAAAATATAATCGGCGATAGGATCGTCGCACATCATATCCATCATTAAATCTTCCATACCTCGAATATACCAAGCTGTTTCCCAAATGGTAACTTGTTGATATGCAACAGAAGCTAAACCTTTTTTGTGAATATTCTCTACAGAAGCTTTTTGTTTTGATGTATCGCCGTTTTTGTAGTTTGGAAACGGATAAGCTTTTATTTCGTTTAAGCTGTCTATTCCACGCAAAGGATTTCTCATATATGTCATATGTTTTGCAGATTCACTACCAGGTTCATGGGCAACACCCCATATATCAATAGTAGCACCTTCTTTTAAATTTTTGTGATATGGCAAATATAAATTGTCATTTTTGGGAATTATAATATCTTCAACAGATGCCCAAGGTATATTAAAGTATTCGTTATACGGTAAATTGCTGTTAGTTTGTTTTTTATATTCTTCTACAAGAGACGGACATAAACAAAATTCACAAGGAACCCATTCATAAGGCTCTCTTTTTAAAAGAGCTAGTAAATTTTCTCGTTGGTTCATAAAAACACTCCTTAAAAAATATTTGTTGACATTTATTAATTATATCAACTAAAATGTAATAAATGAATGGAGTATATGGTTAATTTATGTCAAATTTGGGATAAGGTGATAAAATGGAAATACCAAAAGAATTATATAAAAATGCAACAGTACATCGCAATTTAACAGCAGATTCTGTCAATGGTATATTAAGTTGTGGTTTTTTAGTAAAACCAACTGATAAATTTTCTGATAGAATGATTACTTTTTCACATTACGGAGCATTTTTATTGCTTAGTGGAAGTGGAGTGTATTTTGATGAAGACGGAAGAAAGATTGATTTAAAGGCTGGTTGTTTTGTCCAAAGAATTCCTGGAAAATCTCACACAACTCAAGTTACGCCAGACGGAAAATGGCTGGAGTTTTTTGTGTGTTTTGGGAAAGATTTGTACGAATACTTAGCAAAACAAAAACTACTAAGCACAGAACCAGTTTTGTTTAACACTATTACAGAATCACTTTTAAACAGATGTGTAGCTTTGTTAGATGAATTTAAAACAACACCCGATTCAAGAATGTTTACGCTATTTTTATCAGCACAAGAATTTGCTATGGCACTTACTAAAACTTCGCAAAATGAACAGTTTAGAGCATGGGGTGGACAAATGGCAAAGGCATCTGATTTATTGTGTACAATAGAAAATTTTTCATATATGTCCCCAGTTCAAGTTGCAGAAAAAATCGATATGGAATATGAAACTTTTAGAAAAAGATTTAAAGATGTGTTTAATTGTTCCCCGTCAGTATATCAAATGCAATATCGTTTAAATTACTCTAAACAATTACTTTTAGAAACAAATAAAACTGTACAACAGATAGCCACAGATTGTTGTTTTGCAGATAGTTTTACTTATTCTAAAGCGTTTAAAAAATACTACGGTTTTTCACCGACACAGTTTAGAAAACGATATATTTAATTCAATTTCTAAGATTTTACTAAGATATAATTAATTAGTGAAAAAGATTATTGATAAAAGGTTAAAATTGTAATAATATAAAATTGCAAAGAGATAAATAAACTCTTAACAAGAAAATAATAAGATAGTGTAAAGTTTGGTATGAAAAAATAGCCTATGGCTAATTTTTGATAATAATAGAAAAATAACTTTGCAATATCAATTAAAATTTGAAAATTAAATATGACAAAAAGACCTTCGGTATCGGAG
>JAGHIE010000014.1 GCA_017887325.1 Oscillospiraceae bacterium | reverse complement strand
TTTTTAATAAAATATTAAATAAAAATAGCTATAAATATAATAAACTACTATATTTATAGCTATGTGAATTTTAATCTGAATTTACTTGTGATTTTTAAATTTGCACCTCAAAACCGAACCCGTTGAAAATTTAGCAGTAGTTTTTTATTTATAGAATATTTCCTACCATAGGAAGTTCAGATTCATAAATTAGATTGATATAAAATTTTACATTTTCTATTTCTAAAATAGAATTAATATTATCATTTAAAGATATAGATTTGATTAAGAGTGTTATGTGTTCTGTTGTTTTTTCGATATTGTCGTGCTCTATATAACTTGAAAAAATTTTTGATTTTTTATCCCAATATAAGTTTAAGTTTTCAGCCTGTTTAAAAGCTTTATCAAAATCATTATTTGATATACTGATTTCTATTTTATCAAGTTGATCAAATACATAATGTTTACTCTTATTTATAGATACCAAAGATAAAATAGAAAATAATATTATAAAAAATATTATAATAGCAATTGTTATAGTTCTTTTCATACCTAAGGCCTTTCTTTTTTTACAATATAATATTTTAAGTCACTATCAACAGTCATTAAAAAGATTTCTTTTATAGAAGTCTTTTGTTTTGCAAGAATTCTATCTAACCATTTTTTACTAATATTATATTTATCTAAAGCACTTGAAATTAATCTACCATCACTTACAACTAATATAGGTGGATTAAAACTATCTCCCTTTATGTTAAAAATCTCTGGTGTAGCGTTTTGCTTTTCAAATTTTTGTAAAACACTAATTTTACCTGTTGTTTCTACAATGGCAAAATGTACATCTTCTATATAAAATATACCCTGTTCTCTAAGACTTTCAATTAAATCTTCTATTGAAAATCTTAAATCATGTAATGCTTTTTGAATAATTTTACCATCACTAATTACAACAATAGGATTACCAGAAATAAATCTTCTAAATCTATTGCTTTTTAAAGAAATATTAGAAATTAATATTTCAAATCCTACTAATACAAAAATAGGAATAGCACCAATAACCATCGGAATATCTGGGTCTTCAATAGGAAGTGATGCTATGTTAGAAATTAATATTGCAATTACAAGCTCTGTTGGTTGTAGCTCTCCTAATTGTCGTTTGCCCATTAATCTTAATGCGAATATAACTAGAATATATAAAAAAATAGCTCTAAAAAAAACAGTTATCATAAAAACACCTCTTGATGATAAGTGTTATTATTATTATTCATTAAAAAATTTATATACATTTTTTATGTATTAAAATCGAATATATGTCAATAATTAAAATATATTTACGACAAATAGGTGATAGAATATGTTTGATTTTATGAAAAAAATGAGTTATAAATCAAGAATTTTGAATACAGAAAAAAGGCAAGACGATTTAATTTCGTTAGAAAACAAGCTAAGAAAATCGTTGACTGATAATTTAATTATTTTAAGAAATAAGTGTGATAATACTACCGATTTAAATATTAGAGAAATAAACATATCTGGAATAGATGTTGCTATGATAATTATGGAAGGAATGGTAAATTTACAAGTTTTAGCAACAATGGTTTTAGATAAGATACTATTAAAAGATTTTGGTGACAATATTAGTAATGAAGATATTTATGATTATATAGAAAAAGAAACTTTAACAGCTGCTGATTTAAAAGACAGCTATGAGTTTGATGAAGTTTTCAAATTTTTGATGTCAGGGTTTGTTGTATTTTTAATAGATGGAATAGATAGAGCTATTGTAATGGGAGCTCAAGGATTTTCATTTAGGTCTATATCAGAACCAAGTAGTGAGGTTAATGAAAAAGGTTCAAGAGAAGGTTTTACAGAGCCTCTAAGGATAAATATGACAATGGTAAGAAGAAGAATAAAAGACCCTAGATTAAAATTTGAGCTAATGTCAGTAGGAAGTATTAGCAAGACAGATATTTGTTTAGTATATATGACAAATGCTGTATCCAAAAAATTATTAAGAGAAATAAGGCATAAATTGACACAAACAGATTTAGAGGTTGTTTTGACGTCTGGATACCTTCAACCTTTTTTAGAAAGTAAAACAGCAACTTTATTTTCAGATGTAGGGTTTACAGAAAGACCGGATACGCTGTGTGCAAAAATACAAGAGGGTAGAGTTGCAATAATGGTAGATGGTACTCCTTTTTCTTTAATAGTTCCATATCTATTTACAGAAAACTTTCAAAGCATAGATGATTACGCACATAAGCCGTATTATGCTACATTTATAAGAAGTATAAAATATGTTTCTTTTATAATGTCTATATTATTGCCAGGAATGTATGTTGCAATAGGAACTTTTCATCCAGAATTATTTCCAGATTCATTATTATTTAATATTGTGTCGGCGCAGGAAACAACTCCATTTCCATTAGTTTTAGAAGCGTTAGTAATACATTTTATGTATGAGATTATGAGAGAAGCTGGTCTTCGTTTGCCAAGGCCAGTAGGTCATGCTGTGAGTATAGTAGGAGCGTTGGTTATAGGTGATGCATCTGTTACAGCAGGGCTTGTGGGTTCTCCTATGGTGCTTGTAGTTGCACTTACTGCAATATCATCTTTTGTTGTACCATCATTGCATGAAGCTATTTCAGTGTTAAGATTTGCATTTATAGTTATAGGTGGAACTTTAGGTTTATACGGAATAGCGTTAGGTGGTGCAGTTGTATTAACTAATGCATGTGCATTACAAGCATTTGGTGTACCATATCTAACTTCTATAGCTCCTTTTAGTATTTTTTCTATGAGAGATGTATTTGTAAGAAGAAGTTTCAAAGTTTTGCAAAAACAAACTATGAATATAAAAGATTTGAATGGTGTTAATATAGATAAAGGAGAAGAATAATGAAAATACAAATAAGTACAGCACAGGCTGTTATGTTACTTGTTTTAAGCAGAATGTTTAGAACAGTAACATATTCACCTATGTTTGAAGATTTGACAGAAGCTAGTGCTATAGTATATGCTGATATAATTTCTATTTTTGTAACATTGATAATAATATTACCTTTATTTATTTTATTAAGAAATGGACAAGATGATATATTATTGGAAAGTACAAAATGTAGCAGAAAATTAGGAAAAGTAGTTATGGTTTATTACTTTTTATTAATAATGCTTGTTTTGATCAACACAACATCAAGATTTGAAGCTTTTATGAGTAATGCAATTTTTCCTAATATATCTTCACTTACAGTTATTATAAGTTTTTTGTTAGTTTGTCTATATGGTGCAAAAATGGGATTTGAAGCAATAAGTAGGGCTTCTAGTATATTATTTGTAATTTTTATAATTTCTTTAATATTTATATTTGGTTTTTCATTTGAAAAAATGCATTTAGTTAACCTAAAACCCATAATAGATAAACCCATAAGTACGGTATATGAGCTAGTAGTGCATAATATATCACATAATATGGAATTTGTTTTACTTGTATTATTTTTACCAAAAGTGAAAGGAACATTTTCAAAAATTACTTTGTGGTATATTTTTATATCAGGCATTTTTATTACTTTAGTAGGAAGTATAACTGTGTTAATTTTAGGAGATTTTACTTTAAATCAAATTTTCCCATTTTTCAGTATTGCATCAATAATGGAAGGTGGAACAATACAAAGAATGGATTCTATTCATATGGCTTTATGGGTATTAATTAGCTATGTTAGGGTGACATTATGTTTAATATTGGCTAATGAGGTATTAAGAAAGATAACGGGTGCAAAAAATAAAAATGGAAAGGAATTAATTGTTATTGTAGGAATAACAGCAATAGTTAGTTATTTTATAACTTTAGATTATGACAGTATAAAATGGATACCAAATATTGTTAATACATTTGTACCGATTTTTATTGCTACATTTGTTATACCAATAATTCTTCTTATTTTCAGGAGGAAAAATAAAAATGAAATTAAAAAAGTTAATGATAATAATTAATATAAGTTTTATTTTGTTATTATTTAATTCTTGTGTTGGAGCAGATGCTTTAGATGAAATAGCAATAGTTCAGTCAATTGGAATAGACTTAGAAGATGATGATATGATTAGTTTGACTTTGCAAATATATAGTCCACAAGGAGCAGGTTCTAGTACAGCTATCGATGCAAGCAAAAATAATTCTAGTATAATAAAGACAAAAGGAGATACAATATCTAAAGCAATACAAAATGCGACAACTTTGCAAGGTAAAAATATATTTACTGGTAATAATAGAATTGTAGTAATTGGAAGAAGCTTTGCTGAAAAAGGGTTAGAACAACTATTTAGTTATTTTAATAGAAGTGCATTAACAAGACAAAATACACAAGTTTTAATGGCAGACGGAAAGGCTTCGGATATTGTAGGAGTAAATATTTATCAAGGTATACTGGCAGCAGAAACAATTGAAGAAATGATAAATAATAGTGAACAAAATGGGATAGTATATGAATGTCCATATTATTGGTTGACAAAGAATATGATATTAAATAATGGTGACGGTGCTATGCCTATAATTCAGCTTGAGGAACAAGGAGAAGATAATAAACAAAATACAGAAAGTGAAAAAATTCAATCTGTAAATAAAGTAAAGATAAACGGAACGGCTATTTTAGACGATTTTAAATTAATTGGAGAACAAGATTATGACAAAACTAGAGGTATGCTCTTAATAGAAAATAAATTAAAACAAAGTATTGTAAATATTAGTGAAAAAGATGTTGGAATAGTTTCTGTAAAAATATATAATTGTCATACTAAAATAAAACCTAGTATAGATGGAGATGAGGTAGTATTTAATTTAGATGTTGACATAGATGCAATTTTAAAAGAGTTACTATATCCACAAGCAGAAGAATTAAATAAATTATTAGTAGATGGCATAGAAAAAGAATGTGAGAAAAAATTAAAAAAAGATATAGAAAATGCTTTTAATGAAATTGTCAAAGATTATAATAGTGATATATTTAATTTAAAAGATTTAATTTTAAAATATGAAACAGATTTTTATAAAAAAAATAAAGATAATATTGATGATATAGTATTTAATAGTAAAATAAACCCTAATATAAATATACAAATAGATAGAATAGGATTAGAAAGCGATGAAAAGATACGATAATATAAACATAAAAAATATATAATTGTAAAAAAATATATTTATATATTACAAATATATAAAAAAGATAAAAAAAATTAAAAAAAGTGTTGACTTATCTATTTGTGTATGGTATTATATATTACGTCAGCTGAGGGCTGACAAAACGGAGAGGTGTCCGAGTGGTTTAAGGAGCCGGTCTTGAAAACCGGTGATCCCGCAAGGGACCGTGGGTTCGAATCCCACCCTCTCCGCCATCATTATATATATGACATTACGTTAACAATTTTGGAGAAGTACTCAAGTTGGTGACGAGGCGCCCCTGCTAAGGGTGTAGGTCGGATAAAACCGGCGCGAGGGTTCGAGTCCCTCCTTCTCCGCCAAAAAGCTTGTCAGTTTTGACAAGCTTTTTTATTTTATATTGAAATATTATTGTAGATGAATTAAAATAAAATTATAGAAATATAGAAAATGTTTATTTTATGTGTTTTAATAGATTAGGAGGATTAATATGGATTATACAGAAGAATATGATTTTTATAAAAAATATTTGGTAGACGGTGAATATGTATTATGGGAAGGAAAACCTGAAAAGGGAAATATTTTTAATCCAGCAGAAATACCATTAATGATTTTTAGTGTGGTATGGCTTGCTTTTTCTTTGTTTTGGGAATTAACAGTTATAAAGAGTGGAGCACCAATTATATTTTCATTATGGGGACTTCCTTTTATAGCTATAGGCGTTTATTTACTAGTTGGTAGATTTATTCAAAAAGTTCTTTTAAGAAATAAAACATATTATGTAATAACAAATAAAAATATAATTGTGAAAGCTGGAAGTAAGATAAAAATATATAATGGTAGCGATTTACCATCAATGGATATAGAAATTCATAAAAATGGAAATGGCACAATAATTTTTTATCAAGATGTTTATATTAGAAGAAATAGTCGTTATAATAATTATTTCATGTTAGAAAATATAGCTGATGTTACACAAGCACAAAATTCAATTAATAGAATGGAAACTTATCAAAATAGAGAAAAAGAAGTTGAACATTTCTAATTAATAAAAAACACTGCTTAATTAAAGCAGTGTTTTTTATATATTTGCTATATGAATAAAAGTAAGCTAATTGCCATGACAATCATACCACTTATAAGACCATATATAGATAAATGATGTTCTCCATATTCTCTAGCAGTAGGAAGAAGTTCATCTAAAGAAATGAATACCATTATACCAGCTACACTAGAAAAAATAACACCAAATACAACATCGTTCATTATTGGCATTAAAATTAACCAACCAACTAAAGCTCCTATAGGTTCTGCAAGACCAGATAAAAATGAGTATAAAAAGGCTTTTTTCTTAGAACCAGTAGCTTGATATATAGGAACAGAAACGGCAATTCCTTCTGGAATATTATGAATTGCGATTGCAACAACTATAGGAATTGCAATACTTGGTTGTTGTAAAGCAGAAACAAAAGTTGCTAAACCTTCTGGAAAGTTATGTATAGCAATTGCTAGTGCTGTAAATACTCCCATACGCATAAGTTTAGAATTTTTCTTTTTTTCTAAAGATTTTACTTCATGTGGGTTTTCTTCAGATGGAATTAATTTGTCAATTATTGCAATTAAAAACATCCCACCAAAGAACGCTATAACATTTATCCAACTACCTAATACTTTTCCTAATTCATTAATTAATGAAGTTTGGGCTTTAAAGAAAATTTCTATCATAGAAACATATATCATAACACCTGCTGAAAAACCCATGCTGACACATAAAAATTTCTTGTTTGTGTGTTTGGTTAAAAATGCAATTCCACTTCCTATTCCTGTACTAAGACCAGCTATTAGTGTTAGTAAAAAAGCTATTAAAATATTCATACACAACCTCCTTAAGTATACTATTTTAATATAAATATAACATTAGAATGATTATATGTCAATTATAGTATATTATAATCTATAATAATTTGTTATATCGTAGTATAAGTGAATTATAATTTTGATAATTAGAATAAAATACTTGCACATAATTTATAATGTGATATACTTAAAATGATAAAGGGGGATTTATTTATGACTACAAATCAAAAAATTGATAGAATAAGAGATTTAATGAAAAACAATAATGTAAATGCTATTATTATTCCTAGTTCTGACCCTCATATGAGTGAGTATGTTTCAGATCATTGGAGAACAAGAGCTTATGTATCTGGTTTTTCAGGTTCAGCAGGTAGTGTATTAATTACTGATACAATGAGTGGCTTATGGACAGATGGTAGATATTATGTACAAGCTGCAAATGAATTAAAAGATAGCGAAGTACAATTATTTAAAGCAATGGAAGTAGATTGTCCTAGCATTACAAAGTATTTATGTGACAATTTAAAATCAGGGGATACTGTTGGTATAAATGGTAAAATCTTCTCTGTAAATCAAGTAAATGATATGAAAAAAGATTTTGACAAAAAAGGTATCAAACTAGTTTCTAATGTTGATTTTGGTAATGATATTTGGGAAGATAGACCAGTGGAAGAATTAACTCCTGTTTATGTGTTAGAAGAAAAATATTCAGGTAAATCTGTAAAAGATAAATTAGAAGATTTAAGAAAAGAATTAGCAGATAAAGATGCAGATTCAATTGTTATAGGTATGTTAGACCATATTGCATGGTTATTTAACATTAGAGCAAATGATGTTGAATGCAATCCAGTTGTAATATCATATGCTTTTATAACAAAAGATAAAGCTATTTTATTTACTGATAGCAGTAGAATATCAAATGATGTAATTGATGAACTAAAGAATGCTGGCATTGAATTAAGAGAATATAACGAAATATATGATTATGTTACTAAAATTGATGAAAAATTATCAGTTTTAGTTGATACTAAAAATACAAATTTCGAAATATATAATGGATTAAAAGAAAATGATAATGTAAAAGTTGTAGTTGGAGAAGATCCAATACTACTTATGAAAGCTTGTAAAAATGATGTAGAAGTAAAAAATCTATATGAAGCATATAAAAAAGATGCTTGTGCATTAGCAGAATTTTATGGCTGGTTATATGAATGTTTAGAAAATGGAGAAAAAATAACAGAATGGACAGCTTCTGAAAAATTACAACAATTTAGAGCAGAACAAGAAACATATAAAGGTGATAGTTTTACTGCTATCATTGCTTATAAAGAAAACGCTGCAATGATGCACTATGCACCAAAAGCAGATACAGCTAAAGTATTAGAAAAAAGCAACTTATTGTTAAATGACAGTGGTGGACAATATTTATTTGGTACAACAGATACAACAAGAACTTTTGCATTGGGTGAAATAACTGACGAAGAAAGAAGAGATTTCACTTTAGTATTACAAGCAGTTATTGCTTTATCAAGTGCTAAATTTAAAGAGGGAACAACTGGTTCTATGCTAGATGTTTTATCTAGACAAAAATTATGGAATTATGGTTTAGATTATCGTTGTGGAACAGGTCATGGTGTAGGATATTTATTAAATGTACATGAAGGACCTCAATCATTTGGCAATAAAGATGTAAAATTAAAAGAAGGTATGATTTTAACAGTTGAGCCAGGTGTTTACACAGAAAATTCTCATGGTATTAGAACAGAAAATACAGTTGTAGTTGTAAAAGATGAGAAAACAGAATATGGTCAATTCTATAAATTTAATTGCTTCACATTAGTACCAATTGATACATCTTGTTTAGATATTGATATGATGAAATGTGCTGAAGTTAGATGGTTAAATGAATATCATCAAAAAGTTTATGAAACAATATCTCCACTTGTTAGTGATAGAGCTAAAAAATGGTTAGAAGTTAAAACTAAACCTATAACAAAATGTAAACACAAATAATAAAAAAGACTTGGTATTTATACCAAGTCTTTTTTATTGTTTTATTAAGAATTTAGGATTTTTAATTTTATATGAAAACCATGCAAAAATCAGAGATCCTCTTATAATAGAACTTACAGTAATTGCTATCCACACACCATTTAGACCCCATATATTACTAAATATTATAGCAGTAGGTATTCTTATGGCTGTAAAAATAATACACACAATAGCAGGTCCCAATGTTTTACCAAGGCCGTTAAATGCTCCTGAAGAAGTGTATTCAATACACATAAATATTTGAGATACACCTAATATTGTCAAATAATCTACCCCTAAAGGTATTACATCTTTTTCTGTTATAAATATTTTAAATACAACATCAGGGAAAAATACTAATATAATTGTTGTAATAGTACCCCATATTAGCATTACTAAAATTGATAATTTAAATCCTTTTTTAATTCTATTTGGATTGTTAGCACCATAATTTTGTGCAACAAAACTGTTTAGAGCAGCAGCATAACCCTCTGCTGTCATCCAAGATATTGACTCTATTTGAGCACCTACTTTTTGTACAGCTACTGCTGCATCGCCCCAACCAGCTATAATTCTTGCAACAACCATTGATATGCAAGAAAAAATCATACTTTGTACAGCTGCAGGTAACCCTATTTTAAAGATAGTTTTTGTTTCTTTCATATATGGTTTAGATAAAATATTTATATTAGAAAAAATTAATGTATCCTTTTTAGCTGCATATACAAACAATATCATAACAACAGCTTGAGCTATAACTGTTGCTATACCCGCACCTGCAACACCCATTGCAGGGAAAAAACCAAATCCAAAAATTAATAATGGGTCTAGTATTATATTTAAAAATAAACCTACAGATGTAGATATGAAAGCTATTTTACTGTTTCCCATAGAAGTGAAAATACCTGTAAAAATTTGATTCATAAAAGAAAAGATTGATAATCCACAAGTTATAATCAAGTAGATTTTAGCATCATTAATAACTTTAGGACTATTAAGTTTAAAAAAATCAATCATAGGTGTAGAAAATAAAATAGATAAAACAGAAAAAATAATTGCAAAAAATATCCCAAGTTGTAAAGCACTTTGAGCGTAATTGCTAGCCTTTTTATTTTCGCCGGATCCTAATGATTGAGCAACTTTTATTTGTCCACCCATTTTTGCTAATGTAGCTAATCCATTTGATAACCACATATACATACCAGCAGCACCAACTGAAGCTACAGCATCAGACCCAAGTCTACCAATCCATATCATGTCTGTAAGATTATAAGCCATTTGTATCAAACTTGTTGCCATGATAGGTAGAGCAAGAAATCCTAGAGAAGGTAATATAGGACCTTCTAGTAAATTAAGATACTTTTTCATACCATACTCCTTAAACCTTATATATTTATACTCACATTTTTAAATGATAACATATATTGAAAATAATGTAAATATATTATTAACACGGTATTTTGCTAAAGTGTTACAACAAAAAAGCGTGTGTTTTAACATCATTTGATTAAAGAAGTTGAAAATGATATAATGATTTAAAAATTGAGAAAAAGGGAATATTATAAAATGAAAACTTTAGTATTATTCGGGTCTCCAAGAAAAAAAGGACATACAAAAGAGATGTTAGATTTGTTATTAAAAAATATAGGTGGAGAGTATGAAATAATTGATGCTTACAATTTAAAAGAAGAAATAAAACCTTGTAATGATTGTCGTTATTGTTGGAAGAATAATGGGTGTAGTATCAAAGATGGTATGCAAGATATTTATAAGAAGATTGAAGAATGTGATAATATTGTTTTAGCATCTCCTATATATTTCTTTTCTATTACTGGTAAATTAAAAGTAATTATTGATAGATTTCAACCATATTGGGCAAGTTTGTTAAGAGGTGACTCTCCAAAGGAATATAGAAAAACAGGTTGTATTTTGATGGTTGGTGGAGCAAAAGCTTTTGAAAATCAATTTTTGGGTGGAGAATTAGTTTTTAAAAGGTTGCTAGAAGATATGAAAATTAAATTTGTAGGTGAAGTTACTATGTCAAATAGTGACAGAAAGTCACTAGAACAACAACCAGAAGTAAAAAAACAAATTTTAGACTTAGCGAGTAGAATAGTAGAGTTAAACAAAATGGGATAAATAGAGAGGAATTAAGTTTTGATGAAACAAAAAACTTGTTGTTTTACAGGACATAGAGAAATATTAGATAAGGATTATAAAATATTAAAAGAAAATTTAAAGTATGTAATTATCCAATTAATTAAAAAAGGTATAATTTATTTTGGTGTTGGTGGTGCTAGAGGTTTTGATATGTTAGTTGAAAAAATTATTTTAGATTTAAAAAAGCAGTACCCACAAATTAAATTAATTTTAGTTTTACCGTGTAAAAGTCAAAGTAATTATTGGAATTATATTGAAAAGCTAGATTATCACTATATAACAGCAAAAGCAGATAAAGTAGTGTATGTATCACAAGATTATACAAAGGATTGTATGGTTAAACGAAATCAACATTTAATAGATAATAGTAGCGTTTGTGTTTGTTATTTAAATACTATTTATGGTGGAACTTGGTATACAGTAAGCTACGCAAAACTAAAAGGTTTAGATATAATTAATCTAGGACAAATGGATATATCATTTTTATAATATTAGGAGGGGTATTTTGAATTTATTGATGAGTGATATTTCTTTAAATATAACTTTAAAAGATGATAATAAATATGTAGATTTATCAAAATTAAAGATAGCTAATTGTGTAGGGTGTTTTGGGTGTTGGACAAAAACTCCTGGTAAATGTGTAATAAGAGATGATGCAACAAAAGTTTATCCTTTAATTGCACATAGTCAAAAGATAATATATGTTAGTCGTTTATATTTAGGCTCTTATGATATTACTATGAAAACAATGTTAGAAAGAGCAATTCCAACTCAAAAAGCATTTATTAGGCTTCATAATGGGGAAACACATCATTATCAAAGAAATGTATTAGAAAAAGATGCAGTTATAATTGCATATGGGGATATATCAGAAAAAGAACAAAAAATATTTAAAAAGCTTGTTGAAAGAAATGCTAATAATATGTGTTTCAAAGATTGGAAAATATATTTTGTAAAAGAACAAGATGTTGAGAAAACAGTTATTGCAGAGGTGAATAAATGGGAAAATTAATGATTGTTAATGGTAGTCCAAGAGCCGTTAAATCTAATTCTAAAAATTATATAGAAATTCTTAAAAAAAATATAAATAAAGATATAGAAGAATATAACGCTATTTCTAAAAAAATAGATTTATTCATTAGTAAACTAAATAGTTGTAGCGATTTATTGTTAGTTTTTCCTTTATATGCAGATGGTTTACCAGTTACATTAATGAGATTTTTAAAAGAATTGGAAAATGCAAAATTAACACAAAAAATAAAAGTACATGTATTAATAAATTGTGGTTTTGTTGAACCTGAGCAAAATAATGTTGCAGTCGAAATGATAAAATTATTTTGTAAAAAAAATCATTTTGATTTTGGTTCAGTTTTACGAATAGCTTCTGGAGAAGCCATACTAAAAACACCTTTTGCATTTATAGCTAAATGGAATATAAAAAAACTATGTAAATCTATTGAAAAAGAAAAACAAGTGAATATTAAATGTACAATGCCTATAAGTAAAAAAACATTTATAAAAGCGTCAACAAATTATTGGATAAAATACGGGCAAAAAAATAATATAACAAAAGAGCAAATGGATACTATGAAAATAGAAGATATATAAAAAAAGTCACTGATTTTTCAGTGACTTTTTTTATTATGATTTAAATCCTATTGTGAATCCATATAATAAAACAATTATACCTAAAATAATTCTATAATATCCAAATACTTTAAAGTCGTGGCGTTTTACAAAGTCCATTAAGAACTTAATACATAAGTATGAAACGATAAATGAAACAGCCATACCTACTATTAAGTAAACAAATTCAGTCATGCCAAAAGCACCTTGATATTTTACTATTTTTAATAAACTAGCACCAAACATAGTAGGAATTGCAAGGAAGAATGAAAATTCTGCTGCAAAAGTACGAGAACAACCAAGTAATATAGCACCTAAAATAGTTGAACCAGAACGAGATGTTCCAGGAACAGTTGCTAACACTTGGAATACACCTATAAAAAATGCCATTTTAAAAGATAATTGAGTTATAGTATTTATTTTAGGTTTTAGGTTTTTATTTCTATTTTCTATTAATATAAATAATACACCATATACAATTAACGCAATTGATACAACTGTGCTATTAAAAAGATGTTCTTCCATCCAATTATCTAGAGGAAGTGCAATTATTACAGTTGGTAAAGTTGCGATAATAACTTTAACCCATAACCTCATAATAGGAGTTTTCATATAATATTCTTCTTTATCATTAGTAAAAGGCCATAATTTATGCCAGAATAAAACTATTACAGCAAATATAGCACCTAACTGAATAACAACAAAGAATAGGTCTTTAAACTCTTTACTAGCATTTAGTGTTATGAATTCATCAAATAAAATCATATGACCTGTACTGCTGATAGGTAGCCATTCTGTGATACCTTCAACAATGCCTAAGAATATGACTTTAATAATTTCTAATAAAAAATCCATTATTAGACCTTCTTTCATAGTTAATTATTAAATTTATATGATACAAAATTTAATAATATTATAACTAAATAAATAGTAACTGTCAAAGTTTTAGACCTTAATAATTTATTAATTTATTATATACTTAACTTATATCAATAAAAGTAGTATAATGAAATAAAATAAAAATATGGGGTGTATATTATGGAACCAGTTAAATACAAAGTTTTAAAAATTAATGGAGATTATGCTATAATGGTTACAGAAGATGGTGTTGAAAATACTGTTGCAATGGCGTTGCTTCCTATTGAAATTTGTGAAGGTGACACAGTTTTGTGGGAAAATTTTGAATATACAATAATATAATTAAAATAAGATATTTCTTTATGAAATATCTTATTTTTTATTTGACAAAAATAATGTTTTATGATATCATACCGATAAAAGAACATATGTTCTTTTATCGGAGGTAAGATTATGAAAAAAATAATTTTAGTTGGAAATTGCATTAATTTTCTTTTTTTATTTGGTACTTTAGGAAGTTTTGAAATAGATATTATTGGATTTAAAGAAGCACTTTTAAAAATTTCTATTTCAATAATTTTTGGTATTGTTTTGCATTTATTAAGTAAATTAATAGATAATTATTTAATAAACAAAAAAATAAGATAACACACAAATTGTGTATTACCTTATTTTTCGACAAATTGGTTAAAGTTTTAACAAACTTCTTGTAAATTAAGTTGTATTCTTAATCTATCGGCAATCATTGCAATAAATTCAGAATTTGTAGGTTTTCCACGACCAGTATGTATTGTATACCCAAAGAAAGAGTCCAAAGTGTCAACATCGCCTCTATCCCAAGCTACTTCAATAGCGTGTCTAATAGCTCTTTCTACTCTTGAAGATGTTGTTTTGAACTTTTTAGCAACAGTAGGGTATAATAGTTTTGTTACAGAATTAATCATTTCACTATCTTGTATAGATAAAATTATAGCATATCTTAAATAATGATATCCTTTTATGTGAGCAGGAACACCTATTTGATGAATAATATCTGTAACGATTACTTCAACATTTTTTATTTCACTATCATCTAATGTGTTCACATTTCCTGATAATAGTTTTATAACTTGCTCTGACAAATAGTTTATATCAACTGGTTTAGTTAAAAACATAGAAGCACCATTATTTAATATAGTTTTTTCTAAATCTGTGTTATTGGTGTCGCTAATAACAATAAAGTGAGTTGAGTTTTTCTTTTGATAAGAAAAACTTTTTAGTATACCTAAAGCGTCAATATGTTCCATATGGTTATCTAAAATAACAACATTTGGATTAGATGTTTTAATTGCATCAAAAATTTGGATACCATCTTTAGGTTTAGTTATTGTTTGGACATTATGTTTTTCTAATAGTTTTGATATTGCTATGCCAAACGAATATGTTTCATCACTAATTAATAATTTGAATTCCTTTTTCATAAAATATTTTCCTCCTTCGATGTATCTTAGTTTAACATTATATTTGCTTTAATTCAACAGTTTTTTATCGCCCGTTATCGACATTTTCTATTTTTCAACAAAAAATACAGACGGAAAATTAAAGAAATTTATATAAATTATTAATAAAAAGTCGAACATTGTTAAAATAAGAAGATGAAAAGTATGATAAAATGTTTCAATTTATAATAATAAATAAAAAAATCACGCCTTGTAACATACAAAAAAGGCGTGATTTTTTGTTATTTATTAATTTGTGATGAATAGTTATACATGTTTTCGGCGAATATTGCATATCCTTTTGTAGAATCGTTGACAAATACATGAGTTATTGCTCCAACTATTTTACCGTTTTGTATGATAGGTGTTCCACTCATTCCTTGAACTATTCCACCTGTTTTTTCTATTAATTTTTCATCAGTAACTTTTACTGTCATGTTTTTAACCTGTGTTTTAGGGTTATAGTCTATAGAAGTTATTTTTATATTATACTCTTGAGGGGTTTCGTCTTTTAATGCACATAATATAGTTGCGTCACCTATTTTTACTTCTTGTTTATAAGCTAAAGGATAAGTTTTTTCTGTGTTGTGACTTTCAAATAAAGCACCATATATACCAGTTTGATTATTGTTTTTTACACAACCAATAGGGTCGTCATTGGTAAAGGCTCCCATTAATTCACCAGGAGTACCGGCTTTACCTTTTTTTATATTATGAATACTAACATTACATATTTCACCAGAACCTACAGGCATAATTTCTCCTGTATCTACATCACATATTGCATGTCCTAGTCCAGCAAAAGAGTTATTGGCAGGGTCGATATATGTTATAGTACCAATTCCTGCTGCACTATCTCTTACCCATAAACCACTCTTATACTTGTTATCTTGCGACGATAATACAGGTGTTAGTGAAACTTGTTTTTTTTCATTTTCTCTTTCTAATGTTATATTTAAACTTTTTCCTTCACTATCTTCTATAATTTTAGCAATATCTTCATTTCGTGATATAGATTGCCCATTTATAGATGTTACGATGTCACCTTCTAAAATACCAGCGTCTTTAGCAGGGCATATTAGACCATTATCAGTTTGTATTTGTGTCATTCCTACAACCATAGCACCGGTTGTAAACATTTTTATACCAAATTGATTTCCAGAGGGAATTAAATTTATTTGCTCATTAGTTTTTACAGAAACATTTTTTATTGGAATAATACCAAATAAATTTATGGTTTTCGTGTAGTTTGATAAATCTGAGGAAACAGGAGTATTTGATGAAGAGTTATCGACTTTTAAATATACTTGAGTAAATTTAAAATCATCATTTTCATTAACCATATATCGATTTGGTAATTTATAATCTAAAAATGCAATACAAGAAAAAATAGAAATACAAAAAACTAAGTAAACAACACTTAATTTTTTAAATATTGTTTTTATAAAAATCATCTACCTTTCTTTTAAATCTTGCTTTATTAATATTTGAAAATATTTAAATTTTATTAGTGGAATATTTTTGCTTAAAATAATAATTATAACAATGTATTTGTTATTGCAATTAAAATATAATATGTGATAAAATAAAAGTTAAAGGTTTTAAAGAAAAATCCAATTTTTATATAAATATATTGTAAAAAGATAGGAGAATTTATTGTGAAAAATGGTTTTATAAAAGTTGCAACTGCAACTCCTAAAATTTGTGTTGCAGATTGTGAATACAATAAAAATTCTATAATAGAATTGATAGATGAAGCTTGTAATAAAGACGTAAAATTATTGTGTTTGCCAGAATTATGCGTAACAGGATATACTTGCTCTGATTTATTTTTACATCAAACTTTGTTAGATGAAAGTAAAAAAGTTACTGAAGAAATTGCAACATATACTAAAAATAAAGATATTGTTGTTATTTTTGGTGCTCCTTTAAGATATTTTGATAAGATTTATAATTGTGGTATAGTTTGTTTTAATGGGGATATTTTAGGTATAGTTCCAAAAACAAATTTACCAACATATTCTGAATTTTATGAAGGAAGACAATTTACCAAAGCTTTTGAAGAAAATTTAGAAATGAATATTTTGGATAAAAAAGTACCATTTACAAAAAATATTATTTTTGAATGTAAAAATATGCCAGACTTTAGATTTGGTGTAGAAATTTGTGAAGATTTATGGGTTGCTGACTCACCATCTGTAAACCTTGCATTATCTGGTGCAACAATTATTGCAAATTTATCAGCTAGTGATGAAATAATAGGGAAAGCAGAGTATAGAAGAAATTTAGTTGCACTACAATCAGCAAAATTATTATGTGCTTATTTATATGCAGATGCTGGAGAAGGGGAGTCTACAACAGATTTAGTATTTGCAGGACATAGTATTATAGCTGAAAATGGTTCTATATTATGTGAAACTCAATTATTTGAAAATCAAATGATAGTTACAGAAATAGATGTTGAAAAATTAGTTTATGAAAGAAGAAGAATGACAACATTTAAACCTGTTTATAAAGATAATATCATTAAAGTTTCTTTTGATATGAATATCAGTGAATGTAAGCTTACAAGATATTTTGCAAAAAAACCTTTCGTACCAACTAATGATGTAGATAGAAATAACAGATGTGCTAGTATATTGAGAATGCAAGCAGAAGGTTTGAAAAAAAGAATTGTTCATTCTCATGCAAAAACTGCAGTTATTGGTATTTCAGGTGGATTGGATTCTTGTCTTGCATTGTTAGTTGCTGTTAAAACAATGGATTTATTAAAAAGACCAAGAACAGATATAATTTCAGTTACAATGCCTTGTTTTGGTACAACTAAGCGTACTAAATCAAATGCAGAAAAATTATCAACATTATTGGGTGTTACTTTAAAATGTATAGATATAACAGCGTCTGTAAAACAACATTTAAAAGATATAGACCATAGTATTGATGTTCATGATGTAACTTATGAAAATGCACAAGCTAGGGAAAGAACAAAGGTATTAATGAATATAGCTAATAAGGAAAATGGTTTAGTTGTAGGTACTGGAGATTTATCAGAGCTTGCTTTGGGTTGGGCAACATACAACGGAGATCATATGTCAATGTATGGAGTTAATGCTTCAATTCCTAAAACTTTAGTAAGACATATAGTAGACTTTTATGCACAAACAGAGAGTGATGAAATAAAAGAAGTTTTACTTGATATATTGGATACACCTGTAAGTCCAGAATTAATACCAAGTGGAGATGGAGAAACAATAGTACAAGAAACAGAAAGTTTAGTAGGTCCATATGAACTTCACGACTTTTTTATGTATCATATTTTAAGATTTGGATTTACACCAAAAAAAGTTTATCGTTTAGCAAAATATGTTTTTGAAAAAGATTATGACGAACAAACTTTATTAAAATGGTTAAAGAATTTTTACAGAAGATTTTTTATGCAACAATTTAAACGCTCATGTTTACCAGATGGACCTAAAGTTGGGTCAATCACATTATCTCCAAGAGGCGATTGGAGAATGCCTAGTGATGCAAGTGGTAGAATATGGTTAAAAGAAGTAGAAGAATTATAATAAAAGAGCTACAATGTGTTAAAACACATTGTAGCTCTTTTTAATCTTTGTTGTTATAGTAGTTTATTATTTCAAAATATTTTTGTATACTTGCTTTTTTAGAATATATAACTCGTGCTTTATTTTGAGAATTTGTATTATATTTTTTTCTAATATAAAAACAAACAACTAAATAAACTATTAATATGATTAGAGAAGCTAATGAAATTAAACTACCTAATTTTAATCCATAAGTTTCATATTTAAACTCAATAGTATTATCACCCTTAGGAGCTCTGACAGCCATAAATCCTATATTTGATTTTATTATAGGAACTTCTTTTCCGTTTACAGTAGCACTCCAACCTTTTTCGTAAGGAACAGAGAAAAATACTAAATCTTCTTCAGGTAAATTAATTTTTGATGTGAAACCATAGCTATCATATTCAAATTCATAACTAGAAACAGCTTTTCTTTCTTCACAATTTTTAAAATAGTTTTCTTCGTTTGGTGTAGGATAATTTGGTGGTGCTAGATAATTTAGAATATCACTGTTTTCATAAGCATCTTTTTCTGAAAGACAAATTGCTTTTAGCATTAATTTATCTCTATTTGATTCAGTATAATTTAAAAGTTCTTCTTCTGTTATATAGTAATCATAGGTGAATCCCATAGGAATAAAATATTGATTTTCATATACTTCAAAGTTATTTTGAACATCTATTTTTTTAAATCCTGGTAGGTATGGTTTTTCAGTTTCTGATGTTCTAGAAAATAGATATTTAACACTTGTTAATCCTCTTACTCCATAATAGGAAGTATCAGGTCTTGAGGCTACATCTCTACCAACACCTATTGTGTTATAAAAATCCATAGTAGAGGTTGATACTACAGAGTGGAATGCTTGTATGGTAGGCATATCCCAAAACATTGGTAGATTATCTAAAGCTTCATACTCATCAACTCTGTAAAATTCTGAAGTATCTAAATCAAATTTATCTTTTCCGTTTAACCCTTCAGTAACAATAAGCTCATAATAATTTGATTCAGTAACACTTTTACCACTACCTATTATTACTACAGAATAAATTACAATAACAATACAAGTTGTAAAGATAGATAATCTTTGAAAATCTTTGGAAAATCTTGGTAATCTGATTAATAGATAAACTAAAATCAAAGAACATACAGCTATAATAATATATGCCCAAAATCTTTCTGGATATGGTGGAAATTTAAAAAATTTAATTTCACCATCTTCTTCAGTTGGTAAAACTCCGATAAGAGAGAATATAAATACTGCAACAGTACAGAACTTAATTCCATACTCATAGTCCCAAGTAACATTTTCTAAAGCAATACAAGTTGCAACACACATAATTAATATAGGCATATAATACCATCTAGCATAATAACTAGAATTAAATGCAGAGAAAGAACTGTTTAAGATTGGAACAAAAGCCATAATTAAACAAATTGTTAGTAATCTTTTTATCCAGTGTTTTTTAGTATTTTTAAAAAATACAACAACTCCAGTCATAGAAAATAGTGGTAAAAATGCTGACACAGATGACCACTTAGCGTTAGAATCTGGGAAAAAGTTTGGCCTAGCAGGTATATCAGGTGGGAAAAATAAGCTTTGTAAGATTAAGCCATATCTTTGTTCACTGCTGTAAAGCAACATATTCATACCCATGTATGAGTTTTCAAGTCTAGGATTATCTATAATAGTTAAAATGGAAGGAATTAATATAAAGCATGATAACCCTAGTCCTATAATAGACTCTAAAAATAAAATAAAGAATTTTTTAATTGTAATTGGGAAACTTTTATCAAAACATCTTACTATAAAATAAATGATAGTAAAAACAACTTGACCGAAAAAGAAAAAGTAGTTAAAAAATGCTGATAAAAAAACCATACTTGCAAAGAAACCACGCTTATTGTTATATACAGCTTCTTCTAAAGATACCAATAACAACGGAAAAATTATCATTGATTCATGGAATTGATTAAAGAATATATTGTAAATATTGAAACCACAAAAAGAATATAAAAGAGCACCTAATATTGCAAAATTATTATTTTTTGTAAATCTTTTTATAAAAGCATAACCTGTAACCCCAGCACAAGCAAATTTTAATATTAACAGTGGTGCCATTAGGAAAGGGACAAAGTCATTAGGAAATAATGTTGTCAGCCAAAAAAATGGACTTCCTATTAAATAATATGAATAAGACCCAATAAAGTTAACACCTAAATCAGTTTGCCAGTCCCATCCCCAATTACCATTTGTGACCATGTCTTGTGCGTGTTTATAAAAAGGAATTTGTTGAACATTAAAATCGCCATAATATAAAAAATATCCATTATCTATAATTAAAAATGGAAGAAAAAATATGGTTGAAACAACTAAACTAATTATAAATACTTTTAAATAATTGCTTTTTACAGATTTTGATATAAGGTTGGTTGTATTCATATTGATTCTCCTTTTAAATTGTTCTAAATAAATATTGAGGTAATTATACCATATAATAATTCAATAAGCTACATAATGATATTAAAAAATAAGAATATTAAACTCAATTAACTTGAAAAAAATGTATGTTTATGTTAAAATATGACTACATATCGTTTTGATAAATAATGAATTAATATATATAATGATTTGAGAAAGGGTGAATTAATGTTTTGAAAGATTCACTAAATATGAAATCAATACAAAGGACTTGGATTTTTATATTAAAAGCACTTTTGTTTGTATGTGTATTTTCCTTATTCTTTTTATTATTTTCTATAGAAAATCCTCAGATTTTAAGACTTTCAAGAACAGCAGGGGTAACTATGGTTACATTTGCTATACTTGAAATTAGTTTGATGAGTGTATATGGTGGGTATGCAATAGGAAAACAAAAAAGTAAACCTATCATTTATAATTTAGTGTTAGCAACAATAATAACGGATATAATAACTAACTTGCAATTAAGTATTATGAACACTAATGCTTATTTTAATCATAGATTTGAATTTGCAGATCCAGAATTATTATTTTTGACAATTATATTACAAATTGTGTGTATTATTATATTTGTATATTTAGGTAATTATTTGTATTTTAAGGTGAATCCACCAGAGAAATGTATAGTTATAACTTCATCTCAAAACAGTTTAAACAAATTAATGTGTAAAATAAAAAAATATAAAAAGCAATATAAAGTTATTTCTGTTTATGATTATGAAGATAAAAATATTTATGACAACATCTTAAAAGCTGATACAGTGTTTGTTTATGATGTTCCAGTAAAAGATAGATCACACATAGTAGAGTATTGTTATGATAATCATAAAAATATATATTATAACTTAGAAATGTGCGATATAGTTTCTATTGGTAGTGAATATACAATGCTTGATGATAAACCACTTATAATGGCAAATGTTAAAGATTTATCTTTTGAGCAAAGAGTTATCAAAAGATTGATGGATATAGTGCTATCTCTTATAGGTTTGATTATTGCTTCACCAATAATGTTGATTTGTGCTATCTGTATCAAGTGTGAAGATGGTGGAAAAGTATTCTTTAATCAAGAAAGAGCTACAAAAGATGGAGAGATCTTCTATGTTCATAAGTTCAGAACAATGAGAGAAGCTAAAAAAGATGAGGTACAAGTTTCTGCAACAGAAAATGATGACAGAATTACAAAAATAGGTGCTATTTTAAGAAAATTTAGAATAGATGAATTGCCTCAAATCATAAATATATTAAAAGGCGAAATGAGTATTGTAGGTCCTAGACCAGAGATGCTTGAAAATATATACAGATATACAGAAGAATTGCCTGAGTTTTCATATAGATTAAGAGTAAAAGCTGGTTTAACAGGGTTAGCTCAAGTATTTGGAAAATATAATACTTCACCAAAAGATAAATTGGTATTAGATTTAATTTATATTGAAAAATATAGTATATGGCAAGATATTAAGTTAATATTCCAAACATTGATAATTTTCTTTAAGTCTGATAGTACAGAAGGTTTTACAGAAGAAACAATAATGGAGTTTACAAAAAAAGATGAAAAAAAATAAAGGTGTGATTTTAAATCACACCTTTTATTTTTTATTTTCTATTTGTTACTATAAAGTTCCAAGAGTCTTTACACATTTGTTCAATGTCATATTGAGTTTTCCAACCTAAAACTTCTAAAGCTTTAGTAGCGTCAGCATAACATTCTGCAATGTCACCAGCTCTTCTAGGAGCAATTACGTAAGGAACTTTAACATTATTTGCTTTTTCAAAAGCTTTAACAATATCTAATACAGAATAACCTACACCAGTACCTAGATTAAAGATATGTACACCTTTTTCTTTTCTTGAGTGAATTAATGCTTTTAAGTGACCATTAGCTAAATCTACAACATGGATATAGTCTCTAACGCCTGTACCGTCATGTGTTGGGTAGTCATTACCGAATACATTTAGTTTTTCTAATCTACCATCAGCAACTTGACAAATGTAAGGCATTAAGTTATTAGGGATACCATTAGGATTTTCACCTAAAAGACCACTCTTATGAGCACCGATAGGGTTAAAGTATCTTAATAAAGTAACACACCAGTCATTATCAGAAACAAATACATCTGATAAAATTTGTTCTAACATTAATTTTGTACTACCATATGGATTTGTAGTTGATAGAGGGAAATCTTCTTTAATTGGAACTGATTTAGGTGAACCATATACAGTTGCAGAAGAACTGAAAACTATATTTTTACAATTATGTTTTCTCATAACATCACATAAGATTAATGTACCTGTGATGTTGTTATGATAATATTCTAAAGGTTTTTGAACGCTTTCTCCAACAGCTTTTAATCCTGCAAAATGGATAACAGCTTCAATATCGTTTTCTGCAAAAACTTTTTCAACGCCATCTCTATCAAGTAAATCTACTTCATAAAATCTAAAGTTTTTACCAGTGATTGTTCTTATTTTATCAAGAACATCAGGTTTACTATTTGAAAAATTATCTAAAATAACTACTTCTTCATTAGCGTTTAGAAGTTCAACGCAAGTATGGGAACCGATGAAACCAGCTCCACCTGTTAATAAAACTGCCATAATAATTTCTCCTTTTGAAAAATTTTTCTTTACAACATCATTATAATTTTTGCAAAAAATAATGTCAATTGACAACAACAAATATACATATTTTTAATATAAAATTGTAGGATATTACTTGTTTTTTTATGTTTTAAGTAAGTAATATTATTTATTTGAATACATTTGTCTATATGTTAATGGTGTAATTCCTGTTAATTTTCTAAATATTCTACTAAAATAACATGGGTCGTGATACCCACAAGCTTCTGATATGCTAGACATAGAATTATCCGTACCAGATAACATTTGTTGAGCATAATAAACTCTTACACTATTTATATGTTCAGAAAAAGTTTTTCCATACATTTTTTTAAATTTTACTGCAAAATTACTATAACTTAAATTGCATATTTTCAAAGCAGTTTGGATTAAATCTTCTTCGTAAAAATGTGTTGCTATATATTGTAGCATTTGGTTGAATTGTTTTTGTTCTTTTTCTGAAATTATATTGTTAGAATTTTGTGAACCAAATCTTGTAAGTGAGTCATTTAAAATAGTAAGTATATTGCATACTAAATTTCTCATTCTTATTTCATACCCCACAAATCGAGATTGTTCTTCTTCTATTAATTTATCTAGTAGAGGTTTTACTTCATCAACCATATTTTCAAAAGTTAAACATTGAAAACCACTTTCTGGTAAAAAGGGCATCCAATATTGTTTTTCCACTTCATATTGAGATTGAGAAAAAAGTAAAGAAGTATCAAATTTTAAAATAGTAATTTCTGAAAGTTCTGCCACATTAATAATTTCATGAACTAGATGAGGATGTATATAAATAATATCTCCTGAGTTTATAGTTAAATTTTTTCCACCTATGTTTACTTGTTCTTTTCCTTTATATACAAACATCATTTCACAGTAAAAATGCCAGTGAAGTAATGATTTGGAGTCTTGTATAGGATTTATGGAGTGAAAACATTCTAAAGGGTAATTAGGTAGCTGATTTGTATATGTTGAATTTTCAAAATATATTAATTCTGACATAAAAAACCTTCTTTCAAAAAATAATAGTCCAAAAAATGAAAATATATGTGCATAGAATTTTTAAGCAAATTATATATAATTAATATTGTGGGCTCGAGCAAAACTAAAAAAATAAACAAATAAAATTTAAAAAAATATATTTGTGAAGAAGGTGCATCACAATGGAAATTATAAAGTGCAAAAATTTTACTCCAGATTATAGAAATATTGTAAAAGTAGCAAACAACGAATGGGTTGATCGTATTCCATTATATGAGCATATCATTGGGCCAAAAGTTATGAAAGAAATTACAGGAACTTCTCCATATGATTTAATGTTTTCAAAAGATATGGCAGAAAGTAAAGAAGGATTTCGTCAATATTGGAATTTCTTCAAACAAATGGGGTATGATACAGCTTCATTAGAATTTTGTATTTGTGGAATACTAATTAACGGTGGTGCATTGGGTTCACATAAAGAAGGTTGTATTAAAACTAGAGAAGATTTTGAAAAATATCCATTCGATGAATTACCAGAATTATTCTTTAAAGAATATGCACCATATTTGAAAAACTTTGCAGAAACTTGTCCTGCTGGTATGAAAGCAGTTGGTGGAGTAGGTAATGGACTTTTTGAAACAGTTCAAGACCTAGTAGGATATATGGACCTTTGTTTTTTAAAAAGTGATGATGAAAAACTTTATGCAGACCTTTTCAAAAAAATGGGCGATGTTCATGCAAAAATTTGGAAAAGATTTTTAGAAGAATATTCTGATGTATATTGTATTTGTAGATTTGGTGATGATTTAGGTTTTAATACAATGACTTTGTTATCAACTGATGATATATGTGAACATATACTTCCTCAGTATCGTAGAATTACGGATATGGTTCACAAACATAATAAACCATTTTTATTACACTCTTGTGGAAACTTATTTAAAGTATTCGACTCTATTATATCACAAGCTAATATTAATGCAAAACATTCAAACGAAGATTCTATTGCACATTTTTCTGTGTGGGTAGATAAATATGGTGATAAAATAGGAAACTTTGGTGGAGTAGATACAGATATACTTTGCAGAAAATCCGAAGAAGAAATTAGAGAATATGTTTTAGATTGTTTAAATAAAGTAAAAGGACATGGCGGTATTGCTTTTGGTTCTGGTAACTCAATACCTGATTATGTACCAACAGAAGGCTATCTTGCAATGGTAAACACTGTAAGACAATGGAGAGGCGACTATAAATAGAAAAGGCTAAAATAAAGGAATGAAATGAATATGGACTATGTAGAAATTATTAATAAGATAAAAGAATTAGGGTTTAACGACGCATCAATGATAGAAGCAGAGAAACTTGTTCCAATGGTGGAAGTAAGAGATATGTGTTCTGCTGATAGATGTGGAGCTTATGGTAGAAAATGGAGTTGTCCTCCTTATTGTGGAACATTAGAAGAATGTACTCAAAGAATAAATTCTCATAAACAAGGTATTGTTATGAATACTGTTACACAATTAGAAGACTCTTTTGATTTAGAAGGAATGGAAGAAGCTTCAAAAAAACATAAAAAATTATTTTTAGAAGCTGTGGAATTACTTAGAGAAGAATATCCTAATTTATTAGCACTTGGTGCAGGTGGTTGTAGCAGATGTGAAACTTGCACTTGTCCTGACGAACCTTGTAGATTTCCAGAAAGCTTGGTAGTTCCAATGGAAGCTTATGGTTTGTTAGTGAGTGATGTTTGTAATAAGTGTGGAATTAAATACTATAATGGTGAAGCAACAGTAACATACATATCATGTATACTTCTTTAAATGTAGTTTATCGGAGGTGTTTGGGTGTCAATTGTTACAGTAAAAGATAAAACACAAACAAAATTGTTAGATTTCGAAAAACCAACACAGTTATCTGAATTTACAAAAAGTTTTTTTGTTCCTATGCCTTGTGGTGGTAATCACACTTGTGGAAAATGTAAAGTTTATGCTAAAGGAAATATTTCTCCTTTATCTGAAACAGAAAGAAAATATTTGTCCAATCAAGAGATACAAAACGGCATAAGATTAGCTTGTGTGGCACAGGCATTAGGAGATTGTACTATTGAGATTTTGAACAATGAAAATAATTCTGGTACAGTAATGCTTGATGGAAAAAAACATGAAATGAATTTTTATGGTTTAGCATTATCAGCAGATATTGGTACAACAACAGTAGCAGTTTATTTGTATAAAGATGGTAAACAAATAAAATCGATAGGGGAACATAATAAACAAAGTAAATTTGGAGCAGATGTTATTACAAGAATAGGAGTTAATAAACCACAAATTTTACAACAAACAATAGTTAGCCAATTGACAGAGATGTTTGAAAAGGTGCTTTGTGATGTAGCAGATGTTTCTGAAGTAGAAAGAATAGTTATTACAGGAAATACAACAATGCTTCATTTTTTAAGAGGTTATGACCCAGCATCTTTAGCAGTATCTCCTTTTAAAACAGTTTCATTGTTTGATGAAGAAATAGAAGCAGATAAAATTTTTCCGATATTTAGTAATGCAACACTTTATTTGCCACCATGTATATCAGCTTATATAGGTGCAGATGTTGTATGTTCAATAGAAGTTTCTGAAATGATAAAAAAAGACGAGACTTCTATTTTGGCAGATATTGGGACAAATGGAGAAATGGCTTTATATCATAAAGGAACATTAGTTACATGTTCTACTGCAGCAGGTCCTGCGTTAGAAGGAGCTTGTATAAGTCAAGGAATGTCAGCAGGTATTGGTGCAATAGATAATGTGTATTTAGATAAAGATACTAATAGCATAGGTTATCATGTTATAGGAGATGTAAAACCAACTGGAATATGTGGTAGTGGATTAATTCGTTTAACAGCTCTTTTATTAGAATTAAATCTAGTAGATGAAACAGGTGCTATTGATGAAGAATGTGAAGAATATTCTTCATTAATAGGAGAAGATGATGACGGATTATTTATTTACATAGGTGATAGTGGAATTACATTAACACAAAGAGATATAAGACAAATTCAATTAGCAAAAGCATCAATTTGTGCAGGTATATTTACAATGCTTGATTATTTTAAAATATCTGAAACAGATGTTGATGTATTTTATATATGTGGAGGGTTTGGAAGTTATATAGATCCAAAATCTGCAGGGAAAATGGGATTAATCCCAATGTCATTTGTAGATAAGGTTGTTGTTTTAGGAAATGGAGCTGGAGCTGGAGCATCAAGAATGATTGATAAAGAGCATTGTGCTTTAGGACGAGAAATTGCGAAAACAGCTAAAATAATTGAATTATCAGAAAGTCCATTTTTTATGGAGCAATATATTGAACAAATGAGTTTTTAATATGAATAACAACAGCTAATAGCTGTGTTAAATAAATATAATTTTAAAGTTTTATTTACAGAAAGGAATATGTATTATGAGCACAACATTAGTAGAAATGAGCGAATTTCTTCAAAAAGGAAGAGTAAAAAATGTAAAGGAATTAATTCAAAAAGCTTTAGATGAAGGCATTGCACCAAAAACTATCTTAGAAGAAGGTTTATTAAGTGGTATGTCAGTAGTTGGCGAAAAATTCAAAAAGAATGAAGTTTTCGTTCCTGAAGTTTTAATCGCAGCAAGAGCTATGAACGCTGGTACAACTATGTTAAAACCATACTTAGTTCAAGAAGGTGTTGAAAGTAAAGGTACAGTAGTTATTGGTACAGTAAAAGGTGACTTACATGATATCGGTAAAAACATCGTTAAAATGATGATGGAAGGTAAAGGTTTAAATGTTATTGATTTAGGCGTTGATGTTTCAGCAGAACAATATGTAACTGCAGCAAAAGAAAATGATGCTGATATTATTGCTTGTTCAACATTATTAACAACAACAATGGGAGAAATTAAAAATGTTGTTGATTTAGTAAAAGCTGAAGGTATCAGAGCTAAAGTTATGATAGGTGGAGCACCTGTAACACAAGATTTCTGTGATAGTGTAAACGCTGATTCTTACACACCAGACGCAGCTACTGCAGCAGATGTTGCTTTATCTTTTTGCTTATAATTTTTAGAAAGGAAAATTATAAAAATGGCTGATACACATAAAATAAGATTTGAGAAAGCGCTTCGTCGTGAAAAAATTATCGGTCATGTTCCACAATTCGAACTAGTTTTCTTTCTAACAATGGAAGCTTTTGGAAAGGTTCATCCTTCACATCGCTTTTATTCACAATGGAACCAAATGTCTTATGCGGAACAAAAGCTTCATATAGAAGATATGGCAGATATTTATATCATGACAGCAAAAAAATATGATCATGATGCTATTTTTGTTCATCCAAATCCATGGGATTTAGAAAGCACAAAATGGTTATTACAAACAATTAGAGAAAAAACAGGTGATGAGTATTTTCTAATGATGCATGGTGATACTACTGTAGGTATTCCTACTGGTGATGATATGATGGAATTCTCCATAAAAATGTATGAAGACCCTGATAGTATCCATGACCAACAAAAAAGATGGCAAGAAGATGCATCTAAAAAGGCTGTTGCACTTTCAAAAACAGGTTTGTTAGATGGTTTTGCATTATGTTCTGACTATGCTTTTAATGTAAATCCATTTTTCTCACCAGAAATTTTTGCTGAGTTAGTAGCCCCTCATTTAAAGGAATGTATTGATACATACAGAGAATTAGGTTTTTATACAATAAAACATACAGATGGAAATATAAACCCTATTTTAGATCAAATAGTTGATTGTGGACCTGATGCAATTCACTCTATAGACCCTCAAGGACATATGAATTTACTTGATGTTAGAAAAAAATATGGGGATAGAGTTTGTACTATTGGTAATGTGAATTGTGGATTATTACAAACAGGTACAGAAGAAGAAGCTATTGCTGATATTCGCCGTTGTATTAAAGAAGGTATGTCAGAAGGATATGGTTTTATTTTCTCTACTTCAAACTGTGCTTATACAGGTTTACCTTTAGAAAGATACGAATTAATGCAAAAAATTTGGAGAGAAGAAGCTATTTATAAATAACTTTAGCAAAGAGGAGAATTTTTTATGAATTCTATGGAGAGAATTACTGCAATGCTTAACCATCAAGAAGTAGATAGAATACCGGTATATCCTATTTTATCTGGAGTGACTAGAAAATTAGTTAATGCAACTTATGAAGAATGGGCAACTAATGCAGATGTATGTGCAGATGCACTTTATAAAGCAGTTAAACAATTTAATTTAGATGGAGTTGTTACATTAATTGATTTGTCAGTTGAATGTGATGCTTGGGGTCAAAAATTGATTTTCCATGAAAATGATGCACCTCATCCTGACTATTCTCAATGTATAATTCAAGATATAGAAGATTATGCAAAAATAAAAAAAGTAGATTATAAACAATCAAAACGAATGATGATGCATATAGATGTATGCCGTCAATTAGTTGAGAAAGCAAATGGAGAATTTCCAGTAACAGCATTTGTTTTTGGACCATTGGGAACTTTATCCATGTTAAGAAATCAAGAAGATATGTACATGGATTTATATGATGACCCTGATGCAGTAAAAGAAGCAGTAGGTGAAGTTACAAAAACTTTAAAAGATTATGTAAATGCACTTATTGATACAGGAATTCAAGGTATCATGTTTGATACATTATTCGCCTCCGGTACAATTATGTCACAAGATATGTGGATTGAAATGGAAAGTGAAGCAATAAAAGTTTTGGCTGATGTTTGTCATGAACGAGGTGTGCTTGTTATGATTCATAACTGTGGCGAAAAACCTTATTTTGATGCCCAAATTGAAGCTACAAAACCATGTGCATTTTCATTTTTACACCCACCAGCAGAATGTACTGATTTTGCTGATTGTAAAGAAAAATATGGCAACAAACTTGGTTTAATAGGTTGTGTACCTCCTCCAATGGTTGTTACTAGTACCGATGAAGCATGGGTAGAAGAATGCAAACGCCAAATTGACATATTTGCTAAAGATGGTACTGGATATATGTTGGCTACAGGTTGTGAGTATCCATCAGGTTCAGACTTTAAAAAGGCAGAGTTGATGGTAGAAATTGCAAAAACTTATACTCCATACAAAAAATAATAAAAAGGAAGAAATACTATGGAACGCACATCTAGACAATTAGTATTAGATACATTAAATTTTAAAAATACAGACGGCAGAGTTCCTCGTCAAATATGGACTTTGCCTTGGGCTGAATTTACATATCCTGAAATGTTTAAGAAAATCCAAGATGATTTTGTTTGGGATTTTGGTGGACCACAAACTACATATGAAAAATTACCTAAAACACAAGGTGATGCATATGAAGTTGGAACATATGTAGATGAATGGGGTTGTATTTTTACTAATATTCATAGAGGTATCATTGGAGAAGTAAAAGAACCTATCGTAAAAGAAGAAGATTGGTCTGATGTAGGAAATGTTCATATTCCAGAAGAATTATTAACTTTTGATATAGATAAAGTTAATGAGGCTTGCAAAGCATCAGATAAATTTATGATAGCAGGTTGTTGTCCAAGACCTTTTGAACAACTTCAATTTATTAGAGGAACAGTAGATTTATATATGGATTTAATGGACCCACCAAAGAAAATGTTAGAGTTTATGGAAAAAATGCATGATTTTTATTGCAGACTACTTACAAAATGGGCTCAAACAGATGTTGATGCTTTAAACATGATGGATGACTGGGGTTCTCAAAATGCACTATTAATAAATCCAGAGTTATGGGATAAATATTTTAGACCAATGTATAAAGATTATATTGATATAGCACATAAGCATGGAAAGAAAATGTTTATGCACTCAGATGGATATACTTTAGATATAATTCCAAGATTAATTGATTTAGGACTTGATGCATTAAACTGTCAAATTTTCTGTATGGGTGTAGAAAAATTAAAACAATTTAAAGGTAAAATTACATTCTGGGGAGAAATTGACCGTCAACACTTAATTCCAAACGGAACACTTGAGCAAATAGATCAAGCTGTTAAGAGTGTATATGATAATTTATGGGCTGATGGTGGTTGTATTGCTCAGTGTGAATTTGGTCCTGGTGCAAATCCTGACAATATATATCAAATATATAAAACATGGGAATCTATTAGATAAATATATAAATGGTTGAGGAATTGATAAGATGAATAACAGAGACTTTTTAACCTTAAATCGCCAAATTATTCGTGGTGAAGCAAACGGAAAAGTTTTGTGGCAACCTAGAATTATTTGCTGGTACGATGACCGCAGATATCGTAACGAACCATTACCTGCTCCATACACAGGTATGGATATTAGACAATTGTATGATGCTCTTGATTGTTCTAATAGAATTTATGATTATAATAGTTGTATAAAATTAATAGAAGATTCATCTATTAAAAGATATTCAAAAAAATTAGATGAATTAAGAACACAACACTTCATAGAAACACCAGAAGGTACAATTGATTGTATCTTAAAGAAAAACACATCAAACTTTGGTGAATTCTTTGAAAAATGGTGGGTAGAAGACCAAAAAGATATGGAAGTACAAATGTACATAGAAGCTCACCAAGATTATGAATTTGATGAAGAAGAATACAATAGAGTATTTAGCATTTGGGGAAATAATGGACTAGGTTCTATTTATTTCCCAAGAATAAATGTACAGTCATTGTTTAATGATACAATGGGTGTAGAAGGTGGTATTTTTGCATTAATGGATATGCCTGATGTATGTGAAGAATATTTTAAAATAAAAGCTCAAAATCATGATAGATTCATGAAAATGTTAGAAAAGAGTAAATTTGAATGGATAAACTATGGTGACAATGTACACTGTGCTACATTACCTCCATATTTATTTGAAGAATATGTGTTACCTGAATATCAAAGAAGAAACGATATAATGCATAAACAAGGTAAATTTACTTTTGCACATTGGGACGGAGATACAAAAGCTATATTAAAATATGCAAAAGAAACAGGATTAGACGGAATAGAAGCTATAACACCAAAACCTCAAGGTGATGTTACATTAGAAGAAATGAAACAAGCTTTGGGTGACGATGTTTATTTGATAGATGGTATAGCAGCTGTTTTATTTGATGAAATGTATCCTTTAGAAGCATTAAAAGAACAAACACAAAAACTTATAGATATGTTTGCAGGTAAATTAATTTTAGGTATATCTGATGAAATGTCATCAACTGGTAATATTGACCGTGTTAAATATGTTGGCGAAATAGTAGATAAACATAATGCAACTTGTAAATAAACATAAAAATAGGAGTTCATAGAACTCCTATTTTTATTTGTAATATTTATATAAAAATTAATATAAATTTATCAAATATTACTAAATATTATTCAATAATAAATATACAACATTAATTGACAAAATAACTGTATATTGGTATGATATTATTTAATGAGATATTATGCAAATTATTAATAATTATAATAAAATTAGTTAGCGTTGATTGGGGGATAGATTATATGGGAATGAGAATATGCTTAGGATGTTTAAACGAAGTTACAGATGAAACTTCAAGATGTCCTCTGTGTTCCTTTTCTTTAGAAGATCCTGTTAGAGATGATGTTTTAGCTCCTAAAAGTATATTAAATAATAGATATGTTGTAGGTAAAGCATTAGAAATAGATGGTGAAGGAATTACATATATAGGGTTTGATGCAGATTTAAAGAATGCAGTTATAATAAGAGAATATTTTCCAAATTCTATATCAACAAGACAAGAAAAAGAAATTGTAATTAATCCAGGAAAAGTTGCAACATTTAAAGCTTTGAAATCTGAATTTGTGGATTTACATAAAAATTTAGCTAAATTTAATGGTATGTCTTTAATTGCAGATACAAGAGAAATTTTTGAACAAAATGGAACAGTATATGCTACAAGTGATTATTTTAGATGTATTACTTTAAATGATTATTTGAAAGAAAATGCTGGGGAACTAGATTGGTATCAAATTAAAGATATGTTTAAACCTTTTATGGAAGACTTGTTAAAAATTAATAAAGCAGGTTATATACATAGAGGGATATCTATAAACACCATACTAGTAGATGAATATGAAAACTTAAAATTAATAGAATTTAAAACTTGTTCAGCAAGAGTATCAGATACAGAAATAACTTCTACTATTGAAGATGGTTATGGAGCACCTGAGCAATATAAAGTTTTGCCTAATGGTGAATGGACTGATGTTTATGGAGTTAGTGCAGTTCTTTATAGAGTTTTAACAGGGACTAGACCTCCTATAGCATCTAGTAGAGCTGTAAATGATAATTTGATAGACCCATGTAAATTAAATGAAATGATACCTGAAAATGTTTCTAAATCAATAATGGCAGGATTGAGATATGACCCTAGACAAAGAGTAAGAGATTTAGAACAGTTAATGATGGCTATGTATTCTGATGATATGGATAAAACAAATGTTATCATTACACCAAAAAGTCCATTATTTGACCCATATGAAGATATAGACAATGAACAAACACAATATGTTGATAATAAGAAAAAAGGCTTCATAAACAGCTTATTTGATGAAACAGAAGAAGTTTATGAAGAAAAAATTGATAATAAGTCAAAAGATAAAAAATCAAAATCTTTAATGATGAAAGTTTTATTATCATGTATACCAGTAATAGTTATTTTAGCTGTTGTATTATATCAATTATTAGTGGGGTTCCCTTTCTTAGGTGGTAAAGATAAAGATACTGATAAAGATAAAAATACAAGTTCAAGCAGTATCTCAAGTAGCAGTTCATCATCAGAAAGTAGTGAAGAAAGTAGTAGTAAGGAAAGTAGTGAAGAGAGCAGTGAAGAAAGCTCTACACAACAAAATAATGGTACTCCATTAGAAAATTTCGTTGGAATGAGATATGATGATATATCTAGGTACACAAGCAAATTTAGTTTTGGTGAACCAAGTTATGTATTTGACGATAAATATGCTGAAGGACAAATATGTGCACAAAGTGTTCCAGCAGGAACAATGGTAACACCAGACCAAATAATAATTCTTTCTGTAAGTAAAGGCCCTAGATATTTAACAATACCTTATCCAGATGGAAAATCAGCTCAAGAATATCAACAATATTTAAAAGATTATTATAAAATTGATAGTGTTATCGAAGATGAATATAGTGATACAGTTGAAAATGGTTATGTTATAGATACATATCCAAAACCAGGAACAAGTGTTGATAGATCTGGTAGTGTTCAAGTTAAGATTTATCGTTCTAAGGGAAAAGATCCATCAACAAGCGAAAGCTCTGAAGGAGAAAGTGAATAAAAAAATAAAGATAGGACTAAATATTTAGTCCTATTTTTTATGGAGGGTAAAAACATATGACAGTAATAATTATTATGGTTATAGGTATAATAATTGGTTTAAAAATATTTCCAGAAAAATGGCATAAGAAAAATCAACATTTACAAGTAGTGTGTGTAGCAATACTAATTTTTTCTATGGGGGTAAAATTAGGTAGTAGAGATAATTTTTTAAAAGAAATATCAGAAATAGGATTATCAAGTTTAATTCTTGCAATAGTTCCAATCTTGTTTTCAGTTATTTTTGTATATATTCTTACAGAAAAATACTTAAAGAAAACTGATGTTAAAAAACATGAGGGAGAGATTGAAGAATGATGGTAATAATAGCAATATTAGCTTTAATAGTAGGAGTTTTATGTGGATTATTTTTATTTACAGATAATATTGTGATTATGTTTGATAGTATATCAAATATAACATTATATATTTTAATGTTATCAGTAGGTATAGCTGTTGGAGGAAATAAACTCATTTTGAAAAAGATGAGAGAGTATAATTTGACAGTATTATTTATACCTTTTGGGATAATTGTAGGGTCTATAATTGGTGGATTTGTATCTGCATTTATTTTAAATATGACATTTGCGGATACAGTTTCCATTTCTTGTGGATTAGGTTGGTATAGTTTATCTGGTATTTTGGTTTCTGATTTAGCAGGAGCTCAAGCGGGGACAATAGCATTTTTGAGTAATTTATTCAGAGAAATAATTTCTTTTATGATAATACCTATAATTGCTAAAATAACAAATGAATATACTGTTATAGCACCAGCTGGAGCAACAAGTGAAGATACAACGCTTCCTATGATAATGAAATATACAAGGGAAGACATTGTAATAATTTCTGTTATAAATGGTATGTTATGTTCAGCAGTAGTTCCGTTTATAATACCTATGATGTATAACTTGTTAAAGTAAAAAGAACACGCAATTTTGCGTGTTCTTTTTTATTAGCATTTTTCAGCAATTTCATATAATAATTTTTCAGTATCATCAAAACCTAAGCATGGGTCTGTAATAGATTTTCCATATATATGGTTTTCGGCACCAATTTTTTGACATCCACCTTCAATATAACTTTCTATCATTAAACCTTTAACTAGGTTATGAATATCTGAAGAATGTTTTCTGCTATTTAAAATTTCTTTTGTAATACGAATTTGTTCCATATATTGTTTATTTGAGTTTGAATGGTTACAGTCGATAATAGCAGCTTGATTTTTTAAGTTTAATTTAGAGTACATTTCTAAAAGTCTTAATAAATCTTCATAGTGGTAGTTAGGGATAGCTTGTCCATGTTTGTTAACAGCTCCCCTTAAAATAACATGAGCATGAGGGTTACCACTTGTTGATACATCGTATCCTCTATATATGAAGTTATGACCTGATTGAGCTGCTATAACAGAGTTTAACATTACAGAAAAATCTCCACTAGTTGGGTTTTTCATACCAGTAGGAACTTCAACACCACTTGCTACTAATCTATGTTGTTGATTTTCAACAGAACGAGCACCAATTGCAACATAAGATAATACATCAGCAAGATAACTGTAATTTTCTGGATATAACATTTCATCAGCTATTGGTAAATTAAATTGTTTTAAAGCATGTATATGTAGTTTTCTCATAGCAATAAGACCATTTAATAAGTCTGGTTCTTTTTCAGGGTCTGGTTGATGAACGATACCTTTATAACCTTCTCCTGTTGTACGAGGTTTGTTTGTATATATTCTTGGGATAACGATAACTTTATCTTTGATTTTATCAGCTACGACTTTAAGTCTACCAATATAATCACAAACTGCTACTTCGTTATCAGCAGAACATGGACCTACAATAACTAAAAATTTGTCAGATTTACCCTCTAATACCTCTTTGATTTTATTATCATTTTCTTCTTTAATCTTTGAAGTTACTTCATCAACAGGAAATTGTTTAATAATTTCTTCTGGAGTTGGAAGTACTTGATTAAATTTAAAACTCATAAAAAATCCCCCTTTTTTATATAAGTATTAAATATTATTATATTATAAATGAATTATAATGTCAAAATTATTGTAAATATGCAATTAAAAGTTTGATTGTGTTTTCTAATGCTTTGTAGTGTGTTCTCTCCATACCATGTGAAGCATGAACTCCAGGACCTATTAAAGCACCTTTAACATTATTGCCGCCACTTAGACAAGCACCAACATCAGAGCCATATCTAGGATATATATCAACTACATAATCTAAATTGTTTTCTTTTGCTAAATTTATTAATTTAGTAGTTAAATCATAGTCATAAGGACCATTAGAGTCTTTTGCACAAATAGACACATCATATTCAGTACAATTTAAATCAAGACCAATACATCCCATATCAACTGCTAAAATTTCGCTAACATCTTCAGGAACATAAGAAGCGCCATGACCTACTTCTTCATAAACTGAAAAGAAGATTTTTGTTTTATATTTTGGAGTAATGTTATTGTCTTTCATAATTTTTAATAAGGTTAATAAACAGCAAACACTAGCTTTATCGTCAATAAATCTTGATTTTAAGAATTCGCTAGGAGTAATAGTTGTTTTAGGGTCAATTGCAATATAATCACCAGTGTTAATACCTAAAGCCAAAACATCTTCTTTATTTTTTACAATTTCATCAATTCTTATGTGCATGTGATCTTCATCACGAGTTTCAGTTGTTGCATTTGGGTGAACATGAACTGCAGGACTATCAGAAATAATAGTACCTGTATATGTTTTTTCATCACGAGTAATTATTTTACAGTATTCACCGTCAAGTGTAGGCATGATTGGACCACCAACTTTTGTGAATTTTAAAGTACCATCACTTGATATAGATCTAACCATTAAACCTAAAGTATCAACATGAGCAGATAACATAACAGTTTTGTCATTATTTTTGCCATCTACTGTTATAATTCCACAACCTTTTTGAATTGTTTCAAATTTAAAACCTAAATTGTCTGCATATTCTTTTATTTTAGGCATAATGTTTTTATAATAACCACTTGGACTATCTATAGAAAATATTTCATGTATTGTTTTAAATAGATAAGATTTATAGTTTTCGATATTCATAAATAAAATCTCCTTAGGTGTTTTTTATAAATTATATCAAAAAATATAATTATATTCAAATGCATATAATGCACAAAAAAGGTGTCCTTTATTAAAAATAAAGTTACATATTAATACTAGTAAAATATTAACAAAAAGTGTATAATATAATAAGTTAATTGTAAGATGTATTGTAATTAGTTATGAGATATTTTTGGAGGTAATTATAATGTTTTATAAAGAACTTGTTAAAGATATTTATTCTGTTGGGGTATTAAATCCTAATTTAAGAGTATTTGATATAGTTATGACAACAGATTTTGGTACAAGTTATAACTCATATTTAGTTAAAGGACAAGAAAAAACAGCTTTAATCGAAGCAGTTCATAAAGATTATTTAGAATCATTTTTATCAAATATAAAAGGTATTGCACATATTGAAAAAATAGATTATCTTATCATGAACCACAATGAACCAGACCATTCTGGTGCTATTGAAAAACTATTGGATTTAATGCCAGATATTACTATCATTTCTTCTCAAGCAGGTTCTTTGTATTTGAAAAATATTACAAATAAAAAAGACTTAAATGTTAAAGTTGTAAAAGATGGTGAAGAGCTTGATTTGGGTGGTAAAACATTAAAATTTATTAACGCACCATTTTTACATTGGCCAGACTCAATGTTTACTTATGCTGTAGAAGATAAAGTATTATTTAGTTGTGATTACTTAGGAAGCCATTATTGTGAGCCAGAAGTATTAGATACAGCAATTGCTTATAAAGAAGATTATGATAAAGCATTTTTAGGTTATTATTCAGCTATATTTGGACCATTTAAACCATATGTGTTAAAAGGTTATGAGAAAATAAAAGATTTGGATTTAGAGTTTGTATGTCCAAGTCATGGTCCAGTTTTGACAAAAGATGGATTAATTGATGAATGTATTAAGAAGTATATTGACTGGAGCACACCACAAGTTAGAGAAGAAAAAATAATTCCTATTTTTTACTGCTCAGCTTATGGAAACACAGCTATGATCGCTGAGAGAATAGCAAAAGGTATCAAAGAAGTGTTGCCTCAAGCAAAAGTAGATACTTATGACATAATTAAAAATGATATGAATGAGTTAGGTGCATTATTAAACGATTGTGATGCATTCTTAATAGGTTCACCTACATTAAACAGAGATGCAGTTCCACCAGTATATATGTTATTGGCTCATACAGATGCTATAAATATAGCAAAAAGACCTGTAGCATTATTTGGTTCTTATGGTTGGAGTGGTGAAGCTGTAGCAAATATCAAAGCTAGATTAACATCATTAAAAACAAAAATATACGATGAAGATTTTAGAGTTACTTTTGTACCAAGTTCAGAAGATTTAGATAAAGCTGAAGAATTTGGTAAAGCTTTTGCTAACTCTTTATAACCTAAAAAGACAGGCTATTAGTCTGTCTTTTTGTCATTTTATGTAGAGATTTGAGGGGGTATGATTATGATAGGTGATTTGCATTGTCATACAAGAATGTCAGATGGTTCTGAAGGTATAGAAGATGTGATGCAGTTAGCACAAAAAATAGGACTTAATTTTTTATCAATTACTGACCACGATACAATAAGTTCGTTGAATAGAGCAAAAATATTGGCTCAAAGATACGACATAAAATTAATTCCAGGAATAGAGTTATCTAGTTGGGATTATAAAAGAAACAGAAAAGTTCATATTTTATGTTATATGCCAGAAAAACCAGATAGATTAGAAAGTCATTGTTTAAATATAATGCAACAAAGAAAAGAAATATCTAAACAAATGATTGATATTATAGGTAAATATTTTCCTATAACACTTGAAGATGTGAAAAAAAATAGACCAGATGGTTTACCTATATACAAACAACACATAATACACACATTGATGAAACAAGGTTATACAACAAAGATATATGGAAGTTTATATGCTGAATTATTTAATTCAAAAACAGGAGTTGCATATATTCCCTTGACTTATCCTGATGTTTATGATGTAATAGATTTGGTTCATCAATCACAAGGTGTAGTTGTTTTGGCTCACCCATATGATTATGATAGTATAGAACTATTACAAGAATTGGCAACAAAAAAATTAATTGATGGTGTAGAAGTTTATCATAGCAGATGCAAAAAAGAACAAGAACCTCTTTTGTTAGACATAGCTAAAGAAAATAATTTAATTATAACAGGTGGTTCAGATTTTCATGGTTATTACACTAGTAAGCCAACACCTCTTGGAAATAGGTATTCTAATGGTGAAATGTTAGAACAATTACTTATGAAGAAAAAAGAATTGATGGAAATATATAAATAATATATGGAGGAAGATTTATGGATATAAATCAAAAAGCATTACTAAAACATGAAGAATGGGGAGGAAAAATAGAAGTAATTTCTAGAGCTAAGGTTACAAACAGAGATGAGTTGTCAGTAGCTTATACACCAGGTGTTGCTGCTCCTTGCTTAGAAATAGAAAAAGACCCTTCTTTAGCATATAAATATACAAGAAAAGGTAATTTAGTTGCAGTTATCACAGATGGTACAGCTGTATTAGGTTTAGGTGATATAGGACCTCAAGCTGCTATGCCTGTTATGGAAGGTAAATGTAGTTTATTTAAAGAATTTGCAGATGTTGATGCTATTCCTTTATGTGTTAATTCAAAAGATGTTGATGAAATAGTTAGAACAATTGAACTAATTGGACTAAGCTTTGGTGGTATAAACTTAGAAGATATTTCTGCACCAAGATGTTTTGAAATTGAAAAACAATTAAAAGAAAAATTAAATATTCCAGTATTCCATGATGACCAACATGGTACTGCAATTGTTGTTGGTGCTGCTTTAATTAATAGTGCTAAATTAATTAAAAAAGATTTATCAGAGCTAGAATTAGTTATAAATGGAGCAGGTGCAGCTGGTATAGCTATTGCTAAATTTATGCAATTATTAGGTGTTGGAAATATCATTATGTGTGATAAAGATGGTATTTTATATAGAGGTGCTGAGTACATGAATGAAGCACAATCAGCTATGGCAGAAGTAACAAATAAAGAAAACAGAAAAGGTTTATTAAAAGATGCTTTAGTTGGAGCTGATGTGTTTATTGGTGTATCAAGACCAAATTTATTAACTGGTGATATGATAAAAGTTATGAATGATAAACCTATTATCTTTGCTATGGCAAATCCAGTTCCAGAAATATTACCAGATGAAGCTAAAGCAGCAGGTGCTTATATAGTAGGTACAGGTAGAAGTGACTATCCTAACCAAATTAACAATGTTTTAGCATTTCCTGGTATATTTAAAGGTGCATTAGAAAGTAGAGCAACAGATATTACAGACGAAATGAAAGTTTCAGCTGCATATGGTATTGCTAGTATAATTAGCGATGAAGAATTAAATCCAGAATATATTTTACCAGATGCATTTAATAAAAAAGTTGCAGAGAATGTTGCAAAAGCTGTTGCAGATGCAGTTAAATAATTAAAAATTAGAGTAAAAAACAGTCAATAAAATATTATTGACTGTTTTTTGTTTGTTTGTTGAAAAATAGAGATAAAAAGACAAAATAAAAGAAAAACAAAGGATAATAGTTATATTTTTAAAAATAATATGTAAATTTCAGTAAAAATAAAGAAAAAAATTGATATTTTAAAGTTTATTTTTTTAAAAATACTTGACTTTTATGTAAATAAAATATATATTTATAATTGTTATTTTTGTGTCTATTTAAAAAAATCAATAGCGTATGTTCACTGTGTTTTGCAACGAAACAGCCTTTTGCGGGCGGTGATACAAAAGCTATTGGGGGTTACAAGTGCAAAGTTTTGCATAGCACTAAAATTTTTCATTAGTGTGTATTGATAACTAAATTCCGCAAAGGGGGATACAATAATGAGCACAGAAAATAAATTAATGGAACTTAAAAACATCACTTTGTCATATGATGGGGAAAAAATATTAGATAATGTAAATCTTTATATTAGAGATAAAGAATTTGTTACTTTTTTAGGCCCATCTGGTTGCGGTAAAACTACTACTTTAAGAATAATAGGTGGTTTCGCATCAGCAGAACAAGGTGATGTTTATTTTGAGGGAAAACGCATAAACGATGTTCCAGCATATAAACGACCTATTAATACTGTTTTCCAAAGATACGCATTATTCCCACATTTAAATGTGTATGATAATGTAGCTTTTGGTCTTAAAGTTAAGAAAATGGATAAAAAAGAAATAGACCAAAAAGTTAGAAAAATGCTTGAAATAGTAAACTTAAAGGGATTTGAAAAGCGTAGAATAACAAAATTATCAGGTGGACAACAACAGCGTGTTGCAATTGCAAGAGCTTTGGTTAATCACCCTAAAATTTTGTTGCTAGATGAACCTTTAGGAGCATTAGACTTAAAACTTAGAAAAGAAATGCAAATAGAGCTTAAAAATATACAACAACAATTGGGTATAACATTTGTGTATGTAACTCATGACCAAGAAGAAGCTTTAGCAATGTCAGATACAATTGTTGTAATGAAAGACGGAGAAATTCAACAAATAGGAACTCCAGAAGATATATATAATGAACCTAAAAATGCGTTCGTAGCAGACTTTATTGGAGAAAGTAATATTTTTGATGGTGTTATGATAAACGATTATCTAGTACAATTTAGTGGTTCAGAATTTTGTTGTGTAGATAGTGGATTTGGTGAAAATGCTCCAGTTGATGTTGTTATAAGACCAGAAGATGTTAATATAGTAGCACCAAACACAAGCATGTTGACAGGTGTTGTTGAAAATGTTGTGTTTAAAGGTGTTCATTATGAAGTTACTGTTTTATGTAACGGAGTAGAATGGTTAATCCAAACAACTAAACATCAAGAAGTAGGAAATGAAGTTGGATTATCATTCGGTCCTGATGATATTCACATAATGAAAAGATTGTTTAATGATTTTGATAGTAAAGTTAAAGGTAAAGTTATATCTGAAAATGAAATAGAATTTTTAGGAATAACATTTACAAGAGAAAACTTAGGATTGCAAGAAGGACAAGAAGTTTTACTTACAATAGATCCAAAACAAATCCAAGTTGTTTCAGAAGACCATGCTGATATGATTGTTTATCTAGAATCTATGGTGTATAAAGGTGCTTATAATGAAATGATAGTATGGGCAACTCATAAAGAAACACAAGAAGCTGTTAACTTATTAATACATTCTATGAATGATGAACAAATAGCAACAGATATTGGTATTAAATTTAATTTTGACAGTATAAAAATTAGCCCACTTGAAGTAAAGGGGGAATAGAAAATGCTTAAAAAATCTATTTCCTTTCCATACTTATTATGGATGATTATTTTTGTAATAGTACCATTGGGTATAATGGTGTATTTTGCTTTCACAACAAGTGGAGGAAGTTTTACTTTTGAAAACATAGAAAAAATAAGTCAATATACACCGATATTTATAAAGTCAATTAATTTAGCGATAATTGCTACAATAATTTGTTTTTTTATATCATTTCCATTAGCATATATTTTATCAAGAGCAAGCGATAACTATCAAAGAACATCAATGTTGTTATTGATGTTACCGATGTGGATGAGTTTCTTGCTTAGAACATATGCGTGGATGACTTTACTTGAAAATGAAGGTTTAATAAATAAATTTTTAGGTTTATTTAATATAGGTCCTGTACAAATGATAAATACACCAGGAGCTGTTGTTTTAGGTATGGTGTATAACTATTTGCCATTTATGGTTTTGCCATTATATTCAATTATGGCTAAGATTGATAATTCTGTGATTGAAGCAGCACAAGATTTGGGCTGTAATATATTTAAAGTTGTTATTAAAGTTTTATTACCTCTAAGTTTACCAGGGATTATAACAGGTATAACAATGGTATTTGTACCTAGTGTTTCTACATTTATAATTTCTCGTATGCTAGGTGGCGGACAAAATATGATGATAGGTGACTTGATTGAACAACAATTTATAGGAAGCACTTATAATCCTAATATGGGTTCTGCCATGAGTTTAATATTAATGGTTATTATGTTAGTGGTTATGGGAATAACCAGTTCTTTAGATGATGATGAAAGAGAAGGTATCGTTATCTAAAAATAATATTAAAGATTAGAGGTGATATCAGTTATGAAAAGAATATCTAAGATATATGTTTTTTTAGTAATGTTATTTTTATATGCACCAATATTTGTATTGATTGTGTTTTCATTTAACCAATCAAAGAGCCGTGCAAATTTTACAGGTTTTACATTTAAGTGGTATAAAGAACTTTTTAGAAATGAATTAATAATGACATCTTTATGGAATACATTAAAAATTGCGATATTGGCAGCAATTTTTGCTACAATATTGGGAACAATAGCAGCAATTGGTATGCATTCTATGAAAAAGCGTTCAAGAAGTTTATACATGAACATTACTTATATGCCAGTTATAAATCCAGAAATAGTAACTGGTATCTCAATGATGTTACTATTTGTTTTTATATGTAGTGTTGTCAATAAAGTTTTTGGTAAAGGTGAAACTATACTAGAATTAGGATTTTGGTCTGTTTTAGTAGCACATATAACTTTCTGTGTGCCTTATGTAGTTTTAAATGTATTGCCAAAACTAAGACAAATGGATAATAATTTGTATGAAGCTGCTTTAGATTTAGGATGTAATCCTATACAATCATTCTTTAAAGTTATAGTTCCTGAAATCTTACCAGGAATAATGACAGGATTTTTAATGGCTTTTACATTTTCATTAGATGATTTTATTATTACTTATTTTACAAATGGTTCTACATTACAAACATTGCCTGTAACAATATATTCAATGACTCGTAAAAAAGTTAATCCACAAATTAATGCATTATCAACTATATTGTTTGTTGCAATATTGATTATATTAGTTGCTATGAATATTAAACAAGCAAGAGATGCAAAAGAGAATAGTAAATAATTGAATATATGGAAGGAATGAAAAAGTTGAAAAAAATAGCATTAGTTTTAACATTTTTAATGGCACTTTTTGTATTTCCTTTTACAGAGAATATACAAGCTAAAGAAAAAGTTAATTTAAGAGTATACAACTGGGGAGAATATGTTTCTAATGGTGAAGATGGAACATTAGATGTTATTAGTGAATTTGAAAAGAAATATCCATATATTGATGTTGAGTATACAACTTATGCTACTAATGAAGAATTGTATGCAAAATTAAAAAGTGGTGCTGCAAATTATGATGTAATAGTTCCATCAGATTATATGGTATCAAGAATGATTGAAGAGGATATGTTGGAAAAAATAAATTTTGATAACATTCCTAACTTTGAAAATGTTATGGATAATTTTAAAAATTTATCATATGACCCAACTAATGAATATTCAGTTCCATATACATGGGGTACTGTTGGTATAATTTATAATAAAAAATTGGTTGATGAAAAACCAACAAGTTGGGAAGCTCTTTGGGATGAAAAATACACTAATATGATTTTGATGTTTAATAATTCTAAAGATGCTTTTGGTATAGCCTTGAAAAAATTAGGATATTCTCAAAATTCAACAGATAAAAAACAATTAGATGAAGCAGCAGAAGAACTAAAAAGACAAAAACCTGTTTTACAAGCATATGTAATGGATGAAATTTTTGATAAAATGTCAACTGGTGAAGCAGCATTAGCTCCATATTATGCTGGTGATGCTTTGACAATGATATCAGAAAATCCAGATTTAGGTTTTGTTGTACCAGAGGAAGGTACTAATAGATTTGTTGATGCTATGGTAATTCCAAAAGGTGTTAGACATAAAGAAGAAGCTGAAATTTTCATAAACTTTATGCTAGAAGAAGAAATTGCAAAAGCTAATATTGAGTATTTAGGATACTCAACTCCTATGCAAGATGTTTATGATGATTTAGATGAAGAAATAAAGAATGATGGTATTTCATATCCTGATAAAAAAATATTGGAAAAATGTGATACTTTTATAAACTTACCTGACGAAACAAATCAATATGTTCAGGAGTTATGGGTGGATATTTTAGCTTCAGGCCAATCATCTGTGTTTGAACTTATATTTTTAATAGCAGTTATATTAGGTCTTGGTCTTTTTATGATAATTTATCTAAGAAGAAGAAAGAAAAATATGTAATAAAAAAGAAGTGTGTAATTTACACACTTCTTTTTGTTTTTATATTTAGAAAAAGTCAACTCTTCTTTGTTTTCTCAAGTCACAACGTCTTTGTCCAGCTTCCCATTCAGCTCTTTCTTGTTCTGTTTGAAGTAAAAGTGGTGGAACTGGAGTAGGTTTATCATTTTCATCTAATGCAACCATAACAACATAAGCATGATTTATAGCTCTTTTATGACCATCTAAACCTTCAACAAAAGTATCAACTCTTATTTCCATTGAAGTTGTACCTACATATGTTACTTTACCAACTAATACAACAACATCGTTAGCATGAGCAGGTGCTTTAAATTGTAATTTATCAATAAAAGCTGTGGTTACATTGCAATTTGAGTGACGCATAGCAACAACACCTGCAATAATGTCTATCCATTGCATTAATTTTCCACCAAATAATCTACCATATCCATTTATGTCAGCATTTAAAACTATTTGCACTTGTTCAGTTTTAGATTCTGCAACAGTTTTAGGTTGTAATTTATTCATATTATATCCACCTTTATAAAAGTATAGTTACTAAAATTATTGTACCATAAAACGACAAATAAATAAAATATTAAAATATAAATTTACAAGTAATTCATAAAAAAGTAGGTAAATATATACTATAAGAGAAGACAATTTATTGATATTAATTTTTTACTATGGTATAATAACTAAGTATATGCACGATGTAAAATTAAAATTGGAAGTATAATAAATTATGAGAATAATAGGAATTGACCCAGGATATGCAATTGTCGGTGTGGGTGTGATTGAGTATAAAAATTCTAGATTTACAACACTTGATTATGGTGCAATAACAACTCAAGCGAATACTGATTTTTCATATAGATTAAGAGTAATTTATGAAGACTTTACACAAATAGTTAATCAATATAAGCCAGATGCTATTGCAATAGAAAAATTATTTTTTACTACTAACCAAAAAACTGCAATAGATGTTGCTCAAGCAAGAGGAATAATATTATTAGTAGCTTCACAAAATAATATACCATGTTATGAGTATACACCACTACAAGTAAAACAATCAGTAGTAGGGTACGGAAAAGCAGTAAAAAATCAAGTTATAGAAATGACAACTAAACTTTTAAATTTAAGTAAGCGTCCAAAACCAGACGATGTTGCAGATGCTTTAGCTATAGCTATTTGTCATGCACATACTGCACCGTCTTTGATGAATTATAAAAACTTAAATAAATATAGATAAGGAGTATAAAATGATATATAGTTTAAAGGGAAAATTACAAGTTGTAGAACCTAATTTTATAGTAGTTGATGTAAATGGAGTAGGATACGGAGTAAAAACTACACTTACAACAATTAGTAGATTGCCAGAACTAAATAAAGATGTATTTTTATATACACATTTACATGTTAGAGAAGACGCAATGGAATTATATGGATTTTCTGACCAATCAGAACTAAGTTGCTATAAAATGCTTATTACAGTAAATGGCATAGGTCCTAAAGCTGCATTATCAATTTTATCAGATAATACTCCAGAGCAATTTGCATTAGCAGTAGCTTCAGGTGATTATAAAACTTTAACTAAATCATCAGGTATAGGACCAAAAGGAGCACAAAGAATAGTATTAGAATTAAAAGACAAGATATCTAAAGATGCAGTTGCTAGTGGTATTACAAATGATGTTGTAAAAACTACAAAAGCAAGTTCTGCTAATTCTTCAGAAGCTATTAGTGCTTTAGCAGTTTTAGGATATTCTGTATCAGAGGCTACAAATGTTGTAACAAAATTTGATTCAAATATGTCTGTAGAAGATATGATAAAAATGGCGTTAAAAGAGTTATCAAGTAATAAATAAATGAATATAAATTAAGAAAGGAGGATAAAAATGTTCGAAAATCAAAAAGAAATTGATTTTGAAAATAGAATGATAAGTCCAGATTTTACACCAGAAGATGTTGATGTAGAATTTTCTTTAAGACCTAAAACTTTAGATGAGTATGTAGGACAAGAGAAAGCAAAAGAAAACTTATCAGTATTTATAGAAGCTGCGAAAAGACGAGATGAACCTTTAGACCATGTATTATTATATGGACCTCCGGGACTTGGTAAAACTACATTATCAAATATAATTGCTAATGAAATGAATGTTAATATTAGAATAACATCAGGACCTGCTATTGAAAAACCAGGAGATTTAGCAGCTTTACTTACAAATTTAAGTCCTAATGATGTTTTATTCATTGACGAAATACATAGACTATCTCGTTCAGTAGAAGAAGTTTTATATCCTGCTATGGAAGACTTTGCTTTAGATATAATTATTGGTAAAGGTCCTGCAGCTAGGTCTATAAGAATAGATTTACCAAAATTTACATTGGTTGGGGCAACAACTAGAGCTGGACAATTAACTTCTCCACTTAGAGATAGATTTGGTGTATTGTTAAGACTTGAAATGTATAGTCATGAGCAGTTAGCTCAAATTATTATGAGAAGTGCAACTATATTGGGAATAGATTGTGAAGAAAGTGGAGCTTTAGAACTAGCAAAACGCTCACGAGGTACACCGAGGGTTGCTAATAGACTTTTAAAAAGAGTTAGAGATTTTGCTCAAGTGCTGGGTAATGGGGTAATAACAGATAAAATAGTTGATACAGCACTTACAAGATTAGAAATAGATGAATTAGGATTAGACACTAATGATATAAGAATGTTAACAACAATAATAAGAAATTATAATGGAGGTCCTGTTGGACTGGAAACATTAGCAGCAGCTATGGGTGAGGAAGCTGTAACATTGGAAGATGTTTGTGAACCTTATTTAATGCAACTAGGATTCTTAACAAGAACACCTAGAGGAAGATGTGTAACAGCGTTAGCTTATAAACATCTTGGAATAGCAAAAGAGGGGCAACAAATGTTATAAAAAAGTATATTTTATGAATTTTTAGCAGAAAAAGTATTAGGAGGAATTTTTTATGGGTAGACTTTTTGGAACAGATGGAGCAAGGGGAATTGCAAACACAGAGTTAACAGTTGAGTTAGCTACACAAATTGGTAGAGCGGCAGCAACTGTTTTAACAAAACACAAAAAGAAAAAAGCAAAAATAATTATTGCTAGAGATACTAGGGTATCAGGAAGCATGTTAGAAAATGCTTTGGTTTCTGGTATTTGTTCTGTTGGTTGTAATGCAGAGCTACTAGGTGTTTTACCAACACCAGCAGTTGCTTGGCTTGTAAATGAGTATAATGCTGATGCAGGGGTTATGATTTCAGCATCACACAATCCAGCAGAATTTAATGGTATAAAATTGTTTTCTAGCACTGGTTATAAATTATCTGATGAAGTTGAAAATGAAATTGAAGAACTTATTTTAGATTGTCCTGAAAAAATTAAATTATGTGATCCATTAAATATAGGAAAAGTTTATACAAGAACATCAGCTCACTTAGACTATATTGACCATTTAGTAAGAACTATAAAAGGGGATTTAAGCGGTCTTAATATAGCTATAGACTGTGCTAATGGTGCTGCTAGTAGAACAGCAGAAATTCTATTTTCAAATTTAAATGTTGCACCATACTTTTTAAATGCTTCTCCAACAGGAACAAACATAAATTATAAATGTGGTTCAACACATATGGAAAGCTTAAAAAGCTATATGCTTTCTAATGGTTGTGAGTTGGGTATAGCATTTGACGGAGATGCTGACAGATGTTTATTCTTAGATGAAAATGGAGAACTTGTTGATGGTGACCAAATTATGGCAATCGTTGCAAAATATTTAAAAGACCGTCAAAGACTTGCTGACGATACAGTAGTAGCAACAGTTATGTCAAATTTTGGTATGCATGCTTTTACAAAAGAAAATGGTATTAATTTAGTTTGCACTAGTGTAGGGGACAGATATGTTTTAGAAGAAATGTTGAAATTTGGTTATATAATTGGGGGAGAACAATCAGGACACATTATCTTTAAAGAACATGCACAAACAGGTGACGGACAATTAACAGCTATTCAAGTTTTAAAAATATATAAAGAGTCTGGTTTAAAAATGTCAGAACTTGCTTCAATTATGCAAAAAATGCCACAAGTTTTAAAAGGTATAAAAGCAGATACAGCAGGTAAGAATTTATTAAAAACAGACGATAAGATAAAAGCAAAAATTAAACAAATTAATGATGATTTGGGAGATAACGGTAGAGTTTTAGTAAGAGCATCTGGAACAGAACCATTAATTAGAGTTATGTTAGAAGGAAAAGATGAAAAACTTATAGGACAATACTGTGAAGAAATATGTAAAGTTATAGAAGAAAGGCTGGAACAAATTTAACATGAGAACAGCAAAAGATTGGAAAGACTATAAAATTATAGATACATCAAATGGTGAAAAATTAGAAAAATGGGGGAATACGGTCTTTATAAGACCTGACCCTCAAATAATATGGGATACAGAAAGACAAAACCCATTGTGGAGAAAAGCAGACGGTCATTACCATCGCTCTAAAAAGGGTGGTGGTGAATGGGAATTTCATAAAAAAATAAAAGAAAGTTGGACTATCTCTTATAAAGATTTAAAATTTGTAATTAGACCAACTGGATTTAAACATACAGGACTTTTCCCTGAACAAGCAGTAAACTGGGATTATTTTGATAAAAAGATAAAAGAAGCAAATAGACCTATAAAAGTTTTAAATTTATTTGCTTATACTGGTGGAGCTACTTTAGCTTGTGCTAAAGCAGGAGCTAGTGTGTGCCATGTTGATGCATCTAAAGGTATGGTTGCTTGGGCAAGAGAAAATGCAGCAGCTTCAAATTTAACAGACAAGCCTATTAGATGGATTGTTGACGATTGCGAGAAATTTGTAATGAGAGAAATAAGACGAGGCAATAAATACGATGCTATTATTATGGACCCACCTTCATATGGTAGAGGTCCTTCAGGTGAAGTATGGCAATTAGAAGAACACATATATGGACTAGTTGATTTATGTAGCAGAGTATTATCAGATAATCCTTTATTCTTTGCTTTGAATTCATATACTACTGGATTATCTCCATCTGTAATGGAATATTTAATAGGTGTTACAGTTGGTAAAAAATATAAAGGTAAAGTTACATCAGACGAAATCGGATTACCAGTAGAGGAGTCTGGTTATGTATTACCATGTGGTTCAACAGCTTTATGGGAAAATGAATAAAATTCGGAGGAATTTAAGTTGACTGAACAAATAGTAACAAAAAATTTAAAATTTGAATATGAACAAGAAGATGAACAAAAAGTCCTTGTAATAAAGGATATGAACATAAAAATAAATAAAGGTGAATTTGTAGCAATTTTAGGGCATAATGGTTCTGGTAAATCTACATTAGCTAAACATTTTAATGCTATATTATTGCCAACTCAAGGAGCTGTGTTTGTAGATGGTATTGATACATGTACACCAAATCAACTTTTTAATATAAGAAAAAAAGTTGGTATGGTTTTCCAAAATCCAGATAACCAAATAGTTGCTACAATAGTTGAGGAAGATGTTGCTTTTGCATTAGAAAATTTAGGTGTAGAACCTAAAGAAATAAGAAAAAGAGTAAAAGAAGCATTAGAGTCTGTTGAAATGTATCAATTTAAGGACCATGCTCCACATCAATTGTCAGGTGGGCAAAAGCAAAGAGTTGCAATAGCAGGAATATTGGCTATGCGTCCTGAGTGTATAGTTTTAGACGAACCTACAGCAATGTTAGACCCTAGAGGTAGAAAAGAAGTTTTAGACACTATAATAGATTTAAATGCAAGATATTCTACAACAGTAGCTTTGATTACACACTATATGGACGAAGCTGCAAAGGCTGATAGAATAATTGTTGTTGACCATGGAGAAGTAATAATGGAAGGAAAACCTTCTGAAGTATTTTCACATGTAGAAAAATTAAAAGAGATAGGTCTTGATGTACCACAAGTTACAGAACTTTGTTACAATTTAAGAAAAGAAGGTATAGATATACCTGATGATATAATAACAGAAGAAGAATGTATCCAAGCATTAGAAAAATTATTACAAAATGCTTAGATTTTAATATAGAAAGGTGTTTATTTTATTATGTCTGCAATGATAAAAGTAGAAAATTTAACACACATATATAGTAAAGACACACCATTTGAAAAAGCTGCTATAAAAGATGTTAATTTAGAGATAGAAGAAGGAGAATTTGTAGGTGTTATAGGCCATACAGGTTCTGGTAAATCTACTTTAATACAACATTTAAATGGTTTATTAAAACCAGATAGTGGCAAAATTTATATTGATGGACAAGATATATGGGAAAATAAAAAGAATATAAGACAAGTTAGATTTAATGTAGGATTAGTATTCCAATATCCTGAATACCAATTGTTTGAAGAAACTGTGGCAAAAGATATTGCTTTTGGTCCTACAAATATGGGATTATCCCAAGATGAAATTAATGAAAGAGTAGAGCAAGCGATTGAGTTTGTAGGGCTATCCAGAGATTTATTGCAAAAAAGTCCGTTTGAATTATCAGGAGGACAAAAACGTAGAGTGGCAATAGCTGGTGTTATTGCAATGCGTCCTAAAGTTTTGATATTGGACGAGCCTACAGCAGGATTAGATCCAAAAGGTAGAGATAGAATACTTTCTCAAATTAAGGATTATCACAAAAGAACTGGAAGCACTATTTTGTTAGTTTCTCATAGCATGGAAGATATTGCAAAATTTGCAAATAAAGCATTGGTTATGAATGAATCTAAATTGTTTGCTTATGACACAGTAGAAAATATTTTTAAACAATCTGATAGTATTTCTAAAATGGGGCTATCAGTACCTCAAATTACAAAAGTATTTGATAAGTTATCAGAAAAAGGATATTTTACAAACGAAAATATCTATACTGTAAAATATGCTACTGATTTATTATTAAAGCACTTAAAAAAGGAGGAACAATAGATTGTTAAGGGATATAACATTAGGACAATATTTTATAGGTAATTCTGTAATTCATAGAATAGACCCAAGAATGAAAATTCTACTTACAATTGCTTTTATAACAATGTTGTTCATTGTAAAAAACTTTATAGGATTTGCAGTAGCAATAGTATTTGTTTTTGCAGTAATTTTTTTGAGCAAAATACCATTAAAGTTAGTAGTTAAAGGGGTTAAACCTATAGTACCACTTATAATATTTACTTCATTGTTAAATATGTTTTTTATATCTGGAAAAACTTTATTTGAAATAGGTTTCTTGAAAATAACAGTTGAAGGTTTAAATTTAGCTATATTTATGAGTGTTAGAATTATTCTTTTAATAATGGGAACTTCAATGTTAACATATACAACTTCTCCAATAGCTTTAACAGATGCTATTGAAAGATTATTAAACCCACTTAAAAAAATAAAATTTCCTGCACATGAAATGGCTATGATGATGACTATTGCTTTGAGATTTATTCCTACATTGATAGAAGAAACAGATAAAATAATGTCAGCACAAAAAGCCAGAGGAGCTGATTTAGAGAGTGGTAATTTAATACAAAGAGCAAAAGCTTTAATACCAATATTAATACCATTGTTTGTTTCAGCTTTTATGCGTGCTGGAGAATTAGCTATGGCAATGGAATGTAGATGTTATCAAGGTGGACAAGGCAGAACTAGAATGAGAGAGTTACATTATTCTAAATTAGATGTGTATTCTGCTATTATTATGGCTATAAGTATAGTGCTAATAGTTTTAATAAATATTTTTGTTCCTACAATTATTTAATTTATAAAGGGTTTATTTATGAGAAATTTATTATTTAATATATCTTATAATGGTACTAATTATCATGGGTATCAAGTACAAGAAAATGCTATAACAGTGGCTGAAACCTTACAAGATGGAATTGAAAAAGTTATAAAGGTGAGAGAAAATATAGTTGGTTGTTCTAGAACAGATTCTAAAGTTCATGCAAATAACTATTATTTCAATATGAAAACAGAGTGTAGCATACCAGAAGAAAAATTTGTTATTGCTTTAAATTCTGTTTTGCCTGAAGATATATGTGTAAAATCCTGTGTAGAAGTTTCTGATGATTTTCACTCACGATATAACTGTGTGAGTAAAGAGTATATTTATAAAATTTGGAATAACGATATAAAAAATCCTTTTTTGAAAGATTTAGCATTACATTATAAAGGTAAATTAAATGTTGATTATATGAACGAGTGTGCAAAAGAGTTTATTGGAACTTATGACTTCAAAGCTTTTTGTGCTACTGGTGGAAAAGAAATGGATACTACTAGAACAATTTATGATTGTAGTGTTAGTAGAGATGGTGATTTAGTAATATTTAGAGTACGCGGAGATGGTTTTTTATATAATATGGTTAGGATTATGGTTGGTACTTTAATTGAATTACACGAAAAGAAATTAGATAAGAGTGTTGTTAAAAAAATTATATACAGTAAAGACAGAAAAAATGCTGGAAAAACTGCTAAACCACAAGGATTGTACTTAAATCAAGTATTTTATGGAGATGAAAACTATGATTAATAGAGTTAATCGAAATATGAATGATCAGGATGATCTATATGATATAAATAAGTATAGAAAAAAGAAAAAATACAAACAATTAACAAAAAAAATATTAATTATATTGTGTATAGCAATAGTAGTATTATTGGTATTTTTCACAATAGAAGGAATAAAACAAAAAGTTGATTCTCATAAGTCAGAAGTTACTACTTATCCTATAAATTTAAAAGGGGAATCACCAGTAGATTTAGAAGTAGTTGATGGACATGTAGCAGTTTTAGGAAAATCTAAAAATATTTTTTATACACAATCTGCTAAGAAAAGTGGAGAGATAGTACATAGAAATGTTAATCCTATTGTAAAAGTTAGTGGAAATAGAATATTAACTTATGAAACTAATGGATACAAAGTTAGGGTAGATTATAAAGACAGAGAAGTTGGAGAAATAGAACTAGAAAACAAGATATTATTTGCTGAAATAAACGAAGACGGTTATGTTGCAATTGTTACTTTTGAAGATAGATTTAATGGTGCTTTGATTGTGTATGACCCTTCTTTAAATCAAATTTATAAATACAGCGAAAATAAAAAATATATAACTTCTTTTAGTTTTGTTGGAAATAAAAAAGGTATATTAACTATGCAAACTACACAAGACGGAAAATTATCTTCTGTAGTTAGATTATTAGACTTTAAAAAAGAAAAAGATACCGTAATTCTTGAAAAACAGTTTAATGGAGAAACTGTTTATAAAACAAATTATAAAAATGAAAAAATATATACATTTACTAATAGAGCTGTTGTTATATTAAATAATAAGGGCAAAGAAATTAATAGATATGAGTTAGAAGGAGATTTACAGCATATAGACTATATCAATGGTAAAAGTATATTATTTGTAGAAGATGTTATGGAATTTAACAAAGTCAATATTATTATGTTAGATGATGAAAATGAAGTAATATCTAATGCAAGTTTTTCTGGCAAAATTGAAGATGTGTATATTAGTGATAATAGAATAGTTGTATTGACAGATGAAAATATACTAAAATATAACTATGAATTAGAAGAATTGGAAAAATATGATAATAACAAGGGGTATAGTGAAGTTGCTATCATAGGGGAACAAGTATATGCTATGAATGCAGATTATCTATATAAAGTGGAAAAAGAGAAGGTGGAATAGTGTATAGTAATTTATGGTCTGTTTTATTGGACATATTTGTTATAGTTATTGTAGCAGGTTGTGCGATATTAGGATATAAAAGAGGCTTTGCAAGAACATTAGTAAGCTTTTTTAGTTATGTTATTTCTATAATCGCTTCAATTATTTTAAGTAGAATAGTATCTAGTTTTATTATGTCAGTAATACAACCAAATTTATTGACATATGTTCAAGATAAAGTTAATGGAATAGTTGGTCAAAATGCTACAGCTTCATTAGCAGATGTATATGAACAACTTCCTTATATGATTAAATATTTAGTTCCTTTTAAAGATGGAAGCATGGTAGGAAATACTATAGATAATTCAGTTAATCAAATATCAACGGCTTTAACAAATAATTTTATAACACCAACAATACAAATGATGATACAAAGTATTGTATGTGTAATACTATTCTTTATAATTTTATTTATACTAAAATTTGTAGCAAGAAGATTAACTTTTATAAATAGAATTCCTATTATAGGTGGTATTAATTCAATATTTGGATTGGTATTGGGTTTAATTCAAGCTGGAATAATAATTGTTATTTTAACAAATATATTATATTTAGTTATAGGTTTTTCTAAAGGAAATATGTCATTTTTAAATATGGAAACTATAAATAATAGTTTATTATTTAAAAATATATATGATTTTGTAATATCAATTTTTTAGGTATGTTTAGTAAATATACATAAAGTATTTAAAAATAGGATATTGTTATATTAAGATAAATGATTATAATATAATATTAAGAGTAAAATTATATTATAAATTAAAACAATGTTGTTTTTAGAATAGGAGAAAATAAATGATTTGTAATAGATGTAAAAAACGAATGGCTGTTTTGTTTATATCTAAAATGGAAGGCGATAAAACAGTAAATGAGGGTTTGTGCTTAAAATGTGCAAAAGAATTGGGGATTCCTCAAGTAAATTCTTTGATGCAACAAATGGGCATTACCGATGAAGAATTAGAACAAATGAGTGAACAAATGGAAGGCTTGATGGACGGAGATATGTTCGAATCAGGCGGAGCTGATACTTTACCTAACTTTATGCAAAATATGATGGGGAATATAGGCGACTTAATGGGTAGTTTAAAAGGCGATAATGGTGATGAAGATACAGCTTTAACTATACCAGAAGAAGAAAAATCTTCTAACACTAAATCAAATGGTAAAAAACAAGCTAAAAATAAAAAACGTAAATTCTTAGATAATTATTGTACAAATCTAACTCAAAAAGCAAGAGATGGAATGCTTGACAATATTATCGGTAGAGATAGAGAGATTTATAGAATTATTCAAATATTAAGCAGAAGAAGTAAAAATAATCCTTGCTTAATTGGTGAACCAGGTGTAGGTAAAACAGCTGTTGCAGAAGGAATCGCTCAAAAGATTGTTAATGGAGATGTTCCTTTCCGTTTGCAAGATAAAGAAGTTTATTTGTTAGATTTAACTTCTTTAGTAGCAGGTACACAATTTAGAGGTCAATTTGAAAGCAGAGTAAAAGGTTTAATTGATGAAGTTAAATCAGCTGGAAATATTATTCTATTTATAGATGAAGTTCACACAATTGTAGGTGCTGGAGATTCAGAAGGCTCAATGAGTGCTGCAAATATTTTGAAACCAGCTTTATCAAGAGGTGAAATTCAAGTAATAGGTGCTACTACTTTTAATGAATATAGAAAATATATTGAAAAAGACTCAGCATTAGAAAGAAGATTCCAACCTGTTAATATAACTGAACCAACTATTGATGAAACTATAGATGTATTAATGGGTATAAAAAAATATTATGAAATGCACCATAAAGTAAAAGCAAGTGAATATATAGTTCATTTAGCAGTTAATTTATCAGAAAGATATATCACAGATAGATTTTTACCAGATAAAGCAATTGACCTATTAGACGAAGCTTGTTCATGTTGTTCTATTAGAAATAAAGATTTAACTGAATATGAAAAGTTAAATAAAGAGTTAAAAGCTTTAATGGATAAACAAGAAGAACTTGAAAGTGATCCAGAAGCTATAGATTATGAGGCTATTGCTAAAACTAAAGCAGACATAATTAAATGTAAAGAAGATTTGAAAGCTATTGAACCTAAAATACAAGATATTCAAGTTGAAGTTGACGATATAGCAAGAGTTATAGAACTATGGACTGGAATTCCAGCAACAAAAATAAAAGAAAATGAATATCAAAAAATAGTTGATTTAGAAAATAATCTAAAATCAAAAATTATAGGTCAAGATCAAGCTATACATGAAGTAGTTAATGCTATTAAGAGAAGTAGAGTACAATTGTCTAAACGCAAAAGACCGGCATCATTTATATTTGTTGGACCTACTGGTGTAGGTAAAACAGAATTAGTAAAAGTATTAGCAGAAGAATTATTTGATTCAGTTGATCCATTAATAAGACTTGATATGACTGAATACATGGAAAAACATGCAGTGTCAAAACTTATTGGGTCACCTCCAGGATACGTAGGATATGATGAAGCTGGTCAATTAACAGAAAAAGTAAGAAGAAAACCATATTCTGTTATTTTATTTGATGAAATAGAAAAAGCTCATCCAGATATAATGAACATATTACTTCAAATATTAGACGAAGGTAGAGTTACTGATGCTCAAGGTAGAACAGTAAACTTTGAAAATACTGTTATAGCAATGACATCAAATGCTGGTTCATCAGATAAGAGCAGTATTGTTGGATTTAATAAAACTGCTAATGAAATTGCTAAAGATAAAGCATTAAAAGCATTAGGTGAATTTTTAAGACCTGAATTTTTAGGTAGGGTTGACGAAGTAGTTGTATTTAATACTTTAGGAAAAGAAGAACTAAAAACCATTTCTTCTCTAATGTTAGATGAATTGAAAGAACCACTAAAAGATAAAGGAATTAAATTTAACTACGATGATAAATCTTTAGAAAAAATTGTTGAATTAGCTGATGGTGGTAAATTCTCAGCAAGAGATTTAAGAAAAGTTATAAGAAAATATGTAGAAGATAAAATAGCAAATGTTTTAATAGATAAATTTGAAAATCCACCAAAACTTTTAGGTTTAACAGTTAAAGACGATGAATTAGATTTAGTTACAGAATAAAACAAAAATAGTAGACATTTTTATGTCTACTATTTTTTTATTTTAAAAGACAAATACTATGTAAAAATGTCAGATAAAAAATGACATTTTTTTATAGTCTAAAAGAATATAATAAATAAGTAAGAAGGACATAATATCACAATATAGGAGGTGTATAAAATACGAACATATATGTTGATGTATTATTACTTATTAATCTTTTTGTAAATTACTTTTTATTAAAATCTACACAGACTATATTACATATACCAGCTAAACAATACAGAATTGTGATTTCTTCTTTTTTAGGAGGATTATATTCATTAATAATATTTGTTCAGTTTATACCTAATATTGTTTTGAATATTATAAAAATAATAGTTTCATTTATTTTAGTATTGATAGCTTTTGGCGTACAAAATAGAAAGCAAACATTAAAAACTCTTGTATTTTTTTATGTTATAAATTTTGTATATGCAGGGTTAATGATAGCAATATATTCTTTTGTAAATCCTGTAGGAATGATGTATGAGAATGGGATAGTATATTTTAATATATCTGCAGTAGTTTTATGTATCTGTACAATAATCTCATATTTAATAATACAAGTTGTAAGTTATTTATTAAATAAGAAAGTAATGAAAAATCAGATAGTTCCAATAGAAATTGAGATTAATAATAGTAAAATATTATTAAACTCATTTTTAGATACAGGAAACCAGTTGGTTGATATTATGACTAGTTTACCTATAGTTATGTGTGAGATAGATAAAGTGAAAAGTGTTTTTTCAAAAGAAGATTATGATTTCATTTACAATAAGGATATTGAAAAAATAAAAAACAATTATTGGAAAAAGAAATTAAAGTTAGTATTAGTAAACACTGTTACTGGAAGTAATATGTTGGTTGGATTTAAAGCTGATAAAATAACATATAAAAAAGAAGATGAAAATATAGAAAAACAAGCTGTTATAGCATTAACTTGTGATAAAATATCAAACGGAGAATTTGACGCATTAATTGGATTGAACTTATTATAAATCAAGGAGATATAATTATGTTATTAATACAAAAAATAAAATTGAAAATAAGCAAAGTGTTATATAAACTCGGAATATTAAACACTATTCATTATATAAATGGACCTGAATCATTACCAGCACCACTAAGTAAAGAAGAAGAAAAGATAATATTTGAAGAATTATCAATAAACCCTAAGAAAGCTAAAGAAGAATTAATTGTACATAATTTAAGACTAGTTGTTTATATTGCAAAAAAATTTGAGTCAACAGGAATAAATGTAGAAGATTTAATATCTATAGGAACAATAGGTCTAATAAAAGCTGTGAACACATTTTCGCCGGAAAAGAATATAAAGCTAGCAACATATGCTTCAAGATGTATTGAAAATGAAATATTGATGTATTTGAGGAAAAATAATCAATGCAAAAATGATATATCTATAGACGAGCCTTTAAATGTAGATTGGGACGGAAATGAATTGTTATTATCTGATATTTTGGGTACTGATAATGATAGCGTAAATAAAGATATAGAAACAGAAGTTGAAAAGGATATTTTAAAAAAATGTGTTGATAAATTACAACCAAGAGAAAAACAAATAATGGAAATGCGATTTGGTTTGGTAACAGGAGAAGAAATGACCCAAAAAGAAGTTGCAGATTATATCGGTATTTCACAATCATATATCTCAAGATTAGAAAAAAGAATTATAAAAAATTTAAAATTAGAACTTGAAAAAGTGATATAAAAAAAAGAAACCTTAATGGTTTCTTTTTTTATATCTTCATATTTTTGAGTTCTGTAATATCAAATGGTGTATGTTGGTAAACTATATTAAGCCAGTTTTTAAACATCAAGTTTGCATGTCCTCTCCAGATAAAAGGAGGTCTATTTGATGTATCATTGTTAGGAAAGTAATTATAAGGCATTTTGATATCTAATCCTTTATCTTTATCTCTAAAATATTCATCAGCTAGTGTTCTTCTATCATATTCTGAATGACCACAAACAAAGAAATATCTTCCGTTTTTATCAGCGATTATATTTGCTCCAGAAATATCAGAAAATGAAAGAATTCTTAATCTTGGATGATTTAAAACTGCATCTTCATCAATAGTTGTATGGCGTGAATGTGGAACATAATAAAGTTCGTCAAATCCTCGCATTAACAAATGATTTGCATCTGTAACATAGTGAGGAAATATTCCAAACATTTTTTCTTCTAAAGGTATTTTATTAATACCATAGTGATAGTATAGTCCAGCTTGAGCACCCCAACAAATGTGAAAAGTTGAATAAACATGAGATTTTGACCATTCAAAAATAGTTGTCAATTCATCCCAATAGTCTACTTCTTCAAAAGGCATTTGTTCTACAGGAGCGCCTGTAATAATTAAACCGTCAAAATATTCGTCTTTTATATCATTAAAAGTTTTATAGAATTTTAAAAGATGTTCCTGGTTTGTATTTTTAGAAACATGAGAAACTGTTTGTAAAAGCTCTATGTTTATTTGTAATGGTGTGTTTCCTAAAAGTCTTAAAAGTTGTGTTTCAGTTTCTATTTTTTTAGGCATCAAGTTTAGTATAATAATTTTTAATGGACGAATGTCTTGATGTTTTGCTCGTTCATTTGTTATCAAATAGATATTTTCCTGTTCTAAAATATCTTTAGCAGGTAAGGAATCTGGTATATTAATAGGCATAAAATAACTCCTTTTACACATCGTATATATTTAGTTATAATTATACCAAAAAAATAAAATTTATTCAAATAAAAAAGGTGTAGACTTTTTTGTCTACACCTTTTTTATTTATTTCATCATATAGGAAACATTTTCCATAATACTTCCTACAGTTTTTAAAGCTTTACCTGTATTTTTCTTTAAATTATTTACATTTCTTTTTGAAGATTTATTAGAAATCATATAAGTTGCAGTACCAACTAAAGTTGCTGTTGCAATGCTTGTGAAAATAGGTGATATATTTTTTTTCATAAAATCAATTCCTTTTCAAATATTAACCATAATTATGGTCAATATTTAGTATTCTCTAAAAAAATAAAAATATTATTATTTTTTTAGTAATAAATGTAACAATTTGTAAATTTTATCTTGCAATTTGTAATATAATTTGATATACTAAAGTTACAATGCATTAATTGTATCTCAAGAAAGGAGAGAGTGTTTTGTTAAGAAAAAAAGTCGTATCGATATCAGTAGCTTTATTAATGGTTATAAATTTATGTGTTATTATTCCAGTAGTAGCATTAAGTAATAAAAATGCTGATTTATCAGTAAGTTTATCTATTCAAGATGATAAAAAGTTTTATGCTGTTGGAGATAAAGTACAGGTAGAATTGAATTTAGATAATTACAATGAAAATTCTAATGGTATAGTAGGTTTTCAATATGATTTAACTTTTTCAAATGAATTATTTGATAGTGTAACTTTTGATAAATCTCAAGCTAAAATAAACTCAGGAGATAGTTATCAAGTTGTTGAAAATGGAAATAATTCAGTAACTGGATTGTATGTTTCTAGTATTGAAAAACCTTCTCAACTAAATAATATTAATACAGAAAATGATGACAAAGGTAGTTACTATGTTTTACCTAAAGATAATAAAACAATTGCTACTTTTACATTAAGTGTTAAAGATAATATTTCTTCTGAACTATTAGAAAAGAATTTAGTAGAAGATAATTATTCATTAGTTTTTGAAGATCGTGATGAAGAATCAAAAATTAATGTTAGTTTTAATACAGATAAAATTAATGTTATAAATACAATACCTACATTAACAGTTAATGGTAAAGAATATACTAATTCTACAGATTTAGGTGTTTTAGACACTGATGTAACAATTTCTTCAAATAGAGAAGATGATGTTATAGCTGTTTATAAAGATGAAAAAGCTATAAATGCTAAGAATATTTTATCTGAAAATGGTAATTACAAAGTAGTATTACAAGATGTTACAGGAAAAGAAATTATAGTAACATTTACAATCGATAAAGTCGAATTAAAATCAATATCAATAGAATCTCAACCTGATAAATTAAATTATTTTGTTGGAGATGATATTGATTTAACAGGAGCAACTATAGTTGAAAATTATTCAAATGGAACAAAATCACAACCTATAGAAGTAACTAAAGATATGGTTGATATAAAATCTTTTGATAAAGCTGGACAACAAGAAGTTGTTGTAACATATAAAGATTTAAAAACTTCTTTCTTTGTGACAGTTGATGAAAAGATCGTTACAACATTAGATAGAATTGAAGTATCAACTAAATTAGATTGTATTTATGAAACACAAGAATTGTCTAATGAAGATTTTGAAGTTGTAGGTTATTACAGTGATGGAACTTCATCACAAATTTATGGATTTGAAATAGACGATAGTTATAAGAATGTAGAAGTTGGACAAGATGCAACAGTAATGATATCTTACAATGGAAAAACTGATACAGTTGTTTTACCTGTAAAAGAAAGAAAAATTGTGGGTATTGAAGTTGCAAAAAATCCAAATAAATTAGATTATGTAGAAAAATCAAATCAAGAATTGGATTTAACAGGTGGACAAATAAAAGTAAATTATAATGTTGGATATAGCTTATTATTAGATATGACTAATGAAGATATAGAAGTAAGAGGGTTTAATCCAACAAAAATAGGTTCACAAGATATAACAGTAGATTATAAAGGGAATACAGTAACATTTAAAGTTAATGTTTCTGAAAAACAAGTTGTTTCAATAGTAGCAACACAACCTACAAAAACTGATTATTATATAGGTCAAGAACTTGATTTATCTGGCGTAGTAGTTACAGCTACATATAATAATGATGAAACAAAAGTTATAGACATAAAAGATTGTGATGTATCATCTATTGATAATACAACAGTTGGTGAAAAAGAAATTGTAATAACTTATAAATCAAAAATTACTAGTATAACAGTAAATTATAAAGATTTAGAAATTAGTAAAGTTGAATTAGTGGGAACTCCTAAGACAGAGTATGTTGAAGGCTCAAGTTTTGACACAGAAGGGTTGTCATTAAAAGTTTATTATAAAGAAGTTTCTAAAACAGATTTAATTAGTGTAACATCTGATATGTACGAAGCTCCTGACATGAGTACAATTGGTGTGAAAAATGTTGTTATAAATTATAAAGGTTTTTCTGTAAATTATGATATAGAAGTTAAATCAAAATCTTTAATAGATGTTGTTTTTGAAGGAAAACTTGAAAAAGTAGAATATTTACAAGGTCAATCAATTGATTTAAGTGGAATTAGTGTTATAGCTAAATATGATAACAACACACAAGAAGATGTTACAGATAAAGTTTCTGTAGAATTTGATAATATGACTGTATCACAAAATGCAAAAGTTAAAGTATCATATGATAAATATAGCAAAGAATATACAGTATCTGTTTTATCAAAAGAAAATGTAGATTTATTTAACCAAAAGATTAATCAAATAATTTCTAAACCTATAACAGTAAGCAGAGATTTTTACGATGAATTATTATCATTTAAACAAGAAGTAGAAAATGATATATCTAGTATGTCTGCTTTAGAATTACAAGAAGTAAAAGATAGCTATGAAAACTTTAAAAATTACTTTGAAGAAGTTAAAAATAGCGTATTACCAACTATAGAAAATCATAAATTAAATGATAATTTATACATTTCTGTTGAAAGTGGAAAATTGTATTTTGATGAAGAAATAGATGTATATGAAATAAAAACTAGTCAAAAACAAGAACAAGCTATTAAGGAAAAATACGGTAATAATTCAAAAGTTGTATATCATTTCAAATCAGATGTATCACTAAAAGAAAGAGAAATTATTGAAGCTACATATAAATACAACTTAAATAATCCTAATGTAAAAGTTGTAATGTTTACAAAAGATGGATTACAAGAAATAACTTCAGCTTATGAAAATAATCAAGTTGTATTTAGTGGTGATATAAATGGTGAATATGTTTTAGTTGATGTAAGTACAGGTACAGTTGTTGATAACAATTCTAATGATACTCAAATATCACAAAATAATAACCAAAATAATAATTCACAACAAACACAAAGTGCTACTCAAATGGCTAAAACAGGAGATAATACTAATATAAAAATGATTGCAACAGTAATTATTGCTATTATGGTAGTAGCTATTGTTGGTTTGATAGTTTTAGTAATAATCAAAAAAAGAAAATAATATAATAAAAAAGTGAGTAATATATTTACTCACTTTTTTATTTATATAAAATAATTGACGAAAATACTTATAAATGATAAAATTAATAGGATAAAATATATTATGAAGGAGATTACAGCTATGTTAAGTCAATCTAAAAAAGAATTTATTGAATTTATGATGAGTGCTGATGTTTTAAGATTTGGTGATTTTACAACTAAAAGTGGAAGAAAAACACCTTACTTCGTAAATACAGGTAACTACAAAACAGGTGCTCAAATAGATACTTTAGGAAAATTCTATGCACAATTAGTAAAAGATGTTTGTGGTGATAAATTTGATGCTATGTTTGGTCCAGCATATAAAGGTATTCCTCTATCAACAGCTACTGCTGGAGCTTTAGCAAGAGAACATAACATTGATAAACCTTTCTTCTTTAATAGAAAAGAAGTTAAAGACCACGGTGAAGGTGGAAGCATTGTAGGATATAAACCAGTTGATGGTGATACAGTAATAATTATCGAAGATGTTATTACAGCTGGTACTGCTATAAGAGAAACAATGCCTATTTTAAAAGGTTGTGGCGATGTAACAGTAAAAGATATGTTTATATCTGTTAACCGTTGTGAAGTAGGACAAAACCCAGAAAAAACTGCTGTAATGGAAGTTTATGATGATTTTGGAATTACAGTTCACTCAATTATAACAGTAAAAGATATTTATGAATATCTAAAAGAACAAGGTACATACGGTGATGTATTAGAAAGAATGGAAAAATACATGGATCAATACTGTGTATTTTAATTAGAACAAAAATAGAAAAAATTATATAATTCAAATTTATATAAATTAAAATATGTTTCTATTTGGGATTTAATATTTTTGTTTTTTGATAATATTATCCTAAATGTTGCTGAATGAGAATTAAATCTGTGCCATATTGGAAATGGTGCAGATTTATTTTTATCTAATACTATGGATAAAGAGCGTTCACAACCAAGCATATTTAGTCCTATAAGTAAAGATTGTTCTTTTATATTATGGTGAGAAGAACATTTTTTTAAAAAAGGTTTATAGTATAATAATTTAGAATTACAATCTATAAAATGATGATTATCATTATAGTAGTTTGTATATATAAGATAATTTTTAGATTTAATATTTATATTAAATTTTTTATTAAAAAATGGTATAACTGTGACATAAAAAGATATAGGAATTTGTAGTTTATTAAATTCTTCGAATATGTAAGGAACAGCACAACAATATATTTCGTTGCCAGATATGCTTATTCCAAAATTATAGTCAGACAAAGGGAATACACCTCCTTTTTGTATAACATAAAATAATAGCAGTAGGATTAATTCCTACTGCTATTATTTTATGTTTTTAAATTTATATTGTGAGAATTTATTTGTTTGGTGCATATATCTTCATTATTTCTTCTGCTATCTTTATTCCGTCAACTGCAGCACTCATAATACCACCTGCATATCCAGCTCCTTCGCCACAAGGATATAATCCTTCTATAAGAGATGATTGAAAATTATCTTTTCTTGTAATTCTTACAGGAGATGATGTTCTAGTTTCTACACCGGTCATAACAGCATCACCATCTGCAAATCCTTTTATTTTTCTATCAAATTTAGTTAATCCTTTTTTCAACATATCAGTTATAAATGCTGGGAATAAATCATTAAAATTACAATCAGTTACACCTAATGAATAACTTGGATTTACAGTTTTTATATCAAGACCTTTTTTATCATTTAAGAAATTGCCTACAGTTGCTCCAACAGCTTTATAGTTTTTTCCACCTAGTTCAAATGCTTTCTTTTCTAATGAAATTTGAAAATCTACACCAGATAAAGGATTTGTACCAAAATCATTTGGAGTAACAGAAACTACGACTGCAGAATTGGCATTTTCTTTATCTCGTTTATACTCACTCATACCATTAGTAACGACTGTATCATAACTTGATGCAGAAGGTACTACTGTACCACCAGGACACATACAAAATGTATACACACCTCGATTATTTTCTCTATAAGATAATTGATACTCACCTTGAGGAAGATTTTTATTATCTGCTAATTTTCCGTATAGACTTTGATTTATTTTTGATTGTAAATGTTCTATTCTAACTCCAACAGAGAAAGCTTTAGGTTCAATTAATGCCCCTTTATTTAATATCATAGAGAAAGTATCTCTTGCACTATGTCCAATTGCTAATACAAGATTGTTTGTTTTTATAGGACTACCATTAACAATAATTGAATTAATTTTAGAGTTTTGTACAGAAATATCATCTAGTCTATGGTTAAACATAACTGTACCACCTAATTTTTCAATCTCTTTTCTTATATTTATAATTACATTTCTAAGTTTATCAGTACCAATGTGTGGTTTAGATTTAGTAAGTATTTCTTCTGGAGCACCAAATTTATGTAAAACGTTTAGAACATAATCACATCTGTTATCAGAAATTCTAGTAGTTAATTTACCATCTGAAAAAGTACCAGCACCGCCTTCACCAAATTGTACATTACATTCTTCATTTAGTATTCCATTAGACCAAAAATTGTCAACAGCATTAACTCTATCTTCTATTTTTGAACCTCTTTCAATTACAATAGGATTATATCCATTTTTGGCTAAAACATAAGCACAGAATATACCAGCAGGGCCAAATCCAGCGATTACAATAGGAGAGGTCAGCTTTTTGTTTCCATAAGAATAATTATTGTAATTTAATGTTGTATCTTTAAATACAACATTAGGATTTTTTATTTTTTCACACAACTTCTTTTCATCTATGTTAAGTTCTGCTAAAACAGAATAAACAAAGAAAAATTGTCCTTTTTTTCTAGCGTCTAAAGATTTTTTGTAAATGTGCATTGATTTTATATTTGAATTATTTATATTTAAAACTTTTTTTGCTTTATCAAATGCAACATTTTCCTCTAAATTTATATCAACTTTTATATTGTTTATTATTAATGCCATAAATAAATCCTTTCATTTTATAAAATGGAAAGAGCAGATGTATATCTGCTCTTTCTATTTTAAACTATTTTTTAGTTACAGAAATTAATATATATTTTTGTCCTAAAGCCCATGCTTGTTGTTTGTCTTCTACTGTTATACTTACAGGAACTCTCTGTTCACCTTCAGCAATAGTTGCTAATGTAGATAAATCAGCAGTTGCAACAACAGACGAAGCATCAAGATTATCAATAACATCAGATTTTCCAACCATTTGAACATCTGCTATTATATCTGAAACCACGGAAACTTCATATCCAGCAGGAACATTTTTAACAATAATATTTGATGAAGGAATTGTCAAGTATGATTGCTTATATCCATCTGCTTCAGAGTTTTGGAATTTAACTTTAACTTGATGAATTTCATCAATATTAATATATCCTGCAAGAAGGGAAACATCAAATGTTTGAGTTTTACCTAAAGATAAAGTTCTAAAGTCAACAGAACCTAATGAAATTTCTGTTGTACTTGCTGCTGCATCCACAGGAACAGCAACATTTATTTTATCTGTAGGTTCAATAGTATATTTAATTTTAGATGTATCAATACCATTAGGAACATTAATAAAATCAAATGTTAAAGGTAGTGTCATTTTTTTGTATAGAGGAATTGATATTTTAAAATCAGTATCCTTATACACTAAATTTGTAGTATCAACACTTTGACCATTTTGATCTAAAAATTTTATTTTACCATCAATAGCTGTTGAAGTTTTTAAAGTCATTTGTTCGTTATTTTCAACAACAACTTTTGAAATTGTAGAAATAATACTATCTGGACCTTTTACACTTAATTCTTTAGGAATTACAGAGTATTGGTCTATCATGTAACCTTCTTCAGGCTCTTTATTTGTAACAGATGCTTCAAGAGGGAATACCTTAGAAACAACTCTGTCGAAAGTTACTGTCATTGTTTTTGGTGAAGTATTAACTTCTTCATATTGAACAGAAGTTGGTGAGATTTTTTTTACAGTAACTTTTAAAGTATAAGTACCAGGAGAAGTTACATCAGTAATTTCACAAGTAGCTTTAAAATCACTAGCATTTAGCTTGTTTATTTCATATGATTTTCCATGTACAGTGTAATCAACTTTAAAATCAGATGTATCACCAATTACGCTAAGTCCACTACTTTCGGCAGATGTACCTGATAAATTTATTTCAACTGGTATATCTTCGATAGTATAATTTTTCATTGGGTCAACCGTATAAATTACAAATATCCAAGCGATCACAGCTATAATAATTGATATTATTTTTAAAAACAAATCGTCACTAAATAGTGCTTTAAAATCAATTTTCTTCATTTTTATTTCCTCCTTTTAATAAATCTAATGGAGGAAAAGATTTTTTCTTCTTTTCTTCTTTTTTATCATTAGTAACTAGTTGTTCAGTTAAGTACTTAGTTAAGCGATCATGTCCAAATCCCCTATGAAGTTGTCCATTTTCTGCAATAGAAACAGTTCCTGTTTCTTCAGATATAACAATTGTTATAGAGTCTGATACTTCACTTATACCAATAGATGCTCTATGTCTAGAACCTAAATGAGAAGCAATAAGTTCTTCTTTTAATGGTTTAGGTAAAAAACACGCTGCAGCCAAAATTTTTCCATTTCTCATAATAACTGCACCGTCATGTAAAGGTGTATTTACAAAAAATATGTTTCCAAATAACTCAACACTAGGGTCAGCGTTCATCATTACACCTGTAGCAATTTGTTCACCTAATTTTGTGTTCCTTTCTAAAACTATTAAAGCACCTGTATTAGTTTTTGACAATCTATCAACAGCTTCTACAATAATTGGAATAGCATGTTGCCAAGAATTTGTTGCTTTATCATTTATTGAAAAAACATTAGAAACTTTACTTCGTCCAACTTTTTCTAATATTCGTCTTAGTTCTGGTTGGAATAAAATAACTAATGCTAAAATACCACTAGTTATTACATTATCAAGTAAAAACTTTAAAGTTCTTAAATTTAGAAGCTCTGCAAAAACATATGATGCAAGCAATAAAAAAATCCCTTTTAATAATTGTTCTGCACGAGTTTCTTTTGCAATTTTAAAGGCTTTGTATATTAAATATGATATTATAGCAATATCTATAAAGTCTGAAATACCAAAGCCTTTAATAACAGCAAGAATATTTTCTAAAAAAGTAATAAGTTGTTGCATATATATACTTCCTTTTAAAGTGGAATCTTTGAAATTTTATACATATTAATTTTAACAATTATATACTATAAATGCAAGTGAAAAATGGCGAAAAATTTTAATTGATTTTATTTTTTTGCAACTAAACGAAAATCTTTTAAAAATTGCATTATTTCAGCATTTGATGTAAAGCAAGATGGTGATATTCTTATGACTCCTTCATCTATTGTACCTAACTTTTTATGAGCAAGGGGAGAACAATGTAAACCACCTCTTACACAATAACCTTTATCACTTAATATAGATACAGCTTGATTAGAGGTAATACCATTAATATTACAAATTACTATTGGTACATAACTATATTTGTTAAAATCATTTATATATATTTTAACATTATTCATATTACCAATTTGTTGATATATTTTGTTACAAATTTGAAATTCGTGCTCATAAATTCTATTTAAAGACAATTTTTTTACAAATTCTAGTCCTGCACCTAACCCTATAATTCCAACTGAATTTATAGTGCCACTTTCATATCTATCAGGGGAGAAATCTGGTTGAGTTAAATCAACAGATAAACTACCAGTACCACCTTCGATTAAAGTATTTAACTTTACACCATCATTTAAAATTAAAAATCCTGTACCAGTAGGACCGTATAAACCTTTATGTCCAGCTGTACATAGGATATCAATATTCATATCTTTGATATTAATATCGAGAACTCCAGCGCTTTGTGCAGAATCAACTATAAATGTAATGTTTTTTTCTTTACACATAGCACCTAGTTCTTTTATAGGCATTATTGCTCCAGTTACATTTGACGCATGAGTACATACTATTGCTTTTGTATTTGCTTTAATGAGTTTTTTAAAAGATAAAATAGTTTCTTCTTTGTTGCTTTTAAATGTTTTTGCTATATCGTAAGTTATATTATTGTCTTTTGACATTGCAAATATAGGTCTAATAACAGAGTTATGTTCTAAATCTGATAAAATGATATGATCGCCTTTGTTCAATATTCCTTTTATAGCAATATTAAGTGCATGAGTACAGTTGCTTGTAAAAATAACATTTTCTGTTTGACCTCCAAAAAAATTAGCAATATTTTCTCTTATATTGTAAATTTTTTCAGATGTTCTAAGAGAGAGTAAATGACCACTTCTTCCAGGATTTCCACCAAAACATTTAATTCCTCTAACTAGACTATTTGCAACACTTTGTGGTTTAGGAAAGGTTGTGGCTGCATTATCTAAATATATCATTATCTCACCTCTAAAATAATTTACTTATTTTATATTTGTACTGTATTGGATATAGGAATATTTGTTTTTTCAAGAATTCCAAGAATTTGGGTTAAATCTCCTTTAATTAAAATCGCATATTTACAACCAGAACCACTTAAAGATTTTGGTGTAGGAACAATTTTTAATCTAGGAAATCTATATTTTAAAATATTTCTTGCTTTATAGGTAAAAGTTAAAGTAGGAAATATTAAATAAAATTCACCCATAAACATCAATCCTTTCCTATACTTAAAAAGAAGACTATATGTAATATAGTCTTCTTTATTAGAGTATGATATTAAATTTTGATTTGTTACAGTTTATTTTAAAAGACAAACAGAGTGACAGCTAATACCTTTGCATTCTCCTGTAAATCCTAATTTTTCTTCTGTTGTAGCTTTAACATTAATTTGATTTAAATCAATGTTAAGTGTTTTTGATATATTAATTCTCATTTGTTCGATATAAGGGGATAATTTAGGTTTTTGTGCTATGATTGTGCAATCTATGTTTTCTATTGTATATCCTTTATTAGTAATTAATTCAAAAACATGTTTTAATAGCTCCATACTATCAGCACCTTTGAATTTTTCATCAGTATCTGGAAAATGTTTGCCTATATCGCCTAATGCTGTTGCACCTAATAATGCGTCCATAATTGCGTGTAGTAACACATCTGCATCAGAATGACCTAATAATCCTAAATCGTGTGGAATTTTAACACCACCCAATATTAAATCTCTATTTTCAACTAATTTATGTACATCGTAACCATGACCTATTCTCATAATTAATTTTCTCCTTTATTTTTTAATATAGAATTTGCTATACCTATATCATCAGGTGTAGTAATTTTTATATTTGAATAACTACCTTTTGTTACATATACTTTATGTCCAATAGCTTCTATAAGCTGACAATCATCTGTAAAATCTTTACCGTTTTCTTTTGCAAAGTCAATGCCTTTTAAGTATAATTTTTTGTTAAATACTTGAGGAGTTTGTATTTGATATAAAAGTTCTCTAGGTGGAGTAAAGTCTATAAAATTATCATAAGATATTTGTTTTATAGTATCTTTTACTGGTACTCCTAAAGTAGAGGAATTATATTTAACAGCGTTATTAAAAACATTGGTAATATCACTTATAGAAACAAGTGGTCTCGCTCCGTCATGTATAGCGATAAAATTAGAAGATTCATCACAAAGAGTAATACCGTTTAGTACAGATTGTTGTCTAGTGCTTCCACCTAAAGTGAATTTTATTGGTTTATCAAACTTGTATTGTGAGCAGTATTTTTTTATATCATCAATATTGTGAGTTCCTGCAACGATTATTATATCTTGAACAAAATCAATTTGATTAAATTTATCGACACTATGTAAAAATACAGGTTTGCCATTTAATAAAAAAAGTTGTTTATCTATTCCTTCCATTCGTGATGCTGTTCCTGCGCATACTAAAATAACAGAAAATTTATTCATAAAAATAACTCCTTTATATGAAGTAAAATAATTTTTTCTATGTAAATAATTTTATCATATAATAATTATTATTTCAAAATAAAAATATAGTTAATTTTATATTTACATATTTATAAAGCTATGATATTATTACAAATAGTGTTTTTACATAAAAGTTAAGAAAGAGGAAGTAAGTATGCTTAAAAAAACATTAAAAGAGTATGCTTGGATTACTTTAGGAACTTTGTTAGTTGCTATTGGTGTATACTTTTTTAAATTCCAAAATAATTTTTCATTTGGTGGTGTAACTGGGGTAGCTGTTGTAATAAGTAAGTGGTCAAAAGGGACAATAAGTTCAGGTACTGCTAACATGATAATCAGTATGGTATTATTGGTTATTGGTTTCATTTTTTTAGGTAAAAAATGTGGATTTAAAACAGCATATGGAAGTATTTTATTATCAGGAAGTATTTCACTTTTTGAAATATTGTGTCCATTAAAACAACCGATAACAAATAACCCTATGTTAGAATTGTGTTTTGCAGTTGCGTTACCTTCATTAGGTGCTGCAATTTTGTTTAACATTGAAGCTTCTACAGGTGGTACAGATATTATTGCTATGATATTGAAAAAATATACTAGTATAAATATAGGAAAAGCCTTGTTTATAACAGATATATTGATAACATTATTAGCATTCCCAGTATTTGGTTTGACAACAGGATTATATTCAGTATTAGGTTTAGCTATAAAATCATTAATGGTTGACAGCGTTATAGAAAACTTGAATTTATGTAAATACTTTAATGTTGTTTGTGAAAATCCAAAACCTATATGTGATTATATAAATAATGTGTTACATAGAGGTGCTACTGTTTGTGATGCAAAAGGTGCTTTTAGTGGAGAGAATAAAACAATAATTTTTACAGTTATGTCAAGACATCAAGCATTACAACTAAGAAAATTTATAAAAGAGATAGAACCAACAGCTTTTGTATTGATTTCTAATACAAGTGAAATTATAGGTAGAGGTTTTAGAGCATAAAAAAAGTTATCCATTATGGATAACTTTTTTTATTTTATTCAACTTTCCCTAAATATTCTTCTAAAGTAATACCTTTTGTCATTATTTCAGTTGCAGCTTCTACACCAACATATCTATAATGCCATGGTTCATAAATGATTTTAGTGATATCTTCTTTACCTTTTGGAAACCTCAATATAAATCCATATTTATAGCAATTTTGTTGCAACCATTGAAAAGCTTTGCTTGTTTCAAAATTCTCATCTAAAGAAGTGTATTCGTTTGATACAACATCAATAGCTAGTCCAGTTTGATGTTCACTTGTTCCAGGAACAGCTACAACAGTTCCAGCTTCTTGTTTTGCTTGTTCCTCTGTTAATTCAGGTTTTTCAGATAAAACTTGTTGTACTTGTTTTTCAAATAAATCTACTTGCAATTGATAAGAGCGATAAGCTGATGTTGCCCAGAAAGGAGCACCAGCATTAGAAGCATCCTCAGCCATTTTATTGTATGCTTCTAAAATTCTGCTATCCATTTCTACGCCTTCATTAGTTGTAACTATTTCAGGTGGTGCATAATCTTGACCTATATTATTACTAGGATTTGCTAGAATTAATTCCCAAGCACTTGTGTCTTTAGGAGGAGTAAAAGCATTTCCTTGAGATGTAACTTCACTGCTAACTACTGAAGAACTTTGAGATTTAACATCATCTTTTGGTTCACGTGTTAAAGTTTTTATTAATGAATATATTCCTAAAATAATCATACATACTATTGTTACAAAAATTAAAAGTACTAATATTATTCTATCCATTCTTAGTTTAAGTTTTTTTCGTCTTGCCAATAGTAATACCTCCTTAGATTATATTATTTACAAAATGTAACTATTTACAACACTAAATTATACACTTAAAAAAACAAAAAGTCTACAATAAATAACATAATATAATAAAAAATTAATAATGACAAAGTAAATAACTATATGATATACTAAATAAAAAAATTATGAGGTAAAAAGATGAATACACCAATTTATGATTTTGTCAAAGAACTTAATGAAAATAATGTGAGCAGATTTTTTATGCCAGGTCATAAAGGAAGATGTTTTTTAGGTATAGAATTTGAGCAGTTGAATAAATATGATATTACAGAGATAACTGGAGCAGATGCTTTATTTGTTGCTGATGGAATAATAGATGAATCAGAAAAAAATGCTACTAAATTGTTTGGTAGTAGAGAAACAATTTATAGTGCTGGTGGCTCTACGCTATGTATACAGACAATGTTGTCTTTAGTAAAGATGAAAGGCAAAAAAATAATAGCAGGTAGAAATGCTCATATGTCTTTTATTAATAGTTGTATATTATTAGGACTACAACCAATATGGGTTTTACCAAAAGTAAGCGATAAATATGGTGTATGTGGGTTGATAACAGCAGATCAGATAGAAGAAAAAATAAAACAAAATCCAGATGCTGTTGCTGTTTATATAACTGCACCAGATTATTTAGGTAATGTATGTGATATAAAACAAATATCTAAAGTATGTGATAGGTATGGAGTCGATTTATTGTGTGATAATGCTCATGGGGCATATTTAAAATTTGCAGATGACAATAAACACCCATTAGATTTAGGCGTAACTATGTGTTGTGATAGTGCTCATAAAACTTTACCTGTACTGACAGGTGGTGCATATTTACATTTATCCGATAAATGTAAATATGCGAAGTCAGAAGTAAAAAATATAATGAATATGTTTGGTTCTACAAGCCCTTCTTACTTGATTTTACAATCTTTAGATTTATGCAATTGGTATTTAGAAAATAGGGCAAAAAATGAGTATAAACAAATAAAAACAGTGGTAAAACAAATTAAAGATAGATTAAAATCTAAAAATATACCATATTTAGAAAATGAAATTGATTTTTGTAAGATTACCATAGATGCAAATAAAATTGGGTATACTGGTGATAAATTAAAAAGCATTTTATATAAATATGGAATTGAATGTGAATACTCAAATTCGGAATATGTTGTTCTTTTAATATCACCGTTTTTACAAGGACCTGATTATAATAATTTATTTGCATTTATTGATGATATAAAAGTTAAAAAAGAAATTTTTAAAAATAAAGTAACTTACACATTACCAGAAGTTGTTTTATCACCCAAAGAAGCCTTTGAAAAAGATTTTGAAATTGTAAATGTAGAAGAAAGTCAAGGTAGAATTTGTGCACAAACAATCAGTCTGTGTCCACCAGGTGTTCCAGTTATTATGTGTGGAGAGAAAATAAATAATAATGTTAAAAAAATTCTAAAAAATAGTGGAAATATTTATATAAAAGTGGTAAAATAATACTAACAAATATTTGGAGGGATAGTTATGAAATTGATTTATGCAATTGTTAGCGATGATGATAGTGCTAGTGTATCAAAACAACTAACAAAAAATGGTTTTTTTGCTACAAAACTTGCTAGTACTGGTGGATTTCTAATGTCAGGTAACACTACTTTCATGGTTTGTACAGACGATGAAAAAGTAGATGAAGTTATAGAAATTATTGAAGCTAGTAGTAAAAAAAGAAAACAAATGGTACCTTCATCAGCTACTTATGGTTTAGGTTCTTATACACCATTCCCAGTAGAAGTTACTGTTGGTGGTGCAACTATATTTGTAACTAATGTTGAAAGATTTGAAAAAGTATAGATTAACATATGAGTTATAATTTTTACGGTAATAATATGGCTAAACAGTTGCTTTTAAACATAAATAAAAGCAACTGTTTAAGTCATGCTTATTTAATATTTGGACAAGATGGTTTAGGTAAAAAAACTTTTGCAAAATTATTAGCTATGACTATTATGTGTGAAAGCGATAAGAAACCTTGTTTAGAATGTAAAGCTTGTAAAAAGGTTATTTCTGATAATCACCCAGATGTTAAATATGTATTAGGTGGGGAAAGTAAAAATTCTCTGCATATAGAAAAAATAAGAGAAATAAAAAATGATTGCATAATTAAACCTAATGAGAGTGAGTATAAAATTTATATTATTCCTAATATTCAAAATATGACTATTGGTGCTTTTAATGCTTTTTTAAAAACTTTAGAAGAACCACCAAACAATGTTATATTTATTTTAACAGCTAATAACATAGATTTATTACCACAAACTATTATTTCAAGAATAAGTCCAGTTCAACTATTTCCTTTATCACCAAAAGAGTTGGAAGATGCTTTAAAAACAGAGTTTGAAGATAGTGATATCGAACTTGTTTATGAGAAAATAGAAAATATTGTACCTTTATGTAATGGTAATATGGGACTTGCAAAAAAATATTTGTTAGATGATAAATTTTCAAAGTTGCAACAAGACAGCTTAAATTTATGCAGATTAATTGCACAGAAAAAAGAATATCCAATACTTAAATATGTAACTGAGTTTGAAAAAAATAATCAAGATTTTTATATATTATTAGAACAAATTTTAGTACATTTAAGAGAGAGTTTATTGATTAAAGTTACGGGCAAAAGTGATGTTAAAGAAGAAGTATCTCAACTAGCTTTTAGCTTGTCAAAATCACAAGTGTTTAATTTAATAGAATTTATTGAAAAAGTAAAAATAAAAACACAAACAAATGCTAATCAAAGCTTGATGATAGCTACATTTGTAGCAGGTTTAAAAGAAATTATAGGGTAATACCAGTATATCTGGAGAAAGGGGAAGATATGACAGAGGTAATAGGTGTTAGATTTAAAGATGTTGGAAAAGTTTATTATTTCTCACCTTTAGGACAACAATTCAGTTTCGGTGATTATGTTATAGTAGAAACTGCAAGAGGTGTAGAGTGTGGAGAAGTAGTAATAGCAAATAGAGAAGTTGATGATAGTGAGATAGTACCTCCTTTAAAGTCAGTTACTAGAAGGGCTACTGAAGAAGATTTAGAGATTGTAAGAAAAAATAAAATTAAAGAACAAGAAGCATTTGATCTTTGCTTACAAAAAATAGAAAAACATAATATGAAAATGAAATTAGTTGATGTTGAAATAACTTTTGATTTCAATAAAATTTTGTTCTATTTTACAGCAGATGGTCGTGTGGATTTTAGAGATTTAGTAAAAGATTTGGCTAGTGTATTTAAAACTAGAATAGAATTAAGACAAATAGGTGTTAGAGATGAGTCTAAAATGCTTGGTGGATTAGGTATTTGTGGACGACCTTTTTGTTGCTCTACATTTTTAGGGGATTTTCAACCAGTATCTATAAAAATGGCTAAAGAACAAGGTATGTCATTAAATCCTACTAAAATATCAGGTACTTGTGGAAGACTTATGTGTTGTTTGAAATACGAACAAGACGTTTATGAAGAACTACTTTCTGTAACTCCAAAAGTTGGAGCTATTGTTAAAACAGAAGAAGGTAAAGGTAAAGTTGTAGAAACTAATGTTTTAACAGGAAAATTAAGAGTAGTATTAGATAATAAACCTGATGGTTTTATAAAAACATTCCATAAAGATGAAATATCAGTAATAAAAGATTCTAAGATAAGAGTTAATAAAGATGAAATAGAAGCTTTAGCAGAATTAGAGGATAAATAATTGTTAATAATAAAATTATTGCAACAATTACCGCTTTGTGATACAATTAAGGTGTATTTTAAAAGGAGGTGTAAATAATGGCATACGTTATTAACGATGATTGCATTTCTTGTGGTGCTTGTGAAGCAGAATGCCCAGTAAGTGCTATTTCTGCTGGTGATGATAAATACGTTATCGATGCAGATACATGCATTTCTTGTGGTGCTTGTGCTGGTGTTTGTCCAGTAGGTGCTCCAAACGAAGACTAATATGATTTAAATCAAAACTGCTTATCGAAATAGATAAGCAGTTTTATTTTTATTAATATATTAAAATAAAAGGAGAACAATATCGTGTTTAGAAGTATTTTTCAAAATAGTAGTTATGAAATATTTGCTTTATTAGGAATTATGTTTGCTTTTTTTGTAACTGCTGGTGCTTTAAAATTTTTAAAAGATAAACTTCCTAAAGATGAAGGAAGATTATTTGCTCATAATGGTGCATTATCTAAAGGAAAACCAAGAGGAGCAGGTATAATTTTTATTATTGTTTTTGCAGTAACAACATTATTATTTGTACCAATTAATCCAGAATATTTGATATATGTAGCGTTGGTGGTAGCTGCTATGCTTACAGGATATTTAGATGATGCTTCTGCTGTTCCTTGGGGACCACTTAAAAAAGGTTTATTAGATTTTGCTATTGCTTTAGTAGCAAGTATTACATATGTTAATTTTAATGGAACAGATATAAATATACTATTTTTAAAAAATAGTATATCATTTAATATTCCAGTAGTATTGTTTGTAATATTATCTGTAATTTTAATATGGGTTTCAATAAATGTTACTAATTGTAGTGATGGAGTAGATGGATTAAGTGGTAGTTTATCAGTTATAACATTATTATCATTCTATTTTGTTGTTAAAAATGTTGATTTTGTTTTTGCTCCAATTATACTTATAATGGTATTTGTTGTATTAGCTTATTTATGGTTTAATGCAACACCAAGTATATTAATGATGGGTGATGCTGGTTCAAGAGCTTTAGGTTTATTCATTGCTATAGTTGCTTTAAAAACTCAAAATCCATTCTTATATATTCCATTTGCATTTATGTTAATTGTGGACGGTGGAGCTGGATTAATAAAACTATCTATGGGTAGATTTTTAAAAATTAAAGTTATGAAAAATATTAGAACTCCTATACATGACCACTATAGAAAAAATAAAGAGTGGTCTAATACACATGTTGTATTTAGATTTTGTATAGTACAAGTAATTGTATCTTCAGTATTTATATATTTATTAAAATAGTAAAAAGGTAGTTGATTATTCAACTACCTTTTTAAATTTATTGTTTAATACTTGATATTTTTATTATTATTTAATATAATAATATAATTATGAAATGTAAAATTAAATAGAGAGAGAGGTTATAAGATATGGGAAGAGCTAGAATAGAAGTACCTGTATATCAGCAAATAGCTGTTGATATTGCATCTAAGATAGTTAATGGTAAATATCAAATAGGTGAGAAGATAAAAGGGCGTTCTACACTCGCAAGTTATTATAATGTTTCTCCTGAAACTGTAAGAAAAGCTATGTGTATATTAGAAGACATAGGTGTTGTTTTAATAAAACCAGGAGTTGGAATAGAAGTTTTATCAGTTGAAAAATCAAAAGATTTTTTAAGCAAGTATAATGATGTTAGTAATATAAACAGTATTAAAAAAAATATTTTAAATATTATGGAAGAGCAAAAAAGACAATCCAAAATATTAAGTGAAACTGTTAATGAGTTATTAGATTATACTGAAAGATTTAAAGATTTAAATCCGTTTGTACCTTTTGAAATAGAAATTACAAGTGAAGCCAAATATTTGAATAAAACTGTTAGTGAAATAAATTTCTGGCAAAATACTTTAGCTACAATTATTGCTATAAAAAGAAACGGAAAATTAATTTTATCTCCAGGTTCTTATGCTACTTTAAAAGAAAATGATATAATTTATATAATAGCAAGTGAAGAATCTTATAATAGAGTTAAAATGTTTTTATACAGATAAATTATTTAAACAACTTTACAACACCACTTTAATGTGTTAAACTATAAGATATAGGATATGTTATTATAGTTAAAACAAGTAGAGAGGCTATTAATTATGAATGATAAACTAAAAGATATGAATGTTGATTATTTGTTTAAAGCAATATTATCTTTAGAAAATATTGATGAATGTTATAAGTTTTTTGAAGATTTGTGTACAGTTCCAGAATTAAAAGCTATGGCACAAAGAATACAAGTTGCTAAAATGTTAAGCGAAAATAAAGTATATAGTGACATTGTAAATGAAACAGGTGCAAGTACTGCTACAATAAGTAGGGTAAATCGTTCATTAAATTATGGTTCTGACGGATATGGAATAGTATTTAAAAGGGTAAAAGACAGTGAATAATGGTTATGAATTTTTTGCAGAAGTTTATGATGAACTTACTGGAAATGTAGATTACGAAAAAAGAGGGCATTATTTTCATAAAATAATGCTTGATAATAATAAAAAAGACGGTATACTAGTTGATTTAGCGTGTGGAACTGGCAGTTTGAGCGAGTATTTTGCACGCTTAAATTATGATGTTGTAGGTGTAGATTGTTCTGAAGATATGCTTGCTGTTGCTTTAGAAAAAAAGATGGAAACACAAAGCGACATTATATATTTAAATCAAAGAATGCAAGATTTAGATTTATTTGGAACAGTTGATATAGTTATATGTGCATTAGATAGTATTAACCATATAACCAATGATGAAGAAGTTAGAGAGGTTTTCAAAAGAATTTCTTTATTTTTAAATGAAGATTCTCTATTTATTTTTGATGTAAACACAATTTACAAACACCAGCATATACTAAATAATAACACTTATGTTTATGATTGTGAAAATGTTTATTGTGTGTGGCAAAATAATAATCTTGGGCATAATATAATACAGATAGATTTAGATATATTTGAGTATGATAAAGAAAATGATGTGTATTATAGAGAACAAGAAAGATTTTGTGAAAAAGCATACAGCTTAGATGATTTAAAAATGTGGTTAGATGAAGCTGGTTTTGATGTAGTAAATATGTATGCTGATGATTCTTTTGAACAGCCAAACGATACTACACAAAGAGTTGTTTTTGTTGCAAAAAATAGAGAATGTAAAAATGCTATAGGATAAAAATAGAAAAGGTGTGAATTTGTAAATGGGTAAAATGGTAAGAGCTTTATCAGCAGATGGGTCTGTAATGGCTTGTGCTGTAAATTCAACAGATATTGTTTCTAAAGTTGAACAAATACATAAAACTTCAGCAGTTGTTACTGCTGCATTAGGAAGACTTACAACAGCAGCATCTATGATGGGTGCTATGTTAAAAGGCTATGATGACACTATTACATTGAGATTTAATGGTGGTGGTGCAACCGGTAGTTTGATTGCTGTTGCAACAAGTATGGGTAATGTAAAATCATATGTACAAAATCCAATAGTTGAATTGCCTTTAAATGAATATGGTAAACTTGATGTATCAGGTGCTGTTGGAAAAGACGGTGTTTTAAGTGTTGTAAAAGATATGGGAATGAAAGAACCTTATGTTGGTCAAATTCCTATTGTATCAGGAGAAATTGCAGAAGATATAACTCAATATTACGCTGTTAGTGAACAAACTCCTACTGTATGTGGATTGGGTGTTTTAGTAAATCCAGATTTAACTGTTAGATCTGCTGGTGGTTATTTAGTTCAATTATTACCTTTTGCAGATGAATCTTGTATTGATATATTAGAAGAAAATCTAAAACATATGCCAAGTGTTTCTAGTATGTTTGATGAAGGTATTACTCCAGAAGAAGTTTGCGAAAAATTATTAAAAGGTTTAGAGCCAAATGTTCTAGATTCATTTGATACTGCATATATATGTGATTGTAGTAAAGAAAGAGTTGAAAAAGCTTTAATTAGTGTTGGTGAAAAAGATTTAAGAGAAATGTTAGAAGAACAAGATAACATTGAAGTTAATTGCCAATTTTGTGACAAAAAATACAGTTTTAATAAAGAAGATATAGAAAATTTGATCAAATCTTCTAAAAAATAAAAAAATAAAAAAAATTCAAAAAAAGTGTTGACAAATTAAATTACTTATGATAAAATAATATTCGTCGGTGAGAGACAAAACAAAAACGAAGCAAATCGAAAGAAAGTCTCAAGGCGAATTTGGGAGCATAGCTCAGCTGGGAGAGCATCTGCCTTACAAGCAGAGGGTCACAGGTTCGAGTCCTGTTGTTCCCACCAAATTTGCGGATTTAGCTCATCTGGTAGAGCGCCACCTTGCCAAGGTGGAGGTAGCGAGTTCGAGCCTCGTAATCCGCTCCAATAAAATATGGCGCCATAGCCAAGCGGTAAGGCAGAGGTCTGCAACACCTTCATCCCCAGTTCGAATCTGGGTGGCGCCTCCACTAAAGAAGTTCCTATCAAGGAACTTCTTTTTTTGTTATTATAAAAAATAATACCTCTTACAATCAATTTATAACCACTTAGTTAAATTATATTTACAATGAAAAATAATAAATATATAATTGAAGTAAATTAGGAGGAGGTAAAATGGATATAAGACTAGATATAGAATTAGACAGTAATATATCTGAAGATAAAGTTATAATAAGATGTAATAAAATGACAAAAGACATTTATGAGTTGCAAAATATTATTTCGGATTTTATATCTAAAAAACAAAAAATAATATTTTATAAAGATAATGTAGAGTATTATATAGATCTATCAGATATATTATTTTTTGAAACAGAAGATAACTGTATAAATGCTCATACAAGAGATAATATTTATCAAGTCAAGTATAAACTTTATGAGTTGGAAAATATTTTAAGTAATAACTTTGTTAGAATTTCTAAATCAACAATACTGAATATTGATGAAATACATTCTATAACTAAAAATTTAACTTCTTCTAGTGTTGTTGAATTTAAAAATTCTCATAAAAAAACTTATGTATCAAGAAGATATTATAAGGATTTAAGATATAAATTATCAGAAAAGAGGTTATAAATATGAAAAGAAAAAATATAACTTATGGAATTTTATTCGTTTTAGCAGGTGTTGTTTTAGTTTTAAATAATTTAGGAATTTTTGGTAACATAAACTTTTTTAGTGTAATTTTATCTATGGTATTACTTGCTCTTTCTATATCAGGTTTTGTAGAAAGAAATTTTTATAAAGGTTTATTTCCATTAGCTTTTATTGGAATAATATTTGATAAAGAATTAGGAATAACTTCTATTACACCATGGACTCTATTACTTGCTACTTTATTAGCTAGTATTGGTTTGTCTATTATTTTTGGAAAAAAAATAAGAAAACCAAATAAATGGAATTATATATCAAATAATTATAATGGAGAATATAAAGTTACATTTGGAGAAACTGTAAAATATGTTACAGGTGAAGTTGATAAAGTAGATGTATCTTGTTTTTGTGGAACATTAGATATTTATTTGGATAATGCTACATTTAAAAATGCCAAAGTAGAAATTAATATTAATGTTAATTGTGGCGAAGTTAGAATGTATATACCTAAAAATTGTAGAGTTACTAATAATATAGATGAAATATTGTCAAGCACAAATATAAAAGGTTCTTCTAGTGATGTGCAAGTTCAAGATGTTATTGTAACTGGTAGAAGTGTTATGAGTTCTATAGATATAATTTATATTTAAATAAACATTGATTATAAAAACCATCTTTATAATAGATGGTTTTTGTTTTATATTTTTTTAAAAATATATTTACAAAAATATCTTTTTGTGCTAGAATGACAAAAAAGTGAATTAGTAAACATAGTGTGTTCTTATTTAAAGATAATTAAATAAGCTAAGAGGGAAACAGGTTAGAATCCTGTGCGAGGCCGTCGCTGTATTGGAGGAGTTATTGCTTTTATGCCACTGAATTTTTTGTTTGGGAAGGTTGCAATAATGATGATGCCTAAGTCAGAATACCTGCATATTGTGTAATGACAAGTTGACGGTAATCAACATGTCATTGTTTTGTGTTGCTAAAAAAGGCCATAGCATAACGCTATGGTCTATTTTGTTATGTACTAAACTATGAGATGATTGAAAATCGTAAGTATGACTTAAAAAGGAGGGTTTGCTGTTTTTAAATAATATTAAATTATTGTTAAAATGAAAAAAGAAGAAAGGTGATTTATATGAAGAATTTAAAACAAGCAAATAACAAAGTATTCATAAGTTTAATGCTTGCTATATTAATGATTTTTGGAATTATATCTCCTGTTTTTGCTTCAGTAGAAAATAATGCACAAAAATCTACAGCAACTGTTACTATTGAATATATTGATGAAAATGGAACACCAACATATATGTTAACACCTACTAAAGTAGAAATTGAAGAAGGAATGACAGCAATAGATGCTTTAAATATTGCTTATCAAGATAAAGGTGAAGTAACTTATAGTTCAATAAAAGGTATTACAGTAAAACCTAATGACTCTGAAGCTATTGGTGAAGTTGGCTGGGGTAAAAAAGCTTGGTGGCCATTTGCTAACAGCACCAAAGTAGGAAACAAATACACACTAGAAGATAATGATGTATTTAGATTGATTTATACACAAGATTCTAAAGTGGGATTTGAAGGCTATATTCCTCCATCTGCAGAGGGAATACAAGGAAAATTAAGTGTAGATAAAGATGAGTTATTAAGAGGAATTGCTAGTTTAACTCAAGAACAAATTGATAAAAATCAAGAGAAATATAATGAGATAATAGCAATTGCTATTGATTTAAAAGCTGAAGCAACTCAAATTAATAGCGCTATTAAAGATTTAGATATAATTTTAAATCCATCTGTATCTGCTACAGATATTGAGATTTCTCCTGAAAATTTAGAAATGAATATTGGAGAAAAGCAACAATTGACAGCCAAGGTATATCCTGAAAATTCAGACGATGTTGTTGTGTGGTCTTCTAGCGATAGCAAAATAGCTGATATTACAGAAGATGGTTTTGTTTATGCTAATGCAGAAGGAGAAGTATCTATCACTGCACAAGCAAATGAAAACGTTAAAAAGAGTATAACTGTAAAAGTAAATGGAAAACCTTCTGAAAGCATTTCTTTAAATAAAAATGAAGTATCAATAGAAGTAGGTAAAAGTGAAAGATTAATTGCATCTGTTTTACCAGTTGATACAACAGATGTTGTTACTTGGGAAAGTGAAAATCCTGATATTGCATATGTTGATGATACAGGTATGATAGTTGGTAAAAGTGCTGGAAATACTATCATCACAGCAACATCTGGAGATAATAGTGTAAAATGTAATGTAAATGTTACTGAAAGAGAAGTATCTGATAATAAAAAAGTTATATTTAAACATACTGATGGTCGTATAACTGAACTAGATGACAATAATACTATTACTTTATCAATGATAGATGAAGGTAGATTTGAACTTGAAGGATATGAAGAAGATGTAAATCCTTACTGGGAATGTAGTGAAAAGAAACCAAATGATGAATCCTCTACTATACATATTTCTTCAGGAGGTAATTTTTATCCATATATAGGAGAAAGAAAAGCTACTGTTTATACTAAAAATCCTGATTTGTGGGAAGATGCTGAAGAAATAACTACATTTAATTTGAAAGTTACTAAATCAGATATTACACAATTACAAGTTTATTTAGATGGTAAAAGAATAGATGAAAATAACACTATTTACCTAAAGGGTACAGAAACAAAACAAGTAACTGTAAAAGGTAAAGTTGGAGATACTAACTTGTTTGTTTCTATTCCAAATCAAGCTTTAGATTTATATGCTACAAATGATGGTATAATTTATAAAGACTATGATGAAAATATGATACATTTTAGCACTACAAGTGATGAAAGTGTATACACTATATGCTTAATAGAAGATTCAGATGTAAAAGTACAATTTAAGGCATCTTCAAAGAAAATAGATGTTGAAAGTATGACTGTTGAATATCCTGAAGTATTTTATATTGATAGATGGAATGGTTTAGGTAATCAATATGTTGGTATTACTTCTCATGGAGTAAACAAAGAAGATAGATATACAATAAATTTCCATCCATATAATGCAACAGTAAAAGATGTACAATGGATTTCTCATAACCCAGAAATTGCAGAATTCCAAGAAACATATAATAATGGTATTGTTCCTAAAAAAGCAGGAATTGCAAAATTTACAGTAATTAGTAAAGACAATCCAGAAGTAAAACAAGATATAACTATTGAGTTTAAATATAAAAACCCATTAGAAAGCGTATCTTTAGACAAAAAAGAATATAATTTAAGTCAATATGATTCTATTGAGTTAGATATAAACAAAGTACCAGAAAATGCAACAAATCAAAGATTTATTTGGTCATATAGCAAAGACGGTATTGTTAAAGTGACAGATAGTGTTATAAAAGAAGATACAAGTAATGTAAATACTCCTTTAATCACTAAACATACACTTAGTGCTACAGGTGTTGGTACTGTAACTGTAACAGGTGTTCCTATAGATGAAACAAATTCTATTGAACCAATTGTTTTTGATGTAACTGTAACAGAAAATTCTGAAAATGTTGATTTAGATTTTGATAAATATGTAACACAAAATATAGACCACTCTATTAATTATTTAACAGACGGTTTAGAAGGTAATTATATCTATGGTTCTGAATGGAATATATTTACAATTTTAAGAGCAGGTGGAGAATTAAGTCAAACTGACTTAAATACTTATTACAATAGTGTTGTTAAAGAGTTAAATAGTGGTGATAGAATTTTACCAACTGACTATTTTAGAATTGTAACAACTTTAATTGTAATGGGAAAAGATCCTACTAATGTTGAAGGTATAAATATCATAGAAAGAATGTATAATTATGCTAATTTAGATAGAATGTCTTCAAATATGATGACTTATACATTGATGTCTTATGATGCTAAAAATTATGAAATCCCTTCAGATGCTTTATGGACTAGAGATACTTTAATAGAAAAAATCTTATCTTTCCAAAACCAAGAAAATGGTGGATTTGGTTTATCAAATAACAAAACAGTTAGTGTTGATATCACAGCTATGACTTTACAAGGTTTAGCTCCTTATAATAATGACAATTATCCAGAAGTTCAAAAAGCTTTTGAAAAAGCTTTAGATTATTTGAGAAATGAAATGTTAAGCGATTGCGGATATTTCGTAGAAGGTGCTGATAATGGTTGTTCAGCTGCTCAAGTTTTAACAGCACTCTCTGTTGCTGGTATTGATCCATTAAATAAAGAAAATGGATTTACAAAAGGTAAGAATAATTTAGTTTCTAAATTAAATGATTTTAAATTAGAAAGTGGATTTACAACTTTTGGCGGAAGTAAAACACCAGATATAATGGCTAGTTCTCAAATAGGATATGCTTTAGAAGCATATAGAAGATTTGCTAATGGTGAAAATAGTTTATATGATTTAACAGATGTTAAAGAAATTGATCAAAGTCAAATTGACCAAGAAATGGCTAATAAAGTTATTGATTTAATTAACAATATTGGTGAGGTTACAAAAGATAGTGGAAATGCTATTTCTGAAGCTAGAAAAGCTTATGATAATCTAACAGAAAATCAAAAGAAATTAGTAACAAACTATAATGTTTTATTAGAAGCTGAAAAAGCTTTTGAAAACTTAAATGGAAATTCTCAAACAAAACCAGAAGATCCTTCCAATGATAATCAAGCAAACAATAATCAATCTAATAATCAAGATAAACCTCAAAATAATAATTCATCTTCACAAAACCCAAAAACTGCAGATGATTTTTCTACTGGATTATTGATGGTTTTAGTATTATCAAGCGCAGGATTAATGATAATCGTTTCTAAAAAATATTTCAAAATTAAATAATTTAAGAACAAGATAAATATATAGGATAAAAACTATATATTTATCTTGATTTAATGAAAGGAATGTTATTATTTTGAAACAGTATAAAAAAGTTATAATAGCTCTTTTAATGGCTTTTGTTATGGCTTTTGTTTTTACAGCATGTGGAGAAAATAATTCAAAAGCTGTTGGGAGTAATGAAAGTAGTAGTGTGTCAAAAGAAGATACTTCTTCAAAAGTAGAAAAAGATAAAGATAAAACAGATAAAGATAGTTCAGATAAGAAAACTGAAAATAAAGATGATAAGCAAAATACTTCAAAAGAGGATACTTCAAAAAAACAAGATACACAACAAAAAGATAATTCACAATCAAATTCTGCTAAATCATCTAACAATCAACCTTCTACACAATCAAATCAACAATCTAGTAATAATCAACAATCAAATTCATCTCAAAATTCACAAACTCAAACTCCGGCTCCAACCCCACAACCTACCCCACAACCAACACCAACTCCAGAACCAGAGCCAGAACCTGAAAAACAATGTTATTTGACTATAGAATGTAAAACTATTTTAAATAACATGAGTAATCTAACTCCAGGAAAAGAAAGTTTGGTTCCTGCAGATGGTTATATTTTATATAAAACAGCAGTAACATTTAAAGATGGGGAAAATGTTTTTGATGTTTTATTAAGAGAAACTAGAGCAAGACGAATACATATGGAACATGAATATACACCAGGATTTGGCAGTGAATATATAGAAGGCATAAATAATCTATATGAATTCGACTGTGGATCTGGTTCAGGTTGGATGTATTATGTAAATGGCTCAAAACCTAATTATGGTGTTAGTAAGTATATTGTAAAAGAAGGAGATAACATCGAATTTAGATATACTTGTGATTTAGGTTGGGATTTATAAAAAAGAGGTTAAATATAAAATGAAAGATACTTTTTCAACTTATCATCCAATAGTAAATTTTATTTTTTATATATTTGTTTTAGGAATTTCAATGTTCTTTATGCACCCGATATTTATTATAATATCGGGTGTTGGAGCGTTATCATATGTGTTTTATTTAAAAGGCAAAAAAGCTATATTTGTTGTATTTGCAATTGCTTTTCCAACATTTTTGTTATCTGCAATACTAAATCCCTTATTTTCACATCAAGGAATGACAACATTGTTTTATTTAAAATCAGGAAATCCAATAACTTTAGAATCAATTGTTTATGGGATTGTAGCAGGTATTACAATAGCGATTGTAGTGTTATGGTTTTCTTCTTTTAACCAAGTCATGACATCGGATAAATTTATATATTTGTTTGGAAAAATAATACCAGCAATATCTTTGATTTTGTCTATGGTATTTAGATTTGTTCCTAGATTTACAGAACAACTTAAAAAAGTTTCTTATTCACAAAAATGTATTGGTAGAGATGTTACAGACGGAAATTTTTTGCAAAAAGTGAAGCAGGGAATAAAAATTATATCTATTATGATAACATGGGCTTTAGAAAATTCTGTTGAAACAGCAGATTCTATGCGTTCAAGAGGTTATGGATTAAGAGGTAGAAGTCATTTTCATACATATAATTTTGAAAAAAGAGATATATGTGTTATTACAATTATGGCAGTATGTTTTATATGGATTTTGATAGGAGTTATAACAAAACAGATTTTTGTATTGTATTATCCTTTATATAGTATTAATCAATTGTCAGTATATAGTTTATTATCATATATTCTTTATTTTATACTTTGTTTTTTACCTTTATTTTTAAATGTTGTGGAGGATATAAAATGGTACTATTTGAAATCAAAAATCTAAGTTTTTCATATCCTAATCAATCTGAAAAAGTACTATCTAATATAAATCTAAAAATAGAGCAAGGTGATTTTGTATCAGTATGTGGTAAGTCAGGTTGTGGAAAATCTACACTTATTAAACATTTTAAAAGTTCTTCAGCTCCATATGGAAAATTAGAAGGAAACATATTTTATAAGGGAAAAGATATAAATGATGTTGACGATAGAACTCAAGCTTTTGAAATAGGATATGTTACTCAAAATCCAGATAATCAAATTGTAACGGATAAAGTTTGGCATGAAATGGCTTTTGGTTTGGAAAATTTAGGATTAGATTTGCAAACAATGAGAATAAGAATTTCTGAAATGGCTAGTTATTTTGGTATACAAAATTGGTTTGAAAAAAATGTTTCTGAATTATCTGGTGGACAAAAACAAATATTGAATTTAGCTTCTGTTATGGCTATGCATCCAGAAATATTGATTTTAGATGAACCAACATCTCAATTAGACCCTATTGCTTCCACTGAATTTTTACATACTCTTAAAAGATTAAATTTGGAATTTGGAACTACCATATTAATTATTGAACATAGATTAGAAGATGTTTTTCCTATATCTGATAAAATTTTAATGATGGATAAAGGAGAAGTGATTGCTTACGATACTCCTAAAAATATTGGAGAAAAATTAAAAGATAACGATATGTTTGTTACTTTTCCAACTCCAGTTCAAATTTATGCAAAACTTGGACAAGTTGGTGAATGTCCTTTAACTATTAGAGATGGTAGAAAATGGCTTGATAAATATATTGAAGAAAATAATATCAATGTAAACGAAACATTTTTAGATGTAAATCAATCTAATCAAGAAAGCAATAATTCAAAAAATGTAATAGAAGCTAAAAATGTATGGTTTAGATATGATAAAAATGGAAATGATATTGTAAAAGGGTTAAATTTAGAAGTAAAAGAAAATGAAATTTTTTGTATTTTGGGTGGAAATGGAACAGGGAAAAGTACTACACTTTCTTTATTAAGTTCTGTTAATAAACCTTATAGAGGGAAAATATTAATTGACGGTAAAGATATAAATAAATATAAGTCAAATGAATTATTTAATGGAACTTTGGCCATGTTACCTCAAAATCCACAAACTTTATTTGTTTCAGATACCGTTGAAAATGATTTATTAGAAATGTTTTCAACAATGAAAATATCAAAAGCAGAAAAAGAAGAGAAACTTAAACAAGTTATTGAGGAAACCGAGATTTCAAACTTGTTAAAATCTCATCCTTATGACTTAAGTGGTGGAGAACAACAAAGAGTTGCTTTGGCAAAAATACTTTTATTAAATCCTAAAATTATATTCTTAGATGAGCCTACTAAGAGTTTAGATGGATTTTATAAGAATAAGTTAGCTAAAATTTTGAATAAGATGAAACAAAATGGAAGAACATTTTTGATTGTTTCTCACGATGTTGAGTTTTGTGCAAAGAATGCTGATACTTGTGCAATGTTTTTTAATGGAAATTTGGTGACAAAACAAAAAACAAGAGAGTTTTTTATAGGAAATAATTTTTATACAACTGCAACAAATAGAATGGCTAGACATATATTCAAGAATGCGGTAGTAATTGAGGATGTGATTAAATTATGCGAAAAAAATTAGATAAATATTTCGCAACTGGTTTAGATACACCTATTATGTTACTAGTTATTGCTTCTATTTCTTTTAGTTTAATGTTTTTCTTTGCACCATATTTTTTTGTATCTGATTTAAAATATATGCGAAAAATAAGCCTGTTTAATCTTTTAAAAGTAGATGATCATATTATTTATATAGCTAAAAATCTATTATTAGATAGTTTTGATAGTTTCTCATATAATCAAAACTTGATTTTTATGATGTCGATTTTATCTAAGGTATTTATAGGAATTAGTACAATTTTGATAATTGTATTTGTTATTCTGATTTATAAAAATAAACAAAAAGCACAGAAAATAAGTTTATTAGTTTTCTTATTTTCTATGCTTCCAGCAATATGTGCGATAATTATTGTTTATTACATAAATATCAGAGTGAATAATTGTTTAGGCATTGAAAATAATTTTTTTAATTTAACAGTATTTGCTAAAATTCAAAATACATCAACTCCATTTATACAAATATTACTATCGATTTTCATAATAATATTCTCAAAAAAAATATTGTTGTTTGAAAATAATAAAAATTCATATACATACAAAAAATTTAAAGAAAATAAAAAATTAGGAAAGAGAACCAAAATAACTTTTATTTTAGGTTTCTTGTTAGTACCTGTGATAATAGCTTTTGGAGTTATATTTTTAAAAAATAGAAGCTATTATTTTATATCATTATGTGTAATAGTAATATCAATGGCACCTTTTTTTGTTATGTTTGAAGATAGAAAACCACAGGCTAGAGAAATTGTTGTTATAGCTGTTATGGTTGTTATTGCAACAATGGGTAGAATGGCTTTTTCTATGCTACCTAACTTTAAACCTGTAACAGCGATTGTTATAATATCAGGAATAGGATTAGGAGCAGAGGCTGGTTTTTTAACAGGTGCATTAGCTGCTTTTGCATCAAATTTCTTTTTTGGACAAGGTCCGTGGACTCCATGGCAAATGTTTGCATTTGGGATAATAGGATTTTTATCTGGTTTATTATTTAGAAATAACAGAAAAAAATATGCTTTTAATAAAGTTATATTATGTATATATGGTGGATTTGTAACTTTTGCAATATATGGATTTATAATGGATACTTCATCTGCATTATCATTTTTAGATGGATTAACATGGGAAGTATTTGTTGCTAAATATATTAGTGGAGTACCTGTTAACTTTACTCATGCTGTATCGACTATGATTTTCTTATTTGCAATGACTAAACCTATTTTGAAAAAATTAGATAGAGTAAAACTCAAATATGGGATTTTATCATAAAAAAGAGCACGAATTTTAAATTCGTGCTCTTTTTTTACATACTTCTTTTTAATATTGTTATAATATCTTCTTTATTTAATTTTTTGTATCCTCCATCTAAAATAAAAGATCCATCTGCTATTTTATCTATCATATCTTCTGTTACGCCTAAATCTGTTATATTCATTACTAAACCTATTTCTTTCATCCAATTTTCCATACAGTTTAGACCTTCTAGAGCTATTTCTTCGTCTGATTTTGCTTCAGTTTGTACATTCCATACATTAACAGCAAATCTTTTAAATTTTTCTAATCCATATAGATAGATATAACGATAATATTCAATTGATATTGCTGATAAAGTCATTCCGTGTGTTGCATTTGTATAAGCACCGATAGATTGACCTATCATATGAACCATCCAGTCAGTTGATTTGCCTTTAGCTATCAATGTATTTAATGCCCATGTTGCAATCCACATAATGTTACTTCTAGCTTCATAGTTTTCTGGATCATTTATTGCCACTTTACTACTATTAATTAATGAACGCATTAATCCTTCTGCAATGTAATCTGAAGTATTATCATCATTATTTGAAAAATATTGTTCTGTTATATGATTCATAATGTCATAAATTCCAGATACCATTTGGTATTTAGGTAGAGTATATGTTAATTTAGGATTTAGTATAGAAAACTTAGGATATACATTTTCACCAAATATGTGACCTATTTTTAATTTTTGTTCTTGATTTGTTATTACAGCACCACCATTCATTTCTGAACCTGTTCCAACCATTGTTAATATGCAACCAACTGGAATAATTTTATTATCTACATCTTCCATTTTTAAATAATATTTATCCCATGGATCTTCGTCGCACCAAGCAGAAACAGAAACAGCTTTTGAATAGTCACAAACAGATCCTCCACCAACTGCTAAGATTAAATCAATATTATTTTCTTTAGCTAATTTAGCTCCTTCGTATAATTTTTTAACAGTTGGATTTGGCATAACGCCACTATCCTCTATAATATTTTTATCATTATCTTTTAATATTGAAATAATTTTTTCATATAATCCATTTTTTTTAATTGAACCATTACCATATACAAGTAAAATGTTTTTACCATATTTTTTTAGTTCATCATTTAAATAATCTAAAGAGTTTTCTCCGAAATATAATTTAGTTGGGTTTGAATAAATAAAATCTCCTAACATAAAATTACCTCCACTTTATTTAGTTTATATTTTTGATTTTTTTTGCAGGAACTCCTGCTACTATTGTATTTTTTTCTACTCTTTTATTTACAACAGCACCAGCTGCAATTACAGCACCATCTTCGATAACAACACCTGGTAATATTGTTGCATTTGAACCAATCCAAACATTATTTCCAATTTTTATTGTATCTGGAATAAGATTTCCTCTTTTTTCAGGGTCTAAATTATGATTTAATGTTGCTAAAACAACGTTATGACCAATCAATGTATTGTTGCCTATTGTTATACCACCTTGATCTTGAAATTTACAACCACTATTGATAAATACATTATCTCCTATTGCTGTATTTTTTCCACAATCAGTGTAAAATGGAGGAAATAACATAAAATTTTTTCCAATTGGTTTACCAATTAAAGTTGTCATTATTTCAATAATTTCATTTGGTGTATTATATTGGTTGTTTAATTTTGAAGTTATAATCATTGCTTCTTGTGCTAGTTTAGACATATATTCATGTATTTCAGAGCCAGAAATAACTTCTTTTTTACTATTCATATGATGTAGAAATTTATCTAAGCTTAACTTATCCATATAAAATCTCCCAATAGTTTATATTTTATGATATAATTATATCAATAATATTTATATATAACAAATACCTATATTGAATAATAATTTATGCTTTATAACTATAGATAGATTTTTATGAGGATAATTATATGGAAATAAGATTATTAGAATATTTTTTAGCTGTGGTAAGAGAGCAGAGCATTTCTGCTGGTGCTGAATCACTGCATCTTTCTCAACCTACTCTTTCAAGACAATTAAAGGATTTAGAAGATGAATTGGGTAAAAAATTATTTATACGAAGTAATAGAAAAATAACTTTAACTGAAGATGGTATTATCTTAAGAAAAAGAGCTGAAGAAATACTTTCTCTAGTTAATAAGACAAAAGAAGAAATTGAGTTATCAGATAAAACTTTGTCTGGAAATATATTTATAGGTGCTGGAGAAACTCAAGGTATCAGACAAATAGCTAAAATAATAAAGAAAATGCAAGATAAATACCCTAAAATATGTTTTCATATACGAAGTGGTGATAAATCTAGTGTTCTAGAAGAACTAGATAGGGGATTAATAGATTTTGCACTTTTGTTTGGAAAATATGATAATACAAAATATGATGGTATTCCTTTATTGCAAGTAGATGAATTTGGTGTGATGATGAGAAAAGATGATCCATTATCAAAGAAAGAAATAATATATCCAGAAGATTTATTAGATAAGCCACTAATTATCTCAAGACAATCAACTTACGATTCAAATTTAAGCGATTTATTCAACTGTTCAGAAGATAAATTAAATATAGTTGCGACATATAATTTATTGTATAATGCATCGGTAATGGTTGATGAAGGAATAGGTTATGCAATCTGTTTTGATAATATAATAAATGTATCTGGAAAATCTAATTTATGCTTTAGACCAATCTCAGTACAGGTTAGACCTAAAATGAGTTTAGTTTGGAAAAAATATCAAGTATTCAATAGAATATCAGAAATGTTTTTATCGTTATTATCTGATAAATAAAAAATTGCTATCTAATATTTTAGATAGCAATTTTTTGTGATGTGCGTGATGCGATTTGAACGCACGACCTTCAGAGTCGGAGTCTGATGCTCTATCCAACTGAGCTACAAGCACATATTTGTCAAAATAATTTTAGCAAAAAAGAATAATAAAGTCAATTTATGTAGATTTTTAACATAAAAAACAGCAAAAGTAGAATAAAACTGATAAAAAAATGGAAAGTAAAGAAAAGAGTTGACAAAAGATATGTATATATGATAATATAACTAAGCTGTCTTCGAGAGAAGGAAGCGAGAGAGCTGAAAGAGATTACTGAATGAAAAAAGTAGTTGACAAGCTTTTGAAAGTATGATATAATACAGAGGCTTACAAGTTAAGCTTAAGTAAAATATCG
>JAGHIE010000013.1 GCA_017887325.1 Oscillospiraceae bacterium | reverse complement strand
ATTTTCTTCTTCTGCTTCTTCTATATCTGCACATGGTACATAGTATGCTCTATTTGGCATTGTTCCCACATGTAATATCTTTGGATTTTCATAGTATCTTTCTATTATCATTGCTACAACCTTCTCTCTATTTAATAAAAACTTACAAGTAGCATTATACTTTTTATGTAAAATAATTACAATTAACCTTTTAAACAAATAATTTTCTAAAATTTGATATATATACTACAAAAGAAAAAGTTGTAGTATAAAATACTACAACTCATATTAAATAAACACATCATTGTTACTAATAACATCATTTTCTTCTAAATCTATTCCCAATTTATTAAACTCTTTTTTCATTTGAGTTATTGTGTCGTCATAACCCAATCTATATGCTTTTAATAATTTTTGTGGATCTTTTTCTAATCTTGAAATATCTAAATTTTCGCTAGGTCTTATTACAATAATTTTTCCTTCTTCTTCTAGTTTTTGTATGTAATCTAGAGTATCATTATACTTGTTATATCGTGTACATATTGCTTTTATTAAATTAGGATATTTTCTGTAAACAATATTAGCTAAATTATTTACTTTACTAGGTGTTTTTCTATATTCTTTTGGTCTTGTTAAAACTACAACACATTTATCACAACCATCAGATAAAGCTTTTTTTACAGGTATAGAATCTGTTATTCCTCCATCTAATAATTTTTTACCATCATAATTTACCATTTTTGATATAAATGGTAACCAACTTGAAGCTTTTACTATATCATATTGATTTTTTAAATCATTTAACTCATAGTAAAGAGGTTTTCCTCTTTCACAATCTGTCACAACAGCCATTAATTTAGTATACTCTTTTGAATAAGTATCATAATCAAATGGATAAAGTTGATGTGGCAATTTATCAAACATCATATCTTCATTAAACATTGCACCTTTTTTAAGTATATTCCCAAAGCTAAAATATTCTTTATCATCACAATGTTCCACATTTATTTTTATATTTCTACCTTTTTGTTTTGAAAAATATGAAACAGCATTACATACCCCTGCTGATACACCTATTACATATGGAAATTTTACATTATTATCTAAAAAAGCGTCTAATACACCTGCTGTATAAACACCTCTCAATCCTCCACCCTCTAAAACTAGACCTATATTTTTATCTTTAAAATCAAACTTATTCATATTAATACCCTCTTTTTAAATCTTATATGTTTAAGTATAAAATAATTTTTTATTTAAAAAAGTATTATTTTGTAAATATTTTTAATTTTAATAAATAAATGCATATGTCAAATACTAAATATATATTTTATTAAAGGAGATGATGTTATGACAAAAAAAATAAATAAAAAGAATAATACTTCAGTTTTCCAAAATAATACTATAACCAATTATGTTTATCCAAATAATGATAAATCAAATCCAAAACTTAAAGATATTGATGTAATTTTATCTAAAGAATGGGTCGATGAAAACCAAAAATAAAAAATAAAATCCATCGAAAAAATCGATGGATTTTTATTTTAAAACTATACTAAAGCTATTTTGTGGAATACTTTTTTACCTTTTTTAATTACAACAAAACCTTTTTCTTCAAATGCTGATTTTTCAATTTGCATTGTAGCATCTGTTACTTTTTCATCATTTAATGAAATACCACCCTGTTGAACTAATCTTCTAGCTTCACCTTTTGATGGACAAAGTTTTGCTTTGCATAATACATCTAATAAGCCAATTTTTTCATCTGCAAAATCATCAGCTGTAATTTCTGTTGTTGGCATATCATCTGTATTTGCTTTATTTGTAAATAATGCTCTTGATGTTTCTAAAGCTTTTTGAGCTTCTTCTTCACCATGAACCATTTTTGTAACTTCAAATGCTAATCTTTCTTTAACTGGGTTTAATTCACTACCTGTTAAATGCTCCATAGCTTCAATTTCTTCAATAGGAACAAAAGTAATAAGTTTTAAACAGTTGATAACGTCAGCATCATCAACATTTCTCCAGTATTGGAAGAATTCGTAAGGAGTTGTTTTTTCTGGGTCTAACCATAAAGCACCTTTTTCTGTTTTCCCCATTTTCTTTCCTTCTTTTGTTGTAAGTAAAGTAAATGTCATACCGTAAACTTCTTCACCTTCAACTCTTCTTACTAAGTCAACACCGCCTAAAATATTAGACCATTGGTCATCTCCACCTAATTCTAATTTACATTTGTGTGTTTGGTATAAATGTAAGAAGTCATAACTTTGTAATAACATGTAGTTAAATTCTAAGAAGCTTAAACCTTTTTCTAAACGAGTTTTAAAGCATTCTGCTGTTAACATTCTATTTACTGAGAAATGAACACCGATATCTCTGATAAATTGCATATAATTTAAATCAAGTAACCAATCACCATTTCTCAACATTAAAGCATTTTCATTATCAAAATTAATGAATTTAGACATTTGTTTTTTGAAACATTCTGCATTGTGATTGATATCTTCTACTGTTAACATTTTTCTCATATCAGTTTTACCAGTAGGGTCACCAATCATAGTTGTACCTGTACCTAATAAAGCAATAGGTCTATGTCCATGTTTTTGCATATGTGACATAACTACTAATTGTAAAAAGTGACCTACATGTAAGCTATCAGCTGTAGCGTCAAAACCAATATAGAATGTTACTTTTTCATTGTTTAATAATTCTTCAATTTTGTCTTCATGTGTACATTGAGCAATTAAGCCCCTTCTTTTTAATTCTTGAAATAGTGTCATCTGTTTTTACTCCCTTTATATATTTTTTATAAACACAAAAAATCCTCTATTTATTCCATACGGAATAAATAGAGGACGAATAATCGCGGTACCACCTCTGTTGCTGTATAAATACAACCACTCATCTCGAAAACGTAATAATTTTCACATCGCTATAACGCGCGAAACGCGGTATTTCCTACTAAGATAAATTCTTTTCAGATTACAGCTCAAAGAGGTATTCTGCAAGATTATGTTGTGTTTTCGCACCAACCAAACACTCTCTTAAAACATAGTTTCAAGCATACTATTTCTTATCATTGCCTTTATAATATAACAAGAATATATCATATTTAAAATATATTGTCAAGCTTTTTGTGCCGAAATCATTGCTCTTGCATTTTCTATCATTAAATCTGTTATTTCATCAGTAGCCATAATTCGTGCAATTTCTAAGACTTTACTTTCTTCATCAAGCGGAATAATTTTAGTATAAGTTCTATCATTATCAACTTGCTTTTTAATTAAAAAGTTATTTTTTGCCAAAGATGCAATTTGTGCTGAATGTGTTACACATAAAACCTGTCTGTCTTTTGAAACTTCTTTTAGTTTTAATCCTATCTTTTGAGCTGATGGACCAGAAACACCTGTATCTATTTCATCAAATATCAAAGTAGGTATTTCATCTTTTTCTGCCAACACACTCTTAATAGCTAGCATTATTCTTGATAATTCCCCACCAGACGCAATTTTACCAATAGACTTAGGTTCTTCTCCCTTATTAGTAGAAAATAAGAATTCTACATCATCACAACCCTTAGCACCATACTTAGACTTGTTAAATGATACCTTCAACTCTACATTAGGCATATCTAAAAATACAAGCTCTTTTTTTACTTGTTCTGAAAATCTCTTTCCTGCTCGTTGTCTACTATCAGACAATTTTTTACCCAATGACATAACAGTTTTCTTCTTATCATTCAACTCTTTTAATAAATCTTGTTGAATTTGATCAGACATTTTTATACTTTCTAGTTCCGATTTTGCATTTTCACAGTATTCGAGTATTTCTTCTACTGTTGAACCATATTTTCTCTTTAAAGAATAAATATCGTCCATTCTTAATTCTGCTTGATGTAACTCATATGAATCAAATTCTACAGTTTCAAGTATATTAGATAGCTTAGAAACTATTTCTTCTATCTCATACTGAACACTTTCCAGTTGTTCAGTAACATTTTCTATATCTTTATTATATTCGCTTACATCTTCTAAACTGTCAAAGGCTTTGCTGATTATATCATAACAGCCACCTTCTCCGTCAACTCCATACAAAGCATTATAAGCATTATTTAATGCTCGACTAATATTTTCAGAATTACGCATTGTATTAAGTCTATCTTCTAAAAATTTGTCTTCAGATACTTTAGGGTTAACTTCGCATATTTCATCAATTTGAAAAGTTAATAAATCTATTTTTCTAGCTTTTTCTTGTTCGTCTATAGATAATTTTTTATACTTATTTTTTATAACATTATAGTTGTGATATTCTATTTTATATTCGTTTAATAATTCTGTATGGTCTGCAAATTTATCAAGCATATCTAAGTGATTATTAGCTGTTTGTTCCTCTGCTTGTGCATAAACATCTAATATATCAATATAATTTTCTTGATTTAATAAAACTTGATTATCATGTTGGCCATGAATATTTATTAAATAAGTTCCTATTTCTTTTAAAGCTCCTACTGTTATAGGTCTGCAATTGAGTCTTGCTGTGCTTTTTCCTTCAATGTTAATTTCTCTTGAAATCAATATTTCTCCATTTTCAACATCAAAACCATACTCATTAATTTTTTGCATAGTTTCTTCAGATAAATCTGTGAAAACAGCACTTACTAACGCCTTTTTTGTTCCTGTTCTTATAATATCTTTGCTTGAACGCTGTCCTAAAATTAAATTTATAGCATCTATCAATATAGATTTTCCTGCACCGGTTTCACCAGTAAAAACTGTCAAACCAACTTCAAAGTTAACTGTCATTTGTTCTATTACTGCTAAGTTTTCTATATATAAAGTTTTAAGCAAGAAAATCCCTCCTTTAAATTTAATTTTCTTCTAATAGTCTGTTTAATTTTTCTGTATATCTTCTAGCATTTTCTTCATTTCTTAGTAAAACAAAAATAGTATCATCACCTGCTAATGTTCCAACTACTCCGTCCCATTCCATAAGGTCTAAAGTTGCACAAACAGCATTTCCCATACCTGTATTACATTTAATTACTGCTGTATTCATAGCATAATCAACTTTTATAACAGCTTCTATGAAAACAGATTTTAATTTCATATTTGATGTTGCTTTTGGTTTTTGATTTTGAGTAGCATAAACATATTTGCCTTCTGGTGTTAATCTCTTAATCAAGTTTAATCTTTTAATATCTCTTGATACAGTTGCTTGTGTAGCTGTTATACCCACTTCTAGTAATTTTTCTAAAATACCTTCTTGGGTACAAATTTCATTTTCTGATATTATTTCTAATATCTTTTTATGTCTTAATTGTTTCATACAAGTACCTCTTTAATTTTATTTTGCTCTTTTAATAAATTTATAATTTAAGATTTCATAGAATGGTTTTTCTATTACACTTATCATATTAACTTCTATATTACTTCTTTTCACTATAAGCAAATCATTTTGTGCCAATTTTATTACTTTTTCACCATCTATATTTAAAAACGTATCTGAATCATTTTCAGGATTTAATCCTATTTTTAATATGTTATCTGATGAAAACATAATGCTTCTATTAAACAAAGATTGAGGACATATAGGTGTCATAACAATGCTTTCTAAGTTTGGTTCTACAACTGGTCCACCTGCTGATAAATTATACGCAGTTGAGCCTATCGGTGTAGATAATATCAATCCATCTGCTCTATATGAAATTACATACCTATCATTACAATACACATCAGTTTCTATCATTCGTGACAATGAACCTTTTGAAATTACTGCATCATTAAAAGCAAGATATTTATTTTCAAAATCTTGTCCTTTATGAATTACCTCTAACATAATTCTTTTTTCTATCTTGTAATTACCATCAACTAAATCTCTTAACCTATCAAGCTCATCTATTTCAATACCTGCTAAAAATCCTATTCTGCCGGCATTTATTCCTAATACTGGCTTATTTTCTTTTACAGCATGTTTAGCTGTATGAATAATAGTACCATCTCCACCAACTGGAATAATAATATCTGCTTTTTTTAGCTGAGAAAAAAATTCACCATACAAAATATTTTCTCTGTTAAAAGTTTTTTGTACCGACTTATCCATTAAAATTTCTACATTTAGTTCGCTCAATATTTCACAAGATTTTTCTATACAGTATAGCGTATTTTTCTTATCAAAATTAGGTATTATCATTACTTTCATAAAAGCACCTCAAATTTATTTAAGCTTTTAAAGTTTCGTGAGATTCTTCAACTAATTGATTAATATATTCTCTTTCTACTGAATTTTTATCTTTACTTTTTTCTATAAAGAATAGATATTCAATATTTCCTTCAGGACCTTTTATAGGGCTAAATGTCATACCATTTACACAAAATCCATTTTCTAAACAAAAGTCATATATCTTTTCACAAACTTCTTTATGAATAGATGCCTCTCTTACAACACCTTTTTTACCAACTTTACCCTTACCAGCTTCAAATTGTGGTTTTACAAGGCATACAGTTTTTCCATTATCTTTCAAAAAGTTATATAAAACAGGTAAAACCAAAGTTAATGATATAAAAGAAACATCTATTGATGCAAAATCTATCATATCAGGTACTTCTTTTTCTGTTATATATCTTATATTTGTTCTTTCTAAATTTACAACTCTTTCGTCATTTCTTAAACTCCAAGCAAGTTGTCCATATCCTACATCTATAGCATATACTTTACTAGCACCATTTTGTAACATACAATCTGAAAAACCACCAGTAGAAGCACCAATATCCATACATATACAGTCGTTTAATTTAAAGCCCCATTTTTCCATAGCTTTTTCTAGCTTCAAACCACCTCTGCTAACATATTTTAATCCTTTGCCTCTTACTTCTAATTTTGCATCTTTTTTTATTGTTTCTCCAGCTTTATCAGCTTTAACATCATCAACGTAAACAATGCCAGCCATAACAAATGCTTTTGCTTTTTCTCTGCTTGGTGCTAATCCTTGTTCAACCAAAGCAATATCTAATCTAATTTTTTCTTTCTTCTCACTCAAAACAATTCACCTATTTATTATAATTTTTTAAAATAACTTCTATAATACCATCTTTATCAAGATTGAACTTTTTATAACAAGATGTAACACTTGCTTGTTTTACAAACTGATTATCTATAGCTGTTATTTTTATATTTCCTTTATATCCATTTTCAACTAATTCTGATAACAATTTTTGACCTATACCACCATTTTTTATAACTTCTTCAAAAACAAATATATTTTTATATTGTTTTGCAGTACCAATAACATCTGTTGGTATTGGAGATATTTTTATAAGTTTTAGTATAGAGCAGTCTATTCCTTTTTGCTTTAATTCTTTTACTGCTTGACAAACTTCATTGGTAACTTTTCCATAAGTTACTATCAAATTTTCATCAGAATTTTTTTGCATTAAATAGTCTTCATATTTATCACAAACTAGTGTATGGTTAATATTTTGACTACCTCTAGGATAACGAATAGCTTTTACACCTTTTTGTTTATATAATGATTGTTCTAATGAAAACTTAACTTCATCATAGCTTTCTGGAGAATATACTGTAACATTTGGAATTGAACACAAAAACATTACATCAAAAATACCTTGATGTGTTTCCCCATCTTCTCCTACTAAACCTGCTCTATCTATACCAAAAATAACATTTTGATTTTCTATTGCACAGTCATGTATTACTTGGTCAAAACCTCTTTGTAAAAATGAAGAATATACTGCAAATACAGGCTTCATTCCTTGACTAGCTAGTCCCGCACAAAAAGTCACAGCATGTTGTTCTGCTATTCCAACATCAAAAAATCTATCTTTGTGCTTACAACAAAAATATTGTAATCCTGTTCCATATTTCATAGCAGCAGTAACAGCACAAATTTTATCATCATTATCTGCAAATTCAGCAAGTGATTTACCAAAAGCAGATGAATAACTATCTTGTGCTGAAATATCTGGATTTCCTGTTTCTATATCAAAAGCAGGAGTTCCATGATATGCACCTGGATTTTCTTCTGCATAGCTATACCCTTTTCCTTTTGTAGTATCAACATATACAACAACAGGTCTTTTAATAGCTTTTGCTGTTTCTAATGCGTCAACTAAATCTTCATAATTATGTCCATTTATTGGACCTAAATAATCAAATCCCATATCTTCAAAAAATGTATTTCCATAAATCATCTTTTTAAATGAAGATTTTGATGTCACTATAGATTTTTTTATGGCATTTCCAAAAGGCATATGATTTAAAATATTTTCAATAACTTTCTTTAAGTTTCTATATTCTGGTTTTGATCTTATAGATGATAAATATTTTGCACACGCCCCTACATTTTTAGATATAGACATTTCATTATGGTTTAATATCACTATCAATTTTTCATTACTTCTACCAGCATTATTAAAAGCTTCATAAACCATTCCACCTGTAAAAGCACCATCACCTATAACAGCAACTACATAGTTGTCTTTTCCTTTTAAACTCATAGCTTTTGCAATACCAAAACCTGCTGAAATAGATGTTGAACTATGTCCAGCAATAAAAGCATCATGCTCACTTTCACTAGGTTTTGGAAAACCAGACAAACCATTTTCTTTTCTAAGTTTATCAAATCCATTTTTTCTTCCAGTAATTATTTTATGAGTATAGCATTGATGCCCTACATCCCAAACTATTTTATCATTTGGACTATCAAAAACTTTATGAATAGCTAGAGTCAATTCAACAACTCCTAAATTAGATGCTAAATGTCCACCTGTTTTTGATATTGAATCTATTAAAAATCCTCTTATTTCTTCTGTTAATATTTTTATCTCATCTTTTGTCAATTTATCTAAATCTCTAGGATTATTAATTTTATCTAAAATCTGTGGTTTTTTCATAAATTTAAAATATCTTAAAGTTAAAGATACTTATACCACCTTTCTATATAAATATAAATAATCTTTACATAGGTATTATAAATGCAATGATTATACCTAATAAAGCCCCAGCTACTACTTCTAGTGGTGTATGTCCTAAAGACTCTTTCAACACAAATTTTTCTTTTACATCATCATTTTTTTGCATCATAAGATTTATTGCTCTAGCATTTTTACCTGCAGCCCTTCTGACACCTGTTGCATCATACATAACTACCATTGCAAGTAAAAAAGCCATTCCAAATTCTACACTAGATACTCCCAAAGCTCTTGCTACAGCCATTGTAAGACCACAAACAGATGCAGAATGTGCACTTGGCATTCCTCCTGCACCAAACATTCTTTCCAACTTCAATTCTTTTGTCATTATGAAGTTTATTATTGTCTTCAACACTTGTGCTGTAAACCACGAACTAACAGCTACTACTAAAACATAATTATTTAACAAATCTTTCAAAATACTCATAGCTGTTCTCCTCCATAAATACAGTTTATTTTTTTCTATTTAATAAACTTTGTGTCATATATTTTAAGTAATCAGAATTAATTGTATCTGCAATTTCTAAAGCTTTTTGAGTATAATAAGAAGCCATTTCTTTTGCTTTTTCTATACCATACAAACTTACAAAAGTTACTTTATCCTTTTGCGCATCACTACCAATAGGTTTACCTAATAATTCTTCATTACCTTCAACATCTAGAATATCATCTACTATTTGAAAAGCAAGTCCTAAACTCAAACCAAACTCTCTAGCTTTTTTCACATCTTCTTCCTCTGCTTTAGCACTAATAGCACCTAATTCGCAAGAAGCTTGAATCAAAGCTGAAGTTTTTAATTTGTGCATTTGATTTAAAACACTTTCATCTGCTTTTATTTTTTTACCCTCTTGTGCTAAATCTATTGCTTGTCCACCAATCATACCATTTACACCAGAGTAATTAGACAATACTCTTATAGCTTGCATAGCTATAACAGGATTGCACTCTATTATACTCAAATTTGATAAAACTTCGAACGCTTTGTTTAATAAAGCATCACCTGCTAAAAGTGCTGTTGCTTCATCAAATTGCTTATGACAAGAAGGTTTTCCCCTTCTTAAATCATCATCATCCATACATGGTAAATCGTCATGTATTAAAGAATATGTGTGTATCATTTCAACTGCACATGCAAATGGTAATGCGTTTTTTGTATTACCACCAAAAGCTCTACAAAATTCTAAAACTAATATAGGTCTAATCCTTTTTCCAGCATTCATTAAGGAATATCTCATAGCCTCTATTACATAATCATAATTTTGATTTTGCAATGATACATACTCATCTAATTTTTGATTTACCATATTTATATAAGCATTTGTAGTTTGATTATAATCAATCATCAGTTTTACCTGCTTTCAATTCCTCTATTTTCAATTGAGCTTTATCCAAACTCAAATTACATTCATTTGCTAATTTTATACCTTTTTCATACAACTGTATTGACTTATCAAGTGATAAATCTCCACTTTGCAATTGTTGTATAACTTTTTCTAAATCTGATAAAGATTTTTCAAATGTTTTTTCAGCCATACAAAACTCCTTTATCTTACTTCTAAAACCTTACTTATAATTTCACCATCGTTTAACTTAGTTTTTATCAAATCATCTTCTAATAATTCTTTAGAAGAAGTTATAACTTTATCCTCTTTAAAAGTTACAGAATATCCTCTACTCAAAACTGTTAAAGGACTCAAAGACTCTAACAATGATAATTTAGAAACATATTCTTTTTCTTTATTTTTGAAAATTTGCTCAATTATCATATCTAATTTTTCTTTTTGAGTTTTTAAAATATCCTTGGTTTGATTTATTTTGTTTGTTGGTGATAATAAATTTAATTGTTTTATCAATTTATCACTTGATTGTTTTACACTATCTAGTTTAAACTTCATAAGTTGGTCTAAAGTTTGTTTTTTCATTTCTATATTATTTTTTATTTCATTTATATCAACTGAACAAATCTCAGCTGCTGCTGAGGGTGTTGGTGCTCTTAAATCTGCAACAAAATCTGATATTGTAAAATCTATTTCATGTCCAACAGCAGATACTACAGGTATTTTAGAATTAAATATTGCTCTTGCAACATTTTCATCATTAAATGCCCATAGGTCTTCTATCGAGCCACCACCTCTACCAACTATCAAAACATCAATATCTTCACTTTTATTAGCTAACTCTATCGCATCACATATTGATTTTGGAGCATCTGTTCCTTGAACCAAGGCACTTATCAACACTAATTTAGCAATAGGATATCTTCTTGATAAAACATTTATTATATCTTGTAAAGCTGCTCCTGTCTTTGAAGTTACAACACCTATAACTTTAGGCATTGTAGGAATTTGTTTTTTATATTCTGGGTTAAATAAGCCCTCTTTTGACAATTTTTCTTTTAATTGTTCAAAAGCCAAATACAAATCTCCAACTCCATCAGGTATCATTTTTTCACAATAAAACTGTACTACTCCATCTCTTTCAAATAGTCTTACACTTCCAGTTGCTATAATATGCATACCGTCTTGTACTTCAAACTTAACAGAGCTAGCATAAGTTCTAAACATCACTGCTTTTATAGCACAATTTTTGTCTTTAATTGTAAAATAAAAATGTCCTGATTTTATGTGATTTGTAAAATTTGAAATTTCACCTTTTAATGTTATATTTTTTAAAGCGAAATCATTATCAATTTTTGTTTTTAAATAAGAATTTAGTTGAGAAACGGTTAAAATATTTTCCATACATTTCTCCCTTTATTTTGACATGTGCTTTATACTTGCCAATATAGCAATTCCTGCACTATTATCAGTAGAAAATTCTGGTGAAGCAAAATTACCATTAAATCTTGTTTCTAAATACTTTCTAATAATGCTGTTAGACATAACTCCACCAGCATATATTATATCTTTTTCACCATATTGCTCAATAATATTTTCTGTCATTTTAGCAATCGTTGTTTTTATACTTTCAAGACAAAATTTTGCAATATATCCGTTTGATTTTTCTTGTAGCTTTAATTTTTGACACTGATTTTCAAGTCCTGATAAACAACAATCAAGGCCTTTTACAGTTGCTTTTCCTTTTATCTTTTCATCACAATTCAAGGCTAGTTTTTCTAGTTCTTTGCCACATGGAAATTGCAACCCTAAACTTACACCAACTCTATCTATAACTTGTCCTGCATTCAAATCCAAAGTTTTTGCTATCAGTTCTATTTCCATATCACAACCACAAGATTTAACTTTTAAACCTTCAGTAGTTCCTCCAGAAACATGAAAAGCGTAAAATTCTTTATCAAATAAATCAAATCTATTTGCTGAATATAATGCAGATGCTATGTGTCCTTGCTGATGTGAAAACTCATATTTAGGAACATTGAGCATTGCTGATAATACATCAGCAACCATTAATCCTACCAAAAAACACGGCATATATGAGCCTTCATTATTTCTAGGATAAGCAGAAACACCTATTCCTTGTATTTTCACATTTTTATCCAACATTAATTTATTAACTAAATCACCAAGTTGTTTTACATGCAAAAATACAGCATCACTCTGTCTTAAACCACAAAGATTTTCTCTTACTGGCAATAGTTTTTTTTGCATTATAACTTGATTATCATCTGTATTATACAAAGCAACAGAAGTTGTATAATTACTAGTATCTATACCTAAAAACCACATTTTATTATCCTTTAGCTATATTTGCTAAAATTCCGTTTACAAAGCTTACATCATCTTTAAATGCAAATGTTTGAGTTATATTAACAGCCTCACTAATTATAATATCAGGTGTTAATTTTGAAACGATTTTCATTTCATAAACTGCAAGTCTTAATACAGCTAAAGATATTTTAGAAATTCTCTCTATTTTCCAATTTTTTAAGTTAGCTTTAATAACTTCATCAATTTCTTCTTGTTTTTCACATATTTCGTTAAACATACTTATAGCTTCATTATTTAGTTCAAATAATTCAAACTCTTTTGCAGTTTCAATTATTTGTTCAGCACTATCTTGTGAAAACATTTTTTCAAAAATCAATAAAAATACAGCTTCTCTAATTTGATGTCTTGTCATAACTTTTATCCATTCTCCTATACTTTATTTTCTAATTAATACCACAAATATGAACATTAACTTTTGATACCAAAATATTTGTCATATTTTGTATTTGTTCTTTTACTAATTCTTGTACCTTTTCTGATACTTCTTTAATTTTATTTCCCTTTTTAATATTTATATAAATATCAACCATCATCATATCATTATTAGTTGATACTATTATTGGTTTTGGTCTCGCTTTAAAAAACAAAAAGCGTCTTATATCTATTGGAGATTGTGCTAAACTTGACACAGAGTCTATCTCGCTGATAACTAATTTTGCAATTTTTTCAATAACTTCTTGAGAAATACTCATTGTGCAATTTTTATTTCTGTTATTTATTTCCATAACAATCCTCCGTTCTTTTTTATCAAAATAAATAATATAAACATACTTATATTCCTTGTTATTATACCACTTTTTGCATAAATAAACAACTATATTTTAAACACAAAAAACAATAACTTAAAGCCTAAACTTTAAGTTATTGTAAAAATTTATTTAACTTCTGTAATAGAAATATTTTCATTCATAACATCTTTTTCAGATAAAATAATATTTTTTATTTGAGCTGCTTGTTCTGCTGTTAATCCATCTGTTCTAACAACAACATTTGCACTTTCATTATCTAAATATACTACACATTCTTCAAATCCCTTAGATTTAATTAAGTTTTCTATTTTTCCCTCATCTTCTATTTGTTGTGATAATTCAACCATTTTTGCACTAGCTTGTGTTTTTTCTTCTTCTGTTGCTCCTTCTTTTTCTAAAATTGCTTTAACTGTTTCAACTGCTTCATCTCTGTTTTTTGTTTTTTCAAGACTAGCCTTTTTAAAGTAATCTTCATCTGACACAGGACCATTAACTAATTGGGCATCTCCATAATTTTTTCCATCTTTATCTGTTTGCTCAGATGATGTACTTACATTTTGTGTTATTGGAAAACCTAAATCTTTATCAGCATATAAATAATTTACATAAATAGCTCCACCTAAAATTACTACTAATGCTGATAAAATAATTTGTTTTTTACCTATTAAAAAATTTGCTTTCATAATAAACTCTCCTTTTTTGATTTTTTATATATTAATTTTCAGATTTACTATGTAACACTACTGATACATTTGAACTATTAATATTAAACGCTGTAGTTAAAGCATCAACAATTCTATACTCTACATCTATATCTTCAGCACCATCACAAACAACAACTATTCCCATAATTTTAGGTAGTTTTTTTGTCCTAACAAGAGCTTGTTTATTTCCATTCTCATCATCTACTATAACCACTTCTTCTTGTTTATCTTGTGAGTCTTGTGTTGACTGAACTTTGCTATCATATTGATACAAAATTTCTTCAGAATTTTCTAGTGTTACCATAACTTTTACCCTACCAACACCATCTATATGTTTAACTAAATCAAAAATTTCATCTTTTAATTTTTTTTCATATTCTTCTAATTCATAACTTTCAGATTTATTGACATCTGTTGTTTTTTCCGACTTTGGCTTATCAGGTAAAATTTCACTAATAAAAATAATAATTATTAATAGAATACCTATAATCACAATTATTTTTTTCTTTTTTTCATCTCTTAAAATTGTTTGAATATTATCCATTATAATATTTGCATTTTTTCCCATACTTTTATTCCTCTAATACTACATTCGGTTTTACACCTACCTCCTTAACAATTAATTGCTCAACTGTCGTAAGGTCTAAAACTTCTTCTTTTGACAGCGTCACTATAAACTTACTAATATCTATGCTGTCATCTTTGTCAATATGTATACTTATATCTACTTTTGTACAATTTATATCATTTTCTTTTAATATATTTTTTACTTCACTTTCTATTTTTTTCTCTGACAAAATGGTTATAGTATTTTTAGTGTTTTCTTCAATTTGAGCTTGATATTCTGCCCCCTGTATTTCATCTATTTCAAATGAAAAATCAAATTTACCTTGTACTATTGGAATTACAATTCCTGCTAAAAAAAATAACGATATTGCAAACTTCATAACTTTTTCCATACTACTTTTTGGAACAAGTATTGAAAATACTCCTGTAGTTATCAAAGTTAAACATATCATTGTGATTACTTCTTTTATTCCACTCATTTTACATCTCCCTTAGTTATTTATGTATTACTTCCCAAAACCAGCATCAATGTTATAGAAATTATTACCATTATCCCATAACATATCAAAATTGATTGCATAAATGTCAATACAAACGAAGTAGCTTCTAAAAGACTCGATACCTTTTTTACACTTAACATATCACTAACTATTTGTGCTAATTTTATTGATAAATTCATAAACAAAACACTCACAATACTTGGTATAAATGATATTAATATAACTATTATTCCAAATGTTCCTACACTTGATTTTATAACTCCCATAGAGCTTTGTATTATTGATAATGTATCGCTTATCATTCCACCTATCACAGGAATAAAAGAACCTGCTACATATTTACCAGCTTTCATTGTTACTGTATCAGCACTAGACGCCACAAAACTCTTTATTGTAAGTATTGCAACAAAAATTGTTAATAAAAATCCTAATGTCCACATAAGAATTGTTTTTAGTGTTTTTATAAAATTAGTAATGTCTATTTGATTTGTAACAGCTGAACATATAACTAAAGCCAAATAAGAACCACAAAGTGGTATTAATATGCTTTTTGATACTACACTTACTACTTGTACTACAACCATCAAAACCCCATTATAAGCAAAAGCTGTTAGTGGTTTTCCTGAAACTGTTATTATCCCAGTAAATACAGGTAAAAATGATAATAGAAAAGTCCCTATCTGCTCTATCAATAATGATATGTGTTTTAATATTTCTATAATAGGTGTCACTATAAGACCACTCACACACAATATTGATACTATTTGAAATGTCTGCCCTAAACTATTTTGATTAAATGTATTTTCAAATGTATTCAATAGTGATGCAAGTAGTATCACTGCTAACAAAGTAGCTAGTATTGACAAAGGTTCTTTAAGTTTATACATAATTCCAAATGATATCATTTTAAAAAAATCTGTAATCGATAAATTTATTAATGTATCACTTTTAAAATCATTAATACCATATTCAGAAAGTATATCATTCACACCATCTGGTAAATCATCTTGCAATTTATCAATCTGAGTATCTTCAATTAGTTGATTTTCTATTTGCTTTAAATCATCAGAATAATCTTCTTTTTCAAATCCTAAAATTATACTTGAATTAAAAAATATAAAACACAATATAATAAAAATTAAACATACTTTATTTTTCATCTTCTCACCTATTGTCTATATATTAATCAGTGATATCGCAATATTAGATAGTTTTTCAAATAATGGTAAACACAAAACTAATATACTAGCTTTTCCTGCTAATTCTATTTTAGAAGCAATCATACTTTGACCAGAATCTTTACAAGCATCACTTGCCAGTTGTGATATGTAGCATATTCCTAAAGATTTCACTATTATTTTTGAATACTCTAAATTCACTCCACTATTGCTTAGCAATATTTTTATATTATCAAAAATAGGAGTTAACATTGATATTATTACTGCAAAAATCATTACTCCACAACAAAGTGCAAGTACCGTTGCACATTCAGGCTTATATTGCTTTAATAAAATACATATTAAACTTCCCACTATACCTATTGCTATTATGTTAAAAATATCCATTATAATCACAATCCAAATATATTTTTTATGGTATCAAATAAATCTTTTATCTCATAAATCATCATCATAAGCACAACTATCAAACCTGCTAAAGTTGTCATCATAGCTTGTTCTTCTCTACCCGATCTTATAAGCAATTGATTTAAAACAGCAACAATTATACCAACTGCTGCAATTTTAAAGATTAAATCTATATCAATATCCATAACCTTATTCCTTTCTTTTAAACTACACAAATAAAATTGCTACAAACACACCACCTAACACTCCTAAAGAACGATATAATTTCCCATTTTCATTGTAATTTTTCTGAGCTTCTTTTATATAATCCATCGTTAGTATATTAACTGTTTCAAATTGACTAATCTGTGTTTGTACATCACTCGCTCCTAATATTTGTCCTATTCTTAGTAAAAGTGTTACATCATTTTTATTTAAATTCATCTTAGCTTTATTCTTATCTACTGCTTTTTCCCACTCTTTAGGTAAATTCTTTTTATTTATATCTATATCATTTAAAAAATATAAGTGACTCAAATTATTATCATTGATAAGATTTTTTATTATGCCACTTGTCTGTAATCTTTCATATTTTATATATGTTTGCATTTTTTCAATCATCACTAAAATTTGTTGCAAACATATAACTCTATCTTTTAAAAAGTTACTTTTATACATTCCAATAAAACTTCCCAAAAATATAGATATTACACATATAATTAATCTCATATCAACACCTCACTTTTTACATCAATTATTTTTTGAATATGACCTATATTATCTGTATTATCAAGTAAAACTATTTTTTCAAAAACATTATTTGATAACATTCTCATAATATTGGTTTTAGACATCAATTCTTGTAATGTACCAGCATGTGTTGTTGCAACAACTTTAACTCCTGACAGCATAGTTTTTAACATTAAATCTACATCATCATCACTACCTATTTCATCGCATACTATAATATCTGGTGACCCTGCTCTAAGTGCCATTTCAATTCCAATTTCTTTTGGACAGAGATTATATACATCTGTTGCATATCCTAAATCATTTTGACTTTCTCCAGCATACATACTTGTAATTTCTCCACGCTCATCTATAACAGAAACTTTTTTAATTCCTGAGCTTTTACCTTTTGAAAAGTTTTTAACTATATCTCTCAATATAGTAGTTTTTCCACTGTTTGGAACTCCAACTATCAGTGTTGAAACAGGCTTTGAGAAAAATATTCGCTCAAATAAAAAATCACTACACCCTGATACTTCTCTTGCAACTCTAATATTTAAAGAACTTATTTCTTTTATAGAAGTTATTTTATTATCTTCAATAACAACTGTTCCATACACGCCAACTCTATGTCCACCTTTTATAGTTATAAAACCTTTTGATATTTCTTCTAAATAACTATGTACTGAATAATCACAAAAAGCTTTAAATATCTCATCTATATCAAACTGTGTCAATTTAACTAAATCATCTTCTTCATTACTTGTGACTTGTCCGTTTACTTTTAAAAATTTATTTTCATTTCCAAAACATAATATTATGTTTTTATTTGCATATAATCTAATTTCCTTTAGATTATTTCTATCACTGTACGATAACTTTTCCATAGATTGTGATAAAAATTTTGGAAAACATAAAAACATATCATCTAGTTTTTTTATACTACACATACTTGCTCGTCCTTTCTTTTTTTATATTATTATGATATTTTTATAGGATTTAGAACTCTTGACACTACCTATTTTTCTGTATATACTAAAAAGTAATTAAATATTTAAAGGAGTATTCTTTATGAATTGTTTAAATCAACACTTTAAATATATGTATTTTAGACCATGCTTTTTTAAAAACTATGGTTTATTTGTGTTGAGATAAATTATCAATTTGTAAAAGTTATGACTTTATTATGTTTTTGAAAAATTAAAGAGTATGTAACTTTTAAAATAAAGATACATACTCTTTTTATTATTATTAAAGGGGTGTGAGTATAATGCAAATTATTGATGTAAATGTTTCAAAACCTTATAAGGTTTTTGTTGGGGAAAATCTTATCGAAAATACTGCTAATATGATAGAAGATATTTGCAATTATAAAAATGTTGTTATTATAACTGATGATATTGTTGAAACACTTTATCTTGATACTTTAAAAAAATCTTTTCCACAAGATAAAAATATTTTTAGTTTTACAGTAAAAAACGGCGAACAAGCAAAATGTGCTGATAACTTATTTGCAATATGGTCTTTTTTAGCTGAAAATCATATTACTCGTTCTGATTTAATAGTTGCTTTGGGTGGTGGCGTTGTTGGAGATTTAACAGGATTTATTGCTTCAACATATTTAAGAGGTGTTAAATACTTACAAATACCAACAACTCTTTTATCTCAAGTAGATTCATCTGTTGGTGGAAAAACTGCAATAAATATACCACAAGGTAAAAATCTAGTTGGTAGTTTTTATCAACCTATTGCTGTTATTTGTGATATTAATACTCTATCAACTTTATCAGACAAGATATTTAGTGACGGTATGGGGGAAGTTATTAAATATGGCTGTATTTATGATAAAAATTTATTTGAACTAATAAAAGATATTGATGACAAAAATGTTTTAGAAAAAATTATTACAAGATGTATTTCTATAAAAGCTGAAGTTGTATGTCAAGATGAATTTGATACAGGGCTTCGTATGATTTTAAATTTTGGACATACAATTGGTCATGCTGTTGAAAAATATCATAATTTTACTGATTATACTCATGGCCAAGCTGTCGCTATTGGTATGATACATATAACAAAATTATCTGAAAAATTTAACACTACTCCTATAGGTACTTCTGATAAAATAAAAGCATTGTGTGAAAAATGCAATTTACCAACTGAATGTGATGTTCCTAACGATGTTTTATTCGATGTTTGTTGTGTTGATAAAAAGAACTTGAATAATGTCATAAACTTAATTCTTTTAAAAGATATTGGTGAATGTTACATTCAAAAGCTAAATCATTCAGAATTTAAAGACTTTTTGAATTTGTAAATATAAAGGAGTTTAAAATGGATATTAAAATAAAACCTAATTTATTAAATGGTGAAGTAAATGTCCCTGCATCAAAAAGTATAATGCACAGAGCCTTGATATGTGCTAGTTTATCAAATGGAAGCTGTACTATATCAAATACATATTTATCAGAAGACATAAAAGCAACTATTAAATGCTTGGAAAATTTAGGTGCTTCATTTGAAGTTTTCGAAGATAAAATTAAAGTTAACGGAATAAAACATACACCTAAAAATGCTATTTTAGATTGTAATGAATCTGGCTCTACTATAAGATTTCTAATTCCTATTGCTATGGCATTGGGTGTTGATAGCGAATTTATTGGAAAAGGCAAATTAGTAACTAGACCATTAAATACTTATGTTGAAGCTTTTCAAAATAAAGGTGTAGAATTTAAATATAATGGCTGTTTACCTGCTTTTAGCAGTGGTAAATTAACATCTGGTAATTACACTATAAAAGGTAATGTAAGTTCTCAATTTATAACAGGTCTTTTATTTGCTTTACCATTATTAGACGGAGATAGCACAATAACTGTTCTACCTCCATTTGAATCTAAAAGTTATGTAGATATAACTTTATCTTGCTTAAAATCATTTGGTATTGAAATAAAACAAGACAATTTAACTTTTTACATAAAAGGAAATCAATCTTATAAAGCAACTGATTACTATGTTGAAAGTGATTATTCTCAAGTTGCATTCTTTTTAGTAGGAAATGTATTAGGCAACAATATTAAAGTAAAAAACTTTTATAGAAATTCAGTTCAAGGTGATAGTGCTATTATTGATATTTTAGAAAAAATTGGTGTTGAATGTATCTTTGATAATGGTATTTTACAAACAAATATAAAATCAAAAAATTCATTTGATATTGACGCAAGTGATATTCCAGATTTAGTTCCAATACTATGCGTTCTTGCTAGTTTTTGTGATGGTATTTCTACAATATCAAATGTTTACAGACTTAAAATAAAAGAAAGTGATAGAATTTTATCAACGATGGATATTATTAAAAATTTGGGTGGTAAAATTTCATATGATGAAAATAGCGATAAAGTAACTATTTATGGTGGTTTATCTAAATTTAATCCTTGTACTCTTAAAACATACAACGACCACAGAATTGCTATGTGTAGTGCTATTGCAAGTACCATATGTACTGATGATGTTACAGTTTTAGGAGCTGAATGTGTTAATAAATCTTATCCTACTTTCTTTGAAGTATTTAAAAATTTAGGAGGTGCATACGATGTCATCAATGTGGAATAATGGTTTAAAAATATCTGTATTTGGTGAGTCACACGCTGATGCTATCGGTGTTGTTATAGATAATTTACCAGCTGGTAAAAAAATAGATATGAGCAAGGTTAGAGCTTTTTTAAGACGAAGACAAGCGAAATCTGATGGTACTACAACTTCAAGAATAGAACCTGATTTACCAAAAGTTTTATGTGGTCTTCACAATGATACAACAAACGGCACTCCTTTGTGTATGATTATTGAAAATACAAATACTCGTTCTAATGATTATAAAAATGTTCAAACAACTGTAAGACCAGGACATGCTGATTTTACTGGATTTATCCGATATGATGGTGCTAATGATATTCGTGGTGGTGGACATTTTTCTGGCAGACTTACAGCTTGTTTAGTTATGGCTGGTGCTATATGTGCACAAATTTTAGAAGAAATGGATATACATAGTGTCGCTCATTTAGTATCTGTTAAAGATATTAAAACAGAACATATCGACCAAACTACACTAACCAAAGAAAAAATTGATGAAATTCGTTCTCTGCCTTTCCCTGTTATTGATGAATCTAAAAGAAAAGATATAATGGATTTTATCAATAAAACAAGAATGGAACAAAATTCTGTTGGTGGTGTAGTTGAGTGTGTTACAATAGGGTGTCCTGCTGGTATTGGCTCTCCTATGATGGATAACTTGGAAAGCATTATTTCTTCTTTAATGTTCTCTATTCCAGGAGTTAAAGGATTAGAATTTGGAAATGGTTTTGATTGCACAACAATTTATGGTAGCGAAAATAATGATGAGTTTTATATAGATAATGGTGTTGTAAAAACAAGAACTAATAATCATGGTGGTATTTTAGGTGGAATTAGTTCTGGTATGCCTATAAGTTTCAATGTTGCATTTAAACCAACTCCTTCTATATCATTAACTCAAAATACTATTGATGTTTTAACTTTAGAAAATACCACACTAAATATCGTTGGTAGACATGATCCTTGTATCGCTGTTAGAGCTGTACCTGTTGTTGAAGCTTGTTGTAATATAGCTTTATTGTCTGCAATTATTAATGATAAAGGTGTACATTTATAAAACAAAAAAGGAGATAATCAGAAAGATTATCTCCTTTTTTTATTATTTTAATTTTTTAACTTCTTTTCTTACAACTTTTATTTTGTTGCAATCTTTTACAGCTTCTTTGTCTATAATAACTTTTACAATATCATCTTCTGATGGTGTGTAGAACATTAAGTCTGATAATACAGATTCCATAATACCTCTTAATCCTCTAGCTCCTGTTTTTCTTTCAATAGCAAGAGCAGCTATTTCTTCTAAAGCATCATCTGTTATTTCTAATTCTACTCCGTCCATTTCAAACATAGCATGATATTGTTTTAATAAAGAGTTTTTAGGTTCTTTTAAAATTCTTACTAAATCTTCTTTATCTAAGTTTTCTAGAGCTGTTATAACTGGTAAACGACCAACTAATTCTGGAATTAAGCCATATTTAACCAAGTCATGAGGAATAACTTTTTTCATTATATCCTTATCTTCTTTAACTTTAACTTGATTTCTGTCCATTCCAAAACCTATTACAGCTTTATTATTACGCTTTTCAACTAACTTTTCAATACCATCAAAAGCACCACCACATATAAACAATATATTTTTTGTATTAACTTGTATATGTTCTTGATGTGGATGTTTTCTTCCGCCTTGAGGTGGAACATTTGAAACAGTACCTTCAATTATTTTTAATAAAGCTTGTTGTACACCTTCACCACTTACATCTCTTGTGATAGATGTATTTTCTGATTTTCTTGTAATTTTATCTATTTCGTCGATATATATAATACCTCTTTCTGCTGCTTCAACATCAAAATCAGCAGCTTGCAATAATCTTACAAGTACATTTTCAACATCATCGCCAACATAACCTGCTTCTGTTAATGTTGTAGCATCAGCAATTGCAAAAGGTACATCTAATGTTTTTGCTAATGTTTGTGCTAAAAATGTTTTTCCCACACCTGTAGGTCCTAATAATAATACATTACTTTTTTGTAGTTCTACATCTAAGTCTTTATTATATCTTATTCTTTTATAGTGATTATATACAGCAACAGATAATGCAATTTTTGCATCTTCTTGACCTATTACATACTCATCTAAAACCTTTTTAATCTCAACAGGTTTTAAAAGTTCTTTATTTTCAAATTTTTCTTTTGATTGTTTTAACTTAGGTCCTCTTAATAAATCACTATCTTCGTGCAACATTTGATAACATAAATCAACACATTCATCACATATAAATGCTGTACTACCATACAACAAACGTTCTACCATGAATTCACTTTTTCCACAAAAGCTACATCTTGGTGAATTATCATTCATATTTGGCATATACTTTTAAACCGTCCTATCGCTTTGTGATTATTTTATCTATTAATCCATATTCTAATGCTTCATTAGCTGATAAGAAGTTATCTCTATCTGTATCTTTTTCAATAACTTCTAAAGGTTGACCTGTAGCTTCTGATAACATTTTGTTTAAGTTTTTCTTAGTTTTGATTATCCAATCAGCATGAATTTGAATATCTGATGCTTGACCTTTTACTCCACCTAATGGTTGGTGAATCATAATTTCACTATTAGGTGTTGCATATCTTTTGCCTTTAGCACCAGCTGATAATAAAAATGCACCCATAGATGCTGCCATACCTACACAAATTGTTGATACATCACATTTAATTAATTGCATTGTATCATAGATCCCCATACCAGCAGTTACAGAACCACCAGGGCTATTAATATATAAAGAAATATCTTTATCTGGGTCTTGGCTTTCTAAGTATAGTAATTGAGAAATAACTAAACTTGCAGTTTGGTCATTTACCTCATCAAATAACATAATAATTCTATCGTTTAATAAACGAGAATAAATGTCGTAAGAACGTTCTCCACGACTTGTTTGTTCTACTACATAAGGAACTAATGCCATTTTAAACTCTCTCCTCTTCATAATATAAACATCTGTGTAACAAATCTTTTACACTCAATACATATTTAAAAAATTTACACAAACAGCCTGACTGAAATATTCAGACAGGCCGTATTTTATGTAATAACTATGTATTAAAATAATTAGTCAGCAACTTTGTCTGTAACTTTAGCAGTATCTTTAATTAATTCGATAGCTTTGTTTACAGCTAAATCTCTAACAAATTCTTCAGCAGGAACGAAAGATTTGATTTGTTCAACTTCCATTTTGTATGCTTCAGCTAATTTAGCATATTCAGCTTCAACAGCTTCGTCGTCAACTTTGATATCTTCAACTTCAACGATTTTTTCTAATGCTAATCTAACTTTAACTTGTTTTTCAGCTTGTTCTCTGAAAGATTTTCTGAAAGATTCAACGTTCATTCCTGTGTATTGCATGTACATTTGTAAATTCATACCTTGAGATTGTAAACGGTAGTCGAAATCACGTAACATATCATCGATTCTAGCTTCGTACATTTCTTCTGGAATTTCACCTTCCATGTTTTCGATAACTTTGTCGATTAATTTGTTTTCAACTTCGTCGTTAGCTAATTTTTCATTTGCTTCTTCAGCTTTTTTTCTTAAATCAGCTTTTAATTCATCTAAAGTATCGAATTCACTTGTATCTTTAGCAAATTCATCATCTAATTCTGGTAATTCTTTAACTTTGATTTCATGTAATTTACATTTGAATACAGCTGGTTTACCTTTTAATTCTTCAGCATGGTAATCTTCTGGGAATGTAACATTTACATCGAATTCTTCGTCAATAGCTTTACCAACGATTTGATCTTCAAATCCTGGAATGAATTGGCCAGAACCTAAAACTAATGTGAATTTTTCAGCTTTACCGCCATCGAAAGCAATACCGTCAACATAACCGTCAAAATCGAATACTACTGTATCACCATTTTCTGCAGTTCTGTCTTCGATATCTACCATTCTACCATTTCTTTCTTGCATACCTTGTAGTTTTTTGTCGATATCTTCATCAGTTACTGGTTTAACTTCTTTTTCAACTTCGATACCTTTGTAATCTTTAACAGTTACTTCTGGTTTAACAACGCAAGTTGCAACGAAAGTAACGCCTTCTTCTTTGTTTACTTCTTTAACTTCAACTTCTGGACGAGCAACGATTTCTAATTTAGATTCTGTAATAGCTTCTTGTAAAGCTAATGGGTATAAATCATTGATAGCGTCTTCAAAGAATACGCCTTCGCCATACATTTTTTCAATAATTTTTCTTGGTGCTTTACCTTTTCTGAAACCTTGCACATCTATTTTCTTAACATTTTTACGATAAGCTTTTTCGATAGCAGCTTCAAATTTTTCAGCATCAATTTTGATTGTTAACTCATATTTATTTGTTGCTACATTTTTGTTTTCAACTAAACTCATAGTTTTATCCTCCAAAATTTTATAAATCTGCAATAAAGTATGTATTTCTACATAATACTACGCAGTTATATCCATATGATTATAGCATACTCCTATAAAAATTACCACATATTTTTATAATTATTTTTTGTTTTATATAAATTTAGCTAATTTTCAATATATATACTTGTCTATTTTCTATATTTTTATTAGTCTAAAATCTTTTGTGGTGTAAACTGAACAAAATCACATGATACAAGTCTAAAATCTATACCGTATCTTTCTCCATTTATAGCATAATTACAGCTGTGTCCATGTATATGTCCGTAATAACATTTTTTTATTTTATATTCCCATAAAACTTCTAAAATTTCTAAACACTCATCGCTAGCATAAACTGGTGGATAATGTAAAAAAACAATAGGCTCTTTTCCTGTTTTTAAACCATCTTCTAAAGATAATCTCAATCTTCCTGCTTCTCTTAACAAAACTTTTTTGTCAACAGTTTCACCTTTTTCATTTATCCAACCTCTAGTACCACAAATAACATAATCTTTATACTCATAAGAATTATTAAACAGTATTTTTATTGAGTCAAAACCGTTTTCTTTAATATATTTTTCAACTTTACTTTTTGTAGAAAACCATAAGTCATGATTTCCTTTTAATATAATTTTAGTACCGTTTAAATTGTGTATAAATTTAAAGTCTTCATAAATTTCTTCTAGTTTTAATGCCCATGAAACATCACCTGCTATAACAACAGTGTCTTCTGGTTGCACTAAATAATTCCATGTATCTCTGATTAAATTTACATAGTTGTCCCAACCTCTAAATATATCCATTGGTTTGTCTGTACCTAAAGATAAATGTAAATCTCCTATTACATATAAACTCATTAATTCTCTAACACCTCGCATTCATTTTAAAGTAAAATTTTTCCATGTATTTATTTGTTTTTTTATCATAAAATATTTTCAGATAACAAACAAGTTATCTAAAAATAAAAATCCTCACTTATTAAACTTAATAAATCAGAAAGGTGGTCTTTATCTATGCAAAAAGCTAAAGAACACAAATCATGTATACACGGCATACATTGTGATGTATCAAACTGTATTCACAATAATAACAAATGTGGTTGTACAGCTTCAAACATTGTAGTAGGTCCTCATAGTGCTACTTCATGCCAAGATACTGTATGTCAATCTTTCAAAGAGGAATACAAATAAGTTTTGTAAAGAATATAGATATTAATTTATATTACAACAAAGCAACGGTAATAAATTAATAAATGCTAACCTAATTTATAGGTTAGCATTTTTATTTTAAACTATTTGTCTAATTCTAGCAAGTCTGAAACATATTTTATCATATCTTTTTTATCTATAACTTTATTAAAACGAACTTGTTTTTCTTTTAATTCACTTAATTGAACAGGTACATCTAATTTTGTCATATTATTCAATGTTTCAACTTGTTCATAATCATCTTGTGGAATATTATCTGTTAATGATTTTAATACACTATCTGTAAATTTATAAGGACTAGCTGTTGAAACAATAACTGTTTTTGTATCATCTTTAGTTTCTTTTTTGTAATCTTCATAAACTTTCACTGCTACAGCAGTATGTGTATCACATATATAACCAACTTTATCAAAAACTTCTTTTATTGTTTTCTTAGTATCTTCATCACTACAATAACCTGCAAAAAATTCTTGTTGCAGTTTTTCTTTTACATCAACATCTATCTCGTAACTTCCATTTTGATTTAGGCTGTTAAACCATTCTTTAATTTTTTCATCATTTCTTCCAGATAAGTCATATAATAATCTTTCTAAGTTTGATGAAATTAAAATATCCATAGATGGAGAAATTGTAGTATAAAAATCTCTAACTCTATTATATTTACCAGTTTTAATAAAATCTGTTAAAACATTATTTTGGTTAGATGCACAAATTAATTTACCAATAGGCACACCCATTTTTTTAGCATAATATCCAGCTAAAATATTACCAAAGTTACCAGTAGGAACTACTATATTAATTTTTTCACCCATTGTAATTTGTTCTGTTTTTAGTAACTCACAGTAACAAGAAACATAATAAATAATTTGTGGCAATAATCTACCCCAGTTTATAGAGTTTGCAGAAGAAAACATCATGTCTTTTTGTGCTAATTTATTTTTCACTTCATTATCTGTAAAAATTGTTTTTACACCAGTCTGTGCATCATCAAAATTACCTTTAACAGCACAAACAGATACATTTTCTCCTTCTTGTGTTGTCATTTGTCTTTTTTGCATTGAAGATACACCATTTTCTGGATAAAATACCATTATCTGAGTTCCTTCAACATCTTTAAACCCTTCAAGTGCAGCTTTACCTGTATCCCCACTAGTAGCAACTAAAATTACAATTTTTTTGTTATCTACTGATTTTTTTGCAGAAGTTGTTAGTAAATATGGCAAGATTTGTAACGCCATATCTTTAAAAGCACAAGTTGGACCATGCCATAGCTCTAACATATATGTACCATCAAAAAGTTTAGCAAGTGGTGTAATTTCATCACAACCAAATTTTTCACTTGTGTACGCATTTTCAGCACAATATTTTATTTCTACTTCATCAAAATCATTTAAAAATAAAGATAAAACATACTCTGCTCTTTCAACATAATTTTTATTAATTAAACCCAAAATATCTTTTTCAGAAATTTCTGGCAATTTATTTGGAACAAACAATCCACCTTCTTCAGAAATACCTTGAGTTATAACTTGTGAAGCTGTTTTTGATATATTATTATTTCTTGTACTATTGTAATACATAGTAATATCCCCCCAAATAAGAAATCACTAAACACTATTTAATCAAATACTTATTAACAAAGTTATTTGCATTATCAAAAAATATTTTATCAGTAATATCCTTTTTGAAGTATTTTATCATACTATTGTAAAGTTTTTCAACACCTTTTATGTTTTCTATTTCACTAGAAACGCTAGCTCCGTCAAAATCACTTCCTAAACACAAAATATGTTCTCCACCTAAAGACAGTATGTACTCCACATGCTTACACATTTCATCTATACTACAATCATCTTTGCCATTTATAAAATAAGTATAATAATTTATTCCGATAATACCTTTATTATCTATAATAAATTTTATTTGCTCATCTGTTAAATTTCTTTTATTATTACAAATAGTTTTCGAATTAGAGTGTGACGCTATAATAGGTTTTGCTGCTATACTTGCAACATCATAAAAACTTCTTTCATTTATATGAGATACATCAACAAGTATATTATTGTTCTCTAATTCTGATACAACTTGTTTTCCGAATGGTGTTAATCCAATATCAGAACTAACACCACCTGCTATTTCATTTGCACTATTCCATGTTAATGTAAATATTCCTATATTTCTTTTTACAAGTTCTTGTATGTTATCTATGTTACCTTCTAACATACTTCCACCTTCAACACTCAAAATATAGTTACATTTATTTTCTAAAATAGTTTTGTTATATAAAACATTATTATATTTATCTTTGTATTTTTCTAAGTGCTTTTGAAAGAAATTATATTGTTTTATAAAATTATCAAACGCTCCATTTTGTATATATTTGTCTTCAATAAATAACGCAAAAGTCTGTACCCAAACAGAATTTTCCAGTCCTCTACACAAATCAATATGTAAATCGTTTTGATATATTGATTTGTTATTGTTCATAGCGGTGGAAATAGTATCACAATGTAAATCAAAAATCTTTGGCAAAATCATCATCTCCATCTGTTTCAAAAGCATTTTCAATATAGTTTATGTAAACTTTTCTATCTTTAGTAAAATACACTTCTGCTACATCAAATCTTATTTGCAAATCGTATTCATGTTCAGATAAATATATCAAAGCTGTTTTCTTTATCTTATCTTGTTTTTTCTTTGTAACACTTTCTTTTGCTTGATACATTATATTTTCATATCTTGATTTTACTTCTACAATACACAACAAATCTTCTTTTTTTGCGATTATATCTATTTCTCCATATTTGCAATTATAGTTTTGTTCTATTATTTCATAACCTTTTTTTATTAAATATTTGCAGGTTAATTTTTCACCTGCTTCTCCTACTTTTTTGCTTTGTTTTTTTCCTCTAATTTTTCATAATATTTTTTCAAAAAACTATGTCTGTGAACTTTACATTCTCCATATTTATCAATTGCTTCATAATGAGCTTTTGTTCCATATCCTTTATGTTTTTCAAATAAATATTCTGGATATTCTTTTGCTATTTCAAGCATATATCTATCCCTTGCAACTTTAGCTAAAATAGATGCTGCTGCTATTGAAGCTGATGTAGCATCTCCTTTAACAACACATCTAGCTTCTATATTTAATTGTGGTGGCATTCTGTTTCCGTCAATTAAAACTAAATCTGGTGATATATTCAAACCTTGCACAGCTCTAGTCATTGCTAAATATGTTGCTTGTAAAATATTTACTTGCTCTATTTCTTCCACACTAGCTGTTGCAATACAATAACTTTCTGCTTTTTCTATTATCTCATCATACAACTTTTCTCTTTTTTTCTCTGATAATTTTTTAGAGTCATTCAAACCTTCAATATAACAATCCTTTGGCAAAATTACAGCAGCTGCAAACACATCTCCTGCAAGTGGTCCTCTGCCAGCTTCATCAACCCCACATAATTTTTCAACATATTGATTTTTATCAAATTCAAATATATCCATAATATTTCTCCTTAAAACACAAAAGGATTGACTAATAGTCAATCCTTTAAATTTACTTATCACTTAATAGTCTTGACATATCTTCTGGTCTGTCAAAAGTAATTTTTCCTAATTTGCCTGAACGATATTCGTCTAATACTGTTATAGCAGCTCTTTCAGTATTAACATGTCCACCTGACATTAACATACCTCTTTTTTTACCTACTAGCTCTAACAAATCATAATCGTCAATATATTCATATTCTTCTGGTGATAATTTATATCTTTCTTCTATAGTATGAGGATAGTCTTTTCTCAAAACACCTAATAATCTCATAGCTAATAATTCAACATCTATTACATCATCTTTTACAGCTCCTGTAAAAGCTAAGTGTTCTGCAACTGTTTGATCCTCAAATTTTGGCCATAAAACTCCAGGCATATCCAAAAGTTCCATATCTGTTCCGATATTAACCCATTGTCTACCTCTAGTAACACCTGGTCTATCTTCAACTTTAGCCCTTTTTGAGCCTGCTACTCTATTTATGAAACTTGATTTTCCAACATTTGGAATACCTACAACCATTATTCTTATGGCTCTACCTACCAAACCTTTTGCTTTGCGTCGTTCAATAAGTTCTGCTAACTCACTTTTTACAAGTGGGAAAAATTTGTTTAAACCTTTACCTGATTTACAATCACATGCTATTGCTGGAATTCCTTGTTTTTTATAATAATCAAGCCACATTGCTGTAACATTTGGGTCTGCTGAATCTGCTTTATTCAACATTATTATTCTTGGTTTATTAGAAAGCCATTTGTGTAATTCAGGATTTCTACTACTCATAGGAATTCTTGCATCAGTTATTTCTAATACAATATCAACCATTTTCAAACTTTCTGTAATTAGTCTTCTGGTTTTCGCCATATGACCAGGAAACCATTGAATTGCTGGTGAATCTGACATATTCTTCCTCCTATCTGTATTTGTATAAAATACACTTGTATTTTATGTATTCATAAAAAATTAACATTTAAAAAATCTATAAAATTATCTATCCCCATATTTTAAAAAGAATTTCTCCTAATATTTCTTCTTCATTAACCATACCAACTTGTGTATATCTGCTATCCATAGAATTATTTCTATTATCTCCCATTACAAAATAACACCCATTTGGCACTGTTAGAGGATATTCATTTTTGCTTATATCTCCTATTGTATATGTTTTTTCTTTTATATACTCTTCCTCTATCAAATTTCCATCAACAAAAACATCGCCAGAATCAAAATCTATATCAACAGTTTGTCCTTGAGTTGCTATAACTCTTTTTAATATAGCATTGTTCAAATTCTTTTTATCTATAACTACAATATCACCATTTTTTATATTATAAAATGTTTTTGATACTAATAAAAGGTCTTTGTTGTGATAAGTAGGTTCCATAGATTTTCCATCTACTGATGCAATAGTTAATAAAAAAGTACTTACAAAAGAAATTAAAAAACACAATATAACAGTTATTTCTAATGTATATAACCATTCTTTTTTAGATAATAATTTTCTAAGATCTTTTCTTTTTATAAAAATTCTTTCACCTTTATTATCCATTAAAATTCACCTTTCTTTCGGGTAAAATTTTAACATTATGTAAAAGCAAAAGGGTAGTTTTAATAAACCACCCTTTCCTTTCACTACTTTTTAAATTAACGAAGTCTTTCTTTAACTTTAGCAGCTTTACCAACACGATCGCGTAAGTAGTATAGTTTGCTTCTGCGAACTTTACCCATACGAACGATTTCAACTTTTTCTACATTTGGTGAATGTACTGGGAATACTCTTTCAATACCACAGCCATGAGCTACACGACGAACTGTAAATGTTTCATTTACGCCACCATGTTTTTTAGCGATAATTGTACCTTCAAAAATTTGGATTCTTGATTTGTCGCCTTCTTGAATTCTGCAGTGAACTTTAACTGTGTCACCGATGTTTAATACTGGTAATTCAGCTTTTAAGCTAGAATTGCTAATTAGTTTTAATGCGTCCATTAATTTTTCCTCCTAGTTTTCAGACATTCTTACCAAATAAAAATTTAGCAGAGGACTGCCCGCTTTAATGATTATAAAAACATTAAACCCCACTAAAAAAGAGCATAATGCTCCTAGCGGTATATTAAATGCTTTAAAATTATAGCATATCTGTATATAAAAATCAAGTAGTCAAATTATATAAACATAGCAAAAATTACAGTCATAAATCCGGCAATTCCTATTGCTATACTACTCATAGCACCTTCAATATCTCCTATTTCCATAGCTTTAGTTGTTCCAGCAGCATGGCTACATGTGCCTATTGCTACGCCAACCGCTACACTATCTTTTACTCTGAAAAGTTTTATAAATGTTGGTGCAAATATAGCTCCCAATATTCCTGTTAAAACAACTGCACTAACAGTAACTGGAACTACACCTCCTAATTGTTCTGAAACAGCCATAGCAATTGGTGTTGTTACTGATTTTGGCACCATTGCATATGTTATTTTTTCATCAAGTCTAAATAATTTACATAAAATATATACACTTGACATTGATGCTAAGCTTCCAACTGCACAACCTATGATTATAGGAAATAAATTTTCTTTTAAAAGTTTATATTGAGTGTAAATAGATACAGCTAAAGCTACTGTTGCAGGGGCTAAAAACATTGAAATAATACTTCCACCTTTATTAAAACTTGCAAATGGAATGTTAAATATCTTTAGAACTACAATACATAATACTATTCCTATTAATAAAGGATTAGCTATTGGTGTTTTCAACTTTTTATTTAATAAAATTCCTAATTCGTATGTGAAAATACATAATATTATCCCAAATAGAGGATTTTGAAATATTTCTTTCATTATTTTTCACTCCCCTTTTTTATTTTATTTTGTAATATTATTACACCCTTAACTGTGTATACAGTAACAGCAAATGTAATTATTGTAGATAAAACACAAACAATTAGTAATTGTACAATACTACCTTTAACAAAATCATATTTTTCCATTATTTCTACACCAGCTGGTATAAAAAACATCGGCATATGAACTTTTAAAAATTCTATTTTTTCTTTTATGTGTTCTACTTTTATAATTTTTATCATTAATAAAATAAACAATAAAATCATACCTATAACGCTTCCTGGTATAGGTATTGGTAAAAAAGTAGATATAACATCTCCTAACCAAGAAATTAAAAAAACTACTGCAACTTGTAACGCAATCTTCATTTGTAACACATCTTCTTTACTATTTTTTCGCTAAATATTTTCTTCAATCAAATATGGCAATATGCTTTTTATATCTTTCTTATCAATATTTGCAACTACTTTTATTCCATTTTCTACATATTCTTCAGCAAAAATCTTACCCTGTTTTCTTATTTTATCCAACAAACCTGCTTTATCATACGGAATTAACAAACTAACCTTTTTAACTTTTTCAGATAATTGTTTACAAATTAAATTCAAAAGCTCATCTATCCCTTTATTTTCTTTTGCAGAAATAAAAGCACTTTTTTCTGTAATTGTCAGCATATTTTGGAATTTATATAAATCGGTTTTATTGAAAACAGTTATAACAGGAATATCTCCACAACCTAATTCTGCAAGCAATTTTTTAGTTACTTCAATTTGTTCATCAACTAACGGATTTGATATATCGCAAACATTTAGTATTAAATCTGCATTTGCTGTTTCTTCTAATGTTGATTTAAAAGCTTCTACCAATTGGTGAGGCAATCTTTTTATAAGTCCAACAGTATCAACTAAAACTGCACTTTGTCCATCTGGTAGTTTCAATTCTCTTGCAGTTGGGTCAAGCGTTGCAAACAGTTGGTTTTTAGCTAAAACCCCCGCATTAGTTAACAAATTTAAAAGTGTTGATTTTCCAACATTTGTATAACCAACAATAGCTATTGTTGTTACATTATTTTTATTTCGTCTTTCTCTTATTCTATTTCTACGCTTTTCAAGTTCTTTTAACTGCTGAGTTAACGCATCTATTCTTCTTCTGATGTGACGTTTATCACTTTCTAGCTTAGTTTCACCAGGACCTCTTGTCCCAATTCCACCACCTTGTCGTGATAATTCACTTCCCATACCAATAAGTCTTGGTAATAAATATTTTTGTTGAGCTAATTCAACTTGCAATTTACCTTCTTTTGACATAGCTCTCATTGCAAATATATCTAATATTAAAACCGTTCTATCTATAACTCTTATTTTTAATATTTCTTCTATATTCCTAATTTGAACACCGCTCAACTCATCATCAAAAATTACAATATCAGCCTCAACTTTTTGACAGAAATCTTTTATTTCTTTTAATTTGCCACTTCCTATATATGTACTATTATTTATAGTTTGCATATTTTGAACAAACTTCCCTGTAATCTCTGCCCCAGCTGTAGTAGCAAGTTCTCCTAACTCATCAATAGACTCGTCAGCATCATATGTACCATTATTCACACCTATCAAAACAGCAACTTGTTTTCTTTGTTCATTACTATACAATAAAATTTCCTCCTTCCTGCTATAAAGTCACATAAAATAAGTCCTTGATTTTAAAACCAAGGACCTAGTTAGTCTTTAAAAATTGTACTATCCATTATTTTTATTAGTTGGAGGAGTTTTTAGTGCAGCTCTAGCATTTTTTACTTGACTTAAAGATTCTACTAAACCTTGTTCTGTTGTTTTTAATATATTTTCTGCAAATTCGTTAACTGCAATTCTTAAGTCTTTTGATTGAGCTTGAGCTTGTGATAAAATCATTGCTCCTGCTGCTTTTGCTTTTTTGTAAATTTCTTGTTCTTCAACTAATCTTCTAGAAGCTTCTTCTGCTTTTTTAATTTCAGTATCAGCTCTTCTTCTTGCATCATCTAAAATTCTTTGACGGTCTTGTACAATTCTATTAGCTTCTTCAAACTCTCTTGGTAAGTTAACTCTAATATCTTCTATTAATTGACGAAGTTTATCAGCATTAATCATACATTTACCACCTGATAAAGGTAATGCTAATGCACTATCTAGCATTTCATCAATTACATCTAAAGTTTCTTGTACTGTCATAACAAAACTTCCTCTCAAATCTATAATTTTCTTAACCTTTTTTGTATTTGATCTAAAATAACTTGTGGAACAAAATCAGAAATATCTCCACCAAACAAAGCTATTTGCTTAACTAAACTTGAACTTAAAAACATAAATTCTGCAGATGTTGTTAAAAATACTGTTTCTGCATTAGGATTTATATTTTTATTTGCTAAAGATTGTTGAAACTCATACTCAAAATCAGAAACTGCTCTCAAACCTTTAACAATAGCACACGCATTATTATCTCTAACATAATCTGCTAACAGACCAGAAAAAGTATCTACTGATACATTTTCCATATTTTGAGTGCATTCTTTTATCATTTCAACTCTTTCTTCTTGAGTAAAACTACAATTTTTTGATGGATTTACAGACACCAAAACAACTACTTTATCAAACAATAAAGAAGCTCTCTTTATAATGTCTAAATGTCCATTTGTTATAGGATCAAAACTTCCTGGGCATACAGCTATTCTCATATTTATAAATCACCATCTTCTTCTGGTAATTTATATACACTAAGCATAATTTTACCGTATTTATACTGTTTTTTCAAGTCAAAATTTAAAACTTTTTCAGGAAGTTCCTCATTCTTTTCATGTTCGCAAATAATAATTCCTCTATTAGTCATTTTTTCAGCCACTAATGGTAATATTTCTGGTAATATTCCCTTATTATATGGTGGATCTAAAAAAACTATATCAAACTCATCTTTAGTTGTGTTCAAATAAGCTTTTGCGTCCATAGATATAACTCTGGAACGCTTAAACAAACCTGTACTAACTAAATTATCTTTTATAATTTGTTGAGCTTGTCTATTTTCATCATTAAAAACAGCATATTCTGCACCTCTGCTAAGTGCTTCTATTCCTATTTGACCACTTCCAGCATATAAATCTAAGACTCTACTAGCTGGTAAATCAAATTGAATTATATTAAATAAGCCTTCTTTAACTCTATCTGTTGTAGGACGAGTATCCATTCCTTCTAAAGTTTTTAAACGCTTACCTTTAGCTTCACCTGTTATAACTCTCATCTAAAACTCCATTCTAACAAATTTATTTATTATTCGTTCTATGAACACTTAACACCATACCAATAGATATATATGATATTACAAGAGAAGTTCCTCCGTAACTAACAAAAGGTAAAGTTACTCCTATTACAGGTATCACACAAAGTATCATTCCAACATTTATTACTGACTGTATCAAAATTATCGCAAAAACACCAATACATATATAACTTCCTGCATCTTGTTTACATTCCATAGCTGTTAACAATATTTTTGCCATAAGAACAGTAAGTAATACTATAGTTACAACTCCTCCTATAAATCCTAAAGTCTGACATATATAGGAAAAAATAAAATCATTATAACACTCTGGTACTTCTATTAATTTATTATTTGAAAACAAACCTTTTCCAAACAATCCACCGTTTTTCAAAGCTAATTTACCTTGATATTGTTGATATCCTATTCCATTAATATCTATTTCTGGGTACCAAGCCAACTTAATCCTTTGTTTTAAATAATTAGGTAATTTCATCCATATAAAAGGTGATAAACCTAATAATACAGTAAATCCAACTGTTATAAATCTCCATGACAATCCTGCTACAAACATCATAGTACTAAATATCACTACAAATACTATCGCAGAACCATAATCTCCTGTATCTATTATTAAAACAATAGGAATTAACCCATGAACACATAATAATAAAAATGTTCCCAATGTATTAATTTTTCTTTTAACTTTACTCAAATGAAGGGCAAATGTGTAAATGAATGCCAGTTTTAATATCTCAGATGGCTGTATTGAAAAAAATCCAAACTTTATCCAAGCATTATCGTCACTACCTACCGGTGTATATCCTACACCCTCTATTTTCAAAGACAAAACCATAGCTATTGCTATAATTGCAAACAATGGAGATATTTTTAAAAGCAATCGATAATCTATAAAAGAAATCACTACTGACAATGTTATTCCTAGAATAGTTGCTATTGTTTGCATTATAACTATTCTAGAATTGCCCAAACCATTTAAGTATATTGATGTCATTAAAATTATACTGAAGGTGGATATTACTATACATATACTAAACATTAATTTATCAGTTTTTACTTTATGATTTAAGTTTTTTGATAATGTACTAATAAAAACCACCTTCTTTCTTCACTAGAATAATCCTTCTATTTCGCCTTTTTCATTGATATCAATCTTCATAGCAGCTGGCGCTTTTGGTAATCCTGGCATTGTCATTATATCACCAGTATATACAACTATAAATCCAGCCCCTGCTGAAACTTTTACTTCTTTTACTGTGATTGTAAAGTCTTTTGGTGCTCCTAGTTTTGTTTGATCATCTGATAAAGAATATTGTGTTTTAGCCACACAAATTGGTAATTTATCTAAACCTAGTTTTTCTATCTCTGCAATAGATTTATTAGCATTAGGTGTATAAGCTACATCTTTTGCTCTATAAATTTCTTTTGCAACTGTTAATATTTTTTCTTTTATAGGAAGTTTTTCATCATATAATAATTTAAAGTTAGAAGGTTTTTCACAAGCTGCAACAACTTTTTGTGCAAGGTCAACTCCACCTTCTCCACCTTTAGCAAATACTTCTGCTAAAGAAAATTCACAACCTAAATTTTTACAAGAATTGCTTAAAACTTCTATTTCTGCATCAGTGTCAGTTAAAAATCTATTTATAGCAACAACAACTGGTACACCATATTTTTGCATATTTTCTATGTGAACTTCTAAGTTTTTTACGCCTTCTTTTACTGCGTCAACATTTTCATTTGATAAATCTTGTTTTGCAACGCCACCGTTATATTTCAAAGCACGAATTGTTGCAACTATAACTATACAATTAGGTTTTAAGCCTGCATATCTACATTTGATATCTAAGAATTTTTCTGCACCTAAGTCAGAGCCAAATCCTGCTTCTGTAATTGCATAATCACCTAATTTTAAAGCAGTTTTTGTAGCTTTTACTGAGTTACATCCATGTGCAATATTCGCAAAAGGACCACCATGCATTATTGCTGGAGTATTTTCTAAAGTTTGTACTAAGTTTGGTTTAATTGCATCTTTCATTAATGCTGCCATAGCGCCATTTACACCTAAATCTCTACAGTAAATAGGTTCGTTATCATAACTATAAGCCACTAATATATCGCCTAAACGCTTTTTAAGATCATGTATATCAGAAGCTAAACATAGTATAGCCATAATTTCACTAGCAACTGTAATTTGAAATCCGTCTTCTCTAGGAATACCGTTTATTTTTCCACCTAAGCCTACATTAACAAATCTCAATGCTCTATCATTCATATCCATACAGCGTTTGAATAAAATTCTTCTTTGATCTATTCTCAAAGCATTTCCTTGTTGTAAGTGGTTATCTATAATAGCACATAGTAAGTTATTAGCTGCTGTAATAGCATGCATATCTCCAGTAAAGTGTAAGTTTATGTCTTCCATTGGAACTACTTGGGAGTATCCTCCTCCAGCAGCACCACCTTTTATACCAAAAACTGGTCCTAATGATGGTTCTCTTAAAGCAATAACTGCTTTTTTATTAATTTTATTTAAAGCTTGACCCAAACCAACAGAAATTGTTGTTTTTCCTTCTCCAGCTGGTGTAGGGTTAATAGCTGTAACTAAAACTAATTTTCCATCTTCTTTATCTTCTAAAGATTTTAATAAATCTTCATTTAATTTTGCTTTATATTTTCCATAAGGTTCTAGATATTTTTCATCAATTCCAACCATATCAGCAATTTCATAAATAGGTTTCATTGTAGCATTTTGAGCTATCTCTATATCACTTTTAAACATATTAACTTACCTCCAAAACATACAAACTTAAATTTATCAATTGGCGATTATAAAATCTATTATATTATATCATATTTTTTTAATACTTACTACTAAGTATTGAAATCTTTTAACAAAAATACTATAATAAGGTAAATTATAGTATACAATATTCAGCATTATTATAAATATAATCTTATTTTTATATTAATTTTTTGATATAAAAAATAAAATCTACAAATTATTTTAAGAGGTAAAAATGATTAAATTTATTTCCAAAAGTACGATTGATACAGAAAACTTTGCACAAGAATTTGCAAAACAATTAAAACCACACGATGTTATTGCTTTTATTGGTGGAATGGGAGCAGGTAAAACTGCTTTTGTACGAGGTCTTGCAAAAGGTTTAAATGTGTATGGAGAAGTTTCCAGTCCAACATTTGCTTTAGTACATGAATATTCTGGTGAAATTCCTTTATATCATTTTGATATGTATAGAATTAACGATTTAGAAGATTTATATTCAATTGGCTTTTTTGATTATCTTGATTTAGATGCTATTTTAGCTATTGAATGGAGCGAAAATATTACAGATGCTTTACCAGAAAATACTATATTTGTTGAAATTAAAAAAATAAATGATGATGAACGAGAAATTTTAATTAATGGTAAGGAGTAAACAGTAATGAAAATATTAGCCATGGATACTACTGCAAAAGTATCTACTGTAAGTATTGTTAATGAGGATAGAATTATTGCAGAATATTCTATAAATCTAAATTTTACTCATTCACAAACAATCATGCCTATGTGTGAAGAAATTTTAAAGACAACACAAACACAATTATCTGAAATAGATGCTTTTGCTGTGTGCACAGGTCCTGGATCTTTCACTGGTCTTAGAATAGGTATATCTGCTGTTAAAGGTATGGCTTATGCTTTAAACAAACCTTGTATTGCAGTTTCTACTTTAGATGCTTTAAGTCGTAATGTTTTAGATTTTGACGGAATTATTTGTTGTGTAATGGACGCAAGATGTAATCAAGTTTATAATGCAATTTATGAAAATCAAAATGGCATTTTAGAAAAAATTACCGAAGATAGAGCTATTATTTTAGATGATTTATTAGAAGAATTAAAGCTTTTGAAAAAAAATATTATTTTAGTTGGTGACGGAGCAGATTTATGTTATAATAAGTTTAAAGATGTATTGTCTAATATTCGTGTGGCTAGCATAAGTAATAGATATCAAAAAGCTTCTAGTGTAGGATTAGTAGCAGTAGATAAATATAATAACAATTTATTTACTACTTGTAATGATCTAATCCCTCAATATTTAAGATTGCCACAAGCTCAAAGAGAATTACTTGCAAAAGCTAATAAAAAATAATACAATCTAAATTTAATATGAAAGGAATGATGCTATGTTAGCAATAGGTTGTGACCACGGTGGAGTTTCTTTAAAAAAAGAAATAATAAAATATCTTGAAGCAAATAGTATTGCTTATAAAGATTTTGGAACTTACACAGAAGAATCTTGTGATTATCCTGATATTGCTGTTAAAGTATGTGATGCAATAAATTCAAAAGAATGTGATAAAGGCGTACTAATTTGTGGTACAGGAATTGGTATATCAATGGCTGCAAATAAAATTCATGGTATTCGTGCTGCTTTATGTCATGATTACTTCTCAGCTAAATATACTAGATTACATAATGACTCTAACATAATTGCTTTTGGTGCTAGAGTTATTGGTCCTGGACTTGCTATTGAACTTTTAGACATCTTTTTAAATACTGAATTTGAAGGTGGAAGACACCAAGTTCGTGTTGACAAAATGATGGCTTTAGAAAATAAATAATAATATTTGGAGGAAAACAAAAATGAATAATCCTATAATCATGGATCACCCACTAATCCAACATAAAATTTCATTACTTCGTGACAAAAACACAGGTTCTAAAGAATTTAGAGAATTAGTTTCTGAAATTGCTATGCTTATGGTTTTTGAAGCAACTAGAGATTTACCTTTAAAAGAAGTAGAAATCGAAACACCTGTTGCTATTGCTAAAACAAAAGTTATTTCAGGTAGCAAATTAGCTTTCGTTCCAGTTTTAAGAGCTGGCTTAGGTATGGTTGATGGTGTATTAAAAATGGTTCCTGCTGCTAAAGTAGGTCATATTGGTGTATATCGTGACCCAGAAACAAAACAAGCTATTGAATACTATTCAAAATTACCTGTTGATATTGCTAAACGTGATGTTATTATAGTTGACCCTATGTTAGCTACTGGTGTAACTGCTGTTGACGCTATTGCTAAAATAAAAGAAAAAGGCGTTAAAAACATTAAATTTATGTGCATCATAGCTGCTCCAGAAGGTTTAGAAGCAGTTAAAAAAGAACACCCAGATGTTCAAATTTACTGTGCTGCATGTGACCAATGCTTAGACGAACATGCTTATATCGTTCCAGGTTTAGGCGATGCTGGCGACAGAATTTTCGGTACAAAATAGTTTCAAAAAACAAAGCACCTAATTTTAAATTAGGTGCTTTAAATTATAAATATATAAATATAAAAAGCTGTTACAATTTTTGTAACAGCTTCATTTTTTATTATCTTCTTTTAGCTCCTGGAGCACGACGATTTACTTCTCTTGAACGTTTAATATCTGATAATTTTTCATCACTACTAGACATAAATTTACTTAACATATCTTCAAAAGAAATATTACTTTTTTGTTGAGATGGTTTTGGATTAAAGCTACCAGTTGGTCTGTTTAGAGGTTTTTGATCTCTGTCCCCAAATTGACGACGATTGTTTTGTCCATTACCTCTTTTGAAATCGCCTTTAGCCCCATTATTTTCTCTAGGAGCAGGTTTCATTGCTTTCTTGATAGATAAGCTAATTTTTCCGTCTTCTCCAATAGTTAATACTTTAACTTTTACTTCCTGACCTTCTTTTAAATGCTCAGAAATATCATCTATGTAAGTTTGAGAAACTTCGGAAATATGAACCATTCCTACTTGTTTATCTTCTAACTCCACAAATGCACCAAACTTAGTAATTCCTGTTACTTTACCTTGTAAAATTTTACCTACCTCAAGTTGCATACTCAACCCATATCCTCCTGATTAATTTTTAATATGATAAATTTAATTACCTACGATATCTTTATAAACTGTTTCATCTGGAAAAACAAAGTTTAATTTTTCTCTTGCCATTTTAACAATATAGTCTTCGTTGGCAGAGCCACCTTCTACTAATTCTTTTATCTCTTTATTTAAAACACCTTGTTCTTCTATTTGTTCTTGTAATGTTGCAAACTCTTTTTTTCTGTTGTTGATATCATTACTTATAAATATAGTAGACACAATTGCATATAAAGTAAATACTATTAATGCAATAATTGCTATACTATTTTTACTTAATTTTTTTGACATGTAACCACCATTTCTTTTACTCTACTTAGTAAAATTTTTTCTAAACATAATCTTATTATACACTATCTTACTTATATTTTTCAAGGATAATTTATCAAATAATTTAAATTTTTTTAACTTGAAATTAATTTTAGTTTTTAAATTATCAATTTTAGACTTTATAAATTTAAAAAATATTATAAAAGGATTTAAAATAATGGATAAAATTTTCTTCATTACTTTTATAATAAGTTCTGAGGATTTTAAAATTAATATACTTAGTGAGAAAAAATATAACACACTTCCCATTAGTTCTCCCACCAAAATAAACATACGCAATCTTCCGTCATTATAAGATAGTAAAAACATAAATGTAACAAAAGTTATAATTGCAAAGTAAAGTATATCTTGTATAAATACAAAAATCGTTCCACATTTTACAGTCATTCTAAAAATTCTAAATAAATCAAACAAACAACCTAAAAAAACACCTAAAACACAGGATTCTAAAAATAAAATAGTTTCCTCTACTAAAAAAGTACTCATACTAACTCTCAACCCTAATCTCTATTAAATATTTTTTTTAATAAATTATTAGAGTTATCCATTGTCGATTTATTAGAATAGATACATTCTGCTATATCTCCGTCTAAAATCAATTCTCCTGTTTCAACATTGGTCTTTGTTATGTGAAGATTTTCCCCAGTAATTGTCAACTCTCCCATTGATGTTTTCATAACTATTACTTCATCATCAAAACTTATGACTTCTGCAACGCCAGATACTGATAAATTCTTTCTATTTTGCAATATTATATTATGTGGTATTTTATTTGTGATATTTTCTTCCATAAAAAAGTCCTCCTAAAGAATAATTATACATAATATATTATTCTTCAAGAAAACTGTTTATGCTTTTATTTATAACTTTTATTCAATAACTATATAATTATCAGATGCTGTATCTTTTGTTGCATGACTAGCTACATTTGTAACTTTAACTTTTAAAGTTTTTGAACCTAAGTTAATTTCAATTATATCATCAACTTTAACATTGTAAGAAGCTTTTACAACATTACCGTTTACAACTATTCTTCCAGCATCACAAGCTTCATTTGCTATTGTTCTTCTTTTGATAAGTCTTGTAATTTTTAAATATTTATCTATTCTCATTTTAGTATACCTCTTTATTATAAAAATAAGAGATAGATTTACAAACTAAACCTACCTCTTGAATTACAATTTATAACAATAAACCTAAATAGTTTTATTATTTTACTAATTCTTTTAAAGCACTACCAGCTTTGAAAGCAGGAACTTTTGTAGCTGGAATGTGGATTGTTTCACCAGTTGCAGGATTTTTACCATCTCTAGCAGCTCTTTCTCTTACTTCGAAAGTACCAAAACCTACTAATTGGATTTTTTCACCAGCTTTTAATGTTTCAGAAATTGTTTCAATAACTGCGTTTACAGCTTTTTCAGCGTCTTTTTTTGATAATTCAGATTTTGCTGCTACTTCAGCAATTAAATTTGTTTTTGTCATAATTTTGACCTCCATAAATTAAAAAATAAACTCATCAATAGAATTTATTTTTGTTCTTGTTCTTTTACCCTTTTCCAAAGAGTGTCTAAAGTTTCCAAATCAGCTTTTTCAATACTTATAGAACTACTTAATGCTAATTCTTCAACTTGTCTAAATCTATTTATAAACTTTTCTATTGAATTTGTCAAGAGTTTTTCACTATCTCCACCAAAAAACCTTGAAAGATTGACACAACTAAATAATATATCCCCTATTTCTTCGTGAACTTTATCCAAATTTTCACCATTCATAACTTCTTCAAATTCTTGTACTTCTTCTTTTAATTTATCTAAGCATTGACCAGCATTTTCAAAATCAAACCCAACTTTTTTGGCTCTATGTTGAACTTTTTCAGCTCTCATCAATGCTGGTAATGATTTTGCTACTTGTTCTAAAGTTTCATAAGTTTTTGTTTGGCTTTTTTCTTTTTGTTTTATTTTATCCCAATTTTTTAACACTTCTTCTGAGTTATCCAATTTCAAATCAGAAAAAACATGTGGGTGTCTTGTAATTAATTTTTTACATACTCCGTCAACAACATCTCCAAAATTGAAAGAATTGATTTCTTCTTCCATTCTTGAATGAAAAACTACTTGCATTAATACATCGCCAAGTTCTTCTTTTAGTAATTCTGTGTCTTCTGTATCTATAGCTTCTATCGCTTCATATGTTTCTTCTATAAAATTTTTTCTAATAGATTTATGGTCTTGTTCTCTATCCCAAGGACAACCATTTTCACTTCTTAATATTTTCATTATTTCACATAAGTCATCAATATTATACACTTCTTTTTCTTTAAAATTCATTATAGCACCTCTATTTTTAACTTTTTAAATCAACCATTTTGTATTTTTTTAATTTTACTAAGATTTTTTCTCCTGCTGGCAACATTTTCACTTCATCTTGTGTTAACGCTTTTAATATTAATATAAAAAATAGATAAGTTAACATTGCACAAAAAATAGTTACTAATAAAAATATTTTACCTGATAACAATTGATTTAGATAATATGCAACTAATCCACACAAAACAGCTGACACTCCATTTTTAAGTATAATCTTATTAAACTTAAAGTCAATACCTATAATTTTTCTTAAACTGTTTAGACAAAGTATCAATATAATAAAATAGCATATTGCTGTTGATAATACTGCTCCTTGTATGTTTATATGAGGTATACCAACTAAAATAAAATTCAGAGTTATTTTTATACTAGCTCCCACTAAAATAAACTTAACTGGTAAATCACAACGTCCCACAGCTTGTAAAATTGCATATAAAGGCGATATAAGTGATAGGAATATAGCAGATACCCCTAACATTTGCAGCGGCAATCCAACGCTTATAAAAGCCCCCTGAACATTTGGATAAATCAGTGTTGATATTGGTTTTGCTAAAACTAATATTCCTATACCTGCTGGAAATGATATTAAACTTGTCATTTTAAAAACAGCCCTTATATTTACAAGTAAAGCTTTTTTATTTCTACTTGCCCATGCTTGAGTTACATTAGGTAAAGCACTCTTTCCAAACAAAGCAGTAAAAGATGGAACTAAATTAAATATTGGTAAAGCCATTGTATATCCACCATATATATATTCTGCCATATTAATGTTGCTGTCTTTAATATAAGGTCCATATAGTAAACTAAAATATTCTGGATTTTTCAATATTGCATAATTTAATCTATTCATCACAGAAAATAAATCTATGACACTTGTAAGATTCACTATTACTGCACTCAAAGTAATTGGTACTGCTGTTTTTAAAAGTTTTGATACTATTTCTTTATTTGAAAGTGTATTCTCTCTTAATATTACCTTTTCTAATTCTTCACCTTTAAATTTATATCTTAAATATAAATATAAAAATCCTACAAAGGTACTAATCGTTACTCCTAACATTGCCCCTGCTGATGCAAAAGGATAAATTAAACTATTAATATCAGATTGAGATAAATTAGATATATCTTGTATATGCAAATCTATTCCAAATAAAGTTTTATTATTCACAATACTCTGATTACCATATTTTATTATTACACTTGTTATTGTAAAACCAATTATTAATTTTGATAATACTTCACAAATTTCAGATACAGCACTAGGTATCATATTTCTCAATCCTTCGTAATAACCTCTATAAGTTGCCATCATACAACTAAAAAATATTGCAGGGGACATAACCATAATAGAATAAACTGAATTTTCTAAACCTGATAATCTCGCAAAAAGTTTTGCTCCAAAAAACATTAACAAAGAGCCTACTAATCCTAAAAGTATAAATATTCTTTTAGCCTGTTTTAATATGTTTTTGCAATCACCATATCTATTTTCAGCAGAATACTCAGCTACCATCCTTGCAACAGATGTAGTTAGTCCTGTCACAGTTAATGCATATATAGTTGTAAATAAATTATATGAAGCATTAAAATATGCCATACCACTTTGTTGCAACAAGTTTCCTAGTGGCATTTTAAAAAATGCACCTATTATTTTACTTATAATCATTGAAATTAATAAAATCATAGCTCCCTGCAAAAGATTTTGTTGTTTTTTCAATATTCTCCCTCATTTCACAAAACTTCTTTTTTAATATCTATGATTTTATTTAAAATAAAATGACATAAAAAATAACTAATGCATTTAGCATTAGTTATTTTTTATCCATATTTAACTTCTTTCTTTTGGTCTATTCTATCGTATAAATATTGTATAATTGCTTTTCTTGTAATTATTCCAATAAATACACCTCTGTCATCTACAACTGGCACAAAGTTTTGATGCAAAGATTTTTTGACTAAATCATCCATTGTTGTATGTATTGTAACTGGAGAAATTTTAAACCTTTTTTTAATTCTTGATAGTTTTATATCTTCAGCATCTTTAAAATTTAAAGAATACTTATCTTTTATCTCCCACAACAAATCACCTTCTGTTACCGTACATATATATCGACCTTCTTTATCAATAACAGGTACAGCAGTGTAATTATGATATTGCATTTTTTCTAAAACTTGTCTTAGAGAATTATTTTCAAAAACATATGCTACCTGATTTTTTGGTGTAAGAAATAGTAAAATATTCATAGTTAATCTTCCTTTTATAAATTCTCTCTGTATGTTTTTACACCATGATTATACCACATCTATAATTGGTTAAAATTAACTTTTTGTAAAACAATTTGTATTTATTTTATAAAATAAATTAAATAAAAGAATAAGACGATGCTAATTTGCACCGTCTTATTTTTTATTATTTAAAAGGATTTTCATTTGGATATGGTAGAGATTTTGGTTGATTGTAACCAATATCTTCAACTCCTAAATATGTAAAGATATTATGTAAAGCTTTACCATAATGACCAAATGCAACTGCACCATGATGTGGATAGCGTTTAGCAATTAATACATGTCTATAAAATCTTCCCATTTCTGGAATAGCAAATACACCGATAGCACCAAATGAACGAGTTGCAACTGGTAAAACTTCACCTTCAGCAACATATGCTTTTAGTTGTGCATCAGCTGTGCTTTGTAAACGGAAGAATGTAATGTTTCCAGGAACTATATCTCCTTCTAAAGTACCACGAGTAATATCAGGTTCTTTATCTGGTTCTAAACCTCTATGCATAATTAATTGGTATTTCATAATACCTTCTGTTAATTTAGAAACAGCTGTATTACCACAATGGAATCCCATAAATGTATCTTTTAATGTATAGTTGTATTTTGGTGCAATACTTTCATTATACATATCTGCTGGAACTGTATTGTTAATATCTAGTAATGTAACGATATCTTCTGTTACACAAGTTCCAATATATTCACTTAATGCACCATAAATATCAACTTCACAAGCAACAGGAATACCTTTTGCTGTTAATCTACTATTTACATAACATGGAACAAATCCAAATTGAGTTTGGAATGAAGGCCAACATTTATTAGCCATTGCTACATATTTTCTTGAACCTTTGTGTTCTTCAATCCAGTCTAATAAAGTTAATTCATATTGAGCAAGTTTAGGTAAAATACCTGGCATTTTATTACCATTACCTAATTCTTTTTCCATATCTGCAATAACTTCTGGAATTCTGCTATCATTTGCATGAGCATTAAAAGCTGCAAATAAATCGAGTTCAGAGTTTTCTTCAATTTCAACACCTAAGTTGTATAATTGTTGAATAGGTGCATTACAAGCTAAGAAATCTGTTGGTCTTGGACCAAAAGTAATAATTTTTAAGTTTGATAAACCAATAATTGTTCTTGCAACTGGTAAAAATTCTTTCATCATTTCAGCAATTTCTGTTGCTGTACCAACTGGATATTCAGGAATATATGCTTTGATTTTTCTAATTCCTAAGTTATAACTTGCATTTAACATACCACAGAAAGCATCGCCTCTGCCATCGATTAAGTTGTCTTGAGTTTCTTCACTTGCCCCTACAAACATAACAGGACCATCAAATTCTTTAGCTAATAATGTTTCAGGAATTTCTGGACCAAAATTACCTAAATATACAACTAAAACATTTACTTCTTGACTTTCAACATCTGCTAATGCTTTTCTCATATCAATTTCATTTTCTACTGTAATAGGACATTCGTAAACATCACCACCAATGTTTTTATAAGCATCTACAACAGCTCTTCTTCTGCTTGCTGATAAAGACATAGGGAAACAATCTCTGCTTACTGCTACAATCCCTAATTTTACATTTGGAATGTTATTTATCATAATTATATCTCCTTTTATCTTATAATTATCTACATTTATACATATATATGATAACATTAGTAAAAAAAATTGTCCATTGTTTAAAATCAATATTTTTAATGTATATTTTTTAGTTGATAAAAACAACAAAATATACATTATACACAATACAACCAGATATTATATAGTAAAATACAACAAATTCGTGCAGGGACACGAATTTGTTGTATTTTATTTGCTTGAACCTAACATTATTATACCATTACACACGATTGCAATCCCTATCATCGTAATTGCTGACTTTATATCAATTTTATTAATAACACAAAGTACAGTGACAGATACTCCCATAGCTAATATAATTGCTTTTAATACCAAATTAATTAAATTTTTTATATCTTTCTTATTTTCAGTTTTATCTTTTTCATTATTTATATCAATTTGCATAAGTTGATCAATACTAATATTGAATATTTCTGCTAACTTAGGCAAAGAACTTATATCCGGATATGATAAATCTCTTTCCCATTTCGAAACAGCTTTATCAGTTACTCCCATTAAATTAGCTAAATCTACTTGTGTCATACCTCTTTCTTTTCTAAGATTTAAAATTATATTTCCTAAGCTTTGCTTTTCCATAAACAATTCTCCTTTCTAATTTATAGATAAATTATATCATCAAATCCATAATTCACTCAATAAACAATTAGTTTACCATTATCTACAGTTGGTTTATACTATTTTTTCAATAAAAAAACAGTAGTCTAAAAATTATAGACTACTGTTTTATAGCTATAAATTAAACAAACCTTTTTCATACATAGCTTGTGCTGCTAATAATACTCCTATTTTTCCTGTATTATATGTTAAGCCACCTTGTAACCATACAGCATAAGGCTCTCTCAATGGACCATCTGCTGATAATTCAATAGAAGCACCCATTGTGAATGCACCTGCTGCCATTATTACTGGACTTTCATATCCTGGCATATCCCATGGTTCTGGAGAAACAAAAGAATCTACTGGTGAACCTTTTTGAATACCTTGACAAAATGCAACTAAACCTTCTGGTGTTCCTAATTCAATTGCAGCAATTATATCTGTTCTTACTGCATCATATTTAGGATATACTTTATAACCTAATTTATCAAACATACATAAAGCAAATACACTTGTTTTTACAGCACTTGCTACAACACTTGGTGCAAAGAATAATCCCATAAACATACCTTTAGATTGATTTAAAGTACAACCTGCTTCTTTACCAACACCTACTGCTGTTAATCTATATGCACATAATTCAACTAAGTCTTTTTTACCTGCTATGTATCCACCAGTTTCTGCTATTCCTCCACCAGCATTTTTAATTAGTGAACCGATTATTAAATCTGCACCAACTTGTGTTGGTTCTTGTTTTTCTACAAACTCACCATAACAGTTATCAACAACTATAATTGCCTCTTTATTTCCTTTTCTTACTTCTTTAACTATCTTCTCTATAGTTTCAATAGTTAAAGACTCTCTTAAAGAATAACCTCTTGAACGTTGAATATATGCTACTTTACAATTTTTTACTGCATTTTGAATATTATCAAAATCGACACTACCATCTTCTAATAAATCTAATTGTTTATAATTTACACCAAAATCTTTTAAAGAGCCGTTTCCTTCTCCTCTTATGCCTATAACTTCTTCCATTGTATCATATGGTGCTCCAGTTAGAGATACCATTGTATCCCCTGCTCTTAAAACACCAAATAATCCTACTGTTAAAGCATGAGTACCGGAAACAAAGTTATGTCTTACTAAAGCATCTTCTGCTCCAACAATTTTAGCAAAAACTTCATCTAAAACATCTCTACCTCTATCGCCATAACCATAACCTGTGCTACCTTTAAAATGTGTTTCACTAACTCCACATTCCATAAAAGCAGACAAAACTTTAGCTTCATTATATTGTTGTATGTCTTCTATTCTTTGAAATACTGGTTTACATTTTTCATCTATTTCTTTTGTAAATTCCATTAATTTACTATCTATTTTTATAAAATTTTCCATACAATTTCCTTTCCTATTTTTTTATTAATGACTCATCATTTATTAAAAGATATAATAAATCACTTACATTATTCATATCTTTTACATTTACTATACTAACTGCAGAATTAGGGTTTCTACAAGGAATACCTAAAAACATAGTTTCTACTCCACCTGCTAATTTATTTATATCAGCAAGTGAAATACTTCCCATTGTTTTTGTTTTATATTGTACTGGTATATCATTTTTTGAGGAAATATCTTTTACAAGTTCATACAATCTCTTGCTCAAAATTGTATTTTTATCCATTAAACCTAAAACTACACCTTTTCCCAAAGCACTTATTTTATTATCTTTAGATACAAAACTTACATCAGCAGAAATAGTTGTATCTAAAACAATTGCAATATCAGGCTTTATACTTTGTGTAGCAACTTGTAAACCTCGTTGACCCAATTTGCTTTGAACACCAAATACTATATAACAATCATACTCTAACTCTTTTTTTATCAAATCGATAGCAATTAATACACTAGAGCGACTATCCATAGCTTTTCCTTTAAAATTGTATTCACCCATTTTAAATGGATTTGTACAAAAACAAATTAAATCACCTAAAGACACCATTTCACTTGCTTTTTCTTTGCTATCAACGCCTATATCAATAAACATATCTGCTATATCAACAGTTTTATTTCTTTCTTCTTCTGTTTGTTGGTGTAATGCTTTAGTTCCTATAACACCTATTACATTTTTATTATATATATTTACGCTTCTACCTAAAACTACTCTTTCATCTACATTACCTATAGAAGTAAATTTTAATAATCCGTCATCAGTTATTCCATTTACTATAAAACCAACTTCGTCCATAGTAGCTGTTACCATAATCTTTTGATTAGGTTTTTGTTTACCCTTTTTATAACAAATAAGATTTCCTAGATTATCTTCATAGTATTCACATAGTCCATTTATTTCATTTTTAATATATTCCACTACACCTATTTCATCAGAAGAAACTGCATTAATCTTTGATAATTTCTCTAATTGCTCAAATATCATAACTACATTTCCTCCTTGAAACTTCTTATGTATTCTGCCAATAATTTAGCAGTATTTTCTATATCTTTTAAATCAACTACTTCTATAGGTGTATGCATATATTTTTGAGGTATTGATAGTAATACAGTCTTAGCCCCACCTCTAACTAAACTCAGAGTATCAGCATTTGTACCTGTAGAACCACCCATAACTTCTAATTGATATGGAATGTCTTTTTCTTTAGCCAAATTTATTATCTTATCTGTTTCTTTTCTGTTTAATGTAGGAGAAATTCCTATCATTGCACCTTTTGACATTTTACCACATTTAAACTCATCAGCATCTGGAGTATAAGCAAAACTCACATCAATAGCTACAGCTATATCTGGATTTATATTATAACCTGCTATTGTAGCTCCTTGTTCGCCTGTTTCTTCTTGAGATGAAAATAGCACTGATAAACCGATGTCTAAATCTTCGTCTTTTAAAATATCAAGAGCTTTTAAAATTACAGCAACACCACTTCTATCATCTACAGCTCTACAAGACACAATTGTGTCATTTAAAGTATTAAACTCACTATTGATTATAACTCTATCTCCTAAAGAAACTACTTTTTGTACTTCTTCTTTACTCATTCCAACATCTATCAAAACATCATCTATTTTAGGAACTCTCTTTTTAGCTTCTGTATGAACAGGAATTGTTGAAATAACTCCATTAATTTTTTCTTTACCTAAAACAATAACATCTTGAGCTAATAATAATCTTCTATCATTACCACCACAATTTGCAACCTTAATAAATCCATTATCATCAATTGCAGTAATAATCATACCAATTTGGTCTATGTGAGCATCTAATAAAATGGTTGGTTTATCATTTTTTGCTTCACTTATAACTGCTATAAGATTATTAAAATTGTCAATTTGTATATCTTTAGCATATGGTTTTAAGTAGTTTAAAGCAACATTACAAGCTTGTTGTTCATCTCCACTCACACCATATGACAAACATAAATCTTTTAAAACTTGTTTTATTTCCATAATTATTTTAACCCATTCACTATATTTTTAAAGTGATGTCCTCTTTGTTCAAAATTAATATATAAATCGAAACTTGCACTAGCAGGAGATAATGATACTACATCTCCTTCTTTAGCTACTTTTCTAGCTGTTTCAACAGCTTCTTCTAATGTATTAACATTTATTATTTTTAAGTTTTCTGGATTATATCCTTCATATTCAGTAACAGCTTTTTCAATTTTTTTAGCTGTTGCTCCTAATAAAATTAATACTTTTACTTTTTCATTAACACTTTTTGCAAGTGGTTCATATGGAATTTTTTTATCATATCCACCAGCAATAACTATTATTTTTTGGTCAAAAGCATTTAGTCCTGCTATTGTTCTTGTAGGACTTGTTGCAATACTATCATTATAATATCTTACACCATCTAATGTTCTAACAAGTTCTATTCTGTGTTCTACTCCACCAAAATTTTTAGCAACATCAACAATTGTTTCAATAGAAACATCATCATCTAAAGCAGAAATAGCTGTCAAATAATTTTCAACATTATGAATACCAGGAAGTTTAATATCATCTTTATTCATAATTTTTTCAGAAACTCCATTTTTAGCTAAATAAATATCTCCATTTTCATCTAAATACGCACCATTTTCAACTTTTGATTTTCTTGAGAAATATGATAATCTTCCTCTTACTAAAGATTTCATTTCTCTAGTTATATCATTATCTAAATTTAAAACTGTTTTTGAAAAAGCATTTTGATGTGCTATTAAGTTTGTTTTACTTTCAATATATTCTTCCATTGTACCATGTACATCTAAATGGTTAGGAGCAACATTTGTTATAACAGCTACATTTGGTGATTGACGCATTGAAATTAATTGGAAACTTGACAATTCAACAACAGCAATATCATCTTCTTTAATTTCTTCTATTATAGGTAATAAAGCTCTACCAATATTTCCACCTAAATGTACATTTTTTCCTTGTTTTTTCAACATTTCACTTATTAAAGTTGTTGTAGTTGTTTTTCCATCAGAGCCAGTAACTGCATATATTTTGCATGGACATAAATCGAAAAATGTTTCCATTTCTGATGTAACTATAATTCCTTTTTCTCTAGCTTTTGTCAACACTTCATTATTATAGTACATTCCTGGTGTTCTAAAGATAACATCAGCTTCAAATAAATGTTCTAAATAATCTGCACCTGTAACAAATTTTACACCAATTGATTTTAATTCATTATAATTTTTTTCATATACTTTTTGTAGTTCTTCTTCAGTTCTTTTATCACAAACACTAATATCTAAACCTTTTTGTTTAAACAATTTTATAGCTTCAAAATGGCTTACACCCATTCCTATAAAATATATTTTTTTATTCTCTAATGATTTAAAAAATACAGAAACAGAATTTTGCATTTTTAAACACTCCTCTATATAAATTATCTTTTATTAACCAAAGTTCTCAATATTTTATTATAACTAATTTTAACCTTTTATTCAACTTAAAACCATAATAATTTTGAATAAATACAATATTAGTTGACAATAACTCTTATATTAATTATACTTAAAAGTGTTATTATTATATTACTATAATAAAGGGGAAAATTTTTATGGCAGATAACATTGTTGCAGGTGTTACACCAGGCGGTTTTCAAAAGCCTTCTGATGTTAGAATTTTAATTTGTTATCTATTAAATTCTATTACACAACCTCTTTCTGAACAACAATTACAAGTTATTTTAGAAGAAACCAATTTAGCTAATTATTTTGTATTTGCTGATGCTTTTTCTCAACTTATTAAAGATAATCAAGTAGAAATTATAAAAAAAGATGATATAGAAATTTTAAAACTTACAAATTTAGGAAAAGATGCTTGTAAAATGTTTTATAGAACTTTACCTATCTCTGTAAGAGATAAAGTTGTTAATTATACAAATTCTTTTCTCAATAAAGAACGAAGCAAAAAAGAAAATGAAGTTTTCATCGAGCCTACTCATAATGGATTTAATGTTCATATTGCAATACATGACAATGGCTTTGACTTGCTAAACTTTACAATTTTTATGCCTACTGAAGATCAAGCAAATATCGTTAGAAAAAAAGTACAATCCAATCCAGCAGAATTTTATAAAAATATCATAGCTTATTTAATGACAAACGAATAAAAAAGTAGATACCACTAGGTATCTACTTTTTTTATTTTCCTAACCATTTAAAGTAATATTTAAACATTGATATTATATGTATAAATAAAAACTTTATACTTTTACCACTGGCTCTATGCCAATGGTGATATACATAAAATTTAGGATTATATATAGTTTTTGCATATTTTTGTACTTCTCTTGTTATATCTGCATCTTCAAAATATAAAAAATATCTTTCATCAAATCCGTTAACTTTTTTAAATATAGATGTTCTTAAAAACATAAAACAACCAGTACAAAAATCAATAGAAATAGGTTCTTTTATATCTTCATTTGCCATTGTAAAATCATCACGATATTTTTTTAGAAAACTTAATCTACCGCCTAATAGGTAAATAAATTTTGGTTTTTTCTTAGGTAAATGCTGTATAGTATTATCAAAATTCATTATAGTTGGAGTTAATATCCCTATATCTTGGTTTTCTTCCATATATTCTACCATTTGTGTTATAACATCATATGTTATCTCTATATCTGGATTTACCAATATATGATAATCTGAATCAATCTTATCTAATACAGCATTATTACCTGCACCAAATCCAATATTTTCTTTATTTTCTACTATGATAACATTTGGATATTGTTCTCTTATCAAATCTAAAGAGCCGTCTTCAGATTTATTATCAGATACAAATATTTCCAACTCTACGCCTTTTGTATATTCGTATAAAGATTTTATAGTATCCAAAATAGTATTTTTATCGTTGTGATTTACAATGCAAACTGAAACTTTTTTCATAATTTTTCCTATTCTCCAATATTTTTCAAAAATCTACCCAAAGCATCTTGCCATGTTGGTAATCTTTCAAAACCGTTTTCTTCTAGTTTGTCTTTAGACATTCTTGAATTTTTTGGTCTTTCAGCTTTTACTGGGAAAGCTGTAGAATCAACTGGTTCTACGGTAATATTTCTACCTGCTTGTTTAAATATTTCACAAGCAAATTCATACCAACTACATAATCCTTCATTTGTAACATGATATGTTCCATATTTTTCAGTTTTTATCATTTCGCAAACTAATTTTGCAACATCTTTACAATATGTTGGAGAACCTATTTGGTCATTTACTACTGTCAATTTATCTCTTGTTTCAGATAATCTTAACATAGTTTTTATAAAGTTATTTCCGTTTTCTCCAAACACCCATGAAATACGACAAATAAAATATTTTTCTAGTAATTCTTTAACAGCTTCTTCGCCTTTTAATTTTGTTATTCCATATTGGTTTGTAGGTCCTGTTTGGTCATCTTCTTTGTACATTTGTGTTCCTGTTCCTGGGAAAACATAGTCTGTACTAAAGTAAACAAATTTAGCGTCTAACTCTTTTGCAACTTTTGCTAAATATCTTGTTCCGTCAACATTTACTTTATAGCATAATTCTCTATCATCTTCTGCTTTATCAACAGCAGTATAAGCAGCACAATGTACAATAACATTAGGATTATAATTTAAAACATAATCTCTAACTGATTTTTCATCTGTTAAATCAAAATCATTTATGTCAACTCCGACACATTCTACATTTTGTGATTTTAATAAGTTTACGATGTCATAACCTAATTGTCCATTAAAACCTGTTACTAAAACTTTCATAAATTATACCTACCTATTTAACTTATCATTAAAACTAAAAAGGGCAAAATAAACTTCTGCCCTTTTTATTATCTACAAATTAACGGTTAGAATACATTTTTTCATAGTAGTTTTTATAATCGCCACTAATGATGTTTTTCCACCAATCTTGATTATCTAAATACCATTTAATTGTCATTTTAATACCGTCATCGAATTTTACTGTTGGTAACCAACCTAATTCATTAGAAATTTTTGTAGGGTCAATAGCATAACGCATATCATGACCTTTACGGTCTCCAACATATGTGATTAAGCTTTCTGGTTTACCTAATTCGTGTAAAATTGTTTTTACAACTTCTAAGTTTGTTCTTTCGTTGTGTCCACCAACATTGTAAACTTCGCCAACTTTACCGTCATGGATAACTTTATCAATAGCGATACAGTGGTCTTTTACATATAACCAGTCACGAACATTTTCACCTGTACCATATACTGGTAAGCTTTCATCAGCTAAAGCTCTAGAAATAATTAATGGGATTAATTTTTCTGGGAAGTGGTATGGACCATAGTTATTTGAACAACGAGTAATACTTACTGGTAAACCAAAAGTTCTATGGTAAGCTAATACTAATAAGTCAGCTGCAGCTTTTGATGCTGAGTATGGGCTTGATGTGTGGATTGGTGTTTCTTCTGTGAAGAATAAATCTGGTCTGTCTAATGGTAAGTCACCATATACTTCGTCTGTAGAAACTTGGTGATATCTTTTAATACCATATTCACGACAAGCATCCATTAATACTTGAGTACCTAAAATATTTGTTCTTAAGAAAATACCTGGATCTTCGATAGAACGGTCAACATGGCTTTCAGCAGCAAAGTTAACAACTATATCAAATTTTTCTTCTTTGAATAGATTGAAGATATAGTCTCTATCAGCTATATCACCTTTTGTAAATTTGAATTTTGGATTTTTCATAGCTTCTTCTAATGTTTCTAAGTTTCCAGCATATGTTAATAAGTCTAAACCTACTATTTCATAATCTGGGTGTTGTTCTAACATTAAGTAAACGAAGTTACTTCCTATAAATCCAGCTGCACCTGTAACTAAAATTTTCATATTTATTGTCCTTTCATTTTAAAAAACTTTATGTTTCACATTAAAAATTAACATCACTATCTTTTAATAATGGAGCATTTAAGTCTTTTTCAGATAATATTGGGTTTTCAACTTCCCATTTAATACCAATTTCTGGATCGTCATATCTAATGCTTCTATCATGTTCTTTTGAATAGAATTCATCAACTTTGTATTGAACTTCAACATCTTCAGTCAATGTAACAAATCCATGAGCAAATCCTTTTGGGATATATAATTGTTTTTTGTTTTCTGCTGATAATTCAATAGAAAACCATTTTTTATAAGTTTTTGAATTTTTTCTTAAATCAACAACAGTATCAATTATTGCACCTCTAGTACAACGAATCAATTTTGTTTGTGCCATAGGAGCATTTTGGAAATGCATACCTCTTAATGTGTTTTTTTGAGCAGAGAATGATTGATTATCTTGTACGAAAACTGTATTAATTCCATGTTTTTCCAATTCTTTAGCAGAATAAGTTTCCATAAACCAACCTCTGTGGTCACCATGAACTACTGGTTCAATAACTACTAAATCTTCAATATCTGTTTTAATAACATTCATTGTTCTACCTTCTTTATTTATTAGTATCTAATTTTACCTTCAGCAACTTTTTTTAGGTGTTGACCATATGTTGATTTACCATATTTTTCAGCAGCTTCTAGTAATTGTTCTTTAGAAATCCAACCTTTTAAGAAAGCAATTTCTTCAGGAGCAGAAATTTTAATTCCTTGGCGTTTTTCAATCATGCTTACAAATTCACCAGCTTCTAATAAGCTATCCATTGTACCTGTATCAAGCCAAGCATATCCTCTACCTAATAATTGAACGTCTAAGTCATTATTTTCTAAGTAAATTCTATTTAAGTCTGTAATTTCTAATTCGCCTCTTGCTGATGGTTTTAAGTTTTTAGCATACTCAACAACTCTGTTATCATAGAAATATAAACCTGTTAAAGCATAATTAGATTTTGGATTTTCTGGTTTTTCTTCAACTGATAAAACTTTTCCATTTTCATCAAATTCAACAATACCGAATCTTTCAGGGTCTTCTACATAATAACCAAAAACAGTAGCTCTACCTTTATTGTTAACAGCTTGTTGTAATACTTTACTAAATCCATTACCGTAGAAGATATTGTCGCCTAATACCATAGCAACATCATCGTCACCGATAAATTCTTCGCCCAAAATAAAAGCTTGAGCCAAACCATCTGGAGATGGTTGTTCTTTATATGTTAATTTAACACCGTATTGACTACCATCACCTAATAATTTTTCAAAGTTTGGTAAGTCTGTTGGTGTAGATATTATTAAAATATCTTTTATACCAGCTAACATTAAAGTTGATAATGGATAATAAATCATTGGTTTATCATAGATAGGAAGTAACTGTTTACTTGTGATCATAGTTAATGGATATAATCTAGTACCAGAACCACCTGCTAGTATAATACCTTTCATATCATCAATCCTCTTTCGTTTCATTATTTTATAAATCCCTTAGATTTGCTAAAACTAAGCATAATCCTACTATTTTATATATTCTATCACATAGTATAAAAAAAATCAAGTTTTTTTGTTGATAATATACTTAATCTGTGGTACTATATACTAGCAATATTTATAAGTGTAAATAATAGTATAAATAATTTAAAAGTAAGGGATTTTTTATGATATACATTGCTATGGCAACTTATAATGGAGAAAAATTTATTAAACAACAACTTGACTCCATTTTAAATCAAACCTATAAAGATTGGTATCTTTATGTATCAGATGATTGTTCAACAGATAATACCCTAACCATTCTAAAAGAATATCAATCTTTATATCCAGAAAAAATTAAAGTTATTTCTAATGATATACCTTCAAAAAGTGCAGAAAATAATTTTTTTAACTTAATTTTAAGTTTAGATAAAAATTGTGATTATGTTGCTTTATGTGACCAAGATGATGTGTGGTTAGAAAACAAATTAGAACTTACATTTAACAAAATGTGTGAACTAGAAAATAAATATGGTAAAGAAAAACCTATTTTAGTTCACACTGATTTAAAAGTTGTAGATGAAAACTTAAATGTTTTATCTAATTCTTTCTTTGAGTTTCAAAATATATCTCCTGAAAGAACACTTTTAAGAAACTTGTTAATTCAAAATAATATTACTGGTTGTACTACCATGATTAATAATTCTTTATTAAATCTAATAAATTCAAAACCTAAAGAATGTACTATGCACGATTGGTGGATAGGATTAATTGCTTGTTGTTTTGGTTACATTGGTTATATAAAAACACCTACTATGCTTTATAGACAACATTCTAATAACCAAGTAGGTGCAAAAGATGCAAAAAGTGTGGAGTTTATTTCACATAAATTAAAAAATAGAGCTATTGTTAAAGAAAATTATAGAAAGATGTTTGTTCAAGCAAATCTATTTTTAGACGAATTCAAAAATAATTTGTCAGATGAACAAAAAGAAGTTCTCAATGCTTATTTAAAAATACCAAAATTAAATAGATTTGGAAAAATTAGACAAATAATTAAATATAAATTTTATAAAAATAGTTTTATGAGAACTTTTGGACAATTTTTCACTATATAATATATTATCTATAAAATTAAGAAATTTATTATTTTTTTACAATATTAATATGATTATTTTGTGATATAATATTGTAGGTATAATTAATTAAGGAGTTTTTACTATGTGTGGATATGTTGGATTTTCCGATAATATAAATAATAAAGAACAAATTTTAACAAATATGATGAATACTATTATTCATCGTGGCCCTGATAGTGATGGGAAATATATTGATGACAAAGTAGCTTTAGGCTTTAGAAGACTTAGTATCATAGATTTATCAGAAGTTGGAAGTCAACCTTTATTTAACGAAGATAAATCAATAGTTTTAGTTTTCAATGGTGAAATTTATAACTACAAAGAATTAAGAGAAGATTTAATTGAAAAAGGACATATTTTCGAAACTCATACAGATAGTGAGGTTTTAATTCACTCATATGAAGAATATGGTGTTAAAATGCTTGATAATTTAAGAGGTATGTTCTCTTTTACAATTTGGGATAAAAATAATGATAAATTATTCTGTGCAAGAGATTTCTTTGGAATTAAACCACTATACTACGCTAATATGAATGGTACTTTCATGTTTGGTTCTGAAATAAAATCTTTCTTAGAACACCCAAACTTTAATAAAGAATTAAATCAAGAAATATTAGAACACTACTTATCTTTCCAATATTCTCCTTGTGAAGAAACATTCTTTAAAGGTGTTTATAAATTACCACCTGCACACTATTTAATTTATCAAAACGGAAATATTGAAATAAAAAGATATTGGCAAGCTGAATTTAATGCTGACAATTCTCACGATTTACAATACTGGACAGATGAGGTCGAAAAAATAATGAAAGAATCTGTAAAATATCATAAAGTAAGTGACGTTGAAGTTGGTTCTTTCTTATCTAGTGGTATAGATTCAAGTTATATGGCTTGTTTAGCTCAAGTAGATAAAACTTTTACAGTTGGTTTTGATAATAACCAATATAATGAAATATCTTGGGCAAAAGAATTTTCTGAACATATAAAAGTTAAAAATATTAGCAAAGTTATATCTGCAGAAGAATTTTGGGACAACATTTCTCAAATACAATACTTCATGGACGAACCTCTAGCTGACCCTGCTGCAATTGCTTTATATTTTGTTGCTAAAGAAGCTTCTAAAAATGTAAAAGTTGCATTATCTGGAGAAGGTGCTGACGAGCTATTTGGTGGATATAACTTCTATAAAGAACCTTTAGAATTTCAAGGTTATAACAAAATACCTTTACCAATTCGTCGAGTTATCGGTGGTATTGCTAGTAAGTTCCCTAAAGTTCGTGGATTTAACTTCCTCGTTCGTCGTTCTAAAGAATTAGAAGAACGCTACATTGGTAATGCCTTTATGTTTGATGAAAAAGAAAAAGACAAACTATTAAAAAATAGAGTTGCTACAAAAACTCCTCAAGATATTACAAAACCATTCTTTGATAAAGTTAAAAATAAAGACCAAGTTACAAAAATGCAATATCTAGATATTCACTTATGGATGGCTTATGATATTCTTTTAAAAGCTGATAAAATGAGTATGGCTAACTCTTTAGAAGTTAGAGTTCCTTTCTTAGATAAAGAAGTTATGAAAATTGCAAGTTTAATTCCTACTGAATACAGAGTTCACGATGGAGTTACAAAATTAGCTTTAAGAAAAGCTGCTAATAAAGTTATTCCACAAAAAACTGCTGATAAGAAAAAACTTGGTTTCCCTGTTCCTACTCGTGTATGGTTAAAAGAAGATAAATACTATAACATTGTTAAAGAATACTTTACAAATGATACAGCAAAACAATTCTTTAACACAGAATATCTAGTAAAACTATTAGATCAACATCGCAATAATACTTACGATAACTCAAGAAAAATTTGGACTGTATTTATGTTCTTAAAATGGTATGAAGAATTTTTCGTTAAAAGATAAAATATAGCAGTATCTTATAAGATACTGCTATATTTTTAACAAAGGAGAAATATACATGAATAACTTATATAAATATAAAAATTATAATATTAATTTTGTTAATGAAAATATGATGGGACCTAACTCTATAATTATTTTAGAAGAATTATTACAAGGACTAACTATAAAAAGAGGGAGCAGAATTTTGGATTTAGGTTGTGGTAGAGGTTTAACTTCTATCTTTTTAGCAAAAGAATATGATGTTCAAGTATATGCTGTTGATTTATGGACATCTCCTACTGATAATTACAAAAGATTTCAAACTCTAAACCTAGATAATAAAATTATCCCTATTAGTGCAGAAGCTACTAACCTACCTTTTGCTGAAGACTTTTTTGATGCAATTATTAGCGTTGACTCATACCACTATTTTGGTAATAATGATACTTATTTTGATTATCTAAAAAAATTTCTCAAAAAAGATGGTTTAATAGCAATAGCTTTTCCAGGTATGAAACATGAAATACACAAAAATATTCCAGAAGAAATGAAGTCATTGTGGCCTGAAGAAGCTTTACCTATGTGGCAATCAATAGACTGGTGGAAACCTAAGTTCGAAAATCATTTAAATAATTTTAAAATTAACGAACTTAAATGCTTTGATTTAGCTTGGAATAGTTGGTTAAGTTGCGATAATCCTTATGCTATTGAAGATTTGCAAATGATAAAAACTGATAATGGAAGATTTATGAATTTAATAGGTCTTTCAGGTAATTTAAAATAAGGTGATATTATGAAAATAAAATACAAAATAATATCTATTATTTTAGCAGTATTAATTAGTTTATCTATATTTTTAATATGGCAAAATAATGATATTGTAATATCTAATTATAATTATTATAATAATAAAATTCCTAAAGCTTTTAATAATTTTAAAATCACGCATATCTCTGATTTACACAATAAATTATTCGGCAAAAATCAAAATCGTTTAATCAATAAAGTAAAGCAAACAAATCCAGACATTATTGTTATTACAGGTGATTTAATAGATAGCAGAAGATACAATTTATCAATTGCAATTCAATTTATAAAAAGAGCTGTTAAAATATGTCCTGTTTACTATATAAGTGGAAACCACGAAGCTAGACAAAACAGATATTCTGACATTAAACAAGTTTTGATAGACAATGGTGTTAATGTTTTAGATAACGAGAAAACAATTCTAAATAAAAATGATATCTCCATAGATATTATTGGACTATCAGAAGCTAAAGTTTCAGATGGTTCTACTTCTGTAAAAACGATTAAATCTAAATATAATAATTATTTACAAGAAATGTCAGATAATACTAGATTTCAAATATTGTTATCACATAGACCAGAGTTTTTTGATATATATCAAAAAAACAATATTGATTTAACATTTTCAGGTCATGTACATGGTGGGCAAATAGTTATTCCTTTTGTTGGTGGTTTATTCGCTCCTAGTCAAGGTTTTTTACCTAAATATACAAACGGATTATATAAAGAAAAAAATTCTACATTAATAGTCAGTAGAGGGCTTGGAAATAGTTTATTCCCTTTTAGAATATTCAATCGTCCTCATATTATTTCTGTTACTTTAAAAGCTAAAAAAGGATAGTCAAAACGACTATCCTTTTTTATTATAATATAATGCAAATTAATCCACTACAACCTTCATTTATAATTCTTTCAATAGTTTCTTGTAGTTTTAATCTAGCTTCTGTTGGCATTCTATAAAGTTTGTTATGTAATCCTTCATTTACCAAATCATGTAATGATTTACCAAAAATATTAGACTCCCAAATTTTTTGTGGATTTTCATCAAATTCTTTTAGTAAATACATAACTAAATCTTCAGACTGACTTTCAGAGCCTACTATTGGACTAACTTCTGTTTCTATATCACATTTCACCATATGAATTGATGGAGCTTGTGCTTTGAGTTTAACTCCATATTTGCCACTTTGTTTTACAATCTCTGGCTCATCTAGTGTTAATTGGTCTAGAGTTGGCATTACTATTCCATATCCTGTTGCTTCAACTTCGTCTAATGCATCTTTAAATTTCAAATATTCTTTTTTGATATTAGATAATTCAATTAACATTGGCAATAATTCAGATTCATTTTTAATATTAAGTCCAGATTCTTCTGACAAAATTTTATAAAATAATTCTTCTTTTAAATTAACACTTACAATAGCTTTTCCTGTACCTAAGTCAACTTGTTTTATATCTGTTTGTGTTATATATTCACAACTGTTAATAAATGTAGATATTTTGCTAACTTCATCAATACATTTTATTGTCTTTGCTCCATCTTTTATATGATTAAATATATCTGATTTTAACCAATGGTCTTTGCTCAATGTATTAACCCATTTAGGCATTTCAAAAGAAATTTCTTTAACAGGGAATTGATATAAAATTTGTTTAATAATATTTTTTATATCTTTATCATCAAGTTCTAAACAACTCAAAGCAATTACAGGAACTTGATATTTCTTTGTAAGCTCATCTCTAAGTTTTAACGCTTCTTCACTTCTTGGATTTGCACAGTTTAGTAATACAACAAAAGGTTTATTTAACTCTTTTAATTCATTTATCACTCTTTCTTCTGCTTCTTGATATTCTTCTCTAGGAATATCACTAATGCTATCATCTGTTGTCACAACAATACCAACTGTTGAATGTTCTGTTATTACTTTTTGAGTACCTACTTCTGCTGCCATATTAAATGGTACTTCTTCATTAAACCATGGTGTCATAACCATTCTTGGTGCTTCATTTTCTATATAACCTAGTGAACTTGGAACAATATATCCAACACAATCTATTAATCTTACATTTAGTTTAACATTATCTTCTAATTCAATTACTACTGCTTCTTCTGGAATGAATTTAGGCTCTGTTGTCATTATAGTTCTTCCTGCAGATGATTGTGGCAATTCATCTATAGCTCTCTCTCTTCTGAAATCACTATCTATATTAGGAATAACCAAAGTTTCCATAAATTTTTTAATAAATGTAGATTTTCCTGTTCTTACTGGGCCAACAACGCCTACATATATATCACCTTGTGTTCTTTTAGCTATATCTTTATAAATATTTTTGCTATCTATATTCATTAACCTTTACCTCTCTTTCATATTTTAATCAACTATTGGAATTAAAATCATTCCTCTTGCTGATATTTCTTCACTATCTAATGTATTTTCTTCTAATATAGCTTTTACAGATGTATTATATTTTTTTGCAATTTTCCAAATATTTTCCCCTTCATCTGCAAAATATAGCCTTAAAGAACAACCATCTTCTCTTTTCTTTTTTTGTTCTGTATTAATTTCTATTTGTGTTGTTACATCTCTATAGAATACTTCAAATAATAACCCATTAATTTGAATTTCTGCTCTAATCTCAATTTCATTTGTAGATATCATTGTATATCCTATATTTTTTATTAAAATTTCTTCTCTTAAATTTAATTCATTACTCTTATAAGATGCATTTATTTCTACACTACATGGCATATTTTCATTTAAACAAATTGGATTTTCATCTTCGTCCAATCCAAAAATAGATAGTTTTAAATTAAAATCTAAATATGTTCTATTATTTTCAATTCTAATAGTACTGTCATCAACATCTGATAGAATGTCATAAATATTTGTAATTTGAGATTGATTAATTTTTAAAGATTGTTTTAAAATATTGTTTTCAGATAATATTTTATTAAATCTTTCTAACTTAACTTTTTCTTTTTTAACTTCTGTTTCATAAGATGTTGAATATGCGTCATCTATGATATTAGCCATTTTATTTTTCACAGCCATACATTTAGCTCTCATAGAAATTTGTGCGACAAATATATGACATTCATTATTTTCATCTACTTGCATATCAATATCAAACTTTAAAGTTTCTAACGAAATATTACATTTATAATCTTCATCTATACCATCAAAATCAATGATATTACTAAATGGTATTGAATGTTCAATAATCTGTGGTTCTTGTGGGCGTTCATTACAAGTGTATAATGTATGAACTAAAATTTCTCCTTTAAAAACAACTTTATTAGTTAGTAACTTATACTCATTTACAATTCCTAATGCTTTATAAGATAAAATATCTTGTACAGGGAAATTTCCTTGACCTACCTGCAATTCTTCCTTTACTGTAAATTCTTTTTCTATATACAAGTTTTTATCGCATATTTCTAATTGCTCTTTGTGTAATTGTAAATTTTCACAATCAGTAATACATTCTTTTAGATTATCTTTTATCGCTGTAACTTTTAACTCAACTACACCTCTTACATCTACTTTTCTAGAATTAATAGCTCTGCAATTTATATATCCACTTTTACATTTTACTAATATGTGTAAATCATCACATTTATCTTTTAATTCAATAACTTTTGTAAAAGATTGTTTTTGTTCTATTTGACACATTTTATTATTATCTTCACTTAAATAAATAATTTTTATTAAAGACATTCCATCTAATGTAATTCTTCCATCTAAAACATTTTTTGATAACACCTTTGTTTCTATTGATGTTTTTAAAATTTTAAATACATTTGGATAATAGTCAGGTAATACATATTCCATTTCTACAGATTGTTCTACAGTATTATCATATACAATCTCTTTTGTACAAATTTGCTCTTTACAAGGATTAATTTGCATTTTTTCCACTCCTTTTAAACATTTAGTTTACATACTGTTTTTTAGCTTTGTTAAATAGATATGTAAATGCAAATAAAAATAGACCAACTTTTTAAAGTTGGTCTATTTTTTATTATTTATGAACACCTATTTCCAATATTATACTATCCATTTGATCATTAAGTTTGTTAACAGCTAAACCTAATCTAGTAGAAGATGTTTCGCTGTTCCAATAATAAACTTCACTTGATTTTCCGTCAGTTCCTTTTTCAAATCCACCTTTGTCATTTTCTTTTCCATACAAATTAGTAATTCTCTCTAACATTTTATTAACTGTACTTTCTAATGCTTGAGTCGAATTATCTGATGATAAAAATTCCAAAGATACACTTATTAATTCATTATTAGAAAATCCAAAACTTTTTTTACCTACACAATCATATAATTTTACAGTAGCATTTTTTACTTCTTTAGGATAAAATCCTGCAAACTCATACTCATCTTTTTCGTAATCAATATTATTATCTGTTGTTAAAAATGGCTCTTTTTCTAATTTATAATTAATTTGTTGTTCTACAGAATTAATACTTTGTCCCCATTCTAAATCATACCATTGAAAAGTCCCATTATCTGCTTTAAGCTCTCCTATTAAATCGCTTTCCATTTTTTTACAAGAAGCAAAACACAATACCAGCAACACAATAGAAGTCAAAATTGCAACTCGTTTTAATAAAATATTCATTCATATCCTCTCTTTAACTTAAAGTACTACAATAATATTTTATTTTACATTTATATAATTTTCAAGTCAATATTTGCTATTATTTTTTGTAACACATCACAATTTGAAATATTATTTTTGTAAATTAATTCTACTTTACTATTGAAGTATTGACATATTAGTTAGTCTATGCTAACATATAGTTAGTTAACACTAACCTACTAAAAGAAAGGAATGTAATGTATGTCTTATTTTAAAAAATCTTTTGAACAACTTCTTATAAATCATTGTGCTCCTACTTTAAAAGGTTTAAAATCTTCTAATATGATAAATATAAATAAAGCTGACTTTCCTAATATAGAACTTGAAATAAATTATTTTAATAAAAATTCTCAAAACTTAAAAATCAAAGTTTTATGTAACTGTAGCAAAAAAATTCTTATACTTCTTTATAATCCATCAATGCTTTCTATACAACTATCAAAAGATACACATATAAAACTATTAAAAAAATTCAACTACTCTTTTGATGCTAAAATAGATATTTTATTAGATGAACTATCTTATAAAATTTCAGTAAATAAGGATTTTCCTCATGAAATTGGTTTATTTTTAGGATATCCTATTGAAGATGTCATTGGGTTTATTGAGTTTAAAGGAGCTAATTTTAAATTATGTGGTTATTGGAAAGTTTATGGTGATGAAAACAAAGCTAGATTTTTGTTCACTTGCTATAATTATTGTAAAGACTTTGCTTTCTCAGAATTTAAAAAAGGTAAGGATATTTATCAAATTATTAAATGTGCTTAAAAAAGAGTTATCACTTAATGTGATAACTCTTTTTCTAATTCTATATTGCCCAATTACCGTTTTCAAATACTAAAACTTCTGTTCCATCTTCTTGAATACCAACAATTTTTAAGTCAGATGTCCCAATCATAAAATCAATATGTGTTATTGAAGTATTTAATCCTGCTTTTTCTAACTCATCTTTACTCATATTCAATCCATCTTTTACACACATAGGATATGCAGAACCTATTGCTAAATGACAAGAAGCATTTTCATCAAATAATGTATTATAGAATAAAATATTCATATCTGATATAGGTGAAGAATATGGTACTAAAGCTACTTCACCTAAACGTTTTGAACCTTCATCTGTAGCAAATATTTCATGCAAAACTTCAAGTCCTTGTTCTGCTGAATAATCATAAATAACACCATCTTTAAATTTAAAAGTAAAGTTATCTATTAAATTACCATTATAGTTCAAAGGCATTGAAGACACAACAACACCATTAACATCATCAAATTTAGGTGCTGAAAAAACTTCTTCTGTTGGCATATTAGGGCAGAAATATGTTCCGTCTGTTGCATATTCTCCACCACCTGCCCAAATATGATTTTTAGGCATTCCTATTTCAATATCTGTACCAATTGAATTAGTGTAATGTAATTTTACAAATTGTTTGCTATTCAATTTTTCAACTTTGTCTTTAAAACTTTGGTTGTGTTTTTCCCATTCTGCGATAGGATCATCTTTATCTACTCTAACAGCTTTAAATATTGCTTCCCACAATTTTTCTACTGCTGTATCTTCATTGTCATTTGGAAAAACTTTTTTTGCCCAAGCTTTTGTTGGAGCTGAAACGATATTCCATACCAATGAACCATTATCCAATTTTTCATAAAACTTTGAAAAAGCTTTATGAGATGCCCTATTTAAATTAAGAACCTTTTTAGGGTCAACATCTGATAATAAATCTGGGTCATTACCTGCTATTGAAATAAAACAAGCATTATTTTCTGCATATGAGTTATTAAATAAAGCTAACCATTCTGGTACTTCTTCAAAAAACTCTGCATCACAATAATCATATTTTATTTTATCTAATAATTCATCTTTCCATTGAATTTGTACATCTTTAGCACCTTTTTCAAAAGCTGCCTTTGCAATAGCTCTTGCAAAAACTGCACATTCTATTGGAGAACGTAAAACAACTTCTTGTCCTTTTTTTAGTCCAACACCTGTATTAATAACTAATTGTGCATATTTTTCTATATTCTTTTGTAAATCCATAAATTATCTCCTCCTACACTATTAAAGTATATTATTATAGTATCACATAAAATTATATAAAGTCAATGAAATAATTATATATACATATACTCTTATTATTGTAGACTTTTTAATATTTATAATTTATAATTTAATATATAACATCACTAGAAAGGAATGTTGAAAGTGAAATTAAGAATAATTTCAATGTTACTAACTGTTGTTATCTTTATTTGCTCTATGCAAAGTTATGTGCTAGCTAATAGTGAAACTGATACATATTTTTATAAAGAAGAAATAATATATGAATATGATTATAGTAAAGATAATGATAATAAAGATAGTAATGATAGTAGTTGGGATACTGAACTTGCATCTACATTATCAATATCTTGTGACTGGTTATCAAACCAAAGCGAAGGAGATTTATTATATTTGACACTTGGTTCTTCTGGTAAAGCTTCTTCCTCTATAGATGTTACTTATTATATCAATGATATCCGCTTAAAAAATAAATTTCCATCACTACTGGAATTATCATATGCTGTATTAAATTCAACTTTTTGCGGATATAGTGCAACTAATATTCTTGGTAAAAACTTAATTAATCAATTTGAAAATTTTAAAAACTTAAATGATCAAAGTTTAGATACTCTGTGTTATGCTTTGTTAGCTATCAATTGCAACCCTTATGATGTTAGCAATAAATTTGATATAAAATCATGTATTAATTCCATATTAAAATATCAAAACTCTGACGGAGGTTTTAGACTTTCAACTAATACCGATAAAAGTAATGTGACATCAACTGCGTTGGCATTAATAGCTTTGTCAGAATACAAAGAAGAACCTCAAATTAGTAGTGCTATAAAAAAAGGATTGGATTTTATAAGTAAAAGTCAAAATCAATATGGTGATTTTGAAGTTAATGGACAACCATCAAGCGTTCCTTTATCATATGTTATAATAGCTCTATGTAGTTTAAATATTACTTTAAATCCATCAGAATTTAATCATACTAGTGAAAGTCTTACATCTTTATTAGTTCATAAATATAGCAATATTGATGGAAGCTTTGCAGAACAATTAAATGGTGAGGGCGATATTTATGCAACACAACTTGCAATATTAGCATTAACAGCAAGTAAAGAAAATAAATCTCCATTTAAACTCAATACACCATTAGTTGTAGACAGCATTAAAATACAAGAAAATACAATTAATACTGATAAAAACAATTCAGACAATAATGAAATAAGTTTAATCAGCATTGTTTTAGTTAGTGCATTTTTAATATTTTCATTAGTGATTGTATTATATTTTAAAAGAAAGAATAGGTAATAAATATGTTTTATATAGGATGTCATTTATCATCTTCAAAAGGATTTTTAAATATGGCTAAAGAAGCCGTTAAACTTAATGCAAATACTTTTCAATTTTTTACAAGAAACCCAAGAGGTGGTTCTGCAAAAAGCGTTGATTTAGAAGATATTGAGCTTTTTAAACAATTTGCAAAAGAAAATAATTTTGGAAAAATTGTTGCTCATGCTCCATACACATTAAACCCTTGCTCTGCTGATGAAAAAACTAGAGAGTTTGCTTTACAAGTTATGACAGATGATTTAAAAAGAATGGAATTAATTCCAAACAATTATTATAATTTTCATCCTGGTAGTCATGTAAAACAAGGGGTAGATGTTGGTATAGATATGATTGCTGATTTATTAAACACTGTTTTATCAGAAGATTTAACAACTACTGTTTTATTAGAAACAATGGCTGGTAAAGGAACAGAAATTGGAAGAAATTTCGAAGAAATAAAATCTATTATAGATAAAACTACTTTATCTGATAAACTAGGTGTATGTCTTGATACTTGCCACGTTAGTGATGCAGGGTATGATATTGTTAATGAACTGGATACTGTTTTAGAAGAATTTGACAGTATTATTGGTTTAGAAAAATTAAAAGCTGTACACTTAAATGATAGCAAAAATGAATTAGGAGCAAGAAAAGATAGGCATGAAAAAATTGGTGAAGGATTTTTAAAAATAGAAACATTTAAAAATATAATTAATCATCCTAAGTTAAAAAATATACCATTTTTACTAGAAACACCTAATGACTTATCTGGATATGCTAAAGAAATCGCATTACTACAATCTTTATATGAGGAATAACTTTATGTTAAATTCTATAAGAGAAAAACTTCTATCTTTACAAGACGAAAAATATAGAGAGTTTCAGTCTAAACTATGTCCTAATACAGATAATATATTAGGTGTTAGACTGCCTGCATTAAAACAAATTGCAAAAGATATTGCCAAAAGTAATGATTTAAAAACATACTTAAGTTTGGCTAAAGATAGTTATACAAAAGATAATTATCACGAAGAAATCATGGTTTATGGATTAGTTATAGGATTTGCTAAAATTACTATTGATGAAACAAAAAAATATCTGAATGATTTTTTGCCTTTGATTGATAACTGGGCTGTATGCGATAGTGTTTGTGCAAATTTAAAAATAACTAAAAAATATCCTTACGAAATGTTTGAGTTTTTAAAAACTCTACTAAATTCTAATGAACCGTTTTATATCCGTTTTGCAATCGTGTTGTTATTAGATTTTTATATTAATGAACAATATATACAAGAAATATTTAATATTGTTGATTCTATAAATAATCAAGATTATTATGTAAAAATGGCGATAGCTTGGTGTTTAAGTAGTTGTTATATAAAAATGCCTGAAATTACAATGAACTATCTTATTAAATGTAGTTTAGATGATTATACATTTAATAAATCTTTGCAAAAAATTTGTGAGTCTAAAAGAATTTCTAATGAACAAAAAATATTTATAAAAAATATGAAAAGGAATGTCAAATAATATTGACATTCCTTTTTTATATTGTTAATCCACCATCTGCTGTAATTATTTGTCCTGTTATAAATTTTGATTTATCAGAAGCTAAAAACAATGCCAAATTGGCTATATCTTCACCTTCTCCTATAATTCCTAATGGAGTTTCTTCTTTCAAGGAATTTAATGTATATTCATCTAAATTGCTGTTCATTTGTGTATTTATAACACCTGGTGCTATACAATTAACATTAATTCCCGATGGTCCAACTTCTTTAGCAAGAGCCTTTGTCATACCAATTACTCCAGCTTTTACAGCTGAGTAATGCACTTCACAAGAAGCTCCAACAACACCCCACATAGATGAGATATTTATAACTTTACCATACTTATTATTAATCATATCTCTTAATACAGCTTTTGTACAATTAAAAACACCTTTTAAATTTACATTAACCATGTTATCAAAATCTTCATCTGTTATATCTGTAAAAAGTTTTTGTTGTGCTATTCCTGCATTATTTATCAATACATCTATATTACCAAAAATTTTATGGGCTTCTTCTACCATACTAACCACTTGTGTATAATCTTTTACATCTGCTCTTATAGCTTTAACAGATAAATCCTTATCTAATAGTTCTTTTTCTAAATTTTGTGCATCTTCTTTAGAATTACAATAATTTATTATTACATTATAATTATTTTCTGCAAATAATCTAACCATAGATGCACCTATTCCTCTTGATGCACCTGTTATCAAAACTGTTTTTTTCATAATAATATCTATCCTTTAATAGTGTTTTAATTAAACTATATCATAAAAATAAAAATTAATCAAAAGAGGTGTAATACTATCGTATCACACCTCTTAAAAACTCAAATCTATTAACTAGATACCTTGTGCTTGCATAGCGTTGATTACTTTTTCAAAACCAGCAATATTAGCACCTAATACATAGTTGCGTTCATGTCCATATCTTCTTGCAGCATCATCAGCTTTTGCAAAAATATCTTCCATAATAGCTTTTAATTTAGCATCTACTTCTTCAAATGACCAGCTTAATCTTTCGCTGTTTTGGCTCATTTCTAATGCAGAAGTAGCAACACCACCAGCATTTGAAGCTTTACCTGGTGCAAATAATACACCATTTTCTTGTAAGTATTCTGTTGCATCTAAAGTAGTTGGCATATTAGCACCTTCAGCAACAGCAATAACACCATTTGCAACTAATGTTTTTGCATCTTCTAAATCTAATTCATTTTGAGTAGCACATGGTAAAGCAACATCACATTTAACTGTCCAAATACCTTTACCTTCATGATATTCAGAATTTGGTCTATATGCTTTATAATCGCTTAATCTACCGCGTTTTACTTCTTTAATTTCTTTTACAGCAGCTAAATCTACACCTTCTGCGTCGTAAATCCAACCAGTAGAGTCAGATAAAGCAACAACTTTAGCACCTAATTGTGTAGCTTTTTCTGTTGCATATATAGCAACATTACCAGAACCAGAAACTACAACAGTTTTACCTTCTAAACTGTGTCCATTAGCTCTTAACATTGCATCTGTAAAGTATAATAAACCATAACCTGTTGCTTCTGTTCTTACTAAAGAACCACCATATGTTAATCCTTTACCAGTTAAAACCCCTTCATACAAACCAGTAATTCTTTTGTATTGTCCGTACATATAGCCAATTTCTCTTGCTCCAACACCAATATCCCCAGCTGGAACATCAACATCAGCACCAATATATTTGTATAATTCTGTCATAAAACTTTTACAGAAAGCCATAACTTCTCTATCTGATTTACCTTTAGGATCAAAGTCAGATCCACCTTTACCCCCACCAATTGGTAAACCTGTTAGTGAGTTTTTAAATACTTGTTCAAAACCTAAGAATTTAATAATACCTAAATTTACATTATCTCTAAAGCGTAATCCACCTTTGTATGGACCAATAGAATTATTAAATTGTACACGATAACCAGTATTTACTCTTACATTACCTTTATCGTCTACCCAAGGAACTCTGAACTTAAATTGTCTGTCAGGTTCAACTAATCTTTCTAATACAGCATCTCTTCTGTATTCTTCTTCATTAGCTTCAACAACTACTCTTAAAGATTCTAATACTTCTTTTACAGCTTGGTGAAACTCAGGTTCAGCTGGATTTTTTGCAACTACTAAATCAATAATTTCATCAACATATGACATAATAACATTACCCCTTCTCTTTAAATATGATTAACAAAATCCTTAATAAAAAAGAAAAAAGACGCACTTTTCCCCAAAAGTGACGCCTTTGTCTTACTATGTTTATATTATATATTAATTTAAAATCAAAGTCAATAATTAATATTTTCTATATCCATTTTTTACTAATTGTATAAATATTTGTTATCTTCACACTGATGTTTTGTCAATACTTATAACTAACTCATATTTATTATCTATTTTTTTTATTTCATCTGAAATTTTTTGTTTTATCTCTTTATCATTAATTTTATAATTAAATGGAACTTCTAAATCAAAAATCAAGTTTGTATGTGTATCTCCTGTTACCATTCTAAAATCATGCATAGAAAAATTATTATCTATAGATTTTACAACCTCTTTTACTCTCTTAAATGTTTTATTTAAAACTTCATCATCTACAACAATTGGGTCCATATGAATAACTGCTTCACAATCAAACCTTTTATGTAAATCTCTTTCAATAATATCTATTGTATCATGTATTTTTAAAATATCTATTTTAGAAGGAACTTCTGCATGTAGAGATATTATTCTTCTTCCTGGTCCATAATTATGTACTATTAAATCATGAACGCCAACTATATCTGGATAAGCAACAACAAAATTTTCTATTTCCTTTACAAATTCTTTTTCTGGTGCTTCTCCTAAAAGTGGACTTAAAGTATCTTTTGCAGTTTGTATACCTGTGTAACATATAAATAATGCTACTAAAATACCTATATATCCGTCTATATTAAATCCTGTAAATTTATATATTAATATACTCAACACAACAGCACTAGTTGCAACTACATCACTTATACTATCCATCGCTGTTGCTTTCATTGTAGATGAATTTATTCTTTCTCCCAATGATTTATTAAATATTCCTAACCATAATTTTACAAGTATAGACGCAATCAAAATAACCAATGATATTAAGCTAAAAGAGATATCTTCTGCATTAATTATTTTTTCAATAGAGCCTTTACCTAATTCTACACCAACTAGAATAATAACCATGGACACTATAAGCCCTGATATATACTCTATTCTTCCATGTCCAAAGGGATGCTCATTATCAGCAGGTGCACCTGCTAATTTAAACCCTACTAATGTAACAATAGAAGATCCCGCATCAGATAGGTTGTTAAAAGAATCTGCTGTTATAGCAATTGAAGATGTCAATAAACCTGCTATAAATTTTGATAGAAATAATACAATATTACAAGCTATTCCAACAAAACCACCTAACATACCATACTTTTGTCTTACATCGTGATTAGTAACATTTTCATAGTCTTTTATAAATGTCCTTAAAAGAAATTTTGTCAATTTTATTCCCCCATAAATTAATTGTTTACTGTCTCAAACTGACTATTATATATATTGTAATAAAAACCTTTCTTATCTAGTAGTTCTTGGTGCTTCCCTTTTTCTACAATATTTCCTTTATCCATAACTAATATCAAATCTGCACCTTTTATAGTAGATAATCTATGTGCAACAATAAAGGCAGTTCTACCTTCCATAACTTTATCAAAAGCTTTTTGAATTTTTATTTCGGTATTGGTATCTATAGAACTTGTTGCTTCATCTAAAATTAACATAGGTGGTTTTTTAAGCATTATTCTAGCTATACATAATAATTGTTTTTGTCCAGCTGATATATTTTCTCCTGTTTGTGATATTACTGTATCATAACCTTTATCAAGTCTTTTTATAAAACTATGCGCATAAGCCATTTTAGCAGCTTCCACTATTTCTTCATCTGTTGCATCGTCTTTTCCATAAGCTATATTTTCTCTAATAGTCCCATTAAATAACCATGTATCTTGTAAAACCATTCCGAAATTATTTCTTACGCTGTCACCATTTACTAAATTTATATTTGTGCCATCTATTAAGATTTCACCTGCATCAACTTGGTAAAACTTCATTAATAAATTGATTAATGTTGTTTTTCCACATCCGGTTTCCCCTACAATAGCGATTTTTTGTCCTTGTTTTACATCAATATTTAAGTCTTTTATTAGTTCTTTTTCTTTACTATATGAAAAATGAACATTTTCTACTTTTATATTTCCTTGTGCTTCTTTCATATCTGGTAAATCTAAATCTTTCAACTCTTCTTCATCTAAAATGTCAAAAACTCTACCAGCACTAGCAAAAGCATTTTGAAGTTCTGTAACTACGCCTGTTATTTCATTAAAAGGTTTTGTATATTGTTTTGCATAAGATAAAAACATCGATAATTGACCAACACTTATACTTCCCATTACAGCCATAATAGAACCTAAAACTGCTACAACAACATATACTACTGAATTAGCAAATCTTGTACAAGGATTTGTTAGTGCAGAATAAAATTGTGCTTTTATTCCACAATCATACAATCTATCATTTATCTTTTCAAATTCTTCTTGTGCTCTATCTTCATAACTAAATGATTTTACAATCTTTTGATTAGAAATCATTTCTTCTATGTATGCACCCATTTCGCCTCTTGTTTTTGATTGTTTAGCAAAATATTTATATGTTCTTTTTCCTATAAAAGATGCTACAAATAATGATAATGGTGTTAATAAAACCACAACTAATGCTACTTTATAATTAACATATAACATAAATCCTAAAGTTGCAAATATAGTAATTATTCCTGTAAAAAATTGTGTAAATCCTTGAATTAATCCATCTGATATTTGCTCTATATCAGTAACCACTCTTGCCATCATATCTCCATATGAATTTTTATCTATATATTTTAATGGCAATTTATTTATCTTGTTAAATACATCTATTCTAATATCCTTTACAGTTTTAAAAGATACTGTATTGGTACAACTAGTTGATAACCAAGTAAATAATGAATTAATAGCTGTTATTATTAAAATTATAACCATATACATTATTACATTTTTAAAATCAACCTTTAATTCATCTACAATATTATCTACTGCTTTACCAACAAAAACTGGTACTAATAGTGATGATATAACACTTATAACACTACTAAATAATGCAATTATCAAATATATCTTATACTTTTTAGTATATGATAATAAACGAGCTAAGTTTCTTTTTTGCATCTTAACCTACCTCCTTTTCATCAATACTTATATTTTGAGATAAACATATATCTATATATACATCACAATTTTTAACTAATTCATCGTGAGAACCTATACCAGCTATTCTACCATCATCTAAAACTATAATTTTGTCACAATATCTAATAGAATTTACTCTTTGTGATACTGTAATTACAGTCATATCAGAAGTATTTTCCTTTAATGCATTTCTCAAGTTTCTATCAGTTTTAAAATCTAACGCACTAGAACTATCGTCTAATATCAATATTTCAGGATCTTTTACTAAAGCTCTAGCTATGGTTAATCTTTGCTTTTGTCCACCGGATAAATTTTTACCTGATTGACTAATCATTGTTTCATATTTATCTGGCAAACCATCTACAAACTCTTTCATCTGTGCTATTTTCACACTTTTTTCTATCAGATTAATATCAGCATTTTCATTTGCTATTTTTAAATTTTCTAATATAGTACCACTAAATAGTGCTTGTTTTTGTGCTACTACACCTATTTGTTTTCTTAATTGGCTGAATGGATATTCTTTTACATTTATAGCATTAACTAAAATATCACCTTTTTTACACTCATAAAACCTTGGAATCAAATTAACAATTGTTGATTTCCCACTACCAGTTGCACCTATTATACCAATAGTTTCATTTTTCATAATCTTGAATGAAACATCTTCTAATGCATATTCATCACTATCACCATAAGAAAAATATACATTTTTAAATTCAACTTTTGGTGCATCTGTGCTTTCTGCAACTATCTCTTTAGTATTAAATTCTTTTATACTAGGTTGCATATCAAATACTTCATTTATTCTTCTAATACTAGCAGTAGCTTTAGTAAATAGAATTACTAAATTTGCAACAACTACTAAAGCTAGTAATATTTGCATCATATAATCTACAAATGCTATAACTTGACCTTGTTCTAAATTTCCTAAATTAACTTGTATTCCACCAAATCCTACTATTGCTACTAATCCAATATTAGTTATGGCAGTAGTCAAAGGACTTAATAATGCTGATAACTTACCAACTCGAACAGCAATACTAGAATGGTCTTCACTTGCATTGACAAATCTTTCTTTTTCATAATTTTGTTTAGAAAACGCTCTTATTACTCTAACACCTTCTAAATTCTCTTTAGTTATAATTCCTACTCTATCTAATTTTTGTTGTATAACCTTATATAATGGCACTGATTTTTTCATTATAAAGTACAATGTAAATGCTATTAATATTCCACATGCCCAGAAAATTAAGGACATCTTTAAATCTAATATCATTGCCATAATTGTTGCACCCAAAACTAAAAAAGGTGCTCTTACAACCAATCTTATAAGCATAGCAACAGCAACTTGTACTTGATTTATATCGTTTGTTATTCTATTGACTAAAGACGCTGTTCCTATTTTATCTATTTCTGAATATGACAAACTATTTATATGTTTAAACAAGTCATTTCTAAGTCGTGTACCAACACCTTGTGATGCTTTTGATGCTAAATATTGACAAATCAATGCACAAATTAAGCCAACTACACCAAGCAATATCATTACTCCACCCATTTTATAAATATAGATAGTATCCCCATTTTTTATACCAACATCTATAATTTTTGCCATAACTAGTGGTACTATAAGTTCAAATACTGCTTCAGTAAACTTAAATATCGGTCCTATTATTACTTCTTTTTTATAATACTTCAAATAACCTAATATTCTTTTCATACTTCCACCTCTTAAAAATTCGCTCAGGTAATATTTTAACATACATTTTTTTTATTCTCAACTAAAAAAAGGAGATTGACTTTTCAATCTCCTTTATTTTTTATTAAAATTTTTTATTACTGAATATATCGCATTTTTTTGTTCTGTCAATAGTTTTCTATAATTTTCTATTAAATTTTTTTCTTCATCATTCAAATCATACTCATAAACATTTTCTATAACACGATTTATTTCTGTATTACCTATTAAATAATCGACAGAGGTATTGAAAAAATTTGATATTTTAATTAAGGTATCTATATCTGGCTCTATATTATGATTTTCATATTTATTTATAGATTGTTGACTAACTCCTATTTCATCTGCTAATTTTTGTTGACTAACTTTATTATCTTTTCTAAGCTTTTTCAAGTTTTTTACCACTAATTATCACCTCTGTATTAAGATTAACAACTTTTATTAGTTAAATAAAAAACTTTTTAATTGTTATTGATAACAACCTTAAGTTGTGATATAATACAACTATAAATTTTATGGATTTGTATAGAAAGGAGGTTACTTTATTATTACCATAAAATTATTATTTATTAAGAAGGGGGATTTTATATGAAAAAAATATTTTTCATTATTTTTTGTATAATTACTTCTATTATAGTAGTTAGTTGTGAATCTGCACCAAAACAAGATAAAATATCAAAATCATCTTCTATAAATCAAAAAGAAGATAACAGTGAAGAAAAACTAGAAACTAAAAAAGAAGTAATAGGAATATCTGTATCTTATACAGGTGATACAAAAGAAGGTACTATTTTAGATAAAAATAATAAAGGTATAAAAGTTTATATTAAATATGATGACAATTCCAAAGAAGAAGTAAGCGATTGGAAAATTACAAAACCTGCTACATTACAAGCTGAAAAAACATCAGACATCACCGTAGAATATAGTATAAATAACCAAACTTATTTCGAACCTTTATCAGTAACCTGTACTACAGAAATCTCTTTAGAACAGTTTAAAGCTGAATGTAAATCCATACCTTATCAAGAACTCGCTAGAAATCCAGATAACTATAAAGATTCCAAAATTATTTGTACTGGTGAAATAATACAAATTGTTCAAGGAGAAGGAGTTCTAAGTAATTATGTTAATATGAGAATAAATGTTACTAGAGGTGATTATGGTATTTGGAATGATACGGTATATGTTATATACAAGTACAAAGATGGAGAGAGTAAATTCTTAGAAGATGATATTGTAAATCTATATGGTACATATACTGGACTTTATTCTTACAAATCTGTATTGGGGGGTACAGTGACTATTCCTGGAATTAATGCTAAACATATAGAGTTTGCTCAATAAATGCAATAAAAAAGGAACAGATAAAAATCTGTTCCTTTTTAAGTCTAATCTAAGTATTATCTATTAACCAAAATATCTTTTTAATAAACCAGCGAAACCACAACCATGTCTAGCTTCGTCTTTAGCCATTTCATGAACTGTGTCATGGATAGCATCTAAGTTTTCTTCTTTAGCACGTTTAGCTAATTCAAATTTACCTGCACATGCACCATGTTCTGCAGCAGCTCTTAATTCTAAGTTTTTCTTTGTAGATGGTGTTACAACATCACCTAATAATTCAGCAAATTTAGCAGCATGTTCTGCTTCTTCGAAAGCATATTTTGTAAATGCAGCAGAAATTTCTGGATAACCTTCTCTATCTGCAACTCTAGCCATAGCTAAGTACATACCAACTTCTGTACATTCACCAACGAAGTTTTGGTTTAAACCTTCTAAAATATCAGCTGGGATATCTTTAGCAATACCTACAACATGTTCTGTAGCGTAGCTAACTTCACCTGCTACTTGTTCTACGAATTTTTCAGCTGGTGCTTTACATTGTGGGCAGTTAGCTGGAGCGCTATCTCCTTCATGAATATAACCACATACTTGACATACAAATTTTTTCATATTTATTTCCTCCATTTTCAACTTGAAATTTATTGATTAAATAAAATTTTCATTTTTCTTTTGCGTCATCTCTAACGTGTCTTAATTATACCACTAAGGTATTGTTTTTGCAATAGGTTTTTGTGTAAATAATTAATGAACTTGTTAAAAAACTAGTAATAATTATCATTATTGATTATTCTGTTTTTTATAGTAAACTATTATATCTATTTTTATTGTATTATTTGCAAAATCATATGATTTTTGATATAATTTAAGAAAAATTGTGTTTAGTTTTATAAGGAGTAATTATGCCTAGTTTAAAGAAAAAATTTCTTAATCTTGATTGTCCAGTAGAAAAAAATGAAGAATATAAAGTTACTATAATTGCTATGAGTAGCGATGGTAGTGGTATTGCAAAAATAAATAATTTCCCTATTTTTATACCTAATACAGCAATTGGAGATACTATAAAAACAAAAATAGTTAAAGTATTAAAAAATTATGCTTTCGGTATTGTTTCAAAAATTATATCTCCTTCAACAGATAGAATTGAAAATGATTGTGATGTTTATAAACAATGTGGTGGTTGCTGTTATAGACACATTTCATACGAATCAGAACTTAAATTAAAACAACAACTTGTTTTAGATAATTTTAAGCGTATAGGAAAGATTAATGCAAAAATAAATAATATAGTTGGAAGTGATAATGTTTCTAATTATAGAAACAAAGCACAATTTCCTATTGGTATTGATGAAAACGGTAAGGTAGTAGCAGGATTTTATGCCAAAAGAAGCCATAGGATTATTCCTTGTTGCGACTGTAAGTTACAACCAACTATTTTTAGTGATATTTTAAAAACAATTTTAGATTTATTTAATCAATATCATATTTCAATATATAATGAACATAAACACACTGGTGGAATAAGACACATTTATTTAAGACAAGCTGATTTTACTGGTGAAATTATGCTTTGTTTTGTTTCTGCTAAAAAGAACCTTAAACATTCTGAAGAAATTTGTAAAGCACTTGTTGATAAATTTCCTAATATAAAAAGTATTGTACTTAACTTTAACAATTCAAAAGGCAATGTTATATTAGGTACTGAATGTTATACATTATATGGTAATGATACTATTACAGATGTTATGTGTGGAGTAAAGGTTCAAATATCACCTTTATCTTTTTATCAAGTAAATAAACCTCAAGCAGAAAAACTATATAAAAAAGCAATAGAATATGCAAAACTTTCAAAAAATGACACTCTACTAGATTTATATTGTGGTATTGGTACTATCGGACTATCTGCTGTTACACAAGTTAAAGAGCTAATAGGTGTTGAAATTATTGATAAAGCAATTGAAAATGCTAAAATAAATGCTAAAATAAACGATTTTAAAAACACAAGATTTATTTGTGATGACTGTAAAGGTGCTGTAAAGCAATTAAAAGAAGAAGGTATTAATACAGATATTATAATAGTTGACCCTCCACGAAAAGGTTGTGACCAAGAGGTTATCGACACATTAATCGAATTTTCTCCTAGTAAAATTGTTATGATTTCTTGTAATCCTTCCACAGCTGCTAGAGATTGCAATTTATTAGAACAAAATGGATATAAAGTTATTGAATATACTCCATTTGATTTATTCCCAAGAACAGCACATGTAGAAGTGGTTTGTTTGTTAGAGAAAATATAATAAAAAAATAGGTAGTGATTAAATCACTACCTATTTTTTTATAGTACCATAGCTCCTATAAAACCAAATATCATTAATGGTATGTTATAGAATAAAAATGTTGGTACACATGTGTCCCATATGTGGTCGTATTGTCCATCTATGTCAAGACCAGATGTAGGACCTAAAGTTGTATCGGAAGCTGGCGAACCTGCATCACCTAATGCTGCAGCCGCAACTATCAATACAATTGTTGCCTCTACACTAAATCCTAGGGCCTGTGCCATTGGTACATATAATATTGCTAATATTGGAACTGTTCCAAAAGATGTACCTATTCCCATTGTAGTAATTAATCCTACAAGTATCATAACTATTGCTGCAAGTGGTTTATTTCCACCCAACACACCTAATGATGCTTGTACTAAATTATCTACACTACCTGTTTCTTTCATTATGTATCCATATCCGGCTGCAACAAGCATTATAAAAGCTATTAACCCCATAAGCTTAATACCCTCAGATATAGTTCCATCTATTTCGTCTAATTTAATTCCTCTACCAATTACTATAACTGCCATACCAGCTATAGCTCCTAACGGCATCGAATTAAATACTAACTGAACAATAAGAGCTATTATAATTGATATTATTGCAACTATATGTTTATACTCCAACTTAACACTGGAATTAGCTACAATAGTATCATTTTCTATATTCTTATACTGTCTTTTTTTAGAATAAACTATCATAGATAAAATAAATCCAACTGTCATTGCAATACCCAATATCCAAGTAGATTTCCAAATATCCATTAAATCAACATTCATTCCATTTTGAGTCATATTTTCTGCTACAATACCATGAAAAATTAATCCGTACCCAATTGGTATTGTCATATAAGGAGTTTTTAACCCATAAGCCAACGCACATGCTGCACTTCTTCTATCAAGTTGCATTTCGTTCATTATCCCTACCAATGATGGTACCAATATAGGAATAAAAGCAATGTGTATTGGAATTATTGTTTCTGCCAATATAGCTGAAACTGCCAATAAAATTAGTAGCATTATTCTTTTACCTTTTGCAAATTTCCCCAACGCATTAGATAATATGCTAGTAATTCCTATTTTTCCTAAAGCTGCTGCAAATGTTCCTAACAAAATATAACTTAGGGCCATTTCAGCATTTCCACCCATACCTTCAACTAATAATTTTGTTGTTTCACTTATTCCTAATCCAGCACATACTCCCCCAGTAATAGCTGCTATTAAAAGTGAAAATAATACATTAACTTTCAATAAACATAATACACACATAATAACTACGGATATTATGATAGGATTTAAAAGTATTTCCATTACATCCCTCACTTTATTAATTTATCACTCTACTATAATAAAGTACTGTAATATATTATATCTATTTTTATTATTCATGTCAAGCACTATTTTAACTTATAAAAATAAAAAAATGTATTGAAGAAAATTCTTCAATACATTTTTATTTCTTTTTATACATAAGTTTATCCATAATCATTATATCTTTATATCCTAAAATATAATTAACACCTGAAACAATCATAGGGAAAAATGACAACAAACTAACTCCTATTATTGCTCCCCATGAAACTTGAGTTAAGTAAGCTGTTGATATACCTTTAAATGTGCCATCAATTATATTTATAATTATCAACATATGTCCATTTAACAACTTATAAACTACATAAAAATTAGGTAAAATTTCTGCTTTAGCTAAAATCAATGCAATTGACAATAAAATTAAAGGAATACATTCTATAAACCCTATTTTAAATCCTCTAAAAAGATCTTCTGATCTTCTATTAAATTTCACTTTATTTAAATCATCTTGACCTAATTTCCAGCCACCTGCACCGGTTATCGCCATATAAGCAAAAACTGCTAATATTCCTATAACTGTATATAATACTTTATTATCCATAAAAGTTACAAAACTAAAACTTATGAGCAACCCTACAAGGACACCTAGTATATGTGACCCAAACCAGTTTAATGCTATTATAATATTAGATTTTTCTTGCATAAAAACACCCTTTATATTATTTACATTTTATATCATTGTATCACATTTTGGAAAATAATTTATTAAAATAATATAAATTTTGACAAACAAAAATACTACCTAAAAAGGTAGTATTTATTTAATAATATTATTCAGCAAAACCTGATTCTACAAGAGAAACTAAACCTTCAACTGCTTCTTGTTCATCTGCACCATCAGCAATAACTTTTATAGTTGTTCCTCCAACAATACCTAATGATAAAACACCTAATAAACTTTTTGCATTAACTCTACGATCATCTCTTTCTACCCAAATAGATGATTTATATTCATTAGCTTTTTGAATAAAAAAAGTTGCTGGACGAGCATGTAAACCAACTTGGTTTTGTACCTCAACATCTTTAATGTACATAATTTATTAACTCCTCTTATAAAAAATATTCAACCATAACAGTTGACTTTTATCTGACTTTTTACGATATAAATATTATATCATAAAAGAAAAAACCGTCAATAATATATTAATTTTTTCGCTTTTTTTTCTAACTACATAATATTTGTAAATACCTTGTTTATGCAAAATATACATAAAAGTTTCAACAATATATTATAACTTTTCTATAACTTTTCAACATTTTTCAATTATCTTGGCTGTTTTTTATGTATTTTTTATACATATCAGGCCTTTTTTTCATTGTTCTCTCTACAGATTGTTCAAACCTGTATTTCTCTATATTAGCATGATGTCCACTAAGTAAAACATCTGGCACTTTTTTATCTTTCCATATTTCTGGTCTAGTATATTGTGGAGCTTCTAAAAGTCCATTAAAATGACTTTCTTGTTCAAAGCACTCACTACTAGATAATACACCTTCACATAATCTAACTATACTATCAGTTAAAACTAAAGCAGGTAATTCTCCGCCAGTTAAAACATAGTCACCAATCGAAACTTCTTCATCTACAATTTCTTCTATAATTCTTTCATCTACACCCTCATAATGACCACATAATAAAATTATATGTTCATATGTAGTATATTCTAATGATTTTTGTTGTGTTAATACATTTCCTTGTGGTGACATATATATAACATATGGATTATCATTATTTGTCATTTCACAAATTGCCTTATAACAGTCATACATAGGTTGAACTTGCATAACCATACCTTTACCACCACCATATGGTGTATCATCAACTCGTCTATGTTTGTCCAAACTATAATCTCTAATATTATGACAATATATTTCAACTAAATTATTTTTTCTAGCTCTACCAATAATACTTTCACTTAAAACACTCTCACACATTTGTGGAAACAATGTCATAATGTCTATTCGCATTATCTTATCTCCTCTGCTTCATCAAATAAACCTTTTAAAGGTGTGATTTTCATAATATCATTGTCTAAATCTGTTTCTTTTACAACATCAGCAATTGCAGGAATTAAAACGACATTTCCTTTTTCATCTTCTATATGATAAACATCATTTGCACCTGTTTGAGTTACATCAATTATTTTTCCATAAACTTTTTCTTCATTATCAAAATCTACAACTTTCATACCAATTAAATCTTGTATAAAATATGTATTTTCATCTAATAATAAATCTTCTCTATCCACATATAAAATTTTATTTCTTAGTAATTGTGCTGAATTCATATCATTAATATTTTCTATTTTCATAACAACAACATTTTTATGAACTCTAGCATTCTCTATAACTACTTCTTCTTTACCTTGATTGAAATACAATACATCAATCTCAGTTAATAGTTCACTATCATCACACCAAGGTTGTACTCTTACTTCACCTTTTATTCCATGTGTTGAAACAATTTTCCCTATTTCTAAAAATTTTTTCTTCATAAAAACCTCTCTAATTAAATTTGATATTTTTTTAAGTATACCAAACAATTACAAATAAATCAATAAAATAAAAGATACGAAAACATCAATAATGTTTTCGTATCTTTTTAAACTTTGCTAATAAAATATTAGTCTATTTCAACCGCTATTTTTTGGTCAGCTTTGCTGGCGCTTGCACGCATAACTGCACGAATAGCTTTCGCAATACGACCTTGTTTGCCGATAATGCGACCCATATCTTCTTGTGCAACGTGTAGATGAAACACAATTACACCTTCAGCATTTGGTTGGTCAACTTCTACAACAACTGAGTCCTTGTCTTCAACAAGACCTTTTGCGATGGTTTCAAGTAATTCTTTCATCACAAGCTACCTCTTTTTTTAATTATTCACCAGCATTAATTTTTAATAATTTTTTAACTGTATCTGTTGGTTGAGCACCGTTAGCGATCCATTTGTTAGCTTTTTCTGCATCGATTTTAATTACAGATGGTTCTTTAGTTGGGTCATAGTAACCGATTTCTTCGATGAAACGACCATCTCTTGGGAATCTTGAGTCAGCAACTACTACACGATAAAATGGAGCTTTTTTAGCACCCATACGACGTAATCTAATTTTAACAGCCATGTTAAATACCTCCAAAATTTTTTAAATTGATATATATATACAACCTTTAATACATAAAAGTGTATTAACTTAAATCTAATTAAAATGGCATATTACCCATACCATTTAAATTTGGTAGTTTAGGAAAACCTTTTCTTCTTTTTTTACCTTTCATACCACCAAATTGTTTCATCATTTTTTGCATCATTTCAAATTGCTTTAGCAGTTTATTTACATCTTCTACTTTTGTTCCAGAACCACTAGCAATTCTTCTTTTTCTACTAGGATTAATTATTTTAGGGTTTTCTCTTTCTTGTTTAGTCATAGACCTTATAATAGCCTCTGTCCTAACCATTTGTTTTTCACCCTCATCTAATTGTTCATCATTTATTTTATCGCCAACACCTGGCAACATAGAAACGATTTGTTTTATAGGTCCCATTTTTTTAACTTGAGCCATTTGTTCTAACAAATCATTCATATCAAATTTATTTTCTTGGAATTTTTTAACCATTTTTTCAGCATCTTTTTCATTTATAGATGCTTGTGCTTTATCGATAAGAGTAAGCACATCGCCCATGCCTAAAATTCTTGAAGCCATTCTTTCTGGGTGGAATAATTCCAAGTCTTCTATTTTCTCACCAATACCTGCAAATTTTACTGGTTTTCCTGTAACAGCAAGAACTGATAAAGCAGCCCCACCACGAGTATCGCCATCAAGTTTAGTTAAAACAACACCGTCAATTCCTAAAGCATCATTAAAGCTTTCTGCAACATTAACAGCATCTTGACCTGTCATAGCATCTACTACCAATAAAATCTCATTAGGATTAACTTCTGACTTAATATTTTTAAGTTCATTCATTAATGTTTCATCAATATGCAAACGACCTGCAGTATCCAATAAAACTAAATCGTTACCATGGTCTTTTGCATGTGAAATAGCTTTTTTTGCTATTTCTATTGGGTCTATTTGACCCATTTCAAAAACAGGAACACCTGCCTTTTCCCCAACAACTTGTAATTGTTTTATAGCAGCTGGTCTATAAACGTCACAAGCTACTAATAAAGGTCTATGTCCTTTGTCTTTAAAATACTTTGCAATTTTAGCTGAGTGTGTTGTTTTACCACTACCTTGCAAACCACACATCATAACTACACACGGTGGCTTTGATGGAAAATCAATTTTAGCATTTTCCTCACCCATTAATTTACAAAGTTCTTCATTAACTATTTTTATTACTTGTTGTGCTGGAGTTAAACTTTCTAAAACTTCTACACCAACACTTCTTTCGCTAACGCCTTTTACAAAATCTTTTACTACTTTGTAGTTTACATCGGCTTCTAATAAAGCTAATCTAACTTCACGCATAGCTACTTTTATATCATCTTCACTTAACTTACCTTTTGACTTAAGTTTTTTGAAAACTGCTGACAGTTTATCTGATAAACCTTCAAACGCCATATGTAAACCCCCTATATACTAGAAATTTCATCTTTAACTTTTATAATATTGTTAGCACAATCTATTAGACTTAAACTGCGATATTTCTGACCTAAAGCAGCAACATCGTCAGCTATTTTTTGCATTTTTTCTAGGGATTTATTTAGATTTTTATATCTTTGCAATAGACCTAGTTTTTCTTCTAACTCTAAAAGATAAGCTTCCCCTCTTTTAATACTATCTCTAACACCTTGTCTTGTGATATTTTCTATTTCAGCTATTTCTCCCAAAGACAAATCTTGGTTGTAATAGAGATCTATTAAATCTTTTTGTTTGTCAGTTAGCATATCACCATAAAAATCAAATAAAACTGATATTTCAAGATTTTTAGCCATCATTCTAACCTCCAAAACATAAAAAATGAGTAAAGTCATTTACTTTACTCATTGATTATATACTAAATATTTAATTGTGTCAAGTGTTTTTCTTTACATTGTTTAATTATCTTTAAAATAACCACCATTTTTATATGAAACACCTGTACTATCTAAATAACTAAAGTCTGCTGCTGGAGAGTTTCTATATATCTCTGACATAATGTTTTTCCATACAGTTGCTGGTTTATATACTAATCCTTCATTAAATTCTCTACTATCTTCATAACCCATCCATAGAGATGTCACATGATATGGTGTAGCTCCAACGAAAGATAAACCAACTGCTTCACCAGTACCAGTTTTACCTACAACTTCAATTCCTTGGCTATCTAAACTAGCAGAAGTACCTGTACCGCTTGTAACAACTGTTCTTAGTAATCTATTCATTATATAAGCACTTTGGCTATCCAATACGCGTTTTCCGTCATTTGATTGGTCTAATATTAAGTTTCCATTACTATCATAAACTGTTACATAATTTTTTGGTTCATGGTAATATCCATTGTTACCAAACATTAAGTAAGCTGCTGTTACTTCATCAATGTGTACACCATTATGGAAGTTACCTAAAGCTGTTGATTGGAAGTCACTTCCTCTATCTATAGTAGTAAAACCTAAATCATTTTCTAGCCAATCCATAGTTTTACTTACACCCATTTCATCTATTAACTCAACAGGTATAGTATTTTTAGACCATCTGATAGCATCTACAATAGTTATAGGACCATCGTAAACATCATTCCAGTTACTTGGCCAGTCTTTTTTAGTTGAATTCGCATCTAGTTTTATTTTTGGTTCATCTACTCTCACTTGATTCCAGAAAATTCTGTCGTCTTTCATAGCTGGTGCATAAGCTACAAGAGGTTTTAAAGCAGAACCCATGTTAACTCCACCATCACTTATTATATTAAATCCTAAGTTTGTAGTCTTTGGATGTCTACTACCCATTTGTGCAACTATATTACCATCATAATCCATTATACACATAGCTGCATCTGGTGTATCTTGTAAAGAATTATAACTAAATAAACTTTCAACTGCAAATAAACTTTCTAAATGATTTTGCATGTCTGGGTTTATTTTTGTATTAATTTGTAATCCACCACCCATAACTTTTGCCAAAGCAGTTTCTTCATCATATCCTTCTTTTTCTTGTAAATCTTCTACAACTTCTTTAATTGTAGCATCTACAGCCCAAGAATAAAAACCACTGCTATCATTTTCTGATGTATCTGCTGAGTGATCTACTAAAGCTGCTGTTATATCTTCATTTACAGCAACATCATACTCTTCTTTTGTTATCAACTCTTCTTCTAACATTGTCTTTAAAATCCAATTGCGTCTTTTTTTGTTATTTTCATTATTTGTATTAGTATCAGGATCATCATCAGCTTTGTAGTTAGGGTCAACTGTTGGATAATAGTATTCTGGAGAATTTGTAATAGCAGCTAGTGATGCAGCTTGAGCAAGTGTTAATTCTGCTGTGGTTTTTCCAAAATAGTATTGCGCCCCTGCTTCTATACCTATTATATTGTTAGCTAAAGAAATATAATTTAAATAAGCTACTAATATTTCATCTTTAGTGTAGTTTCTTTCCAAATTTAAAGAACCTAAAATTTCTTTTACTTTCTCATCAGCTCCACGATCAAAGAAGTCTTGATTTATATTTTTTATAAGCTGTTGAGTTATTGTAGACGCCCCTCCTGTAAATGGAAGTTTTCCTTTAAAAATATATTCATTAACGAAAGCCGCAACAGTTCTTGTCCAAGCTACGCCGTCATGACTTTTAAAGTTTTTATCTTCTGCACACATCATAGCATTTTTTACATGCTCTGGAATTTGGTCACTATCAACCCATATTCTCTTTCCTTGTGCTGACATAGTTGTCAATTCTACTTTTTCACCAGCTGAATTTTCACCATATATTACAGAAGTATATGACTTGTCTAAACTATGTAAATCATACTTACTATCAGAATTTACATATTGCATAACAAAAACTGTTAATGCAGTACCAGCTATACATCCTATTATTGTTATAATTAAAATTATAGTCAATATTGTTTTTGCACAAACTGCCATAGTACTTTTAAATGTTCTTACACCCTTACTCTGAGTTTTTCTTCGTTTAGGTTTTTTGCTACCATTTCTAACAGTACGATTTACATTTTGCTGTGAACTTGGTGATGACATTCTAACAACACGCTTTACAGGCTTTTTATTATCTCTATTGTCCATAAACGTCCTCCCTGACTTCATATTATAAATTAAATCAATTATATCCTTTCTAGTATAACACATTAAAAATTTTTTGTTAATAGATTTTTTATTTTTATTGTAATTATATGTATATTTTTACAATAATTACAAAACATAAAAACAAAATAATATAAAAGGAATGATTGATTTGACTAGACTAAAAAAAATAATATTATCTATTGTTATTTCTTTTATTTTAATTATAATATCTAGTTTTTGTGTAACAAGTATGATAAATATTTTTGCAGGTAATAACTCTGCTCAACCTGAAAAAAATATCCCCTACGAATATATTTTAAAAGCACATGATGGCAAAATTGCTGTATATAGTGCAAAAAATAATTCATTAGAAAAAGTTTATAATATTTATGTTAACACTTTACCAAAACAAGATATTGATATGCTTAATAAAGGAATAAAAGTCAAAAATTCTGAAGAATTAAAATCATACATTCAAGATTTTGACAGCTAGTATAAATATATACTAATTATTAAATAATTTGTTAAAATCTAATTTAAAAAATTATTAATTTTTTCTTGAGATTATTTCGTTTTTATATTGTCTTGGTGATTTTGTTGTATTTTTCTTAAATGCTTTTGAAAAATGTAACTGATCATCATATCCTACCATACTTGCTACTTCATTTATAGTATAATTTGTTCGCTCTAACAATTCTTTAGCTTGCATTATTCTAAAATTATCTAAATAATTTTTAGGTGATACAGATAATTGTTTTGTAAATATTTTATACAAATGGCTTCTGCTTATTCCTATATATGAAGCAATATCCGTTATATTTATAGGTTTATTATAGTTTTCTGATATAAAATCTATTGCTTTTTTTATATAAGTTTGAGAAATATCTATTTCTTCAACTGTATTTTTACTTTCTTCTATTAATATAGATAAGAACTGGTACAAATATCCTATCATTTTTATATGTCTAAAAAACTCTGAACCACTTGCGTTATATATATTTAATAGAGTTTCTTTCAAATCATCTTCTCTATTAGTATGTATAACGCAATTTTCTTTTGAAAAATCAGTTTTATCTATCAACATTTTAACATCTACTCCACCAAAGCCTACCCAATAATATTCCCATGGATCTGATTGGTCTGCACAATAACTCACAACTGTATTAGGATATATTATAAATGTATCTCCCTTTGATATATTATATGTTTTTTCGTTTACAGTATATGTTCCTTTTCCTGAAACGACATGATGTATCAAATAGTTTTTTTTGACAAGAGGACCCATAGAATGATTTGCCTCACATTTTTGATAACCCGAATTATATATATTTACAAGTATGTTATCTGATATTTCAGTTTTATATGAATATTTAAAATGTTCCATAATATACCTCTCTATTTATTTCGTATATTATTATACTATAACGTAACTGATGTATCAATAAACAATGAAACATTTTTACATATTTTTAAAACATCTTAAAATTGACTTTATTTCCTTTTAATAATAAAATTATTGTATCAATTATATAATAATTATGTTATTTTAAGACATATATTGTATATTTATTATTAAACGGAGGTCTTTTTTATGTACAATATTAATGAGATTAATAATGTTATTAATTCTAATGAATTTTTAAATACATTTAAAACATTATATGGAGATAACAATAATATTTTAGAGCAACAAAAAAACAGATATTTAAATGCTGTTGAAGAATTTAAGGAAATTTTTCCTGAACACTCAGAAGTTTCTTTCTTTTCTGCTCCAGGAAGAACAGAAGTTGGTGGAAACCATACAGACCACCAACATGGTATAGTTTTAGCCGCAGCTGTAAATCTTGATGTTATCGCTGTCGTTGCTTTAAATGATAGTAATATTGTTAGAGTAAAATCAAAAGGATTCCCTATGGATACTATAGATATTACAAATCTTGATATTGTTGAAGAAGAAACAGGTCATTCTGCTTCTATTATAAGAGGTATCGTTTCAAGATTTAATCAATTAGGATATAAAATTGGTGGTTTTGATGCTTATACAACATCAAATGTTTTAAAAGGTTCTGGTTTATCATCTTCAGCTGCTTTTGAAAACTTAATCGGAACTATTTTAAATAATGAATTTAATGAAGGAAAAATTTCAGCTGTTAAAATTGCTATTATAAGTCAATATGCAGAAAATAAATATTTTGGTAAGGCATGTGGTTTAATGGACCAAATGGCAAGTTCTGTTGGCGGTTTTTCATCTATGGACTTCAAAGACCCATCTAATCCTATAATAGAAAAAATCGATTTTGATTTTGCCCATAGTGGATATAATCTATGTGTTGTAGATACAAAAGGAAATCACGCTGACTTAACTCCAGATTATGTTGCAATTCCTACTGAAATGAAATCTGTTGCTAAAGTATTTGGAAAAGAAGTTTTAAGAGAAGTTGATAAAGCAGAATTTTATAAGAATATAAAAGAAGCTAGAGAAAAAACTTCTGATAGAGCAGTTATTCGTGCTATACATTTCTTTAATGAAAACGATAATGCTTTAAACGAAGCTATTGCTTTAAAAAATAATGATTTTGATTTATTTAAATCTATTGTTAGAAGTTCTGGAAATTCATCTTTTAAATTCCTACAAAATATATTCTCCACTTCATGTCCTTTAGAACAAGGTGTTGGTTTAGGTTTAGCTATCAGTGAAAACATCTTAGGTGATAAAGGTGTATGTCGTGTTCACGGTGGTGGATTTGCAGGTACTATCCAAGCATTTGTTCCAACTGGTTTTGTTGATACATATAAAAAAGCTATGGAAAATGTATTTGGTGAAGGTTCTTGCTATGTATTAAATATTCGTAGTGTTGGTGGAACTAAAATAGGAAAATAAGGACGGAAAATAAAATGATTAGCAATTATATTAAAAAAATTATTACATATGCATTAGAAAATAATTTAATAGATAAATATGATGAAATTTATTGTACAAATGCTCTTTTAGATTTATTTAAATGTGATGGATACAATCCTACTGAAGTATATTCTAATGTAGATTTAGAAGAAACTTTAAAAGAACTATTAGACTATGCTTGTGAAAATAATCTATGTGATGACAATATCGTTGATAGAGATTTATTTGACACAAGAATTATGGGACTATTAACTCCTAGACCTAGTCAAGTAATCAATAAATTTAATGAAATATATAAAGATTCTAAAAAATCAGCTACTGACTATTTTTATAAATTGAGTCAAGATAGTGATTACATAAGAAGATACAGAATTAAAAAAGATATTAAATGGGTTACTGAAAGTGAGTATGGTGATATAGATATTACTATCAATTTATCTAAACCTGAAAAAGACCCTAAAGCTATTGCAAAAGCAAAAACTGTTAAAGCTTCTGGATATCCAAAATGTTTATTATGTAAAGAAAATGAAGGTTTTGCAGGCACTGTATCTCACCCAGCTAGACAAAATCACAGAATTATTCCTATAACTATTAATGACAGTAATTGGGGATTTCAATATTCTCCTTATGTTTACTATAACGAACATTGTATCGTATTTAATGGTGAACATACACCTATGAAAATAGAAAAAAACACATTTATTAAATTATTTGATTTTATAAAACTTTTCCCACATTATTTTATAGGTTCAAATGCTGACTTACCTATTGTTGGTGGTTCTATTTTAAGTCATGACCATTTCCAAGGTGGTAATTATGAATTTGCAATGGCAAAAGCTCCTATTGAAAAACATTATGAAATCAAAGGTTATGAAGATGTTGAAGTAGGTATTGTTAAATGGCCTTTATCAGTAATTAGAATTAGAAGTACTGATGAAAATAAACTAATAGACTTAGCAGATTTTATTTTAAATAAATGGAGAAACTATACTGATGAAGAAGCATTTGTATTTGCAAATACAAATGGTGAACCTCACAACACTATCACTCCTATTGCAAGAATGAAAGATGGTAAGTTTGAACTTGATTTAGCTTTAAGAAACAATATCACAACAGATGAACACCCACTTGGTGTATATCACCCACACAGTGAATTACACCACATTAAAAAAGAAAATATTGGTTTAATTGAAGTTATGGGTCTAGCTGTTTTACCTGCTAGATTGAAAAAAGAAATGAAAATATTAAGTGATTATATTTTAAATAAAAAAGACATAACTTCTAATGAAGATATTGAAAAACACGCTGACTGGGTTAATGAATTTTTACCTAAATATAACTATATAAACGAAAACAACATTGACCAAATATTAAAAAAAGAAATTGGTATTGTATTCACAAAAGTATTAGAAGATGCTGGTGTTTTCAAATGTAATGAAGAAGGAAGAAAATATTTTGAAAGATTTATAAATTCCTTAAATGATTAATATTTTTAGTTTATTATTGTCCAAAATAATATATATAAAAGAGAGTAATTAAAAAAATTACTCTCTTTTTATTTTACTATTGACTTTTTATTTACAAGTATTATAATAAACATATGAACAATTATTCATATGTTTATTATGGAGGTATAAAATAATATGGAAAATAATAATATAATAGATAGATGTGAAGAAACTTGTGTACACAATAATATTGTAGAAAAAGTTGATAACAACATGCCAGAAGATACAATTTTATATGATTTAGCAGACTTTTTTAAAGTTTTCGGTGACTGCACAAGAATAAAAGTTTTGTATGCTTTATTTGAAAGCGAAATGTGTGTATGCGATATAGCACAACTATTGAATATGAATCAATCAGCTATATCACATCAATTAAGAGTATTAAAGCAAAATCGTCTTGTAAAATATCGCAGAGAAGGCAAAACTGTTTTTTATAGTCTTGCTGACTCTCACATAAAAACAATATTCAATCAAGGTTTAGAACATATTTTGGAGTAGGAGGTCTTTCAAGATGAATAAAGTTTATAGCATAAAAAATTTAGATTGTGCTAACTGTGCAAGTAAAGTAGAAACTGCGATAAATAAAATTGATGAAGTACATCTAGCTACAATAGACTTTATGGCTCAGAAACTATATGTTGAATATAGTGATGATTGCAATATAGACGATGTCTTTACAAAAATAAAAAAAACTGCTCAAAAATTAGAAAGTGATATACAAATAACAGATTATAATGAAAATAATAAAAGTCATACACATAACCATTGCTGTTGTAATGACCATTGCCACGAACATCCCGAACATGAGCATAACCATGAGCACAATAATAAATTAAATTCAAAAGATGTCCTAATAATAAGATTGATTTTAACATTTATTTGTATGGTAATTCCTTTTATTTTTTCTACAAATAATCTTATAAGTTTAATATTTTACTTGATAGGTTATTTTATTATCGGGTACGATGTTTTACTTAATGCTTTCAAAAATATTTTAAAAGGTAAAGTTTTTGATGAAAATTTCCTAATGAGTATTGCTACCATAGGCGCACTAGCTATATCTGATTATATGGAAGCAATAGCTGTTATGATATTCTATCAAATTGGTGAATATTTCCAAGATTACGCTGTAAAAAAATCCAGAAAATCTATTACTGAATTAATGGATATTAAACCTGACTATGCTAATTTAAAAATAGATAACGAAATAAAAAAAGTATCTCCTTTTGATATAAAACAAAATGATATTATAGTCGTAAAAGCTGGTGAAAAAGTTCCTTTAGATGGTATTGTTATAAAAGGTAACTCTTTTGTTGATAGTTTAGCTCTAACAGGAGAATCTGTTCCTAAACAAGTTAATGTTGGGGACGAGATTTTAAGTGGTGTTATAAATACAAGTGAAGTTTTGGAAATAAAGGTTACTAAACTATATGAACAATCAACTGTTTATAAAATTTTACAACTTGTTGAAAGTGCAAGTTCTAAGAAAGCAAAAGTAGAAAATTTCATAACAAAATTCTCAAGGTATTACACTCCTATAGTTGTTATTTTAGCTGTCCTATTAGCTACAATTCCACCTCTATTTTTAGATAGTGTTTCTTTTAGACAATGTTTTACTAATGCACTCACATTTTTAGTTATCTCCTGCCCTTGTGCTTTAGTTATATCTGTACCACTTAGTTTCTTTGCTGGAATTGGTGGGGCTTCAAAAATGGGAGTATTAATAAAAGAAAGTAGATATTTAGAAACACTATCAAAAGTTGATACAGTTGTATTTGATAAAACAGGAACTCTTACACAAGGTGTTTTTGATGTACAAGAAATAAATGCTAAAAACATATCTGAAGAAGATTTTATAAAATACAGTTTGTATGCTGAATTATTCTCTAACCATCCTATAGCAAAATCTATACAAAAAAAATATGCAACTCCTATTAATCAAGAAAATATATCCAATTACAAAGATATTGCAGGATTTGGCGTTTCATTGAATGTTGGTGATGATTTTGTTCTATTTGGTAATAGTAAACTTATGGAAAAATACAATATCAAATATGATAAACCTCATATTTATGGAACCATTTGTTATTTAGCTGTAAATAATGAGTATAAAGGATATTTAGTAATTTCTGATAAAGTAAAGAGTGATGCTAAAAAGGCTATAAAAAATCTAAAAAATATTGGAATTAAAAATATCATTATGTTAACTGGTGACACAAAGAAATCAGCTGATTTTATGGCAAAAGAATTGGGAATTGAAAAAGTATACTCAGAATTATTACCTACTAATAAAGTTGAGCTTTTAGAAAAAATAATTGCAAACTCTAAGAAAAAAGTAGCCTTTGTTGGAGATGGTATAAATGATGCTCCCGTATTAACAAGAGCAGATGTGGGTATATCTATGGGTGGAGTTGGTTCTGATTCTGCTATTGAAGCTTCAGATATAGTAATAATGACAGACGAACCTATAAAAATCGTTAACGCTATCAAACATTCTAAATTTACTCTAAAAATTGTAAAACAAAACATCATATTCGCTCTTACAATAAAAATATTGTTCTTAATATTAGGAGCTTTTGGCTTAATTCCTATGTTGGGAGCAGTTTTTGCTGATGTTGGTGTATCTATGATTGCAATTTTAAATTCAATAAGAGCCTTATATGTGAAAAAAGATGTATCAATTTAATTGATACATCTTTTTTTATATTTTTAAACTCATAACTAAAATAGTAAAATTTTGGTTATCTATTATTCTATCCACTTTATTTATCTCTTTAAATCCCATTTTAGTCCAAAATCTAAATCCTCTTTCATTGCCACTCATACAACCCAATCTAAGCTCAGTAAATCCTTTTTTATGTGCAACTTCTTTTATTCTCTCAAAAAAGTTTGTTCCTAAACCTTTTTCTTGAACTGATATATCCAAAATAAATAGCCCTATAAATGCTACTTCGTCATTTGGATAACCTTCTACAAAATCAATTACAGCAACACATCTATTATCATCATAAATAGCGATGTAAGTTTTACTGTCAATTTCCTTATTTGGTGGTAAAGCACTTATTTCTTCGATACATTCTTCTAATGTCAATTCATGATTTTGTACTTTCGATAAATAATATTTATTATTTTTTATAAGCTCAAAAACATCATCTATATTATTTTCATCTATTTTTTTAATTTGATATTCTGAAAAAATAGATTTTAATTCTTCAATAATCATAATTTTCTACTTCTTTTCTAAAAGTTCTTTTCTTGCTTCTTCTATGTTATTTTTCTTATCATTTTCAATGCGTTCATTTAAACCCATTCTATAACCCATAGCAAAAGCTTTTCTCAAACTTTCTTGCATACTATCTAAAGCTTTCTCCCCATCTCTACTTTCTAAAAATAGTTCAAATGCTTTTTCAAATTTATCATTCATATATTAAATCCCTTTAATGTTATAATTTATACTATTATTATACCTATTTAAAATACTGATATAAGTTACATTTTAACATTCCATTATATAATTTTCTTTTTTTATCAGCTCGTCTGCCAAAGATTTTTTCAAATTCTTCATCTGGAGAAATTATATAATAACTGTTTTTATCAACTTTTTTAAATACTCTCCCCATTGTTTTATAAATTCTTCGAGCATCTTCTTTTTCTAACATTCTTTCACCATAAGGAGGATTTGCAAAAGTTATTAATTTTTCTTGTGTAACATATTCTTTTACATCTGCAGTTTTAATTGATAATCTTCCTAACACACCTGCTTTTTTAGCATTTCTCATTGTCAATTCAACAGCATTTTTATCTATATCACTGCCAAAACCTCTAAATTCAGCATCTTTTTTTATAAGTTCTAATCCTCTAGCTCTTTCTTCTCTCCATACATTTTCAGGAACTAGTCCCCAATCTTGAGATATAAATTTTCTTCTCAATCCTGGTGGAATGTTAAATGCTTTCATTGCAGACTCTATTAAAAAAGTTCCTGAACCACAAAATGGATCGCATACCATAGAATAATGTTTTACTCTTGCTAAATCTACAATTCCAGCTGCTAAAGTTTCTTTTATAGGTGCATCATTAGAGTTTTGTCTGTAACCTCTTTTATGAAGCCCTACTCCAGAAGTATCAAGCATAATTGTGACTTTATCTTTTAAAATAGAAAATTGTATTTGATGTAATGAACCTGTTTCTGAAAACCAGTCTTGTTTATAATGTGATTTTAGTCTTTCAACACAAGCTTTTTTTATTATTGATTGACAATCTGGTACACTATATAGTTTAGAGTTCAAACTCCAACCTTTTACTGGAAAAGCATCTCTTTTCCCAATAAAATCTTCTAATGGTATTGCTTTAACACCTTGAAAAAGTTCTTCAAAACTAGTTGCTGTGAATTCTCCTAATTTTATTAAAACTCTTTCAGCTGTTCTAAGACATATATTTGCACGAACCAATATGTTAAAGTCACCACTGAATTCAACTTTACCATTATCAGCTTTAACTTCTTGCGCGTCCATTCTTTTTAATTCTCCTGCCAAAACACTTTCTAATCCAAAATGACAAGGAGCTATAAATGTTAATTTTTCCATTTTCTATCCTTTACTATTTTATATAATTTTACTTGAATGTCTTGTTACATGACACCCTATATTAACTGATACAGGTAACCCTGCGATATGTGTTGGATATTGCTCTATATTTACACATAAAGCTGTTGTTTTCCCACCAAAACCTTGAGGTCCTATACCTAATTCATTTATTTTATCAAGCATTGTTTTTTCTATATCAGCATAAAATGGATCATCATTTCTCTTTGAAACATCTCTACATAATGCTTTTTTTGCTAGATATGCACAATGTTCGAAATCTCCTCCAATACCAACTCCAACAACTATAGGAGGACATGGATTTGAACCAGCTGTATTAACTTGATTTACAACAAAATTAACAATATCATCTACTGTTGCACTTGGTGTAAACATTTTCATAGCACTCATATTTTCACTGCCAAAACCTTTTGGTGCAACTGTTATTTTTACTTTATCACCTTTTACAACTTTTAAATGTAAAACACAAGGAGTATTATCATTGGTATTTACTCTTTTTAATGGATCAGCTACTATAGAACATCTAAGTTTACCGTCAATATAGCCTTGTCTTACACCTTCATTTACTGCATCTTCTAATACATCACCAGTAATATGAACATCTTGACCCAATTCTATAAATACAACTGCCATTCCAGTATCTTGACAGATAGGCACATTTATTTCTTTTGCACAAGTTATATTGTCACAAATATCCCCTAGTACATTTTTTGCTAAACCAAATGTTTCTTCTTGTGTTTTATCTTTTATTAAACTTTCTAAAGTTTGTGGCAACACCATATTAGCTTTTATACAAAGTTCTCTTACAACACTAGTAATCTCACTACTATGAATTTCTCTCATATTTTCACTCTTTTCATAAGAAATTAATTTTTTACAGCTATTTCTCCATTTATTATTACATAATTAGGTTTAAAATAAACACTTAGTGCATCGTCTTCAAATATAACTAAATCAGCATCTTTTCCTACTGTTATAGAACCTACTCTATCTTCAATTCCTGCTATTTTTGCACTTTCTATTGTAATCATTTCTAACGCTCGTTTTTTGCTCAAACCAGCTCTTACTCCAAGTCCAGCTGTTAATGGTAAATACTGAATTGGAATAACTGGGTGGTCTGTACAAATACAACATTGTACATTATTTTTATCTAACTCATATGGATTTGAAATAGATAAGTTTCTTATCTCTGGTTTTGAACGGTCACAAAGCAAAGGTCCTGTGATAACTTTTGCATTTTCTTGTGCTAAAATATCAGCAACCATATAACCTTCTGTTCCATGAACTATTACATAATCTAAATCAAATTCTTTAGATATTCTTATTGCTGTAAAAATATCATCTGTTCTATGGCAATGGAAAAAAGCTTTACATTTTTTTCTTATTACTGGTAATAATGATTCACACTTCATGTCAAATTCTGGTAAATCGTCCATATCAGTAGCTTCTTCTATATCATCACTATATCTTTTAGCTTTTTGCAATTGTTCTCTAATCAAGGCTGTTATTGCCATTCTTGTAATTGGTGTTTCATTTTTTCCGTTATATGTATTTTTAGGATTTTCACCTAAAGCAAATTTCATTCCAATTTGCTCATTGATAACCATATCATCAATTCTTCTACCTTTTGTCTTTATTGCACACCACATGCCAGCAATCGGATTTGCACTGCCAGCACCTGTTAATACTGTAGTAATACCGCCTTCTAATGCTTCTGTAAAACATCTATCTAAAGGATTTATTGCATCTATAGCTCTAAGTTGAGGGGTTACTGGATCTGTTTCTTCATTTCCATCATCTCCCTCAAATCCTAAACCATCTTCCCACATACCTAAATGACAATGTGCATCTATAAGTCCTGGAATTACTGTTTTCCCAGAAACATCTAAAACCTCATCATCAATTTTGGGCACATCACTCATATTACCTATTTGTTTTATCTTTTGATTTTCTATTAAAATATAACCATTTTCATAGTCATTATTATCCATTGATATTATATTTGCATTTATAATTAACATTTATTAAAACCTTTCTAAGATTATTTTTTTTCGACCCCTAACTTCGACAAGTTTTTTTCAAAACACATGGTACAATCTGTATGTACTCATAAGTTAAGAGTGTCTAAAAGCTAGTATAAAAATTTTACATTTTTATTAAAGCATAAAACACGATATTTTTCAATATTTTTTGAATAATATTAAGACACTTTTAAATGGGTGTGCAAAACTATTTTTTCAGTTTTGCAAACTGTTTACCCTTCCATTCTTCCTTATATTATTTACATTGATATAATATCAATCGCCAAGCACCGAAAAACTTTTCGGTGCTTTCTTCTTTCTATATTATAAAAAAACAGATACAGCTTTTGGCCATATCTGTTTTTTTATTTTAATAAATTATTGTTTGTCAACTGTGTTTAAACTGAAATCGAAGTGAGCTTGTTTGTTGTTGTTAAAGCCATTTACTGTAATTTGGAATGAATATGTTCCATCGCCATTATTAGTTACTTCATTATCTGTTCCAGGGCAGTTAAGAACTAATTCTTTACCGTCTGCTACTTTTACAGTAAATTTAATTGTTTTAGGGTTTGTAAGATCCCAACCATTTACTGTTATTTTAACTGTTTCATTTAAGTCTAAAATGCTACCTTTTTCTTCTTTTCCATTTACAACATATGAAACACTTTCAATACCATCATCTTTGCTTGCATATGTGAAAGAATAATCTTCTCTAAGTGCACCTGAATAAGCTTTATCTTCTTTTGCTAAATCAATAACATAGTTTTCATCAAGATTGTTTAAAACAATTGATTTTTCACCTATTACTTTATACTCAGAAGTAATACCTAATACATTGCGAATATAGTTTTCATCAATAATTGTTCCAAATGGAGCTTCAAAAGATACTTCTTCTACTAATTCTCCACCATAACCATTCTTATCATTATTATTTATATATTTGTTTAAAGTGAATTTTACATCTTTCTTAACAAATTCAGGTTCTACAACAAGCACATTATTATTTAATTTAAGAAGATCAATAATATCATAAGTCAAAGTAGAACCATTATCAATTAAAGTACCGTCTTCTAATTTCCAGCCTTTAAAATCGTGACCATATTTGTCTACTACTTGATCAAATATGATTTCTTCACCAATTTTACCTTCACCAACTTTAATTCCTTCTTTGATTACAAATTTATACACAATTTTTGATGTCACAGGTTCTACAGTGATTTCATATGATTCATTAGCTAATTTAACCATATCTTCAGTTAATTTAACATTTTCATCATTTTTTATAACGATCTCATCAGATAATTTCCAACCATCAAATTGATAACCTGCTGGAGCTTGGCCATTTTCAATAATAACTTTTTCTCCAACTTTACCAGCACCAACTTGTCTTCCGTTTTTATCAACGAAAATATAGTCATATTTTTCTGTGTTTATTGAAAAATCAACATCATCGCCATAGCACCAAGCTTCTGCACCTTTATCTGTGAATTGGAATGTATAAGTATCTTCATCAACTTGACTTAATTTACCATCACCAACATTACCATTAAAACCAGCTATATAATATCCTGGTTTTACATCAACTGTGAATGTTGTAACGTTTGTGTAGCTATCTCTCCAAGCAATAGTACCTGTTTTTGTTACGATTGTTTGACCTTCTTCAACTGCACCATTGTAAGTATTGTTTGTATCACTTGCTGTAACACTTACAACACCTTCATCTCCACCTGTATATGTGAAATAATACTTTGATAAAGCACCATCTTTCCAGCTTAATGCACTAACTGATGTTGCAACTGACATAGTCATTAATGAAGCTAAAAACATTGCACTAAAAACTTTTAACTTTCTCATGAATAAATCTCCTTTTCAAATTTATACTAATATGATACAACTTTTAACCAATAATATCAATGGTTAAAACAAACAAACTAATTTGTTTATAATTATCAATTTTATGTAAAATATTTGTGTAAAATCGCCAATACAATGTCTTTCACGCAAAAACACATTTTTCTTATATTTCTGCATAAATTATATGAAAAAAAGTAGGTTTTGCACGAGCAAAACCTACTTTTTATATATACTATTTATCAACTGCACTTAAATTGAAATCAAAATGAGCTTGAGAAGCATGATTGTAACCATTTACTGTAATTTGGAATGAATATGTTCCATCACCATTATCAGTTACAGCATTATCTGTTCCATCGCAGTCAAGAACTAGTTTTTTACCATCTGCTACTTTTACAGTAAATACAATAGTATCATAATCAAATGCTGATCCTGTTGATTCTTGAATTGTTTCATTTAATTCAATTTCTGTTGATTGACCATCATTTACTGTGTATGTAACACCTTCGATACCATCTGTTTTACTTGTATATGTAAATGTGTATCTTGTACCGCCAACTTGTGAATGTGATTTATCAGCTTTTACTAGGTTAATTGTATTATTTTCTTCACCTATAACAATTTCTTTATCACCTGGTATTACATATTCTTCAGGAACTTGTAAAATAAGATGAATATTTTCATTTGTTAATACTGTACCATATTTAACTTTTACTTCTTTTGATCCTTCAAAATAACCACCATCTAAACCATTATCATTATTTACATAATAGTTAATTGTTAAAGGATATTCTGCAACATTCCATGTAGATTTAATTCCAATTTCATTATTACCATTAGCAGAGTTTACCATAGCTTCTGTTAATACTGTATCAGTAATTGCTTCACCATCGAATGTCCAACCTGCGAACACATGACCTGGTTTGCTAGGTATATTCCAAGATAATTCTAATGGTTCGCCAACTCTAGCTGTTGTGATTGCTCCACCTGTTTCTAAGTCTACTAATGTGTATTCAACTTTTTTTGTTGAAATTGAGAAATCAACATCATCTCCATAGCACCAAGCTTCTGCACCTTTATCTGTAAATTTAAATGTGTAGTCATTGATATCTGGTGTAGCTGTATTTTCTTCAAAAACTCCATCACCAACATTACCGTTTAAGCTATCTAATACATAACCAGGTTTTAAATCAACATTAAATGTTGTAACATTTGTATAACTGTCTCTCCAAACAATAGTACCTGTTTTTGTTACAATTGTTTGGCCTTCTTTAACTTCACCAGCATAAGTGTTGTTTGTATCACTTGCTGTAACACTTGCAACACCTTCATCTCCACCTGTATATGTGAAGTAGTATTTTGATAAAGCTCCGTCTTTCCAGCTCAAAGCACTAACTGATGTTGCAACTGACATAGTCATTAATGAAGCTAAAAACATCGCACTAAAAACTTTTAATTTTCTCATAATTGTCTCTCCTTTTTTAAAACAAATCTATGTTTATATGATAAATCTTTTTTAAAATGATATCAATTGTTAAATACAACAATATTTTTATTGATATTTAACAATACTATACAACAAATTTATTTATAATAACTAATACATAGTCTTTCACGAAAAAACAAGTTATATTATATATGACATAAAAATAAAGAGTATAAAATTAATATTTTATACTCTTTATCGAACAAAATTTATTAATACATGCCACCCATGCCAGCTCCAGCCATAGCTGCTGCAGGGTTAGAATTTTCTTCTGGAATATCAGCTACTAAACTTTCTGTTGTTAATACTGTAGATGCAACAGAAGCAGCATTTTGTAAAGCACTTCTTGTAACTTTAGTTGGGTCTACTATACCTTTTGCAATCATATCAACATATTCTTCGTCATAAGCATCAAAACCAAATCCAATTTTATCTGTTGATAAGATTTTATCAATAATAACGCTACCTTCTAAACCAGCGTTTAAAGCAATTTGTTTAACTGGTTCTTCTAATGCTTTTAATACAATGCTCATACCAGTTTTTTCATCGCCTGTTGATTTTTCAATTAATTCTTTAACAGCAGGAATTGCATTTACTAAAGCAGTACCACCACCTGCAACTATACCTTCTTCAACAGCAGCTTTTGTTGCAGCTAAAGCGTCTTCTATTCTTAATTTTTGTTCTTTCATTTCAATTTCACTTGCAGCACCAACTTTAATAACTGCAACACCACCAGCTAATTTAGCTAAGCGTTCTTGTAATTTTTCTCTATCAAATTCAGAAGTTGTAACTTCTAATTGTGCTTTAATTTGTGCAACTCTTGATTTAATAGCATCTTTTGCACCAGCACCGTCAACAATGATAGTGTTTTCTTTAGAAACTTTAACTTGTTTAGCTCTACCTAATTGCATAATTTGTGTTTCTTTTAAGTCTAAACCTAATTCTTCACTAATTACTTGACCACCAGTTAAAATAGCGATATCTTGTAACATTTCTTTTCTTCTATCACCAAAACCAGGAGCTTTAACAGCAACTACTGTAAATGTACCACGTAATTTATTTACGATTAATGTTGATAAAGCTTCACCTTCGATATCTTCTGCGATAATTAATAATTTTTTACCAGCTTGAACAATTTGTTCTAATAAAGGTAAGATTTCAGAAATTACAGAGATTTTTTTATCTGTGATTAAAATGTAAGCGTCATCAATTACAGCTTCCATTTTTTCTGTATCTGTAATCATATATGGAGTGATATAACCTCTATCAAATTGCATACCTTCTACAACTTCACTATATGTTTCAGCAGTTTGGCTTTCTTCAATAGTAATAACACCATCAGCAGAAACTTTTTCCATAGCTTCAGCTATTAATCTACCTACTTCTTCATCACCAGCAGAAACAGAAGCAACTCTAGCAATATCGTTTGAACCGTCAACTGCTTTAGAGTTTGATACGATAGAATTTACTGCAACATCAACAGCTTTTTTAATTCCTTTTCTTAAAACGATAGGATTTGCACCAGCTGCAACATTTTTCATACCTTCTCTAACTAATGCTTGAGCTAAAAGTGTAGCTGTTGTTGTACCATCGCCAGCTGCATCATTTGTTTTTGTTGCAACTTCTTTAACTAATTGTGCACCCATATTTTCAAAAGCATCTTCTAATTCAATTTCTTTAGCAATTGTAACACCGTCATTTGTAATTAATGGTGCACCAAATTTTTTATCTAAAACAACGTTTCTACCTTTAGGTCCCATTGTAATTTTTACTGTATTTGCTAATTTATCTATACCAGCTTGTAATGATTTTCTAGCTTCTTCACCATAAATTATATTTTTAGCCATAATTAATTCCTCCTATTTAATATATAAATTATTCAACAATAGCTAAAACCTCAGATTGTCTTAAAATAATATATTCTTCACCGTCAACTTTAACTTCTGTACCAGCATATTTGTTGATTAAAACTTTTTGACCTACTGCCAATTCCATTTTAACTTCTTTACCATCAACAACTCCACCAGGGCCTACAGCAATAACTGTTGCAAATTGTGGTTTTTCTTTTGCAGTACCTGCTAAAATAATTCCACCTACAGTTGTTTGTTCTTCTTCTAACATTTTAATAACAACTCTATCAGCTAATGGTTTGATTGTCATAATAATTCCTCCTAAAAATTTTAATATATAAATTTTGTATTAATCTTACTTTTTAGCACTCTATATATTTGAGTGCTAATTATCAACTAAATACTATTGTACTCATTTTGAAAAAAAAATCAAGACCAATTTGTTAATAAATATAAAATTATTGAAATAAAAATAATAAATAATTTAATTTATAAAAATCAGAGAAAAAATAACGGACAACTAAAAGTTGTCCGTTATCTATTATATATCACATCTTATAATATCTTCTACTGTTTCTCTTCTAACTACTACTCTACTATTTCCATCTTTAACCATAACCACTGCTGGTTTTCTAACTCTGTTATAGTTATTTGACATAGAATAATTGTACGCACCTGTTGCACAAACTGCCAATATATCAGAAACTTCTGCTTTTTGTAGTGGTACATTTTCTCCTAATAAATCTCCACTTTCACAACAACGACCTGCTATTGTTACATTGTCATCTTTAGGTTGATTTGCTTTATTTGCAATTATAAAGTCATACTTAGATTGATATAAAGCATATCTAATATTATCTGTCATACCACCATCTACTGAAACATATTTTCTAGCAGTTGGAATATCTTTTATTCCTCCTACTGTGTAAAGTGTAATTCCTGCCGGAGCTACAACACTTCTTCCTGGTTCAATGATTATATATGGTAAATTAACTCCTAATTCTTGTGCTTTGGCCTTAACAACATCTGATACTTTTTTCATATATAAATCATAAGCTACTGGAGAATCTTCTTCAGTATACATAATACCAAAGCCTCCACCTAAATTCATAGTTTTAAGTTCATATCCACATTCTTTCTTAACATCGCTAATGAATGTCAACATAACTTCACCAGCATGTTCAAATGGGTCTATTTGGAATATTTGTGAACCTATATGACAATGAATACCTTCTAAAACGATATTTTCTAATGATAATGCCTTTTTAACACCATTCATAGCTGTTCCAAATTCAATAGTCATACCAAATTTTGAATCAATTTTACCTGTTTTTATAAAATCATGAGTGTGAGCATCGATTCCTGGTGTAATTCTTAGTAAAACATTTACCTTTTTGCCTTTTTCTCCAGCAATCTTATTTAAAAGTTCTAACTCTATTTCATTATCAACCACTATTCTTCCAACACCATAATCTAAAGCTAATTCTAGTTCTTCAGGTGTTTTATTGTTCCCATGATAACAAATCTTTTCAGCTGGAAAATTTACACTCATAGCAGTATATAATTCTCCTATTGAAACAACATCTGCTCCACAATTTTCATCATTTACTATTCTTAACATTTCTTTACAGCAAAAAGCTTTTGATGCATAACATACTAAACCTTCACCACCATAGTATTTATCCATACTATTTTTGAATTGTCTACAATGTGTACGTATTAAATCTTCATCAAAAACATATAAAGGTGTGCCGTATTGTTTTGCTAAATCAACAGTATCTACCCCACCAATAGCTAAATTTCCTTTTTCATTTATACTTAAATTACTTGAAACGAACATCTAAAATTTCTCCCCCAATATAAGATTTTTATTTATGCTTCTTCACATAATTCTTCAATTATTTGTTTTATTTCTTCAACGCCTTGTCCTGTTTGAGAAGAAAAAGGAATCATCTTTATTTCTTCTCCATAAGGAATTTCTTTTACAATATTTTTCAATCTTTCTTCTGTTTGTTTTTTATTTAATTTGTCAGCTTTAGTTAATATTATTACAAATGGCAATTCACATTCAATCAAGTAATTGACCATATCTATATCAAGTTTTGTTGGTGGATGTCTCATATCTATAAGTGATAATACCAGTCTTAAATTTCTATCATCGTTAAAATATTTTTCTATAAGCTTACTCCAACGCTCTTTTTCACTTTTAGCAACTTTAGCATAACCATAACCTGGTAAGTCTACAAAGTTAACTTTTTTCTCTACATTATAAAAATTTATTGTAGCTGTTTTTCCTGGCACAGCAGAAACCCTTGCCAAAGATTTTCTATTAAATATTTTATTTATCATAGAAGATTTTCCAACATTTGATCTACCTGCAAAAGCAATTTCAGGAATATCAGACTTTGGAAGTTGACTTGATAATCCATATGAAGTTACAAATTCTGCTTTATTATAGTTCATACATAACCTCCTATTCGCAACAAACTTCTTCTTTATTTTTTGACATAATAATTGATGTAGCATTTTCCATATCTAAAGCGATATCTAAAACTTCTTTTAAAGTTTTTACTGGTATAAATTTAACATTTTTCTTTATAATATCATCAAATTCATCAATATCTGATTTATTATCATAAGGAATAATTATTGTTTTTACACCTGCTCTATACCCTGCTATAGATTTTTCTTTTAAACCACCTATAGCCATTACTCTACCTCTAAGTGATATCTCACCTGTCATAGCTACATCTCTTTTAACAGGAATTCCACTTAAAGCAGATATTAAAGCTGTAGTAATAGTTACACCAGCACTAGGACCATCTTTTGGTACTGCACCTTCTGGAGCATGTATAAACAAATCTTTATCTTTATAGAAATTTTTGTCTATTCCATATTCATCACATACTTGTCTAACATAACCAACAGCAATAGAAGCTGACTCACTCATTACTTTTCCTAAATTACCAGTAATTTGTACTTTGCCTGTACCTTCAACAGCACACGCTTCTATCTCTAGGGTTTCTCCACCGACGCTTGTCCAAGCAAGTCCTGTTACTAAACCTACTTGATTTTCCTCTGGTAATTCAGAAACTCTATATTTTTTTGCTCCTAATAGTTCTAATAAAACTTTTTCATTTATATTTACTTTCTTAAACTCATCACCTAAAGCTACTTTTTGTTTTGCAACTTTTCTACATATTGTTGCAATAGTTCTTTCTAAAGTACGAACTCCAGCTTCTCTAGTATATCTGTCTATTAAAGTATATATACCGTCTTGAGTAAAGTTTATATCTTTATTTGTTAGACCATGTCTTTTAATTTGTTTTACTGTTAAATATTTTTTTGCTATATTAAATTTTTCTTCTCTAGTGTAACTAGATAATTCAATAATTTCCATACGGTCTAACAAAGGTTTAGGAACTGTTGATAAATCATTTGCAGTCATCAAAAATAGTGTTTGACTTAAGTCAAATGGTATTTCAACATAATGATCTCTAAACTCTGCATTTTGTTCAGCATCCAAAACTTCTAACATTGCAGCAGATGGATCTCCTCTAAAATCTGAACCCATTTTATCTATTTCATCTAATAACACAAGTGGATTTCTGCTCTTAGATTGAATAATAGCATTTATAATTCTACCTGGCATAGCACCAACATAAGTTTTTCTATGTCCTCTTATGTCAGATTCATCTCTAATACCACCTAAAGATACTCTAACATATCTTCTATTCATTGTTTGAGCTATACTCTTAGCAATAGAAGTTTTACCAACCCCTGGAGGTCCTACTAAACAAATAATTTGACCTTTTATATCTGGAGCTAACTTTCTAACAGCAATAAGCTCTAAAATTCTTTCTTTTACTTTCTTCAAACCAAAATGGTCTTTATCTAAAATTTTTCTTGCCTTATTTACATCTAAAACATCTTTAGTAAAAGTATCAAATGGTAAACTTAAGCATACATCTAAATAAGATCTTATTACATTTGCTTCTTGGGAATTCATAGGCATTCTTTCAAGTCTTTTTACTTCTTCTAGCAATTTTGTTCTAGATGTATCTGAGATATTTTTTATAGCTTGAATTTTTTGGAAATATTCGCTTTGAACTTCTTCTTCTCCATCACCAAGCTCTGCTTGAATAATTTTCATTTGTTCTCTCAAAAAGTATTCTTTTTGATTTTGATCCATTTGAGATTTTACTCTATCATATATATCTTTTTCTATTTCTAAAACTTCACATTCGTGATCTAAAATTTTTAATAGTGTTTTTAATCTTGAACCTATTGTATTACATTCTAATATCTTTTGTTTATCTTCTGGTCTTAAAATGCAATACTTGATTAACTCATAGAAAAACTCATAAGGGTCTTCTTTTACCATTATAGATGACATATTTTCATTAGGTATTTTTGGTAAGTGAATTGAATAATGTTCAAATGTCACTTTCAATGCTCTCACTAAAGCTTCTGCCTCTAAAGCATTAACCCCTAACTTTTTACTTATAGGTTTAGGTTCTAAAACAGCTGTGATAAAAGGTTCTTCTTCTATTACATCTACTAGTTTTGCTCTATATTCACCTTGAACCTGAACTCTCATATCTCCATTTTTGCTTTTTATCATCTGTGATATACTTGCAACAACACCATATGAATATAAATCTTTTACTTTTGGTTTTTCTATTAATAAATCTTTTTGAGCTACTAAAAATATTTTTTGATTAGTTGCTAAAGATTGTTTTAATGCTTTTATAGATGCTTCTCTACCAACATCAAAACTCATAGAAACTGTATCCATCATTACCAATCCTCTTAACGCTAGAACAGGTAATATATTTTCTGTTACATTTGGGTTTTCCATAATATATATTGTTTTCTCCTCTATAAATTACAATCTATTTTAATACATTATCTTATAAATTAATACAATTAATAACAATTATACATAACTTTTTTTATAATTTCAAGTTAGTCCATATTTAAATAACTATTTTTAAAATGTTAACTTTTTAGATTGTATACTTTAAAAATTTACAAAATTCGATTTATGTGGTATAATCAATTAGCTTTTACAAATTATATAAATATGTTTATGTGTGGAGGATTAAAAATGGATTATACTAATATAAGTATATCTAGTTTAATTGATAGTATAAAGCAGATTAATCCTAACTCAATATTATACTTAGGTGATGATAATGAGTTTATCAATACTATCAATGAAAATGGATTTAATATTATTAAAACTAGTATCCAAAAAGATTTTGATGGAAATCTTAAAAAGTTTTTACCAGAAAATCATCCTGAAAAATTTGATTTAATTATAGCTTTAAATACTATTGAATATCTATATGAGCAAGATTCTATTAATTTATTACAAGAACTTTGCAATTATTCAGACAGTATAATTGTTTCTTTAAAAAATGATTTAGACGATAATAAAATTATAACTTTAAAGCCTCTTGAATCTTGGTCTAATATCTTCTTTAAATACAATTTCATTAGAGATATTTCATTCTCAAATGATTATAAAAATATTTACATGTATAAAAAAACAAATATATCAAATATTTCTTTGATTAAGCTAATAGAAGATTACGAAAGAAATTTTAGAGTTTTAAATTATAAATTAAATGATTTAAATCATTCTTTAGAAGAAAATAAAAAGAATATATATAAGTATAAATATTACAAATCTTTATCTACTACTTTAAAAAATAAATTATCTTCTGTTAATGCAAAAAACAGAAAATTAATAGATGCAAACAACCAATTAATGTCTAGCAATTCTTATTTTTCAAGCAGTTATACAGCTATTTCTAATTCAAGATGGTGGAAAATTACAAAACCAGGCAGAATGATAACAGCTAGTTTAAGAAAAATTCCAGGAATAGGTTCATTAGTAATAGCTTTAAGAATTATTAAAAAAGATGGTGTTTCTGCATTTTTAGAAAAAATAAAATATAGAAAACAATTGAGTAAAATTATAAAAAATAATTCTATTATTATTAGTCATTTCTTACCAGCAAAAATGGCTGTTAAACAATTAAATACTAAATTTGATAAAGATATAACTTTTAGTATATTAGTTCCTTTATTTAATACTCCAATAGATTTTCTAAAAGAAATGATAGATTCTTGTATATGTCAAACATACCAAAAATGGGAATTATGTTTAGCTGATGCTAGTACAGACCCTAATGGTGATGTTTATAAAACATGTCAAGCATATATGAAAAAAGATTCTAGAATAAAATATAAAAAAATTGACAATATTTCAATATCAGACAATACTAACGAAGCTATCAAAATGGCTACAGGTAATTATATATCTCTACTTGACCACGATGATTTTCTTCATCCATCTGCTCTATATGAAAATATGCTTGCTATTACACATAAAAACGCTGACTTTATCTTTACTGATGAAATGACATTCGGCAATAATATTTTTGATGGATTAATAGTTCATTTAAAAGCAGATTATGCTCCTGATACATTAAGAACAAATAACTATATATGCCATTTTTCTACTTTTAGCAGAGAATTATTAGATAAAGTAGGCTATTTTAATCCAGAATGTAATGGAAGCCAAGACTTTGATATAATACTAAGATTAACAGAACAAGCTAAATCTATTGTTCATATTCCTAAAGTATTATATTTCTGGAGATGTCACCCAGGTTCTGTTGCAAGTGACATTAGTGTTAAACCTTACTGTTTAACAGCAGGATTAACAGCATTAGAAAACCATCTGGAAAGAGTTGGTATTAAAGGTACTCCAGAGCTAATTCCTAATGCTCCTGGATTATATAAAATTAACTATGAACTTTTGGATACACCTTTAGTTTCAATTATAATTATAAATGATAATTTCTCATTATTAGCTGGTTGTATCAATTCTGTAATATCTAATACAACTTACGAAAATTATGAAATTATAGTGGTTAATCTTACTAATACATCTAATAAAGATTATTATGACATAATAAAAAATCAATATGATAATATACAATTTATTGATTGGGAACAAAAATATAATTATTCTTCTATATGTAATTATGCGACAACTTTCGCAAAAGGTAGTTATTATTTATTCTTAGATAATGATACTGAAGTTATTTCTCCAAAATGGATAGAAGAAATGTTAATGTTCTGTCAAAGAGATGATGTTGCAATTGTTGGTGCTAAACTTTATTACGAAGATGAAACAGTTCAACATGCTGGCATATATACAGATTTTAAAAATAACATTAAATATTATCACAAAAATTCTAATCGTGACTTTATAGGATATATGGGTAGACTTGCTTATGCACATAATGTAACCGCTGTAACAAAAGCATGTATGTTGATAAAAAAATCTACTTTTGATGATTTAGGTAAGTTTGATGAAAACTATACAAACTATTTTAGTGATATAGATTTATGTCTGAAAGCCAGAGAAAAAGGTTATTTAAATGTCTTTACTCCATTTTCTGAATTATATCACTATGAAAATAAACTTGATAACAATTATAACAACATAAGAGATGATGAAGCTTTATTCCAAAAAAATTGGTTTAATGTATTATCTAAACCAGACCCATATTATAATCCAAATTTCAAAACATCAAGTGAAGATTTTTCAATTGATGTTAAACCTTATACTGAATCACAATATTAATATAGAAAGAAGGTAGATACCATTCTACCTTCTTTTTTTACATAAAAAAAGAGAAGTGAACAAAATCACTTCTCTTTTTACATTTTATAATTAAGCTTTGTTAACAGAACCGAATAATTCCATTTTTTCTTTAACTGTAGCTTTGATAGCTTCAAAACCTGGAGCTAAAAGTTTTCTAGGGTCAAAACCTTTACCAGCTAAATCTTTACCTTCTTCAATGTATTTTCTTGTTGCAGCAGCAAATGCTAATTGACATTCTGTGTTAACATTGATTTTTGAAACACCTAAATCAATAGCTTTTTTAATCATATCTTCAGGAATACCTGTACCACCGTGTAAAACTAATGGCATTTTACCTGTTTTTTGTTGAACAGCATCTAATGTTTCAAAGCTTAAACCTGCCCAATTTTCTGGGTATTTACCATGAATATTACCAATACCAGCAGCTAACATTGTAACGCCTAAATCAGCAATCATTTTACATTCTTCTGGGTCTGCACATTCACCAGCACCAACAACGCCGTCTTCTTCACCACCGATAGAACCAACTTCTGCTTCGATAGATAAACCTTTTTCTTCACAGATAGCAACTAATTCTTTAGTTTTAGCAATGTTTTCTTCGATAGCATAGTGAGAACCGTCAAACATAACTGATGAGAAACCAGCATTGATGCATTCTAAAGCACCTTCATAAGAACCATGGTCTAAGTGTAAAGCAACTGGAACAGTGATGTTTAATTCTTCTAACATACCATTAACCATTCCAACTATTGTTTTATAACCAGCCATATATTTACCAGCACCTTCAGAAACACCTAAAATTACAGGTGAGTTACATTCTTGAGCTGTAAGTAAAATAGCTTTTGTCCATTCTAAGTTATTGATGTTGAATTGACCAACTGCATAGTGGCCTTCTTTTGCTTTTGTAAGCATTTCTTTTGCAGATACTAACATTGTTAAATCCTCCAATTCAAATAGATAAATTGTCCATTATAGAAATTTATTCCTTTACCATATAATTATAAACTAACATATAAAAAAAATCAAGGACAAACTATAAAATTAAATAATATAAAAAAACACATTTACATTGCTATATTAATATAGTATAATCTATTTGTTTTATTTGACTTAAATATTAAGGAAATGGTGTAGTTTATATGAAAAAAATATCAAACTATAATGATATATTAAAAACTTGTACAGCATTAGGTTCTAAAACTAGATTAGAAATAATAAACGAAATTAGAAAAAAACCTAATATTAATTTAAATGAATTAGCAGAAAAATTAAAGCTCACTAATGGAGCTTTAACATCTCATATAAAAATGTTATCAGATTTAGGTATTGTTCAAGTAAATATAACTTCTGCCAAAAGAGGTGCTCAAAAAGTTTGTTCTTTAAATAATATCTTATTTTTGATTGATTTATTTAAAAATGAGTATAATAACAATTTTTACGAAGAAAATATACCTATCGGACTTTTTAGTAATTTTTATACAAATAGTAATTGTGGCTTAATCTCTCAAAAGAAAATTATAGGAGAAATAAATGAACCTAAATATTTTTCTTCTAGTAATAGACTAAACTCTAATCTAATATGGTTTAGTGATGGTTATTTAGAATATTCTATTCCAAATCTAATAGAAGAAAAACAAACTATTACAGAAATACAAATTTCTTTAGAATTATCCACAGCAATAAATAGCAAAAATAATTTATCTATAATAAATTTAAATTTAAACAATAAGCCTATTGCTTCTTTTAATGTAGACAATATACAAGACAATAGTAAAGGGCTTTATTCTCCTGAGTGGTGGAATTTTAAATCCTTTGGAAAATTATTCGTAATAAAAATTAATTCCAATGGAGTCTTTTTAAATGATGTAAAAATTTCTGATGTTGATATTTCTCAAATTAATATAGTTAATAATGAAAAAATTAATTTAAATATAAGTTGTGATGATAATGGAGTTGCTATCTTTGGAAATAATTTTGGAAATTATAATCAAGATATAAAAGTTAAAGTTAGTTTTGATGAATAAGTATTACTATTCTAGTAATACTTATTTTTTATTAGAATTTCCCTCTATTACTACAAATTCAACGCTTCGTTTAGTCCCACAACAATGAGTATCTTGATTTTTAATTAAACAAATCTTATACTCTAAATATAAAATATTAAACAAAATTAAGGAGAATTTTATGGATAATCAAAAAATAGGTAAATTTATTGCCAAGCGTAGAAAAATGAAAAACATGACTCAAAAAGATTTAGCAAATGCTTTAGATGTAACAAGCCAAGCTATATCAAAATGGGAAACTGGAAAAGGTATCCCTGATATAAGTATACTGCAACAACTTAGTAAAATTTTAAGCGTAACTATTGATGAAATAATAAATGGAGAAGAAAATTCTAACACTTTAAATAACGACAATATTAATTCAAATAATATTATCTTTAGCTGTGAAAACACAATATCTAAAAGTTATTACAACAAACTTTTTAAGCTAATTCAAAAATATTTTTCTCCACAAAATAACATTATTATATTTACTATATTCTCCATAATGATTTTTACTATCATTTCAACATATGGTTTATATATTATGTATCCTGGAAGAAATATTATTTTTATGACATTGCCAATATTTATTATACTTTCTTTAATCTTATTATATATTTACCAAGGGTTTAGAATAAAATCATTATCTTACTATAAAAAGTTTTTAAAGGAAAATAAAAAAAATAAAGTTAATTATAATTATTCATTTTATAATAATAAATTGGATATAAGTAATTCTCAAAAAATTATAACTATTCCCTATGATACAATTTCTAAAGTTTTTATAGCAAAGAAATTTTTTATTATTGTATATGAAAATCAGTATTATTTAATTAAAGAACTTGATTTTACTACAGGTAACATTTCTCAATTCCATGATTTTTTTAAAGATAAATTTCAATCAAATAAAAAAGTATTTTCTTTGAAAAAAATTAATTTAAAAACTACTATTATCTCTATGTGTTTTTTACTATCTGCTTTAATTGTAGGTATTCAAACTTGTGTAAAATTTCTTGGTATTAAATATTATATTGAATATACAAATGATGTTTATAGCATTATTTTTAACATCACAACTTCTATTTTATTATTTTTAGGAACTTTACTTTTTTTATTTAATAAAAAAAGATCTATATTAACAATTATAACTGGCATAGTTATCTGTACTAGTTTATGTGTTGGAATAGTTTTAATATCACCTAGTATAAAAAATCAAACAACTATCAGTTATTCTCAAGATAAATCAAATAAATTAATATTAAAAACTGATATTTATACTGGAAAAACAAGCAATTATAGACAATTATTCCCACTTCTTGTTATTCACAAAGATACTTTACCTCTTACAACAACAAAGCCATTAAAAATACAGTGGTTAACAAATGATATTTGTACTGTATCTTATATATCCTCTGAAGATAATAAAACACATCAATATGTTTCTACATACGGACAAAGAGATAATGGTATAAATTATTTTTGGAGTACTAGCTCATTATTAAACAAAACATATCTGCCTATAAATAACTCTCCTTCCATTTGGAAATTAAAAATAAATAATGAAGGAGTAACTATAAAAAACGACTACAGAGAAGAATTATATAAACTAGAAGACTGTATACAATTTGGTAAATCTGTTGTTGTTTTGTGTAAAAATAATATTCCTTATTGGACCATCGCTTTAGATGAAAATTGTAAAGTAGATTATCAAAACTTAAAACTTAATGGAAATATAATATTGTCACCAGTATCTATAGAGGATACCGAATCAATCATATTTTCACTTGATTAAGGATTATAAATAAGAAAGGAATATATTTTATGAAACGATTTTTATCTTTTGTAATTTGCATAATGTTATTACTATGCTTTTCTAGTTGTTTACATAAAAGTCAAAGAAGCCTATCTTTTCAGTTTAAAGAAGGAAATCAATATTTTGAATTAGGTAAATACAATATTTTTAAACAAGATTTAGCAGAATTAATTAATGTTATAAAAACATATTCAAATTTACCTGATAAACTTAATTTAAAAATCCTAGAAATAAATATCAATAAAAACGGTGACATAAATTCTTTTAATATTATTTTAACTGGATATAATCAAGATAATAATCCAGTCGGCCAGTATGATTTCAAATATAATGATAAAACTATGAGCTATGATTTTTATCCCAACAATGATGAATTCAATGTAAATGAATATAACCCAAACACCGATATAGAGTTTTTAAATTCTGAATTTAAAAGAATTCCTTTTGAACAACAAATTGCTTTTTTAAATACAAATAATTACTGTATATATTTCTCAGGTATATCAAAAATTCAAGAAGGGATATCTACTATTGATGGACGAAATAGCAAGAACTTTCCGACTTTAACATTAGAAGAATATAATTCTTTTATTGGTGGAGTTGGTGATGGAAAACATGCTATTTGTTTTAAACTAGGTGATGAAACAAGTTCTGAAGCAGGAGAAAACTTAATTAGATATATTTGTAATTCTAAAGACCAAGACACCTTAATAAACAAAAATGAATATTCACAAAAAACTTTTAAAATTCTAAATAATTTACTGTTATTTTCATATGATTACTCTCAAAGTTGGTTTAAATGTGATTTAGCAAAATATGATTTTGAAAAAATGATAAACTTTTATGGTGACTCAATCCCAAGTACAAGCTATTATCTTTCTTCAACAATAAATGCTTTTATATACAGTTGGGAACCTGCTATATATCTATCAAATAACAACGGACAAAATTGGAAAAAAATAAACTTATTAACTAATGAACAACAAATTGTAGATAGTAATAGTTTTTCAAACGATCCTATGATTGTAGATAATATTTTAAGTGGTTTAGGAAACAGTTTAAGAAAAGTTGAATTTTTAAATGACAATGAAGGATATGTAGCCATAGGAACTGATTGGAGTATGGGAAATGGTGGATTTAAAGCATTATTCACTACAAATGACAGTGGAAATAGCTGGAATAAATATAATTTACCTGGTGAAGATAATCAATTATTAACTGGTATTTCTTTTGCTGATATAAAACATGCTGTTGTTTCTGTTCAAGCACAATCAGACGAAAAACCTAGTTTTTATTATACTAAAGATGGCGGAAAAACTTGGGAAAATATTAATCTTCAATTTGGAGATGAAATTCCTGAAAAATATATGTTTAGTTATGTATCGTCTTTTGAACTAAATAATTCTGATTTTGTTTTAAAAATCAAACAAGATTCAAAACCAGAAGCAGAATTTATCTTTTACTCTAATAAAAATAACCTCACTAAATGGACAAAAAAATCGTCATAGATTAATCTATGACGATTTTTTATTATCTTTTTTTCTTAGATTTATTTTTAGAGTTTTTCTTATTACTAATTTTAGATTTTATTTTCTTGTCAGTTTTCATTTTTTCAAAAACATTTTCTTTATGTTTTTTATCTGCTAACTTAAATGATACTTTCTTATTTTTTATTTTTGTTTTAGCCATACATTCTAAAACTGTCTTAGCAGCTTCTGTACTTAGTTCAACTATTGTATGGTCATGATATATATCTATTTTACCAATAGCCTTTGCAGGAATGTCTGTTTCTTCTACAATAGCTCCTACAATAAAGTTTGGTGCTATGCGTTCATTTCTACCAATATTTACAGATAATCTAACTCTGCCATTAACTCCTACACCTTTTAAATTTACTTCATTTTTTTCTTTCTTATTTGATGAAACAACAATAGGAACTACCCTTTTATTTTTCTTAGCTACTAATGATATTAAACTAGAACACAATGATTTATAATCAATATTATTTTCATTAACTATTTCGTCCACCAAAAATTCCCAATTAGAAATATTTTCTTCATTTACAGATTTAACTATTTTTTCTTTTAAGTTTTCTAAATATTTTTTATGTAAATCTTCTGCATTAGGAATTTCTTCTTCTCTTACTTGAGAATTTGTAAATTTAGCAATATCTCTTATCCAATTAAGATGTCTTCTATTTGTTAAAAGTGTAAATGCTTTTCCCTCTCTACCTGCTCTACCAGTTCTACCAATTCTATGAATATAATATTCGTTGTCTTGTGGTATATCATAGTTTATAACGACTTCTACATCTGAAACATCTATGCCTCTTGCAGCAACATCTGTTGCAACTAAAACTTTTGTTTTACCTTTTTTATAACTGTCCATAACAGAAGTTCTAGCACTTTGTTTCATATCTCCATGTAATCCCATAGCTTTAAAAGAATGGTCATTTAAATATTCCACTAATTCATCAACCATTTTTTTAGTATTGCAAAATACTACTGAGCGTTTTGGTGTATACATTTGTAAAATTAAGTTTACAACATCTTTTTTTCTTCCCATAGGAACTTGATAATAAATTTGCTCTATTGCATCTAATGTTCTTTGTCCGTTATTTACAGCAACAGTTATAGGGTCTTTTTGAAATTCTCTTGTAATCTCCATTATAGCTTCTGGCATAGTTGCTGAAAATAATACAGTTTGTCTTTCTTCTGGTACTTCGCTTAATATTGTTTTTATATCGTCAATAAAACCCATATTTAACATTTCGTCAGCTTCATCAAGAATAACTGTTTTTATATCATCTAACTTCAATGTTTTTCTTCTCATGTGGTCCATCATTCTTCCTGGTGTACCAACAACTATATTAGCTCCTTTTAAATCTCTGATTTGTTTTTCAATAGGTGCTCCACCATAAACAGCTGCCATTTTAACACCATGTTTATACATAGAAAACTTTCTCATCTCATCACAAATTTGCATAGCCAATTCCCTAGTAGGACTTAAAATCAAAACTTGTGGTTTTTTATTGTATTATCTACATTTTCAACAGCAGGTATTCCGAAAGCTGCTGTTTTACCTGTCCCTGTATTTGATTTACCTACTATATCTTTTCCTTCTAATAATAAAGGAATAGCTTTTGCTTGTATTTCAGTAGCATTTTTATACTCTACTTTTTCAATAGCTCGCATTATTTCATCAGATAAATTTAGGTTTTCAAATAAAAATTCACTCATAAATAGTTTTTTCTCTCTTTCTTATTCTTAAATTAAACTACAGAAAAAAGATTTATCCCCATTCGACACAAATTTCAGTTTCAAAGCAAAAATAAAAAAGACTGTATAAAAAACAGCCCTTTTTTATAATTCTATATTTTATATTAAAACTCATATAGGGTTAATTCTCTTTTTATCATTTATACCACTATATGATACCATATTTATCTGCTATAAACATCAAAAAATATAAAATAAAAAATAATTTCTTATAATCTCACAAATATAATAACTTTTAGATTAAATTTATATACTTTTTGACTTTATTTTAAGCACAATTCTACTGGACAATGGTCGCTGCCAAACACATCAGAATGAATACTAGCACTTTCCATTTTGTCTTTTAATTTTTCAGAAACAACAAAGTAATCTATTCTCCACCCTGCATTTTTTTCTCTTGCTTTAAACATATATGACCACCAAGAATATGCTCCTGTAACATCTGGGTTAAAATATCTAAAACTATCAATAAATCCAGCTTTTAATAATTCATCAAATTTAGTTCTTTCCTCAATAGTAAATCCTGCATTTCTTTGATTTGTCTTTGGATTTTTTAAGTCAATCTCTTTATGGGCAACATTCAAATCACCACATATTATAACTGGTTTAACTTCATCTAGTTTTTTTACATAATCTCTAAAAGCATCTTCCCACTCCATACGATAATCCAGTCTTAATAACTCTCTTTTAGAGTTTGGAGTATAAACTGTAACTAGATAAAAATCATCATATTCTGCTGTTATAACTCTACCTTCACCAGTATGTTCTTCCATTCCAATGTCATAAGTTACAGACAAAGGTTCTTTCTTAGAAAACAATGCTGTTCCAGAATATCCTTTTTTAACAGCACTATTCCAATATTGATAATAACCTTCAAAGTCGTAATCTGTTTGTCCTTCTTGCATTTTTGTTTCTTGTATACAAAAAATATCTGCATCTATTTCTTTGAAAAAATCTGTAAAACCTTTAGTAATACAAGCCCTTAGCCCATTAACATTCCATGAAATTAATTTCATCATATCCTCCTAAATATCTATTGTCATTTGTAAGTAATCTAAATTTTCATAACCTAAGTTTTCATAAAGTCTTATAGCACCAAGATTTTCTTTAGTTACTTCTAATCTAAATCTCTTGGCATCTTTATTTAACTCTTTTATTTGACCAAATACTTTTTTCCCTATACCTTTTCCTCTAAATTCTTCTTTTATAAATATTTCCTCAATCCAAACTACTTTTCCACCAACTTCATTTGAATAAGTAATTGCTAATAGTACATACCCAGCAACTCCACCATTATACTCTATCATATATCCTTTTGCATATGGTGTATCATTTACAAGATTATCAAATGTTGTTTCAATATATTCTTGTGGTATACTGTGCAATACAGCTTCTGAGGTATAGAACTCTTTTGTCATTTCTATATATTCTTTTTTATCATTTATATTAATATTTCTTAACATATTTTTCTCCTTTATGTATTTATAAAGGAAAACAATATATTATCGTTTTCCCTTAAATTTCTATTCATTACATAATACAAAGTCTACATTACCATTATTTACATCTACTTTAGAGCAAGTTACTCTAACTTTATCACCTATTTTAAATGTTTGTCCAGTAGACATATTTTTGTAAGACATAACTTCATCAAAGAAGTATTCACCTTCTGGTAAATCGTCAACTCTAACTAATCCTTCAACAGTATTAGGTAGTTCGACATATATACCATGACCTGCTACAGAAGATATAATTCCATCAAAACTTTCTCCAACATGTTGTTTCATATATTCAGCTTTGTAGCAATCTTCGCATGAACGCTCAATCTTCATAGCATTTAACTCAGTTTGTGAAGCTTGTGCTGCTGATTTAACAACAAATTTGTTGTATTTTCTCTTTATATAATCAAGTGGTTGCCCTGCTAAAATATCACTTAATATACGATGAACAACTAAGTCTGGATATCTTCTTATCGGTGATGTGAAATGAGTATAGTTTTCTAGTGCTAAACCATAGTGTCCTATAGGATTTTCGCTATATTTAGCTTTTGCCATTGCTCTTAAAACTTGAATATTAACAATAGGACTATAATCTTCATTTTTAGTTTTTCTCAATATATCAGCTAAATCTTTTGGTTTTACATTTGCTCCTAATTCTTTTGTTTGTACACCTAATAATTTAAGTGTCATGTTTAAAGTATCTAATTTTTCTGGAGCTGGTCTTTCATGTATACGATAAATAAAAGGTACTTCTTTCATTTTTCCTGCCATTGCAGTTGCCTCATTTGCAAGTAACATAAATTCTTCTATTAAAGTTTCAGACGCTCCACTTTGTCTTGGTTTAATATCTATTGCAACATCATTTTCGTCAACAATAATTTTGCTTTCGTTTGTTACAATTTCTGGTGCTCCTCTGTTTATTTTTATAGCAGTTCTTATATCAGCAAGTTCTTTCATTAAGAAAATTTTATCCATTACCATACTGTATTTTTGTAAAATTTCTTCACTTGCTTTTCCTGCTAAAATATCATTTATTTCAGAGTATACACCTTTAACTTTTGAGCGTATAACTGTTTTTGCAAAATCAAAATCTATTAAATTACCTTTTAAATCTAAAGTCAATAACGCAGATAAACACAATCTATCTTCATTAGGATTTAAAGAACATATTCCATTTGATAATTCTTTTGGCAACATAGGAACAACTTTATTAGCATAATAAATACTAGTTCCTCTAAAAAACGCTTCTGTATCAATTTCACCTTTATGTTTTACATAATGTGATACATCGGCTATATGAACTCCTAATTGATAACAATCGTCAAATTTTGTCAATGATATAGCATCATCTAAATCTTTAGAGTCTGCACTGTCTATTGTAAATATAATTTCATTTCTTAAATCTAATCTGTTATCATAATCTTTTGGCAAAATTCCTCTTTTTTGAATAGATTTTGCTTTGTCTATAACTTCGTAAGGAAATTCTTCAGAAATTCCATTAATTTCTAAGATAGCTTTAGCTGATGACGATGCACTTTCACTATCTCCAAAACTTGAAACAATTACAGCCTTATGTTCGCTGTGTCTTCTTCCACGAGATACCACTTTAGCTAATACTTTATCCCCAACATTTGCCCCGTTTAAATCTGCTTTTTTTATCATTAAAGGGGATTTCATTAAACTATCAGGTTCTATTGCAAAATTGCCACTATTCTCTACTAATTTACCAATAAATTCACCATCGCCATAATTTGTTATTTTTATAACTTCTGCTTCTGGTGAATCTTTTCTTGCAGGTATTTTTTTTATTAATACAGTATCATTAGGCAATGCACCCATCAAAAATTTACCAGGAATAAAATATTCAACATCATCTTTTAAAGTTTTTGCAAAACCAAAAGTTTTATTCACTCTTACAATAACTGCTGGTTTTAATCCTAAAACTTCTGTTGATATAATTCTATTTCTTCTTTCAATCACTTTTCCTTCTTGTTTTAATTCTGCAATGGCAACTCTTAACTCTTTTACTTGTTTAGGTTTTAATTTTACTTTTTTAGATAGTTCTTTAAACTCTAAACCTTTTCTTCCTTGCTTATTTAAAACAAGTTCTATTCTTCCTGTTAATTCGTTCATAAGTTCTCCTTTTAAATTAAATATTACCTACTGTTGTAAAAAATGCTCTGCGTTTATCTTACGCAGAGCATTAACTTTTTAATCATATATTTTTATAATTAAAAATTATAGGAATTTAACTACTAAGTTTAAACCGAATGCAATTACAAAAAATGCAATAGCTAAAACTTTTGTTAATTTAGCAAGCATTGCTTCTTTTGTTTTTGTAGCATTTCTACCTAAATAGTTGTCAGTAGAACCACCAGTTAAAGCGTCTAATCCATTAGCTTGTTTGCTTTCTTGTAACATAATAACACCGATTATGATAATTCCTATTAACAATAAAATTGATGCTCCAACGATTACCAAAATATTCATTTATATTTCCTCCAAATTTATAGACTAATACTATACAAATAACTTATTACATTATAACACCTTTATTTATAAATTTCAACTATAAAATAGATTAAATTTTATAAATTTTGGAATATATTTCCATGTTTATTTCTCATATAAAATACAAGAATAATAACACATTCTTAAATTTTAAAAATATCTATTTAAAATGCGTTTGCTTAAAAATTGAGAATGAAACGAGTGGATAATAATTCACTCGTACATACTAAAATTTAAGTTGCTCACCTAAATCATCTTGTCTAACAATCGCACCTAAACTTGGTAATGTTTTTGCTTTAAATCTATTAGGATTAGATAACATATCCTCTTTATACAAACATATTTTTTCAATAACATTATTTTTCTTTAGTGTTATTACCTGTACACCTTGTGTAGATCTTGTAGTTTTAACAGCCAACATATCACTATTAAATAATAATTTTCTATTTTGAGATGTACTAATTAAGAAATCACTATCTTCTAAAATATCAAATACTCCTACTAATTCTGATTTATCACTATATGCGTTTGATAGTTTCTTTCTCTTTGTTTTTGTTTCATAAGAATTTAAGTTTACTTTTGCAACCTTACCATTTTCAAAAAAGAACAACACATATCCTTTATAATCAGATGTTACTACCATTGATACTAACTGTTCATCATTATCAAATCCTAATTTGGCTGGTATATAATCACCTAATTCACTTGCTTTTGTATCATCAAATTCATAAGCTCTTGCTTTATAAACTTGTTGTTTATTTGTAAAGAATAACAAGTGAACATCACTAGTTGTTTCAATGTGTTTTACAATTTCATCTGTTTCTTTTAATTTATGATCCCCACTCATTCTTAAAGATTTTGGAACAATCTTTTTGAAATATCCTTCTTTAGTTAAGAATAGATTTACAGGATAACTTGGGATTTCTTCTTCAATATCATCTGAATCTAAATCATCTGCAAATACAAATTGAGTTTGTCTTGGTTTTGAATATTTTTTTATAACATCTTTTAACTCTGAAACAATTATAGATTTAATCTTTCTAGTATTTTTTAGTATGTCTTCCATTTTAGCAATAGAATCTATTAAGTCTTGTATTTCTTGAGTTCTGTTTAAAATATATTCTCTATTTAGATGACGAAGTTTTATTTCTGCTACATACTCTGCTTGAATTTGGTCTATTCCAAATCCTATCATCAAGTTTGTAACAACATCTTTTTCTTCTTTTGTTTCTCTAACAATAGATATTGCCTTGTCAATATCTAAAAGTATTTTTTCCATACCTTGTAACAAGTGCAGTTTATCTTTTTGTTTATTTAAGTCAAAGTATACTCTACGTCTTACACATTCACTTCTAAATGCAATCCATTCAAGTAATATACCTCTAACACCTAAAACTCTAGGTTGACCTGCTATTAAAACATTGAAATTTGCTGAAAATGTATCTTGAAGTGGAGTCATTTTAAATAATTTTTGTATTAATTTTTCGTGGTCCACTCCTCGTTTTAAATCTAAAGTAAGTTTTAAGCCTTGTCTGTCAGATTCATCACGCATTTCAGAAATTTCTTTAATTTTACCTTGTTTTACCAAATCTACAATCTTATCCATAATAGCTTCGATTGTAGTTGTAGGAGGAATTTGTATTATTTCAATACAGTTTTGTGATTTATCATACACATATTTTCCTCTAACCTTTATGCTTCCTTTACCAGTTTCATAAATTTGGTCTAAAGCGGTTTTATCATGTACTATATATCCACCACCGGAAAAATCTGGACCTAATAATGTTTGATGTAAATCATAATTTTCATCTTTTATTAGTCCGATAGTAGTTTCACATAACTCTTTTAAGTTAAAAGGACATATATTACTAGCCATTGATACAGCAATACCAACATTTGCATTTAATAGAATAGTTGGTAACGTAGTAGGAAGTAATGTAGGTTCTTTTGTTGTATTATCGTAGTTAGGTACAAAATCAACTGTATCTTTATCTATCTCTCTAAACAATTCTGCACATATACTATCAAGTTTTGCTTCTGTATATCTTGATGCAGCAAAAGCCATATCTCTTGAATAAGCTTTACCAAAATTACCTTTTGAGTCTATGTATGGATGTAATAATGTTTCGTTACCTCTTGATAAACGAACCATTGTTTCATATATTGCCATATCACCATGTGGATTTAAACGCATAGTTTGTCCAACAATATTAGCAGATTTTGTTCTAGCACCGTTTAATAATCCCATTTTATACATTGTATAAAGTATTTTTCTATGTGATGGTTTAAATCCGTCTATTTCTGGCAACGCTCTGGACACTATAACACTCATAGCATAAGGCATATAGTTTTGTTCTATTGTCTGTGTTATAGGTTGGTCTATTACTATGCCTCCACCTTCAATAGTTGCATTTATTTGATTTTTATTGCTTGCAGAATTTTCACTTTTTTTTCTTGCCATTTTTGTCATGTCACTCCATTAAAATTAATATCAAACAAATTAAGAAATATCAGCTAAATCAATGTATTGTCCACCATTTTCAGAGATAAAATCTTTTCTTCCTTGTAAATTATCTCCAAGCATTAAATCAAACATTTCTTCTGTTGATTTAGCATCTTCTGGTTTTACTCTTATAAGTCTTCTTGTTTCTGGATTCATTGTTGTTAGCCACATCATATCAGGTTCGTTTTCACCCAAACCTTTTGAACGCTGTAATGTGAACTTCTTATCACCTAATTTATTTAATATATCAATTCTTTCTTTTTCTGTATATGCAAAATATGTTCTATCTTTAGTGTTTATTTCGTATAGTGGTGACTCTGCTATATATACATACCCTTCATTTATCAATGTAGGTGTTAATCTGTATAACATAGTTAATATAAGTGTTCTAATTTGGAATCCATCGACATCAGCATCGGTACAAATTACTATTTTGTTCCATTTTAGATTGTTAATATCAAATGAGTATAAATCTTTATTAGCCTTTGATTTGACTTCAACACCACAACCTAAAACTTTTAATAAATCAGTTATTATTTCACTTTTAAATATCTTATTAAAATCAGCTTTTAAACAGTTTAATATCTTACCTCTTACAGGCATTACAGCTTGGAATTCTGCATCTCTTCCTTGTTTAACAGAACCTAAAGCTGAGTCACCTTCCACTATATATAGCTCTCTTTTATCAAGATCTTTAGTTCTACAATCAACAAATTTTTGAACTCTATTAGCCATATCTATAGTTCCAGATAATTTTTTCTTGATATTCAATCTTGTTTTCTCAGCATTCTCTCTACTTCTTTTATTTATCAAAACTTGTTCTGCTATTCTATTTGCCTCATCTGGATTTTCTATAAAATAAACTTCTAACTGATGTTTTAAAAACTCAGTCATTGTTTCATATATAAACTTGTTTGTTATAGCTTTTTTAGTTTGATTTTCATATGAAGTTTGAGTAGAAAAAGATGATGACACTAATACTAAACAATCTTCAACATCTGTATAGTTTATCTTGCTTTCTGATTTTAGATACTTATTATTTTGTTTTAAATAGCTATCTATTTGTGATACGAAAGCTTGTTTTACTGCTCTTTCTGGAGAACCACCGTATTCTAAGAAACTTGAGTTGTGATAATACTCTGTCATCTTTATTTTATTAGAAAAAGTAAATGCTACTGACAATTTTACTTTATATTCAGGTTTATCAGCTCTATCTCTACCTATTCTTTCAGCTTCCCAATATTGAATAGATGTCATAGCATCTTCTTTAACTATTTCTTTAACATAATCTGTTATACCATCATTATATACAAATTCTTTTGTTTCAAATCTTCCATCAACTTGATTTCTAAATTCAAAAACTAATCCCTTATTAACTACAGCTTGTCTTTTTAGAGTTTCTTCATAAAACTCTACTGGTATATTTATATCTGTAAATACCTCTAAATCAGGTTTCCATCGTTGCTTACTTCCTGTTTTTTTAGAGTTTGTAGGTTCTTTTTTTAATCCTCCTACATTTTCACCTTTTTCAAAATGTAATGTATATTTAAAACCATCTCTGATAACTTCAACATCAAAATATTCTGATGAATATTGAGTTGCACAAGAACCCAACCCATTTAAACCTAATGAAAATTCATAACTGCTTCCGTCATTATTTTGATATTTACCACCAGCATATAATTCACAAAAAACTAATTCCCAGTTATAACAATTTTCATTTGTATTAAAATCTACTGGAATACCACGCCCAAAATCTTGTATTTCTATCGAATTATCTTCATAACGAGTAACTATAATGGTATTTCCATGACCTTCTCTAGCTTCATCAATAGAGTTTGATAAAATTTCAAACATAGAATGTTGACAACCTTCTAAACCATCAGATCCAAATATTACAGCAGGTCTTTTTCTAACTCTATCTGCACCTTTTAATGATGTTATACTTTCATTAGTATATTCTTGCTTTGCTTTTCTAGCCATATGTTACTCCTTTTTTTATTAATTTAAATTAAATTGCACATAATAAATATATTACCTTTTTTACCGATAAAAGTCAAATTCATACTACACTTATATTGTGTAATATTTATATAAATTTTATATTGAATTTTATAATTTATATTATTTTTTGTTTGCTTTATAAAAATGTTATGTCGCATATAGTCTAAAATACTTGATTTTTTTGTTAAATAAAGCTATAATTAACGATAAGTATTATAAGTATTATAAATCAAAAAGGAGTCGATTTTATGGCATTTTATTACGATGAACCTTCTCGTACATTTAGTGAATACTTATTAGTTCCAGGATATTCTTCAGCTGAATGTATTCCTGCAAACGCTTCACTAAAAACCCCACTAACAAAATTCAAAAAAGGTGAAGAACCTGCAATCAGTATGAATATTCCTTTAGTTTCTGCTATCATGCAAGCTGTTTCTGATGACGGCATGGCTATTGCTTTAGCTAAAGAAGGCGGTATTTCATTTATATATGGTTCTCAAACTATCGAACAACAAGCTGAAATGGTTAAACGTGTTAAAAATCACAAAGCTGGATTTGTTCGTAGCGACTCTAATATAAGACCTGACCAAACTCTTGCTGATATTTTAGAATTAAAAGAAAAAACAGGACATGCTACAGTTGCTGTTACTGATGACGGTACAGCTAGTGGTAAATTAATTGGTATTGTTACAAGTCGTGACTATCGTGTTAGTAGACTTGACCCTAACACAAAAGTGTCTGAGTTTATGACTCCTATTGAAAAAGTTATATATGCAAAAGATGGTATTAGCTTAAAAGAAGCAAATGATGTTATCTGGGAACACAAATTAAATGCATTACCAATCTTAGATGACGAACAAAGATTAGTTGCTTTTGTATTTAGAAAAGACTATGATTCTCATAAATCAAATCCTTTAGAATTGTTGGACTCATCTAAAAGATATGTTGTTGGTGCTGGTATCAACACTCGTGACTATGCTGAAAGAGTTCCTGCATTAGTAGAAGCTGGTGCTGATGTTTTATGTATAGACTCATCTGAAGGATATTCTGCATGGCAAAAAATGACTATTGACTGGATTAGAGAACATTATGGAGATACAGTTAAAGTTGGTGCTGGTAATGTTGTTGATGGCGATGGTTTCCGTTTCTTAGCTGAAGCTGGTGCTGATTTTATTAAAATTGGTATCGGTGGTGGTTCTATCTGTATCACTCGTGAAACAAAAGGTATTGGTCGTGGACAAGCTACAGCTGTAATCGAAGTTGCAAAAGCTAGAGATGAATACTATAAAGAAACAGGTATTTACATTCCTATTTGTTCTGACGGCGGTATTGTTTATGATTATCACATTACTTTAGCATTAGCTATGGGTTGTGATTTCTGTATGTTAGGTAGATACTTCTCTCGTTTTGATGAAAGCCCAACAAACAAAGTAATCGTTAACGGTAACTATATGAAAGAATACTGGGGCGAAGGTTCTTCTAGAGCTAGAAACTGGCAAAGATATGATATGGGTGGTGCTTCTAAACTATCATTCGAAGAAGGCGTTGACTCATATGTTCCATATGCAGGTAGTTTACATGATAACTTAAGCATTACTCTTGCAAAAGTTCGTTCTACAATGTGTAACTGTGGTGCTTTAAGCATTCCAGAATTACAACAAAAGGCTAAATTAACATTAGTTTCTTCTGTAAGTATTGTAGAAGGTGGAGCTCACGATGTTGTATTAAAAGAACAAAGTGTTACTCCTGTTAAATAATGCTAATAATTTTTTAAAAGGTCATCAATAAAAAGATGACCTTTTTTTATTTTATATTTTTTTAGTATATGATATAATACTAATCGGAGGTGTAATATGAGTAATATTTTAATTATATTAAGTATAATGCTAATTATCTTATCATCGTCTTCCCTAATTTATAACATAAAGCATTTAGGTGTATTTATACCAACAATAATAGGAGCAGTTATTCTAATCATAGAATTAATATCAAAGTATTTTAATTATAATATACTTTTCTTAGAAATATTGTTTTTAATATTTTACATATTACTAATTATAGCAATATGTATCTGTAATTTTACATATTTAAGACCACAAGAATATAATTATCAAAACAATACTCTTGTAATATTAGGATGTAGAATAAGAAATAATCAACCAAGTAGAATGCTAAAAAAAAGATTAGATAAAGCTATTGAGTTATTAAACAAATATCCAAATTTAAAATGTGTTGTAAGTGGCGGTCAAGGTAAAGATGAAGATTTTACAGAAAGCTACATAATGAAGCAATATTTGATTAATAACGGTATACATAAAGAAAGAATTTATGAAGAAAGTAAATCTACTAATACATTTTCTAATTTAGAATATTCTAAAAAGATTATTTTATCTAACAAACTATGTATAGATATTATAATTTTAAGTGATTCATATCATCTTTTCAGAGCTTCTGAATATGCAAAGAAATTAGGTTTAAACTATACTTGTATTCCTTGTAAAACTAATCCTGTACTTTGGTTTAGTTATATGTTTAGAGAATTATTAGGTCTATGTGTATACTATATTAAATATAAAAAGTGATGTGTTATATAACACATCACTTTTTTACATCAATCCAATATCTTTGCACTATTTCTTTATTATCTTCTGTTATAACTTCATTTTCTAAAATTCCACCGTTGTTTTTTATAACCTTAGCAGAACCTATATTATCCTTATCACAAGTTATTAAAACTTTATCTAAACCTAATTTGATACACTCATTCAAAGATAGTTTTAGCATTTCAGAAGCATAACCATTCATTCTACAAGATTTTCTAATACTATATCCAATATGTCCACCAAAATTTAATAAATACTCATTCAGTCTATGTCTTATATCTATTATTCCAATCATTATTTTTTCATCTTCTGACAACAAAATAAATATTGACTCTGGAACTAATCCTTTCATTACAGTTTGCTCATCTGAATTATTTTTAATTCTAATTAGCCAGTCATTTATATTATCATATTTTTCCAGCTCTGAACTTCCACAAATAACTTCTTGATTTTCTATAAATTCATCTCTATAACTTTCTATCAGTCTTATATGTGTTATTTGTGGTTTTATTAATTTTACACGCTTATTATTCATAAAATTACTCTCCCTAAAAATAAAATTATATAAGAAAAAAGCTCAATGAGAATTCATTGAGCTTTTGTGGCGGCAACTATCTATCTTCCCAGTCCGTCTCCAGACAAGTATTTTCGACGTGAAAGAGCTTAACTTCTGTGTTCGATATGGGTACAGGTGGATCCTCTTTGCCATCATCACCGCCTATTCTCTT
>JAGHIE010000012.1 GCA_017887325.1 Oscillospiraceae bacterium | reverse complement strand
TATGTTAATAAACAAGTTATATGCCTCTGTAGCTCAGTCGGTAGAGCAGGGGACTGAAAATCCCCGTGTCGATGGTTCGATTCCGTCCGGAGGCACCAAAACAAAGTAGTTGCTTACCCAATAGGGTGGGCAAGATGCGGATTTAGCTCATCTGGTAGAGCGCCACCTTGCCAAGGTGGAGGTAGCGAGTTCGAGCCTCGTAATCCGCTCCAAAGAATAAAAAGAGAAACTTAGTTTTTAAGTTTCTCTTTTTTGTTTATCTAAAAAATATTAACTAAATGCTATTGACAAGTAAGAAAAAAACTAGTATAATGATATACTGTATCAAAATGGATATTTATACCTTATTATTGAAAAATATATCCATTTTTCATAGAAGTTTTTTTACTAAAACAGTAGAAAAATGCCGTTAATTTTTGATTGTTTTGTGGGGTTTCCACAAATCGTAAATATATGAATGGAGTGATTAAGCCTATGGTAAATGTCAAGCCTGTTCAACTTGGAACAAATACTCGTATGAGCTTTGCTAAAATTGATGAAGTTTTAGAAATGCCTAATTTAATCGAGATTCAAATTAATTCATATGAGTGGTTCCTCAAAGAAGGTTTAAAAGAAGTTTTCCGTGATGTTTCTGCTATTACTGATTATACTGGAAATTTAGTTTTAGATTTCACAGATTATCGTTTAGAAAAAACACCTAAATATTCTGTAGAAGAATGTAAAGAACGTGATGTTACTTATGCTGCACCTTTACGCGTTACAGCTCGTCTTTTAAATAGAGAAACTGGTGAAGTTAAAGAACAAGAAATTTTTATGGGCGATTTCCCACTAATGACAGAAAGTGGTACTTTCGTTATTAATGGTGCTGAACGTGCTATCGTATCTCAATTGGTTCGTTCTCCAGGTGCTTATTATAGTGACAGCTATGACAAAACTGGTAAAAAATTATTTGCGTCAACTATAATTCCAAACCGTGGTGCATGGTTAGAATATGAAACAGACTCTAATGATTTTTACTATGTAAGAATTGATAAAAATAGAAAAATTCCAATCACTACATTTTTAAGAGCTTTATTAAAAGTAAGAGATGATGTATCTATCGAAGATATTTCTGCTGACTTTAATATTGCTTTAACAGATTTAAATGGTTCAGATGCTGAAATTACTGAAATCTTTGGTGAAGATGAAAGAATTTCAACAACTATGCTAAACAAAGACGGAACAAAAAATGGTGAAGAAGCTTTATTAGAAGTTTATAGAAAACTTCGTCCAGGCGAACCACCAACAATCGAAAGTGCTGTTAAACATTTAGTTCCATTATTATTTGATGAACATAGATATGATTTATCTAAAGTTGGTAGATATAAATACAACAAAAAATTAGCTATTGGTAACAGAATTGCAAACCAAACATTAGCTCAAAATGTTATTAACGAATTAACAGGTGAAATTATTGGTACTGAAGGTCAAAAATTGACTCGTGACCAAGCTATGGAAATTGAAAATGCTGGTGTTGATTCTGTTTTAATATATGCTGAAGAAGGTCAAAAAGTTATTAAAGTAATTTCTAACGGTATGGTAGATATTACAAACTTTATTGACATTGATACAGAAGAATATGGTATCTATGAAAAAGTTAGATTTAAAGTATTAAAAGATATTTTAGAAAAAGCTCAAAATAGAGAAGAAATTCTTGAAATGGTAAAAGAAAGAATTAATGACTTAATTCCTAAACATATCATTAAAGATGATATCTTTGCTACTATTAACTACATCAACAACTTAGCTTATGAAGTTGGTACTGTTGACGACATCGACCACTTAGGTAACCGTCGTATCCGTTCTGTTGGTGAATTATTACAAAACCAATTTAGAATTGGTTTCTCAAGAATGGAAAGAGTTATTCGTGAAAGAATGTCTGTTCAAGCTCAAGAAGTAGAAACTATTACTCCTCAAGCTTTAATCAACATTCGTCCAGTTGTAGCAGCTATTAAAGAGTTCTTTGGTTCTTCTCCATTATCTCAATTTATGGACCAAAACAACCCACTTGCTGAACTTACTCATAAACGTCGTTTATCAGCTTTAGGTCCTGGTGGTCTTTCTAGAGATAGAGCAGGGTTCGAAGTTAGGGACGTTCACTACAGTCACTATGGTAGAATGTGTCCTATTGAAACTCCTGAAGGTCCAAACATCGGTCTTATCTCTTACTTAGCAAGTTTCGCTAGAATAAACGAATATGGTTTCATCGAAGCTCCTTACCGTAAAGTTGACAAAGCTACAGGTAGAGTAACTAACGAAGTTGTTTATATGACAGCTGATGTTGAAGATGAATACATCGTAGCTCAAGCTAACGAACCTTTAACAGAAGAAGGTACTTTTGCTAGAAAGAGAGTTAATGCTCGTTTTAGAAGTGAAATCTTAGAAACAGATAGAGATACTATTGATTACATGGACGTATCTCCAAAAATGGTTGTATCTATTGCTACAGCTATGATCCCATTCCTAGAAAACGACGATACAAACCGTGCGTTGATGGGTGCTAACATGCAACGTCAAGCAGTTCCACTATTAAAAACAGATAGCCCTATCGTTGGTACTGGTATGGAGTATAAAGCAGCTGTTGACTCTGGTGCTGTTTTATTATCAAAACATGATGGTGTTGTTGATAGAGTTAGTGCTGATGAAATCGTTATTAAAGACGATGAAGGCGAAAGACATCACTATAAAGTTATTAAATTCTTACGTTCAAATGCTGGTACTTGTACAAACCAACGTCCTATCGTTGACAAAGGTCAAAGAGTAAAAGTTGGTCAAGTTTTAGCTGATGGTCCAGCTACTTGTAACGGGGAAATTTCATTAGGTAAAAATGCTCTTATCGGATTTATGACTTGGGAAGGTTATAACTACGAAGATGCTGTTTTAATCAATGAAAAAATAGTTAGAGATGATGTTTATACATCTATTCATATAGAAGAATATGAAATCGAAGCTAGAGATACTAAATTAGGTGCTGAAGAAATTACTAGAGATATTCCAAATGTTGGGGAAGATGCTCTAAAAGACCTAGATGAAAATGGTATCATTAGAATTGGTGCTGAAGTTCGTTCAGGTGATATATTAGTTGGTAAAGTTACACCTAAAGGTGAAACAGAATTAACAGCTGAAGAAAGATTGTTAAGAGCTATCTTCGGTGAAAAAGCTAGAGAAGTTAGAGATACATCTTTAAGAGTTCCTCATGGTGAATATGGTATCATCGTTGACGTTAAAGTTTACACAAGAGAAAATTCAGACGAATTATCAGCTGGTGTAAACAAAGTAGTTCGTTGTTACATCGCTCAAAAGAGAAAAATTTCTGTTGGGGACAAAATGGCTGGTCGTCATGGTAATAAAGGGGTTGTTTCTCGTATCTTACCTCAAGAAGATATGCCATTCTTACCAGATGGTACACCACTAGATATCGTATTAAATCCTCTAGGGGTTCCTTCTCGTATGAACATCGGACAAGTATTGGAAGTTCATTTAGGTTATGCTGCTAAAGCTTTAGGCTGGAAAGTTATGACTCCTGTATTTGATGGTGCTCACGAAGAAGATATTCGTGATTGCTTAAGAGAAGCAGGTTTAAGAGAAGATGGTAAAACAATTCTTTATGATGGACGTACAGGTGAACAATTTGATAACCCTGTAACAGTTGGTATCATGTACTACTTAAAACTTCACCACTTAGTAGACGATAAAATCCATGCTCGTTCTACTGGTCCTTACTCATTAGTAACTCAACAACCATTGGGTGGTAAAGCTCAATTCGGTGGTCAAAGATTTGGGGAAATGGAAGTTTGGGCGTTAGAAGCATATGGTGCTGCTTATACACTTCAAGAAATTTTAACAGTAAAATCTGACGATGTTGTTGGTCGTGTTAAAACTTATGAAGCTATTGTTAAAGGTCAAAATGTACCAACTCCAGGTATTCCTGAATCATTCAAAGTTCTTATTAAAGAATTACAATCATTGTGCTTAGATGTTAAAGTATTAGATAAGAACAATGAAGAAATAGACTTAAAACAAACATTTGATGACGATGATGATATGGTTATCCAAGATTCATCTTTAGATGAAGAATATGTTGAAACAGATGAAATCAACGATTCTTATACTATGGAAAATCCAGATTCAGATGATTTAGAAATGCAAGATCCAGAAGCATATGATGATGCTCAAACAGAAGCACTTTTTGAAAAATTAATGGAATCTGGCGATATTGATTTAGATATCGGATTAGATGACGATGATTTGTTTTAATAGATAAGTTTTAAATAAATTTTGGTGAGTAGACTGCCTACGGCAGTGGCAGTCTACATATAAACCGATAGCTTTTCTGCCAAAAATGGAGGTTTATATGGAATTTAATGTGTTTGAATCAATTAAAATAGGCCTTGCTTCTCCAGAACAAATATTAGAATGGTCTTATGGTGAGGTTGAAAAACCAGAAACTATTAACTATCGTACATTAAAACCTGAACGCGGTGGTTTATTCTGTGAATGTATTTTTGGTCCTACTAAAGACTGGGAATGTCACTGTGGTAAATATAAACGCTTGCGTTATAAAGGTAAGGTTTGTGATAAATGTGGTGTTGAAGTTACAAGATCAAAAGTTCGTAGAGAACGTATGGGTCATATAAAATTAGCAGCTCCTGTATCACACATATGGTACTTTAAAGGTATTCCATCAAGAATGGGATTAATTTTAGATATTTCTCCTAGAAGATTAGAAGAAGTATTATACTTTGCTAAATATATTGTTATCGATCCAAAAGAAACTATTTTGGAAAAAGGACAATTATTAACAGAAAAAGAACACTCAGAAATGATCGAACGTTATGGTTATGACGGCTTTAGAGCTGGTATGGGTGCTGAATCTGTTAAAGAACTACTAGCTGAAATGGACTTAGAAGCATTATCTAAAGAAATTAAAGAAGGTTTAGAAACTGCTACAGGTCAAAAAAGAGTTAGATTGTTAAAACGTTTAGAAGTTGTTGAATCTTTCCGTTTATCAGGTAACCGTCCTGAATGGATGATCTTAGATGTAGTTCCTGTAATTCCACCAGATATTAGACCTATGGTTCAATTAGACGGTGGTAGATTTGCAACATCTGACTTAAATGATTTATATAGAAGAGTTATTAACCGTAACAATCGTTTGAAAAAATTATTAGATTTACAAGCTCCTGATATTATTATCAGAAACGAAAAACGTATGTTACAAGAATCAGTTGACGCATTGATTGACAATGGTCGTCGTGGTAGACCAGTAACAGGTCCTAACAACCGTCCATTAAAATCATTATCCGATATGCTTAAAGGTAAACAAGGTCGTTTCCGTCAAAACTTATTGGGTAAACGTGTTGACTATTCAGGTCGTTCTGTTATCGTTGTAGGTCCAGAATTAAAAATGTATCAATGTGGTTTACCAAAAGAAATGGCACTTGAATTATTTAAACCATTTGTTATGAAACGCTTAGTTGAAACAGGTGTTGCTAACAATATTAAGAGTGCTAGAAAAATGGTAGAACGTGCAAAACCAGAAGTTTGGGATGCTTTAGAAATTGTTATTAAAGCTCACCCAGTACTATTAAACCGTGCGCCTACATTGCACAGACTTGGTATCCAAGCATTCGAACCAGTTTTAGTAGAAGGTCGTGCTTTAAAACTTCACCCATTAGTATGTACAGCTTATAACGCTGACTTCGACGGTGACCAAATGGCTGTTCACGTACCATTATCTGCTGAAGCTCAAGCAGAAGCTAGATTCTTAATGCTTGCTGCAAACAACTTATTAAAACCATCTGATGGACGCCCAGTTGCTGTTCCTTCTCAAGATATGGTGCTAGGTGCTTACTACCTAACATTAGAAAAAGATGGCGATAAAGGTGAAGGTAAAGTATTTAGAAACTTTGATGAAGCTTTAATGGCTTACCAAGATGGTGTTGTTACTTTACACGCTAAAATTAAAGTTAGAGTTACTAAAAAAGTTGGCGAACATACTGTTAGCAAGATTATCAATACAACAGTTGGTCGTATGATATTCAATGAACCAATTCCACAAGACTTAGGTTTCGTTGATAGAACAAACACAGAAAACTTATTTGATTTAGAAATTTCTTTCTTAGTTAAGAAGAAACAATTAGGTCAAATTGTTGATAAATGTATCAAAGCTCATGGTACTGCTACTACTTCTGAAGTATTAGATAAGATTAAAGCATTAGGCTTTAAATATTCAACAAAAGGTGCTGTAACAGTTGCTGTATGCGATGCTACAATTCCTCCTGAAAAGAAACAATACTTAGCAGAAGCTGAAGCATTAAATGAAGAAATCGTTGAACAATTTGAAATGGGTCTTATCTCTGATGATGAAAGACACAAATTAATTCTTGAAACATGGAATGAATGTACAGATAAAATCACAGACGCTCTACAAAAGAACTTAGACCCATACAACCCAATCAACATGATGGCTGACTCTGGGGCTCGTGGTAGTATCAACCAAATTCGTCAGCTAGCTGGTATGCGTGGTCTGATTGCAAATACAGCTGGGGTTACAATTGAAGTTCCTATTCGTGCTAACTACCGTGAAGGTTTAAATATCTTGGAATACTTTATTTCTTCTCGTGGTGCTAGAAAAGGTCTTGCTGATACAGCGCTTCGTACAGCTGACTCTGGTTACTTAACAAGACGTCTTGTTGACGTATCTCAAGAAGTTGTTGTAAGACAAGATGACTGTGGTACACATGAAGGTATTGAAGTTTACGCTATTAAACAAGGTAAAGAAATGATAGAACCTTTAGCTGACCGTTTACATGGTCGTTACCTATGTGAAGACTTCATCGATCCACAAACAGGCAGTGTATTAGTTTCTAGAGATAAACTTCTAGATGATAAAGATATCAAGAAACTTGAAAATGCTGGCGTTGAAACAATTAAAATCCGTTCAATTCTTACTTGTGAATCTAAACAAGGTGTATGTTCTAAATGTTATGGTGCAAACCTTGCAACTGGTAGTGCTGTTGCTGTTGGTGAAGCAGTTGGTATTATCGCTGCTCAATCAATCGGTGAACCTGGTACACAGTTGACAATGAGAACATTCCACACAGGTGGTATCGCTAACGCAGAAGATATTACACAAGGTCTTCCAAGGGTTGAAGAGTTATTCGAAAGCAGAAAACCTAAAAATGCTGCTATTATTTCTGAAATTGCTGGTAGAACTAGATTTGAAGAAATTAAGAGAACTAAAAACATCATTGTTACAGGTGATGATGGAGAAGAAAGACAATATCAAATTCCTTATGGTTATAGAATTAAAGTTCAAGAAGGCGAATATGTACAAAAAGGTCAATCTTTAACTGAAGGTTCTGTAAATCCACATGATGTTTTAGCTGTTTTAGGTGAAGACGCTGTAAGAAACTACTTGATTACAGAAGTTCAAAAAGTTTACCGTATGCAAGGGGTTGACACTAACGATAAACACATCGAAGTTATTGTTAAACAAATGATGAGAAAAGTTAGAGTTAACGATGCAGGTGATACAACATTATTACCAGGTGCTTTAGCTGATAGATCTGAAGTTAGATGGCAAAATAAAGCTATCGAAGACAGAATCAAAAATGGTGAAACAGGACTTAGAAAAGCAGAAGTTACTCCAGTATTACTTGGTATTACAAAAGCATCTCTTGCTACAGATAGTTTCTTATCTGCTGCATCTTTCCAAGAAACAACAAGAGTATTAACAGAAGCAGCTATTAAAGGTAAAGTTGACTCATTGATTGGTCTAAAAGAAAATGTTATCATCGGTAAATTGTTACCAGTTGGTACAGGTATGAAATGCTATCAAAATGTTGAAGTTGTTCCTACATCAACACCAAGCGTTATACCACCAAGCTTAGATGATATTAACTAAATAAAAAATAAAAATGACTAGATTTATCTAGTCATTTTTGTTTTATTTTAAGTGTAAAATAAGGCTAATATTGTCAATTTAATCAAAATATTATTTTTTGTAAAAATACACTTGACAAAATAGCAAGAATAGTGTTAAATTAAAGAGGTTGAGAAAATTCAACTATATAATTTTATGCAAAAAAATCAAGAGGAGGTGCAATATGCCTACATTTAACCAGCTAGTAAGAAAAGGTAGAGCTGTTCTAGATAAAAAATCTACAGCTCCTGCTCTACAAAAAGGTTTCAACTCAATGAAAAAAGTTCCAACAGACCAATCTGCTCCACAAAAACGTGGTGTTTGTACAGCTGTTAGAACAATGACACCTAAAAAACCTAACTCAGCTCTTAGAAAAGTTGCCCGTGTTAAGTTATCAAATGGTTATGAAGTAACTGCTTACATTCCAGGTATTGGACACAACTTACAAGAACACAGTGTTGTTTTAATTCGTGGTGGCCGTGTAAAAGACTTACCAGGTTGTCGTTATCACATCATCCGTGGTACATTAGATACACAAGGTGTTAACAACAGAAACCAATCTCGTTCCAAATATGGTGCAAAACGTCCAAAAGCTGGTGCTAAATAAGCAGATTGCTTCCTATAATGTTTGCCCAAAGCAGGGCAGTATAGATTTTATATCCTTGCCTGCTTAAAGTGGCCAACGGGAGAGTAATTGCTTTCGAGTACCAATGAATTCATACTATGAAGGAGGGAAGCGAAATGCCAAGAAGAGGTAAGATTGCTAAACGTGAAGTTTTATGTGATCCGCTTTATAATTCAACACTAGTTACTCGTCTAATCAACAATGTTATGCTTGACGGTAAAAAAGGTGTTGCTCAAAAAATTGTTTATGGTGCATTTGAAATCGTTGCAGAAAAAAGCGGTAAAGATGCATTAGAAGCTTTCGACGAAGCTATGGAAAACATTATGCCATTATTAGAGGTTAAAGCTCGTCGTGTTGGTGGTGCAACATACCAAGTTCCAATGGAAGTTCGTCCAGAAAGAAAACAAACTCTAGGTTTAAGATGGTTAACAACTTATGCTAGAGCTCGTGGCGAAAAAACAATGAAAGAACGTCTAGCAGGCGAAATCCTAGATGCTATCAACGGCAACGGTGGTGCTTGCAAAAAACGTGAAGATACACATAAAATGGCTGAAGCTAACAAAGCGTTTGCTCACTACAGATGGTAATCTGTTTAAGTGTATCAATAATTTAATACGTATATTTCAAACTAAACTAAGGCTTATTATAAGCTTTAGTTTAGTTTCATAAAAAGATTAAGGAGAAGAATTATGCCAAGAGATGTCTCACTTGAATTAACTCGTAATATTGGTATAATGGCCCACATTGACGCAGGTAAAACAACTACTACTGAACGTATTTTGTTCTACACTGGTGTAAACCGTAAAATCGGTGAAACACATGATGGTGCTGCTACAATGGACTGGATGGCTCAAGAGCAAGAAAGAGGTATTACAATTACTTCTGCTGCTACAACAGCTCACTGGAATGGCCATAGAGTAAATATTATCGATACTCCAGGACACGTTGACTTTACAGTTGAAGTACAACGTTCTTTAAGAGTTCTTGACGGTTCTGTAACTGTTTTCTGTGCTAAAGGTGGGGTTGAACCTCAATCTGAAACAGTATGGCGTCAAGCTAATGACTATAAAGTTCCAAGAATGGCTTATGTTAATAAAATGGATATCATGGGTGCTGACTTCTACAACGTTGTTAGCATGATGAAAGACAGATTAAAATGTAATGCTGTTCCAATTCAATTACCAATCGGTGCTGAAGATACATTCTGCGGTATTGTTGACCTAATCGATATGGATGCTATCATCTATAAAGATGACTTAGGTAAAGATATGGAAATTACTGAAATTCCAGAAGATATGAAAGAAAAAGCAGAAGAATATCACAATGCATTATTAGAAGCTGTAGCTGAACAAGACGAAGAGTTAATGATGAAATATTTAGAAGGTGAAGAACTAACTAAAGAAGAAATCAAAGCTGCTATTCGTAAAGGTACTATCGCTAATGAAATAGTTCCTGTTGTTTGTGGTACATCTTATAAAAATAAAGGTGTTCAAAAATTATTGGATGCTGTAGTAGACTACATGCCATCTCCATTAGACGTTGAACAAATCAAAGGTATCAACCCAGAAACTGGAGAAGAAGAAGTAAGACCATCTTCTGATACTGAACCTTTAGCTGCTTTAGCATTTAAAATTGCTACTGACCCATTCGTAGGTAAATTATGTTTCTTCCGTGTATATTCTGGTAACATGGTTGCTGGTACACAAGTATACAATGCAAACAAAGATAACAACGAAAGAATCGGTCGTATCCTACAAATGCATGCTAACAACAGAAAAGATATCGAAGTATGTTACGCTGGTGATATCGCTGCTGCTGTTGGTTTAAAAAATACAACAACTGGGGATACTCTATGTGATCCTAAACACCCAATCATTCTAGAATCTATGGACTTCCCAGAACCTGTTATTTCTCTAGCTATTGAACCAAAAACAAAAGCTGGTCAAGAAAAAATGGGTATTGCTCTTGCAAAATTAGCTGAAGAAGACCCAACATTCAAAACATACACAGACCAAGAAACAGGTCAAACAATCATCGCTGGTATGGGTGAGTTACACTTAGATATCATCGTTGACCGTATGTTAAGAGAATTTAAAGTAGAAGCAAATGTTGGTGCTCCTCAAGTTGCTTATAAAGAAACTATAACTCAAAGTGCTGATGTTGACCACAAATATGCTAGACAATCTGGTGGTAAAGGTCAATACGGTCACGTTAAAATTAAAGTTGAACCAAACGAATCAGGTGCAGGCTACGAATTCAAAAACGCAATCGTTGGTGGTGCTATTCCTAAAGAATACATCCCTGCTGTTGACGCTGGTATTCAAGGTGCTATGCAAGCTGGTATATTAGCTGGCTACCCTGTTGTTGACGTAAAAGTTGAGTTATATGATGGTTCATACCATGACGTTGACTCCTCTGAAATGGCATTCAAAATTGCTGGATCTATGGCATTTAAAGAAGCTATGAGAAAAGGTGCTCCTGTTATCCTTGAACCTATCATGAAAGTTACAGTTATTGTTCCAGAAGAATACATGGGCGACGTTATCGGTGACTTGAACTCTCGTCGTGGACAAGTTCAAGGTATGGAAGCTAGAGCTGGTGCTCAACAAATCAATGCTTTCGTTCCATTATCTGATATGTTCGGTTATTCTAACGACTTACGTTCAAAAACACAAGGTCGTGGACAATACACAATGGAACCTAGCCATTACATGGAAGTTCCAAAATCAATTTCTGAAAAAATTATGAGTAAACGTAACAAAGATAACGCTTAATTTTTATAAAATAAGTTGATTTGTTTGTAAAAACTATTGAAATTTATATTAGAAATTGTTAGAATATATGTAAGTTGACTTTGACTAGACTTTAATGTCTAGTCAGGTAAATTTATAAATCTTTTATTAAGGGAGGAAATTCAAATGGCAAAAGCTAAATTTGAAAGAAATAAGCCACACGTTAACATTGGTACAATCGGCCACGTTGACCACGGTAAAACAACATTAACAGCTGCTATTACAAAAACATTAGCATTAAGAGGTACAGCAGAATACAAAGACTACTCAAACATTGACTCTGCTCCAGAAGAAAGAGAACGTGGTATTACAATCAATACTGCTCACGTTGAATATGAAACAGAAAACCGTCACTATGCTCACGTTGACTGCCCAGGACATGCTGACTACGTTAAAAACATGATCACAGGTGCTGCTCAAATGGACGGTGCTATCTTAGTTGTTTCTGCAGCTGACGGCCCAATGCCACAAACTCGTGAACACATCTTATTATCTCGCCAAGTTGGTGTACCTTACATCGTTGTTTTCATGAACAAAGCTGACCAAGTTGACGATGCTGAATTATTAGAATTAGTAGAAATGGAAATTCGTGAATTATTAAACGAATACGAATTCCCAGGTGACGATACACCAATCATCGCTGGTTCTGCTTTACAAGCATTAGAAGCTCCAGACGATATCAACAACGAAGCTTACAAACCAATCTTAGACTTAATGGCTGCAGTTGACGAATATATCCCAACTCCAGAAAGAAAAGCTGACTTACCATTCTTAATGCCAGTAGAAGACGTATTCACAATCACAGGTCGTGGTACAGTTGCTACAGGTAGAGTTGAAAGAGGTCAATTAAAAACTTCTGACGAAGTTGAAATTATCGGTTTAACAGAAGAAAGAGCTAAAACTGTTGTTACAGGTATCGAAATGTTCAGAAAAATTCTTGACTACGCTGAAGCAGGTGATAACATCGGTGCTTTATTACGTGGTGTTCAAAGATCTGACATCCAAAGAGGTCAAGTATTATGTAAACCAGGAACAATCAATCCTCATACAAAATTCTCTGGCCAAATCTACGTATTGAAAAAAGATGAAGGTGGCCGTCATACACCATTCTTCAACAACTACCGTCCACAATTCTTCTTCAGAACAACAGACGTTACAGGTGTTATCCAATTACCAGAAGGTACAGAAATGGCTATGCCAGGCGACAACATTACAATCAATGTTGAATTAATCACACCTATCGCTATCGAAGAAGGTTTACGTTTTGCTATCCGTGAAGGTGGTAGAACAGTAGGTTCAGGCGTTGTTTCTGCAATCAATGAATAATTAATATTTTAATTATAAAAAAATCCGAAGACTGAAAAGTTTTCGGATTTTTATTTTTGTAAAAATGTTTATTATATAAATACAGTTGTATATATATTAAATACACAAATATGCTATTTATAATATAAAGACACTTGGTAATATTAACATTTTTGAAAATAAAATTATATGTTTTTATTGAAAAATTATGTATTATGTGTTAAATTAACAATATCAGTTTTGAAAACTGGTTCTCTGGAGAGTTCCAAAATCTATTAGATAAAGGGCGCCGAAGGTGTAAAATAGGAAATTTTCTTATTAATCTCTCAGGCAAAAGGACAGAGCTTACATTGCTAGTGTCTTACTCTTTAAGAGAGCCAAATCATTAATTTGATTTGGCCTTTTTGTTTTTTAAAACAAAAAATATTTTATTTAAAGAGAGGAATTTTTACAATGCTTACTAAAATCAATGATTTTATCGTTTGGTTAAACGGTATGGTATGGGGGCTACCACTAATTATTTTTATTTTAGCGGTAGGAATTTATTTAACAATTCGTATGGGTGTTTTACAAATTCGTCATTTACCAAAAGCTTTCAAATTTATGTTTAAAGAGGAAGAATCAGGAGATGGTGAAGTAACCAGTTTTGGGGCGTTGTGCACAGCTTTAAGTGCTACAATAGGAACTGGAAATATAGTAGGTGTAGCAACTGCTATTGCTTTGGGTGGACCTGGAGCTTTATTTTGGATGTGGTTAGCAGCTTTTTTTGGAATGGCTACAAAATATGCAGAAGGTTTACTTGCTATAAAATATCGTACGATAAATGAAGATGGTCATGTAATAGGAGGTCCATTTTATTATATTGAAAATGGTATGGGGAAAAAATGGAGACCATTGGCAAAAATATTTGCCTTCTTTGGTGCAGGTGTTGGTTTATTAGGTATAGGTACTTTTACACAAGTTAATGGTATTACATCTGCTGTAAATAATTTATTTTCAAATCAAAAATTACCAACTTTAAAGTTGTCTTTTGGGGAATATAGTTTACCATTAATAATTACTGGAATAATTTTAACAATTTGCGTCGCTTTAGTAGTTATAGGTGGAATAAAAAGAATAGCAAAAGTATCAGAAGTTATAGTTCCTTTTATGGCTGTATTATATGTTACAATTTGTGTTTTAGTTTTAATTTTTAATTTTAAAGAAATACCACAAGCTATTAATCAAATTATAAAAGGTGCATTTGGTTTAAATGCTGTTGCTGGTGGAGTAGTAGGTTCTATGATAGTTGCAATGCAAAGTGGTATTGCTAGAGGCATATTTTCAAATGAATCTGGTTTGGGGTCTGCTCCAATTGCAGCAGCTGCAGCAAAAACAAAAGAGCCTGTAAGACAAGGTTTAGTATCAATGACAGGTACATTTATTGATACAATAGTTATATGTACTATGACAGGATTAACAGTTGTTATAGCTGGTTCTTGGAATCCAGAAATTGTGGGTAAAAAATTAGAAGGTGTAAATATTACAATAGACGCTTTCCAAAAAGGATTACCATTTCCAGCAATAGTTAGTAGTGGAATATTAATGGTTTGTTTAATATTTTTTGCTTTTACAACTATATTAGGTTGGAACTATTACGGAGAAAGATGTATTGAATATTTAACAAACGGAAGCATGACATCAATAATGGTATATAGATATTTATATATCGTAGCAATTTTTATAGGACCATATATGACAGTATCAGTTGTATGGAACATTGCAGATGTATTTAATGGATTAATGGCATTTCCAAACTTAATTGCTTTGACAGCTTTAAGTGGAGTAGTTATAAAGGAAACAAAAAGATATTTTAATAATACTTTAGGTGGAGAACATAAATAAAATAAGCTATGTAGTTTATAAACTACATAGCTTATTTTTTAAACATTAAAACGGAAGTTTACGATGTCACCATCGTTCATAACATATTCTTTACCTTCTAATCTAACAAGGCCTTTTTCTTTAGCTGTTGTCATAGAACCATCACAAGCAACTAAATCATCAAAACTTACTATTTCAGCACGGATAAAACCTTTTTCAAAGTCAGTATGAATTTTACCAGCAGCACCAGGAGCTTTTGTGCCTTTAGTGATTGTCCATGCTCTAACTTCGTCAGAACCTGCTGTTAAATAAGAAATTAAACCTAATAAAGCATAACCTTCTTTAATTATTCTATCCAAGCCTGATTCTTTTAATCCAAGTTCTTCTAAGAACATAGCTTTGTCTTCAGCGTCCATGTCAACCATATCTTCTTCGATTTTAGCACATATTGGTAAAACTGCTGAGTTTTCTTCTTTTGCAACTTCTAAAACTTCTTGATAGAATGGATTTTCTTCTATATTACTAGAAAAATCTTCTTCACACATATTAGCTGCATAGATTACAGGTTTATTTGATAATAAAGGAGTTTGTTTAATCATTTCCAACTCATCATCAGTGAAGTCAAATGCTCTTGCAGATTTACCAGATTCTAAATGAGCCATTAATCTTTGTAAAAAGTCAACTTCTACTTGTAATTTTTTATCAGCTTTAGCAGCTTTAATTGTTTTAGATAAGCGTCTTTCTAATATTTCCATATCAGAGAATATTAATTCAAGATTAATTGTTTCAATATCTCTTTTTGGTCCAATACTACCATCAACATGAACAATATTTCCGTCTTCAAAACATCTAACAACATGAACAATAGCATCTACTTCTCTAATATTAGATAAGAACTTATTACCTAAACCTTCACCTTTTGAAGCTCCTTTTACTAAACCAGCTATATCAACAAATTCTAAAACAGCTGGAGTAAATTTTTTAGGATTATAAAGTTTTGCTAAATAATCAAGTCTTTCATCTGGAACAGATACAACACCAACATTTGGTTCTATTGTACAGAAAGGATAGTTTGCAGATTCAGCACCTGCGTTTGTTAAAGCATTGAATAAAGTACTTTTACCAACATTTGGTAAACCAACCATACCTAGTTTCATTATTTCATCACCATTTCTATATAGATATTTAATTTATAACCATAATTATATATATGATACCATAAATAGACATAAAAGTAAATTAAAAGATTATATTTTTTAATTTTACTAAGATTTATTACGATTTATCTTTTAATATAAAATATTAATCGTAAATATAGGTAAAAACAATAAAAAATTTATCAGTTTTACTTGTTAAAAAAGCAAAACTGATATACAATATAGATATAGAAAGTTATAATTTATATGTGTGAATTTATACCAATTTTATTGCTAATTTTTAAAGAGTTTTTTGAAATTGTTAGCAAATTATTCATTTATTAAATTAAATACAGTGTATAATGGATATATATAAATGAATTTGTTAAATTAATTATATTTATTCATAAATTAAAATTAGAGAATAAGAATTAGTTTATATAAAAATGAATTCTGTTAGGAGGAATTGTTATGTCATTAGGAAAAATTTTAGTTGTAGATGATGATAAAAATATATGCGAATTACTTCGATTATATTTGGAAAAAGAAGGTTATAGTGTAATGATATCAAATGATGGAGAAGAAGCTATTGTAAAATTCAATGCTTTAAATCCTGATATGGTATTGTTAGATGTTATGTTACCAGGATTAGATGGTTGGCAAGTATGTAGAGAAATTAGAAAAAAATCTAATGCTCCTATAATAATGTTAACAGCAAAAGGTGAAACTTTTGATAAAGTATTAGGTTTAGAATTAGGTGCAGATGACTATGTTGTAAAACCTTTTGATACTAAAGAAGTTATTGCTAGAATAAAAGCTGTATTAAGAAGAATAGGACAAAATAGTCAATCAGAAGAAGTTAAAGAAGTTGTATATGATAAATTAGTTGTAAATATGACTAGATATGAATTAAAAGTTGACGGTAAAGTAGTTGATACACCACCTAAAGAACTAGAATTACTATTCCATTTAGCTTCAAATCCAAATAGAGTATATACTCGTGACCAACTATTAGATGAAGTTTGGGGATTTGAATACTATGGTGATTCAAGAACTATCGATGTTCATGTTAAACGTTTAAGAGAAAAACTTGAAGGTGTTTCTGATAAATGGGCATTAAAAACTGTATGGGGCGTTGGCTACAAATTTGAAGTGAACGAATAGTTATAGTACTTAAATAAAACAGGGATGCTTGTCGTATCCCTGATTTTTTGTAGATAGGGGGATTTGATATGCAAAAAACATTATTTAAGAAGTATTTTTCTATTTGTGTATCACTTATTTTAATAAGTATCAGCATATTAGGAATAGTATTGATGATGTTTTCATCACAATATATAAGACAAGAAAAATATGATACTTTGGTAACAACATTAGATAAATCTATTTCAAAAATAGAAAGTGAAAATAGAGAAATTATTTTGAATGATAGCATAGAAGTTAATCAATATTTAAAAGTTCTAGGAGATATAACAAAATCAGAAATATTTGTTTATAATAAAAATTCATCAAAAGCTGTGTATTGTACAGAGCAATCACCTTGTACACATACAATAGAAGATATTGATGAAACAATATTAGATAGAATAGATAAGTCTGAAGTATATAAGGAAACAGGAACACTTTCAAATTTATATAGTGAAAAATATTTTACAGTAGGAAAAGCTGTAAAAAATAGTAGTGGAGATGTAATAGGTTATGTTTTTGCTTCTATGGAAGTAAGCAGACATTTTGATTCCTTTTTAAAAGAAATGTTTAAAATGTTTGTAATTTCAGCATTGAGTGTATTCTTAGTTGTAATGATTATAATAAATTTTGTTACTCATGAAATGGTAAAACCATTAAGAGATATGAGTGAAGCTGCTAAAGAGTTTGGTAAAGGTAATTTCTCAAAGAGGTTGCCTGTTGAAAGATTAGACGAAATAGGACAACTTGCAATGTCTATGAATAATATGGCAGAATCATTATCAATTTTAGAAAATATGAGAAGAAGTTTTATTTCTAATGTATCACACGAGTTAAAAACACCTATGACAACTATAGGAGGATTTATTGATGGTATATTAGATGGAACTATACCAAAAGAAAAACATAAACAATATTTGAGAATAGTATCAGACGAAGTTAAACGACTATCTAGAGTAGTTAGATCTATGTTGAATTTAGCACAAATAGAAGCTGGAGAAATGAAGTTAAATCCAGAAAAAGTAGATATGATAGATACTATTTGTCAAACATTATTTAATTTAGAACATCAAATAGAAAATAAACATTTAGAAATTAGAGGGTTAGACAGAGAAAAAGTATATGTTGAAGCTGACCCAGACTTAATACATCAAGTTATATATAATTTAGTAGAAAACGCAATTAAGTTTTCTAACGAAGGTGGATATATAGAATTTAATTTCACCAAGAATGCTTCTAATTATTTAATTGGTGTAAAAAATTCAGGAGAAGGATTGAGCAGAGAGGAAATTCCTAGAGTATTTGATAGATTTTATAAAACAGATAGATCAAGAGGATTAGATAAAAATGGTGTTGGATTAGGACTTTATATAGTTCATTCTATTATAAATTTACATGGTGGAGAAATTATTGTAAAAAGTGTAAAAGGGGAATATTGTGAATTTTTATTCTCTCTACCAGCTTCAAAACAATCTTCTAAATTAAAAAAGCTAGTAGAAAAAGATAATTAATTAAATAATTATAGGGAGTATATTTTATATGGAAGACAAAGAAAATTTAAAAGATTGGGAAATAATAAACGAAGAAAATAGTGATAACTTTTTACAAGGAAAAGATGTATACAGAAATAAAATAAGAAAGAAACCAAAATCAGCAATAATAACTTTTGGTATGATTTTTATAATTTTAGTTGTCGTATTTTCATTATTACTTGTTGGAATGAAATTAGCACCAAAAGAAGATAGTTTAAAAACAGTTGCAAGTAAAGCTCCAAATAATCCAAGTAATAATACAACAATACAAATAAATAGTGAAGAAATTGATGATAAAGAAGAATTATCAACAGAAGATATTGCAGATAACTTAATACCATCAATAGTGGGAATAACTGCAACATATACTCCAGAAGAAGATAACAAGAAAGAAGAAAGTGGAAGTGCAAGTGGTATTGTAATGAGTGAAGACGGATATATCATTACAAATGCACATGCTGTAGTATCTTCTGACAAGGAAAATATATGTCAATCAGTACAAGTTCATTTAAGTGATGGTCAAATATTTACAGCACAAGTTGTGGGAGTGGATACAGTAACAGATATTGCAGTTTTAAAAATATCTGCTAATGGTTTGAAAGTTGCACCATTTGGAAATTCAGATAATTTGAAAGTAGGTCAAAGAGCTGTTGCTATTGGTAATCCTATAGGATTAGAGTTAGCAGGTAGTGTTACACAGGGAATTATTTCTGGTGTTAGTAGAGAAATTCAAAATGATTCTACTGTAAAATATATACAAACTGATGCACCTATAAATCCAGGTAATTCAGGTGGAGCATTGATAAATAAATATGGTCAAGTTATTGGAATTAATACTGCAAAAATACAATCTTTTGAGGGTATAGGATTTGCAATTCCTATAAATGAAGCAAAACCAATTATTGATGATATAATACAAAATGGTTATGTTACAGATAGAGTTAAAATAGGAATAACATATCAACTTGTACAACAAGATATAATAGATACTATGGGAATTCCAGCAGGAATGAGAGTTGTGTCTGTATCTGAAGATACAGATGCATATAGAAAAGGGTTAACAGCTGGGGATATAATTACTCATATTAATGGTATTGAAGTAGATAGTACAGAGCAGGTAGCAGATATGCTAAAAGGTAAAAAAGCTGGAGATAGTTTAGATTTAACAGTGTATAGAGTAGAAAAGGGTAAAAACGTTACTATACAATTAAATGTTAAACTTGAAATGGATATTAGTGGTTCTATTGAAAAATAAAATAAACCAGTCTAGAAATATTTCTAGGCTGGTTTTTTATGTTAAATAGATATCTGATAATTTGTGATATATCATGTAGTATGCTATTTTGAAAGTATAAATACTACACACTTACATTGCAACAAATTATAAATATCTATGCTTTTATAGTCTATGCAGAGAAACAAAAAAGTGTAATTAACATCATTGATGTTAATTACACTTTTTATTATTTTAATGAATTTGCTAATTCAGTTATTTTTGAAAGTTGTTCAGGAATATTTATTTTTTGTGGACATTTTTCTAAACATGCACCACATCCAACACAATTTTCACTGCCTCTATCACCTAAAGTTGATAAGTTATATAATAACCATTGTGGATTACCATTAAATTTATAATCATTGTAAAATCTAAAAACTTCTGGGATATTTACATTAGCAGGACAATCTATGCAATATTTGCAGTTTGTACATGGAATCAATGTTGTTGATTTGTAGATATGTAATGCTTGTTGTAAAACCTCTTGTTCTTTATCTGATAATTTTTCAAAATTTGTCATAGTTTTTAGATTGTCAACTACTTGTTCTTCTGTTGACATACCACTTAAAACTGTAAGAACATTAGGGAAAGATGCACAGTATCTAATTGCCCAAGAAGCAATACTATTTTCAGGTTTAACTTCTTTTAAAACACTTTCAGCTTCATCTGGAAGTTTTGCTAAAGCACCACCATGAACAGGTTCCATAACTATACAAGGAATAGAATTTTTTTCTAGTATTTCATATTGAGTTTTAGCGTCTTGATATTCCCAGTCAAGATAATTTAATTGAATTTGAGCAAAGTCCCATTGTTTTGCATTTACAATTCTTTCTAATACATCTGGTGTATGATGGAATGAAAATCCTAAATTTCTAATGATTCCTTGTTTTCTTTTTTCATCAAGGTATTCATATACATTCCATTCTAAACATTTGTCCCACTTGTCAGAATCTAAAGAGTGAATTAAATAGTAGTCAAAATATTCAACACCACATAATTTTAATTGTTCATTAAAAATTCTGTCTACATCTTCTTTTGTATCACACATCCATACAGGCATTTTATTTGTTATAAAGTAAGATTCTCTGTCATATTTTTTTAATGCTTTACCAAGAAATGATTGTGACTTACCGTCGTGATACATATAAGCTGTATCATAATAGTTTACACCACTATCATAAGCTAAATCAATTAATTTTTGAGCTCTTTCTTCATCTATTTCTCCATTTTCAAGAGTTGGTAATCTCATAGCACCAAAACCTAAAAGAGAAACTTTATTACCATTTTTTTTATAAGTCCTATATTCCATAGTAAAACCTCCAAAATAAATACTTTATTTATAATTATATTATTAAAAGTATGTATAAATCAATCTTAAGAAGTCATATTTATTGACCTTAACAAAATATTATTGTAAAATATGGATATAATGACATATTAGAAAGGATAAATGGAATGACAAAAATTTCTCCATCAATTTTAGCTGCAGATTTTTCAAATTTAAAAGCAGAAATTGAAAAAGTTTCAGATTATGCACAAATGTTACATATTGATGTTATGGACGGACATTTTGTGCCAAATATAAGTATGGGAGTTCCTGTTTTACAAAGTATTAGAAAAAACACAAATATGTTTTTGGATGTGCATTTAATGATTTCAAAACCACAAGATTATGTAGATGCGTTTATTAAAGCAGGTGCTGATTTAATTTGTTTTCATTTAGAGTCAGATTGTGATGCAAAAGAAGTTATAGAAAAAGTACGTTCAGCTGGAAAAAAAGTTGCAATTGCTATAAAACCAAATACACCAGTAGAAGATGTAATGCCATATGTTGAGTATTTAGATATGGTATTAGTTATGACTGTTGAACCAGGTTTTGGTGGACAAGCATTTATGCCAGAAACTATGACTAAAGTAAAAGCTTTAAGACAATATATAAATAAGCTTGATAAAGATATTGATATACAAGTTGATGGTGGAATAAATAGACAAACAGCTATAGTAGCTGTTGAAAATGGAGCTAATGTATTAGTTGCAGGTTCATCAGTTTTTAATAGTGAAAATCCTGCTTTAGAAGTTGAGTATTTAAGAGGTTTATAAATACTTGTTTATGTTTTCTATTGCGTTTTCACACAGTATTTGTTTACTATGTTCTTGTAAAAAAGAAGAAAAAACGGCACCTTTACCAATAAAGGTGCCGTATTCTTTTAGTATATTGCTTAGATTTTTTTCCATACGGCAATAGGAATAAATAAGAAGATAATATTCATCATTGTAATAATATAGAGCGGACTTTATTATCATATATAGATTTTCTTTAAAAAGTTTTGTACATGTTTTACTTAGTGTTTCGATATTTTCAAATTTAAAAATCAATGGTGTATCAAAACTGGTATCATTTTTACATTTATAATCATTATCTATAAAATTAATGTATAATAGACATCCTTTATTATTAGTTGGGTAAGCTTCTATAAAAATCTTTTGTTTATTTATTTTATATGATTTATTTACTTGTTTTAAAATAGAAAGTAAAAATTCCTTTGTTTTAATGTTTTCATAATCAAGTTCATCATATGTAATTTTATATTTTTCTAAATCTGTATTTGTAAGTAAGATTTTTATAGTTTTATCATTTTTATACTCTATGTTCATAAAATGCTCCTTTTATACTTTTAGTATAATAATATATTTATATAAATATTTATATTAAAAAATAAATATTTAAGAACATAAAAATAAAATAAATTATTGTAGATATTTGTCTGATATGATATAATGTTGTATAAACAAAAGATAATGAAAGGAAAAAAAGAGGTAATTAATGTATGGCTAAATCAAGAGTAGGATCTGTTATATTGAAGATTTTTGGTTTTTTAGGGCTTATTGCATTATTTATTGCATTTTTAGTATTTATCTATGGTTTGTTTTTATATATGTTTGAAGGAGAAAAGCTATCATTTGAAGATTTTTCTATAACTAGAATCTTTAGTAAAGAAGAAAAAAAAGAAAATGAGGAAAATAAAGTTCAAGAAGATACAAATGTAGATAAAGAAAAAAATTCAGAGGAAGGAAATTTAAAAGATGAATTAGCAGTAAGCTTTTATAATGATTATATTGTTATAAATAATATTTAAAAAATACTTGATTTTTATTAAGTTTTGTGTTATCATTGAAAGGTATCAGGGATTTTATTCGGTGAAAGCCGTTTAAGATAAAAATGTTCTTATGAATGATGGCAAAATCCATCATTACACTAAATAAGATATGAGAGGTGAACTAGTAATGAAAGCAGGTATTCATCCACAATATGAAGAAACAACTATCACATGTGCTTGTGGCGAAGTTATAAAAACTCGTTCAACAAAAAGTGATATCAAAGTTGAAATTTGTTCTAAATGTCATCCATTCTTCACAGGTAGACAAAAACTTGTTGATACAGGTGGTCGTGTAGACAGATTCAAAAAACGTTTCAACATCAAATAATAAAATTGGAAACTTACAAGGGCGATGCAATTATTTGCATCGCCTAAAGTTGTATTTATACTGTTTTTATATGGAGATATTGAAAATGGATATGATTTATAAAACAATTGAAAGTTATTCACAAGATGAGTTTATAGAAAAAAAATCAAGGTTCATAGGCTCTATTATGCCTTGTAAAACAGAAGAAGAAGCGTTAAAGTTTATCGAAGAAAAAAAGAAACAGTATTGGGATGCTACTCACAATGTTTCAGCTTATATTATAAGACAAAAAGATGCTTGTCCTATAAAAAGAAGTAGTGATGACGGAGAGCCACAAGGTACAGCAGGACATCCAGTTTTAGATGTTTTAGAAAAAGAAGGTATTGTAGATGTTTGTGTAGTTGCCACAAGATATTTTGGTGGTGTAATGCTTGGTGCTGGTGGATTGGTTAGAGCTTACTCTCATACATCAAAAATAGCTTTAGACTCAGCAAAAATTTTGACAATGTCAGTTTGTCATCAATTAAAATTAGAATTTGATTATACCTTATATGGCAAAATAAGTTACATAATGCCTAATTATAATATACAAACAATATCTTCTGATTTTTCTGATAAAGTAGTATTGGAAATAGCTATTAGATATGATAGATTAGAAAAATTTGAAAAAGAATTGACAGAAATTACAAACGGTCAAGTTAAAGTAGAACAAGTTTTAGTTAAGTATATGAATATGCCATAAAATTAGTATTTTTTAAAGGATTATAAATTAAAAACTTGTATATAATTAGTGAGGGTATATGTTTAAAATTACAGATTTTAATATACCGATGACTTTAGTTTTCAACAATAAAATTTTATGATGTTGAAAATACATTATACTGTTATATAAAGGAGATGAAGAAATGGCAATACCTAGAGAATTTATACAACAATTGGTTATGACTTGTGATATAGAAGATGTTGTTTCTTCATATGTTGTCTTGAAAAGAGAGGGGCGAAATAAAAAATGTTTGTGTCCTTTTCATTCAGAGAAAACTCCATCTATGGTAGTATATCCAGATACACAGTCTTTTTATTGTTTTGGCTGTGGAACTGGTGGAGATGTAATCTCTTTTATTATGAAAATAGAAAATCTTGATTATGTTGAGTCTATAAAATTTTTATCACAAAGATATGGTTTAGAAGTACCAAGTGATAGTAATATAGAAAATGCAGGATTAATTCGTTCTAGAATATTAGAGATGAATAGGGAAGCAGCTAGATTTTTTCATAAGTGTTTAAAATCACCTATTGGTGTTCAAGGATTAGAATACTTTAAAAAAAGACAATTACCTGCAAAAGTTATTACTAAATATGGATTAGGATATGCTCCAAATAGTTGGGATAGTTTAATAAAACATTTAAAATCAAAAGGATTTACAATAAAGGAAATGGAACAAGCAAAACTTGTATCTAAAGGAAAAAATGGCAGTTATTATGATTTTTTTAGAAACAGAGTTATGTTTCCTGTAATAGACCTTAGAGGTAATGTAATTGCTTTTGGTGGTCGTGTTTTAGATGACAGTAAACCTAAGTATTTGAACTCACCAGAAACTCCAGTTTTTAAGAAAAGTAAGAATTTATTTTCACTTAATTTTGCAAAAAAAGTAAAATTGGACAACCTCATTTTAGCAGAAGGGTATATGGATGTTATTGCAATAAATTCAGCAGGTTTTGAAAATGTTGTTGCAACATTGGGAACAGCTTTAACTCCAGAACAAGCAAGATTAATTAGTAAATATACAGAAGAAGTAATTATAGCTTATGATTCTGACCAAGCTGGACAAAATGCTACACATAGAGCAATTAATTTGCTTAGTGAAGTTGGTATTATGGCAAAATCTCTACATATTAAAGATGCTAAAGACCCAGATGAATATATTAAAAAATTTGGTGCTAGTAGATTTAAGTTATTATTAGATGGTGCATCAGATGTTGTTAAATATGAATTAAAAACAGCTAAACAAAAATTTGATTTAGATGATGCTTTACAAAAACAAGAATATATAAAAAGAGCATCTTACATAATAGCAAATGTAAAAGGAAAAATAGCAAGAGAGATATATGCTGGAATTGTTTCTAAAGAAACAGAAATATCGACTGAAAATATATTGTCAATGATAAATGGTATAGATAGATATAATCAGGAGAAATCTAAAAAAGAAGAGTGGAAAGAGATACAAGAAAATAAAGTCATATATAATAATAAAGTTAATCCTCAAAAAAGAGATTTTTTACTTCAATCAGAAGCAGAGGAAGGTATTATCCAGTATCTTTTAAGAGATTTTCAATTAAAAGATTATATATTGAAAAAATTATCAGTTGATGATTTTGTAACCGATTTTAATAAGAGAGTTTTCAAAACAATTATAGATAATATAACACAGTATAACGAACTTACATTTAGTGAAATATTGAATTTTTTTACTCCAGAAGAAAAAAATGAAATAGCTAGAATACAAGCAAGAAAAAGAAATGAAAAGTTTAATATAGAAGTTTTAGATGATTATATAAAAATTCTATTGGATTATAAAGAGAGTCTTGATGTAAAGAAGGTAGATGATTTAGATATTTTACAGATAGAGGAATTAAGAAGAAAAAAACAAAAAAAATTAAATAATAATTAATTAAGTAAGGAGAAAAAAATATGGGTATAGCAGAAAAGAAAAATGCAGTAATTGATTTGATGGAAAAAGGCAAACAAAAAGGTAAACTTACAACACAAGAAATTACTGATGCACTAGAAGAATTGGATTTTGATGTAGATCAAATGGACAAACTTTATGAATCTTTAGGTGAGTTAAACATTGACATTATAGAAGATTATAATGAAGATATCGACTATGCTAAAAATCCAAACTTAAACTTAGAGATAGAATCTACTTTAGTAGCTGAAGGTGTAAATATTGACGACCCAGTAAAAGTATATTTAAAAGAAATAGGTAGAGTTCCTCTATTAACAACAGAAGAAGAAATCGAACTTGCAACTCGTATGCAAACAGGCGATGTAGCTGCTAAAAAAAGATTGTCAGAAGCAAACCTTCGTTTAGTAGTTAGTATTGCTAAAAGATATGTTGGCCGTGGTATGCAATTTTTAGATTTAATTCAAGAAGGTAACTTAGGTTTAATCAAAGCTGTTGAAAAATTCGATTATACAAAAGGATTTAAATTTTCAACATATGCAACATGGTGGATTAGACAAGCGATTACAAGAGCTATTGCTGACCAAGCAAGAACAATTCGTATACCAGTTCATATGGTAGAAACTATCAATAAAGTTAAAAAAGTTAGCAGTCATTTATTACACCAAAATGGTCACGAGCCAAGTGCAGAAGAAGTTGCTAAAGAACTTGATATGCCAGTAGATAAAGTTAGAGAAATTATAAGAGCTGCTCAAGAACCTGTAAGTTTAGAAACTCCTATTGGTGAGGAAGAAGATAGCCATTTAGGAGATTTTATAGAAGACGTTGACGCTCCAGCTCCTGCTGATGCTGCTTCTCATACTTTATTAAGAGAACAATTAGGAGAAGTTTTATCAACATTAACAGAAAGAGAAGAAAAAGTTTTAAGATTACGTTTTGGTTTAGAAGATGGTCGTTCAAGAACTTTGGAAGAAGTTGGTAGAGAATTTGAAGTTACAAGAGAGCGTATAAGACAAATTGAAGCAAAAGCTTTAAGAAAATTAAGACACCCAAGCAGAAGTAAAAAATTAAAGGATTTCATAGATTAAAATAAGAAAGATAAGGAAGGTAAACAAATGTATATTACATTAGAGACAGATTATGCTATAAGAATAGTGAGATATTTAATAACAGAGGGCAAGAGGGTAGATGCTCAAAAAATTTCAAGTAAAACAGATGTTACTTTGAGATTTTCTTTAAAAATTCTCAGAAAATTAGTTGTTGCAAATATTGTAAAATCATACAAGGGGATAAATGGTGGGTATGAGTTTGCAAGAGAAAATGCCTCAGATGTAAGTTTATATGATGTTATTCAAGCTGTTGAAGGAAATTGTCTTTTAAGTCGTTGTTTAGATTCAAGTATTGGATGTAAAAGAAAACAAGAAAATGTGTGTAAAGTAAGAAAAGCTTTTGATAAAATTTCAAAAGAAGTAAAAAAACAATTACAAGAAGTTACTTTTGATACATTAATATAAAAATAAAAGAGTATCTGTATATTATACAGATACTCTTTTGTTATGAATGTAGTAATTTATATAAATCATTTGCTGATTGTTCTGATAATTTACCAACAGATTTTAGTTGTTCTAAACTTGCTTCTTTCATAGCTTTTTTTGTTTTAAAATATTTTAATAAAGCAAGTGATTTTTTTTCTCCAATTCCTTTTATTGATGTAAATTCCATAGTAAATGTGTTTTGCTTATGTTTTTTTCTTTGGTATGTGATAGCAAATCTATGAACTTCATCTTGTATTTGAGTAACTAGTCTAAAAGCTGATTTAAAAGTTGAGATTTGTATTTCTCCACCACTTACAGCTATTGCTCTTGTTTTGTGTTTTGAGTCTTTTACCATACCAAAAACAGGAACATTAATGTTTAATTCTTGTAATATGGGAACTACTGCAGATACATGAGTTTTACCACCATCAAGCAGTATTAAATCAGGTAACTTTTTAAACCCTTCATCTGTTTCTGTTTCATCAAGATAACGACTAAATCGTCTTTTTATGACTTCTCTCATACAAGCGTAGTCATCTTGTGTCAAATTTTCCTTGATAGAAAACTTTTTATAAGCTGATTTTTTAGGTTTAGCATTTTCAAATACTATCATACCAGCAACCATATAATCATTACCAATATTAGATATATCATAACTTTCTATATATTCAGGAGTTTTGCTCAACCCTAAAAGTTTTGAAAGTTCATTTAAAGCAACAATTTCTTTTGATTTTTTTTGAGTTTTTAATGATAACAACTCAAGAGCATTATTTTGTGCCATTTCTATTATTTTTTTCTTTTCACCTTTTTGAGGAACAGAAATAGTAACTTTGTGACTAGCTAAAGAAGAAAGATAATTTTCATAAAGTTCAATATCTTCAAATCCTGTATCAACACAAATATTTTTAGGAATATTGCCATCTTTTTTATAATATTGTGTTAAAAAGTCAACCATTAATTCTTCTTTACTATAACAATCATTAAAGAAGTAATCATCTTTATCATGTAGTTTTCCATTTCTAAATTTTAAAATAGCTATATATGCTTCATTATCAATTTGAGCTATACCAATAAAATCTTGATTTTTATCATTTTCTAGTAACACAATTTGTGTTTGATTTATCCTTTTTATAGCTAGTAATCTATCACGAATTTTTGCAGCTCTTTCAAATTCTAAATTTTCTGAAGCTTCTAACATTTGTTCTTCTAGTGATTTTATAGAATTGATACTACCATGTTTTAAATAGGATATAGCCTCATTTATAGTATTTGAATAATCTTGTTTAGAAGTTTTTCCTAAACAAATACCAGAGCAATTTTTTATATGATAATTTAAGCAAGGTCTTGATTTATTAAATTCTTGAGGAAATTTTTTGTTACATGTAGGTAAGGTAAAAATTTTATTAACTTCATCAACTAGTTGTTTGACAGAACTAGTATATGGACCTAAATATGTCGAATTATCATTTAATTTTTGCTTTACTGGTTTAATTCTAGGATAATCTTCATTTGTTACTTTAATATAATTATAGCCTTTGTCATCTTTTAATAATATATTATACTTTGGAGAATATTGTTTTATTAAGCTACATTCTAACACAAGTGCTTCATATTCACTATTAGCAATAATATAATCAAAATCATCAACTAATGAAACCATTTTTTTAACTTTATCATTGTGAGATTTATTATGTCTAAAATAGCTTACAACTCTATGTTTTAATCTTTTGGCTTTACCAATATATATTATTTTATTGTTAGAATCTTTCATAAGATAAACGCCAGGTTTTTCTACAAGTGAATTGGCTTTATCTCTGAGTTCGTCTAATTTAGGATTAACAGGAAAATCCATTTTAACTCCTTTCTATAATTTGATTATTTCGTATTTTGCATTTCCAAGTAAATCACAATTTTTGTAATTAAATAATATAGGAGTAACTATATTTTCATTTGATATAGGATTAAAAGGAAAAACTTCTATATGAGCTTGTCTATAAATTTGTTTTGTGTCAAAATCCTTATATTCTGGTAGATATTTAGTTATATTATCTTCATTGTCCAAAAATTCATAACACAAATTTTTATAGTCTTTTGATAAATCATTATCTAACCAATCAGGTAATTTTTTAGCTTTTTCGTGTGAATAAATATCAAATTTCGCATACCACTTAAATAAATACTCATTACCTTTATTTAGTGATTTGAAAAATTTATATAATATTGTATAGTAAGCAATATTGGTATGTGACATTGTATAGTATTTTTCTTGTGTGTAGAAATTTGCCAAACTTTCAAACATTTTAAATGGTGAATCAAATAAAGAAACCAAGTATTTTACAAGTAAGATAAATCTATTAGAATTATAGTAAATTTCAACCATTTCCTCTAAAGCTTTTAATTTTAATAAATCGCTATAAGGTAAATCATTAGTATATAAAACCTCATATGGTGCATACTCACTACAAACAATACCATATTTATCTTTGTTATTGTATAAGCCAGAACCTTTTAAAAGTTTTAAAAATCCTACTTGTAATTGGTCTGGTGATAAAGAATATACATCATCAAAAGATTTTGAAAATGTTTTATAATCTTCATAAGGCAAACCTATAATCAAATCTAAATGCAAGTGTATATTATTAGCTTGTTGTAGTTTGTTTATTATAATTCTTAGTTTATCAATTTTTGTAATTCGTTTAATATGTTCTAGTGTTTTAGGGTTAGTTGATTGAACACCTATTTCAAATTGGAAAAATCCTTTTCTAACATTTTTTAGAAAATCCATTATTTCATCATCTAATAATTCTGCTGCTATTTCAAAATGAAAGTTTGTATATCCATTATCATTTTCATGTAAAAACTTCCAAATAGAAAGAGCATATTTTTTATCAAAGTTAAAAGTTCTGTCTACAAATTTAACTTGTCTAACTTTTTTATTTAGGAAAAATTTTAAATCAGAGAAAACTCTGTCTAAAGATAAAGTTCTTACTCTGCTTCCAGCACCTGACAGACAATATTGACAACGGAATGGACAACCTCTTGAGCTTTCGTAGTAAATGATTTTATGATCTAAATCTTCGATATCTTCATATACAAATGGTAAGTCATCCATTTGTGGTGGGTTAGCTTGATTATTTGTTGCAATTTTGTCATTTATTTTATAAGCAATTCCCAATATATTTGATAATATTTCTTCTTTTAATATTGGTGTATCATTCATACTTAAAATTAAGTTAGAAAATACTTCTTCGCCTTCTCCCATAATAACCAAATCTGCGTATGTATTTTCCAAAACTTCCTTTGCATTAAAAGATACTTCTGGACCACCTAAACAAATAATTGTTTTAGGTAATATTTTTTTAATTTCATTACATAATCTTTTAATTAATTCAAAATTCCAAATATAGCATGAAAATCCCAAAAAGTCAGGTTTTTGTTTATATATTTCTTGTAAAATGAATTCACATCTTTGATTTATAGTATATTCTGCGATTTCTATATTTAAATTATTTATTTCTTTGGCATATTTTTGTATGGAACGAATAGCCAAATTAGAGTGAATAAACTTTGCATTTATTCCGATTAATAATGTTTTCATAAGTTACTCTCCATAAAATAAAATCAATATAATAATATCATAAATAGTAAAAAAATTCTACAATATAAAATAAACTAAATTTGTGTATTAAGTGCAAGATACAACGAATTATGTATAAATTTGTAGAAAATTAATAAAAAGTTGTGTAATAATAAAAAATAGCTTGACAATTTGTTTAAATAACTGTATTATGAATTCTAGATTAATAAATCTGGAGGATATAATTTTTAATGCAAAGATTTTCTGATGAAAAATTGGTGGAAATGTATAGAAATGGAAATCATGAAGCATTAGCTCTTTTAATTGTAAGATATATTGATGTTATAAATATAAAGTTGAGAAGCTATAAATTATCAGAGTGTGATTTTGAAGATGCTCAGCAGGAGATATTGATATCCTTTTTGAATGTTGTTAATACATTTGATAAAACCAAGAATGTAAAGTTTAAAACTTATGCTAATCGTTGTTTAGATAATTCTGTTAAGAATTATTTGAATAAAATTTTTACAAAAAAATCCATTGTAGATAAAAGTGTTTTAAAATTAGATGAAGATATAGATGTTGGAGATTTGCTTACAAATAAGGAAAATCCTGAAAACATTTATGAGGATAAAGTTTTATACAATGAGCTTTTAGAAAAAATACAATTGGAATTGTCTGAATTTGAAAAAAATGTACTGTTTTATTACCTTGATGGAAAAAGTTATTTTGAGATTTCAACACTCGTTAACTCAACTCAAAAGGCTGTAGACAATGCATTGCAACGTGTGCGCCGAAAGTTGAAAACGGTATTAAACGATTAATTAGCTAATATAATAGCTAACAATATGCCCTAGTAGCTTAATAACAGAGCGTTGTTTTCAAAAAATAACAAAGGTAACGGTTTAAATCCGTTTATGGGCAAAATAATATTCCAAGTGAGGTTATAAAAATATGTATCAAGACAAAACATTAACATGTAAAGAATGCGGAAAAGAATTCGTATTTACAGCTGGCGAACAAGAATTTTATGCTGAAAGAGGTTTTGAAAACGAACCACAAAGATGTAAAGAATGTCGTCAAGCAAGAAAAAATGCAACAAGAGTTCAAAAAGAAATGTTCACAGCAACATGTGCTTCTTGTGGAGCAGAAGCAAAAGTTCCTTTCAAACCAAGAGAAGACAGACCTGTATACTGCAGTGAATGCTTTGCGAATATGAAACAAGACTAATATAATTAGCTTTATATTATAAAGAAAACACCAACAATAATATTTGCTGGTGTTTTTGTTATAGTGTACATATTATGTGTTCTTTGACATGATTATTTCATAATAAATTTTATTGATTTATTACGTAAAAGGTATATAATATTTATGAGAAGATTTATAGGAGGGGAATAAATGGAAGAAAATAAATTCGTAACGCTTACAATAGAAAAACAAAAAAATATTGCTCTTATAGCTCATGATAAAAAGAAAGAAGAATTAATAGAGTGGTGTAATAAACATAAAGATATATTAAAAAATCATTTCTTGTGTGGTACTGGTACAACTGCTAGAATGATTACAGATAGAACAAATTTGCCAGTAAGAGGATACAACAGTGGTCCTTTGGGAGGCGACCAACAAATTGGTGCTAAAATTGTTGAGGGAAAAGTTAATCTAATAATATTTTTCTCAGACCCATTAACAGCACAACCACATGATCCAGATGTTAAAGCTTTACTTAGAATAGCTCAAGTATATGATATTCCAATCGCTAATAATAGAGCTACTGCAGATTTCATAATAACATCACCTTATATGAATTCTGAGTATGAAAGAAAAGTTTTAAACTTTTCTTTAAACATAAAAGAGAGAGCACAAACATTATAATTAAATAGGTAAAAATAATTTTTATATAAAAGGGGTAATTTAAAATGACAGTAATTAAAGTTGATTTGTCTTCTATTGACAGAGTAAAAAGATTTGCAAATACTTTATTAAGATTTGATGGAGATTTCGATTTAGTATCAGATAGATATATCGTAGATGCAAAATCAATTATGGGTATATTTAGTTTAGACCTATCAAAACCTATTTCTTTACAAATAAGCAATGATAGTGAAGAAGTATTAAAAGCTTTAGAAGAATTTAAAGTTCAAGAATAAAATAAGAAACGATAATCACTTTTGATTATCGTTTTTTTATAGTTAAAATATGGTATAATAAAAAGGGTGATTTTATGGAAATAGTATCATATCAAGATATCATGGTTTTAAATCAAGAATTAAAGCCATATGGATTTTTATTAATACTTAAAGATATGTGTTCAGGACAATTAGTATCAATTAGAACTTTAGACAAACAAAAATGTTTAGATATACCACAAGAAGTATATGATATAATAAATAAATATTTTAGAAATCATTTTATAAAAATAAATTACAATGAAGAAAAAACAACTTTTTCAATAGGGGATTTTGGAACAAGTTGTAAATTATAATAGGAGATGTTATGAGTTTAACTTTAGGAATTTTAGCACATGTCGATGCAGGAAAAACAACATTGGCAGAACAAATTTTATATCAGACAAATGAAATTAGAACTTGTGGTAGAGTTGATCATCAAAACACATTTTTAGATACACACTCTATAGAAAAACAAAGAGGTATAACAATATTTGCAGACCAAGCTCATTTTAATATAAAAGATAAATCATTTTATCTACTTGATTCACCAGGTCATATTGATTTTAGTTCAGAGATGGAGAGAATTTTACAAGTCATTGATTATGCGATAGTAGTTGTAAGTGCTGTTGAAGGAGTTCAAGGACATACAAAAACAATATTAAGACTTTTAGATAAACATAATATTCCTAAAATATTTTTTATTAATAAAACAGATAGAGAAGGTTCTGATGTAAAAAAAGTATCTACTGATATAGAAAAATACATCAGTAATAAATTAGTAAATCTTGATTACTATGCAGACAAAAAAGATTTTAATGAAGATGAAATAGAGCAAATAGCAGAAACAGATGATGATTTGTTAGAGTTTTTTTTATCAGAGAACTATGATTTTAATAACTGGGAAAATAATCTATTCGAAGGATTTTTGCACAACAAATTATCTATAAGTATTAGTGGTAGTGCTTTAAATGGAATAGGTGTTAATGAGCTTTTAAATATACTAGTAAAGTTAAAAGAAAAGCAATATGACAACAATAATATTATCGCAAAATGTTATAAGATAAAATATGATAGTCAAAATAATAGACAAGTATTTTTGAAAGTAGAAAATGGCAGTTTAAAAATAAAAGACGAAATACGAGTATTCGATTATGATAACAATAAAATATGTTTTCAAAAAATAAATGAAATAAGAAAATATAATGGTGGTAAGTATACTACAGTATCAGAAATAAAAAAAGGAGAAATCTGTGCTGTAACTGGTTTAAGTTGTGTATGTTGTGGGGACTCAATAGGAGATGAAATAACTAAATCAAGTTATAATTTAGTGCCAATGCTTATAACAAAATTAAATTGGGACGATGAAAAAATACATTCTAAAACTATGATGCAATATCTAAAAAAACTAGAAGAAGAAGACCCAATGCTTAAAATTATATGGAATGAAAAGTTATCAGAAATACATATTTCTATAATGGGAGAAATTCAACTGGAGATTTTAACACAAATTATAAAAGAGAGATTTGATGTTGATGTAACTTTTGGAGAATGTAAGATACTATATAAAGAAACAGTTTGTGATGAAGTCGTAGGTTATGGGCATTTTGAACCATTAAGACATTATGCTGAAGTGCATATAAAAATTTCTCCTAATAAAAATTCAGAGGGAATAACTTTTAGCAGTGAGTGCTCATTAGATGAATTATCAAGCAATTATCAAAATTTAATAAAAAAACATATTTTTGAAAAGAAACATAAAGGTGTTTTGATAGGTGCTGAATTAGATGATGTAAAATATACTTTGGTTACTGGTAGAGCTCATTTGAAACATACAGAAGGTGGAGATTTTAGAGAGGCTACTTATAGAGCTATACGACAAGGATTAATGAGAGTTAACTCAAAATTATTAGAACCATATTATTCTTTTGAAATAGATGTACCACAAGATTTACTAGGTAGAGTTATAAGTGATATACAAAAATATAATGGCGAATTTAATTCTCCAGAAATGTATGAAGATAAATGTATTATTTCGGGAAAAGCTCCTGTTTCAACATTTATGAATTATTATAAAGAATTTATATCATTTACCAAAGGTAATGGTAATATTAGTTTGAATTTTCTAGGTTATTTTGATTGTCATAATCAGAAAAAAGTTATAGAACAATATGATTACAATCCAGAAAGAGATTTAGAAAATACACCAGATTCTGTATTTTGCTCACATGGAGCAGGGTTTACAGTAAAATGGAATGATGTAGAAAAATATAAACATTGTTAATTATTACATCTTTAAATGGATTTTTTTGTTTTAGTATGATATAATTAAAAGGATAATTCTATAAAAAGTAAAGGGATATAAAAATGAAAGAAAATAAAAAAACATTAAGATTTTATTTTACATTATGGTCAATGAAGTTTTTGACAAGATCATTAAAATTAATTGGTAAAAATGCAACTCATTTGCCAGGAAATATAGCATTAAAAATGTGTCCTGACTTTCTAGCACAAATAGAAAAACCAAAAACTATTATTGGTGTTACAGGTACTAATGGTAAAACAACTGTATCAAACTTAATAAACGATATATTAACTGACAATGGATATAATGTTGGTGGTAATAAATTTGGTGGTAATATAGATGCTGGTATTGCAGCCGCTTTAATGGCTCAATCAACTCTATCCGGTAAAGCTACTAAAGATATAGAAGTTTTAGAAATAGATGAAAGAATGACTCCTTATATATTACCTTATGTACAACCTAATTTTTTAGTTTGCACAAACTTATTTAGGGATTCATATAAAAGAAATGCTCATTCTGATTTTATTGTTTCAATTTTAAATAAACAAATTCCAAAAACAAGTAAGTTAATATTAAATGGTGAAGATTTAATTAGTAATCATTTAGCAGAAGATAATGACAGAGTTTATTTTGGGATTTCTAGCAAAGATACAAAAACTACACCTACAAATAACATAATAAAAGATATCGTTTCTTGCCCTAAATGTAATTCAAAATTAGATTTTGAATATATTAGATATAATCACATAGGTGTTGCTCATTGTCCTAATTGTGATTATGGTTCACCAAAATTTGATTATGATGTTGATACAATAAACTATGAAGAAAAATACATTATCATTAATTCAAAAGGTGAAAGAGAAAAATATCGTTTAATAGGTAATAATGCAACTGATATTTATAATGAAGCTACTGCTATTACTTTATTAAGAGAATTTGGTTTAACTAGTGATCAAATAGAAAAATCTTTACAAAATATAAAAATTGTAGAATCAAGATTTGATGAAGTAGTTGTTAATGGTAAAAAAATTATTTCAAACTTAGCAAAAGGACAAAATCCAATTGCTTGCTCAAGAGTTATGGACTTTGTTAGACAACAAGAAGGTAAAAAAGCTGTTATCTTAGAATTTGATGACTATTTTGATGCACAACACTCTAGTGAGAATGTTGCTTGGCTTTTTGATACAGACTTTGAATTTTTAAATTCTGATGATATAGTACAAGTAATAACTGGTGGACCAAGACATAAAGATATGAAAACTAGAATGTTACTAGCAGGTATTCCAGAAGAAAAAATATTTGTGTGTGAAAAAGAAGTTGATACACCACAATTTTTAGATATTGACAAAGTTGATACTATTTTTGTATTACATGATATATACACACATCATTATTCAGTTACAATAAAAAATAAAATAATGGAAATGTTGTCAAAATAAGAGGTATTGATATGAAAATAGAAGTTTTATTCCCAGAGTTGTGTAATTTATTTGGAGATAGTAGTAATATAAAATATTTATCTAAATGTCTACCAGATGCAGAATTTATAAAGACATCTTTAAATGATGATTTGAAATTTTTAAATGATGATATTGCTTTAGTTTATATGGGACCTATGAGTGAGTCTGCACAAGAAAAAGTTATAAATAAACTTAAAGAACATAAAGCTCAAATCATTGAAAAAATAGAACAAAATCAAATTTTCTTATTTACAGGTAATGCTGTTGAAGTTCTTTATAATTACATAGAAAATGAAGATGGATCTAAAATAGAAGGTTTAGGTATTTTTGATTTATATGCAAAAAGAGATATGTGGCATAGATATAATGGATTGGTATTAGGTAAATATCAAGATATTGAAATTGTAGGATTTCAAACTCAATTTACAAAAACTTATGGTGATGTAGAAAAATATCCATTCTTAAATCTTGAAAGAGGTATGGGTATGAATAAAGAGCACAAAGTAGAAGGTGTTTGTAAAAATAATTTCTATGGTACATATGTAATAGGTCCTATACTTGTTCTAAATCCTTATTTTACAGAATTTCTACTTAAAAAAATGGGTGTAGAAAATCCACAAATTGCTTTTAAAGAAGCAGTTGTAGATGCTTACAATCAAAGATTGAAAGAGTTTAAAGATCCAGCAGTAAAAATAGATTAATAGTAAAAACGACTTTTAATTTTAAAAGTCGTTTTTTAATTTTAAAAATACTTTATAGAACAGTAAAAATAGTGTATAATTGTTTTAGTTAACCAGAATTTATGGTTTGGAGGGATTTATTATGAATAATACTGTTAATGAAGTATTGCAATTTGTAAACGAAAACGATGTAAAATTCATAAGACTAGTATTTTGTGATATATTTGGAAATATGAAAAATTTAGCTATTATGGCAAGAGAATTGCCTAAAGCTTTTGAAAAAGGTGTTTCTTTTGATGTATCAAATATTAGAGGGTATAAAGGTATAAGTGAAACAGAATTATTTTTACATCCAGACCCAACAACATTAGCTATATTACCTTGGAGACCTCAACAAGGTAGGGTTATTAGATTTTTCTGTGATATAAAATATGCTGATGGTAGAGTTTTTGAAGCTTGTGGAAGAACAGTGTTACAAAAAGCTACTCAAAAAGCGTTTGAAATGGGTTATTGTGCAAAAATAGGGGCAGAATGTGAGTTTTATTTATTTGAACAAGATGAAAAGGGAAGACCAACTAAAATACCACATGATTATGCTGATTATTTAGATGTAGCACCATTGGATAAAGGGGAAAATGTAAGGAGAGAAATTTGCCTAAACTTAGAGGAAATGGGAACTATTGTACAAAGTTCACACCATGAATCAGGTGATGGACAAAATGAAATAGATTTTAACTATAATGATGCTTTGACAGCTGCTGATGATTTGATAACTTTTAAAACTGTGGCAAGAACTATTGCATCTACAAATGGTTTATTTGCTAGTTTTATGCCTAAACCATATAATAATCAAAGTGGAAGTGGTTTGCATATAAATATTTCTTTGATTAAAAATGGTTGTAACATATTTACTTCTAATGATGATAATCATTCTAAAGAAGCTGATAGTTTTGTAGCTGGTATTTTAAATAGAATAAAAGAAATAACTGTGTTTTTAAATCCAATTACAAATTCATATAATAGATTTGGAGCTTTTGAAGCACCAAAATATATAACATGGTCACATAAAAATTGTAGTCCATTAATCAGAATTCCTTCGGCTACAGAGGAAAATGCTAGAATGGAATTGCGTTCAGCAGACCCTTCTTGCAATCCTTATTTAGCATATGCTTTGTTAATTTATGCAGGTTTAGAAGGTATAGAAAAAGGACTAAAATTGCCAAAATCAACAGATATTAATTTATTAAATATTGAAGATGAAATATCAAAAGAATATGATAAAATACCTGAAAATTTAGGTCAAGCAATACAATATGCTAAAAATAGTGATTTTGTAAAATCTGTGATTCATGAAGATTTATTGAATGCATATTTAAATGAAAAAAGTAATGAGTATAATTTGTATAAGAGTCAAATTGATAAGTGGAGTTTTGAAGAAAATCAATATTTTACTAAAATTTAATTTTATTTAGTTAACGAAAGGACGGTGCAGTATGGATAAAGTTTTAGTTGTTTCTAGTACACAAAAATCAATTGACTTGTTAACCATGCTGTTAAAGTCTAATGGTTATCAAAATATTCAATCAGTATCAAACGGAACTGAAGCTAGGAGAGTAACTAATCAATCAGATTTTAGTATAATTATTATAAATAGCCCTTTAAGTGATGAGTTCGGTGTAGATTTATGTATTTCTTTAACTGAGATTACTTGTGCTAGTGTTATATTAATAGCTAAAAATGAAATAGTAGATGATTTATCTGCAAAAGTTGAAAATTTTGGAGTACTTGTTATGGGTAAGCCTATAAATAGAGCAGTGTTTTACCAAACAGTAAAGTTGGCTGTTGCTTCTAGAAGAAGAATTGTTGGATTGCAACAACAGAATGTAAAACTTCAGAATAAAATAGAAGAAATAAGATGTATCGATAAAGCTAAATGTTTTCTGATAGAACAAAAGGGTATGACAGAATCACAAGCACATAGATACATAGAAAAAACTGCTATGGATAACAGAATAACAAGAAAAGAAGTTGCAGAAAATATTTTAGGGCAATATTATTAATAAAAAGAGAGTATATAAAATGTATTTTATATACTCTCTTTTTATATGTGAACAATTAACATAATAATATTTAAAAATATTAATGTATTATAACAAATAACAATGAATGTAAAATAATTATGAATGCTATTGATATTTAAAACAATAAGAATATAATAATTAGGTAGCTAACTATTATATTCTTAGAAAGGAAAATATTAATTGGAAGATGAAAAAATAATTGTTGAATTTTCAAAGTGTATGAAGTATGTTTTTAAATTTACACATCCTAAGTTTGAAAAAATAGGTTTGTATCCAGGACAGCCACAACTTTTAAAGGCCTTAAAAAAGCATGGGAAAGCAAATCAAAAAGAGTTGGCTGATATATTAATGATAAAACCTTCAACTTTGACTGTGATGATACAAAGAATGGAAAAACAAGGTTTTATAAAGAAAGAACAGGATAAAAATGACTTAAGAAAAACAGTTATAACATTAACTGATGAAGGACAAAAAGTTTTGTGTAAATTTGAAAAAATAGAGGAAGAATTAGAAGAACATTTAGACTCTATTTTAGAAAAAGATGAAAAGATAGTGTTAAAAAGATTATTAAACAAAATAAACATATCTTTCGCTAAAAGTTATAATGATAAATTTTTGAAGGGAGATGAATAATAATGTTTAAAATATGTAAACATATGAAGCCTTTTATAATACCATTAATAATAACAATAGCATTATTAGTTGTTCAAGCAATGTGTGAACTTTCATTGCCACAATATACCTCTAATATAGTTAACGTTGGTATTCAATATGGTGGTATTGAAGAAGGCGTGCCTAGTGTAATAACTAAAAATGATATGGACAATTTATTATTGTTTATGAATGAATCTGATAAAGAAGAGGTTTTATCAAATTATAATCTTATTCAAAAAGATAAGTTGAATAAAAATGAATTAAAAGAATATAGCGAAAAATATGAAATACTAAATGATGAAAATTTTGTTGGTGATCTTTATGAATTAATAAATTTAGATAATCAAGAAAAATTGACAGATATATTTAAAATGCCAATGATGATTGTAACATCATTAGAAATGCCTAATGATGAGTTAGATAAAATGAATGAACAATTAAAAGCACAACTTTCTGCACAAAATATTAATACAGATAATCTAAATACATTAGATATGTTAAAATATTTACCTAAAGAATATGTAGATCAGTTTGCTGCTAAATTTGAAGAAAAACTTCAAAAAATGCCTGATAGTATTTTAGAACAAAGTGCTATACAATACACTAAAACAGAATATGAAAAAGTTGGTGTAGATACAGATAAAATTCAAAATAGATATATGCTATCTACAGGTGCAAAAATGATTTTATTAGCATTGTTAAGTATGGTAGTAAGCATAATTGTTGGATTTTTAGCATCAAGAATTGCTGCTGGTTTGGGAAGAAATTTGAGAAAAGGTGTATTTAAAAAAGTTGTTTCTTTCTCAAATACAGAGTTTGACCATTTTTCAACTGCTAGTTTGATAACAAGAAGTACAAACGATGTTCAACAAATTCAAATGTTGATGGTAATGGTTATAAGAATAGTTTTCTACGCACCAATTTTAGGTATTGGTGGTGTTATAAAAGTTTTAGGAACAAACCATGAAATGGCATGGATTATAGGCGTTGCATTAGGAATTATTATGCTTATTGTAATGTTTTTATTTGTTGTTGTTATGCCTAAGTTCAAAATACTTCAAAAATTAATAGATAAACTTAATTTAGTAACAAGAGAAATATTAATAGGTGTACCAGTAATAAGAGCTTTTGGTACAGATAAATATGAAGAAAAAAGATTTGATAAAGCAAATAAAGATTTGACAAAAACAACTTTATTTGTAAACAGAGTTATGACTTGTATGATGCCTTTAATGATGTTTGTTATGAATGGTATTACAATTTTAATAGTATGGAATGGTTCACATAGTATTGAATCAGGTGCTATGCAAGTTGGGGATTTAATGGCGTTTATACAATATACAATGCAAATTATTATGTCATTTTTAATGATTTCTATGATATCAGTTATGTTACCTCGTGCTGCTGTTTCTATGACAAGAATTGATGAAATTTTAACATCAAAAACTGCTATCAAAGATAAAGAAAATGTTAAATCATTACCAGAAAACTCTAAAGGTGTTGTAGAATTTAATAATGTTTCTTTTGCTTATCCAAATGCTGAGGAAAGTGTTTTAAGTAATATATCATTTAAAGCAAATTGTGGTGAAACAACTGCTATTATAGGTGCAACTGGTTGTGGTAAATCAACATTAGTAAATTTAATTCCTAGATTTTATGATGTTACTGAAGGAAGTATTACAATAGATAATGTTGATATTAGAGATTTATCACAACATGATTTAAGAGAAAAGATTGGTTATGTACCACAAAAAGGAATATTATTCTCAGGTACTATTGAAAGTAATTTAAAATATGGTGATACAAATATATCTGATGAAGATATGCAAAAAGCTATTGAAATATCACAATCTAAAGAGTTCATAGATCAAAAAGAATATGGCGTACAAAGTGAAATTTCTCAAGGTGGTAAAAATGTTTCAGGTGGTCAAAAACAAAGATTGTCAATAGCTAGAGCTATTGCTAAAAAACCAAGCATTTATATCTTTGATGATAGTTTTTCAGCATTAGACTATAAAACAGATTTAACCTTAAGAAATGCATTGAAAGAAAATACTGAAAATTCTACAGTTATTATTGTTGCACAAAGAATTAGTACAATTTTACATGCAGAACAAATTATTGTATTAGATGAAGGAAAAATTGTAGGAAAAGGAACACATAGTGAGTTGCTAAAATCTTGTGAAGTATATAAACAAATTGCACTATCTCAATTATCACAGGAGGAATTAGGCGATGAGTAAAAAAGGATTTAAAGGAGGACCAAGAGGTCCTATGGGTCACGGACCTAATATGGTTGGTGAAAAAGCCAAAAACTTTAAAGGTACTATGAGTAAACTTATAAAATATTTAAGCAAATATTGGATAGGTTTCTTAATAGTTGTAGTTTTTGCAATAGGCAGTGCCACTTTTTCAATAGTTGGACCTAAAATATTAGGTAATGCTACAACAGAAATTTTTGAAGGACTTATGTCGAAAGTTACTGGAGCAGGTAGTGGTATAGATTTTGATAAAATAGCAGGTATATTATTGTTTTTATTAACTTTGTATGTTATAAGTGCAGTTTTCTCATTTATACAAGGTATAATAACAACAAATATAACTCAAAAAGTAGCATATAATATGCGTAAACAAATATCAGAAAAAATATCTAAAATGCCAATGAAATATTTTGATGGCAGACCTTATGGTGAAATTTTATCAAGAGTTACAAATGATATTGATACTTTAAGCCAAAGTTTAAACCAAAGTATGACACAAGTTATTACTGCTATTACTACAGTAATAGGTGTATTAATAATGATGTTTTCTATAAGCTGGATAATGGCTATAATTACTCTTTTGATTTTACCATTATCAATGATTTTAATTTCTTTAACTGTAAAAAAATCTCAAAAATTCTTTAAACAACAACAAGAATTTTTAGGGGAAGTTAATGGTCAAGTAGAAGAAGTTTATAGTGGTCACAATATTGTTAAAGCTTTTAATAATGAAAATCAAGTTATCGATGATTTTAATGAATGTAATGAAAAGTTATATAGTTGTGCTTGGAAATCTCAATTTTTATCAGGTATGATGATGCCTATTATGAACTTTGTAGGTAATTTAGGATATGTTATGGTTGCTATTGTTGGTGGTTATTTAGCAATAAATGGTACTATAAAAGTAGGGGATATCCAATCATTTATTCAATATGTAAGACAATTTAATCAACCTATTGCTCAAGTAGCACAAGTAGCTAATATGTTACAATCAACTGCAGCAGCAGCTGAAAGAGTATTTGAATTTTTAGCTGAGGAAGAAGAAGAACAAAAAGCTAGAAATCCAAAAGTTAAAAAAGAAATTATCAATGGAAAAGAAACTTATTCTCCTGCAACTTCAAATGATATTATAGGTAATGTTGAATTTAAAAATGTTTCATTTGGTTATAATTATGATAAAATAATAATTAAAGATTTTAGTGCTAAAGTAAAACAAGGTCAAAAGATTGCTATTGTTGGACCAACTGGTGCTGGAAAAACTACTATGATAAAATTGTTAATGCGTTTTTATGATGTAACAAGTGGTGAAATTTTAGTTGACGGATATAATGTAAAAGACTTTGATAGAAGTCAGTTAAGGGAAGCTTTTGGTATGGTTTTACAAGACACTTGGTTGTTTAACGGAACAATTAAAGACAATATTAAGTATGGAAAACTAGATGCAACTGATGAAGAAATTATACAAGCATCAAAAGCTGCCAAAGTTCATAGCTTTGTAAAAGCGTTACCAGATGGATACAATATGGAACTAAATGAAGAAGCTACAAATATATCACAAGGACAAAAACAATTATTAACAATAGCTAGAGCAATTTTGGCAGATCCTAAAATTTTGATTTTAGATGAAGCTACAAGTTCAGTAGACACAAGAACAGAAATTAAAATTCAAGAAGCAATGGATAACTTAATGAAAGGTAGAACAAGTTTTATTATTGCTCATAGATTATCTACTATAAAAAATGCTGATTTAATTTTAGTTATGAAAGATGGTAATATTATAGAGCAAGGTAATCATAATGAATTAATGGAACAACAAGGATTTTATTATAATCTATATAACAGCCAGTTTGAAAAAACTAGTGCATAATAAAAATGCAAGTACAAATAATTTTGTACTTGCATTTTTATTTTAAAATATTTTTTATTTTTGAATGAAAAGTTATTTTTCAATCGTATTATATATGAAGTCGATAAGAAGACTTAAAGAAAGGTGGTAATTAATATGAAAAAAATTTTTACAGTTATTTTAATAGGAGTTTTAGCTACATCTGCAATAGTGTCAGTTAATGCTATGTCAAAAGGAAAAACTTCTAGAGGGCAAAATCAAACAATTGGTACTAATTTTGTAGATGACAATGACGACGGAATTTGTGATAACAAAGGTACAGGACTTGGAAATGGACAAGGACAAAACAAAGGAACAAATTTTATAGACGAAGACGGTGACGGAGTTTGCGATAACAAAGGTACGGGACTTGGAAATGGACAAGGACAAAATAAAGGAGTAAATTTTGTAGATGAAAACGGCGACGGAATTTGCGATAACAAAGGTACAGGACTTGGAAACGGACAAGGACAAAATAAAGGAGTAAATTTTGTAGATGAAAACGGCGACGGAATTTGCGATAACAAAGGCACAGGACTTCGAAACGGACAAGGACAAAACAAAGGTACTAATTTTGTAGATGACAATAGCGATGGAATATGTGATAATAGAGGCAAAGGAAAGAATAGGTAATTATTGATTAGAGGTGATGAATTGTGCGAAGTGAAAAAGAATTAGCCCAAGCTATAGAATTATATTCAGATATGGTAAAAAGACTTTGCATGGTTCATTTAAAAAATGAAACTGATACAGAAGATATTTTTCAAAATGTATTTATTAAATATCTGCAAAATGATATAAAATTCGAAAATAAAAATCATGAAAAAGCTTGGATAATTAGAGTTACAATAAATGCTTGTAAAGATTATTTAAAAAGTTTTTTTAGAAGTAAAACAATATCAATAGAAACTTATTTAGAAAAAGAAAGTGGAGAAGATTTGTCATTAGATAATAAATTTGTTTTAGAAGCTGTGTTATCATTACCTGAAAAATATAAAAATGTTGTATATTTATATTATTATGAAGGATACCAAGCATCTGAAATAAGTAAAATATTAAATAAAAATGTAAATACAGTTTATACTCTACTTACACGAGCTAAAAAGATTTTAAAAGAAAAAATAGGAGGTGAGGACTATGAATGGTAAAATAAAAAATGCTTTTAATGAAATAAAAGCTACAGAAGAATTGAAAAATAAAACTTATAATAATATTTTAAAAGAAAAAAATAAGTCAAAGAAAATATTTTACCAAATAAATAGACAGTTAGCGTTTGCTATAGTGATATGTTTTATTATATTAGGTAGTTCTTACTTCTACTTTACTCCTGTTTATGCAATAAGTATTGATTCAGAGTCTTCTATAGAACTTTTAATTAATAGATTTGATAAAGTTGTAGGAGTAAATGAGTATAATGATAAACAATTGGCTAAATCTTTAGATATAGTTAATCTGAACTACAGTGATGCAATTAATATTATTTTTTCAGAAAATAGTATTAAAAGTGAAGATGTATCAATTACTATCGTTGGTGAAAACCAGGAAAAAAATAGCGAGATATTGGGTAATATAGAAGAATGTATTCCAAATAGGAATAATATATCTTGTGAAAATGGAAACATTGAAGAAATAGAAAAAGCAAATGAATTGGGATTATCTTATGGAAAGTATAAGGCGTATCTTCAATTGCTAGAATTAAACCCACAAATTACAGTTGATGAAATTAAAAATCTTTCAATGAAAGAAATTAATGAAAAAATTGATATGCTATCATCGAATGAAGAAGTGATTAGTAATAATCAAAATAATAAAGGTGGAAATAATTCTGAACATAAAAACCAACAAAGTAGTTCAAAAGGGTATGGTAAAAAGAAACAAAATAATAAATAATAAAATAAAAAGAGCACTCTTAATTGAGTGCTCTTTAAATATTCACTTTAAATTAAATTATTTTGATAATTCAGCAAAGTGTTTGATTGTACGAACCATTTGGCTTGTGTAAGAGTTTTCATTGTCATACCAAGCAACAACTTGTACTTCGTATAAATCATCAGCAACTTTAGATACCATTGTTTGAGTAGCATCAAATAATGAACCATATGTGATACCAACGATATCAGAAGATACTAATTCTTCTTCTGTGTAACCGAAAGAATCAGAAGCAGCAGCTTTCATTGCAGCATTGATACCTTCAACTGTTACGTCTTTACCTTCAACAACTGCAACTAAGATTGTTGTAGAACCTGTTGGAACTGGAACACGTTGTGCAGAACCGATTAATTTACCGTTTAATTCTGGAATAACTAAACCGATAGCTTTAGCAGCACCTGTTGAGTTAGGAACGATGTTTACAGCGCCAGCTCTAGCTCTTCTTAAGTCACCTTTTCTGTGAGGACCGTCTAAGATCATTTGGTCACCTGTGTAAGCATGGATTGTTGACATGATACCAGATTTGATTGGTGCATATTTGTTTAAAGCGTTAGCCATAGGAGCTAAGCAGTTTGTTGTACAAGAAGCAGCAGAAATGATTGTATCTTCAGCTGTTAATGTACCTTCGTTTACGCTGTAAACGATTGTTTTTAGATCGTTACCTGCTGGAGCAGAAATAACAACTTTTTTAGCACCTGCATCGATGTGAGCTTGAGATTTAGCTTTAGAGCAGTAGAAACCTGTACATTCTAATACAACTTCTACGTCTACTTCACCCCAAGTTAATTTAGAAGCATCAGCTTCTGAGTAAATTTTGATTTCTTTGCCGTCTACTACGATAGAAGATTCTTTAGCTTCTACTTTATCAGCTAGAGCATATCTGCCTTGTGCTGAATCGTATTTTAATAAATGTGCAAGCATTTTAGGAGCTGTTAAGTCGTTGATTGCAACAACTTCATATCCTTCTGCGCCAAACATTTGTCTAAAAGCTAGACGACCAATACGGCCAAAACCGTTAATAGCTACTTTAACTGCCATAATTGAAAACCTCCAATATTTTTTTACTATTATATTTTATACCAATTTTAAAAATAATACAAGACTTTGATAAAAATTTAACTATATTTTTATGAAAATAATTATAAAATTAATGTAAACAATATGCGTTTTAATTAATGTTGTATAAATTGTATAATTTTAATACTTAAAAAATGGAATTATTTTTCTATTTACTTTTTAACTTAAAAAACATATAATAGTAGTGTTATTTATAGAATAATTTTATAAAAAAGGACTTTAACATGAAAAAATAGAACTTTGTGAAAATAACACTTTATTAGAATTTTTAAAAGTATACAATCAAAATGTTTTTTCTCTGTATAATGGAATAGAATATATTAGAGAATATTTAGGTGAAAATGAAAAAGAGCAACTAGATGAAATATTTCAAACATTATCATCTAATTGTTACAATATGATAAAAAATACCAGTAATATGGATTTATATATAAAGATAAAAAATAATCAAATAAACAATTCAAAAAAAAGTATCATTTGTGTTCAAAAAGAATTAAGGCAAATTGTTGATATATCTAATAAAATTTTAGATAAAAAAATTATTTTCTTTCAAAGTAAAATTGATAAATTAGTTTTTATAAATATTGATTTACAATGGCTGTCAGCAGTTATTTTTAATTTAATAAATAACTCTCTAAAAGCAATAAAAGAAGATGGAAATATATATATTACAGTTGATGAAGAAGATGATAAATGTATTATATCAGTCAAAGATAATGGAACTGGAATGACAGCAGAGATGTTAGAAAAAGTTACAAACGAATCTTATTCTAAGTCTTCAGCAGGTATAGGTTTATATATTGTTAATGAGATAGTCAAGGCTTTAAATGGTGAAATTTGTATAGAGTCTAACTTTCAACAAGGCACAGAAGTTGTGTTGAAAATTCCTACAAGTAAAAATTATGACACTAATAATGTGAAGTTTGAAAACAATACTATGGTTAACGATATGTATTATAATAATATGTCAGATTTACATGCTTTTTTAAAAGGATAAATAAAAAAACAACGCAAGTAATTGCGTTGTTTTTTTTTATATAAAATTAAATATTAATGTTTTTAAAGCTATAAGTAATAAGAGTATTCCTGCAAAAATTTCAGCATTATTATTTAAAACTTTTCTTATTTTTTTTCCTAATAGGAATGCTATAAATGTCATTACAATAGTAGTAAAACAAATTATTAAACTGCAGGTAACAATGTTAACTTTAATAGCACAAAATCCTACGCCAACAGCCAAAGCATCTATACTTGTTGCTATACCTTGTATCATCAATATACCAAAGCTTATTTTGGTAATTGTTTCATCTTCATCTTTTTCATTAAAACCATCATAAATCATTTTAACTCCAAGTATTAAAAAGATTATAGCTACAATATATACACTATATTTAGAGAAAGCATCTATAAATAAACTACCTGCAAAAAAACCAATTAGTGGCATAATTCCTTGAAAAATACCAAATGTGATAGATGTTATAGTTGCTAACTTTATTTTATTTCCTTTCATACTAATTCCGTTTGAAACAGAAACACATACAGCGTCCATAGCAAGACTTATGCCTATTAAAATAATGTCAAAAAAGCTCATAGTAAAAAATCCTTTTTCATAAATTAAATTCTTTTATCTAGTAAAGGTACATATTTTTCTTTAAACTCATCAAATTTATCTTCTTCAATAGCTTTTCTAATTTTTTCCATAAGTGTGTTATAGAAATATAAGTTATGCATAACAGCTAAACGCATAGCTAACAATTCATGTGATTTGAATAAGTGGCGTAAGTAAGCTCTTGAATGTTTTCTACAAGTAGGACAATCACATTCTTCGTCAATAGGAGAATCATCTAATTCGTATTTTGCATTCATTATATTTCTAATACCACTCCAAGTATTTAAATGTCCATGTCTTGCATTACGGCTAGGCATTACACAGTCAAATAAATCTACTCCTCGACTAACAGCTTCTATTATGTTACAAGGAGTACCTACACCCATTAAGTATCTAGGTTTATCAGCTGGCATATATGGTTCAACTGAATCTATTATTCTATACATTTCGTGTGCTGGTTCACCAACAGCTAAACCGCCTATTGCGTATCCATCTAAATCAAGTTTTGCAATTTCTTTCATGTGAGCAATTCTTAAATCATCAAATGTACAACCTTGATTTATACCAAATAACATTTGATGTGGGTTTATTGTATCTGGTAAGCTATTTAATCTATCCATTTCCTCTTTACATCTTTTTAACCAACGAACAGTTCTAGCACATGATTGTGTTGCATATTCCAAAGTAGATGGGTTTTCTACACATTCATCAAAAGCCATTGCAATTGTTGAACCTAAATTTGATTGGATTTGCATACTTTCTTCAGGTCCCATAAAAATTTTGCGACCATCAACATGTGAACTAAAATACACACCTTCTTCTTTAATTGTACGAAGTTTTGCTAATGAAAATACTTGGAATCCTCCACTATCTGTTAAAATAGGTTTATTCCAACCCATAAATTTATGTAAACCACCAAGTTTTTTTACAACTTTATCACCAGGTCTTATATGTAAGTGATATGTATTACACAATTCAACTTGACATTTTAATTCATCATTTAAGTCATATGAAGATATACCACCTTTGATTGCAGCAGATGTACCTACATTCATAAAAGCTGGTAATTGAACAGTACCGTGAACTGTTTTAAATTCACCACGTCTTGCTTTTCCTTGTTTTTTTATTAAAGTATACATTAAAAACCTCCTATATTAATATCATTGCATCTCCAAAACTGAAAAATCGGTATTTATTTTCTACAGCATATTTATATGCTTTCATTGTATTTTCATAACCATAAAAAGCACTAACTAACATAATTAATGTACTTTCTGGTAAATGGAAATTAGTGATTAAACCATCTAATACTTTGAATTTATACCCTGGATAAATAAAGATATCAGTATAACCTTCTCCTGCAACTATTTGACCATCATTAAATGTTGCAACGCTTTCTAAAGTTCTGCAAGAAGTTGTACCTACAGCAATAACTTTATTACCTCTTTTTTTTGTTTCGTTTATCATATCAGCTGTCTCTTGTGACATAAAATAATGTTCTGAATGCATTTTATGTTCTGTTATTTCATCAGCCTTTACTGGTCTAAATGTACCTAAACCAACATGTAGTGTAACTTCTGCTATATTTACACCTTTATCTTTAATTTTTTGCATAAGTTCGTCTGTAAAATGTAAACCAGCTGTAGGTGCAGCAGAAGACCCTATTTCTTTAGAATATACTGTTTGATATCTTTCTTTATCTTCTAATTTTTCTGTTATATATGGTGGTAAAGGCATTTGTCCTATCTTATCTAGTGTTGTGAAAAAATTATCTTCACATTCAAATTTAATTAGTCTGTTACCATCATCTTTAACTTCAACAATTTCACCTATCAAAAGTCCGTCACCAAAAGAAAATTTTGCACCAACTTTTGCTTTTTTACCAGGTTTAACTAGAGTTTCCCATAATAAAGTGCCTTTTTGTTCTAGTAATAATAGTTCCATATTAGAACCTGTTTCTAGTTTTTTTCCGTATAATCTAGCAGGTAAAACTCTAGAATTGTTTACTACTAATAAGTCACCTTCATTTAAATAATCTATAATATCGTAAAAATGTTTATCACAAACTTCGCCTGTTTCTTTATTACAGTATAGTAATCTAGAATGATCTCTTGGTTCAATTGGAGTTTGTGCTATAAGTTCTTCTGGAAGTTCATAGAAAAAATCATGAGTTTTCATAAGTTTATACTCCTTTATAAGTAACATTTATAATAAAAGACACATAATATAGATTATAACAGCTTTGTGAAAAAATTTCTATAACTGTTTTAAAGTATAAAAAATAAATGTTTAAAATGGTTGACATACTCTTTATAAGATGATATTATAAGTGCATAATGAGTAATCGGATAGAGGTCGCAAATTTAAAGAGTGTCATAAAATAGGTTTCGCTAGCCGTTTGATGTTTATGAGAAAGGGAAATTTGCCGAAGGAAATATTTGTTCTTATTTTTAAGAAGTTTTAGCGAGAATATTATCCTGATTTCATGTTTAATAAGCATGAAATTGTCATCTTTTTGTAGAGATGGAGAGCTACCGGCCTATTTGCATTAAATGTATAAAATAGTCTTTTATTTGCATATATGTGTCGTGAACTTTTCTATTATATAATAAGATGAACCGGTTTTCAACCGGTTTTTTGCATTTTTATAAAAATATTATTTTATAGGTGTAGAAGTTGGTTTGTAAAAATGGGAGGTTTAGTAGTATGAAAAAATATAATGTAGGTATAATTGGGGCAACAGGCATGGTAGGTCAAAGATTTGCTAGTTTACTTGAAAATCATCCTTGGTTTGAAGTAAAAGCTTTAGCAGCATCTTCAAGAAGTGCTGGAAAAACTTATGAAGAAGCTGTTGGCAATAGATGGGCTATGAAAACACCTATGCCAGAAAATATGAAAAATATGGTTGTTTTTGATGCAACTAGCGATATAGAAAAAATAGCTGGTTTAGTTGATTTTGTTTTCTGTGCTGTTGACATGAAAAAAGATGAAATTAAAAAATTAGAAGAAGATTATGCAAAAGCAGAATGTCCAGTTGTTTCAAACAACTCTGCGCATAGACATACAAAAGATGTTCCTATGATTGTTCCTGAAATCAATGCTGATCATACAGCTATTATTGATGCACAAAGAAAAAGATTAGGTACAAAAAAAGGATTTGTAGCTGTAAAATCAAACTGTTCATTACAAAGCTATGTTCCTGCTTTACATCCTTTAATGGAATATGGTATTACTAAAGTTTTAGCATGTACATATCAAGCTATATCAGGTGCTGGAAAAACTTTTGAAACATGGCCAGAAATGGTTGATAATCTAATCCCATTCATTGGTGGAGAAGAAGAAAAATCTGAAAAAGAACCATTAAAATTATGGGGTAAAGTTGAAGGCGATGAAATTGTAGACGCAACAACTCCAGCTATTACAACTCAATGTTTCAGAGTTCCAGTAAGTGATGGTCATACAGCTGCAGTTTTCGTTTCTTTTGATAAAAAACCAAGCGTAGAAGAAATAAAAGAAAAATGGAATAATTTTGCTGGTGAAGCACAAAGATTAAATTTACCAAGTGCACCAAAACAATTCCTACATTATTTTGAAGAAGATAATCAACCACAAATCAAAACTGCTAGAGAACTTGAAAATGGTATGGCAGTATCAATTGGTAGATTAAGAGAAGATACACAATATGATTATAAATTTGTTTGTATGTCACACAACACATTAAGAGGTGCTGCTGGTGGAGCTGTTTTATTAGCAGAATTACTTACAGCACAAGGCTTTATGGACTAATTATTAAAATTTAATAATATACATTATTAAATTAATTATTGGAGGAATTTTTTAATGAAAAACAGAATTTTTACTGGTGCAGGCGTGGCAATTGTTACTCCTATGAATGAGGATATGTCTGTTAACTATGAAAAATTAGGTGAACTTATTGATTTTCAAATAGAAAATCACACAGATGCTATTATTATATGTGGTACTACTGGAGAATCTTCAACTTTAGACCATGATGAACACAGTGCTGTTATTAAGTTTGCTGTTGAGCATACTAATAAAAGAGTGCCTGTAATTGCTGGTACTGGTAGTAATGATACAAATTACTGTATCAAATTATCTAAAGAAGCAGAAGCTTTAGGTGCTGATGGTTTATTATTAGTTACTCCTTACTATAATAAAACTTCTCAAAGAGGTCTTATTAAACACTATACAATGGTAGCTGAAAGTGTAAATTTACCTATTATTGTATATTCTGTAGCTAGTAGAACAGGCGTTAATATTACACCAGAAACTTGTTATGAATTGTCAAAAGTTCCTAATATAGTAGCTGTTAAGGAAGCTAGTGGTAATATTTCTCAAGTTGCTAAGATTAGACATTTATGTGGTGATAATTTAGATGTTTATTCTGGTAACGATGATCAAATTGTTCCTATGTTATCTTTGGGTTGTATTGGTGTTATTTCTGTTTTATCAAATGTTTTACCAAAAGAAACTCATGATATTTGCCAACTATATTTTGATGGTAAAGTTAAAGAAAGTATGAAGTTACAATTAGATTTATTACCTTTATGTAATGATTTATTTATTGATGTAAATCCTATACCTGTTAAAGAAGCTATGAATTTGATGGGTATGAATGTTGGTGAATGTCGTATGCCTTTATACAGAATGACAGATGCTAATATTGAAACTTTAAAAAACACATTAATTAATACAGGTATTGAAGTAAAATAGTATACAAGTATTAAAGGGCAGATTTTTCTGCCCTTTTTATTAAATTATTTGATTTAGGAAGTGAAAGAAAATGACTAAGATTATATTAAGTGGCGCAAATGGTAAAATGGGTAAAGTTATAAGCAGATGTATTGACGAGAGAGATGATTGTTTAGTTGTTGCTGGATTTGATAAATATACACAAACATATAGTGATTTTCCAATTTACGCAAAACCAAGCGAATTTGACGGTAAAGCAGATGTTATAATTGATTTTTCAAATCCTGATCTATTAAACGATTTAATGGATTATGCAATAAAAACAAATACACCAGTTGTTTTGGCAACTACTGGATTTTCTAAAGAACAAATAGAATATATAAATGAATGTTCTAAACAAATTCCTATTTTCTTCTCTTTTAATATGTCATTGGGTGTTAATTTATTAGTAAACTTAGCAAAAAAAGCTACTGAAATATTAGGTGGTCAATTTGATATTGAAATTATTGAAAAACACCATAATCAAAAAATAGATGCACCAAGTGGAACAGCTTTAATGATTGCAGATGCTATTAATGAAACTATGGATAATAGTTTAAATTATACTTATGATAGACATTCAAAGAGAGTTAAAAGAGATAAGAACGAAATAGGTATTCATGCTGTAAGAGGTGGAACTATTGTTGGTGAACACGAAGTTATATTTGCAGGCCATGATGAAATCATTTCTTTAAAACATCAAGCTATGAGTAAAGAAATTTTTGCTGTTGGTAGTATTAATGCTGCTATCTTTTTAAAAGATAAAATGCCTGGTATGTACGATATGTCTAAAATGGTGTAATTTAGTTAAAACAAATTATACGATTTTGATATCATAAAAATGTTGACTTAAAATTGCATTTATGATAAAATTATCTTGCCGCATATGTCGGGTTTTAAAGTTATGCAATTTTTTATTGTATAACACCTTAGAACATAGCGAGATTATAGAAAAGGCAGGTGCCTTATAGAATGTACGCAGTAATTGAAACAGGTGGAAAACAATATCGTGTAAACGAAGGCGATGAAATCTTCATCGAAAAATTAAATGTTGAAGAAAATGCAGAAGTAAACTTTGATAAAGTTGTTGCTATCGCTAAAGAAGATGGTATGGTTGTTGGTGCTCCTTACGTTGAAAATGCAACAGTAAAAGCTACAGTTGTTAAAAACGGTAAAGGTAAAAAAATCACTGTATTTACTTACAAACCTAAAAAATCTTCTTCTCGTAAAATGGGTCACAGACAAGCTTACACTAAAGTAAGAATTGAATCTATCAACGCTTAATTAATATGATTAATGCAGTGTTTTATAAACAAAATGGTGTTTATAAAGGATTCTCAGTTTCAGGACATGCAGGTTTTGCCGATTTTGGACAAGACATTGTATGTGCTAGTGTGACATCAGCTTTGCAATGCACAGCTAATGGAATTACAGAAATTCTAAAAGTTGATGCTGATGTTGTAGTTTTAGATAATGAAATTAAACTTTCATTACCTGATGGTGATAATAGCTGTGCTGTTGCCTTTTTACAAGCGTTTTATATGCACTTGAAGTTATTATCAGAAGATTATCATGGAACAATTAAACTCACAATTTCGGAGGTGTAAGTATGTTAAAGTTAAGTATGCAATTTTTTGCTCATAAAAAAGGTGTTGGTTCTACTAAAAACGGACGTGACTCTGAATCTAAAAGATTAGGTGCAAAACGTGCTGACGGTCAATTCGTTTTAGCTGGTAACATCTTAGTAAGACAACGTGGTACTCACATTCACCCAGGCGAAAATGTTGGTCGTGGTTCTGACGATACATTATTTGCTAAAATCGACGGTGTTGTAAGATTTGAACGCGTTGGTCGTGACCGCAAAAAAGTAAGCGTTTACGCTGCTCAATAGTTGATAACAAACTAAAAAGCGTGCTATTATGCACGCTTTTTGTTATTAATTTGATGTTTAATAAAGTATCAATTTAAGGGTATTTTACTAAGCACCAAATTTTACTATTAATTTTAATCAAGTTTTTTCAAAAAATAATTAATATATAACCACATATATATTAATTTTATAAAATTATGTGGAGAAATGGTGGTAAAAGTATGTTTATAGATAAAGCTAGAATAACTATTAAAGCTGGTGATGGAGGAAACGGTGCTGTTTCTTTCCATAGAGAAAAATATGTAGCTGCTGGTGGTCCAGACGGTGGAGACGGTGGCAGAGGTGGAGATATTGTTTTTGTTGTTGATGACAATATGTCCACTTTAGTAGATTTTAGATATAAAAGAAAATTTGTGGCTCAAAATGGCCAAAATGGTAGTGGTAAAAGATGCTCAGGTAAAAGTGGTGAGGATTTAGTTATAAAAGTTCCTAGAGGTACTTTGTTAAAAGACCCTGAAACAGGAAGAATTTATGCGGATATTTCATCTAATGAACCTGTAGTTGTTGCAAAAGGTGGTAAAGGTGGAGCAGGAAACCAACATTTTGCTACTCCTACAAGACAAATCCCTAGATTTGCTAAACCCGGTACTCCTGGAGAAAGTTTTGAATTAGATTTAGAATTAAAACTGCTTGCAGATGTTGGATTAGTAGGTTTTCCAAATGTTGGTAAATCAACTTTAATTAGCGTTGTTAGTGCAGCTAAACCTAAAATCGCTAACTATCATTTTACAACTTTAACTCCTGTTTTAGGTGTTGTAAAATTATCTGAAGGTAGCAGTTTTGTTATGGCTGATATTCCAGGGTTAATTGAAGGTGCTAGTGACGGTATAGGACTAGGACATGATTTTTTAAGACATGTTGACAGATGTAGATTAATTGTACATGTTGTAGATGTTTCTGGCGTTGAAGGTAGAAATCCTATAGATGACTTTAAAGCTATTAATAACGAATTAGAAAAATTTAGTGAAGAATTGGCTCAAAGACCTCAAATAGTAGTTGCTAATAAAGCAGATATGGCTACTGAAGAACAAATAAATGAATTTAAGGCTTTTATAGAAGAACAAGGATATGAGTTCTTTACAATTTCTGCTGTAACAACTATGGGTACAAAAGAATTAGTACAAGCTATTGGTGCTAAATTAAATACATTACCACCAATTATTGAGTACGAAGCAGACCCAATGTTAGTTAATAGAGTTGTTGAAAAAGATAATCGTTCATTTGAAATTACTGTTGAAGACGGAATTTATTATGTAGATGCTCATTTCTTAGAACCTATATTAGCAACAGCTGATATGGAAGACTATGAATCTTTACAATATTTCCAAAGAGTATTGCGTCATAGTGGTATTATTGATAAATTAGAAGAAATGGGAATTGAAGAAGGTCAAACAGTTGATATTGCTGGTTTCCAATTTGACTTTGTTCATTAATAGAGAGGTGTAGTTTTATGTTAGATCCTAAACAGAATGATATTAACCCTAAGCTTTATAGTCCTTTGGGATTAGCTTATATGGGTGATGTTGTTTATGAAATGATGGTAAGAGAGAAAATTGTATTAAGTGCAAATATGCCAGTAAATAGACTGCATAAAACTGCTGTTAGCTGGGTTTGTGCAAGTGCGCAATCAAAAGCTATAGAACTTATAATGGATATGTTGACCGAAGAAGAAATAGCGATGTTTAAGCGTGGCAGAAATGCAAATGGTAATCATGTTCCTAAAAATGCAAATGCAGTTGAATATCGCAGGGCAACAGGATTTGAAACACTTTTTGGGTTTTTATATCTAAGTGGAAAGATTGATAGATTAAAAGAATTATTTGAATATATTTGGGAAAATTTGGACAAGGACAATAATTAATATTGGAGTTATATAATATGACAGATAAAGAATTGTGGAAAGAATATTCTCAAAAAGAAAATATTAATCACAATGATTATGATGTATGGGAGTTTGGATTTGATTCTGATTTGCTTGTGGAGTTGGTTATAAAAGGAGATAAGACTGCTACATCTTCTTTGCACTTATTTTATGAGATGGAAAATGAACCTTTGCCCAAAGTAGAAAAGCATAGTGTTATATTAAATTCAAAATGTGATGCGGTATGTATCATAAAAACAGTAAAAGTAGAAGTTGTTCCTTTTAATAAAGTTTCTTCAGAATTTGCTTTTAAAGAAGGAGAAGGGGACAAATCTTTAGAATATTGGAGACAAGGTCATACAGAATTTTTCACAAAAGAACTTTTAGAATATGATATTGATTTTAAACAAGATATGGATGTTGTTTGTGAAGAATTTGAATTAGTATATAAGTAAAAATGTTCTAATACGATTTTAATTCGTATTAGAACATTTTTATTTGAAACTCTTTAATATTATAGATAAGTTTTATTTGAATGGAGGTATTGAAAGAGTTAATAATTTATATTAACGACAGTTTGAATATCCATTTGGTTTTGACTTAGAGCTTTTTTTAGATGATAAAGAATTAGAAGTTTTAGGTTGCATAGATTCATCTCTACAATCCATAGGTTGAGTCATAGATGTTAATTTAGAGGATTTTTTATTCTTTGGCATAATATTACACTCCTTGATAGTGAGATATTTTTGGAAAATATGTGTCAGTAAAAATTGTTTTAATTTTGCTGACAATAGTATTATATGATAGTTTTATTGTCATATACTTACTAAATATTGGAATTTTTAAAACTTGAAAAAATTAAATTTATAATGTATAATTTAATATAAGTATGTTTGAATTAGAAAGGTTGATATTAATGTCAGGACATTCAAAATGGAAAAATATAATGCATAAAAAAGGTAAAACAGATGCTCAAAGAGCTAAAGTTTTTACAAAAATCGGTAGAGAAATTATGGTTTGTGTTAAAGAAGGTGGTCCAGACCCAGCTTCTAATAGTAAATTAAGAGATTTAATCGCAAAAGCTAAACAAAACAATGTTCCAAATGATAATATAGATAGAGTTATCAAAAAAGCTGCTGGTGAAGGCGATAAAAATCATTACGAAACAATGGTTTATGAAGGATATGGTCCTAATGGTGTTGCTGTTATAGTTGAAGCTTTAACAGATAATAAAAACCGTACAGCTGGTGATGTTAGACACTACTTTGATAAATTTGGTGGAAATTTAGGTACAACTGGTTGTGTATCTTATATGTTCACTAAAAAAGGTATCATTATATTAGAAAATGACGGATTAGATGAAGAAAAAGTAATGGAAGATTGCATGGAAGCTGGTGTTGATGATTTTGAATTTACTGATGAAACAGTAGAAATGGAAACAGCTCCAAATGATTGTGGTCAAGTTAGAGAATATTTTGAAAACAAAGGTTATAAAGTAGTTTCTTCTGAAGTTGCACAAGTTCCAAGTACATATACAACTTTAACAGATGAAGAACATATCAAAAAAATGAATTTACTTTTAGATATGTTAGAAGATAACGATGATGTTCAAAATGTTTTCCATAACTGGGAAATGCCTGAAGAAGAATAAAAAAGTATTGATTTTTTTACTACTTTGGTATATAATATAAATACAAGGAGTATTCCTTGTGTAGCCTGTGATGTATATCGCTTTGTTGACGAGTGAGTATTGAGGTTCTGGAGGGTTTGTATATTGAGCCTGTGTCAACTATTTAAAAATATACAACAAACTTTGAAATTTAGACACTTCAAAATGAAGTGTCTTTATTTTTAGGAGAATAAATAATGAACACACTAAAGGATTGTTTGAGTATATATTTAAAGTTAATGAAAAAAGATTATTACATTACTTTGGAGAATGGTGTAAAAATCAAAGTTTATTTTGAGAAGAAAAACTTTTATCACTTGTTGGGTTTACATAAACTTACAGATATAACTATACTAAGAAATTCTCCTACGATGGTTTTTAAAAATATATGTAATGGAAAAATTACTCATAAAAAAATAATAAAGAGTGTTCATTTTGATAAAATAGAAAATAGATTTAAATATTTTCATTATTTACCGATAATGCTGTCAAAAGAGAGCAAGGTAATAGTGGATTTTAATTATAAATTATTATATAAAACAAGATTAAAAGAAACTAGATATATATTATTTAGATATATTGGTGATGAAGGAATAGTACATTTTACATTAGGACAGAAAAAAGGAGAAATATATCCTGAAACTTTCTTTTTTGATGAAGGAAATCAATATATTGATAATCAAGACTTGTTAGAGATTAAGAATATAGAAGTTATAAAACGAAAAAAATAGTATCCTTATGGATACTATTTTTTTATTCTATAATTTTTGGAAGATAACTTATTAACTACGATATTTCTAATATAGTATAATTCATCATTTTTTATATTTCTTTTTGGTAATCCCACAATAGTTGTTTTACTTGTATATAGTATTAAATAGTTTTTAGTTTCATAAACTTCTTTTATATCTGCCCAAGAAAAGTTGTTTTCTTTGCTATATTTTTTGCAGTATATTCCTTCATCATCAATTGTAACAGTTTGATATGTTGGGTCAGTTAAATTATTTAGTTTAATGCTTTTATTTATTTTAAATAGTGCCATAGCAAATACAACTAATGGATAGATAAAGAATATTGTACCAAATATTGGTGAAAATAAAAAAGGAATTATTGGAAATAATGTTACAATTCCTAAAATAAAAACCACAATTGATAAGATAAACATTATTGGTTTTCTAAAATATATGTTAAATAAAGAAATTTTTATAAAATCATCTTTTGTAAAATCAGATTTGAGTATAACTTTTTCCATTGATATATCCACCTTTATTAATATTATAGTAATTATTGTAACATAAATTAGATTTAATTAAAATAATAATTTATAATAATTAATTAAGATAATAATTTGTTTATATTTAATTTACAAAAATAAATAAAATAGCACTTGACAATAATCTTTAATAGTGGTAAATTATACTTAGCACTCAAGGATATAGAGTGCTAAATGATAGCAAAACAATATAGTATTTAATAAAGGAGTGCTACATAACAAATTAAGGAAGTGATTAATCGTGAAACTTGACCAAAGAAAAATGAATGTGTTATCAATAGTTGTTGATGAATACATTAAAACTGGTGAACCAGTTGGCTCAAAAACGATTATCGAAAACTTTAATTTAAATGTTTCTTCCGCTACCATAAGAAATGATATGGCAGCTCTGGAAAAAATGGGATTTTTACAACAACCTCATACATCTGCAGGTAGAATACCTTCTTACTTAGGTTATAGAATGTATATAGAAAAGCTGATGAATCCCGAAACTCTTTCAGAAGAAGAAAAACAAAAAATAGATAGTCAGCTATTAGCTGGTGGTGGCACTGCTCAAACAGTATTAGAAAATGCTATTGAAGTATTGTCCGATGCAACTGGTTTGGCAGTTGTCAATTCAACTAATATGTTACAGTTTTCGGTAATAACTAGAGTTGAAGTTATACCAGCTGGGAAAAAATTATATGCCTTGTTAATGATAACATCAACTGGTGATATAAAAAATAAAATTTGTAGATTGGAATTTGACTTATCAAATGAACAATTAGGGTTCTTTACTAAGTTTATTAATGAAAATCTTAAAGGAAAAAATATTGAAAATTTAACTCCTGCAATGTTACAAAATTTAGCTGTTGCTTTAGGAAGTTATATGATTTCACTTTCTCCTTTGCTATATGCCGTTTATGAATTGAGCGAAGAATTTTCAAAAGACAATATTCAAGTTAGTGGAGAACAAAAGCTATTAGAACAAAGTGATATAGATAGTGTTGAAGCAGTTAGATTTTTTAATGAAAAACAAGAACTATCACATTTACTTGCAAGTGCTTTTAGTGGACTTCAAGTTGTATTTGGTAAAGAAAATGATAATTTTACAGTTACTAATTCATCTATGATTATGGCTCCTTATCAAATAGGAGATGAACTGGGTGGCTCATTTGGTGTGATAGGTCCTTTGAGATTGGATTATGCCAAAGTTATACCATATATGAAATATTTATCAGAAAGTGTAACTAAAATGTTGTCACAGGTCATTGAAGATTCAGATGAGAAAGAAAGGTAGGGATTTATAAAAATGCCTAAAGATAATAAAAACATAGATACAGAAAACATAAAAGAGGAAGAAGTTGTTAATCCAGAAGAAACAACACAAGAAGTTAATGAAGAACCTCAAGAAAATGAGGAGATGAAAAAATTAAAAGAAGAAAATGAAGAATTAAAAAATAAAGTTCTTCGTCAAATGGCAGAATTTGATAATTTTAAAAAGAGAACTGCTAAAGAAAAAGATGAACTTTATACTTATGCGAAAACAAATTGTGTAGAACAAATTTTAGGAGTTATTGATAATTTTGAAAGAGCTTTAGATACTGAATGTTCAGATGAAACATTTAAAAAAGGTGTTGAAATGATATTCAATCAATTTAAAGATACTTTATCAAAATTAGGTGTTGAAGAAATTGAAGCATTGAATGCTCCTTTTAATCCAGAGTTACACAACGCAGTTAATCAAGTAGTAGATGAAAACTTTGGAGAAAATACAGTTTGTCAAGTATTCCAAAAAGGTTATAAAATAGGTGATAAGGTTATTCGTCACTCAATGGTTGTTGTGGCAAATCCTTAAATATAAATTTAAACAATTATCTTATATTTTAATAAATTTGAAAATTTTTAGGAGGCAATTATTATGGGAAAAATTATAGGTATTGACTTAGGTACAACAAACTCTTGCGTATCAGTTATGGAAGGTGGAGAAGCAGTTGTTATTGCTAACTCTGAAGGTGCTAGAACTACTCCTTCTGTTGTTGCTTTTGCAAAAACAGGTGAAAGATTAGTAGGTCAAGTTGCTAAAAGACAAGCAGTTACTAACCATGACAGAACAATATCTTCTATAAAAAGACATATGGGTAGTGATTACAAAGTTACAATAGATGATAAAAAATTCTCACCACAAGAAATTTCTGCTATGATTTTACAAAAATTAAAAGCAGATGCTGAAAGTTATTTAGGTGAACCAGTTACAGAAGCTGTTATCACAGTTCCTGCTTACTTCACAGACGCTCAAAGACAAGCAACTAAAGATGCTGGTAAAATTGCTGGTTTAGATGTTAAACGTATTATCAACGAACCAACAGCTGCTGCTTTAGCTTATGGTGCTGATAAAGAACAAGAACAAAAAATCATGGTATACGACTTAGGTGGTGGTACATTCGACGTTTCTATCATTGAAATGGGTGACGGTGTACAAGAAGTTTTAGCTACTGCTGGTAACAACCACTTAGGCGGTGACGACTTTGACCAAAGAATTATTGATTTCTTAGTTTCTGAATTCAAAAAAGAAAATGGTATTGATTTAAGCGCTGACAATATGGCTATGCAAAGATTAAAAGAAGCCGCTGAAAAAGCTAAAATAGAATTATCAAACACAACTTCTTCTCAAATCAACTTACCATTCATTACAGCTGATGCTACAGGTCCTAAACACATGGATTTAACTTTAACAAGAGCTAAATTTAATGAATTAACATCTGATTTAGTTGAAGCTACAATGGGTCCTGTTCGTCAAGCATTATCAGATTCAGGTTTATCTACTTCTGATTTAGATAAAGTATTAATGGTTGGTGGTTCTAGCCGTATTCCAGCTGTTCAAGAAGCTGTTAAAAATATTATTGGTAAAGAACCATTCAAAGGTATCAACCCTGACGAATGTGTTGCTATTGGTGCTGCTATCCAAGGTGGTGTATTAGGTGGCGAAGTTAAAGGTCTATTACTATTAGACGTTACTCCTCTATCTTTAGGTATCGAAACATTAGGTGGCGTTTGCACAAAAATGATCGAAAGAAATACAACTATACCAACTAAAAAATCTCAAGTTTACTCAACAGCTGCTGATAACCAAACATCAGTTGATATTCATATCCTACAAGGTGAAAGAGAATTTGCTAAAGATAACAAATCTTTAGGTATGTTTAGATTAGATGGTATTCCAGCTGCTCCTCGTGGTATTCCACAAATCGAAGTTACTTTTGATATTGACGCTAACGGTATCGTTCATGTATCTGCTAAAGATTTAGGTACAGGTAAAGAACAACAAATTACAATTACTTCTTCTACAAATATGTCTAAAGAAGATATTGATAAAGCTGTTAAAGAAGCTGAAGCATTTGCTGCTGAAGATAAAAAACGTAAAGAAGAAGTTGATGTTAGAAACAATGCTGACCAAATGATTTTCCAATGTGAAAAAACATTAAATGAAGCTGGAGATAAAATTTCTGCTGAAGATAAAGCTACTGTTGAACCTAAAATCAACGAATTAAAAGAAGCTTTAAAAGGGACAGATATAGAAGCTATCAAAGCAAAACAAGAAGAACTACAAAAAGCTTTCTATGCTATCAGCGAAAAAATGTACCAAGCAGCTCAAGCTGCAGGTGCAAATCCTGATATGGGTGCGCAAGGTGCTCAAACAGAACAACCAAAAGACGATTTTGTTGATGCTGACTTCACAGAAGTTAAAGATGATGACAATAAATAATTAAATATTATGTGAGTGGTGGTTTGCAGTTGGGATTTTTCTCAACTGCAATTGCCAGTATAAAGACAATTTTAAAAGGTGGTTGTTAGCTTGGCTGATAAAAGAGATTATTATGAAGTCCTAGGCATCAATAAAGGTGCTAGTGATGATGAAATAAAAAAAGCATATCGTAAAATGGCTAAAAAATATCACCCAGACTTAAATCCAGGTGATAAAGAAGCTGAGAAAAACTTCAAAGAAGTTAGTGAAGCTTATGAAGTTTTATCAGATTCTCAAAAGCGTGCTCGTTACGACCAATTTGGTCATGCAGGAGTAGATCCTAACTATGGTGCTGGCGGCGCTGGCGGATTTGGAGGCTTTGGTGGCTTCGGCGGAGGTTTTGACGGCTCTGATTTAGGAGATATATTTGAAAGTTTCTTTGGCGGTTTTGGTGGAGGAGGAAGAAGAAGTAATCCTAATGCACCAAGACAAGGTAGTGATGTTCATTTATCATTAACTATTGATTTCTTAGAAGCTTGTAAAGGAACTAAGAAAACTATAAAAATTAATAGACAAGAAACTTGTCCTGAATGTCATGGTTCTGGCTGTGAAAAAGGTCATAACCCTCAAACTTGTCCAGAATGTAACGGAACTGGTACAGTTGTAGTAAATCAAAGAACTCCTTTAGGCACTATTAGAACTCAAAGACAATGTTCAAAATGTGGTGGTAAAGGTAAAATTATTAACAATCCTTGTAAAAAATGTAATTCTAGTGGTAGAGTTAATGTTACTAAGGAAATAGAAATTAATATTCCAGCTGGTATTGATAATGGTCAAACATTATCAGTTAGAGGACAAGGTAACTGTGGTATTAATGGTGGACCTGCTGGTGATGCTAATGTAGAAATTAGAGTAAGACCTGACAGTTTATTTAAACGAGATGGATATAACATATATTGTGAAGTTCCAATAACATATTATCAAGCAACTTTAGGTTGTGAAGTTGTTGTTCCTACTATAGACGGAAAAGTTCAATACAATGTTGCTGCTGGAACACAACCAAATACCAAAGTTAGATTAAGAGGTAAAGGTGTACAAATGCTAAATGGTAGAGGTAGAGGTGACCAATATGTTACTATGATTGTTGAAGTACCTACTAATTTAGATAAACACCAACAAAAGCTTTTGAAAGAATTTGAAGAAAGTTTGTCTGACAAAAACTATCAAAAGAGAAAAGGATTTTTTGATAAAATAAAAGATTTCTTTGAAAAGTAAGCAAAAAAAGAGGCAAATTTTACTAAAATTTGCCTCTTTTTTATTTGTTTTATACAAATATAATATGCATATGTTCTCTTTTTGTACAAATACAATAAATTAATAATTAAATCGAAAAAAATGTAAATAATTATTGTATAATTATAGATAATTGTGTTATAATATATAATAGTTATGTAGACTGATTTTACATATTTTAGATAATAATAGAAGTTTTATATAGATAATTCGTGTTTGACTAAATAGATTTTATTGGTAATTATAGATTAGTTTTTTGAAAATAACTACCTTTTAATTTTGGATAGTTTGTGTGGTTAAAAGCAAACACAAAAGGAGAGAGTATGTTGGAAAAATATGTTATTCAAGGTGGCTGTAAGTTAACTGGGGAAGTTAATATCAGTGGTGCTAAAAATGCTGTTGTTGCTATACTTCCTGCTACTATTTTGGCAAATGGCCCTTGTGTTATAGATAATATTCCTGATATTAGTGATGTGGATATCATTACAAAGATTTTAAAAGAAATGGGTGCTGATATCCAAGTTATAAATAAAAGTACATTAAGAATAGATACAAGAAATATAAAAGTTCCAGAAGTTCCATATGAATTAGCAAAACATATGAGAGCATCTTATTATTTCTTAGGAGCGCTATTAGGTAAATTTAATAGTGCTAGTGTTGCTATGCCTGGAGGTTGTGATTTTGGTGTTAGACCTATCGATCAACATTTAAAAGGCTTTGAAGCATTAGGAGCTCATTGTAAATTAGACCAAGGTATGATTATTGTTGATGCCGAAAAATTAGTAGGTGGAGATATTTGTTTTGAAATGGTTACTGTTGGAGCTACTATAAATGTAATGCTAGCTGCTGTAAAGGCACAAGGCTTAACAGTTATAGAAAATGCTGCAAAAGAGCCTCATATTGTTGATTTAGCAAACTTCTTAAACTCTATGGGTGCAAATATCATGGGTGCAGGAACAGATGTTATAAAAATTAGAGGCGTTGACATTTTACATGGTACAGAGTATTCTGTAATACCAGACCAAATAGAAGCAGGTACTTATATGGTTGCAGCGGCAGCTACAAAAGGTGATGTTTTAATAAAAAATGTTATACCTAAACATTTAGAGTCTATTACTTCTAAATTACAAAAAATTGGTGTAGAAGTTACAGAATATGATGATAGTGTTAGAGTTAGATATGTTGATGAATTAGTTAGAACAAATGTTAAAACAAGACCTCATCCTGGTTTCCCAACTGATATGCAACCTCAAATGGCTGTTTTATTGTGTCTTGCAAAAGGAACAAGCATAGTTACAGAAGGTGTTTGGGAAAATAGATTTAAGTATATAGATGAATTAAGAAGAATGGGTGCAGATGTTTCTGTAGATGGCAGAGTTGCTATTATAGAAGGAATAGAAAAGTTTGTAGGAGCACCTGTAAAGGCTGTTGACTTGAGAGCTGGAGCTGCGATGGTTATCGCTGGATTAGCTGCTGAAGGGACAACAGAAATAGAAGACATTTATCATGTTGAACGAGGATATGAACACATAGAAGATAAACTTAGAAGTTTAGGTGCTAATATAAAAAAAATAACAATACCTGATAATGTTATTGGTAAGGTTTTATAATTAAGAATATTAAAGGGTTGTCTAATTTATAGTTAGGCAACTTTTTTGTTAAAGGTGGAAGATATGACATTTATTTATCCGTTATGTAGCTCATCTAAAGGAAATTGTACATATGTTGGAACAAAAGATAGAGGAATACTTATAGATGCTGGTATAGGTATAAGAAGTTTTATTTCTCAATTAAAATTAACAGGAATTAATTTATCTGCTATTAGAGGAATATTTATTACTCATGAACATTCAGACCATACTAAAGGATTAAAAAGAATTCAACAGGAATTGAATGTACCAGTATTGGCTTCAAATGGAACACTACAAGCTTTATATAATAAACAATTAATTGATATAAATAAGACAATATATAAATTGAATGCAGGGCAAGAAGTATTAGTAGCTGACATGGGTGTGTTTGGATTTAATACACCACATGATAGTGCTGAAAGTTTTGCTTATAAAATTACTACTTCAGATAATAAGAAAATTTCTGTTTGTACAGATTTGGGTTATGTTACAGAAAGTGTGCATAATTATTTAAAAGATTGTAATGCAATATTATTGGAAAGTAATTACGAACAATCTTTATTAGAAATGGGGAGTTATCCTTTATTTTTAAAAGAAAGAATTTTAGGAAAATATGGGCACTTGTCTAACGATAATTGTGCTGATGAGGTTTGTAAGCTTGTAAATTTAGGAGTAGAGAAATTTATATTAGGACATCTTAGCCAAGAAAACAATATGCCAGATATTGCTTATTCTAATGTTGTGGAATATTTATTGAAAAATGATATGAGTGTAAATAAAGATTATACTTTAAAAGTCGCTCCAGTGGTAAATGATGGGTCAATAATAGAAATGATATAAGGTGAAATATATGCTTAGTGTTAATATAATTTGTGTTGGTAAGTTAAAAGAAAAGTACTTACAAATGGCTTGTGATGAGTATATAAAAAGATTAGGAGCTTTTTGTAAGATAAAAGTTTTAGAATTAAATGAATATAAAGTACCATCAAACCCAAGTCAATCACATATAGATAAATGTATAGTTAGTGAAGGTGAAATGATATTAGGTAAAATTAATAGTCAATCATCATATAATATAGCTATGTGTATTGAAGGTAAGATGCTAAGTTCCGAAAAGTTAGCAGAAAAATTTAATGATATTTCTTTAAATGGAAAAAGTGAAATAAACTTGATTATAGGTGGTTCTTTTGGATTATCAGAAGATGTAAAGAAAAAAAGTGATTTTAAATTATCTATGTCACCAATGACATTCCCTCATCAATTAGCAAGAGTAATGCTATTAGAACAAATTTATAGAGCTTTTCAAATAAATAATAATGGTAAATATCATAAATAATCTTGACATAAATATGTGTGTACTTTTATAATATAATGGATTGATAAGAATTAATCTGAATTAACAGAAGTTAATTTATTATACATGTTGAGTCTAGTTTTGATATTTATCATAGTGTATATTTAAACTAAAAATATTTTGGAAGATAAAATATTATTTTCAAGATTAATATTGACTATATTATAAATAGTTGCACTAATATTGATATTATAATTATTGATGTAGATACCAAGAGGTATTTATCTCCAGAAGGAGATGAATATCTCTTTATTATTTTTAGGAGGAGAATAAAAAATGAATAACAAAACAAAGAAATTGATTGTTACTGCCTTGTGTATAACATTAGGAGTAGTATTACCTCAAGCGTTTCATTTTATACCAAATGCAGGACAAGTGATTTTACCTATGCATATACCAGTATTATTATGTGGCTTATTATGTGGACCTATTTGGGGAATGGTGTGTGGGTTATTTACTCCACTATTATCATCTTTTATCACAGGAATGCCTATGCCAGCATTTTTACCAAACATGATGGCAGAATTGTTAGTATATGGTTTGGTAGCAGGTGTTATATATAAACTTGTTAAAACTAAATATGAAATTGCTAATATTTATATCTCTTTAATAAGTGCTATGATATTAGGTAGAGTAGTTTATGGTGTTTTAAATGCTTTAATTTTCTCAGTTGGTAAATATTCTTTAAGTATATGGGTAACATCTTTATTTGTTACAGCTATACCAGGAATTATCATTCAACTTGTATTTATCCCAGCAATTGTATTTGCGTTAAAGAAAGCAGGATTTTCAAAAAATGAATTATAGTTTAGAGGATATTCAACATTATATAAAACAAATGTTGAAAGAAAAGGGTAGAGTTATAGTTGCAATAGATGGAAATGCTGGTGCAGGAAAAACAACACTGGCTAATAATTTAGAAAAATTATTAAAAGCTCAAGTAATACACATGGATAATTTCTTTTTACCTTTGGAATTGAGAACAGAAGAAAGGTATGAAGAAATAGGGGGAAATATTCATTATGAAAGATTTGTTGCAGAAGTAACAGAAAAAATAAATTCAAACGAAGATTTGGAATATAGAGTTTTCGATTGTAAAACTTGTAGTTATGTATCTACTAAAAAAATATATAACCAAGGAGTCATTATCGTTGAAGGAGTGTATAGTATGCATCCTAAATTAAATATGAATTATGACTTAAAGTTATTTATGTCCATTGATGAAAATGAGCAAAAAAATAGAATAGTTAAAAGAAATGGCGAGAAAATGTATGAAAATTTTAAAAATATTTGGATTCCTTTAGAAAATAAATATTTTGATTTTTATAATATAAAAGAAAATTGCCATAAAATAATAAAAACATAAGGATTTCTCCTTATGTTTTTTGTTTTATGCAGTAGCTGTGGATTTTTCTGATAAAATAGAAAATATAAATTTGGAAATTCGTTGTGGTAATCCCATAGGATATTCTTTTGTTTGTTCAGAGAAAGATAGTTCTGTAAATTTATCTAATATTGTATCTAACTTATCATCAAAGTCATATATATCTACAAAATTTTCTTTTTTATCTAATTGTATAAATAATTTATAATCATAACTTATATGTATAATATTATTTCTTTTATTTGTTGCTTTTACATAGCGTAATAACATTACTTTGCACGCAGATAAATCGCAACAAAATGCTTTAGGAGGTTTTGGTATATTAAAAGGTGTTTTGTATTTGTTTAATTGTTTTGCTACATATAAAGAATATTGGTCATCTACTTTATACCAAGTTAGCTTTCCAGCTTTGGTATTATCATTTAATTTGTCAATTAACATATTGATTAATGAACTACTCATAATAATCCCCCTATTAAGTCTTAAACAAGAATATACTACCATATTTATAATATTTTTACAATAAATTATTATAAAATAAACTAAATTTGTTTTTTTATACAATAATAAATATTTATTATTGTAACTTATTATATTGACAAATAAAAAGTTTCTATTAGTACAATTTATTGCAAGAATGGTGTTAATTTGTTATAATAATAAGAAGTTTATAAGAAGGTAAGAGAGATAATATGGCAAAATTAGAACACAATCATAAAGGGCATAGACAAAGATTAAAAAAACAGATGATGGATACTGATTTAACATCTTATGCTTCTCATAATTTATTAGAAGCTTTGTTATTTTATAGTATTCCTCAAGTTGATACCAATAATATTGCTCATGAATTATTAAAGCATTTTGGCTCTATCTCAGGTGTTTTGAATGCAACACATGATCAGCTTTGTAGTGTTGTAGGTATTAAGGATAATACTGCATTATTAATAAAGTTGATTTCAGAATTAACTAAAAGATATTGGAGTGAACAAGAAAATGTTCAAATGAATTCTACTTTTGATAGTGTAGGTAAAATAGCAGGATTTTTGATAAATAAATATATAGGATTTGATAAAGAACAAGCTTTTATAATGTATTTAGATGATAATTTAAGACTAATTGATTGCGAAAGATTATCACAAGGACAAATTAACAGTGTAAATATAAATAAAAGAGAGTTAGTTTCCAAAGTTATAAAATATAATGCCACAAATGTAATTATTTCTCATAATCACCCTTTTTCTGATACTAACCCTTCTCCTACAGATTTTGCTACAACAACAGATTTAAAAAGTTTTTTAGAAGCTGTAGATGTTAAATTAATGGATCATATTATTGTATCAGGAAGAAAATTTTCATCAATGAAACAATTAGGATTAATGTAAAGGAGTATTTATGCCAAAGTTAGATTATACAAAACCTTGTCCTCTATATAAAAAATGTGGAGGATGTCAGTTACAAAATATGACATATGAAGAACAATTAAAGTGGAAACAAGTAAAGGTTGAACGATTATTAAAAAAATTTGGTAAAGTTGAAACTATAAAAGGAATGTATTTTCCTTATCATTATAGAAATAAAGTTCAAGCTGCTTTTGGAATGACAAGAAATAAACAAATTATATCAGGAGTTTATCAATCAAGTTCGCACAAGATAGTGCCTGTAGATAGTTGCATGATAGAAGATAAAAAAGCTGATGAAATTATTGTTTCTATTAGAGAACTTTTAAAAAGTTTTAAATTACAAGCATATGATGAACACACAGGAAAAGGTTTTTTAAGACATGTTTTAGTTAAAAGAGGTTTTTCAACAAATGAAATTATGGTTGTATTAGTAATTTCTTCTCCTATATTTCCAGCAAGAAAAAACTTTATAAATGCTCTATTAAAAAAACATCCTGAAATTACAACTATTGTTATGAATATAAATCCATATGAAACAAGTTTAGTTTTAGGCGAAAGAGAAACTGTTCTTTATGGAAATGGATACATAGAAGATGTTTTGTGTGGTTGCAGATTTAGAATTTCAGCAAAATCTTTTTATCAAATTAATCCAACTCAAACAGAAGTTTTATATAGCAAAGCTATTAATATGGCTGAGCTTACAGGAAAAGAAGTTGTAATTGATACTTATTGTGGTATAGGTACAATTGGATTAATTGCTTCTAAAAAGGCTAAAAAAGTTATTGGTGTGGAAGTTAATAAAGATGCAATAAAAGACGCTATATTTAATGCTAAGAGAAATAAAATAACAAATGTTAGATTTTTTAATGCTGATGCTAGTGATTTTATGGAAGATATGGCTATGCAAGGAGAAAAGATAGATGTTTTATTTATGGACCCTCCTAGAGCAGGGAGTGATGAAAAATTTTTATCTTCTGCTGTAACTTTATCACCTAAAAAAATAGTTTATATTTCATGTAATGTTGAAACCCAAGAAAGAGATTTAAAATATCTAATAGATAAAGGATATAAAGTTAAAAAAATTCAGCCAGTAGATATGTTCCCTCACACAAATCACGTAGAAAACATCGTGATGCTTCAAAAATAATTTATGAACTAAAAAAGACCGCTTTTAAAGCGGTCTTTTTTAAGTAAAGGGATTATATTAAAATTGAATGTTATTTACATAGTTTTTTAAATTCATCAGCAACGAATTGAACTTTTGTACCGATAATTACTTGAACAGATGTTTTACCTGGACGGATAACACCAGCTACACCTGCAGATTTAATTTTCTTTTCGTCAACTAATGTATAGTCTTTAACTTCTAGACGAAGTCTTGTAATACAGTTGTCGATAGATGCAACATTTTCTTTTCCGCCAACACCTTCTAGAACTATTCTAGCAACTTCTGTGAAGTCATCATTTGAAAGTTGAACTTTTTGTTCATCTTCTTCATCATCTTCACGACCAGGTGTTTTTAGGTTGAATTTTGTGATTGCAAAACGGAATACCACATAGAATACAACAAATGCTGCAATACCTAGAGGAATAATTAACCATGTTTTTTGAGCTGCTGGTAAAGAAGCTGAGAATAATAAGTCAGTAGCACCAGCTGAGAAGCTAAATCCTGCACGGAAACCTAATAAAACAGTAATTGTTGTAAATATACCATATAATAAAGCATATACTACATATAATGCAGGAGCTAAGAACATGAATGCAAATTCGAATGGTTCTGTAACACCACATACAAATGCAGCGATTGCAGCAGAAGTAACAAGACCTATAGCAACTTTTTTCTTGTTGCTTTTAGCTGTATGAATCATAGCTAAAGCAGCACCTGGAATACCAAACATCATACATGGGAAGAAACCTGACATATACATACCTAAGCTCCAAGTAACATCAGCAGATGTTTCACCAGCCCAGAAGTGTGATAAGTCACCAAGACCAATTGTATCGAACCAGAATACATTGTTTAAAGCATGGTGTAAACCAAATGGAATTAATAATCTGTTGAAGAATGCGTAGATACCAGCGCCAACAGCGTCTAATCCAACGATTGCTTGACCTAAAGAGATAAGTACGCCGAATATAACTGGCCAAGCAAATAATAATACTGCAGATACGATGATAGAAACTACACCAGCTACAATTGCAACACAGCGTTTACCACTAAAGAATGATAACCAATCTGGTAATTTTGTGTTTTTAAATTTGTTGTAGCACATAGAACCGATTATACCAGCAATAATACCAATGAATGGGTTTTGAATTTTATCAAAAGCAATTGTAGCTTTTTCAGAAAGTTTCATTATAACAGATACATTTGCTGTAGATAATAAGTTTGTAATCATTAACCATGATGCTAATGCTGCAAGACCACCAGTACCATCATTGTCTTCTGACATACCTACACCGATACCAATAGCAAATAAAATTGCCATGTTATCAATTAAAGCACCGCCAGCTTTAATTAAGTAATAACCGATTTGTTGAACGATAGTTGTAATTTCTCCACCTTGCATAGCTTCAGGACATAATAAATATCCGATACCCATTAGAATACCACAAATAGGTAAACATGCAACAGGAAGCATTAAAGATTTTCCTAATTTTTGCAAGAAACGCATAAAATTTTCCTCCTTATAAAAATCTTTTTCATTTTAGGTTAATCCCTTTATTTATTTTAATCTAGCTAAACTTGCTAGTTTAAAACACTAAATTAATTATTTCTTTTCTTCAATGGAAAGAACTGTATCAGAAATATTAACATTTGAGTTAATTGTTGGTGTAACAGATGCATAGTCATCTGTATTACAGATGATCATAGGTGTGATTGTGTCGTATCCAGCAGATTTTAATTTTTCTAAATCTACAGTTAAAAGTAAATCACCTTGTTTAACTTCTTGACCTTGTGTAACATGGCTTTCATAGCCTTCACCTTTAAGTTTAACAGTATCTAAACCAACATGAATTAAAATTTCTGCACCAAAGTTTGATACCATATTTACTGCATGTAATGTATCAAACACCATTTCTATTTTACCATCACATGGTGCATAGATTTTACCTTCTTCTGGAATTACTGCAACACCTTCTCCTAATATATTTTCGCTAAAAGTAGGGTCGTTCACTTCTTTTAGTGAAACAGCTTTACCTTTTGCTGGTGATGTTAAAACATGTGTTGAGTTATTTTTTTTCTTTTTAAAAAAATTAAACATTATTTTTTCCTCCTCTAATTATCTTTTTGAGTTACTCTACGAATATGAATTGCAAGATACATAACTTCTTCGCCAGAAATACGGCTGTTAGTTTCTTGTTCAATATATTTTGCCACAACTTTGCTACAAGAATATTCCTTTTGATATTTCTTTTCCATAAGTTGAGCTAATTCAGATTCTTCATCAGGTAATAACTCATTGCGATAAACTCTTTGTAATAAAAATTTTATATGAGTAATAAATCTTTCATAGTGCAAAGATGATTCATCAAGTTCAATATTTAATTCTTTTTTTGTAATTTCTATTATTTCTTTTACAATGTTTGGAAATTTTAATGCATCTGAAATATTTGTACCATATTCTGCATTTACAAAGTGAATAGCCATAAAACCAGCTTCATCTTCTGGGAAATCTACATTTAAACGCTCTTTTATAAGTTTTATAGCATATAAACCAAGTTCATATTCTTGAGTATAAAATCTTTTAATTTCCCATAAAAGTGCATTTTGAAGTTTTATCCCTTGTTTAAATCTTGTAATTGCAAAATTTATATGATCTGTAAGAGTTACATAAATACTTTGATTTAATTTTAACTTTAGATTTTTTTTTGCATATGAAATAATATCGCTCGATATCTGTACATGCTCTAATGGCATATGCGTTAAAAGTTCTTTGAACTGATCAGACAAACTTTGACTACTAATTCTAAAAACTTTTTCGATTTTATCAGCTGAAACAGGTTGACCAGGTTTAGCACCGAAGCCAAGACCTTTTCCCATAACAACGGTTTCTCTTCCTTCATCATCTGTTGCAGATATTATATTGTTGTTTATTACTTTTTCTATTAGCATTTTTATGCAAATCCTTTTCCTATAATGACAGATAAAACATTTTATGTAAAAAAACAAAAAAACCAGATTCTACGGAAAACAAAATCGTTTCTTGATATCCGTAAAAACTGGTTTTGCCTGCCTAACAGTAACAACCCAATAGGATTAAACTTTATACACAAAATATAACAAAAAAATACAAAAAAGTCAACAAATGTGACAAAAATAATTTATTTTTTGTTAATTTTGTTTTATTTCAATATCAAATTTGTTAATATTAAACAAATAACAATTAAAAAAAGAATGAAATTTTTATTTGCAAAATAAAAACTTTAAACATTAACTTTCTTAATAAATTATTATTAAATTATATAAAATAAATTTCTTGACAATAATATTATATAAGGTATAAAATTACAAAGTAAGAATTTAAAAGGGGGACTGAAAATGAGTATTAGAATTGGTATTTTAGGATACGGAAATCTTGGCAGAGGGGTAGAATGTGCTATAAAGCAAAGAGCTGATATGGAATTAAAAGCTGTATTTACAAGAAGAGATCCTAAAACTGTTTCTTTATTAACAGAAAATGTTCCAGTTTATTCTGTTGACGAAGCTGTTAATATGAAAGATGATATTGATGTTATGATTTTATGTGGTGGTAGTGCTACAGATTTACCAGTACAAACACCTGAGTTTGCTAAATATTTTAATGTTGTTGATAGTTTTGATACACATGCTAAAATCCAAGAACATTTTGAAAATGTAGATAAAGCTTCAAAAGAAGGTAAAAAAGTTGGCATTATTTCTATCGGTTGGGATCCAGGTATGTTTTCTTTAAATCGTTTATACGCTGAATCTGTTTTAGAAGATGGTGCTACTTATACATTTTGGGGTAAAGGTGTAAGCCAAGGTCACTCAGATGCTATTCGTAGAGTTGAAGGTGTTAAAGACGGTAAACAATATACTATTCCTAAAGAAGAAGCTTTAAAAGCTGTTCGTGATGGAGAAAATCCACAACTTACAACAAGAGAAAAACATTTAAGAGAATGTTTTGTTGTTGCTGAAGAAGGTGCTGATAAAGCTAAAATAGAAGCTACTATTAAAGCTATGCCAAACTACTTTGATGAATATGATACAATTGTACATTTTATCACAGAAGAAGAATTAAAAAGAGATCATAGTGGTATTCCACATGGTGGTTTTGTTATTAGAAGTGGTAAAACAGGGTGGAACAATGAAAACACACATATTGTTGAATATAGCTTAAAATTAGATTCTAACCCAGAATTTACTGCATCTGTTCTTGTTGCTTATGCAAGAGCTGCTTACAGATTAAACAAAGAAGGACAAACAGGTTGTAAAACAGCATTTGATATTGCTCCTGCATATTTAAGCACAAAAACTCCAGATGAATTGAGAAAAGGTTTATTATAATACAAAATAAAAACTTCTTTATGAAACATAAAGAAGTTTTATTTTTTTCTTTTAAAATATTAATAAATAGTATATAATTAATAAAGAAAATTTTAAATTGTTTTATTAATTATTTGGAGTGTTATAAAATGAAAAAAATTAATGAATTTTTAAAAAAGAAAAATGTGATTTTTTCTGCTAAGAGATATGGGATAGATGCGTTGGGTGCAATGGCTCAAGGTTTATTTGCTTCTCTTTTGATAGGAACTATTATTTCTACAATAGGAACACAGTTTAATATTCCTATTTTTACACAAATAGGTGATTTTGCTAAAGCTGCATCTGGTTCTGCTATGGCGGTATCTATTGGTTATGCATTACAAGCTCCTACTTTAGTATTGTTTTCTTTAGTAGCTGTTGGACAAGCTGCAAATACGCTTGGTGGTGCTGGTGGACCTTTAGCAGTATTAATAATTACAATTATTGCTTCAGAGTTAGGTAAAATTGTTTCAAAAGAAACTAAGATAGATATTTTAGTTACTCCTTTAGTAACAATTTTATCAGGAAGTTTTTTATCAATTTGGTTAGCCCCTGCAATTGGAAATGTTGCTAGTAAATTTGGTGAGATTATTATGTGGGCTACAAATTTACAACCATTCTTTATGGGTATATTAGTTTCAGTTTTAGTAGGAATAGCTTTGACTTTGCCTATAAGTAGTGCTGCTATTTGTGCTGCTTTAAGTTTGACTGGTTTAGCAGGTGGCGCAGCATTAGCTGGGTGTTGTGCACAAATGGTTGGTTTTGCCGTTATGAGCTTTAAAGAAAATGGCGTTAGTGGACTAGTATCTCAAGGAATTGGAACATCTATGTTGCAAATGGGGAATATAGTAAAAAATCCTAAAATATGGATACCTCCTATTTTAACTTCTGCTATAACAGGACCTTTGGCTACTTGTATCTTTAAACTCGAGATGAATGGAGCTGCTGTATCATCTGGAATGGGAACTTGTGGATTGGTTGGACAAATAGGTGTTTATACAGGTTGGGTTAGTGATATTGCTGATGGAGTAAAACAAAGTATTACATTTATGGATTGGACAGGTTTAATTTTAATTAGCTTTATTCTTCCAGCTATTTTAACAGTACTATTTGGAATGTTATTTAGGAAAAAAGGTTGGATTAAGGAAAATGATTTAAAATTATAAATAAAATAAAAAGAAGATAACTAAAAAAGTTATCTTCTTTTTTTATTTTAAAATTTAAAATTTATGCTATCTAAAAATGCTTTTGCTATAATTGTATGACCTTGTACATTAGGGTGTACATGGTCAGCACTCAAAATATATGATGATAAGTGATTTGTAAACTTATCAAATTCTTTTTGAACATCAATATATATTAAACCATTTTCTTCTGCTACTTTTTTACATATTTGAGCATATCTTTCAGTCATATTTCTCATTGGATAATCTTTTGTATCAATAATCATAAATGGACTAAATATAAATATTTGTTTTACTTTATCTTTTACACTTTTTATAAGTTTTGTATAAGTATCATAAAATTTTTCTTCACTAGCATATCGTGTGTTTGGTTGTAATACTGCATCGAATTGACGCCAAACATCATTTATACCTATCATAATTGTTAGATAGTCTGGATTTAATGAAATAACATCTTCTTCAAATCTTTCTTCTAAATCTAATATAGTGTTTCCGTTAACTCCCTTATTAATAACGGAAATTTTGCTCTCAGGACTTAACGCTGTTAAAAATGCATTTACTAAGTTAACATAGCCGTCACCGTAAGAAGCTATCCAATTATAATCCCTACCACAGTCTGTTACGGAATCACCTATCATTATTAATTTTGAATTATTTTCTAATATCATAAATAAATCTCCTTTTTATATCTTTATTTTATATTTTACAACAAGAGAGTTTAAGTATGAAGAAAAATAGTAGTATAAAAATAATATTAGTATATATAAATATGTTATAATGAAGACAGAAGGTGATAATTATGTTTATTAAATTAAATGATATAAATATGTATTATGAAAAATACGGAAATGGAAAAGATTTAATAATGATACATGGTAATGGGGAAGATTCAACAATATTTAATAAAAGTGTTGAAATTTTAAAAAGTTATTTTACTGTTTATGTTTTAGATTTGAGAGATCATGGAAAATCTTCCAAAGTTGAAACTTTACATTATGAAAATCATGTAATGGATTTATATAATTTTATAAATCAGTTAAATTTGGACAAACCAATTTTTTATGGATTTAGTGATGGTGGTATTATTGGTTTAATATTGGCTTATAAATATCCCAATTTATTGTCAAAATTAATTGTTAGTGGCGTTAATATAAATCCTAAGGGATTAAAAAAATTTGTTAGGTTTGGAATGTGGATTAGCTATATACTTACAAAATCAAAGAAAACTATAATGATGTTAAAAGAACCCAATATAACTTTAAATGATTTAAAAAAAATAAAAGTCGATACCTATATAACTATGGGGAGTAATGATGTTATATATAAAAGACATATACAAATGATTAATGACAACATAAAGAAATGTCAATTAGACATATTTAAGGGGCATAATCATTATGATTATATTGTTGATAGTGAAATAATTGCGAAATATATATTAAAAAATTAATAAATAAGTATATTTAATCTGTATAAATTAAGAAAGTTTTAATATTAAAATTAAAATAATATTAACTTTAATTTTGTAGAATTTAGTTGTAAAAGAGAGGTGAGATAATGAAATTGTTAGTATTAGTAAAAGATTATATCAATTTTTTAGATAACAATTTTGATTTATCTCCAGATAGAAAAACTAGAGCAGATATTTTTACTAGTGATTATGAAAAACAAAAATTTATATCGGCTGAAAAAATTACTGTTGATGAAATAAAAGCTTTTTCAGGTATTAATGATATAGATATTTGTGGTAAGGTTGGAGAAAAGCCTTTTTTAAATAATTATGATGATATTAGCTTTAGTAGATCATATGATAATAATTTTCTTTTTTTAGGAATTGAAAATTTAAATGGATGTATTGGTGTTGATTGCGAATTTATTAAAAATGTTGATTATAATCTTATGAAGTACTTTTTTACAGATTTCGAAAGAATGTATGTTGAAAAGTCAGAAGATAAAAATTTTGCATTTACATTGATATGGACTAGAAAAGAAAGTTATATTAAATGTTTAGGAAAGGGCTTAGAATTTAATTTTAATTTATTAGATACTACACCAAAATATGACATGAAATTAAATAAAAATAATGAGACTATTTTTAGAAAAAATCAAAAAATTAATGATATGTATATAAATAGTTACTTTATTGATAATATTGTAATTTCAGTTTGTAGTAGTATAGATGATAAATTTCCAAGCGTTATCCAAAAGGGGTGGTAGTGTGAAAAAAACTATATTAGATTATTTTGAAAGCACTGTAAATAAGTTTCCTGATAATATTGCAGTATCAGATATTAATAATAGTCTTACTTATAATGAACTAATGAATAAGTCAAAGATTTTAGCTACTGAGATAGTAAAATATAATATTAGTGATAAACCAATTGTTTTACTTATGAAACGAACAACAAATTTGCCAATTGCAATGATGAGTGTTTTATATAGTGGTAATTTCTATGTTGTATTAGATTGCGAATCACCTTTGCAAAGAATTGACAAAATCATAACAACATTGTCACCGGCTATGATAATATATGAAAATGATTTGGCAAGTATATTAAGTGAATTAAATTTACAAATACATAAACTTGATTTTGAAGATGCATTTAGAAATATTGTGATTGATGAGCAAAGTTTAGAAAACATTAGAAATAAAATGACTTCTAGTAATACTGCTTATTCAATATTTACTTCTGGTTCTACAGGTGTTCCTAAAGGAGCTATATTGACTCATTTAAATGTTATAAGCTATATACATTGGTTTATAAAATGTTTTGATATAAATGAAAATACTTCATTTGGTTCACAAACACCATTATATTTTAGTATGTCAGTATCTGACTTTTATGCAAGTATCTTCACTGGTGCTTCTTATAATATGATACCTAAAGAATATTTTGCATTCCCAGCTAAATTGATTTCTTTTATGAACGATAAAAAAATTGATACAATTTATTGGGTTCCTTCAGCGTTAGGAATTGTTGCAAAATTTGATTTACTAAAGTATTGTATGCCTGAATATTTGAAAAAAGTATTTTTTGCAGGAGAGGTAATGCCTGTTAAATATTTAAATTACTGGAAAAAATATTTACCTAATATATTGTATGCAAATCTTTTTGGACCTACAGAAACAACCGATATTTGTTCATATTACATAGTTAATAGAGATTTTGATGAAACACAAAATATTCCTATTGGAGTTGCTTGTGATAACTGTGAATTACTTGTTGTAGATGAAAATGGAAAAGAAGTTTTAGATGACTCAATAGGAGAACTTCTTGTAAAAGGACCTTTTGTTGCTAGTGGTTACTATGCTAATAAAGAAAAAACGAGTGAAGTTTTTGTACAAAATCCATTACATGATAATTATATAGATATAGTTTATAAAACAGGTGACCTTGTTAAGAAAAATAAATATGGTGAGTTTGATTATATAGGTAGAAAAGATTTTCAAATAAAACACTTGGGTTATAGAATAGAACCTAGTGAAATAGAAGTTGTTTTAAATACTGTTGATAAAGTAGATTTGTCAGTATGTATTTATGATAAAGTTAATGATAAGCTGATTTTAGCTTATGAAGCAAAAAATGATATTAACAAAGAGTTAAAACAAGCTAGTGAAAAACTTTTACCTCACTATATGCAACCATCAGAATTTATAAAATTTGATATTTTTCCTAAAAATGCTAATGGAAAAATAGACCGTAAACAAATTAGTAAAGTTATTTTGGAAGATAAAGGAGAATAGTTATGGAAAGAATTTATAAAATATTAGAAGAAATTATACCAAATACAGATTTTAAAGGTGCAACAAACTTAGTTGATGCTAAAATATTAACATCTCTTAATATTGTAAGACTTGTTTCTATGTTGAATGAGGAATTTGATATAGAGATAACACCTATTCATTTAATTCCTGAAAATTTTAATTCTGTTGAAAGTATATACAATTTAGTTGTTGAATTAGACGGAGAGTAATTATGCCTTACTTTATGATGACTATGTTATTAATATTTACAGCAGTCACTATAGCTATTTACGCTGTTTGCCCTCGCAGACAGCGTTATATTGTTCTATTAGCTATTAGTTTAGCTTTCTTATGTTATATAAGTAAATTTACTGTTGTATTTATTTTAGCTACAGTTTTAACTACATTTTTATCAGGAATTATAATGGATAAAATTACGCAAAGTGTTGATATTAAGGCACTTGACAAAGAAGTGAGAAAAAAAGTTAAAGCAAAAATTAAACAGAAAAAACAAATTGTTGTTTTATCCTATATAGTTATAAATGTTGGAATTTTATTGATATTAAAATATTTTAACTTTTTTGCTTTAACTACCACTAATATATTAAATAAATTCGGTGGAAATTATGAGCCTTTTATTTTAAAAATAGCTTTACCTTTAGGTTTATCTTACTATACATTGCAAGCATTAGGATATGTTATAGATGTATTTAGGGGCAAATATAAAGCAGAAAAAAATATATTAAAAGTTGGTTTATTTATTTGCTTTTTGCCTCAACTACATGAAGGTCCTTTTGGAAGATATGATTTGTTAATGCCTCAAATGGAAAAAGGTGACAATATAAACGTTAATAATTTATATAATGGTATCGCAAAAATTTTATGGGGTTTATTTAAAATATTTATGGTTGCAAATCGTGCTTCTATGATTTCAGACGCAGTATTTAAAGATAACGGGAAATATGGTGGTGTTACTATATTATTAGGTGGTGTAGCATTTACTGTACAATTATATGCAGAATTTTCTGGATATATTGATATAGCAAGAGGTATTTCTAAGATATTCAATATAGAGTTGTCTAAGAACTTTGATTTACCTTTTATTTCTAAAAATGTTGGTGAGTTTTGGAGAAGATGGCATATATCATTGGGTGCTTGGTTTAGAGATTATGTTTTCTATCCAGTATCAACATCAAAATTTTTAAGAAAATCAACTCAAAAATTAAGCTTTAATATTTCAAATTTTGTTACTATAACAATATCTTTGTTAGTTGTTTGGTTTTTAACAGGATTGTGGCATGGTGCAAGTATTAAATATGTATGTTATGGTTTATATTATTTTATTTTAATGATTCTATTTAATATTATTTCTCCATATGTAGAAAAAATACTTGCAAAAAATAATATTAGTAATGACAATAAAATTCTTATTTCTATAAGAGTTGTAAAAACATTTTTATTAGTATTAATTGGTATGATTATGTTTAGAGCAGAAAATATGTCTGTATTTGGTAATATGATTTTATCAATATTTAAAAATGGAGAATATTTTAATCTATTAAAAATATTGGAAATGCAAGACATTTTAGCTTTGATAGTTTCTATAGGTATTTTAATATTAGGTGCTGTTGCTAAAATTAAAGGTATAGATATTGAAGATAAGTTTAATAATTTGTCTTCTATTAAAAAATACTTTGTTTGCTTTGCATTATTTACAGTCATTGTAGTATTTGGTGCTTATGGTCTTGATTATTTACCACCAGACCCTATTTATGGAGGTTTTTAATATGACTACTAAAATGAAAAAAATTATATCCATATTTTTATGTTTTATTATTAGTTTTGGGATATATTTTTATATATGTTTGATAGTAGCGCCTAAAGATATTAATGATTCAGGTGGTACTCATTATTACAGAGGTATGGGATTTATGGCAGAACCAGTTAATTCTTTAGATGTTGTAGTTTATGGGAATTCTGATGTATATTCTGGTTTTGCACCTGCTGTACTATTTGATAAATATGGTTATACTTCATATGCTTCAGGTAGGCCACTACAAACTTTAAATAATATTAATTTATTATTAGATAAAACACTAAAAACTCAAAAACCTAAAATAGCTATTTTAGAAACAGATTGTTTTTATAAAGAAAGTAAATTTCAAATTGACGAATCTAATATTTTATTATCTCCTTTCATGTTCCATTCTCGTTGGAAAGAATTAAAAGCGAGAGATTTTTACAAAATACCAAGTAGAAAAAATAAAGTTGATATGAACAAAGGCTTAGTTCCATCTAATAAGGTTTTTAAAACTAAATATTCAACTGATTATATGGGTAGTAAAGATGCTAAACCTAAACCAATGCCTAAAGAAAATTTAAAATATGTTGAACAATTTGTAAATACATGTAAAAAGAATAATATTGAAGTTTTTTTCCTAGAATTACCTAGTGCTAGTTCTTGGAATTATTCAAAACATAATTATGTTAAAGCTTTGGCAGAAAAGCATGGTGTAGAGTTTATTGATATGAATACTCCTTTAGATGGTTATGAATTGAATTTAAAAACTGACTTTAGAGATAATGGAAACCATATGAATATTAATGGTGCTTCAAAAGCTACTGAATATATTGGAAAATATATTTTAGAAAAATATCCTAATTTATTAAAAGATAAAAGAAATGATAAAGAATATTCAGATTGGCATAATAGTGTAAAACATTATAATGGGCTTTTAAATAAGGTTTAAAATAAAAACATCACTTTTATAGTGATGTTTTTTATTTTAATAATTATTTTTTTAATGTATAATAAATTAGTAAAATCTTAGTAATTTATAATCTCTATTTTTGATAATGTATGATATATTAGATGTAGAAATTAAACAAGGAAGGAAGTTTTAATATGAAATACAAAATATTAGTATGCGACGATGAAAAAGAAATAAGAGATGCTTTACAAATTTATTTAAAAAATGAGGATTTTGAAGTTTTTAAAGCTTCAGATGGGTTAAAGGCTATCGATATAGTAAAGTCAAATGAAATTCATTTAATATTACTTGATATTATGATGCCTAATATGGACGGATTTACTACCGCTATTAAGATAAGGGAGTTTAGTAATATTCCTATAATTTTTTTAAGCGCTAAGAGTGAAGATACAGATAGAATATTAGGTTTAAATATTGGAGCTGATGATTATATTACAAAGCCTTTTAATCATACTGAATTGATTGCTAGAGTGAGGGCTAACATTAGAAGATATTCAAGTTTAGGAGGTATAAAAGAAACAACTAAACAGAGTGATAATACTTATATAGCAGGTGGATTGTATATTGATGATGATAAAAAGAAAGTTTTAGTAGATGGAGAAGAAGTCGTTTTAACTGCAACAGAATATAAAATTTTAAAACTATTAGTTCAAAATAAAGATATTGTTTTAAGTGCAAAGCAAATTTATGAGAAAGTTTGGAAAGAACCAGCTTTTGATGTTGGGAAAACTATTTCTGTACATATAAGACATATAAGAGAAAAAATTGAAATAAATCCAAAAGAACCAAGATATTTGAAAATAGTTTATGGACTAGGGTATAAGGTGGTGGATTTAAAATGATTGATTTAAAAAATATTGATGTAACAAAATTTAAGGGTATTGTAAGAGATAAAATTTTAAATAGTAAAAAAATTTTATATTTTAGTTTTGGAATACTTTTAATATTATCATATTTAGGTGTTTATAATAATTTGTGTTATAGCGTAAATAGTTTTAGATTTTATTATATTGATAAATTTGCTCTTTATCATTTTACTTCTGGTAATATAACATACATGGATTCAATAGCACCTTTTAGATTTTTAACTCCGATTTTTATAATATTATTGATAGTAAATATGGTATTGATATTGTTAAAAAATAAATCAAGATTAGATAAAATAGAAATTAAAAATTTAAAAATTTGGTTTTATGTTGCTATTTTAATAAATGTAATCTTATTTTTTAGATTAGTTGTTCAAGAATCTTATATTAATAGAGATTTTTTAAATATCATTTTATTACCAACTATATTGTTTTTAACAGAAGTTATTACTATATTTGCAATTTTTGTATTACTAATAAAAGATGATAGATATAAAAAGTTGACTTTTTATAGATTTTATAAAGAATTTGGAGTTAAGAGTCCTATATTTATAATTTTATCTACTTTACAAATAATTACTATACTTATATTTATTTATTTACTATATTTGATGAATATGGAAATTGATTATTATTATGAAGTTTCTTTGGGAGAATATATAAATAAGTTCGATTACTTTAATAAGGTTTCATTGTTTTATTGTATAGTAGTTGCGGTGTTAGTTTTCTTTACAATGAAGATTTCTACTAGGTTTTCTTTCGATAAAAGAAAAAATTATGAGAATATGGTTTATCAAAATTCATTGGAAGATAAGTTGAAATCAGAAAGATTTAGAACAGAATTAATTACAAATGTATCCCATGATATAAAAACACCTTTGACTTCTATAATCAATTACTCAGACTTAATAACATATAATAATCCTTCAAATGAACAAATTAGTGAATATACAAGAATTATTCATAATAAATCTAAGAGATTAAAAGTGTTGATAGAAGATTTGATAGAGGCTAGTAAGGTTGGTACAAATAATATTTCAATGAATTTTGAAGATATTGATTTAAATGAAATTGTCGGACAAATTTGTGGCGAATATGATGAACAACTTAAAAAAAATAAATTAGAATTAGTTGAGAATATTCCCAGAGAAAATTTAATTATTAAAGCCGATGGAAGATATTTGTGGAGAATATTAGAAAATCTTTTTTCAAATGTTTTAAAATACTCACTAAAAAATAGTAGAGTATATTTGGATTTATTCATTGATGAAGAGTATTATGTCTTATCTTTAAAAAACATATCTAAGAATAGATTAAATATATCTAAAGAACAAGTTACAGATCAGTTTATTAGAGGGGATAGTTCAAGAAATACTGAAGGAAGTGGATTAGGTCTTTATATTGCTAAAAATTTAGCAGTTAATATGGATTATCAATTCGATATAAACATAAAAGCCGATTTGTTTGAAGTTATAATTAAGTTTCCTAAAGTAAAATAAAAAGAGCAGTTTTAAAACTGCTCTTTTTTTATAATGTTTTACATAACTCTTTTAAATATTTTCTAAAGTCATCTGCTATTTCTTTATGTTTTAGCGCTGTTTCTATACTTGCTTGTAGTATTCCAAGTTTATTGCCCATATCATAGCGTGTTCCTATAAAATCTACACCTATCATTCCTTTTTCTCGTGCTAAAATTTTCATAGCATCTGTAAGTTGATATTCTCCACCAGCTCCAGTTGGTAAGTTTTCTAATATATCAAATATTTCAGGAGGAAGTACACATCTACCTAATATTGAGAAATTTGAAAAAGCTTGTTCTTTTGTTGCAGGTTTTTCTACCATATCTGTAACTTTATATATATTATTTTCTATATTATCAACTTTTAATGATGAATATCTAGTAACTTGTTCAAAAGGTACTTCTTTCATACAAACACAGCCTAAACCATGTTTTTCATATTGTTCTGTTAATTGCTTACAACATGGATAATCGCCTAATATAACATCATCTCCATATAATACAGCAAAAGGTTCATTTCCTATAAAACTTTTAGCACACAACACAGCATGTCCTAAACCTTTTGGTTCTGCTTGTCTTACATATGTTATATTTGCTAATTTTGATATATTAACAACTTCATTGTATAAATCATCTTTTCCGCTTTCTTTTAATTTGTTTTCTAATTCAGGTGATTTATCAAAGTGGTCTACTACTACTTCTTTACCTCTGCTGAGGATAATACATATTTCTTCAATTCCACTTGCTACCGCTTCTTCTACTATATATTGTATAGCAGGTTTATCAACTATTGGTAACATCTCTTTTGGCATAGATTTAGTGGCGGGAAGAACCCTAGTTCCTAATCCTGCTGCTGGTATTATTGCTTTTCTTATTTTCATAATTATCAAATCCTTAAAAATACTTTACTAGATTATACCATTATATCTATTATAATACAATACTTGTATATTTATATTTGATTTATGTCAACTTGTTGTAAAATTTAAATAAAAAAACATATTTTATTAAAATAAATATAGTAAAAAGAATAAAACTAAATTTTTTTTAAAAAAAGTGTTGACTTTTATTACTTTGCATGATAAAATAATATTCGTCGCTGAGGGGTACGAAAAAAACGAAAGCCTAAAGCGAAGGATAAAAAAGGTTTTTATGAAGTCACAATTGAATATGCGGGTGTAGTTCAATGGTAGAATCCCAGCCTTCCAAGCTGGTCGCGTGGGTTCGATTCCCATCACCCGCTCCATAAACCTTAAAGGTTGTATATGCGCCCATAGCTCAGTTGGATAGAGCAACTGCCTTCTAAGCAGTAGGCCACAGGTTCGAATCCTGTTGGGCGTACCATTTAGATATGGTGGGTATAGCGCAGTTGGTTAGCGCGCCAGATTGTGGCTCTGGAGGCCGTGAGTTCGAATCTCACTATCCACCCCATTTAAATGATGGGCTATAGCCAAGCGGTAAGGCACTGGACTTTGACTCCAGCATTCCGATGGTTCGAATCCATCTAGCCCAACCAATTTGAAAATCATAAACTCTTAGGAGTTTATGATTTTTTGTTTTATAAAAATATTTATTAGGGAAAAATGGATATATGAAAAAGGAAAATTTTTTGACTTGTTTAGTGATATTTTTAATAGTATCGATTTTTATATTTTTGGGATTTTTCAAAAATAGTAATGAAACCAAGATAATATATAATACCAAAGAAAGTTCTTTGAATGACATAGAGGGTAATTCATCAAAAAATAAGGGTAGTAGTTCTTCTAGTAAAAAGAAAAATAGTAACTCATCTTCAAGTAAAACTCAAAATAATAAAAATGATAAAAACGATAAAGATGATAAGAATAGTTCTACAACAATATCTTTTGAAGAAGATATGTTTGAAAGTGAAAATAATGAATCTACAGAGTCATCTAAAGATAGTAGTGAAGATAATAATCAGACATCATCTGATACTGATAACTCAAATGATGAAACGAATATTTCTTATCAAGATTTGATGAATAGAATACAGTCTTTAGAAAATTATGGTATATCAGTTTCTTTTAATTGGTGTGAAAATATAGTCGATAGTAATTATGGATATATAAGTGATATATCTGTGGCAGAAGAAATGGTTGGTTTTTTGGAGAATATGGTATATTCTATTCCAAGTAACTATTTCTTTAATTTGCAAAATTTAGGATATACAACAAAATTTATTTTAATAGATGATAGTAGTGGAAATTCTATTGATTATTATATGCAAGGAAATAGTATCATATACAAAATAAAAAACAATTACAATTTATCAGTTAGTAACTTTTTAAATAATGCTTATGATATAAATTCTGAAATTATAGGGAAAAATAAAATGAATGTACTATACTATCAAATTAATAGATTCAATCCCGCAGGTTTTGTATATGGTACTTTAAATAATGAGTTGGTGAATAGTGGATATTTTTTGAATATACAATCTCAAAAAAGCGTTCAAGATGATTGTAAAAATATATTTATTAAATATTACTCTAATCAATTGAGTGCAAATGATTATGCTGGATTAGTTTTATATGATAAAATAAATACAATTGTTAATTTTTTTGATGGAGAAGTTTTTTATTAATGTGGATTACTGTATTTATAGATAGATTACGACATATGATATTTACATCTAAGTGTTTATTTTGTGATGAATTATTACATTACAATGAGTTTGTTTGTGATAAGTGTATTAATGAGATTGTTCAATTACCACAAGATAGATGTCGTTCTTGTTTAGAAAAAGATTGTATTTGTTTTGGTAAATATTATTTCAGTTATCTTATATCACCTTTTGTATATGAAGATAAGGTGAAAGATGCGATATTAGATATGAAGTTTAATGGATTTGGATATAACGCCAAAGCATTTTCAAAAATTATATTTAAAAAGTTAAATGAATTTAAGTATAAGAGAGAAATTGATTTGGTGGTTGAAGTTCCAATGTATTATAAGAAAAGATGGTATAGAGGGTATAATCAATCAGAATTAATTGCAAAATATTTGTCATATGAAATGGGATTAGATTATTATAAAAGAATTATCACCAAGATAAGAAATACAAAAGAACAAAATAAATTAAGTTATAATTTAAGACTTAATAATTTAAGAGATTGTTATAAGATATTTGATAATTCTAAAATAAAAGGTAAGACGGTTTTGTTAGTAGATGATGTTTTTACTACTGGTAGTACAGTTAATGAATGTAGTAAAGTATTGTTGGAAAACGGGGCAAAGAAAGTTTTTGTTGCAACATGCTGTGTAGTAAAAAAAGAGTAACATTTATGTTACTCTTTTTTTATAAATCATCAGCGTCTTGTATTGGGCGTTCATTTTTATCCTCAGGAACACCTGTATAACTTCCTTCAACATCAGATTTGATTTTTTGTGATTTGTTTCTTAAGTCAGAAAACTTATTTTTCTTTTTATTATCTTTCATATTATCACTCCTTTAAGTTTATATATTAATTTTTACCTAAAATAAAAAAGCTATGCAATTTAGCATAGCTTTTTTATTTTAATTATTTAATTTTATCTTTCGATTTTATATCCACAGTAATCTAATACTAATTCGCTAAACATTGCGTTTGCCCAAGAGAACCATTCTCTAGTGTATTTAGTATCATCATCTACATGGAAACCTTCATGCATTAAGTTTTTGCCACCATCTGTATTTTTTAATACATTTAGAATTCTTAGTTTTTCTTCTTTGCTATCAGATGTTAATCCTTGCATAGCTAATGAAATGTGCCAAATATAGCGAGTTGGTGTATGTGGACTACCAATACCTTCAGCTTTAGTACCTGAATAGAAATATGGGTTAGCTTCACTTAATATTAATTTTCTTGTGTTAGCTTCAACTTCTGCATCTTTTCCTTTATATCCTAAATAACTCATAGCTAAAAGGCTAGGAACATTTGCATCGTCCATTAAATTGAATTGTCCAAATCCATCTACTTCGTATGCATATACGTTTCCGAAAGCTTCTGTTCTTGTTATACCATGTTCTTCGATACCATTATAGATTTCTTCTTTTAATTCACATACTGTTTTTCTGAAATCTTCATTGTTATAGAATTTTGATAAAATTTCATCTAAATAACCTAAAACAACTACTGCAAACATGTTTGATGGAATTAAATATCCATATGTACAAGCATCATCACTAGGTCTAAAACCTGACCATGTTAGTCCAATGTTTGATTTAACTAATGAACCTTTACCATCTCTTGATAAAGTATCTGTAAAAAATGAATTTCTACGAATGAATTTATATGGAGAGTTTTCTTCATGGTTTTGTTCTGTTTTGAAAACATGAACGATTTTTTTACATCCTTCTAAAAATTCTTCGTCAAATTGTTTTGTAGCTCCTGTATTTTTCCAAATTAAGTAAGCTAATTGAATAGGATAGCATAAAGAGTCGATTTCATATTTTCTTTCCCAGATATATGGTCCCATATCTGTTTCATCTTTTTCCCAACAGTTTCCGTTATCTGTTTCATTAAAAGCATTAGCATATGGATCAATGTTAACACAAATCATTTGTCGTTTAACTAATCCAACTAGTAAATCTTCGATTTCTTTATCTTCTTTAGCTAATACTAAGTAAGGTCTTAATTGACATACAGAGTCTCTCAACCACATAGCAGGAATATCACCTGTTATTACATATGTAGAACCATCTTCTAATTTTTTTACAGTAGTGTCTAAAGTGTTTGTATAACAATTTTTAAACATTTCTACTAATTTAGGATCATCTTTTAATTTGTTTTCAATATCTTGGATTAAAACTTCCATTGATTTTGGTAATTGTTTCATTAGATAATCATCCTTTCTTTATATGTTACATTATTAATAAATATTATAAAAAAATACTTTTAATAATATCAAGGTAATTGTATAACAAAAGTAATATATAGTCAATAAAAAAAGAATAAAAAAAGTCGAAAAAAGGTATTGACAAAGGGTAAAAGGTGTGGTAATATATATAAGCTGTCTTCGAGAGAAGGAAGCGAGAGAGCTGAAAGAGATTACTGAATGAAAAAAGTAGTTGACAAGCTTTTGAAAGTATGATATAATACAGAGGCTTACAAGTTAAGCTTAAGTAAAATATCG
>JAGHIE010000011.1 GCA_017887325.1 Oscillospiraceae bacterium | reverse complement strand
CTTCTATTTGTAAATCAAATATTACTGGTTGTCCGTCTGGTTTATATAGTCTATTTACTTCCATTAATGATTCAAATGCTTTATCTACATCTGTCAACATTTCAATTGCATCATATCCTTTTAATTTTCCTGCATGCACTCCTGCAAATGGTACCCATGGTACTCTTTCTGTTTCTTCGTGTCTTAATGTTTTTAATAATATTTCTTTCATGTTCATTTCTCCTTTTTTTGCAAATAATCTTTATAAGATATATTTTTGTAACCATTATAATTTATGTTTATGTAATTTTCAATACTTAAAAATGGAAATAGACAAATATCTATTTCCATTTTTTAATTTATTTAGCAAAATATTCATTAATTTGTCTTTGTGCTTCTTCTATTACTTTATCAAAACCTGCATCGTTTAATTCTTTAGTTATTTGAGGAATAAGTTCTTTAGGATCTTGAGCACCTGTTTTTAAATCATATTTATATTTATCATATACGCTTCTACAAGCTGTTAATTCACTATTAATTGGTTCAACGTCCAATGAGAAACCTAATACTGTAGAAGTTTCAGCTTCTTCATTTAATTTTTTAACTTGATCCCATTGATCTTCTGGAGTACCTTCAACTGTTGACAAGTTAAAGAATGTTGCTTGTGTGTATGAAGGCCATGTATAATTGTCGTTTAATTTTTTAACTACGCTATCACTTACATATTCAAAGTCTTTACCTTCTGCACCATATGCCATCATATCTCTTAGTTTACTATCTGTATTAGCTAATTCTAAGAATTGTAAACATTCTTTAACATATTTAGAATTTTTACCAATAGCATTCATTGAACCTTGAATAGACTCTGTTGAATACATAGGACCCCATGTTTGAACTGGTACATATTCTTCTACACCTTCATTAACTGCCCATGTTTTTTCTGCACCTGGAAATCCTTGACCTATAAAAAATGGCCTTCCTTTTGGTGTTTCTGTCATTGTATTAGCATCTGGATTTATGATACCCTCTTGATACCATTTATGCATATAATCTAATCTTTCTTGCATAATTGGGTGTTCTAATGTATTAATAACTTTTCTATTTTCATCTGTTATTTCAACACCTAAAGGCTCTAATCCAGCACATAATCCATCAAATCCATTAAATATACCGTTAAATGGGTCACTTTGATTTGCTTTTATAGGATAAAAACTACTTCCTTCACCTTCTTTTAATTGTTTGAATATTCTATCTAAATCTGAAAAAGTCATCATTTGATTTACATCTATATTATATTTTTCTACATATTTTTTATCAAGACACCAATATTGTGTTACAGATGAATCCTTATATGTTGGTACAGAATACAATTTTCCGTCAACTTTTACACCGTTCCAAATTTCATCTGGAATAACATCATAAAGTTTTGATGCATATTTATCTACATCTTCTGTAATGTCTGCAAAAGCTCCCAAATTTATCGCTGTTCTATACTTAGAAGCATTAGTAAACATATAGTCAAAATATTCACCAGATTGTAAAATTGTATTCATTTTTGTATCCCAATCACCCCAGTCTGCAATGTTAACTTTAATTGTAAAGCCTAATTTATCCTTTACGTACTTATTAACAGCATCATATGCGTCCTGATTATCTCCAGTAGCTCCACCCACTGTCCAATATATTAATTCTGGGCTTTTTGAATTTTTGTTTCCTTCATTACTTCCTTTGTCTGAACCACAAGAAGCTACCATTGTTGTTAGCACTGCAGCTGCACATATAGCTGATAAAATGCGCATTTTTTTCATTTTCAAACTCCTCCTAATTTTAATTTATATCTCTTAACAAATATACAACTATCTTTGTTGTATATTTTATTTATATTTTAATTATAATATAGCAACAAAACAATCAACAAAACTATTAATTTTATGTACAAATTCACTATAAATAAAAAGTATCTTCATAAAATAATTTATGAAGATACTTTTTATTATTCAAATATATGATTTTTTTTCATAAATATGTAAAAATATAACGAACTTAAAAGCCAAGTTATTGGATATACCCAATAAACCATTTGTATGCTATTTGTAAGAGGTACCGTGATAGTTAAGAATATAACTCTTATCACACACCAACAAATCAACATTACCATCATTGGTATCATCGATTTCCCTACACCTCTTAAAACAGCTCCAATAGTATGAGTATATGCTAACAAAAAGAAAAATAGCCCTGATACTCTGGATTTTTCAACCCCAAACATAATAACTTCTGGATTTGTATCAAACAAAGAAATTAAAGTTGGTGCAAAAACAAAAACTACTATTCCTATAACTTCAGAAAGAATTATTGTAGTCAAAACACCAAATCTTGCACCTTTTTTTGCTCTTTCAAATTCTTTTGCACCTATATTTTGACTCACATAAGTTGTCAATGCCATAGTAAAACTTGTTATTGGTAAAAAACCAAATCCTTCTATTTTTGAATAAGCTCCAACACCAGCCATAGCCATTTCTCCAAAAGAGTTTATATTTGTTTGAACTACTACATTTGTAAACGCTATAATTGAGTTTTGCATACCAGTAGGTAAACCTTGACTGATTATTTTTTTAATCATACTTTTATTAAAACATATATCTTTTATAACCAATTTATAATTTTCAGGAGTTGTAACAAGTCTTATAAAGCATAAAATCGCACTAACAAACTGAGAAATAATAGTTGCTAAAGCTGCCCCACCAACACCTAAATTCAAATATGCTATAAAAATTATATCTAATACAATATTTATTATTGATGATATTATTAAATAATATAAAGGTCTTTTACTATCTCCAATGGCTTGTAATATTCCTACAAAAACATTGTACATAATAAAAGCTAATGAACCCCAAAAATATATTCTTAAATATTCAACAGATTCTGTCATAACATTTTCTGGCGTTCCCATCCATAACAAAATTTGTGGAGATAACCAAACTCCTAAAATAGTTAAAATCACACCAGAAACTAAACCAACTGCAACTGTTGTATGTATTGCAATATGCATATTTTCTTCATCTGAAGCTCCAAAATATCTTGCAATTACAACACCTGCTCCAACAAAAATACCACCAAAAAAACCTATCATCATAAAGATAAGACTTGCAGATGAACTTACTGCTGCTAAAGAATTACTTCCTAATAAATTACCAACTATAATTGAGTCTGCTGTGTTATACATTTGTTGAAACAGATTTCCTAAAAATAACGGTACTGCAAAGAATGTTATTTTTTTCCAAATGACGCCATCTACCATAGATGTAGAGTTTTGCGACATAATTATACACCTTCTTTTTTACATTTTAATCAATAAATCATTCATAGTTCATTACATATTTTTCAAAATCATGTATATACTTTTTATCATTTCTTCTTTTTATCATAACTTTATGACATTCTAAATCAAACCCCTCATCTATTCTTATAAATCTATATAAAATTCTCAACTGAGCTCTATCCTCACCATGAGCTTTAAATGTATAAAAATTTTTTTCCTAAAACATCATATTTAATAACATCATTATTAAATATTTTTTCAAATGGAACTCCAGCTTTTTCATATTCGTCTATCATACGATGTAATTTAATCATAGCTTGTTGAACAATCTTAATTTCTTTTTCTGATAGTCCTTTTGTCCAATTTTCTGTATTTTTACACATAATAACCTTCCTTAACCACAATTTAATGTTTATATTATATGTGTTAAATCCAATTGTAAAAATGTATATATATATTATAGTACATTTTTATATTTTGTAAAATATATTTTTGCATAATTATTCGTATAAAATACAATATATTCATCAAATTAATAAAAAGATAGATACTCTAAAAGAATATCTATCTTTTTATTAATTATTTTTCTCTAATGATTTTATTTCCATAAGCTTTACATATAGTTCAGGATTATCTAGTACAATTATTTTTAATTCATTTATTACCCTTGTAACAATCTGATATAACATTCCACGTACACTATAATAAGCTTTTGGAGTTTGTAATCTTTTACTATCACCATAGTTAAAATGTTTATCCATTACAAAAACTACTTTATCAAATTCTTGTCCTATTACATCATGTGCATTTCTAGAGCCTAATTTTGATATATCACTAATTTTTTCTTGATTATGGTTAGATGAGGTATATGTTATAGAAGTCCATCCATGATATTCTTCTAAATATTCTATATATTTTTTAGTATTTTCAAAATCGCTAAAATATTCTATTGATATGCCACTATAATTCAAGTTATTATTACATGAACCTATATTAAACATATTTTTTATAAATGAATACATACTCTTATTTGTTCTAATTTTATTTGTTAAACCTCTTTTTATCAATTCATTTTGAGGATAATTTTGTTTTAAATAATTATATATATCTTTTGATTCTCCATCTTTTAAATATAATTTTGTATCATATGAAAAAACAATAACTATTTTTAATTGTTTTGCCCTTTTAATTAATAACTCTAACTCATCATTGCTTATAAGTTGAGCTTCATCAATAAATATAATTTTTGTATCATTATTAATATAAGTCTTAATTGAATTGTCATTTATGTTTGATATAGATAATATACACCAATCATAATCATGTACAAGCGTTTTATGTCCGTTGTTTAACTTACCACAATGAATTATAACAGAATTTATATTTATTTCTTTTAATGTCTTTGCAATATCATATATTAATAAAGTTTTACCTGTTCCTGCATTTGCTGATATACAAAAAAACTTATCGTCATTTATAGATTTTATAATTTCTTTTTTTATATCGTCTTGAGCTCCATTTAAAAAATATTCTCCGTTTACAAAATTTTCTGTTTTATTAAAAGGTGATATAAGGTAATTACTTGGTACAAATAAATTATCTGGATTTATATTAAAATTTACTTTTTGTAAAGATAAATTCAAAATTATATCTTCAATTGTGGACTTTTCAATTATTTCTTTCTCATTATTATATTTATATATTCCATCGTTCTCAACATATGTGTATATCAATATATCTCTATCTAAAAATTTAAGATAATAATAATTTTGTTTCATCTGTTTTAAAATCTTTTTATTTTTTTGTTCACTTGTATATTTTCCAAGATCAGATTTTAATTCTATATCAATTACTAAATCATTACTAAAGCGTAACAAATCAAATTCTTTACTGATTTGATGTATTTCATATCCTATAAAATATCCGTCAAATATATCAAAAGAATCATAACCACTATGTATCAATTCTTTATAGAATAAAGACAAAGTTTTTGCTTCACAGATTTTTAAATTTGATAATTTATAAAAAGTTCTATTATTTAAACTTTGTAAAGCAAATCTACTTTCAAAAGCAGATACAATATTTATCGCTTCCATTACACTTCTCCCAAAATTAATATTTTTATACCACTCTTATCAAATAATATACTACATAGAAATACACTTTTCAATATTTTATAGTCTTATTCTCAATAATATAATATCATAGATTTATGTGCTAAAAATAAAATCTCTCATATATTATGAGAGATTTTATTCATTTAAATATCGTTATGTAATTTTTTCATTTTTTCTTTTCCGTATTCATATGATTCATCTAATAATGCAAAAAATGAATCAATAGGACAATCTGGAGTAAGTCCATTTCCACATGTAAGCATAAACCTTCCATTTATATTTGAATATGTATCAATCATATTTCTAACTTCTTTTCTTACATCATCTGGTGTACCATATGGAATTGTTTGTTGGACATCAAATCCAGCCCATATACATATATCATTTCCAAATTTAGTAGCAATTTGTTTTTCCTCCATAGTATATTTTTGAATTGGATGAATTACATCTAACCCTATTTCTATAAAATGTGGAAGAAACTTTTCAATATTACCACAACTATGCAACCAAAAATGCATTCCTAAAGAATGAGCTTTATCAATAATTTGTTTATAGTAAGGTTTAAAAAATTCAACAAATATTTCTTCTGAGAAAAATGGTGCTGTTTGAGTACCTATATCATCAGAAGTAAAAATACCGTCTGCATTGTATTCGTAATGGCTTCGTTCAATTAATCTCATGTAAAAATCTGTAAGTGCTTGATAAAATCTATGTACTTCGTCTGGATATAAATAAAAGTCTGTAAGTGCATTTTCCATTCCTCTTAAAGACCAATGTCTTTCAAAAAAACAATACCACCAATTAGCCAGTATATACCTTCCGTCATTTTTAGGTATATTTGTAAAAGCACCTTTATAATCAGCATTTGGAAAATGTTCTATTATTTCATCAAGCTCTTCCCAATCTTCAATTAAAACCTGTGCATCTAATCCCGCTGATTGCTCTTTCTTAGGGACTTTATACAGCCATTTATAATTTTCATCATCTTCTGGTGCATTTATATTATCAGGTATATTTATATTAAAATAAGAAACATCAGATGGATAATTTTCAAGATATTGCTTAGCTTTTTGCTCATTTTTTCCAAATATAATAGGATTAGTCCAAAAATCGTAAATTACTGGAATACGGTCATAAGAACATTTGCCATCTATAATATTTTTTATTTGTTCTTTTTTAAATGGTACGTATTTTTCCATATTTATTATCTCCTTTTTATGAATAATAAAAATAAACCATATATGTACAAATTCACTTTATTAATTTGATATTTTTGATAATATTTTATCTTTAATAATTATCTTAACTATATTATAATTATTAAAAAGACTTAAAACAATTAACAAAACCATTATTTTATGCACAAATCCACCATAAAATAGGAGGTAAAAATGAAGAATTACTTATATCCTAGATTAATTTCATCAAACTATTTAAACAAAAATAATACTCCCTTAACAAGAACTTCTTATGGAGAAAGAATTTCTTCGTTTTGGGAGCTTGAATTGATATTAGAAGGTAGTGGTGAAATTATTACAAATGGAGAACCTATAAAAACTGTTCCTGGTCGTTTATTTATACGAAAACCTGGAATGATTTTAGAAGGAATTTCACCATATTTTTCATATTTTATAACTTTTGAAGACAAAGAAAATAATCTTGACAAATTACCAAACTACTATGATAATATGACCTTTTTATCTGAATACTTTAATAATATAAGAAACAACTATATCTATGATGATAATATAAATCAATTATTAGTACAATCAAATCTTTGTCTACTTTTAAGTGAAATATTAAAGTATAGTCATCATTATGTTCCTTGTGAAATAGCAAAATCGATACAATATATAAAATCACATCTTGAAGAAAAACTCACTATTTCACAACTTGCAAAAATATCAGGATACAGTATAAATCATTATACAAGGCTTTTTAAAGATGCTACAACTCACACACCTGCAAATTATATCATTATAAGTAGAATTCAAAAAGCTTGTGTATTATTAGAAGAAACAAATAATACAGTAGATGCAATTTCTCAATTATGTGGTTTTTCAAATCTTTCTTATTTTTTCAGAATTTTCAAACAAATAAAAGGGGTTACACCTCACGAATACAGAAAAAATAAAAGATTATATATACATATATAAATTAAATTATTACCAATTTTTATGTACTGAATTATATATATATTTATTATAGATATCCAAAACACCTTTCATTTGTTCTTCTGTTAACTTTTCAAGTTTAGAAGCTTCTACATTTGCAATAACTTGTTCGCAACGACTTGCACCAGGAATAACTGTACTTACAGCATCATGCATTAAAATCCATCTAAGCGCATAAGGTATTAAATCATCAGTATTGAAAAGTTTTTTTAATTCATCAACTGCTTGTAAACCTAATTCATAATTTACTCCTGAAAAAGTTTCTCCCTTATCAAATGCTTCACCATTTCTATTATATGTACGGTGGTCATTTTTTCCAAAAGATGTATTTTCATTATATCTACCAGTTAAAAGACCACTAGCTAAAGGAACTCTAGCAATAATACCTATATCATTTTCTTTTGCTTTAGGGAAAAGTTCTTCTATAGGTTTTAAACGAAACATATTAAAAATAACTTCTATTGCACTAATTCCATACTCCATAGCTTGTAAGCCTTCAGAAACTTTTTCAATACTTACTCCATAATTTTCAATCTTACCTTTTTGAACTAATTTATCTAAACCAGTAAAAAGTTCATCTTTTTTATACACAGAAGATGGTGGACAATGTAACAATACAAGGTCTAGTTTTTCTACTCCTAATCTCATTAAACTACCATCAATAAATTTTTCCATATTCTCCACAGTGTAACCTTCAGCAGTATGAGGATTTAATCCTCTACCACATTTTGTCACTATAAAAAATTTGTCTTTTTGCTCTTTTATAAATTTACCTATAGCTTTTTCACTATTTCCATCGTTGTATATATCTGCAGTATCTATGATATTTATTCCTTTATCGTGACTAGCTTGCAAAATTTTCATAGCCTCTTGTTCGTTAAATGGATCTCCCCATTTAGTTCCAAGTTGCCAAGTTCCTAAACCTATTTCACTAACCATATAATTAGTTTTTCCAAGTTTTCTTTTATTCATATATAATTTCCCCTTACTTATATTATGTAAATTAATTTGCAAAATAACACAATTTCTATATAATTGTATTATAAGATTTAACAATACAATTAACAAGTACGCACAATATTTTTATAAAGTGAAATTAATTTCACTTAGGAGGTTAGCTTATGGATAAAATAATAGTTACATGTGAAATGGAAGTTACTTTAAAAATGATAGGTGGCAAATGTAAGCCATTAATTTTAGAATACCTTATAGAAAACGGAACTCAAAGATTTAGCGATTTAATGCGTGCTATCACTCAAGTTTCACAACGCACCCTTACTAATCAGCTTAGAGAATTAGAAACAGACGGATTAATTACTAGAACTGTTTATCCACAAGTTCCTCCTAAAGTTGAATATTCTATCACTGATAAAGGAAAATCTTTAGAAAAAATACTATTTCTTATGTGTGAATGGGGAGAAAAAAATATAGATGAACGCTTTGAACTAACAAACCCACAATGCTCAAAATAAAAAGATAGATGTTTTATAAAACATCTATCTTTTTTCTAGTTATACATTTTTTCCCATAATATAAGCTTCATTATAAGCATCTGTTCGTTTTATTTCTCCAACATGCCAAGCTCCAACACCATATATAATTCCAGCTTCTTTTGCTCCATCAAGACAATCTTCTGTAAATCCACGAAAAGCTTCTATTGTACGAGTAAGATTTCTTTTATCATTATCTGCACATGTCATAATAAAATAAAATTCTTTATTGCTAATTTCTGTATATCTTGGAACAGTACGATCAATAAATGTTTTCATTTGTCCATTCATTGAATAGAAATAAACTGGAGTTGCTAATACAATTACATCATAATTTACCATTTTATCCAATATTTCTGCCATATCATCATTTTGAACACATTTATGTGTATTGTTACATACACCACAACCTGTACAATAATTTATATTTTTAGACGCTAGAAATATTTTATCTACTTGATTTCCACTTTCTAATGCTCCTTGTGCAAATCTATCACATAATAAATCTGAATTACCATTTTTTCTTGCACTTGCTGAAATAATCAAAACTTTTTTCATAATATTACCCCTATTTCCAAATTTCTTTTGCCATACGCAAAACAGCCCACGCTTTTGGCCAACCTATATAAAATGCTATGTGAGTAATAATCTCTGTAATTTCTTCTTTACTAACACCACATTTCTTTGAATTTTCTAAATGAAATTTCAAAGAACTATCTAAAATACCACTAGAAACCAATGCAACAACTGTTACAATACATCTATCTCTTATTGATAATTTATCTTCTCTTGACCAAACTTCACCAAATAAAACATCGTCATTAAGTTGTGCAAATTTAGGAGCAAATTCTCCCATTTCATTTCTTCCTGCAGTAACCTTTTCCATTTACAAACATTCCTTTCCGTTACAAATTATTGTATTGCTCATCAGATACAGGTTCACACCATTCATTTTTTGTATCTTCTCCAGGAACTTCTATTGCTAAATGTTGAAACCAAGAATCTTTTGTTGCTCCATGCCAATGTTTTACACCCACTGGAATATTAACAACATCACCTACTTTTAACTTTCTTGGTGTTTTTCCCCATTCTTGATACCAACCTTCTCCACCGGTAACAATTAATATTTGACCCCCACCACTTTTAGCATGATGAATATGCCAATTATTACGACATTTAGGCTCAAATGTAACATTACCAATTACTACTTGTTCAGTTGAAAGCATATTTAAATAACTATGTCCTACAAAATATTTTGCATAGGCATCATTTTTATCACCAATAGAAAATATTCCTATATTATTATCCATACTATAAACCTCCTAAATTAAATACTAATAAATTTTATTCATATTAACTTTTTAATAATACTTATTAAAATTTTATTCAACTATTTTATCTATTTTTATAATTATATCACATAAAATCTTGACGCAGAATATCCATTTTGTTACTATAGTATCAACTAAAAGTTTATACTATAGGGAGTGATATTATGTATAATCCTCTATTAGATGTATTTATAAAAGTAGTTGATTATGGAAGTTTTACAAAAGCTTCTAAGCACTTATTCATATCTCCTACTGCTATTATGAAAAAAATAAATACTTTAGAAAATCACTTAAATTTAAAGCTGATAGAAAGAAATCCCACTGGAATAAAATTAACACCAGCTGGTGAAATAATTTATAAAGATGCTAAATTCATAATAGATTTTTCAAAAAAATCTATTATGAACGCATATTCTATAACTCGTACACACGATACAACTTTTTGCGTTGGAACATCTATGTTAAATCCAGCAAAACCTTTTATAGACTTATGGTATAAAATAAATCAACTTTTTCCTGATTATAAAATACATCTCATTCCCTTTGAAGATAATCATGAAGGAATTTTATCTGAAATAGGTATGTTAGGAGAAAAATTTGATTTTTTAATAGGCGTATGCGATTCTAAATCATGGCTTTCACTATGTAAGTTTTTACCGCTTGGTAAGTATAAAAAAATGATAGCTGTTTCTAGAGAGCACCCTCTTGCTTCTAAAAAATGTATAAACATTGAAGATTTATATGGTCAAACATTAATGATGATTGGTAGAGGTGACTCTGGTATAAATGATTTAATAAGAAATGATTTAGAGAAAAATCACCCTCAAATTCATATTGAAGATACTCCACAATTTTATGATTTATCCGTATTTAATCGTTGTGCAGAAACAAATAATGTTTTATTAACTATCGAATGTTGGCAAGATGTACACCCAGGATTAGTTTCTATTCCTGTAAATTGGGATTATAGTATTCCATACGGATTATTATATAGCAATAATCCACCAAATGATGTTTTAAAATTTATAGAGTCAGTTGAAAATATGATTAATAAAAAGAAACCTATACAATAATGTATAGGTTTCTTTATTTATCTATTAAATTAAGCTTCTGAAAATATCTGCGATTTCTTCTTCAGATGTATCTTTAGGGTTACCTGGACGACAAGCATCTGCATAAGCAGATTCTGATAAGAATTTAATATCTTCTTCTTTTACAATTTCTTTTAAGTCAGCAGGAATTCCTACATCAGCAGAAAGTTTTCTTACTGCATCACAAGCAGCTTTACGATATTCTTCTTGTGTCATGTTATCTACATTTTTAACACCCATTGCTCTTGCGATTTCACGATATTTTTCTCCTGTGCATTCAGCGTTATATTCCATAACAGTTGGTAATAAAATAGCATTTGCAACACCATGTGGAGTGTCATATACTGCACCTAAACTATGTGCCATTGAGTGAACTATACCCAAACCTACATTAGAAAATCCTTGACCAGCTATGTATTGAGCTAAAGCCATACCTTCCCTACCTTCTGGTGTATTTTCTACAGCACCTCTTAAATGTTTAGAAATTAAACGAATTGCTTCTAAATGGAACATGTCTGTCATTTCCCATGCTCCTTTTGTAATATAACCTTCAATAGCATGTGTCAAAGCGTCCATACCAGTAGCAGCTGTAAGTCCTTTACCCATTGAGCCCATCATATCTGGGTCTACTACTGCAATTTCTGGAATATCATTTGTATCTACACAAACAAATTTTCTTTTTCTTTCAACATCTGTAATTACATAGTTAATTGTAACTTCAGCTGCTGTACCTGCAGTAGTTGGAACTGCTATTGTAAATACTGCATGGTTTTTAGTAGGTGCAACACCTTCTAAACTACGAACATCAGCAAACTCTGGATTATTTACAATAATACCAACAGCTTTTGCTGTATCCATTGAAGAACCACCACCAATAGTAACTATACTATCAGCTCCACTATTTTTAAATGCTTCAACACCGTTTTGTACATTTTCAATAGTAGGATTTGGTTTGATATCACTATAAACTTCATAAGCAAAGTTTGCATTATCTAATAAATCTGTAACTTTTTTTGTTACTCCAACTTCTACTAAATATGGGTCTGAACATACAAATGCTTTTTTATAACCTCTAGCTGTTAATTCTGGAACAATATTTTCAATTGCTCCTTTTCCATGATAAGAAATAGTATTTAAAACAATACGATTTGCCATAAAAATCTTCTCCTTTTTATTTATTTTTTATTTACATTATATATATTTTATATCTTATTTTTTAACTTTTTGTTACATATTTAATAACATTTATTTATAAAGTGGTCCATAATGTTTACATGCTGAAAAGTCTGCTGACTCTAAATTTTCTGTACCAAAAGCAGCCCAACTATGTGGTCTGTATATTTTTTCTTCAGGTACATTATGCATACTTACTGGAATTCTCAACATAGAAGCAAGTGTTATTAAATCACTACCAATATGACCATATACTGTAACTCCATGATTAGCACTCCAATTTTTCATTACACTATAAACATCTTTAAAAGCACCTTTTCCTGTAAGATTTGGTACAAACCATGTTGTTGGCCAAGTACGGTCAGTTCTATTATCTAAAATTTTGTGGTCTTCATCTGGTAATGTTGCAGTATAACCTTCTGCAATTTGTAACATTGGTCCTACACCTTCTGCAATACTTACACGAAGTAATGTTACAGGCATTTCAGCTTGTGTTTTAAAGTGACTAGAGAAGCCTCCACCTCTGAAATACTCATAATTTGCTCTACACCAATCAGTTGCATCTAAACAAGCTTTAACATCATCTTGTGTCATTTCCCAGAAAGGTTTCATACAACCTTCTCCATTTTCATTTTTAGCAGCACCTGTACAGTCTAAAGCTGTTGCCCCTGAATTAATTAAATGAATAAAACCATTTTCAGCTTTTCCTTGTGGTTTTTTACCCACAACTCTCTCATAAGCTTCTGGACTCCAATAAGTTCTAACATCATGGAAACAAGGAGCTGTTGATGATAATAATGTACTTAACATCATAGCAACACCATTTAATGTGTCATTTTCTGTTGCAAATGGAGTAGGAGCTTTTGTTCCATTCCAGTCAAAAGTTGAAGCCAAAATTGCTTCTGTAAAATCACCATTTGGCAACCAATCTGTCCAGTTTCTTTGTCCTTGAAAGCCACCAGCAATTGCATTTTTTCCTAAAGCTTCTTCATGCCAACCCATTTGTGCAAGTTTTGGGTTACCATATAAAATATCTCTGATAATAATTGTCATTTTAGCAATAAATTCCCAATCTTTATCTGGTGATACAACTTTTGATTTTTTGATTATTTCTGGAAAATCTTTTCCTTGATTACAGTCATATCCTTCTTTACAATTTTCCAAAATCCATTTTAATGCTTTTTCATATTCTTCTTTATCGTAAATTTCTAATGTTATTCTTCTAATAATCTCTGTTAAATCACACCACTCAGCACGAATACCAAAATATTTTTGGAACATTTGTGTATCACAATAGCTTCCCATAATTCCCATTGATACTCCACCGAGATTAACATATGATTTATTTTTCATCCAACCTACTGCTACAGCACAACGAGCAAATCTTAATATTTTTTCTTTTACGTCTTCTGGAATTGTTTCATCATCTTTGTCTTGAACATCGTGTCCATAAATTCCAAAAGCTGGTAATCCCTTTTGAGTATGTGCAGCAAGTACAGCTGCCAAATAAACAGCACCTGGTCTTTCTGTTCCGTTGAATCCCCATACAGCCTTAATTGTTTTAGGGTCCATATCAAATGTTTCTGTACCATAGCACCAACAAGGAGTTACTGTCAATGTTGCCACAACATTTTCTCTGCTAAATTTATCTTGACAATTTGCAGCTTCAACTCCACCACCAATTGTTGTATCTGATATTACACATTGAACTGGTGTTCCGTCTGGATATCTTAAATTATTTTCAATTAATTCTGATGCTCTTTTTGCCATTGACATTGTTTGTTCTTCTAAGCTTTCTCTAACGCCTCCCCATCTTCCGTCGATAGTAGGTCTAATTCCTATTTTAGGATATATCATAAAATTTTCCTCCTTTATCTGCACACTTTAATATATCTATTTTGTGCATCTTTCCACATTTGTTCATTTTGTGGTTTATATATACTAATATTTTCCATATTAAAAATCATATTTTGACCGTCTACTAAATTTTCTATTTCTCCAATTGCTTTAAGTTGTAACAAAATATTTCCCAAAGCAGTTGCTTCTACAGGGCCAGCTTTTACTTCTATTTGGGTTGCGTCTGATGTCATTTGGCATAAAAGTTTAGCTTGACACCCTCCACCTAAAATATGTAATGTTGAAAAGTTTTTCTTTGTAATATTTTGCATTTGCTCTAAAGTATTTTTATATTTTAAAGCTAAACTTTCATAAATACATCTTGTTATTTCGCCTACTGTTTGTGGAACATATTGTCCTGTTTTAGCACAATACTCTTTTATTTTTTGAGGTAAATCCCCTGGAGAAGAAAATTCTTCGTCATCTGTATCTATGAAACATTGCATAGGTTTAGACTCCATAGCCATTTTTTCAAGTTCACTATATGAATAATCAAACCCTTCTCTTTTCCATTGGCGTCTACTTTCTTGAATAAGCCATAAGCCTGTAATATTTTTCAAATAATTAATCTTATTATTTGCACCTATTTCATTTGATAAATCTAGTTTTCTGCTTTCATCTGTTAATATTGGATTATCTAATTCACACCCTAATAAACTCCATGTGCCACATGATAAAAAGGCCCAATTAATTTCATCTTCTGGAATTGTTGACACAGCACTTTGAGTATCATGTCCTGCAACAGACACAATTTTTGTACCATTATACTCCCCAATTACTGTGCCACTTTCTACCTGTTTTGCAAATATTGAACTAGATATATTAAATTCTTTTAAAACATCATCATTTAATTGTTTTGTTATAGGATTTATCATTTGGCTAGTTGATGATATAGTTTTTTCACACACCATTTTTCCACATAAATGATATGCAAATAAATCAGGCATAAATAAAATTTTATCCACTTTTGGCAAATCAGTTTCTATAAGTTGAAATAATGAATTAATTGCCATTATTTGATTACCAGTTTTTTGATATAGTTCTTGTAAAGAAAAAGATTTGGTAACTTTTTCTATTGTATTTTTAGTTCTTTTGTCACGATAATGAACTGGAAATTCTAATAAATTTCCTTGTTTATCAATTAATCCAAAATCTACTCCCCATGTATCAAAGCCTATACTATCAACTTTACCTGCTTTTTCTAAAGCTATATGTACATTATCCATTAGATAATCAAAATTCCATCTTAAGTGTCCATCTTTTTCAATAGGAATGTTATCAAAACGATGTACCTCTTTATATGATAATTTTCCATTTTCATATTCACCTAAAATAGCTCTACCTGTTGAAGCCCCAAAATCAAATGCTAACAATTTTCTCATAAATTTTCGCTCCTTTTATAGTGCACTTTGTTAGCACATTTTATTTTAATCCATTATCAAACTTTTTATATCCTGGGTGTCTTCCTGTTACTTGATAAAAACCTCTTAAATCAATTAATTTTTGAACATTTTCTCTACTAATATCCTTGCTACCACCTAAAATTACTGCATTAATAGTAATTTTTGCCCATAATTCTAAGCTTTCCATACGGTAAAATGCTGTTATAACATCACTACCAACTGCTAATGCCCCATGGTTTTCTAACAACATTACATCATGTTCTTCTAAGTATGGTTCAATAGAATCTGGTACTTCTGATGTACTAGGTGTACCATATGGAGTTAATGGCACACTACCTATTACAGCTACATCTTCTATCATATTGTACATATCCATAGCTTTATGTGCTACTGCAAAACCAGTTGCTCCTGGTGGATGTGCATGGATTACACTCCAAACATCATCTCTTTTTTCATAACATCTCAAATGCATTTTTATTTCACTAGATGGTCTTAATCCCTCTAAGCCTTCTAATATATTTCCTTTTGAATCTATTCTAATTAATTTTTCTGGAGTAATAAAACTTTTACTCATACCAGTAGGAGTACATAAAAATGTTCCGTCTTCTAATCTTGCTGAAACGTTTCCATCATTAGCTGCAACCCAGCCTAATTGCCACATTTTATGGCATACATCACATATTTGTTCTTTAATTATTTCTATATTTTCCATAAGTATTCTCCTTATTTATTTTTATTATGTTGTTTATTATAATTAAATCAAAACTCTAAACAAGTCAAATATTTATATATTAATACATAAATATTACAGTTAACAAAATTATTTTTGGTACTTAGGATTATCTGCATATACTGGTTTACCTTCGGAATATATGCCACATTTTCTTAATTGTCCCATTCCTGTAACAGCTTCTTTTGTTCCATCTACCTTAGGGTCTGCATATGATAAATACCAATTTTGTAATTGTTCTAATAATTGACATTTAATGTTTTCATACTTAACATCATCTATCAAATTATGCTTTTCACCAGGGTCCTCTACAAGATTATATAATTCATGAGGTCCATATGGATAACGATGTATGTATTTCCATTCATGATTTCTAATCATTCTACTATTTCCATACTCGTCTAATATCACGATATGATTATCATGCTCTCTGCCATATAAAAGTACATCTGCAAAACTTTTTCCTGGTAAATTTTCAGATAATTCTTCATTTAGTTCTAATAAATCATTTATTGTTTGTATTATGTCATAATGACTACACATACTTTGTGTAACTTGATTTTCTTTAATTTTTCCTTTCCAACTTGCAATAAATGGAACTTTAACAGCTGTATCATATAAATTAAAAGGAAATGTACCATTTCCTTTTCCCCAAATTCCATGATGTCCCATATTCATTCCATTGTCAGCTGTGAAAATAATTAAAGTATTATCACTTATTTTTAGTTCATCTAGTTTATCTAAAAGTTTACCCACACCAGCATCCATTGCACTTACTGCTGTATAATATCCTCTTAATAATCTTTTTCTTTCTTCACCTTCACCAAATGGTGCAGTTGCTATTTGGTTTGGATTAACAGGTTCATTAGGAGTAGCTGTAAACTCGCAATCACGATATAAATCATAAAATTCTTTAGGGTGTTGATCTTCTTCCCATGGATCATGTGGGGCGGTATAATGAACACTTACATAAAAAGGAGAATCTTCTTTATTTAATTTTTCTATATATTCAATAGCATGATCTGTAATAAGGTCTGTTATATATCTATCTTCAAAATATAATTTTCCATCTTCTATTACATCAGCTTGATTATATAAACAACCTCCTCTACCTATTGTGTACCAATGAGAAAAACCATGTTGCATTGACATACTATCACCTAAGTGCCATTTTCCAGACAACGCACAAGTATATCCATTTTTTGCTAATAAATCTGTATACGTAGTCATACCGTCTAGATATCTTATAGATTTATTTTCACTAGCAAAATATGGATGATTTTGATTTTCTCCCAATTTATCTTTATCAAGGCTACCTGTTCTAATCCAATCATGGACACCATGTTGGGAAGGAATCTTTCCTGTTAAAATAGAAGCTCTTGCAGGACTGCAAACTGGAGATGCACAAAAGAAGTTTTCAAATCTAATTCCAGATTTTGCAAGTCTATCTAAATTAGGTGTATAAATATCAGTATTACCTGCACATCTCATTGCCCAAGCACCCTGATCATCAGTTAAAACAAATAAAATATTAGGTTTATTGCTCATCAAAATCTCTCCTATTCAATGACCTAAAATTGTTAATTATATACTATTTTTTATATTCACTCAATTACTCTTTTTTCTATTTTTAGTATACCAACACAAAAATTCCATTTCAATGGTATTAATTTTAGGTAAGGTTGACTTTTTTCAAATTTTATAATATATTGATAAAAAGATACTATACTCAATCTTTATACTCATTTTTCTACAATTTTATTTATTCTTTCTAAGGAGTTAGATTATGAGAATTATTTTAGTTGATGACGACTATTTAACAATAGATTTATTAAAACAAACATTAGATTTTGAAAGCTTTGATGGAGAGTTAGTAGGCTGTGCAAACAATGGAACCGAGGCTTTAAAACTAGTTGAAAATAAACATCCTGATATTGTAATATCAGATATAAAAATGCCTGATATGGACGGTATTGAATTATCAAAACAAATTTTTGAAAACCACCCAAATTGCTACACAATTTTAATTAGTGGTCATAGCGAATTTGAATACGCACAAAAGGCTGTAAAATATCAAGTATGCGATTATATTTTGAAACCAATTACAAGACAAAAAATCCTTGAGTTAAATAATAAATTACAAGAAATATACCACCAAATTTCATCTAATGACAATAGTTATTCTTATTTATCTAATGATAAACTAAGAGATGATATTCTTAATAATCTAAGAAAAGGAGATATAGAATCTATTGGAGAACTTTTTGTATCTGATAAATTTTTATCAGCTTTATCAAAAAGTAATGATGAAACATTGGGAATTCAATTGTTAAATTATTTATTTATATATCAACAAGAATTTGAAAATGATAGTTTTTTTATGAATAAATCAAAAGACGAAATTGTATCAGAATATAGAAAACTTACAAATGTAAATAGTAGATTAACTTACTTGTCTACATATTACTATGATTTACTCGAATACGCTAAAAGTAAAAAGAATGAATACAAAAATCCTATTTTCGAAAAGTGTACTAAAATCTTACAAGAAAACTATAAAGATCCTTATTTTAATATTTCATCATTAGCAGATATGCTTAATCTATCTTTACCTTATATAAGTACAATTTTTAAAGAAATATCTGGACAAAACATAAGTAGATATTTATCTTCTCTAAGATTAGAACACGCAAAAATACTTTTAAAAGATATATCTATTTCTATTAAAGATGTTTGTTTGAGTTCTGGATATGAAGACCCTCACTATTTCACCAAGTTTTTTAAAAAACAAACTGGTATGACTCCTAGTGAATATCGTAACTTATATAGTAATTCTTCTCTTAATTCACAAGATACAAAATAGAAAGGAAATATTATGAGTATTGTAAGAAAAAATTTTTTCATAATATGTTCTATAATCTCAGCGGTTTTATTAATTTTAATTTGTACAACTTATGTATTTTTTCGTTATTTTATAACTAATCAATTTTTAACAACTCAAGAATTACTTGTAGATTCTAATAATAGAATTAGTGAAAATTTTACTGATTCCATTAACGAGCTAATATATCAATATAGTAGTGACCAAGAACTAGGTAATTTTTTATCAAGGCCAATAGGCGAAAATGCTTTATATGATGCTAGTACAAAAATTAACATGAATGATAGAATTATCCATCATCTAAATTCTCAAGATGCTTTATTACATAATAACTTTTCTGCAGTGTTGTACATTAATCCTACCATTTCTGTAAGTGAGTTATTTCAATCAAAAAATACAATAATTAATGTAAGTAGAGTATTTAGTGGCGATATGGTTAAAAATGAAAGTTGGTATCAAACTGTTTTAAAAAGTTCTCAAGGTAAATACATATTTGTAGATAAAGATGACCATAAACTATGTTTTGCCTTTAAACTTCAAAATAGATTTTACACCGGTCCGTATAGTAAAAATGGTGTAGGAGTAATCTTATGTAGCTTACCAGTTGAAAAAATACCAGATTTATTTACTGTAACTCAATTAACGCCCAATAGTTGTTTCGTTATTTTAGATCAATCCGGTAGAAGTATATATCAATCGACTGAGCTTTCTTCTGAGTATTTACCACAATTGGGTTCAGATTTATCAGGTGAATTAATAAACTTGGATAACAAACAATATCTTGTTAGTTCTAAAAGACTTGATTGGGGTATTCAAATCGCTTTTTTAGCACCATACTCAGATATTACAAAAAAAGTAGGCCATATTATGATACCTTATATTCATTGTGGTTTGTTATTCTTGTTTATAGGTGCTGTATGTTCTTTTATTCTTTCAAAAAATATTTCAAAACCACTTATTTCCTTTGTAAATAAAATTGAAAAAATACAAGATATTCGTAATGTTACACCGGATTATTTTGAAATTAAAGGTCCAAAAGAAATCAAAAAATTACAAACAAGCTTTATTCACTTAACTCAAAAAGTACAAAATTTAATATCTCAAGTTAGAGATTATGAAATAATACAAAAAGAAACAGAATTAAGAGGTCTTCAAGCACAAATAAATCCACATTTTATATTAAATGCCATGAATGCTGTTAATGCTATGGCTCTTATGAATAATCAAGATGATATAGCAGAAACGGTTGATTCGATTGCAAATTTAATGCGTTATAGTATAACTGAACCAGACCAAATGGTACCTATCTTAACAGAAGTTGACAACATAAAAGAATACATATCTATTTATAAACTTCGTTTTAGACAAAATATTGATTTAGATTTAAAAATCGATTGTCCAGATTCAAAAGCTTTTATTCCAAAATTTACATTACAGCCTTTAGTAGAAAACTCTATTCGTCATGGAATTAATAGAAATGATGAAGGTATAAAGATTAATATTCACGCTTTTACAAAAGAAAATAAATTATTTGTTGAAGTTACTGATACAGGTGTTGGTGCAGATATTGACAAACTTAACAAATATCTAAACTATGAAAATGTAGAACTTAAAGTGACACATGGTTTTGGTATTAGGAATGTAAATGAACGATTAAAATTACACTTTGGTGAAGAAGGAAATTTAAAATATTCATATAATGAAAATCATTTGTTAGTTGCTACTATAACAATTCCATTAGATGAAAAAAATACACTATAAAATAAAAAAATCACTCTTTTAAAAATGTATTTTTATGATATTCTAAAGTTAGAATATTTATTTAATTACATATTTAAAGGAGTGTTATTTTATGAAAAATAATAAAGAAAAGATTGTAGCAAATGGAGTTCACAATTATACAGCTCCAGAGGATTATATTCCTCCTAAATCTGAAAAAGTTAAAGAAAATTTAAATCATTTTATGGGGTTAAAATTAGGATTTATGATGCACTGGGCTCCTGGATGTCAACTTAGTACTTTTGAAAGTTGGCCTTTAAGCGATGGTGATGCTGAATGGAGTCAAAAAGATTTTACATGGGCAGATAAAGAAACATGTAAAAAACAATATTGGGAAGCAAATAAAACTTTTAATCCTATAAAATTTGATGCTTCAAAATGGGCAGATTTAGCACTAGAATGTGGTTTTAAATACCTATTATTTACAACTAAACATCATGATGGCTTTTGTATGTTTGATACTAAAACTACTGATTATAAAATTACTAACAGCGATTGTCCATTTCACACTAATAAAGATGCTGATATAGTTGGTGCTTTATATCGAGAATTTAGAAAAAGAGATCTTGCAATATCAACATACTTTTCAAAACCTGACTGGCATAGTGAATATTATTGGGCTCCTCAATTTGGAACAGCACCAACAAGAAATGTAAATTATGATATTGAAAAACACCCTGAAATATGGGAAAACTATGTTCAATTTGTTCATGAACAAATTAGAGAACTTTGCACTAATTATGGAAGAATAGATGTTTTATGGTTAGACGGTGGTTGGGTTAGACCAGATAATTTAAAACAAGATATTCGCCTTGGTGAAATAGTTGATGAAATTCGTTCAACAACACAGCCTCATCTAATAGTTTGTGAACGCACATGTGGTGGAGAATATGAAAACTTTATAACTCCTGAAAAAACAGTCCCTGATGAAGCATTAACTGTACCTTGGGAAACTTGTACAACTGTCGGAGATGCTTTTTCATTCCACTACACAGACAAATTTAAAAGTGGTAGAGAATTAACTCACCTTCTACTTGATATTGTTAGTAAAGGTGGTAATTTAGCACTAAATATTGCCCCACAACCTGATGGAGAACTTCCTGCTAATGCTGTTCGTTCTTTAAGAGATTTAGGTGCATGGCTTAAAATTTTTGGTGAAGGTATTTATTTTACTAAAATATGTGCTCCTTTCTTTGAAGACAAATTATTTTACACTCGTAAAGATGATACAGTATATTGCTTTTATTCTTACGATGAACTTCCTAAATTACCAGAAAAACTAAAATTAAAACTAGACTTTAAAGTAAAATCTGCATATTGTATGCGTACTGGAGAAAAAGTAGATGTTCGACATGAAGACGGATTTATAACTCTTTCAACTAATAATATTCCTTTAGGTGGAGCATTCTTTGCTGAAGGTTTTCGTCTTGAATTAGATAAATAATTAAATAAAGGTACTAATTTAAATTAGTACCTTTATATTTTACTCTAAAAAAGATAGACACTTTTGTGTCTATCTTTTTTCTTATTTAGCTTTTACTTTTTTCAATACAGATAATATACCTATAGAAATTACTGATAATGTTAATAATAAACTTGTTAACAACTTATTACTAGTATCACTTGTATGTGGATTTGAATTAATTGAATTATTTGAATTATTTTTATTAGTTGTATCATTAGGTTTATTATTGTCATTACTTGAAGCATTATCACTTGAAGCTTCATTATCATTTGAACTTTCCAAAGGAACAAAAGTTGCTGATAAAATTACATTACTACTGGGCATTATAAATTGATACTCATTTTGTGTAGACAAATTTACATTTATATCACTTTCATCTTCTTTTGTAGCTTTAATGCTGTTCTCTTTTAATTTATAACCAGATTTTGGATAAGCTTTAACAACTACTGTTTCGCCCTCTTTGGCTTGTTCTACTGTAGCAGATATACTTCCACCTTCTGTTTCTTTGGATGTTATAGAATAATACCCTAACGTGGGATCACTCCCATCAGCTTGTTTTCCAATCACTGCATAATCGACTCTATTTATTCCGTCATTTACAACAACTACTGTATGTTGTTCATTTTGTGTTGAGCCTGTATCAATCTTCAACATTTGAACAGCAGAACCTCCTGCCCATTTCCAATTAGTATCATTATCATTTGTAATTGCTAATGTTGGACCTTCTGTTGAGTTTTTATTTGCTTCTAATTTCTTTCCATCTAAGTATACTGTAAAGTTACCATATTTTGTCTTCTCATCTTTATTTTGGTCTGGTTGTTGGAAAGGATATATTCCTGCATATAATGATAAAGATGTTCCGTTAAAGGTTATACTATAACAAGGGTCATTTCCTTTTTGTGTTCTAACTCCCCCACCATTTTCATCTTCATTTCTTCCTATATATGAAACCCAACCATTTTTCTCTTTTTCTTCATGATTGTTTAAACTTGAAGAACCATCATAAAATTCATTATTATCTCTGACAAAATTTGATAAATCTGAAGGTTGTCCTGTTGAACCACCATTATCATAAAAACTAAAATAATCTGTTTTAGTATTATCCCTATCTTTATCATTTAAATAAATTTGATAAGTAGCTTCTTTTGGCGCAGATTTTCCAGTAAAATCTATCTTTTCATTGGATAAATTATTATATTTAACATCTGCTCCGTCAATACCTAAATCTACACCTTCTTCTTTTGTTCTGATGTATAACATATATGCACCATCTACATTATCCTTAGACTTAAATGTAACAGTACCTTCACTGTCATTCCATTTAGGTGTAGCTTCTACTTCATTTCCATTTTTATCATATAATTTTATTTCTAATTTATCTTTTTGAGAAGCAACTTTATCTTGTCTTAAATCTAAAGTAACTTCATAACCCCAAAATCTAAATTTTGCTTCAGCGTTTGCATAGTTTGCTCCAACATGACCTTCTCCCCCACGAGGATACACTTTAGAAGGTTTTTCATCTTCTACTTCTCTATAAAACCATTTACCATCATATTCAAATCTGTACAAACCTGAACCTAAATCATTATCATTAACTGATACTGTTCCTAGAGTTTCTTTTCTTCCTTCTAAAGAAATTTCATGAATTGCTGGTAGAGAATTATCTTTTGTACCTGTTATTTTTAATTGAATTGCAATCACATTAGATTTTGGATTGTTTAATCTTAAAACAGTTTCTTTTCCTATTGTTGAAAAGCTTTGTAATCCAACTTCTTCTGGATTTAATTTTTGCCAAGTATTGTTTTCAACTGTTTTATAATAAACTTCATAACTTGCAATATTTTCGCCTTTTTCGTTTATTTTTATACTTTCCATTCTTTGTGGTTCAAAAGTGTTTTCAACAGTATAATATTCTGATTTATCTTTAGCTTCCCAATAAGTGTCAAAATAATTATCAAAGGCAAAAGAAGCTTGTTTACCATTTGTATCTTGGCTATTAGCATTAGCAGTTGAATCAGTACCCCAGAAATAAACACCCATTTCTCCTCCACCTAAGTTAATATTGAAATATTTATTTCCGTTTTCTTCTTGCAATTCAACTTTTTCTATTGTTGCATTTCCTTTTTCGTCTAATTTATCAGTATTAACACGATATAAAGGTACATTTTTAAAGTTATCATCTATTGTTATTTTTATATTTTGACGAGTATTATTTGCACTACCTTGTTCTCTTTCTACAACATATGGATTAAAGCAACTGCTTTCATATCTTTGATTTTTATCATCTCTTTTTGTTTCATCATCGCCAGTAGAACCGTCTACTAAACCATTTAATACCATAAATGCTTTTGGAGCTGTGTGTCCGTTAAACCATTCACTTATTTCGTCTTGATATAATCCTGGAAGTGTTTTAGCTAATCCTATAGCAACATCTCCTGTTACATCTCTATTTACTCTTGATTTATCAACTTCAACATTGATATTTTTCAAGCCGTATTCTTTTTGTTTTGACATACCTTCTTCACTTGGATTGTCAATATTTGTTTCATTGTTTTCATGCACAAAACGACTTAAGCGATACTGATCTTGATTTAAAATACTTGTACCTGTTCCTTTTTCTACCAAAATCCAATCATTATTTAAACGGTTTGTCCACTCATCCATTGCATGAATATTATGTGTAATTTGTCCCCATTCCCATAAACCTGTGGTTGGAGTTCCGTCTTCATCCCATGTAAATGATTTATCATATTGAAATTCTACACGGAAAAAGTTTAACCATTTTTGTCCTGATAGCACAGAAAGATTTGCAATTAAGTTTTTAATTGACTCAGGTTGGTTTGTTTGGAAACTATCTAAATATTGACCATATAATATAGGTTTATTTCCTGTATTATCTGTACCATTTAGAGAAGCTTTTCTAAATGCTTGCCATTTTTGCGATGTAGTAAATATTTTTTGTATAGCACTACCATGATAAGCTGGGTTATGTAAATTAAATGAACCTGCACCTCCGCCATCTTTTTTAAATCCATTTTCATTATTGTAATAATCATCCCATGTTAACAAATCTGGATTTGCAGTTTTTATATAATGATTTAAATTTGATTCATCTGACCAACTATCATGTGTTCTATTATTAGTGTGTAAAATAACTCCAGGATATTTTTCTCTTGTATAATCAAACCATTTTTTTAATTTATTCACTTCACCTGTACTATAATTTTGTTCATCACCAAAACAAAAACTTACAGCATTATTTACATATGGTAGTAATGAGTCAGGCAATAAAGGACGATTTGGGTTTCCAGGAGGGTCTTCATCTGGCATTCCATTTTGTCCACCAGGTGCTTTAGAAAGACCCCAATAACTATTAGGATTATATTTTAAGTATGACATATTAGCAGTTGGTGCATCATAAAAAAGTGGTCCGTCCCAACCAAATTCTTCTGCTTCTTGTGGTCTTGGGATATCTCTACCATATCCTCCACTAGGCATCCAACCAAGTATAGGAAAACCTCTTTCAATTACAGTAGCTTGTCCAGAGGATAGATATTTATGTCTGTCTTCATGTGTCCAAGGTTTATCTCCACCTTCTGGAGCTTCATAAGATTTTGGAGCTTCTAAGGTATCTTGATATATCATAAATTGATGTATTTGTAAGTTATCTATATTTCCGTCTAATTCCCATTTAATATAACGAGCTTTATAAACTTCATTAAAATCATATCTCAATACATCTTGATGCCAATCTGTATTATTAGATGATTCTCCATTATCTATAACTGTTTTAAAATTAATACCTTCACTTTCTCTAGAATTTTTATCTGCTGTCCAATTTACATTATCAGAACTTATAGAAATTTTTGCTTTTTGATACTTATTTCTAGGGAAAATCATTGCACGAATACGGCTAACATCGTATACAGCACCTAAATCTACTATAAAATATGCATTATTAGAGTTACTAGGTTGCCAATAAGTTCCTGTATTTAATGACCCTGTATTTACTGGCATAATTTCTTTTTTCTTTAAAACTTCAATAAGTTTATCTTCACTACTATTAGGTTGCTCATTAGGTGTTGTCATTGATACTATTTTCATATTATCCATAATATCTTTATTATCTACTATTGGTTTTCTACCACGATAATCAGTATCAACTTTTTCTACTTGAATATTATAAGTATTAGTAGTACCATTTTCGCTTATTTTTACTTGTACTTGATATGTTCCTTTATTTGTTACATCTAATTCAAAAAAGTTATTGTCTTTTGTTATTTCTTTGTCATTTATAGTTACACTCGCATTTGATGAAGCAAACTTAAAAGGATATATTTTTACTGAATTCCAAGAATCGTAAACAGTTGCTTTATAATCAAAATGCGATGAATTAAATCCGCTAATATCAAATTCTTTTCCATCAGTATTACCTGTTGGTTGTAGCTTGTATGCCCTATCAAAAATTAAACTTCTCAATTGAGCTGTTGGAGCTACTGTTTGACTATTCTCTTCAATAGCTTTTTCTGTTTGAGCAATAACTGAAACCGGTGCTACATTACCCAAAGATAATAATACTGCTAATGTTGATGCTACTGCACAAAATAAATGTTTTCTTTTTTTCTGATTTTTCATAAAAGTATTCACACTCCTATTAATATATTTCTAAATTATTATTAAATAATTTAAGACAAAGTAAATAATAAATCTTTTAATCAAATAACTGACAGTAACCTTAAAGGAAACTGCCAGTTATTCTACATTTTTAATAATTAATTATTTATGTTCTTCTAGTTGTCTTTCTACTTCTTTTAATAAATCATCTACGCCATTTGATTTTAAAGCTTCTAAGAATTTAGGAATATATTGTTCTGGATCTACTGCACCTGTTTCTAATGATGGTCTATATTCTGATACCACATTTGTTAGTGCTGATACTTGTGTTTCAACAGGAACTGCATCAAATGTAAATCCGTTATGTGGTGCAATTATAGCTGAATCATTGTATGCTTGGAATAATTCTTCAATATTTTCTGGATAGCTTATATCCCATTTTTGATTAAATGGTGTACCAAATTGCCAACCGTATGTATAATCATATCCATTATTTGTTAGTGTTCCACCCATTGTTTTATCAACTTGTTTTTCACCAACTGCTGAATGATGTTCACCTTCAATACCATGTCTAATTAATGTTCCAACATATTCATCTGTGTTCAATAGGTTTATGAATTCTAATGCTTTGTCTGGATGTTCACTTGCAGATGATACTGCTAATAATCCACCCATTGCACTTCTTGTTTCAAATAAAGGATCCATTAATGGTACAAATCCTACACCATGACCTGTAGTTTTTGACATTGCTTCTGCTGTTCCTGGTGCATATTGAATGAAATATGAGAATAAAGCACCATTGTTGAAATCATTATCTCTATTAGCTGTATCTGTATCATAGTTAGCAGGGTCGCCACCTAAATATCCAGCTTTATTCCAACCATATACAGTTTTACAATAATCCATATATTCTTTGCTTTCGTATTGATTAAACACTTCTTTACTAGACATATCTTTAAAGTTGTTAAACTCTTTAACTGCAGCTGCTGATGGCAATAATGGGTTACCTGTTAAAGACTCGTAAGGTTCTGCTATTGGCCATGCACTTGTTAAACCTGATACTCCAATAATGTTTTTACCACTAGATTTTGATTTTTCTGAAACTGTTTTTAAAACTTCTGTATAGTCATCAAAAGTTTTAACTTTGCTCATATCAATACCATATTCCTTTGCCATATCGCTGTTATATAAAATACCACCTTGTGTCCCCATTTCTTTATAAGATGGTACACCATATATACCACCATTTACTGTTACAGCATCCCATAAAGCTTTTGGAATTAAATCATATGTTTCTTTTGCATATTTTGGTAAATCTTCTTTAATATTTAAAAACGCATCTTTACCAACGAATTGTAAATAGTCTGTTGTCCAGTTTGATGTAAAACAAATATCAAAATACTCACCAGCATTTATTAAGTTAGGCATTTTTTCTGAGTAGTCTGAGTTTGCTATAACTTTATAATCTATTTCTACATTTATTTTATCTTTTGTATACTCATTTAATTTATCAATAACTTTTTTAGTATCAGCTGCTACAGGGTTTATTGACATATACCAAGTCAATGTTGTTACATCTTCCCCTTTGCTATTTTTACTTGTGCTTGATGCTGATTTTCCACCACAACTAGCTAATAAACCAGCTGTTAAAGTTGTAGCTAATAAAATACTGGTTACTCTTTTCATCATTTTGTTCATAAAAACATTCCCTTCTTTATTTTTTATTTTTAGTAGTCAGTTTATCCTTTTACTCCGCCTACTGTTAAGCCTTTTACAAAATATTTTTGGAAATATGGATATGCTAGTAATATTGGTAATACAACTAATACTGTTAATGCCATTCTACCACTATCTGTTGGTGCATTTTTAGCCATTTCAGAATACTCTAAAGCATTAACTGATGATTGTTTCATAAACTCTAAACTGTTTTGCATACTCCATAATAAAGTTTGTACTGGGTATTTCTTTTGGTCAACAATATATAACATTCCCAAAAACCAATCATTCCAATATGCAATTAATGTAAACATACCTATTGTTGCTAAACCAGGTTTTGACAATGGTGCAACAATTTGGAAAAATGTTCTAGCTTCACTACATCCATCAATTCTTGCTGCTTCTATAATTTCCATAGGTATGCTTTTATAAAATGTTCTTAAAACAATTACATAAAATGCATTTATTGACATTGGAAATATCAAAGCGTTAATACTATCACCTAAACCAAGGATTTGTGTATTAACCATATAATTAGCTACTATACCACCATTAAACAACATTGTAAATAACATTAAGAATGTAAATATCTTATTATAAGCATAATCACTTCTACTAAGTACATAAGCAAACATTGCTGTAATAAACATACTAAATAATGTACCAAATACTGTTACAAATATTGTTATTCCATATGATCTTACTAATTGGTCACCTAATCTAAAGAAAAAGTTATATGCATCTAAACTCCACTCTGATGGAAAAAAGCTATATCCATTTTCAAATATACTTTGTTCACTACTAAAAGAAACTATTACAACTAATAATAATGGTAATATACAAATTAAAACCCATATTCCAAATAAACCATTCAATATACCATTTGCTTTTTTGGATATTTTATTTATTTTTAAATCATCATTAAATTCATCTTTTGCTTTCCTACCAAAAAATCTGCTCATTATCTTACTCACCATCCTTAGAATAATGCACTATCAGGTTCTATTTTTCTTACAACTAAGTTTGCTCCAACAACTAGTATAAATCCTACTACTGATTGATATAAACCTGCTGCTGATGCCATTCCAACATTTCCAGTTTCTTTTAATGCTCTATATACATAAGTATCTATTACTTGAGTTGCTGGATAAAGTGGTCCTGAATCTCTTGGTAGTTGATAGAATAAACCAAAGTCTGCATAGAAAATTCTTCCTATAGCTAGTATAACTAATACAATCATCATCGGTTTCAAACAAGGTATTGTTATATTTTTTATTTGTTGCCATTTAGTTGCACCATCTATTATTGCAGCTTCATAGTAATCATTTGATATTGCTGTTAAAGAACTTAAATACATAACAGTTGAATATCCTACTGTTTTCCAAATTTGGAAGAATGTCAAAATAAATGGCCATTTTCCTGTTGCTGAATACCAGTTTACTTCAGGTAATCCTAAAAATGATAATAAATGATTAAATAATCCATTATCTACACTAAACAAAGAATAAGCCATAAATGAAACAACTACCCATGAAAGAAAATATGGTGCCATAAATATTGTTTGATATATTTTAGCTCTTCGCTTGTTTAATAACTCATTCAAGCCTATCGCTATTGATACTGCTAAAACAACATCTAATAATATAAATAATCCATTATATAAAATAGTATTTCTTGTAATCACCCATGCATCTGATGTTTGGAATAAGAACTTAAAGTTATCAAATCCTACAAACATACTTCCAAATATTCCCTGTCTAACATTAAATCGTTTAAATGCTAATAATAATCCTGCCAAAGGTAAATATTTAAATAGTATAATAACTATTAATGCTGGTAATGCCATTAAAGTTAAAGGCAAACTTTTTTTAAATGTTTCAAAAAAACTTTTTTTATCACCAGACATACATTTAATATTTTTCTTATTTGCCATAGTGAATAACCTCCTTAATTTCCTCTGTTTCTTTCTGTTTTTAGTATAACAGTCACAAAAATTTGTTTCAATGGGACTAATTTTAGTTAAGGTTGACTTTTTTAAGTTGCCTAAAAATTTTACCCTTGGCTTAAAATTTGTCCCCATATAATAAATGTTTAATAAAAAACAATAATAAAAAAGCAATTCCCAAATTTAGGAATTGCTTTTTTATTATTGAATATCTGATTTTTTTAATTCATATTTTACATCTGACATAGATGCTACTTTAGGCGAATGTGTAACTAAAATTACACATTTATTTTTTTGTTTTGCTAAATCTATAAAAATATTCATAATAGCATTTTCTGTATCTTGGTCTAAATTTCCGGTAGGTTCATCAGCTAAAATTACATCTGGGTCAAAACTAAGTGTTCTTGCAATTGCAACTCTTTGTTGTTCACCACCAGATAATTTTAAAATCTTTCTTTTTGCAATATCTTCATTTAATCCCACAGATTTTAAAAGTTCTAATGCAACTTGTTTTTTATTTTCTATTTTTTTACCACTAATATCCATTGATAAAATTACATTTTCTTCAGCTGTTAGATGAGGTAGAAGATTGTAGCTTTGAAATATTACGCCAACATATTTGCTTCTATAATCAAACTGATTAATCTTTGATAAAGATAAATCATTGTAGAAAATTTCTCCATTAGTTGGTTTTGCCAAACCAGATAACATTGATAATAAAGTAGTTTTACCAGCACTAGATTTTCCAACTATTGAATATACCAATCCTTTTTCAAATTCATAACTTAAATTTGAAATAATATTCTTCTTTTTATCATATGTATAACTTATATTTTCCATTTTAATTATGCTCATATCCACACCTCCATTAAGTTCTATTACTTAAAATTTTCAATGGGTCATATTTTAATATAGAAATAATACCAACACTTCCAGACAATAATGTTAAAATTAAAGACATACCCATTAGTGATAATAAAACAGAAATATCCGTTGTTGTATCTATATCAGTTATATAATTATTTCCTGCTACACCAGGGTTTTCAGGAGCTCCATTTTCTGAATTAGGTGCTTTATTATCATCAGGCATATCTCCACCCATGCTAGGAGGAGTACCTTGGAAATTTCCACCAAAGTTTTTATTTTGATTTTGCATATCTGTTTGAATAGATTGAATTTGTTCATCTAATAAATAATTTCCAACTGGTTTAGATGCTAACGCACCAATTGCTGTACCTGCTAAAATAGCACACATTGTTACTATAAAAATCTCTAATAAAAATTGTGTAGCTACTTTTGATTTTTTCATACCAATAGCTGTTAAAACTCCTATTTCATACTTTTTCTCTCTTATTGAAAAAATATTAAATACTATTAAAATAAGTGCACCAATAATTAAAATTACTACAAAAAATATCATTGTAAATTTACTTAAATTATTTAATGGCAATAAACTTTGTTCAAAAGCATTCACATCACTTGAAGAAACAGTATATGTATCTGTATCTAATCCCATTGTTTCTACATCTTTACAGAAATTTTCATAATTATCTATATTAGAAAAAACAAAAAATCCATTTGTTGTATCCATTAAAGCAGTAGACATAGTCATTCCCATATCATTTTCTATTTCTTCTGCATTTTCACTAGAACTATCTATAATATTTTTTAATGACTCATAACTTGTATATATTTGATTAGCATAAACATCACTTGTTTCATTTTTAAAAATACCACTGATTATAAATTTATATGTTTCTGTTTCTTTGTTTGGATTTGATAAAGTTATTGTATCACCCACTGAAAAATCATTGAGTGTAGCTAATTCATAGCTTATTACACAAGAATTATCAGTACTACCCTCATCAAAAACACTACCATCAGATATTACATTTTCACCATCAATAAAAGTTGTCATACCATCATGTGAATTATATCCTACTATTGAAATATCCCCTTGATTTTGCATTCCACCTCTAGGTCCACCCATTTCTTTTCCACCAAATTCTGGAACATTTGAATTTGTAGTTTCGTATACTTCCATATCTGATGATGAATTTAATGAAACAGAACATGTATAATAAAAATTATCAACATACTCTGATGTTGCATAATTTTTTAATTCATCTATTGAAAGTCTTTGAGAAAGCATATCTTTCATTTGTGATTTATCTTCTAAGTTAGGCTGTTCCCCCATAATTTTTTGCCTATTTGTATTTATTTGTGCTGTAATACTTAACGAATTTGACATTGTTTCTCTAGCTAAATCTGCACTATTTTTTATGCTTAAAGCTATACAAGCAGATATGGCTATCAATAATACCAAAACAAAAATAAGAATATTTCTAGTTTTATTTCTTATAATACTTTTTAGTGAGTTTTTAAAAATATACATATTTACCTCCCAAAATTATATATTTGTTGCAACATAATAAAGTCTATCACCTAATTTTGATAAATTTGTGTTAATTAGTAAATTTCAAAAAAATAGTCATATATTATACATTTTATTTAAATTTATAAAAACAATTATTAATTTTTACAAATAAATATATTCGTTCTCACTGAATAAGAAAACACTTAATTCTAAAATGAATTAAGTGTTTTAATTATTTATTATTTTATTCATTCTTTTTACTTTTGTTTTACACTTATTAGATTATAAATTTTACTTTCATAATATAAAATGAAATAGAACTAAATGTTAAAGGGGTTATAAAAATTATGAAAAAACGAATTCTATGTACATTAATGGCATCTATGTTAGCTATGAGTATGTTTGTTGGTTGTTCCAATGACAAACCAAAATCTGAAGCATCAAATGATACAAGTGTATCTGATGAAGTTACAAAAAAACCTAAATATGTATTTTTATTTATAGGTGACGGTATGAGTTATCCTCAAGTTCAGTTAACAAATTACTTTGTTAGCGCAAATAACTCTGGTAATGCTAAAAAAGTTGAAGTAGAAGGTGAAGAAAAAACAATTCTTTCTAGTGAAAATAATTTAAATATGATGAAATTCCCAGTTTCTGGTTCTGCTCAAACATTTGACAGTACATCTTTTGCACCAGACTCAGCTTCAACAGCAACATCTATTGCAACAGGACATAAAACTTGGAGCGGTAGTATTAATGTTAGTGAAGATTTTAGTACAGAATATGAAACAATCGCTGAAAAATTAAAAGACCAAAAAGATTATAAAATCGGTGTTATTTCAAGTGTTAATATAAACCATGCAACACCTGCTGCATTCTATGCTCATCAAGAATCAAGAGGAAACTACTACGAAATTGGACAAGAATTAATAGATAGTAACTTTGATTATTTTGCAGGTGGTGCTTTAATAAGCCCAACTGGTGATAAAGAAGATCAAAAAGATCTTTATGAATTAGCAAAAGAAAAAGGATATAAAGTAGTTAAAACACAAAAAGAAGCAGAAGCTTTAAAATCAGATGACGGAAAAGTTATTGTTATCGATGAACATTTAGCAGACGCAGATGCAATGTCTTATGATATGGATTTACAAGAAGGTCAATGGTCTTTAGCAAATTATGTTGATAAAGGTATTGAAATGTTAGACAATGATAAAGGCTTCTTTATGATGGTTGAAGGTGGAAAAATCGACTGGGCATGTCACGCAAATGATGCTACTGCTACAATTAGCGATACTATTGCATTAGATGAAGCTGTAGCTGAAGCTGTTGAATTTTATAATGAACATCCAGATGAAACATTAATCTTAGTTACAGGTGACCATGAAACTGGTGGTTTATCAATTGGTTTTGCTGGAACAGACTATGATACATTTTTAACTAACTTTAATAATCAAAAAATATCTTATGCAAAATATGATTCTGATTACGTATCAAAATATAAAGAAAACAAGACAGATTTTGACACAGTAATGAAAGATGTAACAGAATTATTTGGATTAAAAGCTCCAACTGATTCATCTGATAAAACACAACAAAAAGATAACGCAAACTTACATCCTGAATCTGAAAACGATGGTGCTCTTGTAATGACTCAATATGAATATGATAAACTAAAAGAAGCTTACAACACAACAATGTCTAGAACTGGTGAAGAAGAAGAATTTGGTCAAGATGAGTATATTAAATATGGTAGTTATGAACCATTAACTGTTACTATCACTCACATTCTAAATAATAAGAGTGGTGTAAACTTTAGTTCTTATGCTCACACAGGTCTTCCTGTTGAAGTATTCGCACAAGGTGCTGGACAAGAATTATTTAAAGGTTATTATGATAATACAGATATTTTTGATAAAATGGCAGAATTAACAGGAGTAAAATAAATGAAAAGTGTATTTTTTTCAAAACAAAAATCTACACTACTTATAATGATTATTGGACTTGTTATCACAGCTATCCTCATAGCCATACCAACTGGCTATGAGGACGCTTTGATTTATAAAGGTGTAGAACGAGCAATATGTGAAGTAGTTGAAGTTAATAATTCAGCAATAAAAACTTCAGGTGTCATACAATCTGGAGAACAAACTTGTACTTTAGTGGTTAAAAATGGTGACCTTAAAGGTGAAGAAATTACAGGAGTAAACTTTTTAAGTGGATCTTTAGAGAAAGATAAAATATATAAAGTTGGTGATGAAGCTTTTGTTACTATTAGCTTTAGTGGTGATGAGATATCATCCGTTGTTATGTCAGACCATTATAGACTTGATAAAGAAGTTATCTTAATTGCAATATTTGCAATTTTCTTAATTATAGTTGCTGGAAAAAATGGTGTTTTAGCAATTTTTTCTTTTGCTATTACAATATTAACTATTTGGAAAATACTTGTACCTGCTTATTTAAAAGGTTATTCTCCTATATGGGTTGGTATTATCATAACAGTAGCTATAACCATAATAATAATATTTTTTGTATATGGATTCGATAAAAAAACTATTACAGCTTCATTAGGTTCACTATTAGGAATATTTACCTCTTGTATCTTAGGTATTTTATTTACAGATTTATTTAAAATACATGGTGCTGTTATGCCAGATTCTGAGTCACTACTTTATAGTGGATATCAAAACTTGGATTTAACAGCTATTTTTATGAGTAGCATATTTATAGGCGCTTCTGGTGCTATGATGGATTTAGCTGTTGATATAACTTCTGCTATTGCTGAAGTTGTAGACAAAAAACCTGATATATCTTGGAAAGAAGCTACAAAATCAGGAATGAATGTTGGTCGTGCAACAATGGGTACAATGGCAACAACTTTGTTAATAGCTTATTCAGGTAGTTATATTACACTATTAATGGTATTTATGGCACAAGGAACACCTATTGACCATATTTTGAATTATAAACATGTTTCTGCTGAAATTGTTGATACAATTGTTGGTAGTTTTGGATTAGTTTCTGTTGCTCCTTTTACAGCACTTGTATCAGGATTTTTCCTCACTAAAAATAAAAACAAGGAATAATTATATATAGTTTTAAACATTTGTATTTAAAACTATATATAATAAACATAACTTATTATAAATTTGTTTTTTTCATAAAAAAATGTTGCAAACTGAAAATTATATATTATAATAATTATTGTAATTTTTAATTTTATATTATTTTTAATATTGTTTATAATACAATATTAAAAATATCTGTTAGGTGTTTTTTATGAATAAAGCTATTAATTGGATTGATGATTATTATTTTTCTGAACATAGAAAAGTATTTACTTATAACGAACTTAAAATTCCAGCTCTTAGGATTTTTGGTACTGATAAAATAAAAAATGCTAAATATCCATTAGTTTCTCACTATCATGAAAATTGTTTTGAATTTACATTTATAGTTAATGGATATATTCCATTTTTTTGTGACTCTACTGATTACAAAGCTAAAGGTGGAGATATATTTATATCAAGACCTAATGAAATTCATAGTACAAATAATATTCCAATTACTATGAATGAGATTTATTGGTTTCAACTTGATATCTCTAATCCAAATGAGTTTTTAAATTTAGATTTTAATAGTGCCAAATCATTGATTGAAAAACTTAATCAAATTGATACACATTTAATTTCCACTGATAATAAAGAAATTAAACAAGTATTAATCAAAGCTTTTAACAATGCAATTTTTGAACCAAATCCAATTTTAATTTCTTCTTATATAGTTATTTTTTTAAATTTATTAATAGAGTTTTCTAACAAAAAAACATATATAATACAAGAAGATATTAAAAAAAGTTTGATATTTATAGATAATAATATTTATGATGATATTAAACTTGAAGATGTTGCAAAAAATTGTGGCTTATCATTATCTCAATTTAAGCAAAAATTTAAAAATCATCTTGGTATATCTCCAAGAAATTATATAAACCAAAAAAAGATGAGTATTGCTAAAAAATTATTACTGCAAAATAATTCTATTACACAAGTAGCTCTTGATTTAGGTTTTGATAATATAAGTTATTTTTCTACAATATTCAAAAAATACAATTCAATATCACCTAGCAAATTCATACAACAAAACAAAAATTTAAGGAGCTAATATGAAAAAGACAACATTTATCATCATATCTCAATTATTATTATTAATATTATCAAGTTTTATTTCTGGTGATGCTTGGTATGTTTTATTAAACTCATGCTTAGGTGTATTATTTAATTTTTTAGTTTGTATTAACATTCCTATTGGATTTATTTTTGGTATAGCATACGCATTATTAAATGGTGCTATTGCTTTTCACAGTAATATTTATGCAACTACAATGTTTATGTTTTTTATACAACTTCCTGTTGCTATTTACAGTTATATTTCTTGGAATAAAAAGAGTAACAAAAAAACAACAACCATGAAAACTTTAAATAAAAAACAATTTATACTTTTAATGATTTCTTTAGTTGCATTAGGCATATTACTTTATTTTAGTTTAAATCTATTAAACAGCAATAATGTTATTGTTGATACATTCTTTTTTGTTGTTACAGTTTCTTCTTGTTTTTTGCTTGCTTTCTATTACAAATTTGCTTTTGTTTTAACTCTTTTATCTGGTTTAGGTGGAAGCATATTGTGGTTTAGTCAGATGTTATCATCTGGAAACGGATTATCTTTATCTGTTTTATATATAATTATCACCGTAAATGCTATTATAGCAATTAAAAAACAATATTTTAATTTAGATAACAACACAAACGAATTAATGTTAGAAGCAGATATATAATATAAAAAAAGATACTTTCAATTAATAAAATTGAAAGTATCTTTTTTATTGATTATATTAGACAAAACTAACTCATCTATCATATTATTCACATTTTTCGTTCAATGTCTTTACCCCAAAAATAAAATACAATATATGAAATAACCAAACTAAACTTAAAACTATTCTTCCAACAACGATTTGATGCATCATTATAAAACCTATTGACATCAAAATAGTTACCATAATCATTATTTTAATTTTAGTTTTAGTTGTCATACCTTTTCCCTTTACATAACTTTCTAAATTATTTTTATATAGTTTGGTAGAAACAAACCAGTTATGTATTTTTTCAGAACTTTTAGCAAAACATATAGTAGCTAAAAGTAAAAATGGAAAAGCTGGTAATAAAGGTAAAACTGCTCCTACTGCCCCCAATATTAAACCAATAAATCCTAAAATTAAATAAATTATTTTCTTTATACTCATGGTTTTTTCTCCATTCTATTTTTTTCTTTTTTAGATTCAATCAAATGCCATATTGCCATAATTGGATGATATATTAACATTCTAGGTCCTGAAAAACGCATAACTTCTTTTATCTTATTTCTCATATCTGGTTTATAACAATGTACTTTACAGTTTGAACAAAATGTTTTAGTTTCCATAAAAGGACACTTATCACTTCTAAAAAAAGCATACTCTTTTAATTTCTTACAGTCATCACACAAATCACCATTTTTAGTGTGGTGATTTTTTTTACAATATAATGAAATCATCTCACCAACTATGCGTTTTTCTCTCTGTCTTTTCTTACTTACTTTATCACACATTAGCTCATTCTTCCATGTTCAACTGAATATACTTTATCAACAATACGCATTGTTGATTGTCTATGAGATACTAGCATTATAGTTTTTCCATTTCTTTCTTCTTTTAAAGATTTTAATATTACTGCTTCATTCAAACTGTCTAAATTACTTGTTGGTTCATCTAATAGCATAAAAGGTGCATTATGTAAAAATGCTCTTGCTAAGCCTAGTCTTTGTCTTTCTCCTCCTGAAAGAGTATCTCCTAACTCTCCAACTAAAGTATCATATCCATTAGGAAGTTTCATTATAAAATCATGTACAGACGCTTTTTTACAAGCTGTTATTATTTCTTCATCTGATGCATCTAGTTTTGCTATTTTTAAATTATTCTTTATGCTATCTTGAAATAAATGAGTTTCTTGTGTTACAAAGCTTTCCATATTTCTTAGATTTTTTGTATTAATATTTGAAATCTCTGTGTCTGATATCCTAACACTTCCTTTTTGAGTGTCCCAAAATCTCATAAATAATTTTAGTAATGTTGATTTACCGCTACCACTTTTTCCTACAATTCCTATTATTTTATCTTTTTCTATATCAACTGATACATTGGAAAGAATATTTTCTGAATTATAAGAAAATGTAATATTTTCAGCTTTTGCTCCACTAAATGATATTTCTTCTTTACCAAATACTTCATCAACTATTGGACTTTCTTCTAAAATATCTAATACTCTATTACCAGAAGCAAAAGTATTTTGTAGTGTACTTCCTAAAGCAGATAATGCAATTACAGGTCCAAAAGATGAAAATAACGCCAATGTCGAAATTAATACACCATCAAATCCTATTATTTTATTTATATACAAATAAGAAGATAAAAATAACATTAAAATATCAAATACTAAAACTGCCATTTGTGTTATAGCTGTATTTCTTCCTGTTATTTGTTTCATATTTTTTTCATCTTTTAATAAATCATCTGTTTTTTCATTCATCTTATTTAAACGATTAATTCCTTGTTCATATTGTAAAATCTCAGAAAGACCTCTTAAACTATCCAATACAAAACTTGATAAATCTCCTGCTTTAGTTCTGAATTTAAGTCCGTTATCTTTACTAAATTTTGATGTCAATAAAGGAATTATCACACCTATAAAAATATAAGCTACAAGAGCTAATAATCCTAAAGCCCAATGAAATGAACCAATAAATATGCACATAGTTACTGTAAAGATAAAAGCAATCAAAATTGGAGAAATAGTATGTGCATAAAATACTTCTAACAATTCTATATCTGAAGTTATAACAGAAATTAAATCACCTTTATCTCTACCTTCTAACTTTGCAGGGCAAAGTTTTCTTAAGGATTTAAATATTTTATCTCTAATTAAAGCTAAAATTTTAAATGCTATAAAATGGTTACAAGCTTGTTCCCCATATCTCAAAACACCTCTTAAAACTCCTAAAATTAACACAACTACAAATATAAAAATCATTGAAGAAAAAGGTGTATTTATACCTAATGCTTTTACTACTCCATATCCACCTAAAATAGTTATAAATGTGGCACATAAATGTCCAACATATCCCATTATTATTGCAAAAATCATAAATAAAGTAAGTGGCTTAACCAAACCTATAAGTTTAGCCATTACTTTAAATCCACTACGCTTTTTCATATTTAACCTCCTCAACTGAATAATTTTCTAAATTTTGTTGAGCTGTCCATAATTTTAAGTAAACATTTTTATTTTGTACTAAATCTTTATGAGTTCCAACCTCTACTATTTTCTTATTTTCCATTACATAAATTTTGTCAGCATTTACTACATTTGCTAATCTATGTGAAATAAATAATATAGTTTTTGTTTTTGACAACTCATAAATTTCTTTCATGATATCATTTTCACTATCAACATCTATGTTTGAAGTTGCTTCGTCAAAAATATAAATTGGACTATCATGTAATAAAGCTCTTGCAAGAGCTAACCTTTGACATTGACCACCTGACAAATTTGATGCTTTTTCTAAAAGTAAAGTATCTAATCCATTTTCAGATTTTAAAAATCCTGATAAGTTTACTCTATCTAATACTTCCCACAATTGTTCATCTGAAGCTGTACAATTACCCATTAATAAATTTTCTCTAACAGTACCTTTAAAAAGATAACTTTGATGACTGATATAACATATATTCTTAAACAAACTATCTTCTGATATTTGTCTAAGTTCAATATCTCCTACCATAACTTTTCCGTTATAGTTTTTATTTCTTCCCATAATGATTGATGCTATTGTAGATTTACCACAGCCACTCTCTCCGACTATGCTTATAAAATTTCCTTTTTCTAATGTAATATTAATATTTTTTAATATATCTCTATTTTCTTCATATGCAAAACTTACATTTTCAAATTTTATAGTATAATCTTTAGGAAATTGTTTTAAATTATCTTTTGAACTTTCCTCCATATCTAAAAGCCTAAATATTTTATCACTTGCAGCCATACCATTCATTGCTATATGAAAAAATGAACCTAATAATCTCATTGGTATGAAAAATTCAGCAGAAAGCATTATTATTAAAATACAACCTGCTAGTGACACGTTTCCTAATTGATATTGACTTATAGCCATAACAACACCTAATCCTGCCCCACCAAAAGCAATAAGGTCCATAATTGTTATTGAATTTAATTGCATAGTTAAAACTTTCATGGTTATTTTTCTAAATTTTTCTGCTTGTTCATTCATTTCATCTTGCTTAAATTTATCTGCTTGATAAATTTTTAATGTTGTAAGACCTTGTAAGTTTTCTAAAAATGTATCACCTAATGTTGTGTATTGTCCCCAATATTTTGATAACAATTTTTTTGCCCAAGTTTGAACTAATGCAATTGAAATTGGAATTAATGGCACACATACCAATAAAACTATAGCTGATGGAACATTAACAAAACACAATACAATAAATAATGTAATAGGTGCTATCATTGCATAGAAAAACTGTGGCAAATATGCTCCAAAATATGTTTCTAGCTGTTCGACACCTTCAACAGCAATTTGTACTACTTCACTTGTCTTTACTTTCTCCTTATATGAACTTCCTAAACTAAGAAGTTTTTTATATATTTTATTTCTTAAAGTTGTTTTTACCGATTCAGAAGATAAGTATGACATTTTTGTACTACCAATTGTACACATAAATCGTATAGATATTGACACAATAGCTATTATGCCAGTCATTATAAAGACATTAATATCAATATCTCTTTTAAATAAATCCGATAATAACTTTGTAATTGCTATCATTAAAATAATATTAGCAATCAAAGACACCCATTGTAAAATTACATTTAACCATATATATTTTTTGCTATTATCAACAGCGTTTAATAATCGTTTATTAATCATAAATATATAATCTCCTTTTATAAAATATATTAGTTAGTCTATACTAATTAGTTACAACTAACTAGTATATTTTATTTCTCCATTTTTGTCAATAACAATTCATAAAAAATAGACATTCAAAATTGAATGTCTATTTAATTAACAAATTGATTTATTTCCTTTTTGTAATGCTATAGTACCAGTTCTAACTATTTCTAAAATACCATAAGGTCTTAAAAGTTCTTGTAATATTTCCAATCTATCAGTTGTATCTGATATTTCAATAGTTATACTTTCTGAAGATATATCACATATTTTAGATTGCATTACTCTTGCAATATCAATAATATCTCCTCTATTTTCACTAGTACAAGAAACTTTTACAAGCATTAACTCTCTGCTAATTGTTTCTTCTACTTTTAATCTTTTTATTTTATATACATCTATTAATTTGTATAATTGTTTTTCAACTTGTTCTACTGTATAATCATCACCATTAACGATAATAGTTATTCTTGACATAGTTGGGTCATCTGTAATACCAACTGCAAGGCTATCTATGTTAAATCCTCTCCTAGAAAATAATCCTGAAATTCTTGAAAGGACACCTGCATGGTTTTCTACCAAAATAGAAATAGTATGTTTCATGTTTATCTACCCTTTCTTATAATGTTGATTCTTGAGGACTTACTACACATTCTAATAGATATGGTTCGTTTAATGATAGCATTTCTTCAATAGCTTCATCTGCCTCTTGCATAGAGTATATTCTTCTAGAGCGAATACCATATGTTTTTGCCAAAGCTGCAATATCTGGACTTCCATCTAAAAATACTGCTGTTTCATTTCCTGCATAAAACTTTGTTTGTAACTCCCTAACCATTCATAAACGATTATTAGTCATTACAATTATTTTTAGTGGAATATTATTTTGAGCAATTGTTCCTAATTCCATCATTTGCATTTGGAAGGAACCATCTCCACATACAGAAATAACTTGATTTGCTCCTGCCATTTTAGCTCCTACGCCAGTTGGAATAGAATAACCCATTGTACCCATTCCCCCAGAAGTTAAAAATCTGCCTTGTTTTACATTATAATTATTAGCAAGCCAAATTTGATTTTGTCCAACATCTCCTACTATAACAGCATCATCGTCTACTTTTTCAGAAAGAAGTCTTATAAAAGCTTTTGGATTTATATAACCTTCAAACTCTTTCTCTTTTACTTGTGTATTTGCTCTTATTTCGTCAAGATAATTAATCCATTCATTATCTTTTGGACTACATACCTTAGAGTTCATTTCTATCAATGTATTTTTTAAATCCCCTACTATTGGAATATCTGCGTCTACATTTTTACCAATTTCTGCAGGGTCAATATCTATATGTATAACTTTTTTAGTTTCATTAACTCTTTCTGGTGCGCAAACAGCTCTATCTGAAGCTCTTGCACCTAATAATATCAACAAATCAGATTCCATTAATGCAACATTTGCTGGTTTAACACCATGCATACCAATCATACCAAAATATAAACTGTCATCTGATGGCAATGCACCTATACCCATCATTGTACTTACAACTGGTATATTGCATTTTTTTACAAACTCTGTAAATTCTTCTTTTGCATTAGAAAGGAAAATACCTCCACCTGCACAAATTAAAGGTCTTTTAGCATTTTTAATCGCTGTTAAAGCTCTTTTAATTTGTCCTGGATGTCCTTTCATATTTGGATTATAACTTCTCATTTTCATTTCATCTGGATAGTTATAATCTATTTTCACATTTTGTACATCCATAGGAACATCTATAAGTACAGGTCCAGGTCTGCCTGTTCCTGCAATATAAAATGCTTGTTTAAATACTTTTGTTATTTCCTTTGGATTTTTCACAATATAGCTATATTTTGTAAAAGGCTCACTAGCTCCGATTATATCTGCTTCTTGAAAAGCATCACTCCCCACTCGTTCGCTAGATACTTGCCCTGTAATTATTACCATTGGAATAGAATCCATATAAGCTGTAGCTATTGCTGTGATTAAATTTAAAGCCCCTGGACCAGATGTTGCAATACAAACAGCAGGTTTTCCTGTTATTCTTGCAAAACCACTTGCCGAATGTCCTGCATTTTGTTCTTGTCTTACTAATATATGTTTTATATCACTTTTTGTTAAAGCATCATAAAACGGACAAATAGCCGCACCAGGATAACCAAAAACGACTGATATATTTTCCCTCTCCAAACATCTTACCATCGCTTGTGCAACTGTTATCATCAAAAACACCCCTCTATACTTTTTGATAAAAAGAAAATATAAAATATTTATATCACTTTTTCATATTTTCTTTACATCTATTTTACTTATGTACATAACTTTTTGTCAACCATAATTTTTATTATTATATCTATTTATTATATAATAATTTTCAAAATATAAAATAAGTTATCGTTTTATATTCACTAAATATAAAACGATAACCTTTTGTTTATCTATTCTATAGTCTTTTTAACATTTTCTATCTGACTTTTAACTTGTTTTGGAGATGGTCCCCCAACCACATTTCTTTCCATAACACAAGTAATAAGCGCTATACTATCAAAAACATCTTCTTCAAAAACTTCGCTATATTGTTTATATTCATTTAAAGTTAATGTTTCTAATGTTTTATCGTTGTCTATACAATATGACACCAATTGTCCTGTAATTTTATATGCATCTCTAAAAGCTAAACCTTTTTTTACTAAGTAATCAGCACAATCTGTTGCATTTATAAAACCTTTTGCAGAAGCATTTTTCATATTATCTTTTAATATAGTCATTGTTTCAAGCATTGGTATAAAATTTTCTAAACACATTTTAATAGTATTTACTGAATCAAATATTGCCTCTTTATCTTCTTGCATATCTTTATTATATGCCAAAGGTAAACCTTTCATCATACATAGTAAGTTATTTAAATTTGATATAGCTCTAGCTGATTTTCCCCTAACCAACTCTGCTATATCAGGATTTTTCTTTTGTGGCATAATACTTGACCCTGTTGAATACGCATCATCAAGTTCTATAAATTTAAACTCCCAAGAACACCACATAATTATTTCTTCTGAAAATCTTGACAAATGAACCATTAATATCGCTATATCATTTGCAAGTTCCATGCAAAAATCTCTGTCAGATACTCCATCTAAACTGTTTTGTGTAACTTCATCAAATCCTAATAAATCACAAACAAGTTGTCTATCTATATTGTATGTTGTAGAAGCTAAAGCTCCACTACCTAATGGCATTTTATTAGTTCTTTTATAACAGTCTTTTAACCTGTCAATATCCCTCACAAACATTTGCGCATACGCCATAATGTGATGTGCAAATGTTATAGGTTGTGCTCTTTGTAGATGAGTGTATCCTGGCATTACTGTGTACATGTTTTCTTGTGCTATATTGCATATAGTATTACATAATTGCTTTACTAAATCTATTATTTCATCTATTTCTTCCCTCAAGTACATTCTTATATCTAAAGCAACTTGGTCATTTCTACTCCTTGCTGTATGAAGACGCTTACCTGTTACCCCTAATCTTTTAGTTAATTCTTCTTCAATAAACATATGTATATCTTCAGCATTTAAATCAAATTCTAATTCCCCACTATCCAAATCTGATAAAATATCATTTAACCCACTCACGATTAAATCTGCTTCTTCTTTAGATATAATTTCTTGTTTTCCGAGCATTGTTGCATGAGCTATACTACCTAATATATCAACCTTATACATTGCTTTATCAAAAGATATTGAACTGTTAAAATCATTTACTTTAGAATTTACTTCTTTTTTAAAGCGTCCTGCCCACATTTTTGCCATAATAGCACTCCTCTTAGTTTTATTTATTCTTATCCATTTGTGCTTTTACTTTAATTGGTAAACCGAATAAATTGATAAATCCTTCTGCATCTTTTTGATTATATACATCATCTTCATCAAAAGTTGCAACCTCTTCACTATATAAACTGTAATCAGAAGTTACACCTGCATTTATAATATTACCTTTGTATAATTTTAGTTTTACATTACCTGTAACAGTTTTTTGTGTTTCATCAACAAAAGCACTCATAGCTTCTCTTAATGGTGTGTACCATAAACCATTGTAAACTAAATCAGCAAATTCTAATGCTAATTTTTGTTTGTAGTGTTGTGTCATTTTATCTAAACAAATTGTTTCTAAAACTTCATGTGCATGATATAAGATTGTACCACCTGGAGTTTCATATACACCACGAGATTTCATACCAACTAGTCTGTTTTCTACAATATCTAATAAACCAATACCATTTTCTCCACCTATTTTATTAAGTGTTTTAATTAAGTCAACACCATTGATTTCTTCACCATTTAATTTAGTTGGAATACCTTTTTCAAAGTAAATATCGATGTAAGTTGGTTTATCAGGTGCTTGTTCTGGAGAAACTCCCATTTCTAAGAAACCTTCTTTGTTATATAAAGGTTCATTAGCTGGATTTTCTAAATCAAGTCCTTCGTGTGATAAATGCCATAAATTCATATCTTTGGAATAATTTGTTTCTTTAGTTAATTTTATTGGAATATTTTTTGAAATTGCATATTCAATTTCTTCATCACGAGATTTAATATCCCAAATTCTCCAAGGAGCAATAATAGGCATATCAGGCGCAAAAGCTTTGATTGTTAATTCGAAACGAACTTGGTCATTACCTTTACCAGTACAACCATGACAAATAGCATCTGCTCCTTCTTTTTTTGCAATTTCTACTATTCTTTTAGCAATAGGAGGTCTTGCAAAAGCTGTTCCTAATAAATAATTTTCATATTTAGCTCCAGCTTTTAATGTTGGAAAAACAAAATCATTTACAAATTCTTCTTGTATATCTTCTATATATAATTTAGAAGCTCCTGTTTTTAAAGCTCTTTCTTCTAATCCTTCTAATTCTGCATCTTGTCCCACATTTCCAGCAACACAAATTACTTCACAACCATAATTATCTTTTAACCATGGAATAATAATTGATGTATCTAATCCCCCAGAATATGCTAAAACAACTTTATTGTATTTTTTCATATTATATTCAACTCCTCAATTTGTATCTTTATACATATTATACGCATATTTATACTAATTTTCAAGCGTTTATTTTATATTTATGCAAATTTTATACTATTATACAAATTCACGCCTGTATTATAGTGCATATTTAGTAATATTTATTAAATATTACTAAATAAATATTCAATAATATTCATTATAATGTAGAAGCCATAACTGCTTTTATTGTATGCATTCTATTTTCTGCTTCTTGAAAAACTACAGATTGCTTACTTGTAAATACATCATCTGTCACTTCTAGTGCCTCTAAACCAAATTCATCACAAATTTGTTTTCCAATAGTAGTTTTTTTATCGTGAAAAGCTGGTAAACAATGCATAAATATTGCATTTTCTCCTGCTTTTTTCATAACTTCTTTATTTACTTGATATGGTAATAATTCTTCTATACGCTCTTTCCAAACTTCTTTCTTTTCACCCATTGATACCCAAACATCAGTACAGATAACATCAGCATTTTTTACAGCTTTATCAACATCTTCTTCAAATATTATTGTACTACCTGTTTCTTTTGCAATTTCTAAACATTTTTGAGTTAATTCTTTATTTGGAAAATACTTTTTGTTTGTACAAGCAGTAAAGTTAATTCCCATTTTTGCACAACCTACCATTAAAGAGTTACCCATATTAAATCTTGCATCACCCATAAATACAAAATTAATACCTTTTAATTTTCCAAAATGCTCTTTTATAGTTAGAAAATCAGCTAGTATTTGTGTAGGGTGAAATTCATCTGTCAAACCATTCCAAACTGGTACTCCTGCATATTTTGCTAATTCTTCAACAATATCTTGAGAGAAACCACGATATTCTATTCCGTCATACATTCTACCCAATACTTTTGCAGTATCTTCTATACTCTCTTTATTGCCCATTTGAGAACCAGCAGGGTCTAAATAAGTTACACCCATACCTAAATCATATCCAGCAACCTCAAATGCACAACGAGTTCTTGTACTTGCTTTTTCAAACAACAATACAATGTTTTTTCCTTCACATAAACGATGTGGGATTCCTTGTTTTTTCTTTTCTTTTAATTCGGCTGAAAAATCTATTAAATCAGAAATTTCTTCTGGTGTAAAATCTAATAATTTTAAAAAGCTTTTTCCTTTTATACTCATAACCTTATCCCCCAATATTATTTTTCACAAGCTATTTTTAAAACTTTTAATGCTTTTAAAAGTTCTTCTTTTGGTATGTTAAGTGCAGGTAAAAGTCTAATTTTATTTTTAGCTTTTAATACTAAAACTCCATTTTCAATACATTCTTTTACAATTTCATCTGCATTTCTTTTAGTTTCTATTCCAAGCATTAAACCTAAACCTGTAATTGAAATAACTCCACTACTATGTTCTAACTCATCATAAATCATCTTTGATTTTTCTAAAACATCATCTAACAACTCATCATCTAAACGATTTATAACATTAATAGCACCAGCACAACAAACAGGATTCCCTCCAAATGTTGAGCCATGGTCACCTGCTACATATACATCTTTAACCTTTTCACCTAACATTGTAGCTCCTATAGGTAATCCTCCACCTAAACCTTTTGCTGTTGTTACAATATCTGGATTTATTCCACTATGCATATATCCATATAATTTTCCTGTTCTGCCATTACCACATTGAACTTCATCAACGATTAATACAACTTTATATTTCTCTGCTAATTTTTCAACTTGCTTTAAATAATCAAAATCTAAAGCATTTACCCCACCTTCACCTTGTACTACTTCTAACATAATACCGGCACATTTATTTGACTTTAGAAGCTGCTCCATATCTTCTATATCATTAGGATTTGCATATAAAAATCCTTCTGTCAAAGGTTTAAACTGTGTATGAAAAACATCTTGCCCTGTGGCTGAAAGAGTAGTGATTGTTCTACCATGAAAACTCGCCTTTAAAGTTATAATATTGTAATAATCTTCACCCAAAGTTTTATTTGCATATTTTCTTGCAACTTTTATTGCACATTCATTTGCTTCTGCTCCTGAGTTTGAAAAGAAAACTTTTTTCATTCCTGTTTTTTCACATAAAATTTTAGCAAGTTGTGCACAAGGCTCTGTGTAATATAAATTTGATGTGTGTACTAAACTATTTAATTGGTTTGTTACAGCTGTTATCCAATTATCATCACAAGCCCCAAATGTATTAACAGCTATACCACTACCCAAATCTATATAATCTTTTCCTTCATCATCTGTTAAAATAGAACCTTTTCCTTTTGTAATACATACTGGAAATCTATTATATGTATTTGCTATATACTCCTTATCCCACTCTTTTGTAAGTTCCATTTTTCTATTCTCCTTTTGTAAACATTGTTCCTATACCTTCATCTGTTAAAGTTTCCATCAATATTGCATGTGGAATTGTTCCGTCAATGATAAATACTTTTTTTACTCCCCAATTAATAGCATTAACACAACATTCAACCTTTGGAATCATTCCACCTGCCACAATACCTTCTTCTATTAACTTTTTAGCTTCTGATATATTTACAGATGAAATTAATGTATCTTTATCATCTTTATCCTTTAATATTCCACTAATATCTGTCATAGAAATTAAACTTTCAGCCTGCAATTCTCCTGCAATTTTAGCAGATGCTGTATCAGCATTTATGTTGTAAACATTACCTTGCTTATCACAACCAACTGTTGAAATAACTGGAATATATCCTTTTTCTAACACATCTAAAATTATTTGTGTATTTACTTGTGTGATATCTCCCACATATCCTAATCTCTCATCTTTTTTCTCTGCTAAAATCATATGTCCGTCAGCACCAGATAACCCTATAGCTTTTCCACCTCTAGCTTGAATTAAATTCACTAAATTCTTATTAATTTTTCCAGCTAATATCATTTGAACAACTTGTGCTGTTTCTTCGTCTGTAACTCTTAGCCCATCTACAAACTCTGTTTTTTTACCTATTTTTTGTAGTAAATTTGTAATTTCAGGTCCTCCACCATGTACTAATACAACTTTAATACCAACTAAAGACATCAATACAATATCTCTCATAACTGAGTCTTTTAAATCATCATTTATCATTGCATTACCACCATACTTAACTACAACAATCTTTCCATTATATTGTTGTATATATGGTAAAGCGTGAACCAAAATTCTTGCCCTATCTGCATTAGAAATTTTCATATCTATCCCTCTTTTTCAAACTATGTTCTATAATCTCCGTTGATTTTTACATAATCATATGTTAAATCACAACCCCAAGCAGTTGTACTGTTATCTCCATCATTAAGATTTACAATAATCTCTATTTCTTTTTCAAGTAATATTTCTTTAGCTTTTTCTTCACTAAAAGCTACCCCTGCACCATTTTTGCAAACTAAAATTTCACCTTTATCAGATTTAAAGTAAACATCTATTTTATCAATAGCTACATTTTCTTTGCTATATCCTATAGCACACAAAATCCTACCCCAGTTTGCATCTGCTCCAAACATTGCAGTTTTTACCAAAGATGAACATATTATACTTTTAGCAACATTTTTAGCAGTTGTAATACTCTTAGCTCCACTAACTTTACATTCTAATAGTTTTGTAGCACCTTCTCCGTCTCCAGCAATACAACGACATAAATAAACTGTAATTGTATTTAAAGCTTTCATAAATGTTTTAAAATTATCATCATCTTGTGTAATTTCTTTATTTTCTGCTAAGCCGTTAGCCATAATGCTAACCATATCATTTGTTGATGTATCACCGTCTACACTCACCATATTAAAAGTTTCGTTTATATCTGTAGATAATGCTTTTTGTAACATTTCCTGACTAATGTTACAATCTGTTGTTATAAAAACTAACATAGTGGCCATATCCGGATGAATCATTCCAGATCCTTTTGCAATACCACCCATATGACAAATTTTTCCGTCAATTTCAAATTCTACTGCTATTTCTTTTACTTTTGTATCTGTTGTCATAATAGCTTCTGCACTATCAATAGAGTTTTTTCCTAAACTATGTACTAAGTTATTTGCACCATTTACAATAGGTGTAATATCTAAAGGATTACCAATAACTCCTGTTGAGGCAACAATTACGTCTTTTGGTGATATTTTTAACTCACTAGCTATAATATTACTCATTTGTTTTGCTATTTCTATTCCGTTAGCATTACAAGTGTTTGCGTTACCACTATTACAAATAATTGCTTGTGCTTTTCCATCTTTTAAATGTTCTTTTGTAACAATTATCGGTGCACCTTTGACTTCATTTAATGTGTAAACACTAGCTGCGTTTGCAATAGTTTCACTATATATTAAAGCTAAATCTTTTTTACTTTTATTTTTTCTTATTCCACAATGTATTCCACTTGATAAAAAACCTTTTGGAGCACAAACTCCTCCATTTATTAATTTCATTATAAATCCCCCTCTTATAATTCAAGACCTAAATAATGTTCAAATCCTAAAGATAAATTTAAACATTCAAGTGCAGAACCAGAAGCACCTTTTCCCAAATTATCATATCTTGCTATTAACATAAATCTTTCATCATTACCTTGAACAGTAATTTGCATATTGTCTTTTCCTTGAAATGCGACTGCTGATAAAAATCCATCCTCTGAACAATCATCAACATATTTTATAATTTTATCAGTATAATGATTTTTGTAAGTATTTTTTATATCATCTATAGTTACGCCATAATTAAGTTGTGATGATGTTAACGGAATCATTACTTCCATACCACTGTAAAAATTTGACACTATTGGTGCAAATACTGGAAATTTTTCTAGACCTGTAATTTTATTCATTTCTTTTAAATGCTTATGTTGTTGTGAAAGTCCATATAGTCTAGGTGCTTTTAGTAGATTGCTTTGATTTTCTTCATAATCAGCAATCATTTTCTTTCCACCACCACTAAAACCTGTCAATGAAAAACAGTTTATTTGAATTTCTTTGCTCAATATACTTGAACTTATTAATGGATAAATCAAAGAAATAAATCCACAAGCATGACAACCAGGAACTGCTATTTTCTTTGATGTTTTTATTTTTTCTTTTTGATTATCATTTAACTGAGCCAATCCATATACCCAATCTTCATTTGTTCTATGTGCTGTAGATGTATCTATTATTACTGTATTATTATTTTCAACTAATTTTATTGCTTCTTTTGATGCATCATCAGGTAAACATAAAACAACAGCATCTGCACTATTAATAGCTTCTTTTCTATACTCAATATCTTTTCTATGTTTTTCATCTATTTGTATTAACTTTATATCATTTCGTTTTTCCAATCTTTGTTTTAATCTCAACCCTGTAGTACCAGCACTACCATCAATGAATACACTTTTCATATATCCCCCACCTTTTTCGCATATAAGTGTATAATTATTTATTTAATAAACAATATTATGTATAAATATTACACCATATTCATTATTTTTTCAAGTGTAATAATGAATATTTATTCTATTTTTCATAATTTTATTTATATTTATACATATATTCTTTCAAAATATGTATAAATACATCAAAATATACAAAGAAAAAGAGCCGAATAAATATTCGACTCTTTTTGAAAATGAAATCTATGTAATTTACTAGGCAAGCAAAAATTATATATAAACTAGTTAATACTTCTCTTTATTCTAACAAACATTCTTTCAATTAGATAAGCTATTATAAATACAAGTAAAATTGCAACTCCAGCTGTTCCATAGTCATAACCTTTAAGACTACTTGATATTACAAAGCCTATACCTCCAGCACCAACCATTCCCAAAATAGCACATTCTGAAAAGTTTGTTTCTAATCTCATACCAGCCCATGCGACTATTTGTGATAATGCAGTAGGAATTATTGCATTAAAAAATATTGATAATCTTCCAGCACCTGTTGCTTCTAATGCTTCAATAGTTTCATCTGATATACTTTCAAAACTTTGAGCAAATGATTTTGTAAAGAAAGCTGTTGTATGTACACAAAGACCTGCTACCCCAGCTTCAGGGCCCATTCCTAAACAAACTAACATCAACAATACCCAAACTGGTGTTGGTACAGCTCTCAAAAATGTAAAAAATGATTGTGTAAATATTGATAATGCTTTTATTTTAAATATATTCCTTGCAGCAAACATTCCAAATATAATGCCTAACACTAAACTATATAACAATGATAATACTGCAATAGAGATAGTTTCTAATAGTGAACTAAATATTAAATCTATTTTAGAAAAATCTAAGTGACCTAATTGCCAAAATACATGTCCCATATCTGGAACCCTTGAAAATAATTTTACCCAATCAATATTCAAATAAAATAGGCTAAGTATTGTAAGAATAGCAACGCTTATCATAAAAATTGGAATAAAGTTGCTTTTATTTTTACATTTAACTGGTATCTTTTTATTAATCTTTTTTTCTATTATCACATTTTCCATTATTTTAAAAGCTCCTTTCGGAGAATGTTTGTCACTTGGTCAACAACAATTACCATTAATGCTATTAATAAAATAATGCTTAAAGCTATATCGTATTGAAAGTTTTTAATATAGGAGAACAATGTCATACCAACTCCACCGCCTCCTACCATTCCAACAATTGTAGAAGCTCTTATATTAACTTCAACACAGTATAAAAACCATGATAAAAATCCACTTAAACAAGATGGTAATATTGCTTGAGATACTCTTTGTGGAAATGTTCCTCCAACTGTTAAAAGACTTTCAACACAATCTTGTGAAACATCTTCCATTGTTTCAACAAATGCCCTAACCATAAAAGCAAAACTTGTTATACATAAAGCCACAAATCCTACACCTGTACCTATTCCCAAAGATGAGAATAATATAAAAGCCCAAACTAAAGCTGGTATATTTCTTAAAAAGGTAGCAAATCCACGAACAACTTTTGCAAGTTTTGGAAAAGGAGATACCTTCTCGCTTCCAAATAATGCAACAAACATCGCTAAAATAGCTGCTATTGTTGTTGAAGATAAAGCTAATGCTAATGTAACTAATACACTTGATAAAACTCCTGGAATACGAGAAGCTTTAGGAAGTTTTGGTGGTAAAAAATCATTTGTTATAAAACTCCAAAATGCATCTCCATTAGAAACCAGACTCATTACATTAAAATTTGTCAATATAGTACATACAATAAATAGCACCACAACAACTACTGCAAATATAGTGTATATCTTTTTTAAATCATGCGCAATTAAAGGAATCTTCTTTTTCACTTTTTTCTCCTCCAAGCATCAAATTTTCATAAGATGTGCCATATATTTTTTCAATAGCTTCTTCTGTTAATTTGTCTGGTGTATCATCAAATACAATTTTTCCTTTAGACAAACCAATTATACGAGTAGAGTATTTCATTGCGACATCTAGTTGATGTAAGTTAACTATACATGCTATATTTCTTTTACTTGTCATATCCTTTAATAAATCCATTATTGTTTTTGCACTAGATGGATCTAATGAAGCGATAGGTTCATCACATAAAAGTAATTTTGGCTCTTGCATAATAGCTCTTGCAATACCAACTCTTTGCTTTTGACCACCTGATAAATCAGAAGCTCTGTTATAAGCAAATTGTTCCAATCCTAATTCTTTTATCAAAGACAATGCCTTTTTCTTATCTTCTTCAGAGTATATTCCAAATATTCCTTTAAAACCTTTCATGAACCCTAAACGACCATGCAATACATTTTGAAGTACTGATAAACTATAAACTAAATTATAGTTTTGGAAAATCATTCCAACTTTTCTACGAAGTGAACGCAATGCTTTTCCTTTTTTATCTGAAATTTTTTCTCCATCTAAAACTACTGTACCCTCACTTATAGTAATTAGTTTATTTATAGTTCTAAGTAAAGTTGATTTACCTGATCCAGATGGGCCTATTACAGATATAAACTCTCCTTCTTTCATTTCAAAAGAAACTCCGTTTAATGCATGTACTCCATTTGGATATCTTTTAATCACATTTTCAAATTTTAAAATTTGTTTCATGTCAATTCTCCTATAAAATCTTATTCACCTTCGTTGATGATTTTGTTTAGCTCGATGATATCTTTATAATCATCTAAATCACATTCAACAAAACGAGCTCCTTCTTTTTTTATTACTTCTTTAAAATATACTTCTTCATCATATTTTGTTAAGAAATCTCTCAATTGCTCTTTTATATCATCAGTAACAAATTCGCTAACAACCATTGCTTCTGCTGGTATTGCTCCTGATTCATGAATGATTTTAATATCTTCTTCTTTTGCATTATTATTAGCAATTTCTGATGCTAAAATTTGGTCTGATATAGGTGCAACATCTATATCACCTTTTATAACAGCTTGCAATCCAGCTTGATGTGAACCAGAATAACTTACTGCTTCAAAAAAATATCCATTTGTATGAATCATATCTGAATTTAATTTATCAGATTCAAACGCTTTCATAATCTCTGCAGTTGGTACTAAATTTCCTGAAGTAGAATCTGGATCAACAAATGCCATTGTTTTTCCTTTAATATCTTTTATGTCATTTATTTTGCTATTTTTACTGCTTGTAACCAATACAGAATGATATACGGCTTTTTCTGGATCTCCATCTTCAGCTTTCATAACAATTGGTTCTACATTTGCTCTCTCTACACCCAAAGCTAATGATAATGGTCCCATATATGCCATATCAGCTTTTCCTGTACGCAAAGCTTCTATTATAGCGTTGTAGTCACTTGCTTGTATTTCTTCTACTTCACAACCTAAAGCTTCGCTTAAATCTTTTGCAAGACCATTTCTTGCATCAGCACTTTGCTCTGTTGACTCATTAGGAGCATATGCTATTGTAAATACTCCATCTTCCCCACCTAAATCTGTTTTTTCACCTTTTTTAGATGAACAACCTACAAAAGTAGTTGTTGCAATTAAACCAACCATTAATAGACTTAAACATCTTCTTACTTTCATAGAATACTACCCCTTTTAAAATTAGAAAATTTGATTTAATACAGTTATAATTATTTCTTCGTTTATATCAGTTGGATTATTATCAGCTCTACCCTTTGTAATCCCCATTTTTGCAAGATTAGGAATATTATTTTTTTCAACATTCCAACCACTTAATTTATAAGGTAATCCAACTTTTTCTAATAAGCTATTAACCCTTAATGCTAAACTATCTGCATTTTCTACTCCTAGAGCATCAAATAAATACTTAACATCTTCTATACTTTCTTGATTTAATTTTAATACTGGAGCTAATAACATACTTACTGCTGTTCCATGAGGAATGTTATAATGCATTGTTAAAGGATATGAAATAGAGTGACAAGCAGTTGTTTTTGTGTTGCTAAAAGCCATACCAGCCATCATACTACCTAAAGATATTTTTTCATAAGATTTAATATCTCCATCTATTAATCCATCAATATTAGACATAATCAATCTAATTGCATTTAAAGCTAATGCTCTTGATACACCATTAGTTGATTTTGCCCAATAACTTTCAACTGCATGTGCTACTGCATCAAGTGCTGATGAAACTGCAAGTTTTTTTGGCATTTCAACTATCAAATCTGAATCTACAACTGCATATAAAGCATAGTTATCTTTACTTTCAACAGAACTTTTTATATTTTTTTCAGGATCCCAAATAGTTGCCCAACAAGTAACTTCACTTCCTGTTCCAGCAGTTGTTGGAACACCAATCCAATGTGTTTTATTTTCACAGAAATCTTTTTCTTTAATGATGTTTCTTAATTCATCTACATCTGATATTTCTTTAGAATATATACAGCACAATGATTTACCAACATCCATTATGCTTCCTCCCCCAACGGCAATTACTACACTTGGGTTTATTGATTTTGTATCTTGGTACACTTCAAAAAGTTGATTTACTGTTGGATTTGATTCTTTAAAACAAATTTCACTTAAGTTATATCCGCTATCTTTAATTTCTTTTACGAAAGGTAATTCAAATATATCTTCTGTCCAAGCTATAAGTAATACATTTTTATTTTCAAGTGATGTGTTATTCAATAAATCTGGAATTTTATTTATGCTTCCAGCTCCTTGAATTGTATTGACAGGATTATAAAAGCAATTCATTTATTTATCCTCCTTATTTAGCATAAAGTTAATTTCTTCTATTGCTAAAGGCAAATCTTTGATTGAATCGATAACTAAATCTGCTCCAGCTTCTTTATATTTTTCTATTGCAATTGCTTTTTTAGCATCTAATTCTTCTTTTGATAAATTTTCATATTCTTCTTTTGATAATCCTAATAAGTTAGAACCTACTAAAATACCAATACTCCAAGCTCCTGCATTTTTACCTTCATGAATGTCTACTACTGTATCCCCTACTTTTACAACTGATTTTGGTGGATATACATTTAATTGTCTCATACATTCAAACAACATAAATGGTGTAGGTCTTGATGCTTTTGTTACATCTGGTGTAACTACACAATCTGCTTCATATCCTAATGCTGAAGCTTTAGGTAATACTTTTGTCATCATTTGAGATGTGTAACCTGTTGTTGAACCTATTTTAATACCATTTTCTTTTAATTTATTAACTGTTTCAACAACCCCATCAATTGGAACACTATATTCTTCTACTACATTGAATAATTCTTTTTCAAATACTTGATATAAATTTTCAACATCTTCTTCATTCCATTTTCTGTTGTATTCTTTTTCCCATTGTTGTGTTGCGTTTTCTGTTGAAAGTAATTGACGAATATGTGCTTTCTTTTCCATACCCATTGGTTTGTTTATTTCATCTTTTGTAAGATGTATCTTAGCATTTTCAAAAACTCTTTTAAAAACTTCTGTTGGAGCACTAGAACCATAATCTACTGTTGTACCTGCCCAATCAAAAACTACCATTTCAATTTTTTTACTGTTTGACATATTATTCACCTTATCCTTTTATATTTATTTTCATTGTTTGCTGTTTTTTGCTGTTTTCATATATATCTTACATCGTTTTTATTGCATCTTATAGCATATTTGAGTAAAACAAATGTAAAATACAATTAAAGCATGTAAATAAAAATAAAAACTTATTACTGATTTAATACTAAATACAGTAATAAGTTCTATTAAATAATACATATATTTTATTCTATTATAATTCCTTTTCTAAAGTATTTTTCTTTTACTTCATCTTTAACTTCATTATCCATTATTAAATAATCAACTTCTTCTAAATCTAATACTTTATATTTTGAACATTTACCCAACTTTGTTGAATCCATAACAGCAACTACTTGCTTTGATTGTTGTGCTAATAATTGAATTATTGCTTTTTCTGATATTCTAAAGTCTGTATATCCATTTTTATAATTTATTGCGTTTATTGATAGAAAACATATATCTGGATAATATTGCATAAATTCATTCTCACAATTCTTACCATATGTAGAACACTCTAAGTTATCAACTTCTCCTCCAATAAATATTACCTTTATTTTATCTGATTGCATTAAAATATTTGTAGCCATTATATTATTAGTAACTACTACTATATCTTCTTTACTAGCTACTATTTCTTGAGCTAAAATAGTGTTTGTTGTACCAGAGTTTAATGCTATAATATCTCCCTTCTTTATTAATTTTATAGCTTTTCTACAAGCTTCTCTTTTTAACAAACTGTTTATTACTTCTCTTCTTTCAAAATTTCCTACAAAAGAATCGTTTGTTCTAGCTCCTCCTCTTACATATTTTAACAATCCTTTTTTATCCATATTTTTTAAATCTCTTCTAACAGTATCTATAGAAACATTAAGTAAATCACTTAAATCTTGTATTGTCATAGTTGATTGTATTTGTAATTGTTGACATATTATTTCTTCTCTTTCATTGTATAACATACTCAAAATCTCCTTAAATAAAATACAAAAAGTCTTTTTATATTATATCACAATAATTGACTCTCGTTTCTGTATAATTATAAAAATTTTTTATTTTTCATGCTATCAATAAAATGTAAAATTATTTATACAATATACATAATATTGACTTAAATAAAATTATGTTCTAAAATTTTAATAATATGATTTTCATATTATTAAAAAGAGGAAGGGGTATTATTTTATGAAAAACATAATCAACATCGGTTTTATTGGTATAGGTTGCAGAGGACAAGAAGTTATGAAAACTATGTTGGATATTGACTGTGTAAAAGTTGTCGCTGTTTGTGATGTATATCAAGACAGAGTAGAAAAAGGTATTGAAATTGCATCTTCATATGGTGTAAATGCTTCAAATGATGTTAAAGGTTATCTTGATTACCATGAAATTTTAAATCGAGATGATATTGATGCTGTTGTTATTACAACTTCTTGGTATACTCATATTCCAATTGCGATTGATGCTATGAAAGCTGGAAAAAGAGTTGGGTTAGAAGTTGGTGGTGCATATTCTATACAACAATGTTGGGATTTAGTAAAAGTTAGTGAAGAAACAAAAATTCCATGTATGCTATTAGAAAATTGTTGTTATGGTCGTACAGAAATGGCGATATTAAATATGATAAAAAAAGATGTTTTTGGGGAAATAATTCACTGTCAAGGTGGATATGAACATGATTTAAGAGATGAAATTTCTTGTGGTAGAGAAAATAGACATTATAGATTTAACGAATATCTCAACCGTAATACTGAAAACTATCCAACACACGAACTAGGTCCTATTGCAAAATATTTAAATATAAATAGAGGCAATCGTATGTTGTCACTAGTGTCAATGTCATCAAAAACAAAAGGGTTATATCCTTGGATGAAACAACACAAAGGAAATGACTATGACGCATTAAATTTTGATTTTAAGCAAGGTGATATAGTTACAACAATGATTAAATGTGCTAATGGTGAAACTATATTATTAACATTAGATACATCTTTACCTAGACCATATTCTAGAGGTGGTAGAGTTCAAGGTGTAAAAGGAATATGGATGGAAGATAATAATAGTATCTACTTAGATAATATATCTCCTTCTCATAAATGGGAAAGTTTTGATAAATATCTTGAACAATATGAACACCCATTATGGAAAAAATATCGTGAAGAAGGTGTAAAAAGTGGTCATGATGGTATGGACTATTTAGTATATAGTGCGTTTGCCGAAAGTGTATTAAAACAAATAGACCCTCCTATTGATGTATATGACGCTGCAACATGGATGTCTATTTCATGTCTTGCTGAAATTTCTATACAACAAGGAAGTACTCCTGTTGATATTCCTGATTTTACAAATGGAAAATGGCACCACAGAGAAAAACCTTGTAATTCAATATATCAACTTGATATTGTTAATGACGAATTATTCTAAATCATAACAAAAGACATATATACTAAGTTTGAAACTTAATATATATGTCTTTTTTGTTTTAATTAATGTAATACATCTAGTTTTTCAAATTTTATACTATGAAAACCTGGCCATTTTCTTGAATTTTCATTTTTTTCAACACCTTGCTCAGAAATTAAATCTCCTGTTTCATTTATAATTTCAGGATTATATTTCTTAGCATGTTGTATTAGTATGTTTCGATATTTTTCTACTATTTCACGATATTCTTCTTTATCAGCTAAATTTTGTTTTTCCATTGGGTCATTTTGCATATTAAATAGTAATTGTTGTCCAAATGCTTTTGAATATGTGTATTTAAAGTTATCACACATTACACAATAAATCTCTGTAGCATCTTTGCAAACGCCATAAAACTCACGGTTTTCTTTAGTTTTAAAATAATCAGTCAAATCAATTTTTTCTGATTTTTCACTATTATTTTCTACACCTGCTACACTAAGAATAGTATTGTATAGATATGAAAGTTCAACAACATTATCACATCTTACGCCTTTTGTTTCCTTATATAAATCTGATCCTGTTGGTGCTTTTATAATCATAGGAACATGAGCAGAACCTTCGAAGAATGTCATTTTTGCTCCCATGTGATGATCTCCTTGCATATCACCATGGTCTGATGTAAATATAATGTATGTATTGTCATCTAACCCCAATTCTCTTAATCTTGCAAATAATAGTCCTAAAGTATAGTCTATTTGAGTAATACAAGCATAGTAAGCTCTTTTAACTGCTCTGATTTGTTTTGGTGATAATCTATTTACATTGTTAAGCAAGAATGTTGTTTGCATAAAACCTTTTGGCATATTTTCAAAATCTTCAGACCAATCTCCATATACTGGATCTGGCATATCATCTGTTTCATACAAATTCCAATAATTAAAACAAGGGTCTAAAGGTGGGTGAGGTTTTGGAAAACTAGTCCATAAGAAAAATGGTCGTGTTTCATCTCGTGTTTCTAAAAATTCAATAGAACGATCCACAATCCAATATGTTAAACTCTTTGTTTCTTCAACTGTTGATATTACAGGTTCTACTTCATTTTCCCCGACTCCATGTTGTTTTGGAACTCCGTTGTTATAATTTCTTTGCATCATACGATAATAATCCATTGGCAATTCCATATGCTCAAAACCATAATTTGCTCTTGCTGGTTCAAAGTGCATTTTACCTATTGCTCTTGTTTGATATCCATTTTCTGTAAGAACTTTTGGTAATGTTTTATTCTCTGTCATAATTTTACTATGGTTACCATTACTTGAAAGCCCTGAAACATATCCTCTTATTCCAGTCATAATAGAAGTTCTTGATGCAACACAAATAGGACAATCAGCATAAGCTTTTGTGTAAGTAACTCCTTCGTCAGTAAGCCAGTTTAAGTGTGGTGTATATATAACATCATTTCCTAAAGCTTGAATTGTATCAAAACGCTGTTGGTCTGTTGTTATTAATATAATATTAGGTTTCTTCATTTTTATCTGCCTTCTTTTTATTGTTTAGTATAAATTTATGGTATCACCATTAATAGTAAAAATCAATCAAATTACATTCTAAAAATAATTAGCTATATCCATAAATTTATTATGAAAATAAAGTCTTAATCTCTTTTTGTATCTTTTATCCAATTTTTATATTTCTCTATTTTCTTTTTCAAATTATAATATGTAGTCAATTTCCATTCCCAATTTGGACTTCCTATAGTAGATGGTGTATTAATTCTACCCACATCACTTAAATTTAAAATATCTTGTGTAGGTATTACTACTAGGTCAGATACACTATCTAAACATCTATAAATCATCTTATCATAAATGTTGTCAGCTTTATATTTCCTGAACATTTTATTTATTTTTGTTCTTTGTTTTTTACTAAATCTATTATATGCACTCTTTAAAGTTTGATTATCGTGTGTTCCGGTATATAAAATAGTTCTTTGAGTTTCTGCAAAATCATTATTCTTTTCATTTGGATCAAGTTCAAATTGTAACACTTTCATACCACTTAATTTATAATGATCTCTAAGTTCCAGTACTTGTGGTCGTAAATCTCCCAAATCTTCTGCAACTATTTTTATATCTGGCATTTCTTTATATATTGTATCAAACAAAGCATATCCAGGTGCTTCTACCCATTCACCTTCTATAGCTGTCTCACAACTAGCAGGTATTTTCCAATAAGTATCAAATGCTCTAAAATGATCTATTCTTATTATATCGTATATTTTTTTACTCCAACTGAGCCTATCTATCCAAAACTTGAAATCAGTCTTTTCTAAATAATCCCAGTCGTAAATAGGATTTCCCCATCTTTGACCAGTTTTACTAAAATAATCTGGTGGAACACCTGCTATAAAAGTAGGTCTTCCATCTTTATCTAACAAAAAGTTACTTTTGTTTTCCCAAACATCAGCAGAATCTATACCAACATATATAGGAATATCACCTAATATCTCTATTCCGTTTTTATTTGCATATGCTTTTAATTCAAACCATTGTTTATAAAATAAAAACTGGATAAACATTTCATATTCTATATCATCTTTTAAATCTTCAAGTTGATTTTTATTATCTATCCATTTTTTATCTTGTTCTTTCCAATCTAACCAGCATTTATAATCGTTATTTTTCTTTAGTGTTATAAATACAGCATATGTTTTTACCCATAAATTTTCTTTTTTAAATTCAATAAATTCATCTTTCAAAATATCTTTTTCATTCATAGTTTTGAAAGCTTCTTTAAAATATTTTTGTTTATAATCTCTTGCTTTTTGATAATCTACTTTTTCTCTGCCATAAGATATTTCTTCAACATCTTTTACTAAACCTAAATCTTTTAACTTATCAACAGAAATATAAATTTCTTCTCCAGCATAAGAAGAATATGGTTGATATGGTGAATTTCCATATCCAACAGGATTTAATGGTAAAATCTGCCACACTTTAAAATTTGCTTGTTTTATTATATCAACAAACTCATATGCTTCTTTTCCAAAATCTCCTATATAATTACTTGTTGGCAAAGAAAATATAGGCATCAATATTCCTACTTTTCTACTCATTTTAATCACCTTATTTCTTTATTAATTCAATTTCCATATATCTTTATTATATTCAGCGATAGTTCTATCTGATGAGAAAAATCCTGATTTTGCAATATTAATTAATGATTTTTTTAACCAAGATTTTCTATCTAAATAATCATCAAAGACTTTGTCTTTTGTTTTTATATAATCTTCAATATCTAATAAAGTCATAAACCAGTCTTTATTCAATATTTCATTATATAATCTTTCTAAGTTTTCTTTTTGTCCAACTTTTAAAACTTTTTCATCAACTATAAAATCAACTATTTCTTTAATTATAGGACTATTTTTATAGTAATCTTTTGATACATAATCTTTATTTTGATAATGCTCTATTACAGTTTGAGATTTTTTTCCAAAAATATAAATATTATCTTCTCCAACTAGTTCAGATATTTCTACATTTGCACCGTCCAATGTACCCAAAGTTACAGCTCCATTAAGCATAAATTTCATATTTCCTGTACCACTTGCCTCTTTACTTGCAAGAGAAATTTGTTCTGATACATCACAAGCTGGTATAAGTTTTTCTGCTTTTGATACGTTATAATTTTCAACAAAAACAATTTTGATATATTTTGAAACTTCTTCATCGTTTTCTATAATCTCTTGCATACATAAAATAAAATGAATTATGTCTTTTGCTATTATATATGCTGGAGCTGATTTAGCACCAAATATAAATGTTATTGGGTGTTTAGGTAAAATACCTTTTTTTATTTGCAAATATTTATAAACGATATATAAAGCATTCATTTGTTGTCTTTTATACTCATGCAATCTCTTTATTTGTATATCAAATATAGAATTTTCATCTATTTGTATATCTTGTGTTTGCATTAAGTAATCTTTTAATTGTTTTTTCTTTTCAGATTTTATTTCATCAATTTTTTGCAATACATCATCTTCATCAACATATTTTAATAAATTTTCTAACTTTGTAGAATCTGTTTTATACTCGTCACCTATTAAAGATGTAATATAATCCGATAATTCATTATTACAACTTAATAACCACCTTCTAAAAGTAATTCCGTTGGTCTTATTATTAAATTTTTCTGGGTATATTTTATAAAAATGATTAAGTTCTGAGTCTTTTAATATCTCTGTGTGAAGTTTTGCAACTCCATTTACACTATAACCAAAATGAATATCAATATGAGCCATATGAACTACTTGATTATCATCTATAATATGCACTTTTTTATCTTCAAATTTCTCACATACAATCATATTTAAAGCTTCAATTATAGGCATTAAGTGAGGAACAACTTTATACAAATATTCAGTTGGCCATTTTTCTAAAGCTTCTGATAATATTGTATGGTTTGTATAAGCACAAGTTTTTGAAACAATATCAATAGCTTGTTTCATTCTAATTCCCTCTTGCATTAATAAATAAATTAATTCAGGAATTATCATAGTAGGGTGTGTATCATTTATTTGTATACATATATGTTTATATAAATCTTTTAAACTATGACCTTTTCTCTTTTCTTCTTGTAATATATACTGAGCACCACTACTCACCATAAAATATTGTTGAAAAATTCTCAATAAACGAACTGCTTCATCGCTATCATCTGGATATAAAAATAAAGTAATATTTTTTTCTATATTTTCTTTATCAAAATTTATTCCATCTTTTACTATGTTTTCATCTAATGTTTCTAAGTCAAATAAATGCAGTTTATTTATTCCATGATTATATCCAACAATATCTATATCATACATTCTAGACTTAACTTTTGTATTTCCAAAGTTAATATCAAATACTACATCTGTTTTATTGAGCCAACTTTCTTTTTCTATCCAATCATTTTTGTATTCTTTTTGAAGATTATCTTCAAATTTTTGCTTAAATAATCCAAAATGATAATTTAAACCTATTCCATCTCCACTCAATCCTAAACTTGCTATAGAATCTAAAAAACATGAAGCTAATCTACCTAATCCACCATTACCTAATGATGGTTCTGGTTCAATTTCTTCTATTTCTGATAAGTTTTTATCGTTTTGTTTTAATATATTTTTAATTTCATCATATATACCTAAATTAATTAAATTATTAGATAATAACTTTCCTATTAAAAATTCAGCAGATATATAATATACTTTTCTTTGATTTTCTATTATTTCTTTTTCAGATGTTTTTGTTTTTACTAAATCTAAAATTGCATAATAAATTTCTCTGTTGTCACAATCAGATATTTTTTTACCATATTTTTTATTAACTATATTTTGAAATTCTTCTAAAAGCATAAATACACCTCATTTTTGTTAAAATCTATCAATTTAAATATACTATTTTAAATTTATTATGTCTATATTTTATATATATTTTTTATTATTTTTATATAATACATAATTATTTTTTATGCATTTTTGCAAAAATTATGTAACCTATCAAATAATTCTATCTATGTAAAAACACATAATCAGCCAAAGCTGATTATGTGTTTTTTGTTATGATTTTATTTTTCTTTTTTCTTTTTCATTACAAATAAAGATAATAAAGAAACTACACAACCAAATAATAAAGGTAATGCAAACAAATCATCAGATGTTTTTACAACATTGTTATTGTCATTTTTATTGTTGTTATTACTATTATTATTGTTATTATTGTTGTTATTATTATTGCTATTATTGTTGTTATTATTGTTACTATTATTTCCACCATCAGATGGTTTTTCACCTGTTGAGTCATCTTTTAGTTTTAACTCTTTTATAGCTTTTTCTAATAACTCTATTGTTTTATTTACTTCATCTTGTGTAGCGTCTGCTTTTTCATATACATTCATTGCTGTATCTAAAGCTTGTTTATAATTATTCCAGCTATCTTTTGTATAATCTTCTTCTTTAAATTGTTTACAATCATTCAAAAGATTTTCTAATTGTGATTTATCTACTTCTTATGGAGTAGTATCAACTAATTCTAAACTTTCTTTAGCTTGTTTTAAATCATCAATTGCTTTATTTACAACTTCTTCACTAGGTTTTGTACCAATTAAACTTTGTGCATATTTTAAAGCTTCTTCATATACTTTCCAAGACTCAGCAGTATATTTATCTTTTTCTGTTTCTTCAACTGTATTTTCATCAATTCCAGTTTGCAAAACAGATTCTATTGTAACTAAGTCTTGTTTTGCTTGTTCATATGCTACATATAAATCTTCAATTGCTTTATTTACTTGTTCTTGAGTTGAGTTTTCATCTGTTAATACTGATTGAGCTACTTCAACTGCTTTATCAGCTGATGCTTTGTATAATTCATAAGACACTGATGTATATTCATCTTTATTTGTAGCTTGAATATCTGCAACAACTTCTGAAATTTTAGCTTCTAGTTGTGTTTTATCAACTTGTGGTTTTTCTGTTTCTTCACCTAAAACAGCAATCCAACTTAAAACTGGGTCAGAACCTTCTATTTTACTTACAATTACTTTTACAGTTTCATCTTTTTCTAGTTTAAATGATTGATTAATTTGTTTATCAGAATCACTACCAGTTAAAGTAAATTCTTGTTCTGCAAGAACTTCTTCTCCTGCCATAACTGTAACTTTCATGTTTCTATTAGCGTTCCACCATTCTTGGAAACCAGTTGAAACAGTATATTCTCCAGCTTTTAAATCAAATGCGTATTCGATATTCTTATCTTTACTAGCCCACCAACCTGTTTCTATATAATTTCTACCGTCATGTAAGCCAATATCAAAGTTTTCACTATTTTCTTCCTCTGTAACACCAGTATAACCTGCGTGATTTTCTGTAGTATATTTTTGGTCAGGTGAATTATTCAATAATTTGTCTTTAAGCACATCTTTTGCATTATCAAAATACTCTGATTCTTTTGCACCACTATCCAAGAAATATTTTGTATTTTCTTTTACAACATGTATATCATGTATAAAAGTTCTATCTTTCTCAGTAAGTGTTCCTGTTACTGTTACAGTACCTAATTTATCTTTATCGTATTCTCCTATTTCCCATGTTACAGGTGTTTTTTCTTCATCTGTTCCATAAGTTATAGTTACTTCTGAAGGAAGTATACTTTCTATTTCGTCAACAGATGAAACTGTTTTTTGAATTTCTGTTTTAACTTCAAATAAACCTTTTCCATCTAATTCATCTAATGTCCAGTTTTCATATCTTCTAATAGCAATTTTATTTCCTGGTTGGAATTCTATTGGTAACCAAACATATCTTGATTCACTTAAATCTCCTGAATTCCATCTATCACCCATGTAAATAAATTTACCATTTTCTGCATCTACTGGTATAACACAAGTACTTTGTGTATCATAAGTTGTTCCACTACCCCAATCTGTACAAGGGTCACCCATTGATTCAAATGGTCCCATTGGGCTATCTCCTACAAAGTATTGAGCAGGATTTGGACTCCAACCAGTACAACCTGAGTTTATAATATAATATTTATCTTTATATTTAAACATTGCTGGTGCTTCTCTAGACCAACCTACAAAGTTTCTTGTAAAATCTTTTCCTTCTTCTGCTTCATCTCTGTCAACAGCAAGAGCTGTATATTCATCGTTTAATTTAGAAATAAATGTTGTTCTATTTCCTTCTGATGAGTAAATAACATATGCTGTTCCATCATCATCTTTAAATAAGTTCATATCACGAACAGAACCTCTGCCTTCCCATCCGTCATAACCATGGTCAGCATTTGGATCATCATGATAATTTAGTTTGTAACTTCCTAATAATTTGAAAGGTCCTGTTGGGCTATCACTAATAGCAACACCTGCTTTAGCTTTTCCATAGTCAGCGTCACTACCTGGATATCTACCATCTGCATGGAACCAAATTACATATTTTCCAGTCTTTTCATTATAAAGCATCTTTGGACGCTCCATAACACAGTTATTTTTATCTAAGTCAACAAATACTGCTTCTTTTTGCTCTTGAGATTCATTTCCATATAATTCTTTAAAGTATGGATCTGTTTCAAATTGTTCCATGTTTTCCATAGTTTTTAAAACAGTTCCTTCATCTTTCCAATTGTATAAATCTTCAGAACTATATACTCTAATACCACCACATGGACGATAATCGTTTGTTTTGTCTTCACCTATCCAATACCATTTTGTAACACCATCTACTGTCAATTTTTGAATTTGTCCACCGTGTGCTTGGATTTGATTACCATTTGTATCGTACATTGTTTCTCCAGCTACACCTGTAAATGATGTGTAATTAGGAATTTCTGGTGTTGTATCTTTTACAGCTCTAACTTTAATGTAATTTAAGATAGGGTCTTGTTTTGTTGATGATCTTCTTGGAGCTTTTACAGCTACATTTAATTCACCATCTGTTACTTTGGTTGTATATGTATTGCATACCCAACCATATGGTTCAAGTGAAATATCAGTTGCAACAGTAGTATCTTCTAACATTACATTTACTAAACGGCTATCCCAGTTTGGTAACTTGAATGCTACTGTAACTTCATAAGTATCTTCTTCCATACCTTCAATACTATCTGGAACTTCAAAAGAATAACCTATTTCACTCTTATACTTGTCAAATTCTGCATCTTCTGACATATAAACAAAACTTGCACCTATATCTGTTGCATTTTCATTATATTTTGCATATTTAGAATAATCAGTTTCAGCATTCAATCCCCATGTAGCTCCTGTTTCTTTATCTTCACCAAGTTCTTTATCAAAAGATGATTGTAATAATCCTAATCTTTCACTATTTGGATTTGGTAAAACATCTACATCAGGAGTACCACAGTTTACAGTATAAAGAACATAATCATTTGCTTCTACTTGTTCTTGTGTTAATTCTAAACCTGTATCAGTTTCAAGATTTTCTAAAGCTTTTTCAATATTTGTTATAGCTTCATCAATTTTATCTTGTGTTGTACTTGCTTTATAAAGAAGTTCTTGTCCTGATTTTACAGCTTTTTCTAAAGCTTCAACTTTACTTGTAGGATATTTACTTTCATCTATATCTTCAGCTTGTTTTAAAACTTCTTTTAATTTAGCAGTATCTAAAACTTTATTAATTTGTATAAATGATAAAACTGGATCTCCTTCATTGTTCTTTTCTATTTCAAAAGTAACATTTCCAGAGTTTTCACATTTAACTTCAAATTCTTCACTATTCCAATAGTTTTGTCCATTCCATGTGTTTGTTGTTCCAAGTTCTTCTCTAGTTTCACCTTGAGTCATATAAACTTTCATAGAACGACTACGATTAGAATCTGTCCACCATTCTTTAAATCCAAATTTAACTTTGTATTCACCTTTATCTAGTGGAATTGTATATTTAATAGTTTGACCTTCTTTAGCCCACCAACCACTATCATACATGTCGGTGTTATCTCCATCATATGCTCCATATTCTTCAGCATATCCCCAAGAACCTTCTTCGTATTTCTTGTCAGCAACTTCATTTAATAAATCTGCATATGTATCGATAAATGTATAATTTGTTGAATCTAATGTATTGCAGTCGATAAAGTAAGCTGTATTTTCTGCAACAACTTTTACATCTATTGTTGCTTTTTCTTCAATACCTTCTACTATACCTTCTAGAGTTATATCTTCTGTAAAATCAACACCTTCTGTATTCCAAACAACTTCTTTTTCTGTTACATTTCCTTTGTTTGAAATAACATTAACTTTTTCAGGTAATACTGGTTTTACACCATTTACTGTATATGTAGGATTTAATGCTTGAATTTCTTCTGCATATTCAATAAATTCTCCATGTATGACTTTAGCATGGTTGATTTCTAATAGTTTTTCTTCATAACCTTCTGCTTTTGTTATTTTTATTGTATGCTTTGTATTATCTAATTTTCCTGTGTAGTATATTAATGCTTCTCCATCTTTACCTTCTGCATTTAAATCAACTTCTTTAGCTTCGCCACCGTCAACTGAAATATTTACTTTTCCAGCTTCTTCGCCTTTAGTACCATATATAGCAGCTTGGTCACCTTCAAAAGTAAATGTCACTGATGTGTTAGCTTCTGTTGTATATTTTCCACCACCAAATTCATCAGCAGATTCACCCCATGAACCTTCATATATAAATTTGTCTGTATCTGCAGTCCATTCTGAATCAGGTTTTACTACATCAGCATCTACAATTTCAGAATAGTTTTCCATATTACATATAGCACTTGAGTCATCAGCTTTTATTACATAAGTTGTAACAGAATTTGTTGGCAATGTAATATCTAAAACATTATCAGATAAATCTTGTGTTTCAATTAATTCACAACTATTTTCATCTGAAGTTTGGTATACTTGAGCACTTTTAGCTCCTTTAAATTGAGTTAAGTCTACTGTAGTAGTTCTTTCATCACCAAAATTTTGTGCTACAATAACTAATTCGTCACCATTTGGAGATATTGCTGCACACATATTTTCGTCTTTAATATCTATCATTGTATAACCAGATTTTAGATATTTACTATATTGCATCATTGTGTAGAACTGTTTTGTAATAGCCCAGTATCCTTCTCCCGGAACACCTTCTTTTCTGTTACCTTCACTATCAACTAAATTTGTATGATAATCTGGTACTGGTTGTCCATCTTTTTCAAAAACAGCATGTAATAATCCCCAGTTAGAATTTGTTTGTAAGCATTCATACTCACTGTCAGCAACAAGCCAAGCAATCCATGCTGATGGTTGCATGTATTTTAAATCTGCCATAATACCTTCACTTTGTGATTTAGCATTAACTGCATCCATACTGTCATGGCTACCTTCCCAGTGAGCACCACCACCTCTTGTAATTTCTGACATCCATAAATCTTTATCATATGACTGTGCTGTATGTTTTAATGTCTTTCTTTCGCTGTCATTTCCACTATATGTATGAGCACCTATTGTTGTCATATTTTGTTTTACATCATCATCTAAAAGATTAAATGAATTGTTTGCATTCCAAAGAGCAGTTTCGTCAGTACCTGTAATTTGTACATCTGATAAACCTTCTGAATCTAATGCTGTTTGCATTTGTCTAAACATTTCAGATTGGGTTGCACCTGGTGCAAATGTACAACCTTCTTGTTTTGTACTTCCTGCAGCCCAATAATTTGTATCTGGTTCATTCATAGGTTCTACATATGTAACACCTGTACCATATTTTGTTTTAAGATTATTATCTATCCATTTTGTAGCTCTTGCCATATATGTAGCAAAATCGTCATAACAATCTTCTTTTAAGTTATTTTCTGCGTTCCAACCACCTGTAGATGTACCAGATTTTGTCATATAATATGGTGGAGAATTAGAAAAAACTTCATTAATTATATCTTTTTCTTCTGAGCGATATTTATTAGCTTGTTCTAACATCCACAATTGTCCAGCATCACTCATACTCTCTGTATCTTTAGCATAAAAAGCTTCTGAATTAAATTCACCAGTTCCATCTTTTGTTCCTGTCATATCCTCAGTCCAACCTGGAACTAGACCCTCACATCTTTTTATTGATGTGTCTTCTTTATCTCCTCCACCTACATTGTATCTTACTATATTAAGATTTAAATAATCTGGAGAAAACGCTAATTCTGCTATTTCTTCTCTATCAGGAGTTTGATTTCCATTGTAATCCGCATCTCCCCAAGAGCCTATAATATTTCCCCACCAACAAAGAGAAGTTCCCCACCCTTTTAGTGTTTGATAATGTATTTCTGGATTTACTTTTATATCTCCAAAATTAGCCTTTGAATTATCTTTTAATTCATTAGCATAAACAGCAGGATTTATAATAGTCATACCCATAGCAAGTGTTGCTATTATTGATATTAGCTGACGCTTTCTTCTTTTATTCATTATTATACTCCTTTCTGATATCTTTCTATGAAAAAATGATAACATAAAGAGTATTTGTCCAAATAGTATTTTTTTTATGAATATATTTTCATCTTTTTACTTTTTTATCACAATGATAGTATTTTTTTAATATATTTGTATTTTTTATATATTTACATTAAATTTATAGTACTTTTTTTAGATTATATTTTATAATACATAAAAAAACCTTATTGATAAAATCAATAAGGTTTTAAATTGGTATTCGTATAGTAACAGTTGTTCCTTTGTTTTCTTCGCTTTCTATATTTATTCCATAATCGTTTCCATAGATTAATTTTAATCTATCATCAACATTATTAACACCAATACCACTAAAATGTTCTTTTTTCTTATCTTTCTCTGTGATTTCTGTCAGACGATCTTTATTCATTCCAACACCATTATCTACAATTTTTATTTGCAAATCTTCATCAAGAATACGAATAAATACATCTATATTACCTCTTTGTTCATAAGGAAATGCATGGAAAAAAGCATTTTCTACAAAAGGTTGTAAAATCATCTTTGGAACTTTACATTCTTCACAACCAAAAGAAATAAAATATTCTACTTGTATTTTTTCTCCATATCTAATATTGTTTATCAAAACATAATTTTTCAAGTTTTCTATTTCTTGTTTTACAGTAATATACTCATCTGTATTTGTAATAGTATTTCTTAAAAGATATATGAAAGCGTCTATCATTCTTGTTGATTTTTCTGTATCACCTTGAAAAATCAGCCATTTTATACTTGCTAATGTATTATATATATAATGTGGATTTATTTGCATTTGTAAAGCAGATATTTCTGCTTTTCTTTTTTGTTTTTGAATTGTCATTAATTCTTCAATGTATCTATTCAAATCATCTAACATTGAATTATATGTATAAGACAATTCTTTTATCTCTCTTGTTCCTGTAGGTATAATATGTTCATCAAACTTATTAATCCTTGCATTTGACATTTTACCAACCAAATCAGAAAGTGGGTTAGTAATTTGTTTTACAAGCAAAAATACCAACAATGCAGATACCAACATAATTAAAGAACATATAACCCAAAGTTGTGGAATATTATATAAATCTCCTAAAGCTTTTTGGTTATTTATAATTCCATACGCATGAAATTTATAATAAGGTAATTCTTTTTTTAAAACTGTGTAAGATGATGAATGTTCATAACTCATCTTTTCGTTTAACATTTTTTTATTTGAAGATGAAACTACCACATCATCTTCATTTACAAGATAAAAATCAGAATTTTTAGAAGAAAAATAATCATAATATTTTGAAAAATCTTTTTCTTTCATTGTAATTAGCAATACACCATATGGAATATCATCACCTATGCTATTTAAAGATCTTATCATCATAATAGCAGGATCATCATCGGTAGTAGCAGTATATCCCTTATCCATATATATGTATTTACTTGTTTTTGGCTTTGACATTACTGTTTTTATGTCTTCTGAATTCAATATATCTTTTATTGGTGTAGTAATAGTTTCTGCTTTGTCAACATAACTTTTTCCATTTCTACTAATAGCTACTACACTAACACCGTTTAAATCATCTGGTATAGCTTTCTCCATATCAACTTTTGCTCTGTAAGCTGTTTGAAATGATAATTTAGGTTCTTGTATACTATCTGAAAGATATAATTTTAAATTCCAACTAGAGTCTATAGTATCAGCTATTTTAACTATATTTTCATGAAATTGATTTAACTCATTTTCTATTCTTTGAAAAACTTGTTCTTGAGATTTGCCATATGTATCTATAAATATTCTTTCAGAAATATTTATTATAATAGAAGAAATTATGAGCATAGAACTAAGAATAACTGCTATAACAACAAGTACAGTTTTTACAACCATACTATCAAAATATATCTTTTTCTTCATCATTTTCTTCTTCCTTCATGTTTATATACACTTGGAGTTTTTCCTGTAATTTTTTTGAAAACTCTACAAAAATAACTATGATCAGAATATCCTATCATTGAACTTATCTTTGCAATAGGATACTCTCCTTTTTCAAGATATTCACAAGCTTTTTCAATTCTTACCCTATTTAAATATTCACTAAATCCTTCTTTCATATGAGAGTTAAAATATGCTGATAAATATGAATAATTAAAATTAAATTCATCTGCTAAATTCTTTAAATTTAATTCTTCTTTATAATGTATTTGTATATAATCTAATATTTTTCTTAAATAAAAATCGCCATTATCGCCTTGTAACAAGATATTATCTAATTTGTTTACTAATTCTTCTATGATTTGCAAAAATTCTTCGCAATAGAGAACTTTTTCTATTTTTTCAAAATATTCTCTTCTAAGTTCTTCTAATTGAATAATATTATCATTTGGACTACTTATTATATTATATAACAAGTTTTTTATTTGATTTTTTAGTTTAAATTCAGGCATACGACTTTCAGTTGCATTGTAAGCATAATCTCTAAAAAGCTCTATAGCTTCTTTGTAATTGTGCTCGCCTAAACATCTGCTAAATTTTCTAAAATCAAACTTGTCACAAATTTTTATATTGCTTTTTTCTTCTTGAATATATAAATGATATCCTTTATGATAAAATATTTCTTCTCCCATAAAATTTGGATCTTGAAAATCATTTTTTAATTCTTCTAAGTTCATTCTTCTTAAACTTAAATTTCCGAATATTTTATCATACAATAAACTTAATTGTCTCATCAATGAGTTTAAAAATTCGAATATATCCTTTTCGTCTTTTATACCATAATTCAAAACAATGCATAGAGTTTCTTGATTATAAATAAATTTTAAATATTTCCCATATTTATATTCCTTCATTATTGTTTCAATTTTTTCGTATAATACATTTGATAAATCTATTCCTTGTTTATCTTGTTGTCTTAAACAAACAACAAATAATCTGTAACAACTAGCATTAAATATACTGTTAAAATGCCATGCGTTTAACTGCCCATCAGAGCCTACAAAATATCGCTCTAACTTAACATCATAATCTGTATTCTCATTTTGTTTTAAAATTAAACCAGGAATATTTTTAGCTGTTTTAGAAACAATTTTTAGCAATTCTTCTGGATTTAAAGTAGGTTTCAACACGTAATCCACTGCACCGTTTAAAAGTGCTTGTCTTACATAATCAAATCTATCATAACTACTTAGCACCAAAATTTGTATGTTTGGATATTCTTTTTTTACTATTTTTATGAAGTCTAATCCATCCATAATTGGCATAGCTATATCACATAAAATTATATCTGGTTTTGTGCTTTCCAACATATCAAGAGCTTCTTTACCATTTGAAGCTTCTCCTACTACTTCATATCCTTCTTTTTCCCAGTTCATCATGTATCTTATACCTTGTCGCATAATGAACTCGTCATCTACTATCATAATTCTACAATTTCTATACATTTCTTACTTTCCTTATCTTTTTTCCTATAACAGTTAAGGTTCTTTTAAACAAAAGAACCTTAACTATTTTCTCATATTTATATGTTTTTTACAAGGGGTTTAATTTGAAATTCGAGCACGATTTCTTTTTGTGCATCTAGTAAGTATTGTTCATGAATAGGAGCTCCCCAACTATCATCACCACCAACTCCACATTGGCCAGCCATAATTCTAGCCCATGTATAATTTACAGGTGGTAATTCTTCTACGTGCATTGCATTTTCTAATTCATATGCACTATAAGGAAGTACACTGCAAGAAAAATTATGATTTAATGCTTCAAATCTTATTCCTTTGTCATTTTTATCTTTAACTTCTAAATATCTTACTTCTTCTCTATTTCCACATTCTTGTGGTATTAGATAACTAGACATATTTTCTGCTACTGTACTGTTATATACTCCTAATTTACCTCCACATTTTCTATCAATATAGTTTTCTTGTGGACCTAAACCATAATAAGAAAATCTATCATTTTCTTTTTTAAGTTTAAAATCAATTCCGAAAAGAGGAATGTATTTTTCATTTTTTACACCAGGGTATGTGAGTTTCATTTTTAGTACACCTGTTGAGTCTATCACGTACTCTACTCCACACCTAAAAACTTCTGGATATTTAGCTTCATATTCTAAACTTATAGTTAAACTATTTTCTCCTTCTTGCGCTTTAAAGCTGTCTTGTATGTATAAAAGTCCCATACTACTAGCTAACCAACCACTATTATGATAGTAAGCTTGCATACCTTTGTCATTATCAGTATTAGCTCTAAAGAATGTTAGTTTTGGTGTTCTTGTTATATACTCTTTACCATGATATACTAAAGAAATTATTCCACCCTCACCTTTAGAAAACATTGCAAAGAAATCTTTTCCTTTAGCACTTACATTTACATCACCATAAATAACTTCAAAATCTTTGTTGTTATCTACTTTTTTTGGAATCCATTTATTTATTGTTTTTTGTCCAAATGCAACTTCGTATCCACGGTTAGCATATAGTGTATCCTCTTTTAGATTTGCTGTTACTGTAATACACAACTCATCTTCACTTGCTGGTACAAATTCTTCAATAGATACTTTAGCTGTACTTTGTGCATTTGCTGAAATATCAAGTAATTGATTAACTAAACATTCTCCCTCTTTTTCAATTTTTAGTGTAAAGCTATATCCACTTAAATCTACAAATAAATTTTTATTTTCAACAATTACTTCTTTGTCCGTAACATTTATTTTTATATTTGAGAATAATTGTTTTACTTCTTGTACTTTTGGAGAAGGTTTTCTATCTGCGTATACAATGCCATTTGTACAGAAACAATAGTCTGTGGCTCTTTCATCAAAATCTCCACCATAAACTAAATGTTTTTCTCCATTTTCATTTTTATATACAGCTTGGTCAATATAATCCCAAATAAATCCACCTTGATATCCTTGGTATTTATCTTCAAGATTTGTGTATAGTTCCATGCCCCCACATGAATTTCCCATAGCGTGCATATATTCACAACTAATATATGGCTTTACATTTGACTGTTTTAAATATTCTTCTATTTCTTGTGGCTTAGCATACATTCTGCTTTCCATATCACTAATTTCATCAAAATCTCTGTTCCAAAATACTCCTTCATAGTGAACTAGTCTTGTATCATCTCTATCATGGAAAAACTTACTCATTGCTAAAATATTTTCTCCAGCATATGATTCATTACCACATGACCAAATAACAATACTAGGGTGGTTTTTATCTCGTTCTAACATAGATTTTGCTCTATCTAAAACAACTTCTTTCCACTCTGGTAAAGAGCCAGGAACATTCCAAGATGGCTCACATGCTCCTAATTTTTGCCATGAACCGTGACTTTCTAAGTTTGTTTCATCTATAACATAGATACCATATTTATCACACAACTCATACCATAATGTTTGATTTGGATAATGTGATGTTCTAACTGCATTTATGTTGTTTTGTTTCATAAAACGAATATCCCACAACATATCTTCTTTAGTGATACTTCTGCCTCTATCTGGATTAAATTCATGTCGATTTACCCCATGAAACATTATGCGTTTTCCGTTTATACACATAACATTTTCTATCATCTCAAAATTTCTAAATCCTACATTTTGGCAAACATATTCAACTATTTCGCCTTTATAATCTTTAACACAAATTTCTAAAGAATATAAATATGGGTCTTCTGCTGACCATGCTCTAACATTTCCAACATCTAAAGTTAATTTAGCTTTGTTGTCATCTGAAATTGTTATAACTTTATTTAAAATTGTATTTTTTTGATTATCTTTCAATGAAATTTCTAAATCTGCATTATCTTGTGTCAACATTTCTATATCAATGTCTAAAGCACCTTTAGTATAGTTTTCAACAAGATTTGATTTTATAAACATATCTCTTATATGTAATTTAGGTACTGCATATAAAAACACATCTCTAAATATTCCAAAAAATCTCCAAAAGTCTTGGTCTTCTAACCAGCTAGCACTACTTCTTTTATATACTTCTACTGCTAACTTGTTTTCTCCATCTCTTAAAAAGTCTGTAACTTCAAATTCTGATGGTGTGAAAGTATCTTCACTATAACCAACAAATTTTCCATTTAACCATACATAAAAAGCTGTTTCTACTCCTTGAAAGCTCAAAAATACTCTTTTATCTTTTAATTCTTTTTCAACTTCAAAATACTTCACATAGCTTCCAACTGGATTATATTCTTTAGAAACATAAGGAGGTCGTAAATGTTCAACACCGTCCCATGGATACATAGTATTAATGTATTGACATCTATCATAACCTTGAAGTTGAATATGTCCTGGTACTTCTATTTCATCATAATTTCTATAATCTACTTCATCTTCATAAAAATCTTCTTTTCTCAAGCTTGGATTTTCAGCATAAGAAAATTTCCATTTACCGTTTAAACTTTGAAAAAGGGCACTTTTGCCTTGCCCTTTTTCTTCTAAGTTTTGGTAAAATTTATGGTCTGAGTGTGCTTTACAACGATTAACTTCAAACACCTCAGGATTTTCAAGCCATTCAAGTGTCGCTCTCATAAATTATTACTCCTTTATATTAACCTTTTACTGAACCTGTCATACCAGCAACGAATTGTTTTTGCATGATAAAGAACAATATAGCTGTTGGTAATGTTGCTATTACAACTGCTGTCATCATCATTCCATAGTCAGGTGTATAAGATGAACCCATAGCAGAGATAACTAGTGGAAGTGTTCTCTTTTCTTCTGATTGTAATGCAATCAAAGGCCACAAATAGTTATTCCAGCTTGTCATAAATGTTACAACAATTGCTGCTGCATAACTTGATTTCATTGTTGGCATATAAATTCTTGTAAAAATCCCAAATTCTCCAAGACCGTCAATTCTAGAAGCTTCTACTAATTCTTTAGGGAATGTTTTTGTATTTTGACGGAAGAAGAAAATTAAAAATGCTGTTGCTATAGCTGTAATAATTACTGCCCCAGATGTATTTAATCCTATATATTTTAAAACAGGTATACTATTAAATTTACTAAATAAACGGAATAATGGAACTATCAATGCTGCGAATGGAACCATCATAGATAATAAAGCAAGATTGAAAATTCTATCTCTTGTTTTATTTTTATAAACTTCAAAAGCATAGCCTGCTGCTGATGATACAATCATTGCTAAAGTTGTTGTAACTACTGCTATAATTACAGAGTTTTTAAAAGCATTAAAATATTGTAAATCAGACTCCATTAAATGTTTTAAATTTTCTAGGAAATATGTTCCTGGAGTTAAAACCCCTTTTGTTACATCTACTGATTTATTTGTAGCTGCTATAATCATCCAAAAAAATGGAAAAACAGATATCAATGATAATATTATTAATACGACATATTGTATCGCATTCATTATTTTTGTTCTTTTACTCATTCTTTGTCACCTACTTTTAATTGAATAAATGATAATACAACAATCAATAATACTATTACGAAAGATACTGCTGCTGCATATCCAAAGTTTGGTTGATATTTGAACAATAAGTTATAAATATATTGAGAAATAGTAATTGTTGTGTTTGCAGGTCCACCTTGTGTTATATTCATTGGTTCATCGAATAATTGTAGTGTACCAATTGTTGAGTTGATTGTTGTGAATAAAATGATAGGTTTTAATAAAGGAATTGTCATATAACGGAATTTTTGTAAACCTGTTGCACCATCTATATCAGCTGCTTCATATATAGAGTCATCTATACTTTGTAAACCTGATAAATAGAATATCATGTTATATCCTGTCCATCTCCATGTAATTGCCATAATAATTAGCAATCTAGCAAATCCTGTACTTGTCAACCAATTGATTGGTTCGGAAATTAAATTTAAGTTCATTAACATAGCATTAACAAAACCATCGTTTGCAAATAAACTTTTAAATATAATTGAATATGCAACTAATGATGTTACACATGGTAAAAATATAGCTGTTCTGAATAAACCTCTAAATTTTAATTTCTTATTATTTAACATAGATGATATTGCTAAAGCTAATAATATCATGATTGGAACTTGAACAACCAAATATAATACTGTATTAAATAATGCTTTTTTAAAAGTTGAGTCTGTCAACAATCTTTTATAGTTTGCTATACCATCAAATTGTAAATTATTTGCAACCCCAGTTTGGAATGAAGTTATAAACGCTTGAACCATTGGATAAAATACAAATGCAATTAATAAAACTAAACTTGGAATAATGAACAACCAAGACATTCTATCCAATTTCCCATATATATTTTTTTCTTTCATCACTCTGACCTTCCTTCTTTAATTATAAAAAGGCATAATAAGAGCACTTTGATACAGGAAGTCTGAATGTAGGCAAATCTTTACAAGTCCATTCATGACTTTTTGCTGTTTCAAAGCGCTCCCTTTATTTTTCTAAATTAAATATAATCAATTAAACTGTGTATTTTATTGTGCTACTGCTGCTTCGATTTGTGATTGATAATCTTTTAATGTATCATCAACATCTGCACCATTCATAATAGCTTGAACAGCTTCTGTCATTAAATCTTCAATAGCATATGTATTTAAGCCATAATTTACAGAAGGAACTTTTGCTGTCCATTCAGCAAAATCGCCGAATATTTCTTGTCCGCCAAAGTATTCATTTGGTTTAGAGTAATTTTCTGCTTCTGATGCTGCATTTAATGTACTTACTAATGTTATTTCTGATGCTAATGTATTCATTAAATCTACATTACTAGCAAATGTATCTTTTAAGAAGTCTTTAGCTAATTCTTCATGTCCTACATTTTTTAGAACATACCAGCCGCCACCGCCGATTGATGAAGCGTTAACAGAATCTGCATTGTCTTCCATTCTTGGGAATGGAGCAACTGCCCATTTACCGCTTTGATCTTCTGCTTTTTGAATTGAAGGAGCAATCCAGCATCCTGTTGGAACTGTTGCAACTTCACCACTGTTGAATGCGCCTACAAATTGATCCCAGTCAGATACTTGTTTAGAAATACCTGAATCTACTAATTCTTTATAAACTGCAATAGCATCTTTTAAACCTTGGTTATCTGCTATATCAACTTTACCGTCTTCGTCTGTATACCATGTGCCAGCACTTTGCATCATCATACGAATTTGACCAATATCATTAGGGTCTAATGTTAACATGCTAACTCCACATTTTTCTTTTACATCTTTACCGATTTCAATGTATTTTTCCCAAGTTAAGTCGTTCATTTCTTCTTTTGTGTGACCTGCTTGTTCAATTAAATCTGTACGATAGAATACTGCAGCAACACCACTATCAAAAGGAACGCCATATGTAACGCCGTCTACTTCATTTACAGCTGTTTTATATCCAGCAAAATCATCTTTTTTAGCTACATCTGATAAATCTGCAAATTCATCAGGATATGATGTTAAATAACCTTGTGCTTTATAGTCTTCAATTAAAACGATATCTGGAAGACCATCATAAGAACTAGATGAAAGACTTGTGTTTAATTTTGCAACTATATCATCTTGAGCCATTGTAACAACATCTATTTCTACATCTGGATTTTCTTTTTGGTACATTTCTTTAGCAATATTAGCAGCTTTAATATTGAAAGCTTCGTCCCATGCCCAAATTGTTAATTCATCTGATTTTGCTTCTGATTTATCTCCACCATCTGATTTTGTGTTTCCACATGCTGTCATACCTAATGCCATTATTGATGCTAAAGCAAAAGCAATTATTCTTTTAGTTTTCATTTTATTTTCCCCCTTGGTTTTTGAATGCGTTTAGCATTTCTTTATCTTGGCTTTATTATAGCATACAGCCTTTTAAATATTTTAGGATAAAGTTTTTTACTTTTTTTACTTTTTTTACATTGTATTTATATAATTTGTACTTTATTTATAAATTATAACTATTTTCATGTTATATATATTAAATATACATAACATTTCTAAATTTTATAAAAGAAAAAATGTAGGTTAATTACAAAACCTACATTTTTCTTTTAATATATTTAGTATTTTATTTATTTTTTCTCAACTAAAATTGTTTTAATTTTAAATGGTTTAAATGTAATATTAACTGTATTTGTTTCAGAAATTAATTTTGGATTTTCTTCTAACATATTTGTTTCATATAATTTAACATTGTCTAAATTTAAGTTTATATCAGTATGTGTGAAATTACCACAGCATTCATAAACTCTAAGTACAAAACATTTTTTATCATCTTCACAAGGTTTTATAGTTTCTACAATAATATTATCTTGTGAAACTGATAATAAAGATTTATACTCATTATCACATTTATAACTATTAACATTATAGTTAAATTCATATGCTTTTTGAACTACATTCTTAGCATCAAATCCACTCATATGAGGTAAGAAACTATATTTAAAATAGTGTACACCTTTATCTCCGGATAAATCAGGTCTCATACCTGCTTTATGTAAAGATAATCCTATTTTAGACTCGTCTACACTTATACCATATTTACAATCATTTAATATAGATACTCCATAATTACCTTCTGATAAGTCCGTATATTTATGATTACATACTTCAAATTTTGCTTGTTCAATAGATGTATTTTTATGAGTAGAACGCTTAATATTTCCAAATTGAATTTCTTGTCTTGAAAAATCACTAAAAATAGTTGTATCAAACATTGTTTTTAAGAATCGGTGTTCTTCATTCCAATCAAGTTTTGTATCAAACACAATTTGCTTAGAGTCTTTATAGAAAATCATATCTTGTTTTAATGTAGATTTATCAGAAATTTTATAATCATTTCTTATTCTTAATTCTACATCACCATTAGATATAATTTCACTATTTAATAAATTAGAACAATTTTCATATTTCATATATAAGTCCCAATTTATGTCCCAGTTATCCCATTGTTCTGGTACATCTTCTGCCATTAACAATGTATTCAAGCTGTATTCTTCTCCAACTAATTCTCTCTTAGCTTCTTTATCATAGTAAGATGATATAGTCATATTGTCTTCAAATTTAACTTTGAATTTTTCAGTTTCTAAAGCTTTATCTTTAAAGTCAAATTCAAATTCAGTTTCTATATCTCCTTTTTCAATTTCTAAAACTATAGTAGATACTGGTGGAATTACTACACCCATAACTGCTAAAATTTTATTATCATCAATATCTCTAGTCCATTGTTGCTTATAGTTTCCTTTAACTCTATAACCTTCCGGTATATCTAAATAAACAACATCATTTCTTTCAAAAGACAAAGTATTAATTAATGTAACTTTTTCGTTGCTTTCATTTTTATTTATAATTATATCTTTTGTATAATCTTTGGCTTTGTCTATCATATTTGCCATTTGTTTTTTAGATTCTGTATGAACACTTTCCAAACTTGTACCAGGCAAAATATCATGGAATTGATTTACTAATAAAGTACCATATAACTCATTTGTCTTATCATTTTCTATTTCTTTGTTATTTTTAATTGCATCTAAAATTGTAACAGCTTCTAAATCATGTAGTGCAATTTCACCAATACGATTATTTCTTTTTATTTGATGTTGGTTTGTTAATGTACCTCTATGTAATTCTAAATATAATTCTCCTGAGTATATTGGTAAATCTTTAGAAGTTTTTTCTAAATTTTTCATAAAATCTCCAACAGAAGTATATTTAGTTCTAGGACAACCTTCTACATCTTCTAATTTTTCAGCCATTCTTACCATATAATCGTCTGGTCCTCCACCACCATCTCCAGGACCATAAGATAATAATTTTTTGTTAGATGCGTGTCTTAGTTTTATGCTATCTCTACCATCTGTTTCTGTTAAAGTTAATAAAGTTTTTGGTGATGGTGCTTCATGAGTTTTATTCAAGTGACTTACAACAGTAGTTCCGTCTATACCTTTCCATTTAAAAGTATCGTAAGGAAATACATTTGTGTCATTCCATGCCATTTTTGTTGTTAAGAAATAATCTATATCGCATTTTTTCAATATTTGAGGAATACAAGCATTGTACCCAAAAGTATCAGGCAACCAAAATACATTTGATTTATAATTAAAGTTTTCTTTAGTAAATCTTTGTCCCCATAAAAATTGTCTTACCATAGATTCACCAGATACAATATTACAGTCACATTCTACCCATGTACCACCATTTGGTTCGTATCTGCCTTCTTTAACTTTTTCTTTTATATCTAAAAATAATTCTGGGTAATGTTTTTTCATCATGTCTGTGTGATAAGATGAACTTTGAATAAATTTATATTTTGGATATTGTTGCATTATATTCATTTGATTAGAATATGTTCTTGCACATTTTCTGATTGTTTCAGGTATTTCCCAAAGCCAAGCAGTATCCATATGAGAGTGTCCTATAAGTCCTACAAACGCTGTAGTATCTCCATTTTTCTTGTTCAATAAATCTTGTAAAATACCATTAATAGCTTCTAAAGATTTTTCAAATTCTTCTTTTGAAACTAATTTATAATCATAATATATTATTTTATGTATATCTAAAAGTTTAGCTGTTATATCTGCATGTCTAAAGTTTGTTTTTGGTAAATTATCGTATAAATCTAATACTATCCTTAAATTAATAAGTGTATCATATACTAACTCATTTTCAACACAAATATCAATATCATTAAGTGCTATTTTATAATCACTTTTTTTGTGTACTTCAAAAGGAAAACAACCTGGGTCATAATGTCCTGCATAAAACTCAATAGCAATATCTATATTTTGTCCACTAGTTGCATTTTTCTCAATCATTTTACAGTATTGATTTCCATGACTTCCTATCAACAACTTATTTGCAAAGTTTCCAAAAGGTTTGCCGTTAACCCATAATAATCCTTCATATGCTTCTATATGAGGATATATGTATAACTTTCTTCCTTGTAATTCTTTTGGAACAACAAAACTGCCTTTTATCCAACAATTTGTTCTTTCACCTTCCCATAATTCGCCTTTAACTACAGGTGAAAATAAAGTTTTTTCTGGTATATCATATAAATGGTCATTTGTAATATATTTTTGTAAATTACCTAAATCGCCTACTTTTTCATAAATCAATTCATCTAGCATTTGTGCAAATCTTTTTATTTTTGAAACTGTATTTTCTATTTGTGGATAATTGTACATTAATATCACACCTCTTTTTAATAAATACTTTTATTAGGATTTTATCTCCTTCTATCATTCTAACTTAATTTAAACAAAAATACATCACCAAAATAGTTATGTATATACATAAAACTTTTATAAATTTTAAAAAACTAACACAACTGGCTTTAACCTTGTGTTAGTTTTATATTTACTAATAAAATTTAAACAGTTCACTTTCAATGTCAAATATATCTTCTATTGAAATAATTTTATTATCCACCATTTTAATTACTTTTTGATATTCATCTATCATCTTTACTTTTCCTGTTAATTTTACATATTTTCCACCATTTTTGTATTTATCATATAAAAAAAAAGTAATTGTAATCTGTGGATTTTCTTTTATATGTTCTTGTATACAGTTAATTTTTCTATTGATTTGTTCTTTTTGTGATTCGTCTAAGTCCTTTTTTTCATCAGTTAGTCTAGCTGTTTCTCTTATTGCTAAATCATGTCCTGTAAGTGCAGAAAAAGGAAAAAACTGTGCTGCTCTATCATAATTTGACATATGTGGTCTTTTATCTGATTTATGATAAGGAAGATTTATTATATCATCATACTTTCTACTCATAATATTATACTCCTTACTACGCTTTGTGTCCTCCTATTTTATCATTTTTACTTTTTGCTGTTGCTCCTTGTTGCAAATTCATTCCTTTTAAAAGTGCATTTTTACCATACTTTTTCTTTATTGACAACATAGCTTCTTGAATTTTTCTCTCTTTTTTCAATTCATCTTCTTGAGCTTTTTTCTTTTGTTCAACTTCTTTATAATCAGTAAACATATCTAGCTGTTCAAACGCTTGCTCATTTTTAACATTTTCTTCTCGTATAACATGATTTACTGACATATTTATTCTACGAACTAATAAATTTTCATCAACTATTTTATCAAAAAGAGTTAATACAGATTGTGTAATCATCCTAGTAGATGAGGTGTGTTTTTCTATATTAGCTGTACCGTGTGCTGATTTTGGTAGTTTTCTACCATAATTATCTGTTGTTATTTCACCCTTATAATATTCTCTTATATCAGGATTTGTTAAATTTTCTATATCATATCCAACTGTTAATACTATTTGATTAGTCACTAACCCTTTATCAACTAAATCTAGAGAAACTAAATCTGCCATTTCTTTAACAGCTAACCTAGCTTTATCAAAATCATATGGACTATCTAAAACTTGTCCAGAACACAAACTATTAGTTGTTGGTTTATATGATTTTATGTCTTTTATTGTACAAGGTTCATATCCCCATGCATGATCAATTAAAAGTTCTGCATTAATTCCAAAAAGTTTATAAAGCAAATCTTCATTATTTATAGAACATCTTGCAACATCTCCCATTGTATACATTCCGTTTTCTTCTAATTTTCTACTATAACCTTTTCCCACTCTCCAAAAATCTGTTAAAGGTCTATGGTTCCATAACAACTTACGATAAGTCATCTCATCAAGCTGTGCTATTCTAACCCCGTCTTTATCAGCTTTTACATGCTTTGCAACAATATCCATAGCAATCTTACATAAATATAAATTTTCACCTATTCCTGCTGTAGCTGTTATTCCAGTAGTATCTAAAACATCTTTTATTATAGTTTTAGTCAATTCATATGCTGTCATATTATATGTTTTCAAATAATGAGTTATATCTATAAATACTTCATCTATTGAATAAACATGTATATCTTCTGGTGAAACATATTTTAAATACACATTATAAATTCTAGTGCTATATTCTATATAATAAGCCATTCTAGGTTTAGCTATTATATAATCTATCTCATAATCATTTTCAGATTTTAACACATTATAATCATATGATTTATCTGTAAATTTTTTATTTTTTGTTTTTGACAGCCTTATTGAATTTGCATGAGCTACTTTTTGTATAACTTCAAAAAGTCTTGGCCTCCCTGGTATACCATAACTTTTAAGTGAAGGGGATACTGCAAGACATATTGTTTTTTCAGTTCTATCCTTATCAGCGACAACCAGATTTGTTGTTAATGGATTTAACCCTCTTTCTATACATTCCACAGAGGCATAAAATGACTTTAAATCTATTGATACATATATTTTATTAGATTGCACATTTATACCCCCTTTTTATTATTATAAATTTATTTTTATCTATATTTATTATTATATTCTACTTGATAAATTAAAACAACTACATCAAATTATTATAAAAAACAAAAAATCTTGTATGATAAAATATCACACAAGATTTTCATTTTTAACTATTACGCTTTAATATATCTATCCAATGCTTTTGATTTATTTAAAACACCAATAATCACTGCTGATAATATTGCTCCTCCAACAGTTGAAATTAAAAATGGAATTATATAAGCATAAAATGCAACATCAGCTGTACTAACACCCATAAGTAAAATTGCTACTGGATATGCACATAAACCACCTAATATTGCTGTTCCAAATACTTCCCCAACTAATGTACACACAATATTTTTTGTTTTCCAATATATTATACCACATAATAAAGCGCCAAACATACTTCCAGGAAAAGCCATAATTGTTCCAAGACCTAAAAGATTTCTAAATAAACTTGCTACAAATGCAACACAAACACCATACCATGGACCTAATGTAACAGCACATAATATGTTTACCATATGTTGAACTGGCGCACACTTGCTTCCAAAAACAGGAAATGAAAACATACTACCAACAATTGCTACTGCACACAAAACTCCTGCTATACATAGTTTTTTTGTTTTACTATTCATTTTTAAAACTCCTTTAAAATAAGATTAATGAGAACGACTATCACAGCGACGCTCTCAACTAAAAGCCACAAATGACTTTTTAAACTCGGTCGAAACTTAGTGGTTTCCTCTCACGCCGGAACACGGCTTCCCATCGCTGTAATTTACAAAACACAGGGCGCTCCCCCTCTGTTCGCTCGAAAATATCGAGATGTCTTTCACACTCCCCTTCTTTTAAAATCAAAGCAAAAAAATAAGAGATACCTAATACGGCATCTCATAAAAATCGCATTGACTTCCTACGACGGCATTATCCGTATCAGGTTAAAGGGTCGAAGTTAATTACTTCCTCTCAGCCTGCTAACACAAGCTCCCCTGCTTATTCTTTGTTTATTATGATATCAATATAATTTATTTTTGTCAATTTATGTTAATTTATAAAATAAAATATCCAAGTAATTATTTGTTAATTTTTACCAAAATAAAATTTATATACAAAAATATTTTGATTAAAAGTTTACTAATTTTAAATTGTATGATATCATATAATTAAACTATTATAATATTTATAGGGGGTAATATTATGTATTCAATTTCTAACTTCACAGACAACGATGATGTAAAAATCATTTCAGAACTTGGAGGATTTAAAGTAGTAGAATATCAACGAGATTTAAGTGTTAGTCCAAATTCTGCTATTGTTGCTTATTATAGTTCTAAAATGAATGTAAAAAAACGACAATTAGTTTGTGAATTAAGCAAAGCTCAGGTAACTGTTCAAGCTGGTGCAATGCAATGGATGCTTGGTAATGTTAATGCTACAACAGGTATAAAAGGTGTTGGTGATTTATTAGGTAAAGCAATTCGTGGAAAAGCTAGTGGTGAATCTGTTATTAAACCTGAATATGTTGGTGATGGAATTTTAGTTTTAGAACCTACATACAAACATTTAATACTTATGAATGCAGAAGACTGGGGCGGTTCTGTAGTATTAGATGACGGATTGTTTTTAGCTTGTGATAGCAGATTAAAACATAAAACTGTTATGCGTTCAAACTTTTCATCTGCTGTTGCTGGTGGCGAAGGTTTATTTAACCTAAGTTTAAATGGTAGTGGTGTATTCTGTATAGAATCTGATTGTCCAAAAGAAGAATTGATTGAAATAACACTACAAAATGATGTTTTAAAAATAGATGGAAACTATGCTATTGCTTGGAGTGGTAGTCTTGACTTTACAGTAGAAAGATCTGGTAAATCCCTTATAGGTTCTGCTGCTTCTGGCGAAGGTTTAGTTAATGTTTATCGTGGTACTGGTAAAGTATTAATGATGCCTACAGCTAAAATGCCTAATGTATAAAATACTCTATAAAAAAAGAGGTGATTTAAATCACCTCTTTTTTTATTCTTCAACTTCATAAGGAAAAATTTCGGCTAAAAAATTCTTTTTACTTAATTCTTCTTCTATTTCATCTAATATTTCTTCTTGTTCTGCACTTATAGTGTGAAAGTGATAACCAGAAGTTATCTGCATCAATGGTGTGGATTTTCCACTTTTCAAATCATTTAAAAACTTTTGTACATCTCTGCGATTTTTTATATTTAACTTAGCAGAAACTTTGCCATATACTTTATGATTTACCATTACATCTACAACACAACCACCCAAATCAACAATAGTATTAAGTTCTTCTTCTGTTTGATTTTCATTATGTAATACTTTAAACAATCTGCTTTTATTTTGTGATTCGTTCAAAACATATCCTCTAGCAGTTGATAAAATATCATACCCTTGTGTTCTAAGTAATGCTATATCTTGCACAACTACTTGTCTGCTAACTCCTGTTTTTTCACCTATAAGAGTTCCAGAAATAGGCTTTTCAGATTCTTTTATTAAACTTAATATTTGTTTTCTTCGTTGTTGTCCTGTCATACTTTCACTCCATATAAATTAATCTAAAACTGTTAAGTTCTTTAAACTTATATCTAAAATTGGTGCAGAATGTGTCAACGCTCCACTAGATACATAATCTACACCTATATCAATAATAGTTTTTATATTATCTACTGTAATATTTCCTGAACATTCTGTCAATGCTTTTGAGCCAATAATTTCAACAGCTTCTTTCATTTGTTGTGGTGTCATATTGTCAAGCATGATTATATCAGCACCTGCTTCAACAGCTTCTTTTACCATTTCTAAGTTTTCCACTTCAACTTCTATCTTGTGTACAAAAGAAACATATTGTCTAGCCATTGCAACAGCTTGCTTTATTCCTCCTGCTGCTTGTATATGGTTATCTTTTAACATAACAGCATCTGATAAATTATATCTATGGTTGCTTCCTCCACCTATTTTTACAGCATATTTTTCAAATATTCTCATACAAGGAGTTGTCTTTCTTGTGTCTAAAAGTGTTGTTTTTGCTCCTTCTAAAAGTTTAACTATTCTATTTGTATAAGTAGCTATTCCACTCATTCTTTGTAAATAGTTTAATGCTGTTCTTTCTCCTGATAATAAAACTCTAGCATCTCCAGTTACAACAGCCATTAATTGTCCCTTTTTTACATTATCTCCATCTTTTACAAAAAATTCTATTTTTGTATTTTCGTCTAATATTTTAAATACTCTTTCAAAAACATAAAGTCCTGCCACTATTCCGTCTTGTTTACATAACAATTCTACGGTTGCTTTTTTATATGTTGGCATTACAGAATTAGTTGATATATCTTCGTTTTGTATATCTTCTTGCAAAGCTAATTTAATATATTTATCTGCCACTAGTTTCATTGTTATTTCATTCATTTTTATTCTCCCTTTCCGCTATCTATATTCATAGCTGACCTTTTTGCAAACACTAAACACTCTAATAAACTATTACTAGCTAGACGATTTTTTCCATGAACTCCTGTACAGCTTGTTTCTCCAACAGCATATAAATTTTTCATACTTGTTTTTGAATTAATGTCTACATGTATACCACCCATAAAATAATGTTGAGCTGGAACTACAGGAATAGGCTCTTTTGTAATATCATAACCTCTTTCTAAACAAGTATTGTATATGTTTTTAAAGTGATTTTTTATAACTTCCTTTGAAACTGGCTCAAAAGATAATCTAACATATTTACTATTTTCTTTTTCCATTTGTTTGTAAATTTCTTTTGACAATATATCTCTTGGCAATAACTCATTAACAAATCTATTGCCGTTTTTATCTAATAAAATTGCTCCCTCTCCACGAGCTGATTCTGAAATTAAAAAATGTCTTCCAGATTTTTCACTATATAAACTTGTTGGGTGAATTTGTACATAATCTAAATTTTCTAGTTCAATATTATGTTTCTTAGCAATTTTTATAGCATCACCTGTTAAGCTTGGGAAATTAGTTGAATGTTCATACAGTCCACCAATTCCACCAGTTGCTAAAACTGTATTATCAGCATATATATTTATAATTTCACCGAATTTATTCTCAGCAATAATTCCTCTACAAACATTGTCTTCTACTATGATATCCTTCATTTCTGTATAATCCATAATAGTTATATTGGATTTTTCTTTTACTTTTGATAATAAAGTTTCAACTATCTCTTTTCCAGTTGTATCATTATGAAAACAAATACGAGGTTTAGAATGTGCTGCCTCTTTTGTATATTTTAAACTACCGTCTGAATTTTTGTCAAACCTAACACCTAAATCCAATAAATTATTTATTATATCTCTGCTTGATTTTATCATTATATCGACAGTTTCTTTTCTATTTTCAAAGTGTCCTGCTGATAAAGTATCGTTAAAAAAGTCATCATAGTCATTTTCATCTCTAAGTACACATATTCCACCTTGTGCAAGCATAGAATCACAACTTTGCAAATCTTCTTTGCAAATAATAAGAATTTTATTATCATCTTTTAAATTTAATGCTGTGTATAATCCTCCTGCACCTGCTCCTACAATAACAACATCATAATCAATTCTCATTTTTAATCTCCCTACTTTGATAATTCTATCATTCTATCAAGTGTTATTTTAGCTTTATTAGAAAAATCATCAGAAACACTCATTTGATTTTCCTCTGTTTCCAAAACATTCAATATTTTTTCTAATGTTATTAATTTCATGCCATCACATATAGGAGTATGTGTTGGAAAATAAAAGTTTTTATTAGGATTTTGTTTTTGAAGCTGGTATTTTACACCTATTTCAGTTGCAATTATAAAATCTTTATTTTCGCTATTAGTTGCATAATCTATGATTTTAGTTGTTGACCCTATACAATCAGCTAAAGCCAAAATAGATTTATCACATTCTGGGTGAACTAGTATTTTTGCAGATGGATATTTAGTCTTCAATTCTTTTATATCTTCAACAGATATATTTTGATGTATAGGACAATATCCGTTAAGAGTAATTATATTTTTTTCTGGAATTTGTTTTGAAACATAGTAACCTAAATTCTTATCTGGAATAAATAAGATATTCTTATTTGGTAAATTTTTTACAATCTTTACAGCATTTGCAGAAGTTACTACTACATCTGACCAAGATTTTATCTGTGCTGTAGAATTAATATAACAAACTACTGCTACATCTTCATATTTTTGTTTTACTTCATCTATCTGTTCTTTAGTAACCATATGTGCCATAGGACAATCTGCATTTTTATCAGGCATAATAACTTTTTTATTTGGGTTTAATAAAACTGCACTTTCTCCCATAAAAGAAACACCACAATAAACTATAATTTTATTTTGTATTGTTGATGCTATTTTGCTTAAATAAAAAGAATCTCCTATATAATCTGCAATTTCTTGAACATTATCATCTACATAATAATGAGCTAAAATAACAGCATCTTTTTCTTGCTTTAACAAGTTTATTTTTTCTTTTATATCCATATAACAATCTCCTATCTTACAAATCAATATCATAAAACAGAACATATTATATCACATTAATTTACATATGACAAGACACATATATTTACATATAAAAAGGAATGTACATTTAAGCACATTCCTCTTATCATTATTTTTTAGGTTTTATATTCCAAAAAACTATATTCTGTACAATAACAATTAATAATACAATAAACATAGAAACCCAAAAGCCCATATTTATTCCTAAAAATTCTGTTTTACCAAATAAATTTAGCCACATATTAGTAAAAAAATTTGTGATGTTCATATATTATCAACTTCTTTCTATAATAAATTACCATGGTATTTTACATACGCTTTTTTCAAACTTGTCGCTAGTAACATATATGCCAATATACAAGGAATTAAATATACAAAATAACTTATTGGTAATGCTACAAGTCCCATTGTTGCTCCTAAAGGTGTAAATGGTATTATTGTAAGAACTGCTATTCCTGTAAATGTTAAAACTGTTAAAGGTAAAGATGCTCTACTTTGAATAAATGGGATTTTAGAAGTTCTTATCATATGTATAACAAGTGTTTGACTCCACATTGATTCTACAAACCAACCTGCTTGGAACAAGCCCATATACATTAGTTGTTTTTGTACTAACTCTGCACCTGCATAATAATGTGATAAATCGTTATACAATACTCCATTTGACACAAATAAAGGACAGAATACAAAATACATAAATATATATGTTATAAAATCAAATATAGAACTACTTGGACCTACCCATATCATAAAGCTACCTACAGAAGATGCGTCCCATTTTCTAGGAACTGTTAAGAATTCTTCATCAACATTATCCCATGGAATAGCTGTACAAGATAAATCATATATTAAATTTAATATAATTAAATGTATGCTCATCATTGGTAAGAATGGTAAAAATGCTGATGCTGCTAATACTGAAAACATATTTCCGAAATTTGAAGAAGCTGTCATTTTTATGTACTTAATCATATTTGCATATGTTTTTCTACCTTCAATAATTCCTTTTTCTAAAACCATTAAATCTTTTTCTAATAAAATTATATCTGCTGACTCTTTTGCAATATCTACTGCTGTATCTACTGATATTCCTATATCAGCAACTTTCATTGCACCTGCATCATTTATACCATCACCCATAAATCCAACTACATGTCCACAACTTCTCAAAATTGATACAACTCTTATTTTTTGTTCTGGTGATAATTTTGCAAAAACATCTGTTTTTTCTACAACTTTAGCTAATTCTATATCAGACATTTTTTCTATATCAGAACCTAACAACATATTATTAACTGTTAATCCTACTTGTTTACATATTGTTCTAGTAACTTTTTCGTTGTCACCTGTTAAAATTTTTGTTGTTACTCCATATTTTTTCAAAGTTTTTATAGCTTGCATAGCAGATTCTTTTGGTGGGTCTAAAAATGCTAAATATCCTAACAATACCATATCACATTCATCTTGAACGCCAAATGTACCCACTGGTGATGGATTGCTTTTTTGTGCTAATACTAAAACTCTAAATCCATCTTCATTTAATTGATTTATTTTTGTTAAAACATCTTTTTTAGTTTCATCTGTCAATAATTCTACTTTGTTGTCATATTCTACATATTTACAAATTGACAACATTTCCTCAACTGCACCCTTTGTTATCATTTGAGTTTTTCCGTTTTTGTCTTGTACAACAGTTGATAGTCTTCTGCGTTTAAAATCAAATGGTATTTCATCTACTTTTACATATTTTTCTGAAAGATTTAATAACTCTTGATTTTCTAAAGCTTCTTCTTGTGTTTTTTGAATTATAGCTAAATCCATTAGATTTTTATAACCTGTTTGAAAATAGCTGTTTAAAAAAGCATGTCTTAAAACTCTTGAATCTGCATCACCCATTGTATTTAAGTGATATTCTAACATTACTTTATCTTGTGTTAATGTTCCTGTTTTATCAGTGCATAATATATCTATTGCTCCAAAATTTTGAATTGAATTTAAATTTTTCACAATAGTTTTTTCTTTACTCATGAACATAGCACCTTTTGCAAGACAAGTAGTAACTATCATAGGTAGCATTTCTGGGGTTAAACCAACAGCTATTGATATTGCAAATAAAAATGCGTCTAACCAATCTCCTTTTGTAATTCCATTGATAAAGAAAACTATAGGTACCATAATTAACATAAATCTGATTAATACCCAAGAAACAGCATTTACACCTTTTGTAAAACTTGTTTGAACTGGTTCTTCAGATACTGCACTTGCCATTGAGCCAAATAATGTGTTATCACCAACCGATACTACAACTGCAACTGCACTACCAGAAATAACACTAGTTCCCATAAAAGCCATGTTAGTATATTCTGTTATACTATCTTTTTTCTCACTAACAGTAGCTATTTTTTCAATAGGTTCACTTTCACCTGTTAAACTAGCTTGATTTATAAATAAATCTTTAGCATCTAAAATTCTAACATCAGCTGGTATCATATCTCCTGCTGATAAATGAATAATATCCCCAACTACAACATTTTCTAATGATATTTCCTGTTGTTTTTTCTCTACTCTATCAACAGTACAAGTTGTTGTTATCATTGCTAAAAGTTTTTCTGCAGCTTTACCACTTCTTGTTTCTTGTACAAATCTTAGTGTTCCTGAAATTATAACCATTGTCATAATAATTATTACTGTTAATGGATCTACATCATCAGGAGTAGAATCAAACATACTAAAATAAGGGAAAATTATGTCTGTTAGTATTGAAACTAAAGCTAAACAAAATAATATTGCTGTAAAAGGATTTATAAATGCACTAGCAATATGTTGTAATAAAGATTTCTTTTTTTGTCTTGTAACTTTATTACTTCCATGTTTAATTCTGCTGTTATTAGCGTCATTTTCACTTAATCCTCTTAAACTTGTGTTCAACTCTTTTAATACATCTTTTATATTATGAGTTGCAACAAAGTTTATTCTTTTTCTTTCTTGTTCCAATTGTTTTTGTGTTGTTTTTGAAATTTTAGTATTATTTTTTTTCATCACATTTTCCTCCTTTTCATGTTATGCTATAAGTATATAATTAATCCTTCCAAAATAATATGTTCAAATTCTTGCGTTTTTCTTGCTAAAAAAATAGTAGTAGTTGTTTTTAACAACTACTACTATTTTTAACAATCAAATTTATAACCTATTCCCCAAACAGTATGTATATATTGTGGACTGTCTGGATTTAATTCTATCTTCTTTCTAAGTTTTCTAATAAATGCCATTATATTGCTATCATCTAACATATACTCATCTTGCCATACTGCTTGATATATTTGCTCCTTTGTAAAAACTTCACCTTTATTTTTTGCCAAAAAGTATAATATATCAAATTCTTTAGGCGTCAATGATATATCTTCTTTATCAACTGTAACTCTCCTAGACTTAGGATATATACAAAGGTCGTTGTATTCAATAACATCTGTACTAAGTGTTTGAACTATATCATTATCATCTAATTGCATCATAATTCCATCTATTTTATTTTCTTGTAAACTTTTTAAACTTTCTAAAAAAACATTTAAGTTCTCTATACTTTCAGAAGAATTTATTAACTTTTCTATCAAAAAGTTTACTGAAGACATACTTATATTTATAAATTCAATACTTTTTTTCATAATAAATTCTCCTTTCTATATTAACTCATTATATTTCTTTATGAAGAAAACTTTTGCAATGGTTATCACACTCATATACAAAATAACAGTTATTATTAAGAATATAAAATATGTGATAGGTAATGCAACCAGTCCAAACCAATATCCTAAATTTGTAAGGATTAACACAGCAAATAAAATTACACCTATCAAAGTTACACTTAAGACTTGTTTTGAAGCTCTATTTTTAGTTAATATATGTTTTTTACATCTCAATAAGTGAATTATTAAAACTTGTGTCCACATAGACTCCAAAAACCAACCAGTTTGGAAAACTGCAATAAATTTTACCTGCTCAGCAACACTATCAAAACTTGAATATGTTCCTCCACATACCATAGGACACAATACAAAGTATAAAAATAAAAATGTACTTATATCAAATATAGAACTTATAGGTCCGAAAAATCTCATAAATCTTCCTAAAGTTTTTCCAGACCATTCAACTGGTTTAGAGTATGATTCTTTATCAACATTATCCCAAGGTAAAACTAAACATATAACATCATATAATAAATTTAAAAGTAACAACTGAATAGAGGTCATAGGTAAAAATGGTAAAAATATGCTGGCAAGTACAATAGAACATATATTACCAAAGTTTGATGAAGCTGTAATTTTTATATACTTAGACATATTTGCAAAAGCTTTTCTTCCTTCAATAATACCTTCTTCTAAAATATTGAGGTCTTTTTTAAGTAAAATTACATCAGCACTTTCTTTAACAGCTTTAGTAGCATTTTCTACAGATATTCCTACATCTGCTTGCATTATTGCAGATACATCGTTTACCCCATCTCCTAAAAATCCCACTATGTGTCCATTTTCTTGAAGTTTTTTCACTATAAATTTTTTCTGTTTAGGAGTTAACTGACAAAATATACTTGTCCTTTCCAAATGCATTATTTGTTCATCTTCTGATAAATTTTCTAAATCTATTCCTGTAATAACATTTGTAGTATCTATTCCCAATCTTCTACATATTGACACTGCAACATCTTTTTGGTCACCTGTCAAAACTTTTACATTTATATTCAACTGTTTCATTTTTTCTATAGCAGAAACAGCACTTTTTTTAGGTGCATCAAAAAATGCTAAATATCCTAACAAAGTAAGCTCATTCTCATCTTCTAAAGTTATGTTACTTCTATTTTCAATTTTTTTATATGCTACTGCTATAACTTTCATTCCGTCTTCTAACATTTCATCAATAATAGAATGAACACTTTTTAAATTATCCTCTATCATAGGAATAACTTTTTCTTTATACTCTACAAATTTACATCTATTGCAAACTTGATAGAAATCACCTTTTACTAATAATAAATTATCATCATTATTTTTAACTAAAGCACTTGTAAACTTCCTATCATAATCAAATGGTATTTCATCTAGTTTTTCATTTTCCTTAGCTAATTTTTCAAAATATTCTTGTTTGTTTGGCATATTTCTATATTCTAATATAGCACTATCCAAATGATTTTTTACACCAGTATGATAAAGGCTATTCAAATAAGCATAATCTAAAACTTTTTTGCTCTCATTTCCAAGTATATCTGTGTAATATTCTAATAATACTTTATCTCCGGTCAATGTTCCTGTTTTGTCAACACAAAGAATATCCATAGCTCCTAGTTCTTGCATTGCACTTATATTTTTAATTACAGTTTTCTTTCTGCCCATAACAGAACTACCTTTTGCTAAACAAGCATTTACAACCATAGGAAGCATTTCTGGTGTTAATCCAACACCAACTGATAAAGCAAATAAAAATGAACTTACTAAGTTACCCTTGGTAATTACACAAGAAATAAAAACAATAGGAATTAAAACTACCATAAATTTAATTAATTCTATTGTTATAGAGTTTGTGTTCTTTTCAAAAGTGTTTTTCTTAACTTTTTGTGTATCTGATATTTCCCCATATAATGTATCTTTTCCAACTGCTAATACTATTCCTTGTCCGTTACCACCTATTATTGTTGAACCCATAAATACTATGTTTTTGTATTCTGAGTGATTATATCTTTTCTTTACATTTAATGTTTTTTCATCTTTTTCAAATATTTGGCTTTCTCCCGTAATTGCAGATTGTGAAACAAATAAATCATCTGCCTTTGTTACTCTAATATCAGCTTGTACGCTATCTCCACTATTTAACGAAATTATATCTCCTACAACTAGTCTATCAGACGATATTTTTATCCATTTTCCTTCTCTAAGTACAATAACATCATTAACAACAATTTTTGTTAGATTATCAGTTATATTCTTAGAGCGCATTTCTTCAATAAATCTTATAATACCACTAAATAACAACATTGAAAGTATTACTATTGCAGTTGTTATATTCTTAGTAAAATTAGATGCTAAAACTATATCTGTAAATAAGGATATACTTGCTAAAATAAAAAGCATTATAGTAAAAGGATTTATAAAAGATCTTCTAAGTCTAAATAATACAGTATCTTTTTTATGGTTTGTTATTTTATTTTTACCATATGCTTCCCTATTTTTTTTAACAATCTTTTTATTAAGTCCCGTTTTTTCAATATTAAAATCACTATATATTTTATCAATATCTTCGCAAGCATATTTTTCTACTCGTTTATGAATTGAATTATTCATTTTACCACCTCTAAAAACAATTATATCATAACTACATTGTTTCATTTCTTGCTTTTTTCTTTCTTTTTTATATTAAAATTATTTTTTAAACTGATTTTTTAATTTCCATTCTCTAGGTGATATTTTATAAGTATTTTTAAAAATTTTTGAAAAATGTAATTGATTACTATAGCCCACTTGTTCGCCTACTTCTTTTATAGACAAACTGCTTGTTTTTAAAAGTTCACAAGCTTTTCTCATTCTATACTGTATTAAAAAATCTTGTGGTGTTATATTCATAACATCTTTAAATATTTTTCCAAAATAACTTTTATTAAGTCCTGAAAAATTTGATATATCCTCTACTGTAATATTTCTTTGAAAATTATTTTCTATATAATTTATTGCTTCTTTAACATAGAATTTCTTTAAATCTCCATAAGTTTCTTTCATTTTATACTTACTTGTATTTTTTAGTGTGTACAAAAATAAATATCCATATCCTATCGCTTGTAATGGGTCGCTTTCATCTGAATTTATTATATTTATCAAAATATCCTTTATAGTCAAATCGTTTTTTTCGCTTATATAAATAGGATTATTGTATGATAACCCAGATAATTTCAAATATTCTTCTGCTTTCAATCCACTAAATTCAACCCAAATATATTCCCACGGGTCATCTTTATCAGCTATATAATGGCAACATTGATTAGGACTTATCAAAAAACCTTGATTTTTAGTTATATTGTAAGTTATATTATCCTTTTTAGAGTTTTCTATAATTAAACTTCCTCTACCCGATATCACATAATGAAATAAATAGTGTTGTCTGATTGCAGGTCCAAAAGAATGTGCAGGTTTACAAGTTTGATGTCCATATTGATATATATTTAAATCTATAAAATTATCATTATTATTAACTAAGTGAAACATTTCTTTCATATATAAATCCCCCTAATGATTATATTATATGTATATTTTCTAGGTGATTTCAAGCTTTTTAATTAAAATTGCAGAAAAATATATATTTTGTAAGTATTAATATATTTAAAAATAACAAATTATATATTAATATATAAGTGTATTTAAGATAAAATATATAAAAAAAGGAGAACAGAATATGTCTATATGTTTTAATGAAAATGAGAAAATATTTACAATTCAAACTAAAAACTCAACATATCAAATGAAAGTTGATATGTTTGATTTTCTTTTACACTTATATTATGGAACAAAAATAGAAAATGGTAATATGGATTACTTATTACCTAAAGCAGATGTTGGTTTTTCAGGAACACCTTGGGAAGCTCAAGACAGAACATTTTCTCTTGACTTTTTACCTCAAGAATTTTCTAGCTGTGGTATTGGTGATTATCGAATTAACAGTATTAATTTGATAGAAGAAAATGGTTGTAATGCCTTTGAACCTAGATATGTTGGTCATAGTATCAAAAAAGGTGTTAAAGAAATTAAAGGTATGCCTTATATATATGACGAAAATGATAATGCAGAAACTTTGGAAATTTATCTAAAAGATAATGTAACAAATTTAGAAGTAACTTTAAATTATACCGTTTTTTATGATATGGATATAATTGCAAGGTCCACTACATTTAAAAATAATAGTAATAATACTGTTAAATTAAATAAAATTATGTCTGCAACTTTAGATATTAACCACTGCGATTTACAAATGATACATTTTCACGGCAGACATGCTATGGAAAGAAATTTTGAAAGAAACAATATCCCTCATGGTATAACTTCTATTAGCAGTAAAAGAGGTACTTCTAGCCATCATCACAATCCATCTATAATTTTATGTGAAAATGATACTAATGAAAATCATGGTAATTGTTATGGTATTTCCTTAGTATATAGTGGTAATTTCTTGATAGAAGTCGAAAGAGAACAATTTGAGCAAATCAGAACAAATGTAGGTATTAATCCTGAAAATTTTGAGTACCACATAAATAAAGGTGATGTTTTTGAAACACCTCAAGTATTATTCACTTTTAGCAATAATGGTTTTTCAAAATTATCTCAAAACTTCCACAATGCAATAAGAAATAATATTTGTAGAGGTAAATATAAACTAGAAAGACGTCCTATACTAATAAACAACTGGGAAGCTACATACTTTAACTTTGATGATGATAAAATAATTAAAATTGCTAAACAAGCTTCAGATTTAGGTATTGAAATGTTTGTACTTGATGACGGTTGGTTTGGTAAACGAGATGATGATAATAGTGGATTAGGTGACTGGTTTGTAAATACAAATAAAATTAAAATTGGTTTACCTAAATTAGTTGAAGAAATAAATAAAATGGGAATGAAATTTGGTTTGTGGTTTGAACCTGAAATGATTTCATATGATAGTGATTTATATAGAAAAAATCCAGATTGGGCTGTAAAAATTCCAAATAGAAACCCTAACAAATCCAGAAATCAACTTGTTTTAGATATGACAAGAGAAGATGTTAGAGAATATCTATTTAATCGTATGACAGATATTTTAGACAGTGCTAATATAGAGTATGTTAAATGGGATATGAACAGAAGTATTTGTGATGCATTTAGTGCATTGCTTCCAAAAGATAGACAAGGTGAATTTTATCACAGATATGTTTTAGGTTTATATGACCTTTTAGAAAAACTTGTTTCAAGATATCCTGACTTATTAATCGAAGGTTGCAGTGGTGGTGGTGGCCGATTCGATATTGCAATGATGTACTACTCTCCACAAATTTGGTGCAGTGATAATACTGATGCTATTGAAAGATTAAGTATTCAATATGGTTCTTCTTTCATATATCCTATATCCACAGTAGGTTCTCATGTTTCTGCAATTCCTAATCATCAAACAGGAAGAACTACTTCTATTGATACTAGAGCTGTTGTAGCAATGTCTGGTAGCTTTGGATATGAAATGGACTTAAACTTAATAAGTGATGAAGAAAAACAAAAAGTAAAAGAACAAATAAAAACTTACAAAGAACTTCAACCTATTATTCATAACGGATTATACTATAGATTAAGCCAACCAGAAGTTGATAATTATACAGCTTGGCAATTTGTTTCTAAAGATAAAACAGAAACCTTATTAAATGTTGTCGTAACAAAAGTTTGTGCAAACAAAATGTATATAAATATTAAACTTAAAGGTCTTGACGAAAACAAAAACTATGTTGTAAATGATAAAATTTATGCCGGAAGTGTTTTAATGAATGCAGGTTTAATAATCAAAAATCCTATAGGAGATTATCCTTCTTATCAATTCCACATAAAAGAATACAAAAATTAATATAAAATAAAAATAGACATTCAAATGAATGTCTATTTTTATTTATCAAAAAACACTTAAAATATAATATTTTAAGTGTTTTTATCTACTTTATGAAATTGTTTTAAGTTTCCTATTTTTTTACTTCTTTCATCTAGTAAATTCATTACGCTTTCTAATGGGATATTTCTTTCAACCATTAATACCATCATATGATAAATTAAATCACCTATTTCTCCAACAAGTTCGCTGTCACTTGTATTTTTAGATGCAATTATCATTTCTGAACATTCTTCACCACATTTTTTTAAAATTTTATCCAATCCTTGACTGAATAAATAACAAGTATATGAACCCTCTTCAAAATTTTCTTTTCTATTTTTTACAACTTCATAAAGTTGTTTTAATGTATCATTTGACATTACTTTTCCCCTCTATCGTATATATTTTTAAAGAAACAACTATAACTACCTGTATGACACGCAACACCAGTTTGTTCTACTTCAACAAGTAGTGTATCATCATCACAATCACTTTTTATTCTTATAACTTTTTGCACATGGCCACTAGTTGCCCCTTTGTTCCACAATTCTTTTCTTGATCTGCTATAAAACCATGTATAACCTGTGTCTAAAGTTTTTTGTAAACTTTCTTTGTTCATATAAGCTAACATCAAAACTTCTTTTGTTTTTTCTTCAACAACAATAGCAGGTATCAATTCACCTTTTACAAAATACTTATCTAAATTTTCCATAACTTTAACTCACTCTACTTACATACTTTTTCTAACAGGAATATTTTTTTCTTTTAAATAATCTTTGACTTGTTTAACTGTTAATTCTTTATAGTGAAAAAGTGATGCACATAATCCTGCGTCTGCACCAGTTTTTTCAAAAACTTCTGAAAAATGCTCTAATTTACCACAACCACCACTTGCTATTACTGGTACTGATACTGCATTTGCAACTAAATCTAACAGTTCACAGTCAAACCCGTTTTTAGTACCATCTGCGTCCATAGATGTTAAAAGTATTTCTCCAGCACCTAACTCAACGACTTTTTTAGCCCACTCTATTACATCAAGTCCTGTATCAATTCTTCCACCATTTATTACAACATGAAAACTTCCGTCAACTCTTTTAGAATCAATCGCAACAACAACACATTGACTTCCAAATTGGTCTGACGCTTCTTTTATCAAATTAGGATTTCTTACAGCACTAGAATTTATTGAAACTTTGTCAGCACCTGCTAATAAAGTATTTCTTATATCTTCTATTGTGTTTATTCCCCCACCAACTGTTAATGGTATGAATATTTCTTTTGCAGTGTTAGCAACAACATCCAACATAGTTTTTCTACCTTCATGAGTTGCATTAATATCTAAAAATACAATTTCATCTGCACCTTGCTCATAATATTCTCTTGCACACTCAACAGGATCTCCAACTTCTTTTATTCCAACAAAATTAATACCTTTAACAACTTTACCTTCTTTTACATCTAAACAAGGAATAATTCTCTTTGCTAACATATTACCCCTCTTTTCCTACCTCTAAAGCTTCTTTTAAAGATAATGTACCTTTGTAGATAGATTTTCCACAAATTACACCATACATATTTAATTTCTTTAACACTTTTATATCGTTTATATCTTTTATACCACCACTTGCAGTAATATTACAATTTACTGCTTTATTAATAGCATCTAATTGTTCAAAATTTGCACCAGATAATGTACCGTCTTTAGAAATGTCAGTAAATATAATATTTTTTACACCCATTTTTTCCATAGCTTTTGCTAAATCTAAATAGTGAACATTACTTGTAGACAACCAGCCTTCTGTTGCCACCATTTCATTTTTAGCGTCTATACCAACTATGATTTTATCTTTATATTCATTTACAGCTTCCCTTACAAAATCAGGATTTTTAACTGCAACAGAACCTAATATAACTTTATCTATTCCGTTAGATAGATAATATTCAACAGAATTTAAATCTCTTATTCCTCCACCTAGCTCTATTTTTAGTTTACTGGTCTTTGCAAGTTCAACAAATAAATCTTTATTGACAAGTTTTGCATCTTTAGCACCGTCTAAATCAACCATATGTAAATATTTAGCACCTGTGTTATAAAAATCCCTTGCTGTTTCAAATGGATCTTGTGCCACTTGTTCTACTGTATTAAAGTCCCCTTTTAGAAGTCTAACACATTGTCCATTTTTTATATCAATTGCTGGTAAAATAATCATTTTGATAATCCCCCAAAGTTTCTTAATATTTCAAGTCCAACTTCTCCACTTTTTTCTGGGTGGAATTGTGCTCCATAAACATTTCCCTTTGATATAAAAGCTGGAATTTTTTCTCCATACTCACAATAAGCTACCAAATCATCATCAGTTGGATACGCCATAAAAGAGTGAACAAAATAAACACTATCTCCATTAGATATATTCTTCATCAATGGATTATCTTTCTTTACAATATTTAACTCATTCCAACCCATATGTGGAATTTTTAAATTCTTGACAGGAATTTTATCAACTTTTCCACTTATTAATGATAAACCCTTTGTTTGTTCAAACTCAAAACTCTCATCAAGTAACATTTGCATTCCCAAACAAATACCAAGCAAACTTTTAGTTTTTACTTGTTGTTTTAAAACATCAACAAGTCCAGTATCATTAAGTTTTTGCATAGCAAAAGGAAAAGCACCTACTCCTGGAAGAATATAACTATCTGCAAGTTCAATTTCTTTTTTATCTTTTGTAATAATACTTTTTTCCCCAATATAATCTAAAGCATTTTTTACACTAGATAAATTACCTGCACCATAATCTATAATAGCAATCATTATACCACCTCAAAATAAACTTTATAATACCCCTTTTGTTGATAGTAATCCATCTTTTTTTACAATAGCTTGTTTAAACGCATGTGCAAAAGCTTTGAATAATGCTTCTGCTATATGGTGATCATTTTTTCCATACTCAGCTTTTAAATGTAAAGTTATACCTGCATTAAATGCTACTGCTCTAAAAAATTCTTCTACCATTTGTGTATCCATTTGTCCTATTTTTTCATTTGTAAATTCACAATTAAATACTAAAAATGGTCGTCCACTAATATCTAAAGAACAAAAGCCTAACGCTTCGTCCATTGGTATAAAAGCTGTTCCATATCTAGCTATACCAGATTTATCATTTAAAATTTCACCTATAGCTTTTCCTAAAACTATTCCTGTGTCTTCTATCGTATGATGACAATCAACTTCTAAATCTCCAGTAACATTAATTTCTAAATCTATACCAGAATGAACACAAAAAGCTGTCAACATATGGTCAAAAAAACCTACTCCTGTTTTTATGTCATATTTACCATTTCCGTCTAAATCAATATTTATAGAAATTTGAGTTTCTTTAGTATTTCTTTCAACTGATGTACTTCTCATTTTATTTACCTCTTTCAGATATAGAAGTTAAAATATCTATCATTTCGTCATAAAGTTTTTGGTTTTCAATCTTGTTTGATATTGAAATTCTCAAATAATCTCCCATATATCTTATTGCAATAGATCTTGATAGCAAACTTTCAAATATTTCTTTTGCATAATCTGTTCTTATAAATACAAAATTAGTATCAGATTTATATACTTCTAAAATCAAATTGGAAAATTTATCTTTCAACAAAAACATTTTTTCTTGCAAATCATTTTTATTTAAAATTATTTCTTTTGTAGCATTGTCTAATTGTTCTTTATTAGATAACAATACTTCTCCGTAAGCTTGTGTTACGCTGTTTACATTATAAGGAGATTTTATAGCTCTTATAACTTTAGTAAATCTTTCATTAGAAATAAAAAATCCCAATCTTATACTTGCAAGTCCAATAGCTTTAGAACAAGTTTTTAATATAATTAAATTATCATATTTTTCTACTTCATCTAATAAAGACTCATTCCAAAAGTCCATATAAGCTTCATCTAAAATTACTAATGCTTGTGTATTTTCTAGTAAATATTTTACTTTTTCTTTTTCTAATCCCATAGAAGTTGGATTGCAAGGATTTGAAAATATCAAAGCTGTAATATTTTCATCTTCTATAAATTTTATCGTTTTTTCAACATCTATTGTCAAATCTTTTTCTTTTGGAATTATTTTATAATTAACTCCATATGTTTCACAATATACTCTGTACATAGAAAAATCATTTGAAAATACCCCCACAATATCTGATTTTTCAAAAAATGTACTAAATATAAGTGAAATTATTTCATCTGAACCATTTCCTGCTGTCACTAGATTTTTATCTATCCCATAATATTCAGCAAAAGCTTTACATAAATCTTTTGCATATGGGTCAGGATATCTATTGTATTCTAATTGATTTAGTTTATTTTCTACTAAATCTATCTGTTCTTTTGATAAGTTTATATATGATTCATTTGCATCCATTCTAATTTTATATTCACCAGTAATCGGTTGATATGGTGTCATTTGCTCTATCCTTTTAGGAATAGTATATTTCATACTATAACCCTCCTAAACTTTAAATATTAATCCTCATAACGCACTAAAATTGAATTTGCGTGTGCTGTTAATCCCTCTTTATTAGCAATTAAAACAATATCATCTTTAGCTTCTTGTAAAGCTTCCTCTGTATAATAAATATAACTCATCTTTTTAACAAAACTATCAACTGATAAAGGTGAGAAAAATCTTGCTGTACCACTTGTTGGCAATACATGGTTTGGTCCTGCATAGTAATCACCTAAAGGTTCAGGAGCATAATTTCCTAAAAATACTGAACCTGCATTATCTATCTTACCAATGTATTCCATAGGATTTTTGAGCATTACTTCTAAATGTTCTGGTGCAAATTCATTAGCTAGAAAAACTGCATAATCTACATTGTCACACACAAATATAGCTCCATAATCTTTTAAGGATTTTTGTATAATATCTTTTCTTGATAAAGTTTCACATTGTCTTTCTAATTCTTTCTTTGTTTCATTTGCAAGTTTTTCTGATGTTGTAACTAAAATAGCTGACGCTAATGTGTCATGTTCAGCTTGTGACATTAAGTCTGCTGATACAAATTTTGGATTTGCTGTTTCATCAGCTAAAATCAATATTTCACTAGGACCTGCTATCATATCAATATCAACTACACCATAAAGTAGTTTTTTTGCTGTTGCAACATAGATATTACCAGGACCTACTATTTTATCAACTTTTGGCAAAGTTTCTGTTCCATATGCTAAACCAGCTATTGCTTGTGCTCCACCTAATAAAAATACTCTATCAACTCCACAAATCCCTGCTGCAACTAAAATATCAGGGTTTGCAGTACCATCTGCTTGTGGTGGTGTAACCATAATAATTTCTTCAACACCAGCAATTTTAGCAGGAACTGCATTCATTAAAACAGATGATGGATAGGCAGCTGTTCCTCCTGGAACATATATACCAACTCTTTTCAATCCTCTGATTTTTTGTCCCATCATAACACCATTTTGTTTGGCATTAATAAAACTTTGTTGTTTTTGTCTGTTGTGAAAATCACTGATATTTTCCATAGCATTTAACAACGCTGTTACAAATTCTGGATCTGCTTCTGACATAGCATCGTTTATTTCTTCTCTTGGTACTTCTATATATTGTGGTAATTTTCCATCAAATTTTTCTGTATATTCTAATAATGCTTTATCTCCATTATTTTTTACATTTTCTATTATTTCGCTTACTACATCAGTTACTTTTTTATTAACTTCTGTACTTCTACTTTTCAACAATTTCATATATTCTAATTCAGCTTTTCCATCTGTTTTTATAATTTCAATCATGATATATTCTCCTTAAATTTTAATTTAAAACACTTTCTATTTGTTTTACTAAATTTTCTATTTTATCTTGATACATTTTTAAACTAACATTATTAACTATTAATCTAGCTGATACATTTACTACATCTTCATAAACTTCAAGTCCATTTTCTTTAAGTGTACTACCAGTTTCAACTATATCAACTATTGCATCAGATAACTCTAATAGTGGTGCTAATTCTACCGAACCTTCTATTTTAACAACTTTTATATCCATTCCTTTTTTATCAAAAAAAGCTCTTGTAACATTAGGATATTTTGTAGCAATAATTTTCTCATTATATCCGCTATAAAAATCTGCACCTTTTTTACCAGCAAGTGCAAATCTACATTTTCCAAATCCCAAATCTAATATTTCGAAAAAACTTCCACCACACTCTAAAATTGTGTCTTTTCCAACTACTCCTAAATCACAAACACCATATTCAACATATGTTATTACATCTGCAGCTTTTGCTAATACTATTTCAATATTTTCATTTGGGATACTTAATATAAGCTTTCTTCCTTTATTATGTAGCTGTTCACAATCAAAACCTAGTTTTTCAAATAATTTTATTGTATCTTTTTCTAATCTTCCCTTTGTCAAAGCTATTCTAATTGGTCGCATTATATACCCACTTCCTATATCTCAATAGTATTTATATTTTCGTTAACTATATCTATTCTACCAATACCTTTTTCTTTGGCAAAATTCATTGTTTCTTCTAAACCATCTTTTAAACTATATTCTGCAATTATTTTTAATTGAGCTAGTTTATCTAAGTGTTCTAAAGCTTTTATTTCATACCCTTTTTCTGCAAACACCATTACTTGTGGTATTGTTTTTGATATATTTTTAACTTTTACAACTGCATTAAATATTGCATCTATATTAACAGCAAATCCTATAGCTGTTAAATCTCTACCAAAATCTTTTAGTAAATTATCATATCTACCACCAGATAATACTTCTTCTCCAAAACCTTCTATATATCCTTTAAAAACAATTCCTGTATAGTATTCTGCGCGATTTACTATTCCCAAATCAACTATTATCTTTTTAGATAAATTAAGCTCGCTTAAAATACTATACAATTTTTCTAAATAATCTAATATTTTTATTAAGTCACTATTGTTTTGCATTAATAGTTTTGCTTTATCAAATATTTCTTTTTCTCCGAATAATCTTGGTAGCATTTTAATTATATTTGCTACTTCTTTTTCTTCGACTTGGTCTAAAATATCATTTAAAGCAGGGTAGTTTTTATTTTCTATAAGTTGTCTTATATTCTCTTTTTCTTCTTTTGATATATTTAAAAGTTTTACTAAGTTATTAAATATACCTATATGTCCTATCTCTAATCTGAAATTATCTATATCTAAGTTTTGCAAACATTTTATAGCAGTGACTAAAACTTCTATATCTGCTTTGTCTGTGCTATCTCCTATAAGTTCAATACCACTTTGCAAAACTTCATCGCTTCTACCTTTTAATGATTGATTTATTGAGTACACATTTTGATTATAATAAAGCCTTAAAGGCATTTTTTCATTTTTTAATCTTGTAGCACAAAGTCTAGCAATAGGCATTGTTGTATCTGTTCTAAGAGCCATTAATCTTCCTTTTGAGTCAATCATTTTATACATTTTTTCTATTGGCATACCTTTTTCAGACATATTAAAAACATCTAAAAACTCTAAACAAGGTGTTACAACTTGATTATATCCTCTAAATTCAAAAGTATCTCTCAATTTATATTCTATTTTCTTTCTTATCCTTAATTCGTCGAATAAATAGTCTTTTGTACCTTCAGGTGTTATCAAATAATTTTTACTCATTTTTATCGCCTCTCCACTTTACTATATTAGCATATTACTACACTAAAGTGAATTTGTCAACACACAACATCTATATACACGTCTATTTTATAAAATTTTATTTATATGGTGCTATTATATATTTTCCTTTTGCTCTTAATTCTGGTCTTTTTAGTATTTCTTCTAGTTTATCCAAAGAAGCAACCTCACAAATCATACTGCTTACATCTATCTTATTACTATCAATCAAATCCAATGCTCTTTTTTGAGTATAAGGATTTATAAAAGCTGATTTTAATGTTAATTCTTTTTCAAAAAATTCAAATGGTTTTATATCAACTGTTGCATCTTCTTTTGTAAGTCCATACATTAAAACTGTTGCTTTTTTTCCTGCTATATCAATAGCTTGTTTTATTGTTTGCGGTAACCCAACGCATTCTATTACTGTATTAACCCATGTCATATTAGCTTTATTTAGTACATCTTTAACATTTTCTGTCATAGGGTCTATACAAATATCTGCTCCTAAATTTTTAGCAATCTCTCTTTTTATTTCTGATGGCTCAACTAAAGCTATTTTTGTAGCTCCTGATGATTTTACAAGCTGTAACATTATCATTCCCATCATTCCACCACCAATTATTACAACTTGATGTCCGGCCTTAATATCACATAAATCTATACCATGTAAACAACAAGAAACTGGCTCTACCATTGCTCCTTGTTCATATGAAGTATTATCACCTAACATATATAACTGACTTTCTTCAACAACACAAAATTCAGCATATCCCCCATTATAGTTGCTTCCATATACAGTCAAATCCTTGCAAAAATTATTATTACCAGTTTTGCAAAATTCACAACAACCACAATAATGATTAGGGTCAATACAAACTCTATCCCCTACCTTAAAGTTTTTCACTTCATCGCCAATTTCAACTATTTCTCCAGAAAGTTCATGTCCTAAAATTATCGGTGTTTTTATTTCTGTATCACCTTTATTTCCCTCATAAATATGTACATCTGTTCCACACACACCACAAGCCATAACTTTTATTAACACTTGCTTTTTAGTTATACTTGGACGCTGTGTATCTTCTATTCTTAAATCATGTTTTCCATAAAAAACTGCACTTTTCATATTTCTCCCCCATAAATATCTGTATATTAAAATAATATTACATTATTAAGATAAAATCAAATAAATTATACCATAATACAAAAAATAGATAAGTTAAAAAACTTATCTATTTTTAAACTATTGACCTATTGAATTACCTGTATATAGTTGATAATATCTACCTTTTTCTTCAATTAACTCATCATGAGTTCCTCTTTCAATAATTCTACCTTGCTCTAAAACCATGATACAATCTGAATTTTTAACTGTAGATAATCTGTGAGCTATTACAAATGTAGTTCTACCTTTCATCAATCTATCCATACCTTCTTGTACTAACATTTCTGTACGAGTATCTATAGATGATGTTGCTTCGTCTAATATTAAAACAGGTGGATCAGCAACAGCCGCTCTAGCTATTGCTAAAAGCTGTCTTTGTCCTTGACTCAAGTTACCACCGTCACCATTAAGCATAGTATTATATCCATCTGGTAAATGTTTTATAAAAGAATGAGCATTTGCAAGTTTTGCTGCTAAAATACATTCTTCATCTGTTGCATCTAATCTACCATATCTTATGTTATCTAAAACTGTACCTGTGAATAAGTGTGTATCTTGTAAAACTATACCAAGAGAACGACGCAAGTCTGATTTCTTTATTTTATTGATATTTATATTATCATATCTGATTTTTCCGTCTTGGATATCATAAAATCTATTTATTAAGTTTGTAATAGTAGTTTTTCCAGCTCCAGTACTTCCAACAAATGCTATCTTTTGTCCTGGTGTTGCATATAGTCTTATATCATGTAAAACAATTTTTTTATCATCATAACCAAAATCTACACCATTAAATGTTACATCACCTTGTAATCTAGTGTATGTTACTGTTCCATCTGCTTTATGAGGGTGTTTCCAAGCCCAAACACCAGTTCTATTTTTTGTTTCTATTAAACTTCCATCTGGTGCTTCTTTTACATTTACTAATTCAACATAACCATTATCTTCTTCAGATTTTTCATCTAATAATTCAAAAATACGTTCTGCACCTGCCATAGCCATAACAACACTGTTCATTTGTTGGCTTATTTGTGATATTGGTTGAGTAAAACTTTTGTTCAATGACAAGAATGATACTAATGTTCCCAATGTTAAACCTAGTACACCATTTAAAGATAAAATTGCACCAATAACAGCACATAAAACATAACTTATATTACCAAGGTTAAAATTTAATGGCATCATTATATTTGCAAACTTGTTAGCATTATCTGCATTATCTCTTAATTCATCATTTATTATTTTAAATTGCTCCAAACTTTTTTCTTCATGACAGAAAACTTTAACAACCTTTTGTCCTTCCATCATTTCTTCTATATATCCATTAACTTTACCCAAAGATTTTTGTTGTTTTTCAAAATAATATTTTGATTTTGCAGTAATTGTTTTTACTGAAAACAACATAAAGCATACCATAACAAGTGTTATCAATGTTAATGGAATATCTAAAGCAACCATACTTATGAATGTTATAACTATTGTAACAATAGAGTTAATTACTTGAGGTATACTTTGGCTTATCAATTGTCTTAAAGTATCAACGTCATTTGTGTATACTGACATAATATCACCATGAGCGTGTGTATCAAAATATTTTATAGGAAATGATTCCATTTTTGTAAATAACTCTACACGAAACGCTTTCATAGTACCTTGGCTTATATTTACCATAATTCTATTATATCCATATGCACACAATATTCCTATTATATATGTAAAAGCTAATGAAAGTAGTGCTTTAAATAATTCTGTAAAATCTGGTGTTTGAGATTTTGTTAAAGGAACAATATAATCATCTATCAAACTTTTAAAGAACAATGTTCCTCTTAAAGTTGCAAAAGCTGTAGCTATTATACAAACTATAACCATTATAAAAGAAAATTTATAATTTTTTACAACCTCTTTCAAAACTCTATTTAAAATTTTTGTTGGATTATCAACTTTTGGTCCTCTCATTATCTTTCACCACCATTCTTATCTTCTGACATATCTTCGTCGAAATCTCCACTACCTTTCACTTGTGTTTCGTAAATTTCTTTATATATATCATTAGTTTTTAATAAATTTTCATGTGTATCAAAAGCATTTATCTTGCCGTCATCCATCACTATAATTCTATCTGCATCTTGTACGCTAGAAATTCTTTGTGCAATAATAAGCTTAGTTGTTCCTGGAATTTTAGTTGCAAATGCTTCTCTGATTTTTGAATCTGTATGTGTATCAACAGCACTTGTTGAGTCGTCTAAAATAAGTATTTTTGGTTTCTTTAATAAAGCTCTTGCAATACAAAGTCTTTGTTTTTGTCCACCAGATACATTGTTACCACCTTGTTCTATCCAAGTATTATACTTATCTGGGAATTTTTCTATAAAATCATTTGCACATGCTTGTTTACAAGCTTCTATACATTCTTCTTCTGTTGCATCTTCTTTACCCCATCTTAAATTATCTAAGATAGTTCCTGAGAATAATACATTTTTTTGTAATACAACTGAAACTTGATTTCTCAACATTTCCATATCGTAATTTCTAACATCAATTCCGCCTACACATACTGAACCATCATCAACATCATATAATCGGCTTATTAAATTTACTAAACTTGATTTACCACAACCTGTTCCACCAATTATACCAACTGTTTCTCCTGATTTTATATGTATATCAATATCTCTAAGTGTTTTTTCTCCACTACCATGTTTATAAGAAAAATTAACATGATTGAAATCTATACTACCATCTTTAATATTTGTTTCTGGATTTGCTGGGTTATGTAAATCTGCTTGTTCTTCTAAAACTTCAGCTATACGTTTTCCACTTGCAGCACTCATACTTATCATAACAAATACCATAGAAAACATCATAAGAGACATCATCATGCTCATAACATAACTAAACATAGATGTTAATTCGCCAGTAGTCAAGTTTCCAGCAACGATAAATTTAGCCCCAAACCATGATAAAGCAATTATACAACCATAAATTACAATCATCATTGCAGGGTTGTTGAAAGCTAATAAACTTTCTGCTTTTACAAACATTTTATAAAGATTTTCTGCTGCTTTTATAAATTTTTTATTTTCATAATCTTCTCTTACAAACGCTTTTACAACTCTTATCCCTGAAATATTTTCTTGAACACTAGCATTTAAATCATCATATTTATTAAATACTTGTTTAAAAATCTTAGATGCTTTTGTCATAATTAAAATCAAGGCACTTGCTAAAATTACCAACGCAACCAAAAATATAATACTTAATTTTGCATTAATGAATATACACATACTCATACTACACAAAAACATTAATGGCGCTCTTACTGCAATTCTGATGCACATTTGATATGCATTTTGAATGTTTGTTACATCTGTTGTCATTCTTGTAACAAGACCTGCTGTACTATATTTATCTATATTTGAAAAAGAAAATTTTTGTATATTTTCATACATACCTTCTCTCAAATTAGCTGCAAATCCAGCACTTGCTGTTGCCGCATATTTTCCTGCTAAAACACCACATATAAGGCTCAAAACTGCCATTATAATCATAAGTCCACCATAAAAATATACTTTTTGCATATTTCCAGCTTCTATTCCTTTATCTATAATTGAAGCTGTTATAAATGGAATTAATACTTCTAAAATAACTTCAAATATTACAAACACTGGTGATAATATTGACGATTTCTTATATTGTTTTATTTGTTTAAATAATGTTTTTATCATTGTGCTATCCTCCTTTTATTATTTGTAAAATTTTAATTTAATAACTTATTTTTCTTAATATTAATTTTATCTATAATCACCTCATCAAGAAAATTGCAAATAGTCTTTTTATATTTTAAATCCTTTTTTATATACTTATAGAATAATTATATTAAATTTTTTATTGCAAGTGAAGTTCAAAAATGTTATTATTAATAAAAATATTTTATTAATATAAAGGAGTATTTTATGAATACCTTTCAACTGAGTTGTTTTCTTTCTGTAGCAAAGCACTTAAATTTTGCACTTGCTTCAGAAGAAAGAAATATATCACAACCTGCTATATCTCATCAAATTCAATCACTTGAAACAGAATTAGGATATAAATTATTTCACAGAACTACAAGATCTGTATCTCTTACACAAGAAGGTATATTATTTATAGAAGACGCTAAACAAATATTACATTTATCTATGACTGCTAAAAACAGATTTAAATCTACTGCACAACCTAATATTCAACTTTTTTCTATGGGTGGTGAATACACTCCCCTGTTTAATATACTTGATAGCTATTTTAATACTCTGCACAAAGAAATCCCGTCTCTTAGACTTCGAATATCACTATTATTCGCTCCATATTTGGCTAGATCTTTAGAAGAAGGGTCTTTAGATGCATTTTTAGGATTTAATATAAATAAACATCAAAAAAAACACTTTCAATATAAAGAAATAATTTCTTCTGATGTTTGTTGTGTTTGTGTAAAAGAACATAAATTTTCTAGTAAAAAAACTATTTCTCTATCCCAATTGGAAAATGAACACTTAGTATTATGTGCACCTAATATATGTCCCCCTAAACTAGCTTCATTTCAAATGCAATTAATAAATGATAGACCAAGATGGGAATACTCATTCTGCGATTTTCCAGAAGCTATCACAACTTTCTTAAAATCAGGATATGGAGTTGGCGTATTCCCTAGTATTCTTATTCATAAAAATGAAGATTTAATACAAATTCCAATAGAAAACTCTCCGGTTTTATCTGTTGGCCTTTATTACAAATCATCAAATAATAGTCCAATATTAAAAAGATTATTAACATTAATTGATGAACATAATAAAATTTAATCTAATAAAAAATACCTTGATGTAATAATTACATCAAGGTATTTTCTTTTATTCTTTCCTTTAAATCCAATATATTCTGCTTTATTTTATTAATTGTTAAAATAAAATCTTCATCACTTTTTCCTGTTGGATCTTCTAATCCCCAATCTTCTCTGTGTTTACAAGGAAGAAAAGGACAATTAACATTACATCCCATAGTAATGACAATATCTACATTTGGAATATCACTTAACAATTTTGAATACTGTGTTTTTTCCATATCAATGTTAAATTTTTCTTTCATAATCCTAACTGCGTCTTGATTAATTTGTGGTTTTGTTTCTGTTCCTGCAGAATAACTCTCAAAAACATCACTAGCCAAACTTTTTCCTAATGCTTCTGCTATTTGACTGCGACAAGAATTATGTACACAAATAAAAGCAACTTTTGGCATATTATTTTTCATATCTACCTCTATATATTTTTTAAAATTTCTTTTATCTCATCTACTGACAATACTTTTCCATATGATAAAACTTTACCATTTAATACTAAAGCAGGAGTAGTCATTACACCATAACTTGCTATTTCAGCAAAATCTGTTACATGACCTATTTCAAAATCTAATCCCATTTCTAAAACTGCTTTTTTAGTATTTTCTTCTAATTCAATACATTTTGCACAACCTGAACCTAATATTTTAATACCAGACTCATCTTTAGTATTTTGTGTATTATCTGTTGGTTTTGAATTACAACCACACCCACAACAACACTTTGTTTCTTTCTTTTCTTTTTTCTTAAATAAATTAAATAAACCCATTATACATTACCTCCAAATTATAATAAATATATGTGAAATATATTAAATATATATCCTACAATTATAATTCCTATTGTACAAATAAGAATAAATAAAGCTAACAATTTAGGCTTTACAGCTTTTTTTAACATTATCATTGACGGTAAACTTAATGTTGTTACAGCCATCATAAATGATAAAATTGTTCCCAATTGTGCACCTTTTGACAATAAAGCTTCTGCAACTGGTATTGTTCCAAAAATATCTGCATACATAGGCACACCTATAAGTGTTGCAAGTATAACACCAAAAGGATTATTACTTCCTAAAATATTTTCAATCCAACTTTCTGGTATCCAATTATGTATCAACCCTCCAATCGCAACACCTATTAAAATATATGGAAAAACCTTTTTAAATGTTGTTTTAACTTGCTCTTTTGCATATATAAGTCTATCTTTTTTAGTTAATGTTGGTGATTCGATATCTACTTGACTTGCATTCTTCACAAAATCTTCAACATATTTTTCCATATGCAATTTTTCTATTATAGTACCACCAATAACAGCTATTACAAGTCCTATAATTACATAAGCTAATGCTACTTTGCCTCCAAATATACTCATAAGTAACACTAAACTTCCCAAATCTACCATAGGTGATGATATTAAAAATGAAAATGTTACACCTATTGGTAACCCTGCACTTGTAAATCCTATAAACAATGGTATTGATGAACATGAGCAAAAAGGAGTAACTGTACCTAGTAGTGCTGATATGATATTTGCTCCAACACCATTAAACTTGCCCAATATTTTCTTGCTTCGTTCAGGTGGAAAATAGCTTTGAATATATGATATTACAAAAATTAAAAAGCATAGCAATATTGTAATTTTAACAACATCATATATAAAAAACTGAATACTTTCTCCCAATCTTTGATTGATATCTAAACCTATTAATGAAAGACCATTTCCAATAAGTTCGTTTAACCACTTCATACCTAATATTTGGTCTTGAAAAAATAAAAATATAGATTGTATTATTTCCACATTTATCCCCCTTTTAAATAATTCATATCAAAAAAATTTGATATGTTAATTCTTAAAAAAAGTCATTTTAAAATGACTTTTTAACAACAATTATTTTTAGCATCTGTATTTGGTGTTGTAATGTCTACCAGACGATTATAAGCTAGCTCGCTACCAGACTTACTTAATCTATAATGTGTCCATTTTCCGTCTTGTCTGCTTTTTACAATACCAGATTCGCATAAAATCTTCATATGATATGATAGCGATGACTGTCCTATCTCCATAGCATCAATCAAAACACAAGCACATTTTTCACCACTTTTCAAAAGATGTAATATTTGTAACCTTTTCTCATCACAAAGAGCCTTAAATATTTTTGCATCTTTTTCATAATTACTACTCATGTTATTCACCTCATATCAATTTTTTTCGATATGAATATCATACTACAATAATGTAGTAATGTCAATATATCATATTTTTTTACTATAAACTAAATAAATCTAACTATTATTTATGCTTTTCATTGTTGACATTCTAATTTTTTATGATAAACTTTTAATTGGATTTAATTGTATTTGGTTGGATTTAATTGTTTTTATGGAGGTGTTTATTTGTTTGCCAATGAAAGATATGATTATATATTAGATAAAATAAATAAAGATAAATCTATAACTGTTTCAGATTTAATAAACAATTTAAATGTATCTATAGAAACAATAAGAAAAGATTTATTATTTTTAGAAAAATCAGGAAAACTTCGTCGTGTTCATGGAGGAGCAATAGCAATTAGTGAAACTAAAAGTTTTCCTATTCTTGAAGAAAGACTAAATGAACATATTAATCAAAAAAATGAATTAACTAAAAAAGCAATGAAATACATAAATGAAAATGATATTATTGCAATAGATTCTGGTAGCACTGCCGTTAGTTTTGCATATGCTTTAAAAGAAAATTTTAAAAAACTTACTGTAGTAACATACTCTACAGAAGTAATTAACATCTTATCAGACTGTACTGGTTTTAATATCATTTCCACAGGTGGATTGTATCTTACAAGTGAAAAAGCCTTTTATGGCTCCATTGCTATAAATTCATTATGTAATTTACATTTTACTAAATCTTTTATATTTCCATCTGCTATTTCTATAAAACATGGAATTCAAGATTTTTGTTATGAATTAATTGATTTACAAAAATTATTAATTGAAAATGGAAGTCAAATATTCTTTTTAGCAGACAATTCAAAATTTGAACAAAATGCCAGTATGACTTTATCACCTCTTTGTGAAACTCACAATATAATCACAGATGATAATATCTCAAGTGCATTAAAAGAATTATATAAAGAAAATAATATCAATATTATATAAAAAAGGAGAATTTTTATGTTAAGCAAACAAACAAAACTATATTATTATGATATTTATCCTAAAGTTTTACCTATTCAAAAAGAAGTAGAGATAACAATAAAAGCTTTATCTGAACATGTAAACTTCGATAAATCAGATGAGTATATAATTAAATTTGTAGGTGTTAATGATGGTATAAAATCAGAAGGTATTCAAGGGATAACTACAATTTCTTCTGATAAAAAGAGTTTAACAACTAAAGTAACTTTACCAATCGAACAAGAATATCATGTTCGATTATATAAAAAAGAAGATAAATTCCCTTATGAAGTTTTGAATGTATATGCATTAGAAAAAGACTTGATTGAAAAAAGACCATTAATAGGAGATTTTCATGTTCACTCTTATATGTCAGACGGAAGAGAAGCTCCTGAATATGTTTGTGCTCGTTATCGTGAAGAAGGTTTTGATTTTATGGCAATAACAGACCATTTTAGATACACTCCTTCTGTTCGTGCTATAGATACTTATAAAGATTTAGATTTATCATTTAAAATATACCGAGGTGAAGAAGTTCACTCTCCTAACAATGATGTTCATATCGTAAACTTTGGCTCTGATTATAGCGTTAACGAAATATGTACTGTAGATAACGAACATGCAAATTGGGACAAAAGAATTCCTACTGAACATTGGTTGAAAGAAGTTAAAGCTATTGAAGATACTTTAACTGACTTACCATATAACATTGATTCATTTGAATTAGCGTCTTGTATTCTTGTTTGTAAAAAAATTAGAGAAGCTAATGGTATGGCAATCTTTGCACACCCTCATTGGAGATGTTCTATAAGAAATATTTCAGACGCTTTTTCTAAGAAATTTTTATCAGAAGGCTATGCTGATGCTTTTGAATTAATCGGTGGTCAAACAAACGAAGAAAATATGACACAAATAGCACTATATAACGAATTACGAGCTAATGGCGTTAAAATTCCTATAGTTGGTTCTAGTGATTCTCATGGTACTGTAAATCCTTGTGGTGGAAGTAAACCAAATATGTACGAAATGTTTACTGAAGAAAGAACTATTGTGTTTGCTAAAGAAAATTCACATGATGATATTATCTCTGCTGTAAAAAATTTAGAAAGTGTAGCTGTTCAACAATATGTTGGAGAAAATTATAATATACATGGCCCTTATCGTTTAGTTCAATATGCTTTATTCTTATATGAAAACTATTTCCCTATGCACTTTGAATTATGTAAATACGAAGGCAAATTAATGCGTGATTTCATAGCTGATGTTGATAATGCTAAAGAAAAATTACTAGCTTGTAAGCGTGATGTTGATAAACTATATCAAAAATATTTTTACAACAAATAACTTTAGGAAAGGACTTATCAAAGTAAATGAGCATAAATAAAGAAGGTAAATTTATTTTACTTTGTTGTTTAGTTTATTTTACTAGCTATATCACAAGAATTAACTATGGTGCAACATTAGTAGAAATGGTAGACTTTATGAATATTAAAAGTTCTACTGCAAGTATTGCTGTAACTTGTAGTTTTATAAGTTATGGTTTAGGTCAATTAATAGCTGGATTTTTAGGAGATAAAATGAATCCTAAATCTATGGTTTCTTTAGGTCTTATAATATCTAGCTCGGTTAATATTTTAGTTGCATTAACTAACAATATTTATTTTATTATAATCATTTGGACTATAAATGGATTTGCTCAAGCACTTTTATGGCCACCTCTTGTAAAATTAATGACAAATAAATTACCAATGGAATATTATAAAAGAGGTTGTGCCCTAGTCACCATTTCTGCATCAGTTGCGACAGTATTCATATATATGTTTGTTCCAATGTGTATTTCTTTATATAACTTTAAATTAGTATTTATATTATCAGCACTATTAGGTTTTATTACATTTACTATTTGGGCTTTAAAAGTAAAAAATACACCAAACAAACCAGAAGAAATAATAGAAACTCAGATAAAAAATAATTTGCCTATATCTAAAATAATTGTATCTACTGGTTTAATTCCAATTATGTTTGCAATTGTTTTACAAGGATTACTTCGTGACGGTATTACTACTTGGATGCCTACATTTATTAATGATACTTTCAAATTACCATCAACTTCATCTATATTAACAACAACTATTTTACCAATCTTTAGTATTATTTGTGTTGCCTTAACTAGATATATAAATAAAAAAATTTCTAATGATATTTTATTGTCATCATATATATGGATAATTGCATTAGTGTCATGTATTATATTAGTTACAAATCTAAATTCCATTGTTTTATCAATAGTTTCAATGTCTTTTTTGACAGCTTGTATGCATGGTATAAACTTGCTTTTAATAGGAAATTTACCAGCAAAATTTGTAAAATATGGTAAAGTTTCTACTATATCTGGAATTTTAAATTCTTGTACATATATAGGCAGTGCCTTATCAGCATATGGTATAGCTGTAATAAATGATAATTTCGGTTGGACAATTACAATAATATTATGGATAGTAATAATTGTTTTGGGTGGATTGTCTTGTGCTATTAGTATTAAAAAATATAAACAACTTGAAGAATAAAAAAATAAGTTACACATATAGTGTAACTTATTTTTTTATTTTATTTTCTACTTCAACTATTGTTGGCATAGCTGGAATAGCTCCTTTTCTTTCAACACAAATACTAGCAACTGCATTTGCAAAATTTATATATTCTTCTATTTCCTCAAAAGACAAATCATCTAATGACTTATTCGTTTTACTAATATTATAAAGAAGTCCACCCCAAAAAGAATCACCTGCACCAGTAGTATCTACGACTTTACTCTTATATCCTGAAATTATTTTTCCTCTATTGTTAAAGTATACATATGCACCTTTTGATCCTAAAGTAATAGTAACAAGCTTTACTCCTTGATTAAATAAAATTTGAGCACCTTTTTCAATATCCTTTTGTCCCGTCAACAATTCTACTTCTTCATCAGATATTTTCATAATATCAACATAAGGTATTAAACTTCTCATACTACTTTTTGCTATATCTTCATTTTCCCATAAAGAAGCTCTATAATTAGGGTCATATGAAATAATTGAATTATTTTCTTTTGCTTTTTTTACAGCATAAAAAGTTGTTGTTTTACTTGGTTCATTTGTAAGAGATAAAGAACCTACATGAAAAATTTTTGCATTATTTAAAACTTCTTGATTTAATTCACTTTCTGTAATTTGAGTATCTGCACCAGGTTTTCTAGCAAAAGAAAAACTACGCTCACCTGTATCTGATATATCCACAAACGCTAATGTTGTAAAATAGTCTTTGTCAACAACCATTCCTTTTGTGTCTACACCTTCTTGCTCCAATACATTTTTTAAAAAATGTCCGTGCATATCATCGCCGACTTTTCCAACAAAAGAAGTATTTGCTCCCAATCTTTTTGCACATACAGCCACATTAGCAGGAGCTCCTCCTGGATTTTGAGCAAATATTTTTTGTCCGTTTTCATTAATTCCTTCACTTGTGAAATCAATTAAAATTTCTCCAAAAGTTACAATGTCGTATAATTTATCTGAATTATAGTTCATTTATATCACCTATTACACATTATTTTATTTTTATTTTACTACTAAAATTTCAAAATGTATATATTTTTTTATAAAAAAACAGAGAGTTAAAAAACTCTCTGTTTTTATTTTAATCTAAATCTCTAACAGCTTTTCTTACTTTTAATACCATTGAAGGTGATACAGATAACTCATCAATTCCCATTTCTACGAATGTTTTTGTTAAAGTAAGATCTGCACCTAACTCGCCACATATACCAATCCATTTTCCTGCTTTATGTGCATTATCTGCAGCCATTTTAATAAATTTTAAAACAGCTTTATGATGTGCATTATAAAATGGATCTAATTTTTGATTTTGACGGTCTATTGCAAGAGTATATTGTGTTAAGTCGTTTGTACCAACACTAAAGAAATCTACTAGCTCTGCTAATTCATCGCTAATCATAGCAGCAGCAGGAGTTTCTATCATAATTCCTTCTTCTATATCTTTAAAAGGCATACCTTGTTCTGTTAACTCAGCTTTAACTTCTGCCATAATTTCTTTGATTTTTAAAACTTCTTCAACAGAAATAATCATAGGATACATAACTGAAATATTACCATATACAGAAGCTCTTAAAATAGCTCTTAATTGAACTTTAAATATTTCTGGTTGAGATAGACATATTCTAATTGCTCTATAACCTAAAGCTGGATTTTCTTCTTCTCCAAGTTCTAAATAATCAGCTTGTTTATCAGCACCAATATCCAATGTACGAATAATAACTTTTTTACCAGCCATCATTTGAGCTGTTTGTTTATATGCTGTAAATTGTTCTTCTTCTGATGGTAAATCATTTCTACCTATATACAAAAATTCACTTCTAAATAATCCGATTCCGCCTGCATCATTTGTTAAAACATAACCTACATCACTAACACTACCAATATTAGCGTATATTTTTATTTCTTTACCACTCTTAGTAACATTTTCTTTACCTTTTAATGTTAAAAGTAGTTCTTGTTTTTCTTTTTCTTTTTGTATTTTTTCTAAAGCTTGATTTTTTACTTCTTCTGTCGGATTTATATAAACTTCCCCTGTAAAACCATCTACAACTGCTTCCATACCACTTTTTAGTTCATCTAAATTTAATGGTGTACTAACAAGTGCTGGAATATTCATCATTCTAGCTAATATAGCTGTATGTGAATTTGTTGAACCATGTACTGTTACAAATGCAAGTATTTTATTTTTATCCATTTGCACTGTTTCACTTGGTGATAAATCATCAGCTACAACAATAACTGGTTCTGAATAATTTAAATCGTTGTCTTCTTTTCCATATAAATTTCTTACAAGTCGTTCAGATATGTCTTTAACATCAGTAGCTCTAGCTTTCATATATTCATCGTCCATGCTAGCAAACATTTGAGAAAAATCATCTCCTGCTTTTGCTACTGCATATTCAGCATTAACCATTTCTGTACGAATGATATTTTCAATTTCTTCATTAAAGTCATCGTCTTCTAACATCATTTGATGAACTTCAAAAATAGTTGCATTTGCTTCCCCAACTTCAACTACAGCTCTGTCGTATAGTGCTTGAAGTTGTTCTAAAGATTTTTCTTTAGCTTTTTCAATTCTTTCAAGCTCATGCTCTGGACTATCAATTTTTTTACGCTTTATAACATAGTCTTGTTTGCTTAAAACAGCTATCTTACCCAAAGCAACCCCTGCATAAGCTGATTTACCTTTCAAACATTCCATACTATAACCTTCTTATCTATTATAGATTGTTTTCAAAAAATGCTTTGATACCTTCAAATGCTTGTTCTTCATCGTCACCTTCAACTGTTACTGTAACTGTGTTACCATTTTTAACACCTAGTGCCATAACAGCCATTAATTTTGTTGCTTGTGCTGATTTACCATCTTTAGTAATTGTAATTGTACTTGCATATTTTTTTGCTTCTTTAGCTAAAACTCCTGCTGGTCTTGCGTGAATTCCTAATTCATCTTTAATTGTGTACTCAAAATTTTTCATAACTAATTTCTCCTCTATATATTTTTAATTTATTAAATATTACTAGTATCTCTACTTGTAATTATTCTTTGAATATGAATTGCTAAAAATCCTAACTCATCTTTTACTAACTCTGTTTTTAATTGACTTTCCATATAATCACAAACTTCTTGAGCTATTTTAGATGCTACAGGATATTTCTCAATAATATAATCATTTATATCTATGTCAGCATGTTCATTTTTAATTACTCTTGCAATTACATAATATAGATAACTCATTAATCTATTATATGCAAGTGTATCTTTTACACTTTCTGATTCAAGATGTTTTTCTATTATTGCCATGCTTTCATTAATCATTCTTGTGACATTTAAAGTATGTGCCACCTGCTCACCTGTAAGACCTGCATGAATATGAAGCGCTATAAATCCAGCTTCACTATCAGATATCTCAAAACCTGTCATTTCTTTTAAAATATCTTTACCTTTTAAAGCTACATCAAACTCCTTTGAAAAAAGTAATTTAATATCAGGATTAAAAGGATTTGAAAGTTGAGAATTTTCTTTAGCTCTTGCTACTGCTAAAGATATATGATCTGCAAGTGGCAACAATATACCTTTATTTATTTTAGAAAACTCTTTTTCTGCTTCATCTATTATCTTTGCTGTTGCTTCGATAAAGATAGGGTTTATTCCGTTTATTGCTTTTAATACGGATTGTTGTTTTTGTCTTGTAACCAGTGAATAAATTTTTGCATTATTTATATTTTCTATTCTTTCACTTGTTTTCTTTCCAAAACCAATCCCATTACCTAGCAATATATATTCTTTTTTTCTATCCTCGTGAAATACAAGAATACTATTATTATTTAATACTTTTATTATACGATACATAAACCCTCCTTTTTATTAACATCTAACAACTAATAATATCTACTACTTCATCTAAAGCTTTAACATTTTCCTCAGTTTTCATAACAACTTCTTGTTCTTCTGAAAGACTTGTAAATACAACGATACAATTATCAGATTTTGCATTTTCTCTTATATATTCCATATCAAATTCCATTAATTTATCGCCTTTTTTAACTTTTTGTCCTTCTTCAACTAAAACATTAAATCCTTTACCTTCTAGTTTAACAGTATCTACACCAATATGCAATAGTACTTCCATACCATCTTGTGTTTCTAATCCTATTGCGTGTCTTGTATCTGTTATAAAACTTACTTCACAATCTTCTGGTGCATATGCTACACCTTCACTTGGAATTACAATAAATCCATCGCCCATCATTTTTTCAGCAAATGCTTCATCTGGAGCTTTTGTTATAGAGTCAGCTTTACCATTAAATGGAGAACAGAAAACTCTTGTATTTTTTACTTCTTTTTTATCATCATTTTTTTCTTCTTGTACTTGTTCTGTTACATTTGCTTCTTGAACATTGTCGTTTTCAACAATTTCGTCTGGTGCTGTTAATAAATATTCTTCTAAATTAGATTTTATAACAGCTACAGATGGACCATAAATTACTTGTACACCTTTTCCTTTTCTTATTATACCAGATGGAGATGTTTGTTTTATTACATTTTCGTTAACTAATTCTGGATTTATTACTGTACATCTTAATCTTGTTGCACAACAGTCAACATCTGATATATTTTTCTTGCCACCTAAACCTTGTGTTATTAAAAAGCTCTTTTCATCTCCATGATGTTGTTTTGAACCTTCACTATTACCTTCTTGTCTTGCTTTATAATCAGCTTTTGTATAAAGTTTTGTTTCTTCATCAGAATCTTCTCTACCTGGAGTTTTTAAATTGAACTTTTTGATTAATACTGTAAATATTACATAATATAGGATAAAGTAAATTATACCTACTGGTATAATCCATAACCAACTTGTCTTATCATTTCCTTGTAATATACCAAAGATAAGCAAATCAATAAAACCACCTGAGAATGTTAAACCAACTGCAATATTTAACATATGTGCTATCATATAAGCAGAACCTGCTAAAATAACTTGAACACCAAATAACATAGGAGCTACAAATAAGAATGAAAATTCGATTGGTTCTGTAATACCTGTCAACATACATGTTAATGCTGCTGATAATAAAAGACCTCCAGCTTGTTTTTTCTTTTCGTCTTTAGCACAACGATACATTGCTAATGCTGCACCTGGAAGACCAAATATCATAAATATAAATTCACCTGAGAAATATCTTGTAGCATCTGCGCTAAAGTGTGTTGTATTAGGGTCTGCAAGTTGAGCAAAGAATATGTTTTGTCCACCTTCAATAACTTTACCTGCAACTTCCATAGTACCACCAACAGCAGTTTGCCAGAATGGTAAATAGAATACATGGTGTAATCCAAATGGAATTAAAGCTCTCTTTATAATACCAAATATTAATGTTCCAAAATATCCTGTACCTGTAACTAATCCACCTAGTGCATAAATACCATTTTGAACAACTGGCCATGCAAAATACATTAAAATACCAACACCAACATAAGTTATTGTTGAAATAATAGGTACAAATCTAGATCCACCAAAGAAAGATAATGCATTAGGTAATTGTATCTTATAAAATCTATTGTGTAGTGCTGCTACACCTAAACCTACTATAATACCTCCAAATACACCCATTTGAAGTGTTTTCATACCTAAAACATTTGCTATTGTACCTTGTAGTACACCTTCTGCGATAGTACCATCTGCTAAAACTTTTCCTTGTATTTGTAAAATAGCATTAATTGTAGCATGCATAACAAAGAAAGAAATCATAGCTGACAATGCTGAAACCTCTTTTTCTTTCTTAGCCATACCAATAGCTACACCTACAGCAAAAATTAATGGAAGATTATCAAAGATAACATTACCTGCTTTTGCCATAATTGAAAATAGAGCATTTAAAATAGTCCCTGTTCCTAAAATTGATTCCAATCCGTATGTTGAAATTGTTGTTGCATTAGTAAGCGAACTACCTATACCTAGCAATAATCCTGCTACTGGAAGTATTGCAATTGGCAACATAAAACTTCTTCCCACACGCTGTAAAACACCGAAAATCTTGTCCTTCATATTATCAGTCCTTTCTAAAATATTATTTTTTGTATGTTTTAGCAAATTATAACTGACTAAATTAAAAAAGACACAAACCATTTTCTCTTATTATAACCATTTTGGGTATAACAAAATCAAATAGTTTATGCCTGCCTTCCAGTAACACACTATTACATACAAATTATATTCTTTTGATACTAAGATTATATATGTTACAAAATAAAACATCAATTCACATTTTCAACAGAATTTTTACATGTTTTTTAGTTAATTTTAATAGCTAACTATTATATTTGTTGAATTAAATATATATTTTAACCAAGTATGGATAAAAATATCAAAATTATCATATGTACTGGATAAAAACAATAACACAATTCACTCCACCACTTACTATGATATCCTTGTTTTCCTTTATAAAACCAAATAGGAATCAATGATATCATAGCAAATGGTTGTAGTTTTAACGGAAATCTAATTATTCCAATATCCGAATAATAATTTCCTGATGGTAATAGCATAAAGTTTATTAAAACCATTCCCAATATTTGAATTACAAACTCATATTTAACTTTCTTAGAAAAATAAAATATTGCAAATAATAATACACCTGCACCAAAATAATCTGCTCTGATTATATCCCCAGCCAAATATCCTATTATAATTATACCAATAACTCCTAATGTAGTTATAATCTTATTTTTTCCTAAATCTATCATCTTATCAATAGATTTTAACATAAGTAACCCAATAAGCATTGTCCACAAAACATTTTGATAAAACGGATTTATCAAAGAGCCTCCACCTACAAATATATTATAAGGTATCTCTGATATGATAGCAAAAATTAAAAGTCTTTTACAATACTTTTTAAAGTTTCTTGTATGAGTATATCCTTCTACTAACTGAAATGCAAAAATAGGAAATGCCAAACGACCTATAATCAAAAAGAAAATATCATAATAACTAAAATTTAATGATTTTGCAGCATGATCACATACCATTGAGATAATTGCTATTAACCTTAAATCAAATGCTGTTAATTGAAAACCTTTTTTATTTATTAAATTCTGTTCCATATTTTCTCCTTATATAATCTTATGTATAAAATATGAATTTATTTTATTTGTATATTATAACATAATTTATCTATTTTTAATATGTTTTTTATAATAAACAAACATATTAATAGTATTAAAAAACACTTTATGATACATAATACCATAAAGTGTTTTAACTCATAAATTATTTTATAATTACTTTTTTACCTTTTTCAAACAGTACACAAATTAAAATTGTTATTACCATTGTTGGCAAAGAATTACCTATGATAATATCAACAGTCATAAGATAACGATAAATAATAAATCCTATACCCCAAACTATCATATTTTGTATACATACCGTTTTATCACTATAATCTAATTTTAAAATAAAAAAGTTTGCTATTAGTACTGCTATCATCGGAGCAAAAACTGATCCTATTAAGTAAAGAAAATCCATTATATTATCCATATTATAAATTATAGCTCCTATTGTACCTAAAACAGTTGTTCCAATAGCTACCCATTTACCATTTATTTTAGAAAATACTGACTCACTAGATACCCCTGCTGAATATGCATCTAAAAATGTAGTTGTAACAGTAGAGAATATTATTATCAAAAGTCCAGATATACCTAATCCTGCTTTAACCATTATTTTGGCTATGTCACTTTCACCAGTAAATAAAGATGCACCCATACCAATAACATACATCCAACAACTCACTAAACCATATACAATAACACTAACCCAAGTTGCTTTAACCGGTTTTTCAGCTTCTCTTGTATAGTCACTAATTAATGGCAACCAAGATAAAGGCATCGCAACTGATAGTTCAACAGCTGCCCCAAAACTCATGGCATCACTTACTTTAGATGATGCTGTCACATTTTTAAATATAACAAAACTTAAAACAATCGTTAAAACAAATAACAATGACATTGCAACAGTATTTATTTTGCTAAGATTTTTTATTCCTACTAAAATCCAAGCTATAATTAAAATTCCTATTACCAAAGCCCATATCCATTTTCCTACTGACCATACTTCATTAGTTGAAATAGCTCCGTCATAAATCATAATAGATGTCCAACCAACAAGCTGAACTATATTCAATATTGAAAACAACAAACTCCCTTTTTGACCAAAACTCATTTTTACTGTTTCCATTGAACTTTTTCTAACTTTTCCACCTATTATTCCAGCAAAAAATAACATTGTACACCCAATAATATGGCCTATAATTATTGCTAATAATCCCTTAGAAAAACCAAGTGGAGCGAAATATGTACCAGTTAATATCTCAGCAATAGATACACCTGCACCAAACCATATCAATCCGTTTTCAAACAATGAAGTTTTTTCTTTCATCTAAAAAACCCCCTTTGAAAACTCACCACTTAAATTAAATCCATGATTAAGTGGTCCACTTCCCTTACCTAAATCCATCATATCTGCTAGTGCACCAGATATATAATCTTTAGCTCTAATTACAGATGTTTCTAAATCAAATCCCTTAGCAAGATTTGACGCAATTGCACTTGATAAAGTACAACCTGTTCCATGAGTATTTTTATTATCTACTCTTTTACCTTTTATCCATTTATAATTTCCAGCTTGATACAATAAATCGTTTGCATCATTTAAACTGTGTCCACCTTTACACAAAACAGATATTCCATATTTTTCACTTATAATCTTTGCAGATTTTATCATGTCTTCTTCTGTTTTTATACTCATTTGTGACAATACTTCAGCTTCTGGAATATTTGGTGTAATTACAGTAGCTAAAGGAAATAGCTTTTCTTGAATGCTATTTATTGCTTCGTCTTGTATTAATTTTGCTCCACTTGTAGCAATCATAACAGGATCTACAACAATATTTTTTGCATTAAAGAACTTTAATCTGTCTGCAATAACTTCAATCAAACTAGTAGAAGATACCATACCAATCTTTACTGCATTTGGATAGATATCATTAAAAACGTCATCTATTTGATGTTTTAAAAATTGAGGTGTAACTTCCATAATATCTGAAACACCCATTGTGTTTTGTGCTGTTAATGCTGTTATTGCACTCATTGCATAAACACCGTTCATTATCATTGTTTTGATATCCGCTTGGATACCAGCGCCTCCACTAGAATCACTTCCAGCGATTGTTAATGCTGTTCTCATAATCATTCTCCTTTTTGCATTAATTTTGTAAAGCGATAAAAAGTGGTGCCCCCGACTTACCGCTATATATGTTAAATTATATTTTTAACCAATTGTTTTAACTCTTTTGTAGCTGATACAATATCTCTTTGTGCAAAAATAGCACTTACAACAGCTACTCCACATATTCCACTTTCAAACAATTTTGAGATATTATTCTTATTTATCCCACCTATTGCCACTACTGGTATATCAACACAACTACAAATTTCTTTTAATATTTCATAACTTACATCTTTTGCATCTGTTTTAGTACCTGTTGTAAAAACTGCTCCAACGCCTAAATAATCTGCACCTTGTTGTTGTGCCAACTTTGCTTGTTCTACAGTTTGTACTGAAACTCCTATAATTTTATCCTCTCCTAAAATTTTTCTAACTTCTATTGGATTCATATCACCTTGCCCAACATGAACTCCGTCTGCTTGCATTTTAAGAGCAATGTCTACATCATCATTAATTATAAATGGTACTTGATATTTACCACATAACTCTTTTATATCTATAGCTTCTTTCAAAAAATCTTCTTTTTCTAGCTCTTTTTCTCTAAGTTGTAAAAATGTTGTTCCACCTATCAAAGCTTTTTCAACTTGACTATATAAACTTTCTCCATTTAACCAACTTCTATCTGTTACTGCATATAAGAGTAAATCTTTTTTATCTAACTTCATATTTTGCTCCTTTTGATAATGTTTCACTATCCATATTATAAATAGCATCTATTATTCTATTTCTATATGTTGAATTGCCTTCATATTCTTTCAAATGACTAAATGCAATTTCTCCTGCTAGGCCCATAGTACAAATGGCACTTGCTACTGCTTCAAGTTTATTGTCTTTATTTGCTACAACGAAAGCTGTAATCATTCCAGAAAGTTGACAACCTGTTCCTGTAATTTTACTCATTTGAGGTTTTCCGTTATATATTACATAACATTTATCACTATCTGCTACTAAATCAATTGCTCCTGTTATTGCAACTACACATTCTTGTTTTTTTGCAAAATCTTTTGCAAATTTAACCATACTATCTAAGTTTTCTTTTGTAACAGTATCTGCAACATCAGCATCAACACCTCTTGTTGTTCCATTACCTAAAGCTAAAGTTTTAATTTCAGAAATATTTCCTCTTATTACATCAAATTTAACTTCATTAATTAGCCTATTAGCAGTATCTGTTCTAAGTTTACTAGCTCCAACTCCCACAGGATCTAAAACTGTAATATGTCCCAATTCATTTGATTTTTTTCCCGCAATTACCATAGCTTCAATGGTACGCTTATTCAATGTACCGATATTAATATTAAGTCCACCACAAATAGCTGTAATTTCTGAAACTTCTTCTTTATCATCAGCCATTATTGGACTACCACCACAAGCTAAAATTACATTAGCAACATCGTTAACTGTTACATAATTAGTTATATTATGTACTAATGGTGTTTGATTTCTTACATTTTCAATGCAATTTTCTAACATTTTTACTTTCCTCCATTTAATAAATTTGACAAATAACTGACTTTAGAAAAGTTCGTAAAACAATGGAGAAATAAAAATAAGCGCATATACCAATACATACTGGCATATACGCTTTAATTTGCTCTCTATGTCCCTACGTTGGCATTATCCAAATCAGGTTATGGGTCGAAGGTTATACCTTACCTCTCAGCCTGTAACACAAGCTCCCCTTTTGTTAAATTGTCGAGTATATTATAACTCTAACAGTTAATAAATGCAAGTTTTTATATTACAAAATGAATTAAAAGTGCAACAGAAAACATTATTAAAAAACTTGATATCATTATTCCTAATGTTTTTGAATATCCTTTTGGAGTAATTTTACCCATAGAATCAAGTCTTTTTATAATTGGATGAAGTTTATAAAAATATGTTGCAATAGAAATAATCATAGCTATAACAGCAAATACTTTTGTTGTCTGAGTTCCTGTAAACAATACTACCAATAATAAAAATATAAAAATAAGTTTAACACCAGCAACCCAATAAGCCATATAATGAACAAATAAATCCATTGGTTTATCTTCTTTTGCATCTTTCCATGAATCAAAAACTGCTACTCCGTTTCCTAATTTACTATCAGGTTTAAAATATAAAATAGCTACATTTGCACTTTCCATAATACAAAAAATAATTATTGCTATTGATAATATATCCATTCTATATTATCCTCTATCTTTTTTATAATCATCATAAATATAACTCAATCCGTCTAAAGTTAAAGTTTTATCAAGTACAGAAAAAACATCACTTTGAGATGCAACCACTTTAGCAAGACCACCAGTAGCAATTACTTTCATTTTTTTACCTAACTCATTTTCAATTTGATTTACAATGTTTATAACTGCTCCTGTATATCCATAAACTATCCCAGATTGCATACTCATAACTGTGTTTACACCAATTACTTTTTCTGGTTTACTAATTTCAACTTTAGGAAGTTTAGATGTTTTTTCAACAAGAGCATCTAATGATATTTTTAATCCTGGATATATACTTCCTCCTAAATATGCTCCTTCTTCATCAATTACATCAAATGTTGTTGCTGTACCAAAATCAACAACTATTAAATTTCCTCCATATTTTTTATAAGCTGAATATGCATTTACTAATCTGTCTGCACCCACTTCTGCTTGATTAGAATATTTATTTACAATATTAACTTTAAGATTTTCACCTATAATTAAAGGCTCTAAGTTTAAATATTTTCTCATAGCATTTTTTACTGAATACACTACTTGTGGTACTACAGATGTAATTATTACATTTTCTATCATTGATACTTTTATATCATGTGTCATAAAAAATTGCCTTACCATTAAGCCAACTTCATCTGAAGTTGTATCTCTATTTGTTACCAATCTAAAACTAGACAAAAGTTTTCCATCTTCAAAGACACCAAACTCCATATTTGTATTACCAATATCTACTGTGAATAGCATTATTACATATCCCCTTTTTTAGAATAAATCACTTATTCTTTTATAAATCGTATAACATTATACTACATTATTAAAAAAAATAATAGTCTTTAAAATAAAAAAACTACACTTAAAATTAAGTGTAGTTTTTTATTTTTAGTTTTCAAAAATGAAATCGAAATCTAATACAAGATTATCTTCATTCACTCTGTATTTTTCGATTAATCCAGGTCCACAACTATTAGAACCTATTCCTGACATATGACTATCTAAACACAATACT
>JAGHIE010000010.1 GCA_017887325.1 Oscillospiraceae bacterium | reverse complement strand
ATTTTCTTCTTCTGCTTCTTCTATATCTGCACATGGTACATAGTATGCTCTATTTGGCATTGTTCCCACATGTAATATCTTTGGATTTTCATAGTATCTTTCTATTATCATTGCTACAACCTTCTCTTTACAAAACTTTTAATCGTCTAAAGATAGTACATCTTTTCTCATACGAGCAATTTCTTCTTCTGTTAGTTTTACTTCACTTGCTTTTACTGTTTCCATTATTTGTTCTGGTTTTCTTGCACCACACAAAACATGACTCATGCCTGGTTGCCACATTGTCCAAGCAACAACAAGTTGTGATAATGTACAATCATATTTTTCTGTAAGGTCTTTCCAACTATTAAGCATATTTATTACTTTTATTCTTTTTTCAGGTTGATACCATGGTATTCCTGCTCTTGCTTCTTTAGGATTTACAACATAATCCATTCCGATTTTACCTGTTAACAATCCTTGTTCTAATGGTGAATATGCCATAATAGAAAGATTATTTTCTAAACATGTATCTACTAAAGTTGTTTCTAATTTTCTATCTAGCATACTATATTTTTCTTGAATTACATCTAATTGTCCATATTTTAAATATTCTTCTATATTTTCTTTTGATACATTAGATGCACCTATTGCTTTAATTAATCCTTGTCTTTTTAAGTCCATTAAACATTCCATTGTTTTTTCAATAGGGGTAAAATAAGGGTCCATTGATTGCCAGTGTGTAAAATATACATCTATATAATCTGTACCTAATCTTTTAAGTGACATTTCAATTTCTTGTTTTATTGTGTCTGGGTCTAAACAACGATTTACTTGATAACCACTTTGTTCAAAGAATTTTGAACCTCGTTCATCATTCCACCACAAACCACATTTTGTAGATAAAATTACTTTATCTCTTATTCCTTTTATAGCTTTTCCAACTACTTCTTCACTTTTTCCAAAACCATAAGCAGGTGCTGTATCTATTAAAGTGATACCTGCTTCAACAGCTTTTTGTATTGTTTGAATGGATTTTTCTTCGTCAGAATCTCCCCACCATTCGCCTCCACCAATGGCCCATGTTCCTAATCCTATTGCTGATGCTTTTATTTCAGATTTTCCTAATTCTCTATAAATCATAATTTTTCCTCTTTTCTTATTAACTTAATTATTTTAAATTGAATAGTCTTTTTGTTTTTTCATACCATGTGACACACTTTTATGAATACCTAAATTATGATATGGCATTTTTTGAACAGAAATAATATTATCATTTGTTTTGATTAAATTTTCTATAAAATTTTCATTTTCTATTCTATCATTATGCTTTGGTATAATTGGACGCCTTAGTATTATAGGTATTTTTTTATCACATACTTTTTTTAAATTTTCTAATACTAAGTTAAAATCCCCACCTGTATATTCTTTATGTAAAATAGGGTCTGTTTCTTTTATATCCCACAACAACAAGTCTATATAAGGCAAACATTTAGATATATTTTTAAAATCTACACAACCACTTGTTTCTACACATGTATGTATTTTTTCTCTTTTTGCAAGTTTTAAAAGTTCTAATGTAAAGTCTGGTTGAAAAAATGGTTCTCCACCAGAAATAGTCAATCCTCCACCAGAAGTTTCATAAAAAATCTTATCTTGCAAAACTTTTTCTATTACTTCTTCTGCTGTCATGCTTTTGCCTGTAATTTTCAAAGCTTGTGCCATACATTCTGACACACATTTACCACAAGCAATACATTTTTCTCTGTCTATATGATGAACACCATTTTCATCAAACCAATGACATTTTTGAGGGCAAACTGATACACATTTACCACATTTTACACATTTAAAATCTTCATAACATAATTGAGGATTTTTTATATAACTTTCTGGATTATGACACCATTTACATCTTAAAGGACAACCTTTTAAAAATACGGTTGTCCTTATTCCTGGACCGTCATTTACACAAAATTTTTGTATATTAAAAACTATACCTTTCATATATTTTGACCTGTTCTTGAAATAACTTCATCTTGCATTTCTTTTGGTATTTCTACAAAGTAATCATTGTATCCACCAATGCGTACTACAAGATTTTTATAATTTTCTGGGTTTTGTTGTGCTTTTAAAAGTTCTTCTTTATCTACTACATTTATTTGTAATTGACAACCTTCTAATTTGAAATAAGCTCTAAATAAAGCTATTATTTTGTCTTTTTCTTCTCTAAATAAATCTTTTGGGAATTTTAAGTTTAAGTTTCTTGAAATTGTAGGATATGTATAAGGAATTTTTGTAACAGATTTAATAAGCGCTGTAGGTCCATTGACATCTGTTCCTTGTGCTGCACCTGCACTATCTGCTAAAGGTTCATAATCAAATCTTCCATCAGCAGAAGCTAATGTGAATGGAGCTAAATTCATGTGAGATTGGAAAATAACTTCTCCTGCCCAATGTTTTCCTCCAATAGGTCCATCAAACTCACTTAAATACTCATAAAATCTTTTTCCAATATTAGCTCTTATTGAATCAACTTCTTCACAATCATTACCAAATTTATCAACTTTATTTTTCAAAGTAGATTGTAATTCTTCATAGCCTTTAAAGTTGCAATCTAATGCTGAAACTAATTCTTTTAATGTAATTTTCTTATCATCATAAACCATTTTTTTAATTGCATATAAAGCATTTGCTGTATTTGTTAAACCTATAACCTCACTTTGAACTGCATTGTAAACAGCTCCTCCTTCAAAAATGGCTTTCGCATTTTCAATACAACCTTCTGTGAATAAAGTTCTGATTGATGATGGCATATCTTTTCTAAATAATACATCTTTATTATTAATAGATACACCTTTTTCAATAACATACATCATTTGCTCATCATATGCTTTATATAATTTGTCAAATGTATCAAAATCTTCTATTTTACCTGTATGGATACTAACTTGTTCATCAATTCGTTTATCATATCCATCATGTAAAGTTAATTCTAAAATCTTTAGAACATTATATACACCTACATCACAACAGAAATTGCTCTTGCCTGGAATAATTACTTGGCTACAACCTGCTAAAGAATAATTGTAAGCATCTTCTTTTTCAATCCCCATTGCTATTAACATAGGAATAATAATTTTATCATTGTACAAAGCAGGAATAGCTTGTCCTTTTGATAAGTTATAGTGAACTCTTTCGTATAATTTTTGATCACTATCAGCATCAATTCTTACACATAAGTTAGGTGATTTATAACCTAAGTCACTAACAGCTTTCAAAATTAACCATGTTAATTCGTTTACAGAGCTAGAACCGTCACATTCTGTTCCACCTATTGTCATATTAAGAATGCCTCTGTTTTGTTCTCCTTTATTTAAGAAGTATTTTAAATAACTTTCCAAAACTTCATCTGATATATGTTTTCTATCATTCATATAGAATGAATACATTGTTTTATCAAATCTACCATAAGAATCATAATCAGCAGCCATAAATATAAACCAAAATAGTTGTAATGCTTCAATAAAGCTTTCTGGTGCTTCATTAGAAATCTTCTTACAGTTGTATATTATCATTTCTAAATCTTCTTGATTATATCCTTCTACTTTATTATCAAGTAAATATTGTGCCATTTCAGCATGTTTATAAATATATTCTTGTAAACCTTTTAAAGCATATAAAAGACCATTATAAAAATGATAATCTCTTTCTGTCTCGCTTTCTTTCATGTAATTTTCAAGAAGTTCTCTATATCCACCAAGACCTATTTTTAAAATTTTATCATAGTCAACTATCATATGACCATTAAAATGGTTTGAACCACCAGCACTACTTCTGCTGATTTTTTGTTCATCTGGACTCAATCTATCTTCTATGTCATTTAAAGTATATGGTTTAATTTTTCTTATATAACCTTCTACAACTGCTTTTTCAGTTCTTGTAAAATCTTCACTTTCTCTAAATAAGTTTAAATTATATTCATTTATTTCTTGATTAGCTACATTATTATATATTAATTCATTAGAAAGTGCCCAGTTCATATTACCAACAATTTTTTCATTTGGATTTATATATATAGGTAATTTTGTATACATATTATAACGAGCATACCCCTCTCTTACAGATGGGTTTTCATCAATCATATGTACAAATCCTTCTAAAAAGAACCAACTTATTTTATTTTTTCTTAATTCATTTTCTTTAAAGCAAAACATAATACACACTCCCTTTTTATATCACAAGAAGAACTTCCTGCCATTATTTTTACTTCATCATTCCAATATTCAAAACATTCTTTTTCTTCTGAATAACTCATGCAGTCATCTACATCTATGTCTATAACAATTTCTTTTTCTTCTGAAGCTTTTAAGAAAACTTTTTCAAATCCTTTAAGTTCTTTTACAGGCATATCCATATTGCCACAATTTCCACTCATATAGATTTGAACTGTTTCATAACCATCTCTATCACCAATATTTTTTACTGAAACTTTAACTCTTACATATTTTTTGTTATCTACTTCAACAAATTGAGAGTCAATTGAATTATATTCAAAATTAGTATAAGATAGTCCATGTCCAAAGCAAAATAGTGGTTTTACACTATTTTTATCATAGTATCTATATCCTGTATATATTCCTTCATTATAATGTACTTTTTTATCACTTCCAGGATATTCTCCTAAACAATGTGCAGGAGAATCTTCCAATTTTAAAGGAAATGTTACTGGCAATTTTCCAGAAGGATTTACTTTTCCTAATAAAACTTCTGCTAAAGCAAATCCACCTTCCATACCTGCATACCAACTTTGTACAACAGCTTTAGCTTTATCTATCCACTTGTACATTTCAACAGGTGAACCTGATACCATAACGATTATTGTATTAGGATTAACTTCTAAAAGTTCAGAAATAAGCTCATCTTGATTATATGGTAATTTCATATCTTTTCTATCAAGACCTTCTGAGTCATAATCATGGTTTAAACCACCTATATAAATAACTGTATCAGAATTCTTCGCAAGTTCTAAAGCAGATTGTTTTAAAATTTCTGATTTTTCAGTATCTTGTGAATATCCTCTTTCATATTCTACAGATACATCTCCACCTAATACCATTTTTAATCCAAGAATAGGTGATATTTCGTATAAAGCTTTAATTTCTGCACTTCCACCACCACTAGCGTGTAGTTTTTGAGCATTATCTCCAATGACTGCAACTTTTCCTAATTTTTTTCTTTGTAGTGGCAATACTCCCTCGTTTTTCAATAAAACAACGGATTCTTCTGCTGTTTTTAATATATTTTCTCTATGCACATTGCTGTTATATGTTCCTATTTTTCTGTCTTCTTTAAACATTCCAATCTTATCCATAAACTTAATAATGTGCTCTATTTTTTTATCTATTAGTGATTCTGCAATTTCTCCTTTTTTTATTTTTTCTATTAAAGGATTTGCCATATTATAATTATCAAAATCGGAGTTAGTTCCCATTTCTATATCCAAACCACATTCAACTGCTTTTTTAATATCATGGACAGCATCCCAGTCTGAAATAACTGCACCATCAAAATTCCATTCATCTCTTAGAATTTTATCAAGCAAATATTTACTATGTGAACAGTGCTCACCTCTAAATTTATTATAAGCACTCATTATAGAGTAAGTACCTGCTTTTTTTACTGCAGATTCAAAACCTCTTAAATATATTTCTCTTAAACTTCTTTCATCTGTGTATACATCTACTTCCATGCGTTGTTCTTCTTGATTATTCATAGCAAAATGTTTTACACAAGCTGCAACATCATTTTCTTGAATACCTTTTATAAGTGGAACTACCATATTTGAAATTAAGCAAGGATCTTCACTCATATATTCAAAATTTCTTCCACACAAAGGTGTACGCATAATGTTGATACCTGGAGCTAAAATAACATCTTTTCCTCTACCTCTTGCTTCTGCTCCCAATCCACAACCAGATTCATATGCTCTATCTTTATTCCAAGTTGATGCAATAGCTACATTTGATGGAAAATAAGTTACAAAATCTTCTGTTTCATATTTATCTTCCCAAACTTTTGGTTTTATTTCATGCCTAACACCCATAGGTCCGTCAGACATTTTTAATGAAGGGATTGATAATCTTTCTACAGCTCCTGTGTTAAAAAATCCTTCACCATGTATCATTTTTATTTTCTCATCTAAAGTCATTTGAGAAATTAATTCACATATTTCTTTTTGGGTCATAACTATTTCTCCTAATATTTTATATACTACAAATTAATTTTAATAATTTCTAACTACTTTTATCATTTCTGCTATATTTTCTTCTGGTGTGTTAAATGAGATAGGACAACCATTTGACATAATAAATGAACCATATTCACTTGCTTTAAGTTGTCTTAGAGTTTCTTCTCTAACTTGTTGTACTGTTCCATTTTGAAGAATATTAACTGAATCTAAGTTACCAAACAATGTAATTTCTGGAGAAAGTTTCTTTCTTATATCGATCACATCAAGATTGAATCCTTTTTTAGATTCTTCAACCATAAGTCCTTTTACTCCCATTTTATTAATATCATCGATTAACGGTGTTACATCACCAAGGAAATATGTTATAGGTGTTAGCCCTATTTTTTCTAATTCTTTATAGAAATATTGTTGAGCAGGAAAAACAAGTTCTCTATACATTGTTGGAGATATTATATCTTGTGTACAGTATGTTTCAGAACCAGCATAAGCATGTGCTCCCATTTTTTTCAAAGCTTTCATTCGTGGAATAAGAGCTTCATAGAGTTTGTATAAAAAATATCCTACATTTTCTGGATTTTCCATCATGGAAATAAGTCCATCTTCAAATCCTAAATATTCATCTAAAATTCTACATACTGGATTTCCTTCGTGTAAAGTAATGAATACATCATTTCCATATTTATCAGAAATTACTTTTACATGGTCAAAAACTCCACTTTGGATAACTTCATCTTCTGTTTCAGTTATAAATTTTACAAACTTATCAATATCTTCTTTGCTATCCATTTCACTCAATTTAGACTTTAATTCTTTGTATTCTTCTGTCATATATAAATTGCCTTTTGAATGACGACCTGTTGTTAAGTGAAACATATCTGGTTTAAATTTTTCATAAAACTTAAAATCGTATTCAGCTAAATCTTTACCTTGTAAATACCAAGCATCTCTTTCGCCTTCATATCCAGAGATAAGTCCACCAAATTGAAATTTATATAATCCCCACCAATGAGGTGTTACTGGAATTTTATCACATTTTTCGCCATTAAGTATTTTATACATCAATTCTTTGCTATTCATAAAATATACCTCCTAACAAAAAGTGCAAATCTCTAAAATGTAATTTATAAAATTAGAGATTTGCACCTTCTTTTTTATTTTATAGCTCCGGCACTTGTTCCTTTTATTAATTGTTTTTGGAAAATAAAGAAAATAATTATAATTGGTATACAGTTAATAAATAATCCTGTATATACAAGTGGCATATTGCTACCAAAACGACCTGTCAATGAAACCAAAGCAACTGTTAATGTTCTTTGACTTTCTTTTTGAACTAAAATCATAGCCCAGAACAATTCATTCCAATATGAAATAAATTGTAAAATTGCCACAGCAGCCAATGTTGGCTTAATTAATGGAAGAATAATTTTTATATAAATCTTAATAAATCCTGCACCTTCAATTTTAGCTGCTTCTATAATTCCATCATCTATACTCTTACAGTTTACTTGGAATAAGAATGTTGCAAAAGGTATTGATGATGTTACATAAATAAGAATCAAACCTAAAAGTGAATTGATCAATCCCAATTTTGATAATATATGATAAACAGGTATCATTAAAACTTGTCCAGGCATAATCATACAGAATGCAATTAACGCATATAGTAGTTTTTTACCTTTAAAATCTAGTTTTGCCATACTATATCCAGCCATACTTGTAACAATTAATGTCCCTATTACTGAAATAGTTACAACAACAAATGAATTTATATTTAACCTGAAAATATCATAATTTTCAAAAATAATCTTGTAGTTAAAGAATGATATTTTTTTAGGAAGGCCAAACATATTTACCATATACTCACTTTTTTCTTTAAAAGTGGTCATAACCATGTAAAAGAATGGAGCTAAAGTTCCTAAAGCTGTAAAAGCTAGTAATAAAAATACGAAAACTCTAGATGGAGTAAATTTTTTACTTTTCATAACTAATTTCTCCTCCTAATCATTCTTATTTGAAAAGAATTTGAATTGTATCAAACTTATAACAGACACTATTACTGCTAAAACAACAGACAATGCACTTGCAAATCCCATTTCTCTAGAAGTAAATGCTTTTTGATAAATTAAATATTCAATTACTGTTGTTTCGTAACCTGGTCCACCTTTTGTCATAACATATATATATCCAAATAAAGATGTAAAACAATATAAAACATTTAATAAAATTTGTAATTGAATTAATCCTTTTAATTCTGGAAGGAATATATGTCTAAATCTTTGAAACCAATTCGCACCATCTAAATAACTAGCTTCTATAACTGTTTCAGATATATTACTCATACCTGCAAGATATATTAGCATGGCAGTACCAAATCCAACCCAGTTCATAATAATTACCATTAAAGGAATCGCACTAGCACCTGTTGCCCACCATTCTTTGGCAAAAATATCTAAACCGATTTTTCTAAACATTTCATTTACTACACCATTATAATCAAAAATAGTTTTAAACAAAGTACCTGTTACAACTACTGATAATACTGTAGGGAAGAAAAATGCTGATCTAAAGAACTTCCAACCTTTTACTTCTTCGAATAAAAGTACTGCTATAACCATAGGGAAAAATGTCCACAAAGGTACACCTAAAATAAGAAATTTAAAGTTATTTGTTATACATTTATAAAATACATCTGATTTGAATAACTCAATAAAGTTTTCTAACCCTATAAATACAGGTTTGCTCATTCCGTCCCAACTTGTAAAACTATAATAAATTACTTGCAAAATTGGTACAAACATAAAAACCACAAATAAAATTGTTGCAGGTGCTACAAATAGCCAACCAACCCCATTTTCTATTCGCTTTAATTTACTAAGATTAGCTTTCTTGCTCATAAAAATTCTCCTTTTATTTAGCAATGATTGTATCTAGTAATTTACCAAATTCGCTTATTGTCATTTCATTTGTATTTACTAAAACACAGTTTTTATAAAATTCTGCAGCAGCTTCTGCATTAATTAATGAGTCAAAACCAATTAAGTTTTTATCTTCTTTTATCCAATCATAACTAATTTTTGTTAATGGGTTTGTTAATTTAGATGCATCTGCATTTTTGTTTGATGGAACATTACCAAACATTGCACAATCATCTGCTTGATATTCTCCGTCAGAGAACATTTTTACAAATGCTACTGATTCATCAATACAGTCTGAACTCTTCATTACTGCTAAGTTAACACCTGGTTGACCAATCATGTAATCTTTATATGGTGAATCTTCACTGTATGCTGGAATTTTGAAAGTACCTACATTATCTCCCATTGTTTCAGCTAAGTCTTTTTGGTTCCAGCTTCCACCAAAGATCATTGCACCTTCACCAGTTAAGAATTTTTGCATTACAGTTGCACCATCTACAGATTTAAAATCTTCATTTGTATATTTTTTATCATAAACTTGTTTCCATGTTCCGTATAATTCTTCAAATAATTCTGATTCAAACTTAACAGTTCCGTCACTAACTCCAATCAATTTTTCTGGACCTAATTCATCTGCTAAAAATTCAGATATTACCCAAGCTTCTACGCCACCACCATTATCTACTAAAATTGGTGTTATATTGTTATTTTTTAATTTTTCACATATTGCCATGTATTCGTCCCATGTTTCTGGCAAATCGTCTTCTTTAATTCCGTTGCTTTCAAAAATTTCTTTATTGTAGTAAATATTGTAAGTTGTTACTCCAAGTGGTAAAGCTTGTAAAGCTCCATCAGGTTTCATATCTACACGACATATATCAAGACTAGTATAGTCATCTATTTCGTCTTCTGTCATGTGTTTGTCTAAAGGTTCTAACATATCTTTAAAGTTGTTTGTATAAGAACCAGCCCATGTACAAATTACATCTGGAAGTTCTCCTGACATTGCAGAAGCTGTTAAAAGTTGATTCATTTGGTCAATACCATATCTTACAACTTCAACTTCTACATTAGGATATGCTTTTTTATATCTTTCTAATGTTTTGTAGTAAGCAATTTCTTCTTTTGAATATGTACCAGAATCATCTACATCAGTCATAGCAGCATTCCAGAATGTTAATTTAACATCTTCTTTACTACTACCAGTATCTTTGTCTTTATCTGATGTGCCACCACAAGCTGTCATTGATAAAGCCATCATACCTGCTAATGCTAAACTTAAAAATCTTTTTTTCATCATAATAAACGCACTCTCCTTATTTTTGCCGTTTGTTTATTTTTAATAAATTTATTTATCTTATGTAATAAATTTTATATATTTTTACCTACTTTTTCAATGACACAAGATTTATATTTGGTGCCTTTTTTTAATATTTTTGTCATTTTATATAATAATTATGTTCATATTATCCAACAAAGTATTGACAAATAAGACTTGAAATGATTATATATTTATAGGAAATGTACAAAGGAGATTTAAAATGTGTATAAAAAAATCAAGATTTTTTTATTTTATTATAATGGTATTAATAATTAACATTATTCTTACTAAATCTATTTTTTATGACTCTAATATACCTCTTACTAATATTTATGAAAATAATAGTAACGATTCGACCATAGAAATTATTACATGGACAGATTTAGAAGGGTTTAATGAATTAGAACAAAAATATATAGATTTATATAATTCAACATATGATAATTATAAAGTAAAGGCTGTTGCACGACCTAATGATTTGGACAGCGATACAATTACTGCTATGATGTCTGGTTCAGCTCCAGATATATTAATTCTTTCTTATGATGAAGTAACTACCTATGCTTATATGGGTCTTTTATTACCATTAAATGATTACTTTAATTCTTGGGAAGATTTTAAAAATATTAACCCTAATATTATTGATAACTTCAAAATAAACGATAATTATTACGGACTTCCTTGTGGAGAATACACCATGAGTTTACTTTATAACAAAAAAATGTTCGATGAAAAAAATATCACTATTCCAAAAGAATGGAGATGGGGAGATTTCATTGATATAGCAAAAAAATTCAATGACCCTAAAACAGGGCAATATGGATTTGCACTTAATTGGAATCAATGGGGTAACTGGTGGTTTCAAATGTTTGTATGGGCAGCTGGTGGAGATTTAACAAAATTAGAATCTGATGGTTCTCTTACAACAACATTTACAGATCCTGCCGTTATTAAAGCTGGAGAATATTATAGAAGATTAAAGCAAGAAGGATGTATACAATCTAATGATGATTTAAGATTAGATGACTTAAAAAAAGACTTTGCTACTGGAAAAGCAGCAATGATTTTTAGTGGATTAGATGCAATATCAGATTTTACAAAATTAGGTATGTCTGTTGATGATATAGGTGTTCTCCCTGTTCCAATTGGTCCCGGTGATGTTAATCCTGTACAAATTGGTGGTTCTTGTTATGTTATGCATAAAAATATATCTCCTGAAAAAAGAGATGCTGTTTTTAAGTTTTATGAATTAGTATCTAGCAAACAATATTTTGAAGATAAAGCTATCTACTATCAAACTGAAAATATTCCTTTTTTAGAAGGACAACTACGCTTAGATATAAATTATTCTGAACTTGTAAACAATGCTCCAGATGATATGATCAATATGATGATTAATTCTAGTAAATTAGGTAGAACCTCTTGTTATGGCTCATCTATTATTGCTCCTTTTATTGATGGAGCGGTACAAAAAATAATGACCGATACAAATTCTAATATTGAAGATATTTTTATACAATATGAAAATGATGCTAACAAACAAGCTGTTCCACAATATAATAACAATTTTAAATAAATAAAAAAGCTCCGAATATTCGGAGCTTTTTTATTTATTTTCTAAAAATTATTTCTATAATCTTTAGGTGTAACGCCTATTTCTTTTTTAAATACTTTGCTAAAATGTTTAGAGCTTTCATATCCTACATTGTTACTTATATCTGATATTCTAAGAGATAAATCTTTTAACATTTCTTTTGCTTTTTCCATACGAACCTTTGTCACATAGTCTTTAAAATTACTACCTGTTTTTTTCTTAAAAAGAATACTTAGATAGGTTGGGTGAACATAAACTTGTTCTGCTAAATTATTTAAATGTATTTCTTCCCCATAATGAATATCTATATATTTTTTTACATTGTTAATTATTATTCCTTCTTCTTTATCATCTTCACTTTGATTTATTGTTTCATCTAATGAGTCATTATTTTTAGACATCTTTTTATTTAACTCTAAAAATAACTGCTCTAATTCATCAAAATCTACTGGTTTTGTAAGATAATCATAAACACCTAATTTGATAGCTGTCTTTGCATAATCAAATTGTTCATGTCCACTAATAATTATACATTTTAAATCATTTTGTATCTCTATGGCATGTTCTATAAGCCATAAACCTGTTTTATCTCCCATAATAATATCTGTTAATAAAACATCTACTTTTTGATTTTTTATTATATCCAAAGCCATATCAGCATCATATGCAGTTGCTATAACTTCAAATCCAACATCATTCCAATTAACATATTTAGATAAACTATCTGCCACGAAAACTTCATCATCAACTATAAGTAATTTGTACAACATAATTATTTCTCCTCTGTATAATAAATAGCAGGAATGTTCATTCTAATACAAGTCATTCCATTGTACACTAATACTTTTAATCCATAATTTTCTCCAAATAATAATTTTATCCTTTTATTAACATTATTAAGTCCTATTCTTACATAATTATCATCATTCTTTTCAAACAAGTTGTTTAACTCATTCATTTTTTCTTCTGTTATACTTTTTCCGTTATTAGTTATAGATACTATAATTTCTTCATTTTCTTTAAATACTTCGATTTTAATAAATGGTTCTTCTGTGAGATGAATTTTACCATGTGTAATAGTATTTTCTATTATTGGTTGTAATAACAATTTTGTAACAAGACATTTTTTTATACTATCATCATTACACACTACCTCAAATTTAATTTGCTTATCATACAATAATTCTAAAATTTTTATATATTTGTGTGCATGCTCAATTTCTTCTTCTAATTTTGCATATGTATCACCCAATTTTATACTGTATCTTAATAAACTTGAATATCCACTAATCATACGGCTTATTCTACCATTACCATTTTCTAAAGTTACAATATTCCATCTTATTAAATCCAGCATATTATATAAAAAATGTGGATTAATTTGCATTTGCAAAGCACTTAAATAACTTTCTTTTTGTTTTAATCTAGCTTTTCCTATCTCTTTTTGTGAATTTACTTGCTCTTTAGCCAATGTTCTTATACGCTCTACCATGCTTTTAAATATATTACTAACTTGAGCAATTTGGTCTTTCCCAACATCTGTAAAATCCATATAAAAGTCCTTTTGTGCGTATTTGCTCATGGCTTGTTTTAATCTATTTAATGGATAGTAAATACTTAAAGTAACGACTATACAAATAATTAAAGATATTACTATTCCTGTTAAAGATATTATTAATATAAATTTTTGTACTTCATATGAACTTTTTAGTAATTCATCTTTAACTACAACACTAACAACATACCAATCTCCTCTACCTAGTTTTTGAGGTACTAAAATTAGATCTTCATTGTCTACTTCTGACTCGTATAATTTATCTTCACTTTTTATACAGTTGCTAAAAATATCTTTATCATAATTTCTATAAACATAATCCGAACTTAGATATGTTATAATTCCATTTTCATCTGTTAAAAACAAATCTTGATTATATAATTTATTAACACTTGCAAGTCCTGATAATCTTGCAACATCTATTAACATAACTAATAATCCTTGCGTTTCTCCATTTATTCTTATTGGACTAGTCATTGTAATATAGTTTCCTATATAACTATTCTTTTTTTCATTAGCGTAATAAACATCATTTTCTTTTATCGTATTAAACCACTGTATATTATTTTCAATCATTGACTTTTGATAAAGTTGAGAACTTCTAAACTTATCAATGTCTACAAAATTCACTCCACTTTTTTCTCCATAACAGTTATCTTCTGTGACAATAAAAATTGCTTCTGATTTTATCGAAGATTTCCAATCAAAAATATATTCCTGTATTTTTTCTTCGCTTACACTATTATTAATTATTGAAGCCATTAAAGTTTCGTTATATATTATTTTTTCTACACTATTTTCATATTCTCTAATCTTGTTATATGTCCTTTGAACATTATTTTCTAAGTTTTCATACACATAATTTATTCCTGTTGTATAAAATTGTTTTTCAGTTATTTTATAAATATAATTTGTCATAAAAATTCCAGTTATAATTATAACTATCACAAACCCTGTAAAAAGTCTTAAAAAAATTGGAGTTTGCCTTATCAATTTATATACTTTTGAAATCACGCATCTTACATAATTTTTCATTATAATTTTCCTTTTAAAATAATTATTGTTATAAAATTTAATTGTAATTATATTTTATAGAAAATAAAAAGTAAATACAATACATTTACAAATCTATATATTTTTATTTGTCAATATGTTTTAATTTTTCTATATAAATTTAAATTTATATACTTTACTAAGTTTTTTGTTCTAATTATTATACAAAAAAAGAATATCTTTTTCTAAAATTAAGTGCATTGTTTTTTTATTATATTAATAATATACTTTAGGTACACATTAAGTCAATAAAGGAGATATGAAAAATGACTAGTAAAGAAAGATTTTTGCGTATGTATGCTCACAAAGAAGCTGATAGAATTCCCATTATAGATAATCCATGGGCAGGAACATTATCTAGGTGGCACAAAGAAGGTTTGCCTAAAAATGTAGATTGGAGAGATTATTTTAATATTGACAAATGTGAATATATATCTGTTGATATAAGCCCTCAGTACGAAGAAAAAATATTAGAAGAAACTGATCGTTATCAAATTTATACAACTCCTTGGGGTGTTACTTTAAAACAATTTAAAGAACTAGATTCCACACCAGAATTTTTAGATTTTACTGTTACTACAGAGGAAGCATGGGAAAAAGCAAAAAAACGAATGACTTGTACACCAGACCGTATTAATTGGGATTACTTAAAAGAAAATTATCCTCGTTGGATAAAAGAAGGTAGTTTTTTATCTGCGAATTTTTGGTTTGGGTTTGATGTTACTCATTCTTGGATGGTAGGAACTGAAACACTTCTTATAGCTTTAATGGAAAATCCTGAATGGGAAAAAGATATGATTGATACATACCTAAATAACTGTATCAAACTATTTGACATGATATGGGACGCTGGATATAGATTTGATGAAATATTTTGGCCAGACGACATGGGTTATAAAGGAACTACTTTCTTTTCACCAACTATGTACAATGAAATTAAAAAACCTTTTCATAAAAAAGCTTGTGAATGGGCACATAATAAAGGAATTTATGCTCACTTGCACTCATGTGGAGATATTAGAACACTCGTTCCTAGTATTATAGATGCTGGTGTTGATGCCTTAAATCCTCTAGAAGTAAAAGCTGGAATGGACCCAATACAATTAAAACAACAATATGGTGATAAGATAGTATTACATGGTGGTATAAATGCTTTATTATGGCAAGACAAAGATAAAATAATAGCTGAAATAGATAGATTAATTCCTACTTTAAAAAAAGACGGTGGATATATTTTCTCATCAGACCATTCTATACCAAATGATGTTTCTTTGGATAACTTTAAACATATAATTAAAAAAGTAAAAGAAGTAGGTAAATACTAAAATATTATTATAAATAAAAAACATTGTTCATTAATTTGAACAATGTTTTTCTTATTTATAAATATTTAAACTAAATCAATTCTAAGAAAACTTTTATATTTCCACCACAAATCATATCTTGTCCATCTTCACCATTACTACACATATTTATTTTTACTGTTTTATATTTTTCATCTTCATTAGACATTAGTTTAATACTTTCTTCAATTACAAAGCTTTCAGCCTTTCCGCCACCAATTGTACCAACAAATGTTCCATCTGAGTTAATTAATATTTTAGTTCCAACTTTACGAGGTGTTGAACCTGTTTTATGAATAATTGTAGCTAATACCTGTCTTTTATTATTTTCTTTTGATATTAAACTGTTTAATATTTCTTCACTATAAAAACTTACGCTTTTATTTATATTTTTTATTTCAATAATTTGAGATATGATAGCAACTGCTATTTCTTGAGGACCTTCTGCTCCAATATCTAATCCTATAGGAGCTTTAACTCTATCTATTTTTTCTTTGTCATATCCTTCATTAATTAATTTTTTCTTAATAGTAGTAACTTTAGATTTACTTCCCATCATACCAATATAAGCATTTGGTTTGTTTAAAGCAATTTCAACACATTGTTTGTCAAAATCATGTCCTCTTGTAACAACAACATAATAAGTATCATTTGAACTTTTAATATTATTTAAAGCATTTTCAAAACTATCACAAATAACTTCGTCAGCACCTGCTGTTTTAGCAGAATTTGTAAATTCTTCTCGATCATCAATAACTATTACATAAAAACCTATCATCTTTGCCAATTTAACAACAGATAATGCTACATGTCCTGCACCACATATAATTAAAGTTTTTCTTCCACCAATTTTTTCAATAAATATTTCATTATCACAATATGTGAATAACTCAGTTATTGAATGATTTGAAATTTCTTGTGCTAAAGAGTTTAAAAAGTCATTATCACTACTTTTCCATATTACTTTATTGTCGCCTAATAATATCTTTTCTTTAGCAAATTCTCCATTTGTAACGGTTGCTAAAAACAAATTAAAATTATTTTCTCTTGTTTTAATAATTTGATATAATTCTTTCATTTTTACCCTCTTTTTTCATTAAAATATTTGCAAACAACCTCTAAAACACTTCCTGCAATACATCTAGATTTATCAGAAATAGTAAAACAATTATTTATTTCTTCTTTTCTAGGGTCAATATCAGCAATCTTCAATCCTTTATTAACGCTAAATTTATCCCTAATTAACCCTCTTAATATACCATCAATAGTTGCTAAAACTTCTACTGTTTTATTTTCTGTTTCAATATAAGCAATAACTTCTCCTTGCTCGACTATATCACCAATTTTTTTGACATGGTTAATTATACCACTTGCAGGAGAATGAATAACTCTTTGAATTGAATATCCTTTAATATCTCCTGGTATTCCAGTGTTTTTTATTGCTTCGCCTTTAGTAATATTCTACCTAGATTGTGTCCTCTTTTTGTTTCAATAACAATATCAACATCTTCACCTGCACAAAATCCTGGTCCTAAAGCAATAGTTAATGGTGCCATATCTCTAGTAGTTCCTAAATTCTTCTTAGCTAAAATAGCATCTACTACAATATCAGGTTTAATTTGAGATATTGAATTTCCTTTGGTGTCTATTAATATTGGTACTTTCTCTTCGTTCCAAACTTTATAAACTTCTTGCAAATCTTTAACATATACACCTGTTACATCTTCAACAGTAATTTCTTTTTGATAAATCGCTTCACATAAAGAAACTTGTCGTCTAATAGCAGTAGGATTTTCAGTTTCTAATACTAATACTAAAAAACCTGCTTTAAACAAACGACTAATTGTTCCGGTAGCAATATCGCCACCACCTCTAACAATGATAATATCTTTCATTTTTGACCTCTTATAATTTTATATAATGTATTTCTTTGTAATCAATCTTTTGTATTTGTGATTGATTACTCATATAATCTTCTTCTGTCATTTTCCAACAAATCCCACACCCTGCTGAAATTGTAGCAGGAACAGGAATTAATCTTCCTTTTATTTGATGTTCTTTACAATACTTTTCCATAGCAATAGCATGAGATGTAGTATCAAAAGTAATAATAAAACAATCTACTTTAGGTCTCATTTTGTTTTGCTAACTCCTTTACAGCTTTTATTGCTAACTCAACTTCTTGTTCAGTATTAGAATGAGAAAAACTAAATCTTACAACACCTTGCAAAATAGTTCCCAATGCTTTGTGCATCAATGGTGCACAGTGAGCTCCAGCTCTAACACAAATACCATAATCTTCAAAAAGCCAATCACTTACTAACTGTGAATCGATATTATTGATATTTAATGATACTATAGGAACTCTATTCTGTGCTTGATAATCACCATAAAAAGTAATATTAGGAACATCTTTTAAACCTTGATAAAACATATTTGCAAGCTTCATTTCCGATTGATGTAATTTTTCAATGCCTTGTTTTTTTAGATATTGTAATGCACCATATAATCCAGCAATACCATGTCCATTCAATGTTCCTGCTTCTAACAATGTTGGCATAGATAAAGGTTGATTTTTAGAATAACTTTCTATTCCACTGCCTCCTACTTTTAAAGGCCTAATTTTAACTTTTGGATTAACATATATTCCACCAGTACCTTGTGGTCCTAATAAACCTTTATGTCCACTAAAACATAACACATCTATACCTAATTCTTTAACATCAATTGGTAAAACCCCAACAGTTTGTGCTGCATCAACAATTAAAATTAAGTTATGAAGCTTTGCAAAATCAGAAATTTTCTTTAAATCAGTAACATTACCAACTACATTTGATGCATGTGTCACTATTATAGCTTTTGTATTTGGTTTATAATATTCATCTAAGTTTTCGTAACAAATATTTCCTAATTTATCAATCGGTAAAAAAGAAATCTCAACATTTTCTTTTTCCTTTTGATAAAGAGGCCTTAAAACCGAATTATGTTCACAAACAGTCGTAATTACATGATCACCAGAATTTAATATTCCAAAAATTGCTATGTTTAAAGCCTCTGTAGCATTAGAAGTAAAAGCTATATTTAATGGATTATCTATATTAAATAATCTTGCTAATTCCTCTCTTGTATTATAAATAGTTCTAGAAGCCATAAGTGTAGTTTCATGAGCTCCTCTATCACTATTACCTAAAGTTTTTAATGCATTGATTATTTCATCACTCACTTCTTTAGGTTTCCATAAAGTAGTAGCTGAATTATCTAAATAAATCATGGTTTTACAACTTTTCCTGCACTCATCATTTTTTCACAAATAACATACATATTAGTTACGCTACCTACTTTTAAATTACCTTCCAGTTTATAATAATTCATACAAGTTCCACATGTTAAAATTTCTACACCTTGTGTTTCTAAATATCTCAAATCTTCTAATTGTTCACTTTCTTCGCAAGTTATAAATGCTCCAGAATTATAAAAAATAATAGTTCTTGGTAATATATCAAGTTGTGTTAAAGAATAAATAAAACCTTTCATTAATACTTTTCCTAATTCTTCTTCTCCATCACCCATGTATCTAGAAGAAATTACAACTACTGTTTCTTGATTATTGTCTATATTACAGTTAATCTCTTTAATTTCATCAACCTCTGATATATCTTGTCCTACTGACATTAAAACTTGATATGTTCCGTCATCAAGTTTTGTAGATTTTACTGCATATTTCTTTTGTACAGCCATTTTAGTTAAATTTTGAACTGCAATTTCATCATCTACCAAAATTTCAACTTGACCACTTCCGTTCAATTGTTCAATAGCTTTTTTAGCTTTTATTAAAGGAACTGGACATGTATCTCCTATTGCATTTACTTTAATCATATTATCCCTCCACATAAATTTCTTTATCTTGTTTTTTTATAATTTCTCCAACTATACTAGCACAAATACCTTCTTTTTCTAAATGCTCTAAAAATTTTATTGCATCTTTATCAGACACAGAAAACAACAATCCACCTGAAGTTTGAGGGTCAAATAAAACTTCTTCCAAAGCAAAATCCACATTATTAAATAAGACTTTATCACTGATATAATTTCTATTTTTTTGTCCACTTGATGTAATTAAAAATTCATTAGCGTAATCTAAAGCTTCATCAATTATTGGTAAATTTTTAGCATAAATCTTGCTAGAATATTTTTCATCTAACATTTCATGTAAATGACCTAAAAATCCAAATCCTGTTATATCTGTACAAGCGTGAATATCATAATTATGTGATATTTCAGAAGCATATTTATTTAATGTAGTCATTGAGGATATTGCTTCGTTCATAGCTTTTTCTGACGCTTGTTCTACTCTATTTGCAGAACAAATTATACCAACTCCTAATTTTTTGGTTAAAATCAATTTATCATTTAATTGGCAATTATTATTTGGATATATTTTATTTGGGTTAACAACACCCATAACAGACAAGCCATATTTTACATCACTATCATTAATCGAATGGCCACCAACTAAACTAGCTCCTGCTTCTTTTACTTTTTCTAAACCTCCACGCATAATCTCTCCTAAAATATTCAAATCCATTTTTTCAGGAAAGCACACAATATTTAAAGCTGTTTTTACAACTCCTCCCATTGCATAAACATCACTCAAAGCGTTTGTGGCTGCAATTTTTCCATAAATATATGGGTCTTCTAACATAGGTGGAAAAAAATCAAGTGTTTCAACTATTGCAATATCATCTGAAATTTTATAAACAGCTGCGTCATCTTTACTATCATATCCAACTAATAAATTTTCATCTGTATTATTTCTAGGTAATTTGCTTAATACTCTAGATAAAATACCAGCACCTAGCTTAGCAGTACAACCTCCGCCACTACAAAATAATTTTTCAGCCATATATACTAACCTTCTTTCATTACAATTGCAATATTTTCTTTTTTTATTTCTTTTTCTAATTTTTTTGCTAACTCGTTAGCCATATTCAATTGTTCATTACTACATTTATTTAAAACAACATAAAAATCTCTATTATTAACATTTTTCCTGCTTCCATTGGAAGAAACTAAAATCTTATAAATATCGTCTATTGTCATTAAATCATTAGGTTGTTTTTGTAATAAATCAGTTGCTTTGTTTATTCTAAAACAAACATCTATTAAAGGTTTATTTAAACAGTCTAATCCAACAACACCAATAACTATATCGCTTTCAGGTATGATGACAGGTTCATTATCACTAGGTACTTTACAAGGTAATTCTTTAGCCCCATCTGCTTCGATTAATATAATATCTGCTTTTAATAAATATTTTTTCAGTTCTTCATATTCTAACATACAAAGCTTGTTGTTTGTTGTTTCTTTTCCTATAACAGCAAAATCACCATTTTCCCATACTTGTTCTAGTTCTTTTTCATTTTTAACTAAAGGGATTTGATAAGGTTTTCTAATATGAGTCGATGTTGTAACAATAACTTTTAGTCCTCGTTTAGCATAATATTTTGCCATTGAATACATAGTAGAAGTTTTTCCACCTGCTCCTACTATTGAAATTATATGCTTTTTTTCTTTTAAAAATGGAAAATCAGGTAATTTTTTTATATTATAGTAATCTATACACATAATATATCAATCCCCTTTTTATTATAATAATAATTTAAATTTTAATACTATACAATAATCCACCATAATTATAATGTTTATATATATCAATGTCAATTAAGCTAACCTGTTATATTCAATTGTAATATTTTAAGTGACAATATCCTTATTTTATGATAAAATAGCGAAGTATACTAAAAAGGGAGGTAAATAAAAATGTTAAAAAAGACAAGTCAATATTTTTTATATTTTATAATGTATTCAGTAATTGGTTGGTTATATGAAGTTTTTTTAGAAGTTGTTGTATATCGTTGGGGTTTTTCTAACAGGGGCGTATTGTTCGGTCCTTACTGTGTAATATATGGTGTAGGTGCTTTATTACTTATTTTTTCATTACAAAAACTTCAGAAGAAAAAAATATATTTAGGTAAACTTTGTATAACACCTATATTAGTATTTTTAGGTATCGTTATAATAACCACAGTTGTAGAGTTGATTGGAAGTTACATAATGGAAATGATTACTGGCAGTTGGTTATGGGATTATAATCGTTTCGCATTTAATTTTGAAGGCAGAATAGCTTTAAATCCAAGTATTAGATTTGGTATTGGTGGTATGATATTTTTATATGTATTACAACCTATGTTTGAAAAGATTGTAAAAAAACTCTCTAACAAATCTTTATTTATTACAACTATCATATTAGCCGTAATTATTGTTATCGATAGTATATATACTTTTTTTATAAAGGGTTAATTATCATAAAAGACAGTTCTAAGATATTAATTATCTTAGTGCTGTCTTTTTATTTGCAATAAAATCATCTATAAATAAATAGTTTCGTTAATATATTTTTTCAATACAGTTTCATTAAGATTATTAGTATATTCATCAATAAATTCTTGTTTGTACTTATTTGGTATATATATCGGCGCTAGATTTTTATCATTACTTTTAAACCTAATTATTTTTTTAGGAAATATTCTTGATAATAATGCTAACATATATATTCTTTGATTATATTCATATATTTGATTTTCAAACATCAAAATAAATCCTTGATTATTGTTTAAATTATTAATAGTATTAGTAATTATTTTATCTTCTGATAGAACTAACACTCTATTAAAGTAATTAACATCTATTTTATAATTTTGGATTAAAGAAGATGGTAATAAAATTAAGTCTGATTTTTCTACGCTCATTTCAACTAATAATACATCTTCTAAGTTATAAAAATATTTTAAAAAATCATGTTCATCTTTTCTTATACAAGCTATAACTCGTTTTTTCTCAAATAATTGTTTTAATTTATCTACATATTTTTGAGAAGTTCTTTCTAAAAATCCTATTTCATCTATATATACAAACTCATCATCACAAGCAATCAACTCATCTAAAAATTGTGATGCTAAGTCTAACTGAGTAATATTAGGACACATCTTACCATCAACAAACTCACCAATTGTTAATACTTTATCTTTATAATTAAGAATAACTTTGCAAGGATAATTGTTTTTCTTCACTAAATTAGTAGAAATATAGTCATTCTTTTTAAAAAAGCTGAATAAACTTGATTTTCCAATTTGTTTTTCACCTGTAATTAACAAATGTTTTTTATGTTTTAAGTCTAGTATTCTTTTTGCTATTTCATTCATAAATATATTAATTAACTCCCTATTTTTATACTTCACAAACTTAATCAGTATTTAACCTTTTATTTTATTATATACTTTTTATATGTTATTTTCTAGTATTAGAAAATATACAAAATGAAAAAGAAAAAAGGATAATCTTTCAAAAGATTATCCTTTTTCTTTTAATTAATTTTAGATGAATTATTTATCAAATAATTTCTTTTTTCTTATAATAACTGTTAATGACAACATACTTAATAAAGCAATTAATGCTGGAGCTAAATTAGCTTTGTCAGCTGTATTTACTACATTATTGTTATTACCATTATTAGTGTTATTAGAATTATTATTACTACTATTGCTGTTATTATCAACTGATATTAATGCTTTATAAGCACTTTCTAATTTATCAACTAATATATTAACATCATCTTGAGAAAGATTACCACTATCTTTTAATCTTTCTTTAACTTCTTTTACTACGTTCATTAAGTTATTATAACTATCTTTAGTATATTTTGAAGAATCTAATGAAGGAATCATGTTTAATAGTTCTTCTACTCTGCTTACATTACCTTTTATAATAAGTTTTTTACTTGCAGTATCTACTTTTTCTTTTAAATTATCTACATCAACTGATGAAATTTCACTTTCTAAAGCTTTATTTACTTCATCAATAACTAAAGCAAATTCTTTCCATGAATTAGATGTATAAGAACTTTCTTTAAAACTATTTATTAAGTCTTTTAATTGATTAATTTGTTCTTCTGTTGCTTTTAATATTAAGTTATCAAATGCATTTTGAAGTTGTGAGTAGGCTTTAACAACATCTTCTTGTGCAGCTTGTTGTGCTTCAACTATTTCTTTAGCTTTTGCCAAAGCTTCTTCAAAATCTTTAACTGTTTGACTCATATATTTTGATGTATCAGTATTTTCTAATCCATTAATTAAGTTTTGTAAATCATCTTTAGTTACATTATCAACTAAAACTAAATTTGTTTTAGCTTGTTGAAGTTTTAATACCATTTCATCAACTTGAGATACACTTACTTCAGATTGATTTTCTAATAATTTATTAGCTTCATTAACTACTATTTGTAATTTTTCCCAAGAATCTACTGTATAATCTTCTTTATTTAATTGTGAAATAGTATCTAATTCTGCTTGAATTAATGAAACATCTCCTCGTTTAACTAACTTAGTAAATACTGTTTCTAATTTTTCTTTAGCTTGATTTAATTGTTCTTGTGTGCTTTGTAAATTTTCATTTACTGTTACAGCTTCATCATATACTAATTTAAATTCTTGATAGCTTGATGTTGTATACTCGCTTTCTTCAACTGTACAATTTTTAATAGCAGTATCTAACTCTGAATGGTCTGTTCCATATATATCATTATTAATAAAAATCATTTCATCTATTGTAGGAATTTTTTCTGCTTCCCAATCAATTCTTACTTCTAAAAGTTTATCCCAAAATGGTAAAAAGAACTCATTTAATGATTTTGATAATGTACCAACATTAACACTTTCTGGTTCTTGTCCATCTTTTTGAACTAATAAAGTTACTGTAGCATTGCTTGCTTCTCCATTTTGAATAATGTTTAATTTTGATACATCTAGTTTTTCAGATAATGTATATTTAATATAACCATTTTCTTTTGTATTAGGACGATAAGATGTATTTAAATTATCATCTATCATATTTTGAGGAATCATACCAGCAACTTCTATAACATTAGATTCAAATGTAGGGTCATTTGATACTGAGACATATTCTCCGTCATTAATCAAAATTTCATTAAATAATACTGCTCTGTTATTATTAGAAGCTGTAAAATTAATTTTTAAGTAACGAGCTGTTGCAGGTGTTTGTAATTCTCCAGTAACTGCAACTTTGTTTGGATAAGCTGAAATTCTATCTGGATAAATAGCTGTTCCACTTTCTGTTGTAGCATCAATACATTTAACATTAGCATCAGATTTGTTTTCAATTCCGTCACCAATTGTCACAACTTTTGTCCAATCACCATTTATATCATTTGATACTAAAATTTCAGCATCTCTAATATAGTTTACTGCGCTATCTTGATTTATTAATTGAAGTTTTCTAATAGTTCTTTCTTGTCCCAAATCATAAATGATATATTGATCTTTTTGTGGAAAATCAGCAAACTCTGTTGTTGTATCAACTTTTCCATCAAACGCTCCTCCATTATTACGGCTATCTTCACTTACACCCCATGAAGGATTTATTCCAACATTTGAAGAATGTAAAAATGGAGTTTGTATTTCAAAAGTTTTTATTTCATATTTATTTAAATCAAATGTAACCGCTTCATCTGTATTATTTATCAAACGAACATAACGAGCATTTAAGTTTTCTTGTACTCCTCTATTAATTGTTGTCCAAGAATCATAGTTTTTAGAAACTTCTAGTGTTAACGCATCACCATTTGTTGTTTGAATATCTATATTGTTAATATCTCTAATACGACCTAAATCTATGCCAATATATTCGCCTTTGTTTAAAGTAATATTATCTTTAGTTGAAATTGTCATTGTATCAAAATCTTTATCTACAGATAAATCTTTTAATGACTCATTATTTGTATCTACACTATCAACTACAGGAACTACTTTAAATTCTGACATTTTTAGCCATACTTTTTTATATTCAGTATTTTTAACTCTTACATATCTTGCTTCTATATTATCAAATTTTTCTTCAACAACTTTTTTATCATTTTCTTGTTCATATGATTTAAATTTCTTATATTCAGTACCGTCTGTTGAATACTCTAAATCATATTTATTCCAATGGTCGTTACCACTAGCTCCCATGATAAATCTAACAGTATCAATTGTCATCACTTTTCCCAAATCAATACCAACATAATCTCCTACATTAGAAGCATCTTTAGGTGTTGAGTACCAAACAAAAGTATCATCATTACCATCTGTTAATGCAGATTCACTTGTATTTTGAGAAGGTGTATAACCTTCTGTATGTATTACTTTATTTTCATATTTGTTTGGATCATAATTAACAGGTTTACCATTTACATAAATTTCTCTAACAGCTGGCCAAATATCAGGAGTATCTTTATCACATATAACTCTTAAACCTTTTACATCTTTCAATGATAAATTAGTAGCACTAATTTCATATACTGGTTTATCTTGTTGTGTTCCTTCTATTGTTTCCCAATTTTTACCGTCTGTTGTGTATTCTAAATGAGAAGAAGCAAAACCATTAACCTTACCACTATCAGAATTTGAAACTAAGAATTTAACTTCTGTCACATCAATTGGTTTTTGGTAGCTTATACCCATATACTCTCCAACTTTTGATTCATTAGGATTTTTCCATTGTGCATAAGTTGAATCATTTCCATCAATCATATCATTAATTGATGCTTGGTCATTTCTATTTGTGATAGGTTTAATTATTTGTTTTTCTGGATTTACAAAAGTAGAAACAACATCTGATAAGTAATTTTCCATTGCTTTAATAAATGGAACAATATGTTGTACGCCAACTTCTGCATATTCTGTATGGTCTATGTAATTAAAACCATATGTTTTTGATTTTTCAAATGAATTTTTTCCTGCAGAATATAAATCGAAAATTTTATCATTTTCTTCACCATTAATATATGATTTAATAGCATTTAAATAGCTTATTGCTGCTGAGTTTGTATCTTCCCAACAGTTTAACCAGTAAACTATTTGTTCTTTTAATCTTTGGTCGCCAGCATTAGAGTTATAAGTTGCTGTTGCATTTTCTAATACTTCAAATTCATTTATTAAATCATCAATTTGAGCTATCATACTTTCATCTACATTACCAGATATTAAAGCTTCTTTGAATGGTGTTAACTTTTTCTTTAATTCTACTGATTCTTGTAAAACTCTAACACGACTATCCATTGCTTGATTTATCATATGTTTAGATAATTCTTTTAATGCATTAGACCCATCTGTTTCAATAGCACTATTGTGGTCTACATATTTAAAAGAATTTTCCCAAGCTGTATCTGCTTGCTCCTCAGAATCCCAAATGTTCCAAGAATAACAAGCATTACCGAATATCGCAACCTTACTTGGTTCAGATTGTTGCATTGGGTTTAACACGATACCTTGAATATTTTCAGGATTTACACCTACATGTAAGAAATCTTTAAATCCACCCATAATTAAATGTTTTTTAGAGTTATCTGTACATGGCCAGTTGATCCACATGTAAGGACCTCTACCAGCATTTTTTGTAAATGTATCAGTAAAGCCTTGAGATACTTCTCCCCAAACTTTACCACCAGTCATAACGATTTGAACATTTGATGGAAAATCTTTATAATAGCTTTCTCCATTGTACATATATTCTTGTGTACAGAATGGTAAAATTATTTTTAAATCTTCAAATCCTGGTTGTTGTCTTTTTTGTTCTAACCATTGTGTCATATCTGTAAGCATTTTAATATAATTAGAACCACCAACATTTGCAGCATCATCTGCTAAAATAGCTATTTGTCTAACACCTGCATCTATAACTTGTTCAAATTTAGCTTGCATAGATGCTAAATCTTTTTTATATTGTTCTGGGTCATTGTGATTAATTGGAGAATACATATATGGATGTAAAGCATAAACAAATCTACACTTAGACTTATTTCCAGCTTCTGCTAATGGTTTAATCTTTGTTTCTATTTCTTCAGGTGTATATAACTCACGCCATTTTGCGTTATGTTTTGGGTCGTCTTTTGGAGCATAAAAATATGAATTTAATTTATAATATCCACCCCACTCCATTAATTTTGCACGATCTTCTGTTGACCATGGATTTCCATAATATCCCTCAATAAATCCACGACTAGCGACATCTGAATAATCTTCTACTTCTAAACTGGTAATTGTATTGTCAGGAAGTTGTTTTATAATGTGATATAAAGTTGTTAATCCATAAAAAGCAGAATCCTCATCTTTTCCTAATACGATTATATTATTATCTGTAACATATAATATGTAAGAGTAAAGTTTAGACTCAAATAATCCTTCTGTATCTACAGTGATACCCAATTTTTTAAACTCAGCATTAACAACGTCATCTTTGCCACTAATACCGATTAATATATTTTTTCCGTCTTTTATTTCTGTTGATTCTGAAAGTGTTTCGCTGTCTTTTAAATCTGCAACTTCTTGAAGTCTAGATTTAGTTGCTTCATCAATTCCTTCACCATATACAACATTAATATTACCAGAAAAGTCAAATTCACCACTACTGTAAGCTATATCATGCGGTATAGGGTATATTTCATATGTTTCAGTTTGATTTTCTTGAGCAAATACTTTTATAGCACCAACATTCATCGATGCAGTTACCATTAAACCCGCTAACAAAACTGAAAATATTCTTTGTCCTTTTGATTTAAACACACAACTTCCTCCTTTTTATTTTTATCAAATTTCCTAAGCATATGTTATATCATATTGTACAATACATATGTAGCAAAGTACCTAAATAATAGCATTTAAACGACGATAATTCAAGTTATTTTGAATAATTTTATTATATAAATTAAATATATTAACAAACTCAGCAATATATATAAATCCTGTAACAATTTATCACAACATTATAATTACTCCTAATTTATATTTATTACCTATATAATTTTAATAATATTAGTAAAAATCATTTATGTTATAACAAAAAAGAACTGATTAAATAATCAGTTCTTTTTTAATTAATTTAAACTACATATCTTTTTTCTTCTTTGTTAATATTCCAACTAGTAAAGATAATCCAGCTACTATACCACTTAATAATAAAGGTACATCATCACTTGTTGTTGGTAATTTTGAACCATCATTATTTGGTTTATTTTGATTGTTTGGTTTGTTATTTGGTTTATTGTCTGGTTTATTTGGTTTTTCTGGTGTTGAAACTTCTTTTAAATCATCAAATGCTTTTTGTAGTTTTGCTAAAGCATTATCAACTTCTTCTTGTGTTGCATCTGCTTTATCTAACACAGCTTGTGCTTCTGCTTTAGCTGTCATTAAATTAGCAAAACTTTCTTCTGTGTAGTTTTCTTCACTTAAACCATTAACTTTGTCCATTAATGCTTGTAACGCTGTTTTATCTACAACTGGTGGAACTGTTACTTCTTCAAGTAAGTCAAATGCTTTTTGTAGTTTT
>JAGHIE010000009.1 GCA_017887325.1 Oscillospiraceae bacterium | reverse complement strand
TTTATCATATTCCTCCTTAGCTCAGTTGGTAGAGCATGCGGCTGTTAACCGCAGGGTCGTTGGTTCGAGTCCAACAGGGGGAGCCAAAGTTAAAGCTGTAAGATAATTCTTACAGCTTTTTTGTTTTATGTGTTATAAATAAATTATAAAATAAAAAGATTAGTTCTACAAAATAGAACTAATCTTTTATATTTATTATAAATATTAATATTGTTTACCCCAAAATACTTGATGTTTAGCTGGTTTACCACAACATACACATACATCAGAAATGTGTTCTTCTTCAAATGGAATACAACGAGATTTAACGCCACCAGTAGCATCTTTAATCTTGTTTTCACATTCAACATCGCCACACCACATAGCTTTAATAAATCCAGGTTTGTTTTCCGCAATATCTAAGAATTCTTCAAAAGTTTTTGCTGTATGAGTTTTTTCTTCTAAGTTTTTAAGTGCTCTTTCATATAAACCATCATGTACAGCTTGTAATGCTTTTGGAATTTCTTCCATTAAATTATCTAATGAAACAATAATTTTTTCTCTGTTATCACGTCTTACTAATACGCATTGATTTTGCTCAATATCTTTAGGACCAATTTCTAAACGAACTGGAACACCTTTCATTTCATATTCAGCAAATTTCCAACCAGGAGAGTTATCTCTATCATCTAATTTAACTCTGAATTTTTCTTCTAACATTGCTTTTAATTCATTAGCTTTTTCTAAAACGCCTTCTTTGTGCATTGCAATAGGAATAATAGCAACTTGAATAGGAGCAATTTTAGGTGGAAGAACTAAACCATTGTCATCACCATGAACCATGATAACTGCACCCATCATACGAGTAGATACACCCCATGATGTTTGATGTGGGAATTGTTGTTTATTATCACGGCCAGTAAATGAAATACCAAAGCTTTTAGCAAATCCATCACCAAAGTAGTGAGAAGTACCACCTTGTAATGCAACACCGTTGTGCATCATAGGTTCGATAGTGTAAGTAGCTAATGCACCTGCAAATTTTTCTTTATCAGTTTTTTTACCAACAATAGCAGGAATAGCTAATGTTTCTGCGTAGAAATCTTTATAAACTTGTAACATTCTTAATGTTTCTTCCATAGCTTCGTCAGCTGTTTCGTGCATTGTATGACCTTCTTGCCATAAAAACTCAGAAGAACGAAGGAATGGTCTTGTTGTTTTTTCCCAACGCATTACATTACACCATTGGTTATATAATTTAGGTAAATCTCTGTAAGAGTTTATAATTTTTTGGTAGTGTTCACAGAATAAAACTTCTGAAGTAGGTCTAATAGCTAAGCGTTCAGCAAGTTTATTTTCACCACCTTGTGTAACCCAAGCAACTTCAGGAGCAAAACCTTCAACATGGTCTTTTTCTTTTTGAAGTAAGCTTTCAGGAATTAACAATGGCATATAAATGTTTTCGTGACCTGTTTTTTTGAAACGAGCATCAAGGTCTTTTTGCATATTTTCCCAAATAGCATAGCCATATGGTCTGATAATCATACAACCTTTAACACTTGCATAGTCTACTAATTCTGCTTTTTTAACAACATCTGTATACCATTTTGCAAAATCTTCTTCCATTGAAGTGATAGCTTCAACCATCTTTTTATTATTTGCCATTTTTATTTTACCACCATTCTAATTCATTAAAAATTATAGTACATTTTATTATACCAGTTAATAAAAAAACTTGCAATAATAAAAAGAAATTTTGAATTATTAAATGTATTTTTATGGCTTTAAAACATCTATTAAAGCATCAGCAAAATAACTCATAGCATATTGAGCTTCACTCAATGTGTTTCCGTGACCTCCAACTTCAACTAATAAAGCACCACTTGCCATTTCTTGATTATATTCTCGTTCGTCAAATAACATTGGCCTTGTAATTGTAGGGTGGCTCTTTTCTAAAGTCTGTTGAACAGCACTAGCAAATTTAAAGTTTTCTTTATAATTAGGTTGAGTTCCAGAATTATTGTCGTGAGTTGCAACTATCATAATTTGTGCTACTTTTTTACCATCAATTTCAACAGTTGGTGCTGTTATAACATTATCTCCTTGCAAAGCATCTCTGTGCACATCTAAAATAACTTTTATAGAAGGATACTTTTCTAAATAACTGTTTATTGTTGTTTCTGACCTACTATATGCACCTGTATATGATGGGTTGTCATGTTGTGTTGTATCGTGTATTACTCCTATGCCTGCATTTTTGAGCTTTTGTTCTAAGATATTACCCACAGCAACCATATTTTTAGAATTATCAACATTTCTAGCATTATAAGATAAATCATACCAGTCACAGTCATAAGGTTGATAACTTTCTGTTGCATGAGTGTGGTATATCAATACTTGTGGCTCATCTGTATCATCTAATTTGATAGGTGATGGTTGTTTGGATAAGTCTATCAATTCTTGATTAGATAATGGTGAAATATTTTTTACAGACCCATATTCTAAATTTAAGAAAGTGCTATTATTTCCAGCAGAAACAACACTATCATAAATATCTCCCGCATTTGCTGGTCTAGCAGGAGCTGGAGGTTCAGCTGTTATAGATATTTCTTCATTTTGTTGTGTTTTTTGTACATCATTATCTTTATCTGTCTGTTTATTTTCTTTTTGGGTTTCTACAGAATTTTCATTTTGAATAACTTCCTCAGTTTGAGTATCATTAGAGTTGTGTTGAAAATCTGTTATTGTTTGTTCTGCTAAAACTACTCCTCCGTCAATAAATGATAGGGAGGCAGAAACAACAGTTATGGTTTTTAATTTATCTGAAATAAATGGAACAGTTAAAGATATGAGTTTATAAAGTAGAGTTATACATAAGACTATTGCAATAGTTTTATAAAAACGTTTGCTTCTTTCCGTTATAAACACTCATATCACCTCTATATATAATACTATATAGAAGTATATTATCTAAATTATAAATTTATGATACTAAACCAGAAATTTCTTCTATACTCAAATTTGGTTGTAGTGCTTTTGTTATAGAAAAACCGATGACTTTTGATGCATGTTCAATTAACAAATCTATTTCTCTAGGAGTTACCATCATATATGGAACTGGTAAATGTGAGCGAACAGAAAAATCTGAAACTATAGTTTGTAAATCTACAACTGTAGGAACACCTATGGATATTACATTTGTATTTAGTGTTTTGTGACTCAGTTCTTTTCTAGAATTTAATACCCCAGAACCAGGAGATATACCACAATTTGAAATTTGCAAAGTTGTCCCCAATCGTTCTACACTTTTACTAGCTAGGGCATCTATTATTAAAACAACATCAGGTTTTAAATCATTACATAGACTTTTTACAATATCACTGCTTTCAATCCCAGTTTGTCCTAAAACTCCAGGAGCAATAGCACATACTGGCAATAGATGAGATAATCCGAGAGATTGTTTTAAGTTGTGAGGCAAGTGATTTGTTATTAAACAATAAGAGATAGCCTTTGAACCTAAAGCATCAGGAGTAATATCTTTATTTCCTAAACCTACAACTAAAGCTGATTTTACGTTTTTAGGCAATAAACTATTAATTTGATTTGCAATAACTTCTATTTCATTTTCAAAATATAGTGGAGTATTAGAAAATTTTGTTGGTTCTATAGTAATATATGTTCCACAAGATTTTTTTAAGCTATTTGCAGTATTTTCATCAGTAATTGTAATTTTAGTTATCTTTACATTATCTTGCGAAAAGTGTTCTTCTGTAACACCTGATAAATTATTGTCATTAATATGTTTTAATTGTTCAATTGCCAAATCTGTGCGAGGTAAAGTAGCTTCATTTGTTAAATTCATACTATTTTCTCCTTTTTATGAAAAATTTTTATAAAAATACTTGATTTTACTTGAGTTTAATGGTAATATATTAATTGCTGTCATAGTCTTTTCGTGTCTCAAGACTAGATTATGAAAACATGATTCGATTTATTGTGTGACAAAGCAATAGATTTATTTCAAGGAGGTGCTTTTGATGCCAAATATTAAATCAGCTAAAAAAAGAGTTCTTGTAACAAAAACTAAAGCAGCAAGAAACAAAGCTCTAAAAACAAACTTAAAAACAGTATTAAAAAATGCTGAAGTTGCTATCGCTACAAACGCTGATAACAAAGAAGAAGTTGTTAAAGTTGCTTTAAAGAAAATTGACCAATCTTGCTCTAAAGGTTTAATTCATAAAAATAAAGCTGCTAGAAAAAAATCTCAACTAGCAACAAAATTAAATGCGAACGTTTAAGCATTTGTTAAACAGACCTTCAACCTCTTAAGGTCTGTTTTTTTGTACCCTTTTTTAATTTGTTGACATTATTTTTATTAAGTTGTATTATACATATAAGAATACTTAGGAGGAGATTCTATGAAAGATTTTAGAAAAGAATTAGGAAAATTACTACTTAATGAAAAAGAACAAATTAAAAAAGCAGACACATCTTCTACTATGGCTAAAGTGCTTTTAATTTTTGGATTTGCAGTAGCTATAATAACAACAGCTTTGTGTGTATATACTTATATAGATAACATTGCTTATAGAAAAAAATGGCAAGAATATGATGATTGTGGGATTTAAAAAATAAATTTTTTATCTCTTTTATATTTTTAACATAAAAATATAAATTATTATTTTTTGTGTTTAAAGGAGAGTTTTGTTTGAAATTAAATTTTGATAAGAAATATTTAGGATTTGGAATAACAGCATTTATTGTTATTATGGCTAGTATTTTTACAATATTTGCTTTTATCAATTTGGACAAAATTGCTTCGGTAATTTCAAAAGGGTTAAGTATTTTAAGTCCTATACTTTATGGTATTGTAATTGCGTATTTATTAACTCCAGGTGTTAATAAATTTCATAATAGTTTTTATAGCTTTTTTCAAAAAAAGTCTAAGAAGATAACTCCACATAAAAACTGGAAATTATCTAGAGTATTGAGTATATTTGTAACTCTCATACTTACAGTTTTAATTATATCAACTATAATTGGAATGGTAATTCCTCAGCTTATAAAAAGTATTATGGGGCTTGTTGAAAGCTTACCAGTATATTTAGATAATACAATAAACAAAGTTAATAAGCTTTTAGATGATAATCCTGCATACTTAAAAATGGTTGATAGTGTGCTTATGAATTTAAAAATAAATATAGATAGTGTTTATAAACAAATGGATGCGATTTTACCTAGTATAAACTCTATTATTACAAGTGTAACAAGTAGTGTTTTTGGTATTTTGAATGTATTAAAAAATATTTTAATAGGTTTGATAGTATCTATATATTTGCTATATAGCAAAGAAAAATTCTTAGCACAAATAAAAAAGATAGTTTATGCTATAACAAAAAAAGATTATGCAGAGAATTTTTTTGCATCAGTAAAACATACTCATAAAATCTTTGGTGGATTTATAGTTGGAAAGATTATAGATTCTTTAATAATTGGTATTTTATGCTTTATTGTGATGATAATTTTTGATTGGCCTTTTGCCGTATTAATAAGTGTTATAGTAGGTGTAACAAATGTTATCCCATTTTTTGGTCCGTTTATAGGCGCTATACCATCAGCTATTATTATATTATTGGTTAATCCTATGACATGTTTGTATTTTGTGATATTTATTTTGATATTGCAACAATTTGATGGTAATATATTAGGACCAAAGATATTAGGTGAATCTACAGGATTATCTTGTTTCTGGGTTATATTTGCAATACTAGTAGCAGGTGGAATGTTTGGATTTATTGGTATGGTAGTTGGTGTTCCATGTTTTGCAGTAATATATACAGCTATTAAATTTTGGGTTAATAATTCTCTTAAAAAGAAAAACTTACCAACTGATACCGATAGTTATTTGAGTGAAGATTATATATCGGAAAATAAAAAAGTTACTACAAAATGATAACCTAATAAAAAGCTATATCCATTATGGATATAGCTTTTTTTGCCACTTATATATTAAAATATACCATATATATAAAATCTGTGGAAACAAAAGCTAAGATTTATTATACTAACCATAGAGGAGGTAATAAAATGAAGTTAGAGATTAAATTAGACATTAATCAAAAAGAGCCAAAAGTATTGATAATTACACATAAAGTTACCGATGAAGTAAATCAAATTATTAACAGTTTATCTTTAAGCAAGAGTGTTGTTATATCAGGGCAAAAGCAGGATAAAGTAGAAATTATTAAGCCTGTAGATATTATTAGAATTTACTCTAGCAATCAAAAAGTATATGTACAAACAGATAATGGTGAGTATACAATAAAAATGAGATTGTATCAGATAGAAGAACAGCTTGATAACTTAAAATTTGTTAGGATATCAAACTCAGAGATAATTAATTTAGAAAAAGTAGATTATTTTGACTTTAAGTTTGTAGGGACTATTAGTGTTAAAATGATTAATGGACAAACAACATATGTATCAAGAAGATGCATGAAAAAATTAAAAGAAATCTTGGGAATGTAGGGGTGATTTTATGAAAAAACAAATTTTTAAAAGATGTTTATCTGGGGTTATGAGTGGAATAGCAATAGGATATATTATATCAATAATTTCATCGTTAATTTATGGTGATGGTAATTATTACCCTTGTGTTCCATCTTTTGTACAACAGGTAGGAAACACTATAAATGCAGTTTTAATACAAACTATTTTTTGTGGAATTATAGGTGCCATATCTAGTGGTGCGTCAATTATATGGGATTTAGAAAAATGGAGTTTGTTAAAACAAACATTGATTTATTTAATAGTTGAACTTATTACAGTTATTCCTATTGCATATTATTTACATTGGGTTAATGGCTCTGTTAAGGAAACATTTATCTTTGTTTTTATCTTTGTTTTTATTTTTATGATAATATGGTATGCAATATTTTTATACAATAAAATTAAATTTAATCAGATAAATAAAAAGATAAAAAAACTAAGAGAAAAATAAAAATGTATAAAAATTAATAAAAATGCTTGACATTTTTAAATAAAAAGAATAGAATAAAATCAATATTTTTAAATGTGATGAAAAGGTAAAGTAACAGAGGTATATGTGCAGAGAGCTATCGGTTGGTGTAAGATAGTCGTAGAAACTGTGAAACTCGCCTTGGAACAGTTTGGCTGAAGATTTTTTGTGTAAGCTAAAACGGGTATTCCACCGTTATAGGAAAGCATATAGGGGATATGCGCTGAGTGGTCAATGATTTTGACAATTAGAGTGGTACCGCGGAGATTTTATAAGACTTCGTCTCTTTTTACAAAAAAGAGATGGGGTCTTTTTTGTTGTATGGGTATCATATAATTATAAAAATTGAGGGGGATTATATAATGAGTAGAACTATAAAGATTTTTGATACAACATTGAGAGATGGCGAACAATCACCAGGTTGTAGCATGAACTTGAGTGAAAAAATTGAGGTAGCAAAACAACTAGAAGCAATGAAAGTTGATATTATTGAGGCAGGGTTTGCTATTGCTTCACCAGGAGATGCTAGTGCTATTGAACAAATTGCAAAGACAGTTAAAGACTCAACTATTTGTTCTTTGGCTCGTTGTGCAGAGAAAGATATTGATGCTGCTTGGAATGCAATAAAACAAGCAAATTCTTCAAGAATACATGTGTTTTTAGCAACATCTCCACTACATATGGAATATAAATTAAAAATGACACCTGATCAAGTTTTAGAAAGTATTGCTCATCATGTTGCGTATGCTAAAAAGTATTGCAGTGATATAGAATTTTCAGCAGAAGATGCTTGTCGCTCTGATTTAGACTTTTTGTGTAAAGCTTTTGAAACAGCAATAAAAGCAGGTGCAACAACATTAAATATTCCAGATACAGTTGGATATATGGTACCTGATGAATATGCTAAAACTGTTAGATATATAAAAGAGCATACAAAAGGTGTAGAAAATGCAATTTTATCTTGTCATTGTCACAACGATTTGGGTATGGCTGTTGCTAACTCTTTAGCAGGTGTTGAGGCTGGTATTGAACAAATTGAATGTACAATTAATGGTATCGGTGAAAGAGCTGGTAATGCTTCTATGGAAGAATGTGCTATGGCATTAAAAGTAAGAAAACCATACTTTAATGTTGAATGTAATTTAGATACAACTCAAATTTACAGAGCAAGTAGAATGATTCAAACTATTACAGGTGTTCCTGTAGCGCCAACTAAACCTATTATTGGAGCTAATGCTTTTGCACATGAATCAGGAATACATCAACATGGTGTACTTGCACATAAAGAAACTTATGAAATTATGACACCTGAGTCAGTTGGTATTACTAAAAATGCTATCGTTTTAGGAAAACACTCAGGAAGACATGCTTTTGAAGATAGATTAAAAGAATTAGGATATAACCTAGATAGTGAAAAATTAGATAAAGCATTTAAAAAGTTTAAAGTATTGGCTGATAAGAAAAAAGTTATTAAAGACAGGGATTTAGAAGCTTTAGTTGTAGCAGTACCTGTAACAGATTTTGAAGAAAGATTTGTTTTAGAAAACTTTGTTATAAATTCAGGTAATACAATTACTTCAACAGCTGTAATAAGAGTTAAAAAAGGTGATGAAGTTATTGAAAAAGTTGCAGGTTCTGATGGACCTATAAATGCAGCATTCAGAGCTATCAATAAGATGGTAGATAAAGAAATTATTTTGGAAGATTATAATTTAAAAGCAATGACAGAGGGTGAAGATGCTCAAGGGGAAGCTATTGTAAAACTTTCTATTGACGGAAGTGAATGGATAACTGGTAGAGGAGTTGCAGTAGATATTGTTGAAGCATCTATAAAAGCTTACTTAAACGGTATTAATAAATATTATAGCGAATATTAATTTGGGGGAATAAAAATATGGCTATGACAATGACACAAAAGATTTTGGCAAAACACGCAGGTTTAGAGGAAGTTAAAGCAGGTCAATTAATTGAGGCTAATATAGATTTGGCACTTGCAAATGATATTACAGGTCCTGTTGCAATTAGAGAAATGGAAAAAGCAGGATTTGAAAAAGTATTTGATAAAGATAAAATTGCTTTGGTTATGGACCACTTTGCACCAAACAAAGACATTAAATCAGCTGAACAATGTTTAGAGTGCAGAGAGTTTGCAAAACGCCACAATATAACACATTTTTATGATGTTGGGGAAATGGGTATAGAACATGCACTATTACCAGAAAAAGGCTTAACAGCTTCTGGGGAATTAATTATTGGTGCAGACTCACATACATGTACATATGGGGCACTTGGTGCTTTTTCTACTGGGGTTGGTTCTACTGACCTTGCAGCAGGCATGGCTACTGGAAAAGCATGGTTTAAAGTGCCATCGGCTATAAAATTTGTTTTAACAGGTAAAAAAGCTCCTTATATTTCAGGTAAAGATATAATTTTATATATTATTGGTAAAATTGGTGTAGACGGAGCATTATATCGTTCTATGGAGTTTGTAGGTGACGGGGTAGCTGAATTATCTATGGACGATAGATTTTCAATTTGTAATATGGCTATCGAAGCAGGGGCTAAAAACGGAATTTTCCCAGTAGATAGTAAGACAATGATGTATATGAAAGGCAGAGTAAACAGAGAAATAACTGTTTATGAAGCTGATGAAGATGCTGAATATGATGAAGTTTATGAAATTAACTTGAGTGAACTAAAACCTACAGTTGCGTGTCCTCATCTTCCTGAAAATACAAAATTTGTTGATGAATTAGATAAAATAGAAATTAATCAAGCAGTTATAGGTTCTTGTACTAACGGAAGAATTGAAGATATGAGAATTGCAGCAGAAATCCTAAAAGGAAAACATGTTGCAAAAGGAGTAAGAACAATAATTATTCCAGCTACACAAGAAGTATATATGCAATGTATTTTAGAAGGATTAATGCAAATATTTATTGAAGCAGGTGCTATTGTATCAACACCAACTTGTGGACCTTGTCTAGGTGGACATATGGGAATTTTAGCACATGGTGAACGCTCCATTTCTACAACAAACAGAAACTTTATAGGTAGAATGGGACATATAACATCAGAAGTTTATTTGTCAAGCCCAGCAGTAGCAGCAGCATCTGCTGTTATGGGATATATTTGTTCACCAGCTGATGTAAAATAAGGAGGGTATTATCATGATAGCAAAAGGTAGAGTTTTTAAATATGGGGACAATGTAGATACTGATGTAATTATTCCTGCTAGATACTTAAATATTGCAGATCCAAAAGAACTTGCAACTCATGCAATGGAAGATATTGACGATACTTTTGTATCAAGAGTGCAAGACGGAGATATTATCGTAGCTACAAAAAACTTTGGTTGTGGTTCTTCAAGGGAACACGCACCACTAGTTATTAAAGAAAATAATGTATCATGCGTTATTGCAAGTTCATTCGCAAGAATTTTTTATAGAAATGCTATAAACATAGGGTTACCTATCTTAGAATGTGAAGAAGCTGCTAACGATATTATGGAGGGTGATATCGTATCAGTAGATTTTGACACAGGAATTATTCATAACGAAACAAAGAATAAAGAGTATAAAGCTGTTGCATTTCCACCATTTATTCAATCAATCATTAAAGCTGGTGGACTATTAAAATCACTAAAAGAGAGAGAGGGGTAAAATTTATGGATTTTAATATAGCAGTTGTAAAAGGTGACGGAATAGGTCCTGAAATAGTTGATGAAGCTATAAAAGTTTTAAATTGTGTGGGGGAAAAATTTGGTCATACATTTAACTACAAAGAAGTTTTAGCAGGTGGTTGTTCAATTGATGTGAATGGCGTACCTTTGACACAAGAAACAATTGACATTTGTAAAAATGCTGATTCTGTACTTTTAGGTGCAGTAGGTGGACCAAAATGGGATAATGTTGATAGCACTTTAAGACCAGAAAAAGCATTATTAGGACTTCGTTCAGAGTTAGGTTTATTTGCAAATATTCGTCCTGCAATGATGTATGAAGCTTTGGCAGATGCTTGTCCAATTAAGAAAGAAATTATAGGCGACGGATTTGATTTAGTAGTTTGCAGAGAGCTTACAGGTGATGTATACTTTGGTAAGCATTATAGAAAAGAAAGTGAAAATGGATACGGAATTATGGGCTGTGATGATATGAATTACAGCACATATGAAGTTGAAAGAATTGCAAGACGAGCTTTTGAAATGGCAAGAGTTCGTTCTAAAAAAGTTACAAGTGTTGACAAAGCTAATGTATTAGAAACATCACGAGTTTGGAGAGAAACTGTGACAAAGGTTGCAAAAGATTATCCAGATGTAGAGCTAGACTATATGTATGTTGATAATGCTGCTATGCAATTAGTAAGAAATCCTGGTCAATTTGATGTTATTGTGACAGGTAATCTATTTGGTGATATTTTATCTGATGAAGCTTCAATGATTACAGGTTCTATTGGAATGTTGCCTTCAGCTTCTCTAAACGAAGGTGGTAGAGGTATGTATGAACCTATACATGGTTCTGCACCTGATATAGCAGGTAAAAATATAGCAAATCCTATTGCAACTATATTATCAGCTGCTATGATGCTTAAATACTCATTTAATTTAACAGATGAAGCTAATGTTATTGAAAAAGCAGTTAATGATGTTTTAAATGATGGTTGTAGAACAGCTGATATAGCATTAAAAGGCGAAGATGTTTTATCAACATCACAAATGGGAGATAAGATTTGTGAAAAGATAAAATTAGGTTAAGTAATATAAATTTTATTTGTGTAGTGTATTACTACTATATTATTACTTATATTATATATACTATATTATTAGTACAAGAAAGTTGTATGGTATCAACCAAGAAAGTTGTATACCCCACCCAAAAAAGTTGTATGGTGTCAACTTTATAATATTGTTTTTAAGGCAGAGAGAGTTTAAAGTAGCTTTCTCTGCTTTTTTAAAAGAGTTTATTTTCTTTACTCTGTTTATTTTTATATACGATTGTTTTTAAAGAATAAACCCTTTCACTATACCCTTAAAAAAATAAAAAGGTTGCATAATTGTATGCAACTTTAGAAGAATTGTTTATAGTTTGTTTACAATAGTATTTGTAAATATATGTTATGTTTATTGTAGAAATATTAAAATAATTTTAGGGGAAAAAGTATGAAAAAGATTATATTCTTTTCAATGTTAATAAGTCTGTTGGGTAGTTTAGGGTTAATTTCTCTAATTATTTGGTATAGCATAGTATCTTTTGGAGAAATAAATTTAAGCCCTCGTTTATATGGATTTTCAGTTGCTAGTGGTTTTATTTCTTTTTGTCTTTGTATTATTTGTTTATATTTTAATTTTAAAGAATATAAAAAATTAAAATATAAAATAAAATATATTTTATTAGAACTTTTAATCATTATAGTAAGTTTTGTTCCATTTTTATTTATGTGGGATAAGGTTACATTCTTTTTAAAAAATGTGTTTTAAAAGAGTATTTATGACATTAGAAAAATAATAAAGGAGGAATATTATGAGAAAGTTATTAAGCGTTATACTCATAGGAATATTAATTGTTACACTTTGTGCTTGTTCTAATTCAAAGTATAATGAGCAGAGAAGCAAATGGCTTTGTACAGTTACAGCTATTGAGGAATCAGAAAATAGTGATGATATAATTTTTTACTGCGATGAAGAAATTATATCCAAAACAGGTGATTTAACATTACAAAATAAAAATGATTTTGCAATAACTGTACATTTGATAAATCAAGGAAAAGAAGAAGTATCTTTTGACCTTGAGCCAAACAGTGGAAGTATTATATATAAACAAGCTAGAGAAAATGAAAAGTATACAATAGGAATTTCTGCTGATGTTCCAAAAGGTACTGAAATAAATTTAAAGGTATATGATGGAGAGTGGTCAGAACCATAATAAAGTTTTAAATTTGATATTGAGCATAATTGGGAGGAATGATTATGACATCAATTTGCGGATTAGATTGTTGTAATAATTGTCATAAAAAAGGTGATTGTGGTGGTTGTATAAGGACAGACGGACATCCTTTTGGTGGAGATTGTATTGCTGCAAAATATATCCAAAAAGGTGGATTTGATGAGTTTTATAATGCAAAAAATGCTTTAATTAATGAAATAAACTCACTTAATATTGAAAATTTGAAAGTACAAGACCTTAATTTATTAAATGGATTTTATGTAAACTTAGAATACAAATTAGAAAATGGGAAATCTATAAAATTTCTTAAAGATAATAATATTTATTGGGGCAATCAAATTGAAATACCTAATAGCGAAAGATGTTATGGTGTTGTTGCCGATGAAAGATATATTCTTGTATGTGAGTATAGTTGTAATGGCAAAAATTCTGAAATTGTTTTATATAAGAGAAGATAGCTTATAGTTATAAAAAAGCACTTAAACTAAAATAGTTTAAGTGCTTTTATTATTATTTATCTTCTTTTTCTTTAATACAAATACCAAGTTCATCTAATTGTTCAGTAGCAACAACAGCAGGACATTCGCTCATTAATTCACTAGCATTTTGAACTTTAGGGAATGCGATAACATCTCTCAAGCTGTCAGCACCACACATAATCATAGATAAACGGTCTAAACCGATACCAGCACCACCATGTGGAGGAGCACCATATTTATAAGCATCTACTAAGAAACCAAATTTTGCTTCGATTTCTTCTTCTGTTAAGCCTAAAGCTGTAAACATTTTTTGTTGTAGTTCTGGGTCTGTGATACGGATAGAACCACTTGATAATTCAACACCATTTAATACTAAGTCATATGCTTTAGCAAAAACTTTTGCAGGGTCTGAATCTAAATATTGTAAACATTCGTCCATTGGCATTGTGAATGGGTGATGCATTGCAAGCCAAGTTTGAGAATCTTCGTCCCATTCAAAGAAAGGAAACTCTGTAATCCATAAGAAGTTATATCCTTCTGGAATCATGTCTAATTGTTTAGCAACAACTAATCTTAATGCACCTAAAACAGGTAGTGTAACTTTGTTTTTATCAGCAACTATTAAAGCAACGTCACCTTGTTTGCAATCAATTCTTTCAAAGATAGCATTTAGTTCGTCTTCTGTCATAAATTTAGAGAATGAGCAAGTAGGTTTTTCATCTACCCAACGAACATATGCTAAACCTTTAGCACCGATACCTTTAGCATGTTCTGTTAATTTATCAATAGCTTTACGGCTTAAATCTTTAGCACCATCTTTAACTACAATAGCTCTAACACTGCCACCGTCTGCAACAGCACCACTAAATACGCTAAAGCCACAATCTTTAACTAAATCAGAAATATCTTGAATTTCCATTCCAAATCTAGTATCAGGTTTATCAGAACCATATCTGTTCATAGCTTCATTGTATGTTAATCTTGGTAATGGAGTAGGGATATCAATATTCATAACTTTTTCAAATAAAGTATGAATGTATCCTTCTAACATTGATAAGATATCATCAGTATCAACAAAGCTCATTTCTAAGTCTATTTGAGTAAATTCTGGTTGTCTGTCAGCTCTTAAATCTTCATCTCTGAAACAACGAGCAAGTTGGATATATCTGTCATAACCTGAAATCATTAAAAGTTGTTTATAAATTTGAGGTGATTGAGGTAGAGCATAGAATTTACCATTGTGAATTCTTGATGGTACAAGGTAATCTCTAGCACCTTCTGGTGTAGATTTAATCATCATAGGTGTTTCAATTTCTAAGAAACCATTGTCGTAGAAATAATCTCTTGTAACTTTTGCGATATCATGACGCATTTTGATGTTTTTTTGTAAATGACTTCTTCTTAAGTCTAAGTAACGATATTTTAAAGCAATATCATCATTAACTTTACCACCATCAATGTGGAAAGGAGGTGTTTGAGCTATTGATAAAATTCTGATTTCATCAACTAAAATTTCAATTTCACCTGTTGCAATATCTTTATTTACAGCTTCTCTCGCAATAACTGTACCTTTTACCATTAATGTTGATTCAGGTTTAACAGTTTTTGCTTTTGTAATAACTTCTTCTTTTGTTCTGTCATCAAATGTTAATTGAACTAAGCCAGTTCTGTCACGAAGGTCGATGAAAACTAAAGAACCTTTATCTCTAATTTTTTGTGCCCAGCCACCAACAGTAACTTGACTATTAACATCTTCAATTCTTAAATCGCCACAATAATGTGTTCTTTTTAAGCCAGTCATTAAATCTGCCATTATATTATTCTCCTTTGTAAAAATTATCCTTTAAAGTTTATTAAAGTATTTAAAGCATCTGCACCTAATTCACTTGAAAAAGCATTTGCTATTTCGTTTACATTCATATCATGTAAAACTTGGCTTAAGTCATTTTCAAAGTCAATTTCTGTTTCTTCACCAGTAGCCATTACTTTAAGTTTAGCTTTTTTACTTTCTAATTCGCTATCACCTAGAACTATGCAAGTTTTAGCATTTATTTTGTTAGCATATTTCATTTGAGCTTTAACACTTCTGTTCATAAGGTCACATTCTACATAGAAACCTTCTTCTCTAAGTTTGTTTGTTAACTCACAAGCTTTGATGTTAGCGTTTTCGCCCATACTAGCAATATAAAGTTCACAGTCGATAGGTTTTGGAATTTCAATGCCTTGTGCTTCCATTACAAGTAATAATCTTTCAATACCCATACCAAAGCCTAAAGCAGGAGTTTTATTACCACCCATTTGTTCAACTAAACCGTCATATCTACCACCACCACAAACAGTAGATTGAGCACCTAAATCATTAGATACAAATTCAAAAACTGTTTTTGTGTAGTAGTCTAAACCTCTAACGATAGTTGGGTTTACTTTATATTCAATACCTAGTTTGTCAAGTCTTGTTTTAACTCCTTCAAAGTGTTCTTTACACTCATCGCATAAGTAATCTAAAATTACAGGAGCATCTTTAGAAATTTCAGAGCAAACAGGGCTCTTACAGTCTAAAATACGCATAGGGTTTTTATCTAATCTTTCTTGACAAGTGCCACATAAATCTTCTTGTCTAGTTCTGAAAAATTCAGTCAATGCTTTGTGATAGTTTGCTCTACAAACAGGACAACCGATAGAGTTTATATATAATTCTATATTTTTAAGACCAATCATATCAAAGATATTTTTAGCTGTACTGATAACTTCAACATCTGCACTAGGAGATTGAGGACCAAACATTTCAATACCGAATTGGTGGAATTCTCTTAATCTACCAGCTTGTGGACGTTCATGTCTAAAACAAGGAGTTAGATAACAAATTTTTAAAGGTAATGCTTCGTTTAATAATCCTTTTTCGATTACAGCTCTAACAGCACCAGCAGTACCTTCTGGTTTTAGACCATATAAATCTTTACCTTTTTCAGCTTGTACTTGGTACATTTCTTTTTGTACAACATCAGTTGTATCACCAACAGAGCGTTTGAATAAAGACATATCTTCAAAAGTTGGTGTTCTCATTTCTTTAAAACCATATAGTTTTGATGTAGAAATTACAATATTTTCTACAAATTGCCATTTATAACTTTCTGCACCTGTAATATCTTGAGTACCTCTAGGTGCTTTAATAATTTTTGCCATAATAACCCTCCAATTATTTAATAAAAAATGCTTTTCATCCCGTAAATGCAAGGGACGAAAAGCATTAAGCCATCGTGGTGCCACCCTAATTTAGATAAAAATTATCTCTCATTAAGTCCTTTTTAACGGAAGGATACCCGAAAAAGCTCAAAAGATGTCTTCACAAAAAAAGTGACACAGGCTAATCGCACCAAACAAAGCCTTCTCTGTAAGTGTTTATTTTTGCTACTCTTTCTTTGTCATAGCTTTTTAAATATATAAAAACTATTTAGGATTTACAATATTTCTCCAGTCTAAATCTCCGCGTTCTAATCCGTGAACTAAAACTTCAGCAGTAGCTATATTAGTAGCTATTGGAATATTGTGTACATCACATAAACGAAGTAAATTGTTTTCGCTTACTTCGTTAGTTTTTGTTGTTAATGGATCTCTAAAGAATAAAACAACATCGATTTCATTACAAGCAACTCTAGAAGCAACTTGTTGAGAGCCACCTTGTACGCCACTTAAAAATCTTTGGATTTCTAAGCCTGTAGCTTCAGTAATAAATTTGCCAGTTGTACCAGTAGCACATAGAGTATGTCTACTTAAAATACCACAATAAGCGATACAAAATTGTACCATTAATTCTTTTTTTGCGTCATGAGCAATTAGTGCAATATTCACAGTAAAACCTCCTATATTTTTTCTATAATAAGAGAAACGTATTCTCCTTCAATTCTTTTTGCAATAGCAGTAAAAATACTTAATATTTTGTCGTTAGAAGACAAAGGAATACCATTAAACATACATTTTTCAAACTGTGCGTCTATTGGAACAACTCCCAAAAGACTAGCACCAACACCGTCCATAACATCGTCTAAATTATGAATAGGTGAGTTTTTAAAAGATTGTTTTTGTACTTTATTTATGATTAATTTATAATTTTTAAAGTCATAACTTTCAAGTAAAGAAGCAACTTTAGCACCATCTCTAACGCAAGTTAAGTCAGGTGTTGTGACGATTATTGCTAAATCTGAAAGTTTTCTTATAGAAAGAAGACTAAGCCCAACACCAGCAGGTGTATCAATTATAATATAGTCATAATTCATTCGTCTTAAAACTCTAATACATTGCAAAGCGTTTTCAAAATCAAAATTAGTATCAATATTTGTAGGTGCAGGGATATAATCAAAATAATCGTTAACATTAGTTTTTACAATTGCATCTGAAATATTGCAATTTTCATTGATTACATCACCTAAATCGTAAACTATTTTGTTTTCGATACCCAACATAACATCAATACATCTTAAGCCTACATCAAGCTCCAATATAATTACTTTCTTTTTTAAACAAGACAGTGCTGTTGCAATACCAACGCTAGTAAAAGATTTACCAGCACCACCTTTTCCAGAAGTAACTGCAATTATTTGGGACATATATTTCCAACTTTCCAACCTAAGAGTATAAATAAATACATATTATTCTATTATTGTAACAATTAACAAGAAATTTGTCAAAGAAATTTTTTACAAATTATTTTCCTATTTTTTTGTATAAAAGTAAACTTAATACGATACAAATAACTGTTGCTAAATTAAGATGTATGGAAAATCCAAGAGTAAGTTTTATTATAGATAAATCCACAGTAAATGGATTAGGATATCCAACACCAATAGTTTTACCTATGGTTAAAAAATTTAAAAAAGGGTATAAGTTTGCAACTTCTGTTAAAATTACACCTAATAGTATACCCATAATCAAGAAAATAAAAAATGAAATATTTTTTTTCAAAATAACACCCACCTGATAAGTAAATTAATTAATACCTCGATAATATAAACCTCTAGTTAAATCTTTTGAATTTAAAGAAGTTTGATTTTTATAAGCATTTATTACATCATCACATTGTTTTTGATTTTCAACAGTAAAATATAAAACCAAAAAGTCCACTTTGTTAAAATCTTTTTGTTTATCAGATAATATTAGTGGTTTAGAGTTTAAGATTTCACTATATTTTTGCCTGTTACAAGTAACTCTAAATTTATTAGAAAGTCTATCTGTTAAACTATTTTTAGATTTGCATTCAGAACATTTTATATGGCGTTTGATAGGACAGTTTCTCACTATCATAAGTGGTAAATAACCATATGATAAAACGCCTGTTTTAAAGTTTTCAAAATCTTTTAAATATGATATTTGATTACAAGTTAACTCAGTTGATAAAATAGTATCTTTTAAATTATAGTTTTGTAAAAATTCAAGAGATTGAGAATTTGTAACATTTAAAAAGTTTGTACCAAAAATATTTAAACCTAATTCTTTAGCAATTTCTATATGAGCTATATTACTAGCACTAATATTTTTAAATCCTAAATTCAATAGTTTTTTTAGTTTTTCAATTAACTTATTTTCAGTACCAAAACAAATTCTGTCAGGCTCTATTATTATTTTATCGGAATATTCAGACAAGATATCTTCATTTTCTAAAACTTCATCAATAGGTAAGTAGATGTATTCTAATAAATCCAAAGCTTTTTGAGATATTTGGTCAATATTAGAATATCTAGCTCGTAAAGAAGTATTTTTTATTTTTCTTATATGATTTTTTGGAATTTCTATTTTGTTAAACTCAAAATTATTTTGTTTGTTTCTGAGATTTGAAATGTTTTCCACAAACTCTCTGCGAATAGCATTTAATTTAGACTTAGGAACTATAAGTCCGTCATCAATTAAAACTTCGATATTATTTACATAAAAAGGTGTTCCACCAAGTTTTGATAAAGACTCAACAACCATTTCTTTTGTTGATGGTTTGTTTATAGCAATTTCTGCTTTATCAAATGTTAGGTGACAACTGTTATTTTCATTATCGCAAACATTGACTGTAATTTCGTTATCTTTAAGTATAGAAATTTTTATATCTAAAGGTATAGTTTGTTTTTCTTTTCTATAAGATTCTCTTAAACTAGATAAAATTTCATCTGTTGCAGATAAAACATCATCTTTATTTCTAAATCCAAACATATCTCCGTTTATTTTTCCTGACAAATATCCGTCAGTAAAACCACTTCTTGAAAATACAGCTTTTAATGTGTTAGTGTCAGGAGTAAGGTCTTTTTCAAGTAAAGAGTAAGCCTTTGATGTAATAGCAGTATATTCAGGTCTTTTCATTCTACCTTCGATTTTTAAGGAAGTAACACCTATTTCTTTTAATTGTTTGTAATAATCTGTGCTGCATAAATCTTTTAAAGACAAATCATAGTCTTTATTGTTGTTTATACCAAAAGGCAATCTGCAAGTACCAGCACAGTTTCCTTTGTTACCACTTCTACCACCAATCATAGCACTCATATAACATTGTCCAGAAACAGACATACATAAAGCACCATGACCGAAAACTTCTATTTCAACATCAACATTATCAATAATATCTTTTATTTCTTTTAAAGATAATTCTCTTGATACAACTATGCGTTTAATTCCTAAATCTTTTAAAAATTGAGCACCTTTTACAGTGTGTACTGTCATTTGTGTTGATGCGTGTATTCTCATATTTTTAGAAACTTTTTTTATGATATTTAAAACACCTAAATCTTGTACAATCAAAGCGTCGACATTCAACTCACAAGCAACTTTTATAGTGTCTATTAAATCGTTTAGTTCTTCGTCAAAAACTATTGTGTTTAGTGTTTGATAAACTTTTACATTTCTTATATGACAGTATTCTATTGCTTTTTTTAAAGTTTCATAATCAAAGTTTTCTGCATTTTTTCTAGCATTAAATTTTTGTTGTCCTAAATAAATAGCATTAGCACCATTGTTAACACCAGCTATTACAGACTCAAAGCTTCCTGCTGGAGCAAGAATTTCCATTTATTCACCTCGTTCAATTTAAAATAGGCGACATTAATAGTCGCCTATGGGTTAATTTTGATTTTGTAATGTTTCAAGTTGATTTTTTAATACAGCAATTTCTTGTCTTGCTTGTTCAAGTTCGAATTCAGCCTTTCTAGCTTCTTCAACATATTCAGTAACTTGTTTTCTTAAATGGTCTGATGCTTCTTGAGTTTTTTGTTTATCATTTAATATATCTAAACCAACTAAAATACAAGCGTCTACTAAGGATATAGAAGGCTCTTTTATTCTTAATTGAGCAATATTATTATTTAAAATTTTAGCTAAATCTAGTAAATTTTGTTCATCTTCTGGAGTGTTTAGAGTGTATCTTCGTCCAGAAATTACAAGTTTAACTCTATTCATAAAAGATTTAATTCCTTTCTATATATTAAGTCAAAATACCTTAAATAATATTATAATACGAAAATAAAAATCATTCAAGTGAAAAAATAATTGCAAAGGATAAATATTCGTGTTAAAATAATGTGACTAATATATTACTAAAAAACAACTAATATATTTATAAAAGTTGTTTTCGTATCTTGTCAAAAAAATATTTTACGGAGGTATTCTATGTCTAATAGGATTATTCAAGTAGAGGAAAAAGTGCCTTTAAGCAAAATGATTCCTCTAAGTATCCAACATATGTTTGCTATGTTTGGTGCATCTGTTTTAGTTCCTTTCATATTTAAAATTGACCCATCAATAGTTTTATTTATGAATGGTATTGGTACATTATTGTTTATCTTTATCACAAAAGGGAAATCACCAGCATATCTAGGTTCTAGTTTTGCATTTTTAGCATCAGGACAAATTGTTATTGAAAAGTATGGTATAGAATATGCATACGGTGCATTCGTTGTAGTTGGTTTAGTAGGTTGTTTGATAGCTGCAATAATATATAAATTTGGTACTAACTGGATTAATATAGTATTACCTTCAGCAGCGATGGGACCAGTTGTTGCTTTAATAGGTTTAGAACTTGCTTCTAATGCTGCTTCAAATGCTGGATTGGTTGGAGTTGAAAAAGTAGATCCAAAAAATGTTATTGTATTCTTAATCACATTAGGTGTTGCAGTTTTAGGTTCTGTTTTATTTAGAAAATTCTTTGCAGTAATTCCTTTACTTATAGCTATAATCGTTGGTTATGTTTTTGCAATAGCTTTAAATATGGTTGACTTTTCTGTTATAACATCTGCTCAAGTAATTTCACTTCCACATTTTTCATTACCAAAATTTAATATTGGTGCTATTTTAATTATGTTACCAGTAGTTTTAGTAACAACTACAGAACATATAGGTCACCAAGTTGTAACAGGTAAAATTGTTGGTCGTGATTTATTAAAAGACCCAGGTTTACACCGTTCATTATTTGCAGATAACTTCTCAACTGCTGTATCAGGTTTGATTGGTTCTGTACCAACAACTACATATGGTGAAAATATTGGTGTTATGGCAATGACAAAAGTTTATAGTGTACAAGTTATTGCAGGGGCTGCTATTTTATCAATAATTTGTTCTTTCTTGGGTGGAGTTTCTGCTGTAATTAATGCTATTCCAGGTGCTGTTATTGGTGGTATTTCATTTTTACTATACGGTATGATTGGTGCTTCTGGTATTCGTGTGTTAGTAGATTCTAGAGTTGATTATGGTAGATCAAGAAACTTAGCTATGACATCTGTTGTATTTGTAACTGGTTTATCAGGTGTTGCTATTAAATTTGGTGATATTGAATTAAGAGGAATGGTACTAGCTTGCATAGTTGGTATGATAATGGGATTATTATTCTTCGTATTTGATAAATTTAAAATTACAAATGACTATGATTATGTAGAAGTAACTGAAGATTAAATAAAAAACCGATAATCGTTTTAAGCGATTATCGGTTTTTTTATATTATTTATGATACATTTTTTTAGTTTCATATTTAGGTTCGCAAGTTAAGTTTACGCCTAATTTTTTAAACATGCGTTCATCTACTTGAGAAAGGATTACAGATGAATGTGCTTCACAACCTTTTAATTTTTCTAATTGGTTTAAAGCATGTTCTGCTGTAGGGTTTGTTGCAGCACTAATAGATAGAGCCATTAAAATTTCATCAGTATGAAGTCTAGGGTTGATACTTCCAAAATATTCTGTTTTTAATTTTTGAATAGGTTCTATTACAATAGGAGCAATAAGGTGCATATCATCTTGAATACCACCTAATTCTTTTAGGGCATTTAATAAAGCAGCACTAGATGCTCCTAAAAGAGAAGATGTTTTACCAGTAATGATTTTGCCGTCTGGTAATTCAATAGCAGTAGCAGGTTCTGATGTTTTTTCTGCTAATTCAATAGCTTTTTCAGCTACTTTTCTGTCAGAAGTAGAAACATTAGCTTGTTTCATTAAAAGTTCTAATTTATAAACAGTATCTTGGTTTACTCTACCTTGTCTTAAATCACATAAACCTTGATAATATCTTCTGATAATTTCTTGTTTTGATGCTTCTCTTACTGCTTCATCATCAAAAATACAATTACCAGCCATATTAACACCCATGTCTGTTGGTGATTTGTAAGGGCTTTCTCCTGCGATTTTTTCAAAAATTGCATTTAAAACAGGGAAGATTTCCACATCACGATTATAGTTAACAGTAGTTTCACCATAAGCTTCTAAGTGGAATGGGTCTATCATATTTACATCGTTTAAGTCAGCAGTAGCTGCTTCATAAGCTAAGTTTACTGGGTGTTTAAGAGGAATATTCCAAATAGGGAATGTTTCAAATTTAGCATAACCTGCTTTGATACCTCTTTTGTATTCGTGGTAAAGTTGTGATAAACAAGTAGCCATTTTACCACTACCTGGACCAGGAGCAGTAACTACAACTAATGGTCTAGTTGTTTCAATATATTCATTTTTACCATAACCTTCATCACTAACGATTAGTGGAATATTGCTAGGATATCCTTCGATAGGATAGTGAATATAAACTTTAATATTTAAGTTTTCTAATTTTTGTTTAAAAGCATCAGCAGTAGCTTGTCCAGAGTATTGAGAGATAACAACACTACCAACATATAAGCCTCTACCTCTAAATACGTCTATAAGTCTTAAAACATCTAAATCATAAGTAATACCTAAATCGCCACGGATTTTATTTTTTTCTATATCAGTAGCACTAATTACAATTACGATTTCAGCTTGAGAAGATAGTTGTTCTAGCATACGGATTTTACTATCTGGTTCAAATCCTGGTAAAACTCTTGAAGCGTGGTGGTCATCAAAAAGTTTTCCACCAAACTCTAAATATAGTTTGTTATCAAATTTATCAATTCTTTTTCTGATATGCTCAGATTGCATAGTTAAATATTTGTCGTTGTCAAACCCTATTTTTGTCATACTTAATCAAATCCTTTCTAAATTAAAATTTATTCTATAATAATGCTGTCCGTAAATAAAAATGCACCAGGTAAACCTTTATAACAACACCAATAAGGTTGTATTATGTAGTTTTTAGCTAGTACTCTTATAAATTTACAATCAACATTTGTATCAAAAATAATGTCTTTCTTTTCTACTTCTCTTTTAGTAGGTTCGTTAGGAATAGATATAGTTTGTTGTTCTTTTAAATTATCAACATCATTACCAGTAAAAATAGTTACTTCTTTAGGATATATTAAACCAGTACGGTGAGCACTTAAAAAACCTATAGTTATTTTTGATATATGTGATATATCTTCTAATTCAACAGTAAAGTCTAAATCTTCTAATGTACCTAACCAGTTATTGTCTTGGTAATCCAAACTACCTCTGTGATTATCAAGTAAATCTAAAACTCCATTTCTATTAAAGATTTCTCTCTTATCAAATTTTGTAGGACTAGAAATGTTTTTTATTTTTTGGGTAAAATACACACTACTGCTAACAACATCACTTTTTATATTATCTTTTACAGTTATAGCGTTTAGTGTTGTATTTTTATTAACAGTAATAGGAGCAGTATATTCTAAACTGTTTTCACTAGGTTTAGTTGAGTCTAAAGTGTAGTATATTTTACAATCATCATATGGTTTTTCTATTATAAAAGTATGTTCTTCTCCAATATTTCTAATAAAATCTTTAGGAACAATATTTGGAGAAAGAGCTTTGTTTGATTTGTGTTGTTTTCCTTTTAATCTTAAATACTTAGGAACATAATGTAAACTTTCAGGATTTTGTTTATATTCTTGTGAGAATATATCAATACAAATATCTTTTTGATTTAGTAAAATAACTATTTTATTATTGATATTTTTTATTGCAATTCCATTTTGAGTTTTTCCTATATCTCCTGTTAGTACTTTGAAAGTATAATCAAAATCATTAAATTGCATTTTTACAATATTATTTTCAATTGATTTTAAAACAGGTAATGTTGTGAAATCTAAATTGATATTTCCATTAAATTCTATAGAATTTTCAGATAAAATAATTGAATTATCTGTATCACAACATTTGTAGGAAATACAAGAGGTGATTTCATCTAGTGATTTAAACTTGATGTCTGTAATATCATTTGTAGTATTGTTAGTAATTATTTTTATACAAGGTCTTTCATCACAAATTTTTTTCCAATAAGGAGGATTCATAATAGGTAGTGCATCATAAACACTTTCTTGACCAGTTATTGTTTTATCATAATATCTGGATTTATAATCTTCGTTATAAACAAATAAATCTCTGATAGAAAGAGTATTATCTTCAAATAAAAAGCTTGTTCTATAGTTTTTACAACTATACCACATTGTTTTTAAATCAAGTTTTTTGTTCCAGTCTTGTGATGCTTGGAATGTAGCAGGTGGAGTAGAAACATATTTTTTCTTAAACCATTCAGCAGTTTCTGCCAAAGTTTCTATTCTAACTTTTCCTTGTTCTGCTAAAGATTTAATAAGTTTTAATTGTGGTTCAAATCCTGGTTTTATATTTTCCCACAAGAAATTATTTTCTTGACCAACTTGTCCATAACTTAGACCGATAGTATCCTCATCTGTAAGTCTGCTAAACATCCAGTTTATCCAAGGAATATCTCTACCTTTAGCACAAGATGGTTCTAAAGAGTAAACACCGTTTATTTCATCTCTAAAACCTGCATCTGATTCATAACTGTATATAGGATCTGGTCCTAAAAGTCTGAACAAAGGCATATTAACTTGATTTTCTAGTGATTGAGCAGGGATATATTCGTTATATTTACTAGGGTAAAATCCACCATTTATATATCCACCCCACAATGTAAAACCATCAGTACCAATTTGATCTCTACAAAGTCCACCACCAACTAATCCATATTCATCGTGGGCATATTTGAATGTTACAATATCCATAACCCAAGATGCTATAGTTTTAGGGTAGTATCCAAAAATATCAAAAAAGTCTTTCATATAAGCATCTACTAAAGCTTTTCTTTCTTCTTGATTATAAGCAATACAATAAGCACTATTAACTCTATTATCAAAAACATCGCTCAAAGAACCTTTGAACTGAACATTTGCTCTGTTGCACAATTCTTCAGTGATTTCCCACCAAACTGCAATTTCATCATATTCATCAACATATTCTTTAAGTAATTGTTGGTAATTTTCATCTATCAATGCATCGTGTTTTAGAGCATAGGTAGAAGGTAAATTGTACTGTTTTAATATTTCAATTTGATTTTTGATTGTATCAAAATCGTCTTGAATAAATCTACTAGGTTCTTCATGAGAGCGTCGTATGAAGTTATATATATTAATTACAGTATTTTTTTTCATATATAATCACCCTTTGTATTTGATACTAGTTTGTATAATCAAAGAAAATATAATAACACAATTTTTTTAATTATACAACAATAATCGTATAATTTTTTTATTATTTACAATATATTTATATTTATTAAAATTAAAATAAACTCTGCTTAAAATTGATGTCTTAGCAGAGTTTATTATTGTATGTAGTATTAATTATTTGTTTTCAGAACCATCATATGGGTCAATGCCGTTGTCGATTGTTTCTGGTGTGAAGTTAGAGTTTTCCTCAACAACAGGATTTTTTTCTTTAAAAGATAACTTTAGAAGGATAGGGGCAATGATAGTAGTGATAACAACCATGATGATGATTGGAGCGAATAGTACATCATTAACTAAACCTAATGCTTTACCTTTGTTTGCAACAATCAAAGCAACCTCACCACGAGATACCATCCCTGTACCTATTTGGATACCTTCTCTGTTATTAAATTTGCATAATCTAGCGCCGAAATAACAACCAACAATTTTAGATAGTACAGCAATAATTACTAATAAAATTGTGAAGATGATTAAAGCACTGTTCATAGAGCCAATTGTAGCGTTGATACCAACACTTGCAAAGAATATTGGTGATAAGAATAAGTAAGATAATGTTTCGAATCTAGCAGAAATGTAGTGACTTTCTTTTGTACCAGAAAGGATAAGACCAGCTAAGAAAGCACCTGTAATGTCTGCAACACCAAAGTATTCTTCTGCTGCAAATGATAAAAGTAAGCAGAATACAAAAGCTACAATAACATAACGGCGTAAATCTTTTTTAGAGTTGTCAAACCACATAGAGAATAATTTAGAGAAAATAAAGCCAACAACACCAGCAAATACAAAGAATAAGAATACTTTTAATAAGATAACTGCAACATTTACGCTTTCGCCAGAAGTGTTACCTAAGCTTGAAACGATAGTTAAGATAACGATACCTAAAACGTCGTCAATGATAGCAGCACCTAAAATAGTATTTGCTACTTTAGTATTTAATTTACCCATTTCTTTAAGTGTTTCAACTGTGATACTAACAGAAGTTGCTGTTAAAACAACACCTATAAAGATATTTTCCATTAAAGATTTGCCACCAACTGAACTGAAGTGTCCTAAAACAGCACCACCTATTAAAGGAACTATAACCCCTATAATAGCAATGACACTTGAAGCAAGTCCGCATTTTTTAAGATCTTTGATGCTTGTTTCTAAACCAGCAGTAAACATTAATACGATAACACCGATTTCAGAAAGATTTGTAATAAATTCTGTTTCGTGAAGAATGTTAAGTACTGCAGGACCTAAAACAAGACCAGCAAGTAAGGCACCAACAACTTGTGGCATATTTACTCTGCGTGTTAAAATGCCTAATAGTTTAGTACTTAGAAAAATTAAAGCTAAGTCAAATAGAAAATCATAAGACATTGTGTTAAAATCTCCTTTACAATTTATTTAATAAACATTCATTGTTATATAATACCATTCTTTAAAAAAAGTATCAAGTACACAATCTATAAAATTGTTAATTTCATCAAAACAAAAAATAGTTATTGTGCTAAATACACATATTTAGTTAAAATCAATTATTTATTAATATTTTATACACATAATTAATAAATATATAATGTACTATTTATATGGAATATTATTATCATAAAGTAGGAGAATTGCTATGAATAATAACGGTATTAGTAAGTTGAATTTAAAAAGAATAAATAGAAGTGAAATTTTAAAAATAATTATAAAGAATGGACCTACATCTAGAATAGAAATAGCAAAAAGAATAAATTTGACAAGAGCAGCTATAACTATCATAACAAACGAGATGATACAAGAAGGTATGATATATGAAAAAGGTGAAGAAAGAGGTAATGAGAAAAACGGTAGAGGAAGAAGAAAAATTTTATTGGATATAAATGCAAACTATAAATTCTGTTTTGGTATAGTATTTGATAATCAAAAAGTATCTATTGGTTTATCAAATTTAAAAGGTGAAACTTTAGATAAAGCGTCATTAAATATAGGTGCAAAAAGTATAGAAGAAATAATTGAAGAAATATATAATTGTTTTCATGAAATGTTGAGAAATAGTTCTTTGCAAATTAGTAATATAATAGGAATAGGAGTTTGTGTATCAAATGATTGTTTTTATTTGCTAAATGGCAAAGATAAAAAGTCTAGTATGCAATTACTAAAGAAAATGCTAGAGAGAAGAATGAATATTTCTGTTGTTGTAAATAACACTACAGAAGGGCTAGCAATTGCAGAAATGACTTTTAATAAAGATTATAAAGAAAAAACATCAAATATGGTATTTTTAAGATATGGATATGAAATAGATGCTGTAATGGTTTTACATGATAAGATTTATCATAGACCAAGTTCTGATAGTAATTGGTTTTCTCATATAGTAGTTGACACAAAAGGCGATTATTGTGAGTGTGGTAAAAAAGGTTGTTGTAGAACAAAAATGTCTATAAATATAATAAAACAGAAAGTAATAGATTTATACAAAGAAGGAAAAACACCAATATTATATGAAAATACTAATGGAGATATTAGTAAGATTGATTTTACAGTAGAAAATTTAAAATTATTATTATCAGATATTTCTGTAAAACATTTATATGAAGAAGCTTTAGAATATTTAACCTATGCTTTAGATAATTTGATAACAGTAATAGCTCCTGAAAAAATTGTTTTGTTTGATTTTGTATTTGAAAAGATATTAGATTTAGAATCATTAATTACAATAATGAAAAGAGAACATAATATTTCTTTTAAAGATAAAATTAAGTTATCAACTATACCAATGAATAATATATATTTAGCAGGAAATGGTTTGTGTGTAGATAAATTATTTATTGAAGTAGGTGGAGAATAGAGCCATATTATTAAAAAAAGGCAATAAACGGTGTTAAATATACATATAAACTGTCGGAAAATGACAGGTTTATATGTATATTTTTTACAAACTAAAAAAATATTAAAAAAAATTATAAAAAAGTGTTGACAAAAGTTATATAGTGGGATATAATATAGAAGCTGTCTGGTGAGACAACAAAACAAAAACAAAAAACGAAAATAAATCGAGGCGTAGCTCAGTTTGGTAGAGTGCTTGGTTTGGGACCAAGATGCCGCAGGTTCGAGTCCTGTCGCCTCGACCAATTTTTAAAAATAAACTAAAAAATGTTTTATAAAAAGTGTTGAAGACGCTGGTGTAGCTCAGTTGGTAGAGCAGCTGATTTGTAATCAGCAGGTCGGGGGTTCGAGTCCGTCCACCAGCTCCATTATTTTGTCTTATCAACAAAATTGAATAATAGGGTGGAATTCCCGAGCGGCCAAAGGGGGCAGACTGTAAATCTGTTGCTTTTCAGCTTCGATGGTTCGAATCCATCTTCCACCACCATCTGGGGTAGACACTTTAGATGTCTACCCCATTTTTGTCAGTATTCATGCGGGTTTGCGGGCTTTTTAGAGCGCAAAATCCAAAGTGATTTTCCATAGATGCCTTTTCCAAAAAATAGCAAAACAAAGACTTTTTATGAGCATAAGCGGAGTTTTCACCTGATTTTTCAGGCTGGGAACTCCGCTTTTTTGCGTTTACCACTCTTTTTTCCCGTTGTCGGAACTGTAAAAGTTTTCGGCAGATATATAGATAGATTGACGGAAGCCCCAAATGGGTCAATTTCAAGCCCTCAAAATACAAGGGGGTAGTGCGCCCTTTTTTAGAACCGCTCCGGCTGAATGGCCGGGGCGGTTTTCCGCTTTCCCCCCTCTCACACTCTCCCCCCTAATACTTTACCAGCTGGGAAAGAACAAGATAACTCTAAGCTCTAACTCAGCAAAGATCTCAAGTTTTCAACAACCAACAAGAAAGGATGAGTAAAACCATGAACATTGGCATCGACCATGGCTATTACGCAATCAAAACCCGGCATTTTTCTTTCCCAGCCGGTATTGCAGAGTATTCCCATGAACCCTACACCTTGCAAAACACACTGGAATTCGGCGGGAAGTTTTATGTCTGCGGAACCGGCAGACAGCCGATTCTGCGCAACAAAATGGAAAACGACAATTACTACCTGCTTACCCTTGCGGCCATCGCCAAGGAAATCAAACAGCGAGGTGGAAAAACAGAGTGTTCGGTGCGCATTGCCGCCGGGCTGCCTCTGGCTGGATTTGGCCGTGAGAAAAAGCCTTTCCGGGAATACCTTCTGCGTTCTT
>JAGHIE010000008.1 GCA_017887325.1 Oscillospiraceae bacterium | reverse complement strand
TGCAAACGACAAAAACCCCGTACTGACTTTATTCCGTCAGTACGGGGTTTAATGTTAATATGGTGTTTTTTGTGAGCCTTCAGAAATTACTCTTTACCCACAAACCACTTGATACATCCGATAAAGGTGTTCAAGTGCAATCTTATCAAAATCTTATCAACAAGGGTTTTGAAATCCTGCAAACCCGCATTATTACTGGGTTTTCAGAGTTTTTCAATTTATTCCCACTCGATTGTGGAAGGTGGCTTAGTAGTTACATCATACACAATTCTGTTGATACATTTAACTTCATTTACAATTCTACTTGAAATTTTTGCAAGTAAATCGTAAGGGATTCTAGCAAAGTCAGCAGTCATAAAGTCAGTAGTAGTAACACCTCTTAAAGCAAGAGTGTAGTCATATGTTCTACCGTCACCCATAACACCAACTGAACGCATAGAAGTTAATACAGCAAAGTATTGGTGAATATCTTTATCTAAACCAGTAAGAGCAATTTCTTCTCTAAAGATATAGTCAGCATCTTGTAAAATGTCGATTTTTTCTTGAGTGATTTCGCCAATGATTCTGATAGCAAGACCTGGACCTGGGAAAGGTTGACGCCAAACTAATTTTTCAGATAAACCAAGTTCAATACCTAATTGTCTAACTTCATCTTTGAAAAGAAGACGTAATGGTTCTATAATTTCTTTGAAATCAACATAGTCAGGTAAACCACCAACATTGTGGTGAGATTTAATAACAGCAGCGTCACCAGCACCAGACTCAATAACATCAGGGTAGATTGTACCTTGAACTAAGAAGTCAACAGCACCGATTTTTTTAGCTTCTGCTTCAAATACTCTAATGAATTCTTCACCGATAATTTTACGTTTAGTTTCAGGATCATCAACACCAGCAAGTTTTCCTAAGAATTGTTCACCAGCATTAACTCTAATAAAGTTTATATCCCAATCTGCAAAAGCAGCTTCAACTTCATCGCCTTCGTTTTTACGCATTAAACCATGGTCAACAAAGATACATGTTAATTGATTACCAACAGCTTTAGATAAAAGTGCTGCAGCAACAGAACTATCTACACCACCAGAAAGAGCAAGTAAAACTTTACCGTCTTTAACTTTTTCTCTAATATCATTTATAGCTGTTTGTGCATAGTTTTCCATATTCCAGTCGCCAACACAGCCACAAACTTCGTAAAGGAAGTTTTTAAGCATTATTGTACCATTTTCTGTGTGGTTAACTTCTGGATGGTATTGCATACCATAAAATTTCTTTTCTACATTTTCCATAGCTGCAACAGGACAGTCAGCAGTATGAGCAACAGAAGTAAATCCTTCTGGTAAAACATCTATAAAGTCATTGTGGCTCATCCAAGTGATACCTTTGTCAGAAAGACCTTTGAATAGTAAAGAATCTGTATTGAAGTTAGTTTCAGTTTTACCAAATTCTTTAGCATCAGCGTTTTTAACATTACCGCCTAAAGTTTGTGCCATAAGTTGACAACCATAGCATAGTCCTAAAACAGGGATTCCTAAATTAAAAATTTCAGGATCTACTTTAGGTGCATTTTCATCATAAGCACTGTTAGGTCCACCAGTAAAGATAATACCTGTTGGATTTAATTTTTTAATTTCTTCAATAGAAGTTTTATAAGGCTTAACTTCACAGTAAACATTACATTCCCTAACTCTACGAGCTATAAGTTGATTATATTGTCCACCAAAGTCAAGAATCAAAACATATTGATGTGCCATATATTGTACAATCCTCCCATTATATTTTATTTATACATATTTATATTGCCATTTTTTTCGATATATTTCAAGTGTTTTTGCAAATTTAATTTAAATTTATTTTACACTTTATGAAGTATTTGCAATTAAAGGCAAATAAATCATAATTTATGGTTAAAATAATGAATGAATAAACAATGTGGAGGTTAATCATGGTAAAAAAAGTTTCAATAGTTTTTTTATGTTTCTGTTTAGTTTTTATGTTTTTGTTTTTTAAAATAGGTGTGATAGCATCAAATACTGAGTATAAACAAACTGCTTTAAATCAATCATACTATACTTTAGAATTACCTTCTCAAAGAAAAAATATATATGATTGTAATATTGAAAAAATAGTGAATGAAGAATATAAATATATTGCTAGTGTAACACCTACAGAAGAAGCTGTATCAATTTTAAAAGAGCATAAAGTAGGAATAACAAGTTCAGAAATAGATGAAATTGTTAAAGAAGGCAAACCTTTTTTATGTGAAGTAGATACTTTGAATATTCAAGCAAATGGAATAAAAGTGTTTACTGTATATGATAGATATTCTCAAAAGCAATTAGCTAATCATATAGTGGGGTATTTGGATAATAAAGGGGAAGGAATTACAGGTTTAGAAAAGGGTTATGATGATATTTTAAAAATTGATAAAACTACTTCATTAACATATACTGTTGACGCCTTGGGTGTTTGTAGGAATGAGATAGAGCCAGAGATAGATTATGGTGATAGTACAACAGATGGTGTAGTTACTACTTTAGATAAAGATATACAAAGAATATGTGAAAATATAGGGAATAAATATTTAGACAAAGGCGCAATTATTGTTATGGAGTGTGATACGGGAGAGATAAAAGCAAGTTGTAGTTTTCCAAACTATAATAGATATAATTTACAAAAAAGCGTTACTGATGAAAAAGGAAAACCTATGATAAATAGAGCGTTTACAGATACAAATGTTGGTTCTACTTTTAAAATAGTAACGACAGCTACAGCGTTATATGATGGGATATCATCAAATACGACTTACAATTGTACCGGATATTTTGACTTATACAATAGTCATATAAATTGTCATAAATTAGATGGACATGGAGTATTAGACATGAAAACAGCTTTAATGGAAAGTTGTAATCCATACTTTATAAATTTAGGTTTGGGATTAAACAATAAAAATTTTATAAGAATAGCAAATGATATGTCTTTTGGAAAAGGATATGAATTAGCTAAAGGAATACACACAGATTCAGGATATTTACCATCTTTTGAAGAATTACAAAATAAAGGAGAATTAGCAAATTTTAGTTTTGGACAAGGAACTCTTTCTGCAACACCAGTACAATTAGCTCAGATGGTAAGTTGTATTGTAAACGGTGGAGTAACTCCTACACCAAAATTAATAAAAGGTATATATCAAAATGATAAAATAGAGGAAGTAAAGTATCAAGAACCTATAAAAGCATTATCAGAGGATATAGCAAACACAATAAAAGATTATTTGATATCCTGTGTAATGGAAAAAGATGGGCAAAATGCTAAACCTTTTTTGAATACAGCAGGTGGAAAAACTGGAACTGCTCAAACAGGTGTTTATGAAAATGGAGAAGAATTGTGTAATGGTTGGTTTGCTGGATTTTTCTCATCAAATGAAAAAAATTATGCAGTTGTTGTTTTAGCAGAAGATGCTTCTTATGGCAATGAAGATGCTTCTCCTGTATTTAGAGAAATAGTAGATACAATAACCGTACTACAACAACAAAAATAATTTTACAAAGATAAATATAATATGATATAATTAATATCGAATAATATGGAGGGGTTATGAGATGTTAATTCATATTATAGTTTGTATAATAACTACAGTGTTTTTTATATATCAATTTAAAAGACAAAGACAAAGTTATCAGCTTTTTATGTGTTTTTGGCCTATTACAACATTGATGTTTTATATTATTAGTAATAACATAATCTCAAAAATATTTGTTGCAGTTCAAATTGTTTTAGCAATCATTTTTTTAATTTTGTATTTTAAGGCAAGAAATTATAGGAAAATGCAAAATAGAAAAATAACAAAAATGAATGATTATTTAAATAATATCGGTGTAGAACTGTATAAAGATGATATAGTAGATTAAGTAAATGGAAGGTGTATATTTTTATGAAAATAGTAATTTTAGATGGTTATGCTTGTACTTCTGAAGATTTGAGTTTTGATAATTTTAAAGATTTAGGAGAAATTGTAGTTTATAATAAATCTAGCCAAGATGAAATAGTAGACCGTATTGGTGATGCTGAAATTGTTATAACTAATAAATGTCAAATAACAAAAGAAATTATTGATGAATGTGAAAATATAAAATATATAGGAGTTACAGCAACAGGATTTAATACAATAGACATAGATTATTGTAAAGAAAAAGGTATTGTTGTATGTAATGTTCCTGCATATTCTACAAATGCAGTTGCTCAACAAGTATTTGCATATATTTTATCTATTTGCAATAAGGTTGAAAAACATGATGAGAGAGTAAAAAAAGGTGATTGGCAAAACTGTGAATATTTTTGCTTTTATGAAAATGGTTTAATGGAACTAGCAGGTAAAACAATTGGACTTGTAGGTTTTGGAAATATAGCTCAAAAAGTTGCTAAGCTTGCAAATGCTTTTGATATGGATGTTTTAGTTTATACAAGAACTATTAGAGATGAATATAAGAAAAATTATCCATATGTTAAATTTACAAGTTTAGATGAAATGCTAGAGAATAGTGATATTGTGTCAATACATTGTCCTTTAACAGATGAAACTAAAAATTTAATTAGAAAAGAAAATATTGAAAAAATGAAAAAAGATGCAATATTTATCAACACATCTAGAGGACCTGTGGTAAATGAACATGATTTAGCAGAAGCATTAAATAATGATATGTTAAAATATGCTTGTGTAGATGTAGTTTCAGTTGAACCAATAAGAGATGATAATCCTTTATTGACTGCTAAAAATTGTTTAATAACTCCACATACTGCATGGGCACCAAAAGAAACAAGAGAAAGATTGCTGTCAGTAGTTTACAACAATGTAAAATCATTTTTAAATGGGGATATACAAAACCAAGTAAATAAATAAAAAACAAAACCAACCATAGCTGGTTGGTTTTGTTTAAGGTTTTGAGGAGGTTAAAAATAAAATGCAAAATACAAAAAAATTAGACTATAAAAGAATATTAAAACAATATTTCATTATTTTAGTGGGGACATTTATTTTTTGTTTTGGAACAAATTTATTTATTGTACCGGCTAATTTATATAATGGTGGGGTAGTAGGTATAGCACAATTAATAAGAACTATTATGACAGATTTTATGGGAATGAGTAAAGATATTGAGTTATCTGGTATTATTAACTTTTTACTTAATATTCCATTGTTGTTTTTAGCATTTTCTAAGATATCAAAAAACTTTTTTATAAAAACATTATTTAGTATAGTTTTTCAAACAATATTCTTTACAATTATACCAATTCCAAAGACACCTATTTTAGAAGATGTTTTAGCTGCTTGTGTGATAGGTGGTGTAGTTTCTGGTGCTGGAGTAGGAATTATATTAAGAGCTAGTGGTTGTGCTGGTGGTATAGATATATTAGGATTTTATTTTTCAAGCAAATATAAAAATTTCTCTATAGGAAAGCTTAGCATGATTGTAAATACAGTTTTATATGCAATATGTGGTTTTATGTTCAACATTGAAACAGCAATATACTCTGTAATTTATATTATTGCATTTTCATTTATAATAGATAAAACTCACTTACAAAATATAAATACAATGGCAATTGTATTTACAAAATGCAAAGATGTTCCACAAAGAATTCTTTATGATATGGGCAGAGGTGTTACTTCTTGGAATGGTAATGGTGCATATACTAAAGAAGAAACTTTAATATTTATAACAGTTATTTCAAAATATGAAGTAAACCAAATAAAAGAAATTGTTTATGAAAAGGACCCTAAAGCGTTCATTATATTTAGTGAAGGAACAGGTGTACTAGGTAATTTTGAAAAGAGATTATAAATTTGAAAAAATATAGAATGTATGTTATATTGATAGTTATAAGGGTGGTGAATATATGAAATTACAGGAATCAGGTGAAAATTATTTAGAAACCATATTGATGTTACATAACAAAACAGGTTTTGTAAGATCAATAGATATAGCAAATGCAATGGGATTTAGCAAACCTAGTGTTAGTCATGCAGTGGGATTGTTAAAAAAAGCAGAATATATTGTTGTAGATAGCAAAACAAATCAAATTACTTTAACAGATGAAGGTAAAAAAATTGCTGAGGGGATTTATGAAAGACACTGTATTTTAACAGCATTTTTTAAAAGTATTGGGGTTAGTGAAGAAGTTGCATTGGCAGATGCTTGTAAGATAGAACATGATATTAGTCAAGAAACCTTTGAAAAAATAAAGGAACATATAAATAAAAAATAATGGTAGGTTTAAACCTACCATTATTTTTTATTATCTATATTCTTTTTTTAAAGTTCATGCGATCTAAAGCTAATCCAAGTAAAACAAATAAAATACTACTAGCAATTACTTGACAAAGATTTCCGAACATACCAGCTAAAGGAGCAACGAAATTAGAAGTCATAATAGCATCTGCTAAATAATAACCTCCAACGCATAATATTAAAGAAGGAAATAATGCAAATAAATTTCTTTTGCAAATGATTTTATCGGTTTTTCTAGAGAAACATAAGGCAGTAAGGGATTTTATTATTACAGAAGGAATAATCCACATTACATATCCAGAAAGTCCGTCTGATAAACCAGCACCAATAGCAGAAGCACCGATAGCATATGGTGTAGGCAATAGACAGGATACTAAGTAGATAAATCCGTCACCAATATGCAAATAACCTGTATAAGAAGGAATGTGTAAGAATGCTGTTGTAACATATATTATAGCTGCAAATATTGCACCCATAACAATGTTTTTAACTTGATTGTTGTTGTTCATTTTAAAAATCTCCTTTAAAGTTGTGTTAAAAATTCCTCAAAACAAACCCCGTCTGTTATAGGAATATTTAACTTTGTAGTAAGGTCAATACATTTTGTTATAAATGATGAAGCTTTTTTAACAGATGAGTAAAAATCATTTCCATTAACAGCATCAGCAGATATTATGGAAGCAAATACATCTCCAGTACCAGCACGACTTTCTCCGATTTTATGAACTTTAAGCATAATTGGTTCACGGCCATGTTCAAAAACATAATTACCAATATCATCACCTAAATGAATACCAGAAATAACAATTTTTTTAGGACCGTGTTTACTTAATGTTTCACACATATTATAAAGTATATCTTCTGTATAATCTTCTTTATATGGAGTATTGGTTAAAATACATGCTTCTGTTAAATTAGGAGTTAGTATATCTGCATATTTAACTAAATGAAACATTTTTTGGCTTAATTCTTTTGTGTATGTAGGGTATAATTTGCCATAATCGCCCATAACTGGGTCTATGACAACTGTTGTATTTTGATTTTTGAAATAGTTTAAAAAACTTTCCACTATTTCTATTTGATTAGCAGACCCTAAAAACCCAGTATATATACCATTAAATGTAAGATTTAGTTTTTTCCATTCGTCAATGTATTTTTCCATATAATCAGTATAGTCATTGTAATAAAAACTGTCAAATCCTGTGTGGTTTGAAAAAATAGCAGTAGGAATAGGACAGCACTGTATTTTCATAGCAGATATTATAGGTAATGAAACAGTTATAGAACACCTACCAAATCCAGAAAAATCATTTATTACAGCTATTTTCTTTTGAATATTATGTGACATTATAAAATCTCCTAGCATTATTAATTTATATACTATTTTTTATTTCTTCAGAAGGTAATTTCCCAAAAAACTTTTTATATATTTTAGAAAAATATGACATGGAGTTAAATCCACTCATATTAGCACTTTCACAAACATTATATTTCCCAGTTAATAGAAGTTTTTGAGCATGACTGCATCTAACATAATTTATATAATCAATTATTGTTTGACTTGTTACCTCTTTAAAGGTGTGGCATAAATAACATTTAGTAAATCCTAAGTGTTTACAAATATCATCTATTGATATTTCTTGTTTATAATTTGATTTTATATATTTTATAGTAGATTTTGCAAGTTCAGTTTTTTTATGTCCTGTATTATTTAAAAATAGTTCTTCTTCAGTCATTTTAAAACTTCTCTTTAAATTTAAAAATAGCGAAGCAATTATATGTTTTGATATTTCTTTATAGTTTTCTTTTTTGTTACTTAGTTCGTCTATCAATAAATTTATATAGTTTGTTATTATTTTATCATTAATTATTGTTTGGAACAACTCATTATCATCGTTATATAGAGTTTTATTGATTATAATACAATAATATTTACAACTTTCACCAACTAATTTAACGTTGTGAAATTGTTCAGAGTTTATTACAACTAAATCACCTTTAGATGCAATTGTATGTTGCTGATTTATAGTGATACGAGCTTGTCCTTCTATAAAGTATAACATCTCAATATTTTCATGCCAATGTGGAAAGAAAATATCGTTATTAGTATCTTTAGAGTCAAAGTGAAAAATTATAGGAAAAGAAGGGTCTTTGTAGTTGTGTTTTTCATAAATAGCCATTTTTATAATCTCCATTAAAAAGCAATATTGTTTCATAATATAGCAATATGATTTGTTTACAATGTCTTTTTTTATTATATAATATAAGTATCGTAATAACAAGAAAAAATATTGGAGGTTAAACCATATGAATAGACTACCTATAGGTGTATTATTAGAATCATTTAGATGTGATTATAAATCAGCACTTCAAAATGCACAAAAATTAGGTTTAGAAGGCATACAAGTATATGCAACTAGAGGAGAATTTGACCCTGATAACTTAGATAAACAAAAAAGAAAAGAACTTTTAGATTTAATAAAATCTCATGGATTAAAAGTTTCTGCATTATGTGGAGATTTAGGTATGGGATTTGGAAATTCTGAATTAAATCCTCAATTAATAGAAAAATCAAAAAGAATTTTAGATTTAGCAAAAGACTTAGAAACAAATATTGTTACAACTCATATAGGTGTAATTCCAGAAGATGAAAATCACCCAAGATATGAAGTTATGCATAAAGCTTGTTTAGAATTAAGTGAATATGCAGATAGTTTAGATGCACATTTTGCTATAGAAACTGGTCCTGAAAGAGCTTGTACTTTAAAAAATTTCTTAGACAAATTAAATTCTAAGGGTGTTGATGTTAACTTAGACCCAGCAAACTTTGTTATGGTTACAGGAGATGATCCAGTACAAGCTGTATATACTTTAAAAGATTACATTGTACATACACATGCAAAAGATGGTATTAAATTAAAAGATAAATCACCTGAAATTTTGTATGGAATAGATATTGAAGAAGAAATAAAAGCTTCTGAATATTTTAAAGAATTACCATTAGGTCAAGGAAATGTAGACTTTGAAAATTATTTAAAAGCTTTAGATGATATTGGATACAAAGGATTTTTAACTATCGAAAGAGAAGTTGGAGAAAATCCATGTGCTGATATTGAATTAGCAACAAATTTCTTGAGAAAATTTTATTAATAAATGTAATTAAAGGAGAATTATTATGAGTAAGATTAAAGTTGGTATTATTGGTGTAGGTAGTATATCAAATGAACATATAAAAGCATATCAAAAAAATGAAAATGTTGAATTATACGCTTTTTGTGATATAAACGAAGAACAACTAAATATGATGGGCGATAAATATGGAGTAGATCGCCGTTTTACAGATATGAACGACATGTTAGCGTTAGAAGAAATTGACGCTGTAAGTGTTTGTACATGGAATAGTGCTCATGCTCCTTGTACAATTGCAGCATTAAATGCAGGTAAACATGTTTTATGTGAAAAACCAATGGCAACTTCTAAAGAAGAAGCTGAAAAAATGAAAGAAGCAGCTGAAAAAAATGGCAAACTTTTAATGATTGGTTTTGTAAGAAGATTTGGTAATGACTGTGCAATTTTAAAAGACTTTATTGAAAAAGACTACTTTGGAGATTTATATTACTCAAAAGCAACATATTTAAGAAGAAAAGGTTCTCCAGGTGGTTGGTTTGGAAATAAAGAACTATCAGGTGGTGGACCACTTATTGACTTAGGTGTTCATGTTATCGACTTAGTTCGTTATTTAATGGGAAAACCAAAACCAATTTCTGTATATGGTGCAACATTTAACAAATTAGGAGATAGAAGCCATATAAAAGATAAAGCAGGATATTCATCATCAGGTAAATCTGATGAAGATGTATTCAATGTAGAAGATTTAGCTACAGGTATGATTAGATTTGATAATGGTGCTGTTTTACAAGTAGAAGCAAGTTTTAGTTTAAACTTAAAACAAGATAAAGGTGAAATAGAATTATTCGGTGAAAAATCAGGTGCTAAATTAAGCCCAGAATTAGAATTATATTCTGAAGAAAACGGATATATGACAAATGTTACTTTAACAACACCAACAGCATTAAGTTTTGATAATTTATTTGCAAATGAAATTAATCACTTTGTTTCTTGTGTAACAGATGATACAACATGTATTTCAACAGCACAAGACGGTATTGAAATAATGGCTATTTTAGATGCTTTATATGAATCAGCAAAAACTGGTCATGAAGTAGTTATTAAATAGTTTGGAGGATTTTATCATGGTATTTTCAGTTAGTACATACAGCTTTGCAAAATTAATGTGGAGCGGAAAAATGACACAAAAAGATTGTATTGCAAAGGCTAAAGAAATTGGTTTTGATGCTATAGAAATAGAATCTTTAAGACATGACGACAGCATTTCTGATGAAGAATATGCTTTAGAATTAAAAAAAGAAGCTGAAAGAGTTGGAATTAAAATTTCAAACTTTACTTTTGGTGCTGATTTATTAAATGGTTGTGACGGAGATACTAAAAAAGAAGTAGAACGCATAAAACATATGATAGATTTAGCAGAAATTTTAGGCGTTGATAGTGTAAGACATGACTGTACAGCAGGATATCCTAAAGATAAAAGAGGTTATACTGGATTTGATGATGTTTTAGATATTTTGGCAGATGCTTGTAGAGAAATCACAGAATATGCTGAAACTAAAGGTATAAAAACTATGATAGAAAATCATGGTTGTTTCTCTCAAGACAGTGACAGAGTAGAAAAATTAGTTAATAGAGTTGCACATAAAAACTTTGGATTATTAGTAGATATGGGAAATTTCTTATGTGCTGACGAAAATCCTGCAACAGCAGTTGGCAGAGTTGCACCATATGCTTTTTATGCTCATGCAAAAGATTTCCATGTTAAATCTCCTATGGGACAAAATCCAGGAAAAGGATTTTTCCAAAGCAGAAATGGCACATTATTAAGAGGTGCTATCATAGGTCATGGTGATGTACCAGTTAAACATTGTTTATCAGCTTTAAAATTAGCAGGATTTGATGGTACATTAGCTATTGAGTTTGAAGGTATGGAAGATCCTATCGAAGGAATTACAATAGGTTTAGAAAATTTAAAAAGATATGTTTCTGAATTAGGATAATAAATGAAAAATCGCTTGTATAATTTATACAAGCGATTTTGTTTTTATAGTAAGTTATGTCAAATAATGAATTAATTATAATAAAATTATTGATTTTCTATTGACAAAACTATATAAAACAAGTATCATTACAATTGATTTAACACTTTTGCGATTTTATGTGCTAAAGTGAGTATATTGAAAATTGAATAAGAAAAGAGGTTTGAAAATGTCTTTGCATAAAAAAGAAGAAAGCAGAGCAAGATTAGGTTCAAGATTAGGATTTATTTTCTTGTCTGCTGGTTGTGCGATAGGTTTAGGTAATGTGTGGCGTTTTCCATATATTGTTGGACAATATGGAGGAGCAGCTTTTGTAATTATCTATATACTATTCTTGTTAGCATTAGGTTTACCTATAATGGTTTGCGAATTTGCAGTTGGTAGAGCTAGCCAAAAAAGTGCTGCTAAATCTTTCCAAGCATTAGAACCAAAAGGTTCAAAATGGCATATACATGGATATGTTGCTATGGCAGGTAACTACATTTTAATGATGTTTTATACCACTGTTACAGGTTGGATGTTAACATATTTTGTTAAGATGTTAAAAGGGGACTTTGTTGGTTTAGATGCTAATCAAACAGGAGAAGTATTTAACAAAACTATTTCTAATACACCTATCATGTTATTTGCAATGGTTTGTGCTGTTGTAATTGGTTTTGTAATTTGTTCTTTTGGATTACAAAAAGGCGTTGAAAAAGTAACTAAGTTTATGATGTCTAGTTTATTTATCATTATGATAATCTTAGTTATAAGAGCTGTAACACTTGAAGGAGCTGGTGCAGGTTTAAAATTCTATTTATTACCAGATTTTAGTAAGATGGTTGAAAATGGTGTTTTAAATACTGTTTTTGCTGCGTTAGGACAATCATTCTTTACATTGAGTATTGGTATTGGTTCATTAGCTATATTTGGTAGCTATATTGATAAAGAACGCAGTTTATTAGGCGAATCTTTAAATATTGCTATATTGGATACATCAGTAGCTTTATTGGCAGGATTAATAATTTTCCCAGCTTGTTTCTCATTTGGTGTAAATCCAGGACAAGGACCAGGACTTGTATTTGTAACATTACCAAATATATTTAACAATATGGCTGGTGGTAGAATATGGGGAACATTATTCTTTATATTTATGTCATTTGCAGCGTTAACTACAGTTATCGCTATATTTGAAAATATAATTTCTTTTGCATCTGATCTTTGGAATTGGAGCAGAAAAAAAGCAATTATAATAAATTTAATAGCTATAATTGTATTAAGTATTCCTTGTGTATTAGGATTTAGTGTTTGGTCAAATGTAACACCATTTGGTGAAGGAAGTACTATTTTAGACTTAGAAGACTTTATTATTACAAATAATTTATTACCTTTAGGTTCATTAGTTTACTTATTATTCTGTGTAACAAAATATGGTTGGGGCTTTAAAAAGTTCTTTGCAGAAGCTAATGAAGGTGTAGGTTTAAAACTACCAAAATGGATAAAAGGTTATATGCAATATGGATTACCAGTTGTTATAATTGTGATATTTGTTTTTGGATACTTACAAAAATTTGGAGTAATAAAATAATGATAAAAAACAGTTAATTTTTAAAATTAACTGTTTTTTTGTTTTGTATGAAAAAAATCTTGACAAATAATAAAAATAGTATTACACTTTAAAGTACAAAAGCAAAGAAAGGAATTTAGTTATGAATAATTTAGTATTGAACAAAAACTATTATTATTACTATTACTTGAACATTTCTGTTCGAGCTTTTTTTGCTGCTATAAAAAACCGATAAATTTAAATTTATTATTTAGATTAGCTATAACCGGTAACTTTTTAGTAGTAAAAAAAGTTACCGGTTTTTATTGTATAAAAATAAAAGGAGAATGAATAACATGATAGTAATATTAAAAGATAATGCACCAAAAGATAGTATAGATAAACTTTTAAAACAATTTGAAGATTTGGGTTTGAAAAATCATTACAGTCAAGGGACACATACAACATTAATAGGCTTAGTAGGAGATACATCTAAGGTAGATATTGATATGGTTAAAGCAAATGAAATAGTTAAAGATGTAAAAAGAGTATCAGAACCATACAAAGCTGTTAATAGAAAATTCCACCCAAAAGATACTATTGTAGAAGTATCTGACAGAAAAATAGGTGGTGGATATTTTGGAATGATTGCTGGCCCTTGTTCTATAGAGTCAGAAGAACAAATAATAGAAGTTGCACAAGCTGTAAAGAAAAGTGGCGCAAACTTTTTAAGAGGTGGAGCTTTTAAACCAAGAACTTCTCCATACGCTTTTCAAGGCTTGAGAGATGACGGATTAAAATTATTATTAAAAGCAAAAGAAGTTACAGGCATGCCTATTGTTACTGAAATTATGAGTTTATCACATTTAGATTTATTTTCAGATGTTGATGTAATTCAAGTTGGTGCTAGAAATATGCAAAACTTTGAATTATTAAAAGAATTAGGTCATTGTAATAAACCAATCTTATTAAAAAGGGGATTGGCTAATACAATCGAAGAATTTTTAATGAGTGCTGAATATATTATGGCTGGAGGAAATACAAATGTTATATTATGTGAAAGAGGGATAAGAACATTTGAAACAGCTATGAGAAATACTTTAGATTTAGCTTCAATACCTTTCTTAAAGAAAGAAACACATTTACCTATAATAGTTGACCCTAGTCATGCAACAGGTTTAACAGATTTAGTAGAACCTATGTCAAAAGCTTCAATCGCTTGTGGGGCTGATGGTATAATGATAGAAGTTCATAACAATCCTAAAAAAGCACTTTGTGACGGTGCTCAATCATTAACACCAGAACAATTTGATAATGTTATGAAAACAATAAAGGCATATGTAGAGTTTGAAGGTAAACAAATATAGTGGGGGATATTTTATGAATATTGCAGTAGTAGGACTTGGTTTGATAGGTGGTTCTTTTTGTAAATCTATAAAGAAATATACTGACCATAAAGTATATGGATTAGATATAAATGAAAATAGTGTAAAATTGGCTTTAGAGTGCAAAGCGATAGATGAAGATTTGCATACAACAGATAATTTAAAAAATATGGATTTAGTTATTGTGAGTTTACATCCAACACAAAGTATTAATTTTATATTAGAAAATTTAGATAACTTTAAAAGAGATAGTCTAGTAATGGATACTTGTGGTATTAAACAAGGTATAGTTGATAGAGTTTATAAACCATTAAAAGATAAAGGTGTTTTATTTGTAGGTGCTCACCCAATGGCTGGTAGAGAATTTTCTGGATTTGAATATTCACTAGATAATTTATTTGATAATGCTAGTTTTATAGTTACACCTTTTGAGGATACTCCTGCACATATAACAGAATTTATAAAATATTTTGCACAAAAATTGCAATTTGGGAAAATAGTTGTAACTACTCCTGAAGAACATGACAGAGTTATAGCTTTTACTTCTCAACTTGCCCATGTAGTTTCTAACGCTTATATGAAAAGTCCATCAGCAAAACAAGAAAGTGGTTTTTCAGCAGGTAGCTTTCAAGATTTAACAAGAGTTGCAAAGTTAGATGAAAATATGTGGACTGATTTATTTATGCTAAATAAAAAAGCTTTGTTATTTGAAATAGATACTATAATAGAAAAATTGCAAGAATACAAACAAGCTATGGAAAATGATAATAGTGAAGAATTAAAAGAATTACTAAGAGAAGGTAGACTTTTAAAAGAAGAAAGTCTTAAGAATATATAGGATTGTTATAGCGAATAGTAGGTGTTTTATGTTAGAAAATAACTATATTGAACTTATACCATCTAAAGTATCTCTCGTAGATGAGGTTTTAGATTATTATAAACGAAATAGGGAGTTTTTAGAGGAGTTTGAACCATTAAGAAATGAAGAATTTTACTCTTACGATTACCAAAAGAAAATGTTGGAAAACGAAGAAAAGGAAAGAATAAATAAAACATCGTATCGTTTCTATATAAAATTAGTACAGAAACCAAAAAAGATAATAGGTGTTATAGCATTAAATAATGTAGTATGGGGACCTTTTTGTTCAGCTTTCTTAGGGTATAAGCTAGATAAAGAATATATTAATAAAGGATACATGACAATGGCTGTAGCTATGTTGGTAGATTATTCGTTTAACGAATTAAAATTGCATCGAATAGAGGCAAATGTTATGCCAAAAAACAAGGCTTCTTTAAAGGTGTTGAAAAATAATAATTTTCAAAATGAAGGAATATCAAAGTATTATTTAAACATTAACGGAATTTGGGAAGACCATATACATATGGTAAAAATAAATTATAGTATGCATTAAATAAATAAGACAACTATTGTAAACTTACAATAGTTGTCTTATTTTTATATATTATTGTTTTCTTCTATCTTTTACAAAAGTTTTATTTCCATCAGCGTCAACAATAACCATGTTGTCAAGTTGAGCTCTTAAACTTTTTCTGTAAGCTTCTATATATTCAGCTCTTAATTTTTTTTGTTCTGCTTTTTCTTCTTCTGATAATTCAGTTACTTTTGCTTTTCTAGCTAGTTCATTAATTCTATCTAATTTTTTTTGTTCCATTATTACACCACCTTAATTTTTATTAAGATTTGCTTTGTACTCTAAAAATTCATCATAAGTACAAGTACGGTCAAGCATTTTTCCGTCTGGAGAAAATTCTATAATACGATTAGCAACTGTATCAATAAATTGATGGTCAAAAGATGAAAATAGTAATATACCTTTAAAATCAACCATACCATTATTTACGGCAGTAATAGATTCTAGGTCTAAGTGGTTAGTTGGTTGGTCTAAAACTAAAACATTAGAGTCAAACATCATCATTCTTGATAGCATACATCTAACCTTTTCACCACCAGATAATACTTTTACTGGTTTTAAAACATCATCTCCGGAGAATAGCATTTTACCTAAGAAACTTCTTAAATATGAGTCTGTATCATCTTTAGAGTATTGTTGTAACCATTGAATAATACTTAAATCACAGTCATCAAAAAACTCTGAGTTGTCTTTAGGGAAATAACTTCTAGATGTAGTGATACCCCATTTGAAATCACCACTATCAGGCTCTAATTCACCCATAATGATTTTAAATAATGTAGTATTTGCTATCTCGTTTTCTCCAACAAATGCTATTTTATCATTTTTGTTAACTCTAAATGAGATATTGTCTAAAACTTTAACACCGTCAATTGTTTTTGATAAGTTATTTACTTCTAAAATATCATTACCAACTTCTCTTTCTATAGTAAACCCAACAAATGGATATCTTCTTGATGAAGCAGGCATTTCTTCTAAAGTTAGTTTGTCGATAAGTTTTCTACGAGCTGTAGCTTGTTTAGATTTTGATTTGTTAGCAGAAAATCGAGAAACGAAGCTTTGTAACTCTTTAATTTTATCTTCTTTTTTACGATTTTGGTCTTTAATCATTTTTTGCATTAACATACTAGACTCGTACCAGAAATCATAGTTACCAACATATATTTTAATTTTAGTGTAGTCAATATCAACAATATGAGTACAAACATTATTTAAGAAGTGACGGTCATGGGATACAACTATAACAGTACCTTCGTAATCCATTAAGAAATCTTTTAACCAACTGATAGAAGATATATCTAAGTGGTTTGTAGGCTCGTCTAATAAAATAATATCAGGGTGACCAAATAATGCTTGAGCAAGTAATATTTTAACTCTTTCTTTGTCGGATAATGAACTCATAGGAGCATAAAGTAAATCTAGAGATAATCCAAGTCCTTGAATTAATCTACCAGCATCTGTTTCAATATCCCAACCATTAAGTTCTGCAAATTCAGCTTCTAGTTCTGCAGCTAAATTTCCATCTTCTTCAGAAAAGTCTTCTTTTGCATATAAAGCATCTTTTTGTTGTATTATTTCATATAATCTAGGATTACCTTGAATAATTGTATCTAAAACATTAAATTCATCGTATGCAAAGTGATTTTGTTTTAAAACAGACATACGAGTTTTTTTATCAATTATAACTTCACCTTTAGTTGGTTCTAATTCGCCAGATAAAATTCTTAGAAAAGTTGATTTTCCAGCACCATTAGCACCAATAACACCATAACAGTTACCAGGTAAAAATTTTAAATTAACATTGGAAAATAAGTCTTGTCCACTAAAGTTTATGCTTACATTTTGAACATTAATCATTTTATAAAAATTTCCTTTCATTAATAGCTATATAAACACATACGATACATTCTATCATATTTTTATATATTTTAATAGTGGCATACAGTATAAATTTTTATTGTAAACTGCTAGTGCATATAAAACTAATATACATAAGCACCCATACTTTCAGCTATTAACACTGCTTGTTGCAAATCAATTTTAGTTTTTGCAAAACAAACATCTTTCAAATAAACTCCGTCTAAAATACTTTCTCTTATATCAGCATTATTAAATTTTGCTCCACTTAAAATGGCGCTAGTCAAATTGCAGTTTTGCACTTTAGCTTTTCTAAAATCTGCTTTTCTAAAATCGGCATTTTTGAATGAAATATCAGTTAGTGTCATTCCACTAAAATCGCTATCTTGGAAACAACAGAAATCGTAATTGCCTCTTATTATTTCTATACCAGTAATATCAGCATCAACAAATCCACTTCCTATACATTTACAATCTTTAAATGTACTAGAAAAAAGATTTGCACTAGCAAATTGACAATTTACAAAAGAAGAATTAATGTGTCTTGAACCATTAAGTGATGCAAAAGCAAAATTACAACAGTTAAAATAACAATTTCTTGTAATTATATCAGACATTGAAACACCTTTAAAATTGCAATTATCAAATTTTATTGAATCAAGCTCCATTTCTTTAAAATCTTCAGAAGTAAAATTTTCATATCTATATTCTTTTATTTGTTTATTAAACATAAGTATATCACCTTTATAAATATATTATCTTACATTATATATATGAAAATATAAAAAGTCAAAACATATTTATTGACTAAAAAAATTTATGTATATATAATGTAGAAAGATGAAAAAATGGAGGTAAAAAGAAAAATGAAAAATGGCTATGAAAAGACGATACGAGGTTGTTTTGTGGCATATATTTCACAAGCAATCATAGTTAATTTTGCACCATTATTATTTGTAACTTTTCAAAATACATATAATATTGGATTAGAAAAAATTGCAATGTTAATATCAGTCAATTTTGGTGTTCAGCTACTTGTCGATTTAATATGTGTTAAATTTATTGATAAGATAGGTTATAGAGCTTCTATGTTATTGGCGTTAATATGTTGTGCAATAGGATTAATTGGATTAGTTGTATTTCCAGAAGTATTAATGAATGGTTTTATAGGATTACTTATTGCAGTAATTGTATACGCAATAGGTGGAGGAATTTTGGAAGTTTTAGTAGGACCTATTGTTGAAGGTTGTCCAACTGATAATAAAGCAGGGGTAATGAGTTTGTTACATTCATTTTATTGTTGGGGACATGTGTTAGTTGTTGTAGTTTCAACTCTTTATTTTGTAATAATTGGAATAGAGCATTGGAGATATTTAGCAATAGCTTGGGCATTAATTCCTATTTTAAATGCAATAAGTTTTACAAAATTGCCTATGCCAGAATTAACAGAAGAACATATGGATAAATCAAGTGTCAAAACTTTGTTTAAAAATGGAATATTCTGGTTAATGATTTTGTTAATGGTATGTGCAGGTGCAACAGAACAAGCAATCAGTCAATGGGCATCTATATTTGCAGAAAAAGGACTTGGCGTTTCAAAAACTATAGGAGATTTGGCAGGTCCATTATCATTTGCAGTATTTATGGGAACATCAAGAGCATTTTATGGTAAATATAGTGAAAAGATATCTTTGAGTAAGTTTATGAAATTAAGCGCTACATTATGTATAGTGAGCTATTTAGTAGCAAGTTTATCACAAAGTTCAGTTTTAGGATTAATAGGCTGTGCATCAGCAGGTTTGTTTGTTGGGATTATGTGGCCTGGAACTATTAGTATGTCAGCAGGAAGTATAAGAAATGGTGGCACAGCTATGTTTGCTTTTTTAGCATTAGGAGGAGATTTAGGTTGTAGTTTAGGACCGGCAGTTGTAGGAGCTGTTTCTAAACATTTTAATGACAATTTAAAGATTGGTATTTTGTCAGCAATAATATTTCCTGTAATTTTATTGTGTGGTATAAGTATTAATACATATGTTAAAAATAAAAACAAAAACAAACAACTTTAATAAAATTATAAGTTGTTTGTAAGCGTTATGATTGTAGGTTACATAAATAAAATAACTATTAGTATAGTAAAAGAAGATAAATATACAATAAGTATATTTATCTTCTTTTTTGAAACATATAATATTGTATAAAATGTACATACAAACAATGTGATTTGTTAAATTATTTAATTAATTAAATTTAGAGAGTAAATTATAAATAAACTGTAAATAAATTAATTTATAATAATTTGATGACATATAAAAAATGTGCATAATAATTATAAATAATAATAAATTTATGTTAAAAATATACAATGAAAATAAAAAGGATTGATTTAGCAAAAAGATAAAAAACGAGTTATTTTTTATAGGTGAAAAGTTACAAAAAAAGTAAAAAAACAATAATTTTTAAAAGAAAAAACAACCAATCAAAGTTTATTATTGTAAAAAATAAACAAATTAACCATACTTATACACATTGACAATAATCGAAATAGACAATATAATATTAAAAGCCAAACGGTAGAAAGATTTTTAAAAGTAAATGAAGTTTAAAATATTTATTAGACAAATAGACATCAAAGATTATATCGTTTGAAAGAAAGACTAGAGAATTCTTTGATAAGAAGCAGGAAGTATAAAAATAAACTGCAAATTGAAAAGGAGAAACTTTATGATGAACATTAAAAATACATTGTTTAGAGTAAAAGAACGAATAGTTTTTTTATTTTTACTATGTATCATTTGTACAATCGTATCCACAGTCTTAACAGGTGTCACTAGAATTTCTAATACAGTAGAAATTATTGATGGTGACAAAAAATATTCAGTTTATACAGTTCAAAGTGATGCTAAATCAATATTAAAACAAGAAGGCATTACTTTAGAAGAAAATGATACTTGTACTTTTACAGGATTTGAAGATGATAAAGCAACATTAACAATTTATAGAGCTTTTGAAGTTCCTGTAACTGTAGATGGTGTTACAACTAATGTTGTAGTTAGCAATAACACTGTACAAGAAGCTTTAGATAAAGCAAATATTAAATTAGGAGATATCGACAGAGTTACTCCATCTGTTGACAGTATCTTGAAAAACGGAGATACAATTACTGTTAATAGAGTAACTTATGAAGAATATCAAGAAAAACAACAAATTCCATACGGAACAGAAGGTATTGATAGAGAGTTAGCTCCTAATGAAAGAAAAGTAGTTGTAAAAGCTGGTACTCCAGGAGAAAAAGTTACAACTTACAGAAAAGTATTTTTAGACGGAAATTTAAGTGAAACAATCGTTGTTGCTGATAAAGTAGTTTCTTTACCAGTAAATGAAGTTTTAAAAATTGAACAAGTGTCACAACCTGTTAACCAATCTTTTTCAACTAGTGTTCCATATAATGGTACAGAAGAAGATGTAAATCTATTAGCAAGACTTGTTAGTAGAGAAATTGGTGGTGGTAGTGATATACACAAGCAAATGGTTGCAGAAGTAATTTTAAACAGAGTTAAATCACCATTGTTCCCTAATACTTTGAGAGGCGTTATTGAACAATCAGGTCAATTTGATGATGTTGAAAATTATTGGACACAAAGAGAACCAGAAGCTAGCACATATGAAGCTGTTAGAAAAGCTATGGCTGGAAGTAATGTAGCACAAGGAGCTTTATATTTCTATGCTCCAGCTTGGGCATCTGCATCAAGTGCTAAATGGTTTGAAACAAGTTTAACATTTATAACAGAAATTGAAGGACATCGTTTCTTTAAATAATAATAAAAAATCGTAATCTTAATTTTAAGATTACGATTTTTTATTTAGTATTAATATTGTTTCACCTTGATTTAGTGTAAGAATTTTTTGTTTAATTCTTTTACACTTTAAACTTTTTCCTCTAACCATATTTAAAAGTTTGTTTCCATTTGAATATCCATGTATAACGGTTATTTGCGAATATTTATCTGGCAAAGACATAACTGTTCTTTCAATTGTTTTCTTAGCTTCAGCTACTGTCATATGATGTATATCCAAATCGTAATTTAAATTCATATAATCACCTATTATAGTTAGTTTAGACTTATTTTAGATACTAAAAATGCGATGAAGTGGGGGCTTCATCGCATCTTTAGTAAATACTTACTTGAGGGGTATTTATTGAGGAGGGTAGAGTATAAAAACTCACTCATATAATGAGTAATATCATTATACAACAAGTACATATTTTTTTGTTAACAAAATATGTACAAATAGTGAAATAAAAATAAATCAGAATATCTGTTATTATGTCGGTATTTATTAAACATTTTTTGTACATATTAAATAATGTTTGTAATTTGTATTATGTATTGTTATAATATAGAAAAGTACATATGTTTTAATAAAGGTGTGATATAGTGATAAACGAAAAAGGTAAATTAATATATGATTACATAGTAGAGCGAATTTCTGAAGGAATGTCTCCTACAGTTAGAGAAATTTGTAAAGCATTAGATATAAAATCAACATCAACAGTTCAAAAGTATATAAATCAATTATGTGAAAATGGGTTAATTATAAAAGAAAGCAATTCTAATAGGTCAATCAGATTGCCTAACTCTAATGTTGCTAGAGTTCCAATATTGGGAGCTGTTGCTGCAGGACAGCCTATAACAGCTATAGAAGATATAGAAGGATATATTCCTTTTGATAGTTCTGCTTTTGATACTGAAAATATGTTTGCTTTAAGAATACAAGGTGAAAGTATGATAGAAGTAGGAATATTTGACGGAGATATAGTAGTTGTAGAAAAAACTTCTGTTGCAAGAAATGGAGAAATTGTCGTTGCTATGGTTGATGGTGAAGCAACTGTAAAAACTTTCTTTAAAGAAAATGGACATTTTAGATTGCAACCAGAAAATGAAACATATGAACCTATCATTGTAGAAGATGTTGGCATATTAGGCAAAGTTGTGGCTTCAATACGATATTTTTAAAATATGGCGAGTAAATGGTTTTGTTTACTCGCTGTAATTTTGTCAATAATAAAATATAATAATTTTATTGTGTTAATGATTTATTAATAATTATATGATATACTGAATCTGCTAAAAGTTAAAAGGGAGTAGTCGCAAGTTGTATTGCTTGATATAGTACCAACAATCTCGGCTTTAAAGCCTGGTGCTATGGCCTTAATTTTAGGTGACAAGACTTTTAATATAATTTCATGTAGATTGAGATTATATTAAAAGTCTTTTCGTTTTGCGTAAAAGATTTTATTTGAATTAAAAAGGAGGATATTTATGGCAAATAATTATAGTAAAAGTAAAGAACAATTACTACAAGATTTATCAAGTAAAAGTTCTGGTCTAACAACTAAAGAAGCAAATGCCAGATTAGAAAAGTACGGAAAAAATGAAATTCAAGAAGGGAAACAGAAAAAACCATTTCAAATCTTTTTGGAACAATTTAAAGACTTCTTGGTTATAATTCTTATTATTGCAGCGATTACATCAATGTTTTTAGGAGATATTGAAGGTGCAGTAGTAATTATTACAATTTTGATTATAAATGCTATATTAGGCACTGTACAACATATAAAAGCAGAACAATCATTAAATAGTTTAAAAGCGCTTAGTGCACCTATGGCAAAGGTTATGAGAGATGATAATCTGGTTGTTATTAACTCAAATGAAGTTACAGTAGGTGATATAGTTTTCTTAGAAGCAGGGGACTATATTTGCGCAGATGGTCGTATTTTAGAAAATTATAGTTTAAAGGTTAATGAAAGTTCATTAACAGGTGAAAGTGTAAATATTGAAAAAGAAGATAGTATTTTAGAAGATAAAGATATTCCTTTAGGGGATAGAAAAAACATGGTTTACTCAGGTTCTTTTGTAACATATGGTAGAGCAAGTTTTGTAGTTACAGATATTGGTATGAATACTGAAATAGGTAAAGTTGCTCAATTGTTAAAAGATACTAGAGAAAAGAAAACACCACTACAAGTTAACTTAGATAACTTTGGTAAAAAGCTATCTATTGGTATTTTAATTTTATGTGCAATTATATTTGCAGTTAGTATTTATCATAAGCAACCTATTATGGACGCATTTATGTTTGCCGTTGCTTTAGCAGTTGCTGCTATACCAGAAGCATTAAGTTCTATCGTAACAATAGTTTTATCATTTGGTACACAAAAAATGGCAAGAGAAAATGCTATTATAAGAAAATTACAAGCTGTTGAAGGTTTGGGTAGTGTATCAATAATTTGTTCAGATAAAACAGGTACATTGACACAAAATAAAATGACAGTTAAAAAATACTGTGTAAACAATGAGATTGTTGAAGAAAACAAATGCGATATTGAAAGACCTTTAGATAAAATGATTTTAACTATGGGTATCTTATGTAATGATGCTACTAATATTGATGGTAAAGAAATTGGTGACCCAACAGAAGTTGCTATTGTAAACTTTACAGATAAACATGGCATGGAAGATGAAACTGTAATAAGGGATACATATCCTAGAATTGCAGAAGTTCCATTTGACTCTGATAGAAAATTGATGTCAACTGTTCATAATTTTAATGGAAGAAATTTAATGGTTACAAAAGGTGCTGTAGATGTATTATTTGCACGTTGTAAAAAAATTGAAAGAGAAACAGGTATAGACGAATTAACACAAGATGATGTTAATAAGATTAGTGAAATAAATAGATATTTCTCTGAAAGTGGTTTGCGTGTATTAGCTTTAGCTTATAAAGTTTTAGGCGATGATGTACAAGTAGATGAAAGTTCAGAAGATAATCTTACTTTTGTAGGATTAATTGCAATGATGGACCCACCAAGAGAAGAATCTAAACAAGCTGTTAAAGACTGTATTTCTGCAGGAATTAGACCTATAATGATTACAGGTGACCACAAAGTTACAGCTTCTGCTATTGCTAAAGAAATTGGTATATTAAAAACTATCGATGAAGCAGTAGATGGTGTTGAAATTGATAACATGACAGATGAAGAACTTAAAAACTTTGTTGATAAGATTTCTGTATATGCTAGGGTTTCACCAGAACACAAAATAAGAATTGTAAGAGCATGGCAAGAAAAAGGATATATCGTATCTATGACAGGTGACGGTGTAAACGATGCTCCAGCATTAAAACAAGCTGATGTTGGTGTTGCTATGGGTATTACAGGTTCTGAAGTAGCAAAAGATGCTGCATCAATGGTATTAACAGATGACAACTTTGCTACAATAGTAAAAGCTATTGAAAATGGTAGAAACGTATATGCTAATATTAAAAAAGCTATTAAATTCTTGTTATCTGGTAATATGGCAGCTATATTTGCTGTAATATTCTCATCATTATTTGCTTTACCAGTACCATTTGCACCAGTTCATTTGTTATTTATAAACTTATTGACAGACGGTTTCCCAGCTATTGCATTAGGTTTAGAGCCACATAGTAAACATGTAATGAAACAAAAACCTAGAAATATTAATGAATCTATTTTGACAAAAGACTTTATTATAGATATATTAGTACAAGGTTTTATAATTTCATTAGCTGTAATGGGTGCATTTATTATAGGTAATAAGGCTGGAGGAGCTGGACTTGCTTCAACAATGGCATTTGCTACATTGTGCTTAAGCCGTGTATGGCATGGATTTAGTAGTAAATCTGAAAGAGCAATATTGGGTAGTAAAAAAATGTTTAACAACAGAGCTTTAATAATTGCTATTTTAGTTGACTTATTATTATTAAATGTTGCTTTATTTGTTCCTGTTGTTCAAGGAATATTCTCAGTAACTCCTATGAACTTATATCAAGTTTTAGTAATATATGGCTTCTCTTTAGCATCTATGGTTGTTATTCAAATTATAAAATTAATAACATCAAAAATAAGAGGTTAAAAAAATCCCTTGCTATTTTAGCAAGGGATTTTATGTTTATAATATATAATAAATTGTCAAAATAAGTTTATTTTAATGTGCGTATCAATAATTGTTTTATTAATATTAATAAATATTTGAATTTTTTTTAACAACATAGTATAATTTATTTATTAATAAAAATAAGGATAAGTGATAATGAATAGAATTTCTTTTAGACAAGGTTTATATGATGGACTTCCTATATGTTTAGGATATATTTCAGTTTCTTTTAGTTTTGGTATGGTGGCAACAGAAGGTGGATTTCCGATTTGGGTTGCTATTTTAATATCAGCTACTAATCTGACTTCTGCTAGTCAGTTTGCAGGAGTATCATTAATGCTCAATGGAGGTTCATATATTGAATTAGCAGTAACAACATTTATAATAAATATTAGGTATATGCTGATGTCATTATCTGTTTCTCAAAAAGCTGACAGTAAGATATCTATTTTAAGAAGATTAATATTATCTTTTGGCATAACAGATGAAGTCTTTGCAGTTTCAATGCAACAAAAAGGAGTTATAACATCTTCTTATTTGAGTGGACTTGTAATAATGCCTTATGTTGGTTGGGTAACAGGAACTATTTTAGGAGCTGTATGTTCAACTATTTTACCATATTCTGTGCAAAGTGCATTGGGAATAGTTGTTTATGCTATGTTCATAGCAATAATAATTCCACCAGCTACACAAAATAAAGCGATACTTATTACTATAATAATATCTACAATAATAAGTTGTGGTATAAGAATACTTCCAGTTTTAAAACAATTGTCATCAGGCTGGATAATAATAATATGTGCAGTTATTGCATCTGGAATTTGTGCTAAACTATTCCCTATAAAAGACTATGAGGAGGAAGAAGTATAGCGATGAATTACATGAGAATATTAATTTGCATTTTTATTATGGCTTTGCTAACATATCTTCCTAGAATGTTGCCTTTTACAATTTTTAGAAGAAAAATAAAAAATAATTTTATAAAATCATTCTTGTCATATGTTCCTTATGCTGTTTTAGCATCTATGACATTTCCTGAAATTTTATTTTCTACAAGCAATATAATATCAGCAACACTAGGGCTTATAGTTTCTGTGATATTAGCAAAAAAAGGAAGAAGTTTATTAATTGTTGCAATATCAGCAACCGTTGTTGTGTACATATCAGAATTTGTATTGAAATTTATATAAATAAAACCTACAAGCTTTTATAGTTTGTAGGTTTTATTTGTTGTGTATAAAATATTAAATTTTACTTCATAATAAAATATGAGGAGAAGTGATATTTTGAAAGTAAAAGACAATATAAAAGTAGGATTATTAGGAATAATATCTGGATTTTTAAATGGTTTATTTGGTTCTGGTGGTGGAGTTGCAGTTGTTCCATTACTACAAAATTTAAAAATAGAGCCAATAAAAGCTCATGCAACATCAGTTGCAATTATATTACCACTTACAATATTTAGTGCTGTTTCTTATTATATAAGTGGAGTAAAAATAAATATTTACGAACTTATGATATTAATACCTTTTGGATTAGTAGGAGCATTTATAGGTGCTAAAATTTTATCAAAAATAAATAATAAATTAATACAAAGAATTTTTGCAATACTAATAATTATATCAGGATTTAGAATGATTATAGGTTAAGGTGTGTTATGTATATAATATTTTTAATTATTGTTGGATTGTTGTCTGGAATAACTGCTTCTATGGGACTTGGTGGAGGTTTTATTCTTTTGATATGTTTTTCAATATTTACCTCTTTTTCACAGTTAGAAAATCAATTTATTAACTTAATATTTTTTATTCCAATTTCAATCTTATCATTGATATTTCATTATAAAAATAAATTGATAGAGAAACAGGTTTTGCTTAAAGCAATTGTTTTTGGTTTGATAGGAGCTCTTATTGGTTCAGTTATATCAAATATAATCGATGAAAGTTTGATAAGAAAATTGTTTGGGGCTTTGATAATATTTGTTGGAATAAAACAACTAATAACCGTACAAAAAGACTCCAATTTTTAGAAGATAGATAGATTATTTCTTTTATTATTGCATTTTATTCATATAAATGGTATATTTATTCTTGCGAATAAAATAAGAAAGGAATATATTATGGAATGGTTATCTGTACTTCCTCCGATTATAGCAATAGCGCTTGCTTTAATTACTAAAGAAGTTATATCTTCTCTTTTAATTGGTATTTTCGCAGGGGCATTGATATATTCTGGTGGAAATATTATTCATATGGTAACTACTACTTTCGAAATTATGGGAAGTAGAATTGGTTCTAATGTTAATATTTTAATATTTTTAGGTTTATTAGGTTCGTTAGTTGTAGTAGTTACAAAAGCAGGAGGTTCTTCAGCTTATGGAGAATGGGCTAGTAGTAAAATAAAATCAAGAAGAGGAGCATCATTAGCTACTGTTTTCTTGGGTTGCTTAATATTTATTGACGATTACTTTAATTGTTTAACAGTAGGAACAGTTATGCGTCCGGTAACTGATAAACACAGAATTTCTCGTGCTAAATTAGCATATTTATTAGATGCGACAGCAGCTCCAGTTTGTATTATTGCTCCTGTTTCTAGTTGGGGAGCATCAGTTGCAACATATATGCAAGATGGTGGTGTTGAAAATGGAATGATGACTTTTATAAATACAATTCCATACAACCTATATGCTATAACAACAATTATAATGATATTATTTATTTGTATATCAAATAAAGATTTTGGAACTATGGCTAAATTTGAAAATAATGCAATAAAAACAGGCGATGTATTTTCAAATAAAGAGGAAGTTAATGAAGAAGACTTTAATGTACTAAGACAAAGTGAAAAAGGTAAAGTATATGATTTAGTTATTCCTATATTATCATTAATAATTTTATCAGTATTAGCTATGGCTTATACTGGAGGATTTTTCTCAGGGAAAACTACTTTCTTTGAATCATTTGGTCAATGTAATTCATCATTATCTTTAGTTTTAGGTAGCTTTGGTGCATTGATAGTAACATTTTTATTGTTTATCCCTAGAAAAGTTGTTAAGTTCAATGATTTTATGGGAAGCATAACACAAGGGATAAAATCAATGGTTCCTGCATTTACAATATTGATACTTGCTTGGAGTATAGGAGCTATTTGTAGTGATGAGTATCTAAATACAGGCGGGTTTATAAGTGGTTTAGTTGAAAAGACTTCTTTCCCTGTAATGTTATTACCTGTAATAATTTTTATTGTTGCTGGATTTTTAGGATTTTCTACTGGCACATCTTGGGGAACAATGGCATTGTTAATTCCTATTGGAATAAGTATTTGCAATCATTCAGATACAGCATACTTATTAATTCCAGTATTGGGTTCTATATTAGCAGGTTCTGTATATGGCGACCATATTTCTCCAATATCTGATACAACAATATTGTCTTCAACAGGTGCTGGTTGCAATCATATGGATCATGTTTCTACACAAATTATATACGCTTCATTAGTAGCTGTATGTTGTATGATAGGTTATGTTATAATGGGGGCAACGGGAAACTTTGTAATTCCATTAATAGTATCTATTTCATTAATGTTTATAGGAACAATATTTGCACATAAATATTTTAATAAACAAGCTTAAAAAAAGTCACTTCATTACGAAGTGACTTTTTTATAATATTTCAGCTTTTACTTTTACAATTCTTCTATCCTCTATAAGAATTGTTGTGAATTTAATGTTTTCTACTACTATACTAACATGGTCATTGTCATCTGGTACTCTACCAATGCTTTCAACAATATAACCACCTAAAGTATCTGTTTCTTCATCATGTTCTATTTTAATTGAAAGTTTTTCTTCAACATCATCTAAATCTACGGCACCATCAAAAATGATTATGTTATCAGAGATTTGTGATATTTGTTCAATTTCATTATCATATTCGTCTTGAATATTGCCTACAATAGCTTCTAATAAATCTTCTAATGTGATAATACCAGAAGTACCACCATAGTCATCTACAACAACAGCAATATGAGCTTTTTGTTCTTTAAATACTTTAAATAAATCTATACAACTTTTAGCTTCTGGAACATAAAGAGTTTCTCTAATAAAATCTGATAAATTAAAATCTTCAACATTTTTACATCCTACTAAGCATAATAGGTCCTTAACATTTATAACACCTTTTATGTTATCTATATCATTTTCATAAACAGGAATTCTTGAAAAACCTTTATTAATAGCGTAATAAACTACATCACTTATTTTGTCATTTATTTCAACAGCAACAACATCTGTTCTGTGTGTCATTAAATCTGAAGCACAACTATCATCAAAATCGAAAATATTATTTATCATTTGAGATTCTTCTTGTTGAATATCACCTTTTTGTTCTGCAACATCAACCATTGACATTATTTCTTCAGCAGTTACTTCTCGATTTAATGTTGAATCTTTTACTCCAAATAATCCAGCAAATTTTTTTGATATAAATAATATAAAAACAGAAATAGGAGTAAATAAGAAAGATGATATATTTATAGTTTTATAATTATTTAGTATAAAAGCTTCACTGTTTTCTGTGTGTAATTTTTTTGGTAAAGTATATCCTATAATTAATATAATTATTATTGATATTAATAAAGATAAAATTATAAAAATTGGGTTGAGTATAGCATATCTATTTATAACTTCCATTAAATATTTTCTTGATAGATAGTTAATACCTTTATATAGTAGCACGCAACTAATTGTAGAACATATTATTGAATTTAGATTTAAAATAATTGATTTTCGCTTGATTTTTTCCTTAGATAGATTGTTAATGTTTATACTTGGATTGTCACTATCTTCTACTAATTGTTTTAACTTAGTAAAACTACATAATTGCAATGCTTTTTCATAATAAGAAAATAGAAAAGTTAAAAATACAAATATTAAAGTTAATACCCATATCCCTACCTGGTCCATTATGTTTTCACCTCTTAAAAATATATTCATAATTTATGATAATACACTTTAAGTTTTATGTCAATAAAAACTAATTGTGATATAAATTAAATATTAAAATTAATTATCGCTTTTTTATATTGTAATATATACTTTTTATACATAATATTTTACTCTTGTTAATTGAAAAGCAAAAATTACTAATATATAATGATTGTAGAGATTTTTTAGTAAAGAAGGGTTTAAAATGAATGTAGCAATGATTAGTTATTGGCATGTTCATTCAAGAGAATATGCAGAAAAATTAAAAGAAAATAAAGATGTTAATATCGTAGCTGTATGGGATTATGATGCAGAAATAGGGAAAAAGTGGGCAGAAGAATTAAATTGCGAATTTATACCAGATTACGATGAATTACTAAAAAGAAAAGATATCGATGCTATTGCAATGGTTGCTAAAACAGTAGACCATAAAGATATGTTATGCAAAGCAGCAAATGCTAAAAAACATATTTTTACAGAAAAAGTTTTAGCTACAACAAGTAAAGAAGCATATGAAATTAGAGATGCAGTATTAAAAAATAATGTTAAATTTACAATATCATATCCACATCAATGTACAGCAGAACTACAATTTACAAAGAAAATGATAGAAAGTGGAGATTTAGGAACTATAACATATGCACGAGTTAGAAAATCACATGATGGAACAAGCGCAGGTTGGTTGCCAGACCATTTTTATGATGAAAAACAATGTGGTGGAGGAGCAATGATGGATTTAGGTGCTCATCCTATGTATTTGTTACACTGGTTAATTGGTAAACCTAAAAATATGCAATCTTGTTTTACAAGTGCTTTTGGAAAAGGTGTAGAAGACAACGCTGTAACAGTTATGGAGTTTGAAAATGGTGCTATTGGTGTTAGTGAAACAGGATTTGCATCTAAGAATTATCCTTTTGTTGTTGAATTGTCTGGAACAAAAGGTTCTTTATTTGTTCGTGATAATGTTGTATCATATGCTAATGAAAAAACAGATAATAAATGGGTTGTAATTGATAATTTAGATTGTGCTATAAAAGACCCTATTACACAATGGGTTGATAGTATTGTTAAAGATGAAGAAAGCTGTTTAGGCATAAATGAAGCGGTAGCTTTAAGTGAATTTATGGATTGTGCATACAGAGCTTATAAAAGTGGCAAAAAAGAAAATTACTAAGGTGGATATAAATGAAAAATAATATACTTTTTATAATGTCAGATCAACACAGATACGATTGTATTGGTGCTTATGGAAACAAAGATGTAAAAACAAAAAATCTTGATAATTTAGCAAATGACGGAGTATTACACACTAGACATTATTGTACATATCCTGTTTGTACACCTTCTAGATACTCTTTATTGAGTGGTTTATATACACATCAACATATGGGATGGAGTAATCATTGTACACTACCAAGTGGAATAGATACTTATCCTAAATTGTTAAAACAAATAGGATATAATACGACTGTTGTTGGTAAAATGCATTCTACACCTACATATTTAGATGTTGGGTTTGATAAAATGTTTTTAGCAGAACAAGATGGTGATGGTAGATTTGATGATGATTATCATAAATATTTAATGGAAAATAATTTGATAGATGTAAATGATATTGTAGACCAAAGACAAGAGTATAGAGAAAAGGCAAAAGAAGAATATTGGGATACATATGGTGCACAAAAATCAAATTTAGATGAAAAACATCATTCTACTACATGGATAACAGATAAAGCATTAGAAGAAATTGAAAATTGGACAGATGAAGGAAATATGATGTTAGTAAGTTATGTAAAACCTCATCACCCATTTGACCCACCAGCTCCATATGACACTATGTATAATCCAGATGATTTAACTTTGTTAGACGGTTATACAAATGAAGTTTCTGATGTTGATTATGAGCATCATAAAGGATATTTTGATCATAAAAACTTGACAGAAAAAAGATTAAGAAGAATAATGGCTCATTATTATGGAAGCATTACACAAATTGACGATAATATTGGTAGAATTATAAATCTGTTAAAAGAAAAAGGTTTGTATGATAATACATTAATTATATACACAAGTGACCATGGAGATTATATGGGATATCATCATATGATGTTAAAATCAAATTATATGTATGAACCTTTGGCAAAAGTTCCACTAATAATAAAATATCCTAATAATAAACATAGTGGGGTGATAAATAATAATTTAAGCTCTAATATTGATATTGCACCAACTATTTTAAATTATGTAAATGCAAAAATACCATATTCAATGAAAGGTATGGACTTAGAAAACCAACAAAATGCCAGACAATTTTCTATATGTGAAGGTTTAAGAAATGAAATTGTTGACGGCAAAGAAGAATTTTATTGTGAATATATGGTAGTAAGCGATAGATATAAATTAATAGTTGGAAAGAATTTAGAAAATTGCAGATTTTTTGATTTGCAAAATGACCCATTAGAATTATGTGATATTTCAAAAGAAGATAAGTACAAAACAGAAATAGAAAAACATAAAAAATATTTAGTTCAAACAATAACTTTTGATAGTTTAAGTCCTATATATTTGAATTACGAAGAAAAACAGAATAATATCAATAATAAAATACCAAGAAATGATGTAAAACAGTACTATATTGATAAATTTAATCAAGAATTCTAATAAGTTATTGAAAGTTTTTTAAATTATATTTATAATATATTAGTATTTTTATACATTGTACTTTTAATAAGAATAAGGAGAAAAAATATGTTCTTAACAGTAGACAAATTAAAAAACAGAACAAATGAATTAGGTAGCAGAAGATATTTTAATCATCAAAATATCGCTCCTTTTACATCAATGGATGGAGAATTAGACAAAGATGACCACTACAGAGGTAATATTCCTGAAATTAAAGGTGGCACTTTTGATAAAAATGATTTTTTAGTTGGTAGAGATAAATATCTATGGTTAGAAAAAGAAGTTGAATTACTTCCTGAAAAAGAAGGTTGTGAAGTTGTAGGTTTATTCAACTTTGGTAGAACTGGTGACGGAAATAACAGCCATTTTGAGTCTTTATTATATGTAAATGATAAAGACTATCAAGGTGTTGACAGCAACCACGAAGAAGTTATTTTTACAGGTTTAGAAGGTAAAGATGTTAATCTAAAATTCTTATTATGGACAGGTTTAGAGGGTGGTGGAGTTCCTCAAACTCTATATCATCAAGCTAAACAAGCTGATATCGCTTACTTACATAAAGCAACTGACGAATTATACTACTTTGCTAGAGCTATTATTGAAACTGTAATTTTACTTCCAAAAGAAAACGAAGACAGAGAAGACCTAATAGCTTTATTAGACAGAGCTTTTAAAACTGTTAATTGGAATGATGACGAATTCTATGCTTCTGTTGAAGTTGCTTTAGAAAACTTATTAAAAGAATTAGATAACATGGAAAAACGCAGTAAAGTTACTGTTCATGTTGTAGGTCATACACATATTGACGTTGCTTGGTTATGGAGATTAAAACATACAAGAGAAAAAGCTCAACGTTCTTTTGCTACTGTTTTACGCTTAATGGAAAGATATGATGAATATGTTTTCTTACAAACACAACCACAATTATATAAATACATTAAAGAAGACTGCCCAGAAATGTATGAACAAATCAAAAAACGAGTTGATGAAGGCAGATGGGAATCTGACGGTGGTATGTGGGTAGAAGCTGATTGTAATGTTACAAGTGGCGAATCTTTAGTAAGACAATTTTTACATGGCACAAGATTCTTTGAAAGAGAATTTAATAGAAAATGTACTTATTTATGGTTACCAGATGTATTTGGTTATAGCTGGGCTTTACCACAAATTTTAAATCTATGTGAAATTGAAACATTTATGACAACTAAAATCAGCTGGAACCAATACAACGCTATTCCCAATGATTTATTCCGTTGGAGAGGTATTGACGGTAGTGAAATTTTAACATACTTTATAGATACTCCAACTGAATGGCAAGAAGCTTCTTCAAACTTCTCAACATACAATGGTACTATGAACCCTCATTCTGTTTTAGGTAGCTGGAACAAATTTAAAAATAAAGAATTATCTAAAGATGTATTAGTTTCTTATGGTTATGGTGACGGCGGTGGCGGTGTAAACCGTGATATGCTAGAACTAAGAAGAAAAATGGATAAAATCCCTGGTTTACCAAATGTAAAAACAGATAGAGCAGGTGACTTCTTCAAAAAAATACATGAAAATGTTGATAATACTGATAGATATGTTGCAACTTGGGACGGCGAATTGTACTTAGAATATCATAGAGGTACATACACAACTCAAGCTGATAACAAAAAAGGTAATAGAGAATTAGAAAATTCATTATTACAAATCGAAGCTTTATCTTCTGTTTCATATATTTTAGGTGGAGAATATGCTCAACAAAAATTAAATGATTCTTGGGAATGCTTATTATTACACCAATTCCATGATATTATTCCTGGTTCTTCTATCAGAGAAGTTTATGAAGATTCAAAAGTAAACTATGCTAAAGCTAATGCTGACGTTAAAGATGCTGAAAACTTAGCTTGGAATTCATTAACAAAAGAAGAAAAAGATACATATGCTTTATATTCTGCAAATACTTTTGTTTCTGATGAATTAATCTCAATAGATGAAGAAAGAGAAGGTAACTTCTACTTAGAAAATGGTGAAAAATTAGTTTCTCAAAAAGCTGAAAATGGTTATGTAGTATGTGTTCCTATGAATTGCTTTAAAGGTATGAATATACTATTTAAAGAAGAAAATAGAGAAAATGAAGATACTATTTCTAACGTTGACTTAAATGAAAACACAATAGAAACACCATTCTACTTAATTGAATGGACTAAAGAAGGTCAATTAAAAACAATTTTTGATAAAGACAATAGCGTAAATGTACTAAGACAAGGACAATTAGGTAATGTTTTAGAAATTTATGAAGATAAACCACTATGTTTTGATGCTTGGGATATTGATATTTTCTATAAAGAGAAAAAAGAAATTGCTAACTTAGTAAAACCAGTTGAAGTTATTGAAAATGGTGAATTAAGAACTGTTTTAAGATTTGAATATCAATATAATAAATCTACAATTAAACAAGATATGATTGTTTATAAATTAAGTAGAAGAATTGACTTTAAAACAACAGTTGATTGGAATGAAAAACAACGCTTATTAAAAGCTGGTTTCTATACAGATATTCGTTCTACAAAAGCTACATATGACATTCAATTTGGTCACGTTGAAAGACCAACTCATTGGAATACAAGTTGGGATTGGGCTAGATTTGAAGTTTGTGGTCATAAATGGGCTGATTTATCAGATAATAGCTACGGTGTAAGTTTACTAAATAACTGCAAATATGGTTATAGTGTAAAAGACAATGTTATGAACTTAAGCTTACTAAAAAGTTCAAAACATCCAGACTATGCAGCTGATATGGGTATTCACAACTTCACATATGCTATTTTACCTCATGCTAATACATTCTTAAATGAAAATGTAATTGAAGAGGCTAATAAATTAAACTTAAGACCAGTTATGATTTCAGATAGAAAATGGAATGATACAAAAGCATTAGTTAAATTAGATACTGACAGAGTTCAAATAGATGCTGTTAAAAAAGCAGAAGATGAAAATTGTTTAGTAGTTAGAATGCACGAATGTCGTGGTGGTAGAGTAAACTTTACTTTATCTAGTGAATTTGCAGTTAAGAAAATGGTTGTTTGTAACTTGTTAGAAAGACAAGACGGTGAAAGTGTTGAAGGAAACGAAATGAATATTTCTTTAAGACCTTTCGAAATTAAAACTGTAAAATTATACTTCTAATAAAAATAAAAGGTAGTTGATTTAAAATCAACTACCTTTTTTATATTTATAATTTCTATTAATAATTTTCAGCTTTTACTTCGAAGAATGATTGAGGATGTGCACATACTGGGCAAATTTGTGGAGCTGTTTTACCAATGTGAATATGACCACAATTTTGACATTTCCAGATTGTATCTCCATCTTTAGAGAATACTAAACCATTTTCAACATTTTCTAATAATTTTAAATATCTTTCTTCATGTTCTTTTTCAATTTTACCTACTGCTTCGAATAAGTATGCAATTTTATCAAAACCTTCTTCTTTAGCAACTTTAGCGAATTCTGCGTACATATCTGTCCATTCATAGTTTTCGCCAGCAGCTGCATCTTTTAAGTTTTCTTCTGTAGAACCGATTTCACCATCATGTAATAATTTGAACCAAATTTTTGCATGTTCTTTTTCATTGTTAGCTGTTTCTTCAAATAAAGCAGCTATTTGATTGTAGCCTTCTTTTCTTGCTTTGCTTGCATAATAAGTATATTTGTTTCTAGCTTGGCTTTCTCCAGCGAATGCTGCTAATAAATTAGCTTCTGTTCTTGATCCTTTTAAATTCATATAAATCACCTTTAACCTTTCTATAAATATATTTTATTGTGATTGTTTACACTCACAACAAGTTCCATTAATAATTAAATCAAAGTTTTCAACGGAAAATTGATAGTTTTTAAATATATCATCGGATAATCCTTTTAAGTTATCTAATTTAATGTCGAATACCTTGTTACATTTATTACAAATCATATGGTAGTGAGGTTCTAAAGTGCCGTCAAATCTATCACTTTGATTTGGTAGACTAATTTTGATAATATCACCATTTTCGGCAAGTAAATTCAAATTTCTATAAACAGTACCTAAGCTAATATTCGGCATAGTTTTTCGTATTATAGAATAAACTTGGTCAGCAGTAGGGTGAATTAGATTTTTTCTAACGGTAGTTAAAATTAACTCTCGTTGTTTTGAATACTTCATAATATCACTCCTAAACTAAATAGTAATGATTACTATTATCTTTATCTAAATTATATCATTTAGGTATACTAGTGTCAATATCTAAAATTACATTTATTATGAATAAATTTTAAATTTATGATATCTAAATGTTGTATTTTATCTTTATTTCATTTTGCATATATAATTCTTTAAAGTTAAATTCTCCAACCATAAGTTTATTAAAAATACTTTTTATACTTTCATATCCTTGATTAAATGGTTGTTGGCAAACAGTAGCATTTATTTTATCTTGTATTAATAACTCTTTGATTTCAGGGGTATCGTCACAGCAAATAATTATAGGTCTATTATCTTTACAAATTTCATCGACTGCTTTAATACCACCAATAACACCACCAGCACAGAAATATAAAGCATCAACTTTATGTTCTGTGAGAAGTTGTTTAGTAACTTCATATGAAATATCATTATCATCGTTATTTTCTACTATTTCTACTACATTTGCATTTTCAAAATCTTTTTTGCAAACATTTAAAAAACCTCTTATGCGTTGATTATGACCTAACATTTTTACTGAACCTGTTATAATACCTATATTAGTATCATTTTCTTTTCTGAATAATCTTAAAAGTCCAGCGCCAGTAGAACCACTTTTTTCATAATCACAACCGATATAAACAGCATCTTCTGTATTTTCTAAATCAGAGTTTAATTTTATTACAGATATATTGTTATTTGTAAGTTCATTAATTTTAGAAGAAATTATTTCATCATTTATAGGAGTTAAAACAATTGCGTTAACATTTTTTTCTACTAATTCATCAATTTTCTCTAATTGTTTGTTTACATCATAACCTTTTAACTCTATTAAATGGACATTTAAAGAAAAATCTCTATATTCTTCTTGGGCAAACTTAATACCTTTTATTACATCATCAAAAAAAGTATTCCCAATACTATTTAAAATTACACCTATTTGAATAGGATTTTTTTTACTAGCAAGAGCTTTTCCTGCTCTATTTGGAGTATAACCCAATTCTTGAGCAATTTTTTTAATTCGTTTTGCAACAGTTGGATTTATACCATCTCTATTATTTAAAGCTCTATCAACAGTACCACGAGATACACCTGCGTACTCTGCTATTTGTTTTATTGTAACTGACAAAAAATAACCTCATTTCAGTATTATATTTAAAAATAATATTATATAATATTATATCAGTTTATAAGATTATAGTAAAGAAAATTAATTTACAAACAAAGACATCAGACATCATATTTATTGTTGCTATTTGCGCAAAATTAATATATAATAGACTCATAATTAAACTAAGGGGAATTTATAATTATGAAACAAAATAAAATGTTGTCGGAAAGTGTTGCTGATGAATTAACTTTTATTATAAAAGAGCAAGAAAGATTTAAAAGTGGGGATAAACTACCTAATGAAAATGAACTTGCAAATGAGTTTGGGGTAAGTAGAACTACTATAAGAGAAGCCGTAAGAATTTTGGTAACAGCAGGGATTTTAGAAATTCATAGGGGAAAAGGTACTTTTGTTACTGATTTTGCAAGTAATTTAGAATATGCAGGTCTTAGTGATTTAGTTGATAATAATGCAAATGTTAAAGATTTATTTGAAATGAGATTAATTTTTGAGCCAGAAAATGCTTATTTAGCGGCAAAAAGAGCAACTGACAAAGAACTTGAAGAAATACTAAAATGGGGAAATAAAATAGACGAAAAAATATTAAAAGGTGAAGATAGAACATTGGAAGAACAAGAGTTTCATAAAGCGATTGCTAAAGCAACACATAATGACTTTATGTCACAGTTATTTCCTATAATATTTGAATCTATCGAAAGTGGCGTAAGATTACTTCAAAAGAATGAAAACTTATCCAATCATAATATGAATGATGATAGATTATTAATGGAATTTTTGAAAAATAGAAATGCTGAAGGAGCTAGATATGCCATGAAAATACACATAATACATGCTCTAGAAGCTTTGGGAATGAAAATAGAATAATTTTTTTTAAAAATACTATTGACATAAGACATCATACAATGTATAATGTGTATAAAGTCAGATAATAAAAGACTCTGATAAATAAATTGATTAGAAATATTTATTATTTTAGAGAGAGGGTTTATATATGGCAAAGATATTTTATGAAAGTGATTGTAACTTAAGTTTATTAGAGGGGAAAACAGTTGCAATTATTGGATATGGTTCACAAGGTCATGCACATGCATTAAACTTAAAAGAAAGTGGAGTTAATGTTGTTGTTGGTTTGTACGAAGGTTCAAAATCATGGAAAAAAGCAGAAGATGCAGGTCTAAAAGTAATGACTGTTGGGGAAGCTTCTAAAGTTGCTGATTTAATTATGATTTTAGTTCCAGATGAAAAACAAGCAGATTTATATAAAGCTGAAATTAAACCAAATCTAACAGCTGGCAAAACTTTAGCATTTGCACACGGCTTTAACATTCATTTTGAACAAATTGTTCCACCAGAAGATGTAAATGTAATTATGATTGCACCAAAAGGTCCTGGCCATACAGTTCGTTCAGAATATGTTGCAGGTAAGGGGGTACCTTGTTTGTATGCAGTATATCAAGATGCTACAAACAACGCAACAGATATCGCTTTAGCGTACGCTGCAGGCATTGGGGGAGCAAGAGCAGCAGTGCTAGAAACAACATTTAAAGTTGAAACAGAAACAGACTTGTTTGGGGAACAAGCAGTTCTTTGTGGGGGAGTAACTGCATTGATGCAAGCTGGTTTTGAAACTTTAGTTGAGGCAGGATATGATCCTAGAAATGCTTACTTTGAATGTATTCACGAAATGAAATTGATTGTTGACTTAATCTACCATGGTGGATTTGGTGAAATGAGATATTCTGTTTCTGATACAGCAGAATTTGGGGACTATGAGGTTGGTAAACGCATCATTACTGATGAAACTAAAAAAGAAATGAAAAAAGTTTTGGAAGAAATTCAAGACGGTACATTTGCTAGTAAATGGATTGCTGAAAACAAAAATGGTAGAGCACACTTTAGCGCTACAAGAAAATTAAAAGCAGCTCATCAACTAGAAGAAGTGGGTAGAGAACTAAGAAAAATGTATTCTTGGGAAAACTAATTAACTGATGATACAGTGTGTAACCTTTGGGGAGAGGTTACACACTTGTTTTGTTTATATTAATATGTTAATATTCAAAATGAGGTGATTAATATGATGATCAGAGTCGAAAATACTACTAATACCCCTAGAATAGAAACAGATAGGCTAATACTAAGAAAATTTGTGGAAGAAGATGTAGATTATGCTTTTGAAATTTTAAGAGATGAAGAAGTAAACACATTTTTGCCATGGTATCCAATAAAAGATAAAACAAAAGCAAGATTGCATTTAGAAGAAAGATATTTCAATAATTATAATAGAGAAAAAAGTTATCATTATGCAGTGTGTTTAAAAGAAAATAATATTCCAATAGGGTATATAAATGTAAGTGATAATGATAGTTATGATTTAGGATATGGATTAAAAAAAGAATTTTGGGGAAATGGAATTATTACAGAAGGTTGCAACGCTGTAATAGAAGTACTAAAAAGAGATAAAATACCTTATATTACAGCGACACATGATATCAATAATATAAAAAGTGGAAATGTTATGAAAAGGTTAGGTATGGAATATAAATATAGCTATAAAGAGATAGTACAACCTAAAAATTTTTTGGTAACTTTTAGAATGTATCAACTTAATTTGAGTGGAGAATATGGTACTTACAGTAAATATTGGGATCTGTATAATGAGCATTTTATAGAAAAATATAACTGTTAGTATAATACAAACAGTATAAAAACTTATAATAAACACTATTGATTTTTTTGATATGGTGTGATACAATTTTAATGTTATAAATAGTAAAAACTATGACGGAGACAGTAGATATTAACTGAAAATTATAGCGAGTTGGGGACAGTGAAAGCCCAGTATGATTAGGTTTTTATTGAATATCACTCTATGAGTTGCAAAGGTGAAATTTAAAGTAAGCTTTGTCGGTGTTCCACCGTTAAAAGGAACGCATATGTTGGTATGTTGAATAAGGTGGTTTAAATCGAAGTTACAATCTTTGTCCTTTTCACTAAGGGCAAAGATTTTTTGTTTTTACTTATAATTCTTAATATATTTTAGAAAGGGTTAGATTTTTATGTATCAAAAAGTGTCTACTAATTTGAACTTTGTTGAACGCGAAAAAATGATTGAAGATTTTTGGCGTGAAAACAAAATTTTCGAAAAATCTGTTAATAGCAGAAAAGAAGGAGAAACATATACTTTTTATGATGGTCCTCCTACAGCTAATGGTAAACCTCATATCGGCCATGTTTTAACAAGGGTTATTAAAGATATGATTCCTAGATACCGTACAATGAAAGGTTATAATGTTCCTAGAAAAGCTGGTTGGGATACTCACGGACTACCAGTAGAATTAGAAGTTGAAAAACTATTAGGTATTAATGGTAAAGATCAAATCGAAAACTATGGTTTAGAACCTTTTATTGAAAAATGTAAAGAAAGCGTTTGGAAATATAAAGGTATGTGGGAAGATTTTTCTCAAACAGTAGGTTTTTGGGTTGATATGGAAAACCCTTATGTAACTTATGATAACAACTTCATTGAAAGTGAATGGTGGGCATTAAAACAAATTTGGGAAAAAGGTTTGTTATATAAAGGATTTAAAATTGTTCCTTACTGCCCAAGATGTGGTACACCTTTATCAAGCCACGAAGTTGCACAAGGTTATAAAGATGTAAAAGAACGTTCTGCTATTGTAAGATTTAAAGTTAAAGATGAAGATGCATATATTTTAGCTTGGACAACAACTCCTTGGACTTTACCATCAAACGTTGCATTGTGTGTAAACCCTAGAGAAGAATATGTAAAAGTTAGAAAAGATAATGAAGTTATTTACATGGCTAGTGCTTTAGTAGAAAAAATACTAGGCGAAGATGTAGAAGTTTTAGAAAAATTTGTAGGTAAAGACTTAGAATATAAAGAATATATCCCATTATTTGATTTCGCTAAACCTGATAAAAAATGTTATTATGTAACTTGCGCTGATTATGTTACATTAACAGACGGTACAGGTGTTGTTCATATTGCTCCTGCATTCGGTGAAGACGATGCTCAAGTAGGTAGAGAATATGATTTACCATTCGTACAATTAGTAGATGCCAAAGGTGAAATGACAGAAGAAACTTTATGGGCTGGAATGTTCTGTAAAGATGCTGATAAACATGTTTTAATGAACCTAGAAGAAAGAGGTTTATTATTTGATGCTCCAAACTTTGAACATAGTTATCCTCATTGTTGGAGATGTGATACACCACTTATCTACTACGCAAGAGAATCTTGGTTTGTTAAAATGACAGCTGTTAAAGATGATTTAATCAGAAATAACAATACAATTAATTGGATTCCAGAAAGTATTGGTAAAGGTCGTTTTGGTGACTGGTTAGAAAATGTACAAGATTGGGGTATTAGCCGTAATCGTTACTGGGGTACACCTTTAAACATTTGGGAATGTGAATGTGGTCATAAACATTCTATCGGAAGCATTGAAGAATTAAAACAAATGTCAGATAACTGTCCTGATGATATCGAACTACACAGACCATACATTGATGGTGTTACTATTAAATGTGAAAAATGTGGTAAACAAATGGTTAGAGTTCCAGAAGTTATTGACTGTTGGTTTGATAGTGGTTCTATGCCATTTGCTCAACATCACTATCCATTTGAAAATCAAGATGTGTTTAAACAACAATTCCCAGCAAACTTTATTTCTGAAGGTGTTGACCAAACTCGTGGTTGGTTCTATTCACTTTTAGCAATCTCAACATTAATATTTAATGAAGCTCCATTTAAAAATGTTGTTGTTTTAGGCCATGTTCAAGATGAACACGGACAAAAAATGAGTAAATCTAAAGGTAATGCAGTTGACCCATTTGAAGCATTAGCTACATATGGAGCAGATGCTATTCGTTGGTATTTCTATTCAAATTCAGCTCCATGGTTACCAAATAGATTTTATGGTAAAGCAGTTCAAGAAGGACAACGCAAATTCATGTCTACATTGTGGAACACATATGCATTCTTTGTGTTGTATGCAAATATTGATAAATTTGATGCAACAAAATATAACTTAGATTTATCAAGCTTAACAGTTATGGATAAATGGTTATTATCTAAATTAAACAGCTTGATTAAAGTTGTTGATGATAACTTAGAAAATTACCGTATACCAGAAACTGCAAGAGTTTTACAAGAATTTGTTGACGAAATGAGTAACTGGTATGTAAGAAGAAGTAGAGAACGTTTCTGGGCTCAAGAAATGTCACAAGATAAAATCAATGCATATATGACTTTATACACAGCTTTAGTTACTGTATGTAAATTATCTGCTCCATTAATTCCATTTATGACAGAAGATATTTACAGAAACTTAGTTTGCAGTATAGATAAAGATGCTCCAGAAAGTATCCATTTATGTGATTTCCCTGTAGCTGATGATAAATATATTGATAAAGCTTTAGAAGAAAATATGGAACAAGTTTTACAAATAGTTATCTTAGGTCGTTCAGCAAGAAATGGTGCTAATATCAAAAACAGACAACCTATTTCTAGCATTAGTGTTAACTCTAATGTGAAATTAGACGAAATGTATAAAGAAATTATCGAAGAAGAATTGAATGTTAAAGCAGTAAACTTTGTTGATGATGCTAGTGGATTCGTTTCTTATGTATTTAAACCACAATTAAGAATTTTAGGTCAAAAATATGGTAAGAAAATTGGTGAAATCAGAACAGCTTTAGCTAATTTAGATGGTAGTAAAGCAAAAGCAGAGTTAGATGCTAATGGTTCAATTACAATTACTTTATCTGATGGAGATATTAGCTTAACAGAAGAAGAATTATTAATTGAAACAACTAAAAAAGAAGGTTTTGAAGCTGTTACAGATAAAGGTATTACAGTAATTTTAGATACTCACTTAACAGAAGAACTTATAGAAGAAGGTTTTGTAAGAGAAATTATTAGTAAAATCCAATCTATGAGAAAAGAAGCAAACTTCAATGTTACAGACCATATCATTGTTTCAACACAAGGTAATGAAAAAATTGCTAATATTTTGAAAAATAACTGGGATACAGTTAAATATGATGTATTAGCTGATGAATTAGTTGTTGATAGCTTAGACGGATTTACAATGGAATGGAATGTAAATGGTGAAAATGTAAAATTTGCTGTTAAAGTAAATGCTTAATAAAATAAAAAAGCAAGGTTTTAAAACCTTGCTTTTTTAGAATTTTTTGAAAAATTTCTCATATACTTTAAATAAGTATATAGGAGGAATTTTTATGAATAAATTAACACAAAAATGCAGTAAGTATTATATATTGATTTCTAGTTTAATATTATTTGCTGTAGGTACATTATTTCATTTTTTATTTGATATTTTAGGTGAAAATTTTATTATAGGATTATTTGTTCCTGTAAATGAAAGCGTTTGGGAACATTGTAAAATGGTTGTACTACCTATAATTTTATGGTGGGCATTGTATTATAAATATATAAAAAAAACAAACAGCATTAATTCTGATAAATGGTTTACAGCTATGTTGATATCTTTAGTTGTTGCAATAATAACAATTCCATTTTTATTTTATTTTTACACTGGGGCTTTTGGTGTAGAGCTAGTAGTGGTGGATATAATAATTTTATTTTTAGCAATATTATATGGTCAATCATTAGCATGTCATTATTATAAGCACACATCTAAATGTTTAAATAAATATGTAGCATTTACTATAGCTTTATTTATCGTTATTATATTTATAATTTTTACTGTATACACACCTAAATTACCAATATTTATGGACTCTTTAACTCAAACTTATGGTATACAAAAATAAAAAAGATATTCCATAAAGGAATATCTTTTTTATTTATAAAACTTTAGATAAAAACTCTTTTAATCTAGGGTCTTGAGGATTAGTAAAGAATTCTTCAGGAGTATTTTGTTCTTTGATATATCCACCGTCCATAAATAAAACCCTTGTAGCAACTTCTCTTGCAAATCCCATTTCATGTGTAACAACTACCATTGTCATACCGTCGTCAGCAAGTTCTTTCATAAGTGCTAAAACTTCACCAACCATTTCAGGGTCTAAAGCAGAAGTTGGTTCATCAAATAACATAACATCAGGATTCATAGCCAAAGCTCTAACTATAGCTATACGTTGTTTTTGTCCACCAGAAAGCATTGCAGGATATGTATGAGCTTTATCAGCTAAACCAATTCTTTCTAGTAAACGCATTGCATTTTTTTCAGCTTCTTCTTTAGTTTGTAATTTTAATTTTACAGGAGCTAAAGTAATGTTATGTAATATTGTTAGGTGAGGGAAAAGGTTAAAGTGTTGGAAAACCATTCCCATTTTTTGTCTTGTTTTATCTATATTACAGTCTTTGCTTGTAATATTTTGTCCTTCAAACCAGATTTCTCCACTAGTAGGAACTTCTAGTAAGTTTAAACAACGCAAAAATGTACTTTTACCAGAGCCAGATGGCCCAACGATTACAACTTTTTCGCCTTGGTGAATAGTTTCATTAATTTCTTTTAAAACATGGTTATCACCAAATGATTTTTTTAAATTTTTAACTTCTATCACTTTGAGCCAACTTCCTTTCCATTTTTCTAAATAATGCAGTCAAACCAGCAACTAAAATAAAGTAAGCTACAGCCACTGAAATTAATGGGAAGAATGCATTATATGTAACACCAGTTATAAGGTTACTAGCTTTTGTTAAATCAGTTACTGGAATATAACCAACAACGGATGTTTCTTTTAATACAGCAATAAATTCATTACCTAATGAAGGTAGACAATTTTTTATAGCTTGAGGAATTATAATACTTTTCATTGTTTCAGATTTGCTTAAACCTAAAGAACGACCAGCTTCCATTTGACCTTTATCAACTGCTAGAATACCGCCTCTGATAATTTCGGATACATATGCACCAGAGTTAAGACCAAACGCAATAATTGCAATTACTACAGCATAATCTTTTATTGCAACAAGTACTAAATAGTACATAATCATAATTTGTAGAACAACAGGAGTACCACGAATTATAGCAACATAGGCTGTAAGAATAAAGTTTATAAATTTCTTAATAGGATTTTTTTTGTCTGATTGAGCATAGCTTACACGATATATAGCTATTAAAGTACCTATCAATACACCTATTATAGTAGCGCAAATTGCTATTAGTATAGTATTTCCAAAACCTTCAATAAATACTTTATATCTATTATCTTTGATAAAAGTTAAATAAAATTGATTTGAAAAATTGCTAAAGAAATCCAAAATAAAACCTCCTTTATAAATTTAAAGACAAATTTATACAGCAGGATTTTAAAAATCCTGCTGCTTTAAGTAAATTATATATTATAAAATTTTAAAAATCAATATTAATCTTCACCATTTAAGTGTTTTAATAATAATTCATCAATTTTGCCAGAATCTTTTAGTTCTTTAATAACTTTGTTTACTAGTTCTAAAGTTTCTTTATCACCTTTTTTAACAGCTACTGCATATTCTTCTTTTGTTGTAGAACCATCAGCATAAACTAATTCTAAGCATTTTAAACCTTCGTTTTCTTTTACAATGTTTTCAGCTAATAAAGAGTCAGCAACTACTGCATCTACTGTATCTGTTTTTAAGTCCATAGCTGCAAGTAAAGATGTTTTATAAGGTTCAACTTTGGTATTTGTATCTTTTAAAACGCCTTCTTTGCTTTCTGAATCTAAAATTGTTTGGCTAGTAGTACCATTTTGTACACCAATTTTAAATCCTGCTAAATCTTCTATTGTTTTAACATCAGAATCTTCTTTAACAATAATGTATTGAATACTTGTTGCATATGGTTCTGAGAAATCTAAAGTTTTTTTACGTTCATCATTAACTGTAATTCCAGCTAATGCAGCATCAGCATGACCAGTAGAAACAGCAGCTAAAGCAGCTTCGAATTCAACATCGTCAACTTTTAATTCTTTGCCAGCTTCTTCAGCGATCGCTTTAGCGATATCAATATCAATACCTACTACTTTATTGTCTTCACCAATATATTCATATGGATAAAAAGCAGCATTTGTAGAAACAACAAATTTATCATTACTATTTGAACAACCAACGAATGTAGTTAAAGCTAAACAACTAGCTAATATTGCAGAAAATATTTTTTTCATATATAAAACTCCTTTTTGTATAATTATTTAAGTTATGTGCATATTCTATCACTTTAATGCATAATATTCAAGTGTTTAAATGTAATTTTATAACAATGCACATATATTGTATGAAAATATTTAGTTACTTTAGAAGATTTAACATATCGTTTGGTATATTTATGCAAATTTCCATTTTTTTATGCAATATTGGGTGCTCAAAAAATAATTTATTACAACATAAAGCTTGTGTATGAATATCGCTACAATCTCCACCATATAAGTCATCTCCAGCCAAAGGATAGCCTAAATATGAAAAATGCACTCTTATTTGATGAGTTCTACCAGTATGCAAATTTATTCTAACTAGTGAATATTTATTATTTCTTTTTTCAACATAATATTCAGTTATGCTTTCTTGGCCATGTGGTGCAACACACCTTTTAATTATTGTATCATTTTCTCTAGCTATAGGAGCATTAATAATGCCGTAATCGTCTTTAACATTACCACAAACAACAGCAGTGTATTCTTTTTTTACTTTTTGTGATAATAAATTGGCAGCAAGAGAATTTTTTGCTACTAAACATAGCCCTTGTGTGTTACTGTCCAATCTATTTATTGGTCTAAATGTTATTTGTTGATTTTTACTATTTGTATAATATGTGAAAAAATTACCTAATGTATCATCATAATGTAGTAAAGAAGGGTGTACAGGCATATTTGCAGGTTTGTTAAATATAATTATATCATCATCTTCATAGACAATATCAACATTTAAATTTCCATTTGGAATAAGAGTTGATTGTTCTGATAAAGTAATCTTTAATATATCATTAGTTTTTAAATTATCAACCATTCGTATATGTTTTCCATTACATGAAATATTTTCCGGTTCTCTTTTAATTCTTGTAATAATTCTTTTTGAAAAACCATGAATTTTCATAAGGTATTCTTGAACTGTTAAATTATTATATTTTTCTTCAATTATATATTCAAAATTTCTAATATTAAAACCTCCGTTTACATTAATTATGGCAACTACTAATTATTAAGTAGTTGCCATAATAATTATTTTACATCATAAACCCAATTGAATTTATCTTCAATTTTGCCCCATTGTATACCAGTTAATGTATCATATAATTTTTGAGATATTTCACCGATTTTTCCATCGTTAATGTTCATGATATAGTCACCATATTTTAATTCACCAATAGGAGAAATAACAGCAGCAGTACCAGTACCAAATGCTTCTTTCAAAGTACCATTTTTGCTAGCTTCAACTATTTCATCAATTGATAGTTTTCTTTCATTAACATTTAATCCCCAAGATTTTAAAATTTCAATAGCAGATTTACGAGTAATACCAGCTAGAATACTTCCTTGTAATTTAGGAGTAACAACTTCATCACCGATTACAAAGAATACATTCATAGCTCCAACTTCTTCAACATATTTACGTTCAACACCATCAAGCCATAATACTTGAGAATATCCTTGTTCTGCAGCAACGTCTTGAGCTTTTAATGATGCAGCATAGTTACCACCAGTTTTAGCAAAACCAGTACCACCAATAACTGCTCTAACATAGTTTGTTTCTACATAAATTTTAACTGGATTAATACCACTAGCATAATAAGCTCCAGATGGAGACATTATAATTATAAATTTATATTTATGGGAAGCATGTGCTCCTAATGAATCCTCAGTACCAATGATAAATGGTCTGATATATAAACTTGCACCATCAGTATGAGGTACCCAATCAGCATCTATTTTTACAAGTTCAACTAATGCTTTTAATAAAAATTCTTCATCAAATAAAGGAATGCACAATCTATCGCAAGAAATGTTTAGACGCTTAAAGTTTTCTTCAGGTCTAAATAATTTAATATCCCCAGATTCAGTTCTATACGCTTTCATTCCTTCAAATACTTCTTGACCATAGTGAAGACAAGTTGCAGATGGATTTAATTCAATAGGTCCAAAAGGAACTATTTGCGCATTGTGCCAACCTTCCTCAATAGTGTAGTCCATTGTAAACATATGATCAGTAAATATTTTACCAAAACCTAAATTGTTTTCATCAACAGGTTTGTCTTTTAATTGACTACTTAATTTAATTTTTAACTCCATAATAACACCCCAATATAAAATAAGTTTAATAACATTATACCAAATAAAAAAATAAGATACAATAATAATACAAAAAAAGATACAACTTTAATAAGTTGTATCTTTTTTGACTATTCTACTTTAGAAATTAATCCAAAGTTTTTTGTATATGTTTTTGTTATATCTATTGTTGTATTTGCTACTAAACTAGATATATTACGATTATCAGATGCATAAGCATGTATATAATATTTTCCACTATCATTTTTGTGCTTAGAAATATCTACAGTAAAAGAATATGTTCCATTTCCTTCGTTTTTTGCAGTGTACCAAATAATGTCATCTTGACCATTTTTTTCGCTCCATACAGGGAATTGAACTTGTTTAATTCCAGCTGGAGAAGATACTCCATATATTATAACTTTAAATTGATTATTATTTATTAAGTTAGCAGATATTGATTTAGCTGTTATTCCTTGTATTGTTACAGAAGAACTATCAAACTTTTTAAATTCATTTGATGTGTTTGTATAGTATGCATCAACATAATATTTTCCAGTTTGATTTTTATGATTTGAAATAGGGATTTTGGCTGTCCAAGATTTATCACTTTGTTGTGTTGCTGCATACCATTTTAAATCATCTTGACCGTTACTTTCTGTCCATATTGGAAAACTTACAGATTTTGCATCTTGTAATCCTGATGCTCTAACTAAAATATATTCGTGATTTACATCTGGTGATACAGAAATACTAGGTCCTGAAACTTTTTTAACATTATGACTAGTGCTTCCTAAAAACATTTGAACATTTCTTCCATCTGTTCCATACACATGAATAGAATAATATCCCAAGCTGTTTTTATGGTTTGAAGGATCAACAATTAATGAGTATGAATTATTACCATCATAAATTGCAGAATACCATCTTATATCATCTTGCCCATTATCATTACTCCAAACAGGAACAGAGATAGATTTTATAGGACTTGGAGATGTTACTCCCTTAATAGAAACTTTAAACAAACCACTATCTTGATTTAGAGTTGTTGTGCTAATAGAAGATATCTTGATTTTTTCTAATTCAGAAGTTGTTGATCCAGCAAATATTTGTTTGCCAGATGAGTTTACATAGTATACATGGATAACATATTTACCCAATTCATTTTTATGATTAATTATAGGAACTGTTAGAGTCCATGTTGTACTATTTTGTTTATCAGCAGGATACCATTTTAAATCATCTTGGCCATTGTTTTCTGTCCATACTGGAACAGATACTGATTGAGCATTTTTTAGGTTACTAATAGTAATATTTATAGCATCATTAGCAGTATTTGGTTTAGCTACAATAGTAGGATTAGAATTTATAATAACATTATGTTTAGTTTTGTTAACAGCGATACTTGTTCCATTAGTTAAATTAAAGTATGTATCTACATAATATATTCCAGAATCACCTTTGTGATTGTTTGGCTTAATAGTTAGTGAATATGTTGTACTATTTTCTTTTGTAGGATTATACCAAACTATATCGTCTTGTCCACCATTATCACTCCAAACAGGAACACTAATACTAGAAATGTATTCACTGTTAGATATATTACTAATAGTTACTTTAAATTCTCCTGTTTCTGAGTTTGTAGTTTTTGTTGTTACTTTTACATCAGAGTAATCTTGGTATAAAACTGTGGTATTTGCTATAGGAGTATCTACACCATTATATTTATAATAACAATGAACGGAATAATATCCTTTATCATTTTTGTGATTTGAAATAGGGACAGAAACAGTCCATTTGTTTCCACTTTGTTTTTTAGTTGCATACCATTTAATATCGTCTTGTCCGTTATTATGACTCCAAACAGGAACAGAAACTGAATTTAAGTTAGCATCAGAAGTTACTGTTATATCAATAGATTTTGTTGTGTAATTACTTACAGCATTTATAGTAGGTTTAACTGAATTAGGCATATTGTAATTTATAGAACCCACCATTTTGTTTAGCCCAGAACTATCTGTAGCATATACTTCTATAAAATATTTACCTGTGCTTAATTTGTGGTCAATTGGTTTAAAGTTGAAAGTATAGTTTCCATTAGATTGTTTTTTAGGAGAATACCAAATCAAATCATCTTTACCATTAACATCGCTCCAAACAGCAGCAGTAACTTTTGTGATGGAATGGTTAGAAACTAATCCTTTGATATTAACATTTACACTAGCATCAGTATCTTTTGTAGGTGTTGCTGTAATTTCAGAGCAAATAATATCACTTAAAAAGCAAGATGTACTACTTTTAAAAGTTTCATTTCCATAAGAGTCTGTTACATAAGCATGTATATTGTATTGACCTTTCTCATTTTTATGTGAAGAGATAGGAATAACAGCACTCCAAGTGTTTAAACCAATTTGTTTAGCTTTATGCCATATTAAATCATCTTGACCATTGCTAGAAGTCCATACTGGAAAAGATACAGATTTTGCATTTTTTACATTTGTGGCAGTAACTGTTATTGTTTCTTCTTTAGAGTCAACATATGCTGTTACTTTTGTAGATGAAGTAGGAGAATCTCCATACCAATAGTTCATATCAACAGAACCTTTTATACCATTAACAGTACCAGTAGAGGAATATTGCCACATTTCATAATTACCTTTATATGTGCATTGGTTGTAATATTGAGCTACCCATTGTCTTTGTGTATCAAAATAAGGGTCTGATAGTTGATTTTCAAACCAACTTTTACTAGCATATACACCTACTTGATACCCAGCACTTGATAAAGTATCGTTAAAAACTTTTGCCATTTGTGCAATTGTTTGTGGTGATTGTGTACCAGTTGTTGCATTATCTTCTAAGTCATAATATATAGGATAGTCTATTTTAACATCTTTTAACATTTCTATTGCTAATAGAGCTTCTTTTTTTGCATCTTCTACAGAATCAGCATATGAGAAGAAATATCCACCAATAGGAATACCTAGTTTTTCACATTGCTTTGCGTATTCTTTGAATTTTGCGTCACCAGAAGATGTGCTTACTACCCATTTATCTCCTTGTTCGTGTATATCCCATCCGGAAGCAATTCTTAAAATAGCAAAGTCAACATCGCCACTTGCTTTTACTTTGTTCCAATCAATAGTACCTTGCCATCTGGAAACATCTATTGCATTAGCAGTAGGGCGTCTGCCGTCGGGTGTTACAGGATTATAAGCTTTGCTGTTATCTATAGCATAGAAACTTACAAATGGAGAATCGGTTTCTACTTCTTGGTTAGTTATATTGTGACCATTTTGATATCTGAAACTATCAGTTGCAGTAGGAACTTCATATTCGTCTGAGTTTTCTCCTATATTACTTTCTTCAGAAATCACTTCATTTTGTGACATATCACTGTTTTCATCTTGAACAGGAGTTTCATCAACATTAGGTTGTGTTTCTGAATCTGTGATTTCGTTTAATATTTCATTATTAGTATTTTCGTTAGTTGAAGAGTCTGTTTCATCATTTGATTGTATAACATTATCTGAGTTTTCATTATTTTGATTATGAAAATCTTCTGTAAGTGTTTCATTTATGTAGTCATTATTTATGACTTCATCGGGTTCTTGAGCTTTTGCAATTTGTGCCGATGTGATGATTAAACCAGCAATAAAAGTTCCAGCTAATATTGCTGATAAAATTTGTTTGAATTTTTTATTCATATAACTCTCCTCATCTATAAATTATTTATATTAAAGCATACATTATAAGTATATATTATTTACAATAAAAAATCAATAAAATAAACGTCAAAACAAAAAGTAAATATTTACATTTTATTTTGACGTTTTTTACATAGTTGATTAATTATATTTTTTTACTTCTAGTACTAAGTTTTTAATATCCTCATATTTTTCTAAAGATGCACATAGATTTCTAAATTTAGCAGCATTATGCATACCTTTTAAATACCAAGCAGCATGTTTTCTGGCTTCTCTCATAGCAATTCTTTCACCTTTAAATTCACATATTAAAGAAATATGTTCCAACATTATGTCTAATTTTTCATCTAAAGATTTTTCTGGTAATATTACACCTTGTTCAAGATATGTTTCTATTTCTTCAAAAATCCAAGGTCTTCCATAACTACCTCTAGCCACTAACACTAAATCACAATTAGTGTAATCATACATTTTTTTAGCAGATATAGGGTCAAAAACATCTCCGTTACCAAAAACAGGAACTTTTACAGCTTCTTTAACTTTTTTAATAATGTCGATATCTACACCAGGTGTGTACATTTGTTGTCTAGTTCTACCATGAACAGCTATAGCACTTGCACCTGCTTCTTCTAACATACAAGCCATTTCCACGGCGTTAATATTGTTATTATCAAAGCCTCGTCTAATTTTAACAGTTATTGGAATATCTGTTGCGTTAACACAAGCTTTTACAATATCACATGCAAGTTCTGGTGTTTTTAAAAGTGCACTACCAGCGCCGGTAGAAACAACTTTTTGTACAGGACAACCCATGTTAATATCTATAAATTGTGGTTCATATTTTTCGGCTATTTTACAAGCTTTTGCCATAAATTCTGGTTCACTACCAAAAAGTTGAATCGCCATTGGATATTCATTTGCTGTACATTCTAAAAGTTCAGCAGTTTTTCTATCAGAATAGCATAGTCCTTTAGCACTAGCCATTTCTCCTACAACCAAAGAAGCTCCATATTTTTTACACATATATCTATAAGCTTTATCTGCTACAGATGCCATAGGTGCCAAACCAGCAGTTCTTTTTATGTTATGTTTGCCTATTTTCAAATTTTCCATAAATTTATCGCTCCTTATTATTGAAAAAAGCAATTTGAAGTGATATACTACAAACTATATTCTAGACAATTATAAATGAATACTAATAAAAATTCAACTAATAGAGAATACTTTTAAATGTACATTATAATGAGAGAGGTATCATATGAAATTACTTGCAATAGATGGAAATAGTATATTGAATCGTGCTTTTTATGGAGTAAGGGCACTTATGAATAAAAAGGGAATGTATACAAATGCTATTTTTGGATTTCTCAATATATTATTAAAATTGCAAAAGGACTATCCTTCAGATTTAGTAGCGATTACTTTTGATTTAAAGGCAAAAACTTTTAGACACAAACAATATGAAGAATATAAAGCAAATAGAAAAGGTATGCCAGAAGAATTAAGAAGTCAAATGCAACCTTTAAAAGATTTATTAAGAGCTTTGGGTTATACCATATTAGAAAAAGAAGGTTATGAGGCAGATGATATATTAGGCACATTATCAAGAATGTGTAACGAAAAAAATATTAAATGCGTCATAGCTACAGGTGATAGAGATTCACTTCAGTTAATAACAGAAAATACTAATGTATGTTTGGTTAAAACTAAAGAAAATCTACATTGTGATATAGAACAAATACAACTTGATTATGGCATTAAACCAATACAAATTATTGATTTAAAAGCTTTAATGGGAGATAGTTCTGACAATATTCCTGGTGTAAAAGGAATTGGAGAAAAAACTGCTTTGAATTTAATAAAAGAAAGTCAAACAGTAGAAAATTTATATGAAAATATAGATGAAATAAAAATGACTCCTAGAGTTAAAAAGCTTTTAATAGAAGGAAAAGACAACGCATTTTTAAGCAAGGAGTTAGCAACAATTTATTTAGAAGTTCCATTAGATTGTGATTTAGAAAGCTTATCAATTAAAGAAAAAGACGAACAAAAAGTATCAGATATTTTGACTGATTTAGAGTTGTTTAGCTTTTTTGATAAATTAGGTGTTAAATCAATAGGGCAACTTCAAGCAGAAGATGAACAAAACGACAACAAAAAAATTGAGATAGAAGTTTTAGAGAATTTAACAATTGAAGAAATAAATAATCTATTGAAAGAAAATGGTAAAATAGATTTTCTTTTGATTGAAGATAATCTATATTTTACATTTAATGACAAAATAGTTATATGTAAAGATAATGTAGACGATGTAATTTTGCAAACTATTTTAAAATCTGACTTACCAAAAAGAACATTTATGGCAAAAAGATTTTTTAAATTAGCAAACGACAATCATTTAAATTTAACTAATTTAAAATTTGATTTAGAGCTTGGTGCATATCTTTTAAATGTATCGTCAAAAAATTATGAATTATCTAATTTGATACAAAAATATTTGCCATACAGCGCTTTTGATGTACAAGAAGAATATCAAAATGTCGCTCCTTTTAGTTATTTGTGTGATGAAATATTAAAGCGACTAGAAGAAGAACAGATGTTATCTCTTTTAGAGGATATTGAATTGCCTTTGTGTGAAGTTTTGGCTAGTATGGAGCAAGAAGGTTTCAAAATAGATTTAGAAAAATTAAAAGAATATGGCGTAAGTTTACAACATCAAATAGATGATATAAAACAAAAGATTTTTGATTATGCGGGTAGAGAATTTAATCCAAATTCAACAAAAGAATTAGGTGTTGTATTGTTTGAAGATTTAGGGCTACCAGCTAAAAAGAAAACAAAGACAGGTTATTCTACAAATGCAGAGGTTTTAGAAGGTTTGCTTGGTAAACACCCTATTATAGAATGTTTACTTGATTATAGAAGACTTACAAAACTTCATTCAACATATATAGTTGGACTTGAAAAAGTTATTATGGAAGACGGAAGGGTTCATTCTACTTTTAATCAATCTGAAACTAGAACCGGTAGAATCAGTTCAACTGAACCTAATGTACAAAATATTCCTATAAGAACTGAACAAGGGTCAAAAATAAGAGAGTTCTTTGTGGCAAAAGATGGTTATACATTAATAGATGCAGACTATTCACAAATTGAACTTAGAATATTAGCTCATATTGCAGATGATAAAAATATGCAACAAGCATTTATAGATAATGTAGATATTCATACTATGACTGCTTCGAAGGTATTTAAAACACCAATAGAACAAGTAACATCAGAATTAAGAGGCAGAGCGAAAGCTATAAACTTTGGTATAGTTTATGGAATAGGTGCTTTTTCTTTGTCAAAAGATATACATGTATCAGTTGCAGAGGCAAAAGCTTATATAGATGAATATTTGAAAACTTATAATGGTGTAAAAAAATATATGGAAGATGTAGTTGAGTATGCTAAAGAGAATGGTTATGTAAAAACAATATATAATCGTAAAAGAGATTTGGCAGAAATTAATTCTACAAATAAAATTGTTCAAGCAAATGCAAAAAGAATTGCACTAAACACACCAATTCAAGGAACTGCTGCTGATATAATAAAAATAGCAATGATAAAAGTATATAATAAGCTAAAAACATTGGATATTGATGCAAAATTGATATTACAAGTACACGACGAACTTATTATAGAAGCTCCAAAAGAACATGCAAAAATGATAGCAGATATATTAAAAGAAGAAATGGAAAATGCTGTTAACTTATCAGTAAGATTAATATGTGATGCTAACATTGGAGATAACTGGTTAGAAGCAAAGGGGTAGTTTATATCATGGAAAATAATTACTCAGTTGTGAAAATGTCAAAAGAATATGTAGATGGAGTTTTTAAAATATACTGCGAAAATTTTGTTGAAAAGTGGAGCAGGAAAAGTATTGAAGAAGAAATCGATAACGATTTAGCAAGGACACTTGTATTGCTAGATGATAAAAAGGTTATAGGCTTTGTGAATGTAAGACACATATTGTCAGAGGGAGATATTACTAACATAGCTGTATCTAATCAATATCGAGGGAAAAAACTGGGCTTAATGTTAATGGATAAATTAATTGAGTTAGCAAAATCAGAAGGTATTGAGAGATATATGTTAGAAGTTAGAAAATCTAATAATGTAGCAATAAACTTTTATGAAAAAATAGGATTTGTAAAAGTAGGGGAAAGAAAAAATTATTACAACAATCCAATAGAAGATGCAATTTTATATGATCTAACAATTGATTAATAACAGATTTAACAATGTTCATAAGGGGAGATTTTTATGACAAAAGATATGACAAAGGGTAGTCCCTCAAAGCTGATTATTTTATTCGCTATACCTATGTTATTAGGTAATATATTTCAACAATTTTATTCAATGATAGATGCTATGGTAGTTGGAAAATACGTAGGACCAACTGCATTAGCTGCCGTTGGTGCTACAGGTTCGTTTTTGTTTACTATTATAGGATTTGCTATGGGACTTACTGCTGGTTTTTCTATTACAGTATCACATAAATTTGGTGCAGGTGATTATGACGGCGTTAGAAAAGCTATGGCTATGTCTAATATTTTAGCGCTTGCTATTTCAGTGGTAGTTACTATTTTAGGTACATTGACAACAAGACCAGTATTAAAACTTATGAATACACCAAGCGATATAATGGATAACTCGGTAGCATATTTACAAGTATCTTTCTTTGGTGTAATAGCAATCATATTTTATAATCTTATTTCAGCTATTTTAAGAGCAGTTGGAGATAGTAAAACACCGTTGTATTTCTTAATAGTAGCTTCTATATTAAATGTAGGATTAGACTTATTGTTTGTGCTTTCATTTAATATGGGTGTAGCAGGTGTTGCATATGCCACAGTTATTGCTCAAGGTATATCTTATCTATTATGTTTAGTTTATATGTACTTTAAACATCCTATTTTAAGACTAAAAAAAGGCGACTGGAGAATAGACACTCAAATGATTGTAGAACTTATTAGAATAGGTTTGCCTACTGCTTTCCAAAACTCTGTTACAGGTCTTGGTATTTTAATATTACAAGTAATTATAAATGGTTTTGGGTCAACAGTAGTGGCAGCATATACAGCAGCTAGTAGAGTTCAACAATTATGTCATCAACCAATGTTTTCATTAGGTCTTGCTTTAACTACATATGTTGCTCAAAACTTGGGAGCTAGAGAATTTGGCAGAATTAAAGACGGGGTTAAAAAATCAATAATAATTGTAGTTACAACAGCTGTAATAGGCATGTCTGTAATATTCTTCCTAGGCCCTGTTTTAACAAGTTTGTTTATTTCAGGAGACAAATCAGCAGAAATGGCAAAATATGCAAGAGAATACTTGTTAATAAGCTCAACACTATATGCTGTTTTAGGTTTATTGATTGTATATGGTAGTGCATTAAGAGGTTTAGGAAATTCTATGGTTTCTATGATATCTGGATTTTTAGAATTAGGTATAAGATTAGGAATGTCATTTATCTTCCCTGTTATATTAGGATTTAACGGTATTGCTGTTGCTGATATATTAGCTTGGGTAGGTGCTGGTGTATTCTTATGCATTTACTATTATAAGAATGTTAAAAACTTAGAAAGTTTTAGAAGGTAGTGCTTATCTTGACTTTTTATTAATATATGTTATATACTTATATTAGATATTGTATTAAAAGCGTTGAAAAGAAGAGTATGTAAATAACCTTTTACAGAGAGTTTAGGATTTGCTGAAACCTAAACAAAGAAGTGTTTGCAGAAGATGGTCTTGGAGCTGTGGGTTTGAGCTTTAATAAGTTAGAACTCAACGGGGTGCCCGTTATAGCTAAATGAGGTTTGTATTAAATTTTATACAAATAAATTTAAGGTGGTACCACGAAAGTAAGTAAATTGATACTCTCGTCCTTGAAAAGTTTCAAGGCGAGAGTTTTTTGTTTTGTAAAAATAGGAGGATATTATTATGTGTAAAGAAACTTATTATTTAACAACTGCTATTGCATATGCATCAAGAAAACCACATATAGGTAATGTTTATGAAATTATTTTAAGTGATGCTGTTGCAAGATTTCAAAGATTAATGGGAAAAGATGTATTTTTCCAAACAGGTACAGATGAACATGGACAAAAAATTGAAGAATTAGCACAAAAAGCAAATATGACACCACAACAATATGTTGATAAAATTGCTGGTGAAATTAAAGACACTTGGGATTTAATGAATTTTTCTTATGATAAATTTATTAGAACAACAGATAAAGACCATGAAGAAGTGGTTAAAAAAATATTTAAAAAATTCTACGAACAAGGTGATATCTATAAGAGTGAGTATGAAGGTTTATACTGTACTCCTTGTGAAAGTTTCTGGACAGAAACACAATTAGTTGATGGTTGTTGCCCAGACTGTGGTAGAAAAGTTGAAAAAACAAAAGAAGAATCATACTTCTTTAAAATGAGCAAATATCAAGATAGATTAATGCAATATATTGAAGAACATCCTGACTTTATTCAACCAGAATCAAGAAAAAGAGAAATGGTAAACAACTTCTTAAAACCAGGATTACAAGATTTATGTGTATCTAGAACATCTTTTAAATGGGGAGTTCCTGTAGATTTTGACCCTAAACATGTAGTTTATGTTTGGATAGATGCTTTAACAAACTATATCACAGGTATTGGTTATGACCCAGACGGAAGCAGTGAGCAATTTAACAAATATTGGCCTTGTGATGTTCATATCATCGGTAAAGATATTTTAAGATTCCATACAATCTATTGGCCAATCATGTTAATGGCTTTAGATTTACCATTACCTAAGAAAATATTTGGTCACCCATGGATGTTATTCGGTGAAGATAAAATGAGTAAATCTAAAGGTAATGTTATGTATGCTGATGAATTAGCTAAGAGATTTACTGTTGATGGTGTAAGATATTATTGTTTAAGAGAAATGCCTTATGCTCAAGATGGTTCTATAACTTATGAATCACTTATTGGCAGATTTAATGCAGATTTAGCTAATACTTTAGGTAACTTAGTAAATCGTACAGTTGCTATGAGTAACAAATATTTTGCTGGTGAAGTTGTTAATAAAAATGTTTGTGAAGATTTAGACAACGAATTAAAACAATTTAGTGTTGATACAGCTAAAGAAGTTATTAGATTAATGAATGAATTTAAAGTTGCTGACGCTTTAGAAGCTGTTATGGCTTTAGCTCGTCGTAGCAATAAATACATTGATGAAACAGCACCATGGGCTCTAGCTAAAGACGAAGCAAATGCAGACAGATTAAGAACTGTTTTATATAATCTATTAGAAACAATTAGATTTATTGCTGTATTATTAATTCCATTTTTACCAGAAACTGCTGAAAAAATCTTTGGTCAAATCAATTGTGACATAAAAGATATTGAATCTTTAAATGAATTTGGTGCTTTAAAAGAAGGTAAAGTTAATGAAGCAACACCTCTTTTTGCAAGAATTGATGAAAAGAAAATGTTAGAAGAAATTGCAAAAGAAATTGAAGAAAAACAAAAAGCACTAAAAAAAGAAACTAAAAAAGAAGAAAAAGAAGAAGTTGAAGGTGTAATTATTGGTATTGAGGATTTCTCTAAAGTTGAACTTAGAGTTGCAAAAATCTTAGAATGCGAACCAGTAAAAAAATCTGATAAACTTTTATGTTTACAATTAGATGATGGAGAAGGTACAAGACAAGTTGTATCAGGTATTGCAACATGGTATAAACCTGAAGATTTAATAGGTAAAAATGTAATTATCGTATCAAACTTAAAACCTGTTAAATTAAGAGGCGTTATGAGTAATGGTATGGTACTTGCTGCTGACTGTCCAAATGGTGATGTAAAAGTTATCATGGTTGATGAAAGTATACCAGCTGGTGCTAAAATTAGATAATTAAAGGAAGATAAATTTGAGTTATAATAATATATTTGATTCACATGCTCATTATGATGATGTAGCTTTTGCTGATGATTTAGACGAAGTAATAAAAAAAATACAAGAGTCTGGGGTAACAAATGTTATAAATATTGGATGTAGTATTCAAACATCAAAAAATAGCATAGAATTGGCAAATAAATATCCGTTTTTTTATTGTAGTGTAGGCATACATCCTGGAGATTGTGAGAATTTACCAGATAATTATATTGATATATTAAGAGATCTTGCAAAAAATGAAAAAGTTGTTGCTATAGGTGAAATTGGACTTGACTACCATTATACAGATGGTGCAAGTCCAGCACAGCAACAAAAAGTTTTTGAAGAACAATTAATTTTGGCAAAGGAATTAGATTTACCTGTAATAATACATTCTAGAGAAGCAACTCAAGACACTATGGAGTTATTGAAAAAATATAAACCAAAAGGTGTTGTTCATTGTTTTTCAGGTTCTGCTGAAACAGCAAAAGAAATTGTAAAACTTGGTATGTATTTAGGCTTTACAGGAGTTTTGACATTTAACAATGCTAAAAAAGCAAAAGAAGCTGTTTTAGAAATTCCTGTTGATAGATTGTTATTAGAAACAGATTGTCCTTATATGGCGCCTACTCCTTTTAGAGGAAAACGCTGTGATTCAAGTTTGATAGAATATACAGCAACAGCTATGGCTTTATTAAAAGGTGTTAGCACTCAAGAAATGATTGATATAGCAAATAAAAATACTTGTGATTTATTTAATATAAAATAGGGTGTATTTTGGAGGGTAGAATGAATATAGAAAATTTATTTAAACACAAAAAAGTCGTATACTCGTTGGAAGTATTCCCACCTAAAAAAACAAATTCAATAGACACTGTTTATAATACTCTATATGGGCTTAGAGGATTACCAGTAGATTTTATAAGTGTTACATATGGTGCAGGTGGAAGTGATACACAACAAAATAAAACTTGCGAAATAGCTTCATTAATAAAAAGCGAATACAATATAGAACCTGTGTCACATTTAACTTGTCTAAATTCAACTAAAGAAGACATAATCAAAACTTTAGACAATCTTAAAAAAAATAATGTTCAAAATATTTTAGCTTTAAGAGGGGATAAATCGGATACAGTAATACCTAAAAACGATTTTAAGTATGCTAGTGATTTAGTTGAATTTATAAAAAAATATGATGACTCATTTAATGTTTTAGGAGCTTGTTATCCAGAGTGTCATTCTGATTGTGACACTATATATCAAGATATAGAAAACTTAAAGAGAAAAATAGATGCAGGTGTAACAAGTTTAATAACTCAATTGTTTTTTGATAATGAACATTTTTATACTTTTATGGATAAACTTCAAAAAGCAAATATAAACATACCTGTTGAAGCAGGAATAATGCCTATTGTGAATAAAAATCAAATACAAAGAATTGTATCAATGTGTGGGGCTAGTTTGCCTAGAGCTTTAACTAAGATTTTAAGTAAATATTCAGATGATCCAATTGCATTAAAAGATGCTGGGATTTATTATGCAACAAATCAAATAATTGATTTAGTAGCAAACGATGTTAGGGGTATTCATTTATATACAATGAATAATGTAGATGTTGCAACAAATATTACAAATAGTATAAAAAACATTATTACATCTAGTAATAAATAAAGGTGGACTATGATAATAAATACAAAACTTGAGGAATTAGATATAAAAGAAGTTTTAAGATATATGTCAAGTTCAGCATCAAATGGTAGCGAAAATGTAACTGACAATTTTTTAAAACTTATTAACGATACAATAAAGCAATCTTTGCAATATATAAAGAGTTTATTTGTTTATAAAAAGTTTTCTATTAAAGTTATAGATGATGAAACAATAAGTATTGATAATACATCTGTATGTTTAAAAGGTAAAGATATAGTAAATCATTTGAGAAATTGTGATTATATATATCTTATTGCTATAACTTTAGGCAATGAGTTAGATAGACAAATAAAAATAAAAACATATATTGAGCCAGAAGTATCTGTTATATTAGACAGTTGTGGGAGTGTAGCTGTTGAAAGTATTGCAGATATGATAGAAAAAGATATAGAAGAAAATGCTAAAAAAGAAGGATACAATATAACTTGGAGATATAGCCCAGGATATGGTGATTTACCTTTGCAAGCAGGAAAAGATATAATAGATCTACTAGATGCTACTAAAAAAATAGGTTTGACTACAACAAGAAGTTTTATGATGACACCTTGTAAGTCAGTTACTGCTATTATAGGACTTTCAAAAACAGAAAAAGATAAAAGAGAAAATAAATGTGATTATTGTAATAATAGAGAAAACTGTGCATTTAGAAAGAAGGGGACAAGATGTTAAATTTAAAAGATAAAATGATAGTTTTAGATGGTGCTATGGGAACTATGTTGCAAAAATCTGGAGTAGAGATAGGTAAAGTTCCTGAAAGTTTAAATATAACAAACCCTGATGTTGTTATTGATATTCATAAGCAATATGTAAATGCTGGTAGTGATATTATTTATGCAAATACTTTTAGTGCTAATAGATATAAATTATCTCATTGTGAATATTCTGTTGAAGATTTAGTTGTAGCAGGTGTTAAAAATGCTAAAAAGGCTGTACAAGGAACTGATTGTAAAGTTGCATTAAGTATAGGTCCTGTTGGGGAAATGTTAGAGCCTAATGGAACTTTAACTTTTGAAGAAGCATATGACATTTTTAAAGAGATGATTGTATGTGGAGCAGAAGCAGGAGCTGATTTGATAGTTTTTGAAACAAGTACCGATTTGTTAGAAATTAAAGCGGGAATTTTAGCAGCTAAAGAAAATAGTGATTTACCTATTTTTTGTACAATGACATTTGAACCAAATGGTAGAACTTTTACAGGTGTTACAATAAAAAGTGCCGCAATAACATTAACAGCACTTGGTGTAGATGCAATAGGTATCAACTGTTCATTAGGTCCTGATGAAATATTACCTTTTGCAAAAGAAATGTCAGAATATACTGATTTACCTATAATTGTAAAAGCTAATGCTGGTTTGCCTGATTTGAACTCTGATGAGTATAATATTACAGCAGACCAATTTGTAGAAACTTTGAAAAAATATGTTGATTTTGGGGTTAGTATTTTTGGTGGTTGTTGTGGTACAACTCCTGAATATATAGCTAAAATATCAAAATATATTAAAAATCAAAAAGTTGTTAAAAGAACAAGTAATAAGAAAAGCTTTTTATGCAGTGCTTCAAAATGCGTTGAAGTAAATAGAGTTAGAGTTGTTGGTGAAAGAATAAATCCAACTGGTAAAAAACTTTTTAAAGAAGCTCTTATTAATAAAAATATAGGTTATATATTAACTCAAGCTTTAGAACAAGAACAAGCTGGAGCTGATATATTAGATGTTAATGTAGGATTGCCAGAAATAAATGAAGAAGAAATGATGGTTGAAGTTATTAAAGAATTACAAGGAGTAACTTCATTACCATTACAAATAGACTCATCAAATCCTAATGTTATTGAAAAAGCATTGAGAATTTATAATGGGAAGGCTATTGTTAACTCAGTTAACGGAGAAGAAGCTGTTTTAAATAGAATATTGCCTATAGTTAAAAAATATGGAGCTAGTGTAGTAGGGCTTACTATGAACGAAAAAGGTATTCCAAACACTGCACAAGAGCGTTTTGAAATTGCAAAAACTATTACTCAAAAAGCTTTATCATATGGTATTGCAAGAGAAGATATTTATATAGACTGTTTAACTTTAACAGCATCTGTACAACAAAAAGAAGTTGTAGAAACTTTAAAAGCAATAGAAATGGTTAAAGAAAGATTAGGGGTAAAAACTACTTTAGGTGTTTCAAATATTTCTTTTGGTTTACCAAATAGAAGTCTTATAAATACAAACTTCTTAAATTTAGCGATGTCAAAAGGTTTGGATTTACCTATTATAAATCCAAATTTAAAAGCAATGATGGATACTATAGATGCATTTAATGTATTATATAATATTGATAAAGGTTCTGTAGAATATATTTCAAAGCACAATGAAACAAAAGTTGAAAAAACTGTTGTAAATAATAATGATATGACATTGGAATATGCCGTTATAAATGGTTTGAAAGATTATGCAAGAACAAAGACAAAAGAATTATTATCTAGTGGCATGGACGCTATGGATATTGTAAATAATATTCTTATAAAAGCACTTGATATTGTAGGAAATGATTTTGAAACAGGAAAAATATTCTTACCACAGTTAATTCAATCAGCAACAGCTTCACAAGGAGCTTTTGATGAAATAAAAATACATTTATCAAAAGATAAAGATAGCAAGGCTATATCAAAAGGTAAAATTATCATGGCAACAGTAAAGGGTGATGTTCATGATATTGGTAAAAATATTGTTAAGGTAATATTAGAAAATTATGGTTATGATATTATAGATTTAGGAAAAGATGTTCCTATAGAGAAAGTTGTTAATACAGCTAAAGAAACAAATGCAAAATTAGTAGGGTTAAGTGCTTTAATGACAACTACTGTTGTAAATATGGAAGAAACAATAAAAGCACTAAGAAAAGAAGTCGACTGTAAGATTTTTGTTGGTGGAGCAGTTTTAACTGAAGATTATGCATTAAAGATAGGTGCAGATTATTATGCAAAAGATGCAAAACAATCTGTTGATATAGCAAAAATTGTATTTGAATAAAAAAATAGAACTGTCTTATTGACAGTTCTATTTTTTTAATTTATCTCGATATTCTTTTGGGCTAGTTTTAGTAACCCTTTTAAAAGCTTGAGAAAAATAAGAAGGGGATGAAAATCCAGTAATTTCTGATATTTGAGATAGAGATAAATTTGTATTGGTTAAAAGATATTTACTTTCTTGGATTCTTTTGTCGATTAGGTAGTTGATAGGTGACATACCAAAACTTTTGGTGAATTCATGTACCATATAAAATTTATTCATATGAACTAAATTAGCTAGAAAATCCAATGTAAGATTTTCTTTAAAGTGTATGTCGATATATTGTTTAATAGTGGAGCATTCTTTACTAGATTTATTAGATGGAACAATTGAAAAATCGTATTTAGCATATCTTGCAATTTTTACCAATAAAATTTCTAAAGTATTTTGACAAATAATCTCGTATCCAAAAGATTGTCTGGATATTTCATCTTTTAGAGTGTTAAATAACACTTCTAATTCTTTTTTGTGTTCAGAAAAATTGTTTACTGTGCAGTTTTTTATATAAGTATCAGATTCACTTTGTTCAAATAAAAAAGATAATCCCTCTATTCCTAATACGATGTATTCGAAATTTGCATTATTTAGTGCTGTTTCTGTGTGTAGTGTTTTTGGGTTTACTATTACTAAGTCATTTTCTTGAACAGTAAATTTATCATTTTCTAATAAAAATTGTCCTACACCTTTACTTACATAAAATAATTCAGCAAAATTATGCAAATGTAGCATTGAATGCCAGTCGTTTTCATATTGAGAATATTGTGATGTGCTTATATAAAGTAATCTTGTATCAATTTTTCTTAGGTTTTTGTTATCCAATTCAAATCTATTATTACTCATAAATACATAAATACTCCTTTAGAAATTTTGCTATAAAATATCAAAAACATAGATATATTGTTATTCTACAATTAATTTATATAAAAATCAATTGTGAAATAATCAAAAATAAAAAATACTGTTTTGTGTATATAATATAAAAAAGTATATTGATGTATATTTATATTGATAAATATGTATATTATACTAAGTGAAAATTGAGATAATTATATAAATAAAATATGAAATAGTAGCAAAATGACATAAAAATGCTTAAAAAATTATATTTTTTTATAAATTTAATGGAAAAAAGCAATATATATAAATGTTTTAGCAAGAAGTGGCTTGTTTTATATAAAAAAAATACTATAATAAGAGTATAACATAAAGCAAAACAAAACGCTTTATTCAAAGGTATTCGGAAAATGAATTTATGAAAATTTGGAGGTAAAGACAATGAAAATTAAAAGAGTTTTTTCTTTGTTGTTAGCAGGTATATTAGCAACAACAACATTAGCTAGCTGTGGTTCTAAAGGAGGTTCTTCAAATAGTGGTGAAGACAAAAATGTATTAAAAGTTGCTGCTTTAGAATCTGCTTATGGTTCAGATGTTTGGAAAGAAGTTGTAAAAGCTTTTGAAGAAACAAAAGAAGGTGTTAAAGTAGAATTAACAATCGATAAAAAAATCGAAGATAAATTAAGACCTCAAATGAGCCAAGGTGATTATCCAGACTTTATGTTATTATCATTAGGTCGTGAAGCTGGTTTAACAGATACATTATTAAAAGAAGGTGAAATCGCTCCTATTGATGATGTATTTGATATGAAAATTCCAGGAGAAGAAAAAACACCTAAAGATAAAATGATGTCAGGTTTCTTAGATGCAGAAGCATTAAAACCAAACAAAGCAGATGGTGATGATGCTTATTACTTCGCTCCAATGTTCTACAGCCCATGTGGTTTATACTACAATGCTAATTTATTAGAAACTAAAGGAATTGAAGTTCCAAAAACTTGGGATCAAATGTTTGAATTAGGTAAAACATTAAAAGATAAAGAAAAAGAAGGAGAACCAAGTTTATTTGCTTATCCAATGGCTGGTTACTTTGACGCTTTCTACTTTGCTTTATGGAGTAACTTAGGTGGCGTTGATTATATGAACAAAATGGCTGCTGGTGATGTAGAAGCTTGGAAATCATCAACAACAGATGAATTCTTCAAAATAATGGGTGATCTTGCTAAATATGTTGAAGGATCAGTTGTTGGTAATGCAAACCCACAAAACTTTACTAAAAACCAACAATTAATCTTAGATAACAAAGCTTTATTCATGCCAAATGGTACTTGGATTGTAGGCGAAATGTCTCAAGCTCCAAGAGCAGATGGATTTAAATGGGGTCAAACAGCTTTACCAGTTTCTAAAGAAGGCGAAACAAGTAATGTTTTAACATTCATCGAAAATGCTTGGATTCCAAAACAAGCTAAAAACCCAGAATTAGGTAAAGAATTTATGGCATTTATGTATAGCGATAAAGCAGCTGAAATTTTTGCTAAATATGGCGCTGCTCAACCAATTCAAGGTGTAACAGCTATGTTCCCAGAAAAAGATAAAGATGGCAATCCAAATGAAAACATTACATTATTCTCAGTTTTAGACAATGCAAACGCTGTAATGGCTAACTTTACAGGTAAACAAACAGCTGATGGTCGTAACCTAAAAACAGTTACTTGCGAAACATTTAATAGTGTTGTAAATGGAGAAAAAACTGTTGACCAATGGAAAGCTGAATGCATAGATGTAGTAGAAAATCTACAATAAAATAATCTGGCAAAAAGTAATAATTTTCATATAATTAAATCCCTTAAGGGCTTTTGAGAAAGAGTCCAACTTGAAAGGTCGACGGGTTGTTTTAAACCCGTCGATTTTTTAAAGAAAAAGGAGATTAGAAATCATTGTATGGTGATGTCTTTAAATATATTTACAATGAGAAATGAGGTATCAATATGGATAAGCAAAAAGGAAGAGGACGATTTGTCTTTTTTTGTGTAGCACCAGCTACTATATTATTTTTTATTTTTGTAGTTTTTCCAACAATAAATGTTTTTAGAATGTCTTTATACAAATGGGGTGGATTTTCTGCAAATAAATCATTTGTAGGATTAGAAAACTTTAAAAACTTAATGAAAGACGCAAAATTCTTTCAATCATTCCAAAATACTGTATTAATAATAGCTTTAGTTACAATGGTAACTTTAATATTTGCATTAACTTTTGCAGGTATATTAGTAAGAGCTAAAATGAAATTTAAAAACTTTTTTAGAGTAATATTCTATATACCAAATATTTTATCAATGGTTGTAATTTCTGCTGTATTCTCAGCAATTTTAGATCAAAGAAATGGTTTATTAAACGGTATTTTGAGTATATTTGCAGGCAAAGAAGTTTCAATATCATGGTTAGGAAGCCAAAAAACAGTTATTTATAGTATGGTTATTGTTTTAATTTGGCAAGCTATTGGTTACTACATGGTAATGTATATGTCAAGTATGTCTGCTATTCCAGAAAGTTTATATGAATCAGCAGATTTGGAAGGTGTTGGACCAATAAAACAATTCTTTACAATCACATTACCTTTAATATGGGTTAATATCAGAACTACATTAAGTTTCTTCATTATTTCTTCAATCAATATGAGTTTCTTATTAGTTCAAGCTATGACTCAAGGTAACCCAGATGGTGGTTCAGAAGTATTTTTAAGTTATATGTATAAACAAGCATACACAAACGGTTCATATGGATATGGTATGGCTATTGGTGTTATCGTATTTACTTTCTCATTTGGTTTATCTGCTGTTATAAACGCAGTAACAAAACGAGATGTTATAGAGTTTTAAGGAAAGGGGATATAAATATTATGAAATCAAGTAAAACAGGTATTATACTAGGAAAAACTATTACATATATCGCCCTAGTACTTTTAGCTTTAAGCATTATTGTTCCAGTAGGTTGGGTATTTTTTGCATCTGTAAAAGAAAATTCTGAATTTTACAGAAACCCATGGACATTACCTAAAGGTTTTCATTATCAAAACTTTATAGATGCTTTTGAAAAAGCAAATATGCAAAACTTTTTCTTAAACTCAATAATTGTAACAGCTATCGCTTTAGCTTTCTTATTAGTAATAGCTTTACCAGCTGCATATGTTTTATCCCGTTATAAATTTAAAGGACAAAAATTCTTAAATGTGTGCTTTATGGCTGGTATATTTGTAAACTTAAGTTATCTAGTTGTACCAATATTCTTAATGTTATCAGAAGCTGATAAATTCTTAGGAAAAACATTTGGTATAAAACAATTATTTTTAAACAATCAAGTAGTTTTATCTTTAGTATACGCTTCTACATCTTTAGCATTTACAATCTTCTTATTATCAAGTTACTTTAAAACTTTACCTAAAGATTTTGAAGAAGCAGCTTATGTAGATGGTGCAACATATTTTAGAACAATGGTTTCTATTATGTTCCCTATGGCAAAACCAAGTATTTTAACAGTTATTTTATTCCAATTTTTAGCATACTGGAATGAATATGCTTTAGCATTAACACTTATGGCAGATGAAAAGAAATACACATTATCAGTTGGTTTATTAAACCTTATGAATGCTCAAAAAGCAGCTGCAACATATGGACAATTATATGCAGGTTTAGTAGTTGTAATGTTACCAACATTCATTCTATATATGTTAGTACAAAAACAATTAACACAAGGTATGACAGCTGGTGGGGTAAAAGGTTAATAGGAAGGTGATTACTATGAAAAATTTTATGAAAGAGCATAAAATAATAAATGCAATTGTTTGCATATTAGTATTGGCTATAAGTTTGTTTTTAATAATCACAGGCCAACCACAAATAGGTATTCCAGGTACTATAAAAATGCTTGTAGGTATAGCAGGTTTAGTATGTTTATTAGCATATTACAATAGCTTTTATAAATAACAAATCATTCGGAGGGAATATAAATGGAAAATAACACAAAAAAAGGTAGAGTTACAATACCTACAGATGTTGATGTTGTAAAGGAAACTCTAGAATTAGTAGAAAGATGGGGCGCTGATGCAATAAGAGATTGCGATGGAACAGATTATCCAGAAGAATTAAGAAATGTAGATGCAAAAGTTTATTCAACATATTATACAACAAGAAAAGATAATGAATGGGCTAAAGCTAATCCAGATGAAATTCAACAAATGTACATAATGACTTCATTCCATACTGCAGTTGAAAATACTTTAAGTATTCATTTAATGGACCATTTATATCCAGATATGTTAAAAGTAAACTCAAATGACGATATAAAACGCTGGTGGGAAGTAATTGACAGAACAACAGGTGAGGTAGTTCCTACTGATTTATGGAGTTATAGTGAAGAAACAGGAGATGTAACAATTACAAATGCTGTTCCTTTCCATGACTATACAGTAAGTTTCTTAGCATATATTATGTGGGATCCTGTACATATGTATAATGCGGTTGTAAATGATTGGAAAGATGTTGAACATCAAATTACTTTTGATGTTAGACAACCAAAAACAAAAGAATTTACAATGAAAAGATTAAGAAACTATATCGAAAAAAATCCACATATTGATGTAATTAGATACACAACTTTCTTCCATCAATTTACATTAATATTTGATGAATTAGCAAGAGAAAAATATGTTGATTGGTATGGTTACTCTGCTTCAGTAAGTCCATATATTCTAGAACAATTTGAAAAAGAAGTTGGTTATAAATTTAGACCAGAATTTATAATTGACCAAGGATACATGAACAATACTTATAGAATTCCTAGTAAAGAATTCAGAGATTTCCAAGATTTCCAAAGACGAGAAGTTGCTAAACTTGCAAAAGAAATGGTTGATATTACACATGAATATGGCAAAGAAGCTATGATGTTCTTAGGCGACCATTGGATTGGTATGGAACCATTTATGGACGAATTTAAAACTATAGGCTTAGATGCTGTAGTTGGTAGTGTTGGTAATGGTTCAACATTGAGATTAATTAGTGATATTCCTGGAGTAAAATATACAGAAGGAAGATTTTTACCTTACTTCTTCCCAGATACATTCCATGAAGGTGGAGATCCTGTAAAAGAAGCTAAAGTAAACTGGGTTACAGCAAGAAGAGCTATTTTAAGAAAACCTATTGATAGAATAGGTTATGGTGGATATTTAAAACTTGCAATTGAATTCCCAGAATTTATAGATTATGTAGAAAGTGTTTGTAATGAATTTAGAACACTATATGATAATATTAAAGGAACAACTCCATATTGCGTAAAAAAAGTTGGTGTTTTAAATTCTTGGGGTAAAATGAGAGCTTGGGGTAATCATATGGTTCACCATGCTTTATACTACAAACAAAATTATTCATATGCTGGCATTATAGAAGCATTGAGTGGTGCTCCATTTGATGTACACTTTATAAGCTTTGATGATATTAGAAATGACAAAGATTTCTTAAAAGACTTTGATGTTATTTTAAATGTTGGCGATGCTGACACAGCTTATAGTGGTGGAGATAATTGGATTGATCCTGTTATTGTAGAAAGAGTTAAAGAGTTTGTATATAATGGCGGTGGATTTATTGGTGTTGGTGAACCAACAGCATATCAACACCAAGGAAGATACTTCCAATTAGCTAATGTATTAGGTGTTGAAGAAGAAAGAGGATTTAATCTAAACACTGATAAATACAATTGGGACGAACATGAACACTTTATAACAGAAGATTGCACAAAAGATATTGATTTTGGTGAAGGTAAGAAAAATATATTTGCTTTAGATGATACAACAATTATTAAGCAAATTGATAAAGAAGTTCAACTTGCTGTTAATGATTTTGGTAAAGGTAGAAGTGTATATATTAGTGGTTTACCATATAGTTTTGAAAATAGTAGATTGTTATATCGTTCAATTATATGGGCAAGTCATGACGAAGAAAATTTACACAAATGGTTTAGCACTAACTTTAATGTTGAAGTACATGCTTATGTTAAAAATGGCAAGTATTGTGTAGTTAATAATACTTATGAACCACAAAGCACAACTGTTTATCGTGGAGATGGAACAAGCTTTGATTTAGATTTAGATGCAAACGAAATCATTTGGTACGAAATTTAATAGCTATATTTATAATTTACCTCTAAATTATTTATATATGGGCAGAAGTCTAGTATTTATACTAGGCTTCTGTTTTTTCTTGTAAAACTTAGCATAATGAGTTAAAATATACTAGACAAAATATTAGTTTTAGAAAGGATTTTACCGAAATGGTTTTAACTATAAAAGATGTAACAAAAAGTTTTGGAGATAAAATCATCTTAAATAATATAAATCTGACAATAGAAGATAAAGATAGAATAGGTCTTATAGGTGTAAATGGTGCTGGTAAAACTACATTATTAAATATAATTGCAGAAAAAAGCGATATAGATACCGGTGATGTATTTATAGAAAAAACTACTTCTATTGGATATTTAAGACAAAATACAGGACTTGATATACAAAATAACATTTATGATGAAATGCTTTCTGTTTTTTCAGAACTTAAAGATATTGAAGAAAATTTAAGAGAATTAGAACATCAAATGGCAAGAGTAGAAAATCATGATAGTGATGAGTATAAAGAATTAGCGGATAGATATGCCAAATTATCAACATATTTCGAAGTAAAAGAAGGATACAATATAGATGTAAAAATAAAAACAATATTAAATGGTATGGGATTTTCTGATAAAGCATATAGCACTAATATTGCTACACTTAGTGGTGGTGAAAAAACAAGACTTGCTTTAGCTAAATTATTGTTAGAAGAACCAAATTTATTGATATTGGACGAACCTACAAATCACCTTGATTTTAGAACATTATCATGGTTAGAAGAATATTTATTAAATTATAAAGGTGCTATTTTAGTAGTATCCCATGATAGATATTTTCTAGATAAAATGGTAACAAAGATTTGGGAAGTATCAAATAAAAATGTATATACATATAAAGGTAATTATACAAAATACAAACAACTAAAAAAAGAAAGAATAGAGTTTGAATTAAAAGAATACAATCAACAACAAAATAAAATAGCATCTATGATAGAATATGCAGAGAAAAACATAGCAAGGGCGTCAACATCTAATAGTGCTAAGAGTAGATTACATCAATTGGAAAATATGGAGATTTTAGAAAAACCAATAACATATGAAAAGACACCGCATTTTGAGTTTACATATGATAGATCTCCTGTAAAAGATGTTTTGATTGTTGAAGATTTAGATTTAAAAGTTGGAAATGGTATTGATGAAATAACTCTTTGTAAAGACATTAATTTTACTATGAAAAGAGGAGAAAAAATAGCTTTAATTGGTAGAAATGGTATTGGGAAATCAACTCTTTTAAAAGCTGTTTTGGGAATTAATACGCAAAGTACAGGAGAAATAATTTGGGGTAGAAATGTTGATGTTTCATACTACGAACAAGAAAATAAAAATTTGAATTTTGAAAATACAGTTTTAGATGAGTTGTGGAACAGATTTCCTAATTTACCTGAGTTTAAAGTTAGAGGAATTTTAGGACAGATGTTGATTTCTGATGATAATGTGTATAAAAAAGTATCTGTAATAAGTGGTGGGGAAAGAGCAAGACTTAGTTTTGCAATTATGGTTACAGAACATTCTAACACATTGTTATTTGACGAACCTACAAACCATTTAGATTTAGCTAGTAAAGAAGAATTGGAAAGAGCTTTGACAGAATTTGATGGGACATTATTATTTGTATCCCATGACCGTTATTTTTTAAACGCTATACCTACTAAAATTATAGAAATGACCGATAATGGACTAGTTATTTATGATGGTAACTATGACTATTATTTAGAAAAATCAAAAATAATAAAAGAACAAGAAACAAAAGAAAAGCAAGAGGTAAAAGAAAAAGAAAGAAAAGGGGCACAAAGCCAGTATCGTTCAAAACAACAACGAAGTGAAGATGCAAAGAGAAGAAACAGGATATCACAACTAGAAAAATTAATGTTTGCTTTGGAAGAAGAAATAGAAACATTGCAAACGGAAATAGCTGACCCTAATATTTCTTCTGATTACGCATTATTGACTGAAAAATGTGAGAGATTGGAAAAAGCAAAATTAGAAAATGATGAATATATGGAAGAATGGCTAATGCTTAATGAATAATTGGAGAGAACTATGATAGAAAAATTAAAAGAAACTAAAAGCGTATGGCAACATTTAAAAGAAACAGATAAACCTATTTTTATGTATGGAATGGGTGATGGTGCTCTAAAAATAATGAATGTATTTGACAGATATGGTATAAAACTAGAAGGGATTTTTGCAAGTGATGATTTTCAAAGAGGACATTCTTTTATGGGATTTCCTGTCAGAAAATTATCTTATATAGAGGAAAATTATTCTGATTTTATTATTGTTTTAGCATTTGGAACATTTAGAGAACCTTTATTAAGTTATTTATATAATTTAAGTGAAAAACATGAATTTTATGCACCTGATGTACCTGTTTGTATAGTAGATGATGTAATATTTGATTTAGATTATGTAAAAAAATATGAAAAAGAATTTGATAAAGTGTATGACCTATTATGCGATGAAAAGTCAAAACAGGTAATGCTAGATATATTAAACTTTAAAATAAGTGGGAAAATAAGTTATTTAAAATCATGTCAAACAGATGTAGAAGAAATATATGACAGCATAATAAAATTGAATAATAATGAAGATTATGTGGATTTAGGTGCATATAATGGGGACACTATTGTGCAATTTTTAAACACAACTAGTGGAAATTTTTCTTCTATTACAGCATTTGAACCAGATAAGAAAAACTATAAAAAGTTATTAAAGCAAATAGAAAAACTAGGGTTAAATGATTGTGATAACGTAAATGCTCTAAATTGTGGTAGTTATTCCAAAAAAGATGTTATGTTGTTTTCAAATAAAGCAGGAAGAAATTCTACTTTAAATTGTGTTGATGGAATAGAAACAATAGTTGATAGTGTTGATAATGTAACAAATGGAAATCGTGTTTCAGTGCTTAAATTTGATGTAGAAGGAGCTGAAGAAGAATCTATAATAGGTTCAACTAATACCATAAAAAAATACAAACCTAATATATTGTTATCTGCTTATCACAAAAATAGTGATTTATTTTTATTGCCATTATTAGTAAATGAACTATATGATGGGTATAAAATTTATTTAAGACATCATCCTTACATACCAGCATGGGAAACAAATTTTTATTTTGTTAATAAATAAAACAGATGATTATGGTATAATAAATAAAAAAGTACACTATTTAAATCTGTTTTAGAAGGAGATGTTAGTATGGATTTATCAGTTTTATTTAATGTTACTTATGGTTTATATGCAGTAACAACAAAAGAAGATGATAGAGCAGTAGGTTGTATCATCAATACTTGTAGTCAAGTTACAAGTGAAAGCAAAATCTTTTCAATTTGCTTAAATAAAAACAATTACACACATGACGCTATTTTGAAATCAAAAAGATTTGCAATTTCTATTATATCTGAAAATACAGACCCAAAAGTAATTTCAGAACTAGGCTTTTTCTCATCAAGAGAAAAAGATAAATTTGAACAAATTGCATATAAATGGAAACAAGATTTACCAGTAATTACAGATAATACTTGTGGAGCAATGTTATTTGAAGTTGTTGATACAAAAGAAATGGATACACATACAGTAATATTTGGTAAATTAGTTGAAGCTATAAAATTATCAGAAAATCCTGCTATGACTTATGATTATTATCATAAAGTTGTTAAAGGTAAAGCTCCAAAAAATGCACCAACATATCAAGAAGAAGTTAAAAAAGAAGATAATAATGAAGTAAAATATGTATGTGGTATTTGTGGATATGAATACAAAGGGGACATTAATAAAGAAGATGATAGCTTTAGATGTCCTATTTGTGGAGTAACTAAAGATAACTTTAAATTAGCTTAATATAGCAATGTAAAATCTATGTAAAAATACTTTGTATAAACTTTATAAAAAAATTACTTAAACTTTATATAAAACACTAGATATTGCAAATTTTGTTGTTTTTTGTAAAATATTTTCTTTACAGCTTGCTTTTTTGAGTGATATAATTGTATATGTCAAGAATATGTCAATTTTATTTAAAATTTGTTGACAAAATATAAAATAGCTTGGTGGAGGAAAATATGGGATATATTTTTAACGCGATTTCTATGCTAGGTGGCTTGGCATTATTCCTTTATGGGATGAGTATGCTAGGTTCTGGACTTGAAAAAGTTGCTGGTAGCAAATTAGAAAGAACACTTGAAAAAATGACAAGCAATATTTTTAAAGGTGTTTTAGTGGGAGCCGTTATAACAGCAGCTATTCAAAGTTCTTCTGCAACTACTGTTATTGTAGTAGGTTTAGTAAATGCAGGTATTTTAAAATTAAGATCAGCTATTCCTGTTATTATGGGTGCTAATATTGGTACAACAGTAACAGGTCAAATATTAAAATTAGCTGAGCTTGATTCATCAGGTAGTGCTAGTTTTGCTTTAGAAATGATTAAGCCTACAACATTAGCTCCAATTATAACAATAATTGGTATTATCATGTTTATGGTTGGCGGCAAAAAGAAAACAAAAATGATTGGTGAAATTCTTTTAGGTTTTGGTATTTTATTTAATGGTATGTTTATGATGACAGATGCTGTTAAACCATTATCAGAATTGCCACAATTTGCTGAATTATTTACAACTTTGACAAACCCAATATTTGGTGTTTTAGCTGGTACAATTGTTACTGCAATTATTCAAAGTTCATCAGCTTCAGTTGGTATTTTACAATCACTTGCTACAACAGGTGTTATAACATATTCAGCTGCTTTCCCAATTATAATGGGTCAAAACATTGGTACTTGTGTAACATCACTTTTATCAAGTATAGGTGCTAATGTAAATGCTAGAAGAGCTGCTATGGTTCACTTGTATTTTAATGTTATAGGTACAATCTTATTCTTAACAGGTGTATACGGATTAAATGCTTTAATAGGATTTTCATTCTGGGATAAAGCAATTGATATGAATGGTATTGCTAACTTCCACACATTGTTTAATATTGTTGTTACAATAGTATTATTACCTTTTGTAAAATTATTAGAAAAACTTGCAACAGCTACAGTTCGTTCAAAATATGAAAAATCTAATGAACCTGGAGAAGCTGAAATTGCACAAGAACTTGCAAACTTAGATGAAAGATTCTTAAAATCACCATCTATCGCTTTAGGACAATGTGAAAAAGTTGTAGGTTTAATGGGTGTTAATGCATTGAAAAACTTTAGACTATCATTGCCTTTATTTGAAAAATATAACACAAAGAGTGTTGATAAAATTAAAGAAAATGAAGACACAATTGATAGAATGGAAGATAAAATTAATAACTATTTATTAAGTATATCAGGCGAAGAATTAACACTTGAAGAAAGTAGAGCAGTGACAAGACTTTTAAAATTAGGTACAGATTTTGAAAGAATTGGTGATTACACAATAAACTTAGTTGAAGGTGCAGAGATTTTATATGATAGAGGAGCTGGACTTTCAGAAAAGGCTATTGATGAGTTGAAAGTTACATATCAAGCCATAGAAGAAATTATAGGAATGGCGTTAAAAGCTTATAAAGAAAATGATATAGAAATAGCAATGGAAGTTGAGCCTTTAGAAGAAACAATAGACTTTATGGTAGATGCATTAAAAGAAAAACATATTGAGCGTTTGAAAAAAGGTAAATGCACAATAGATGGTGGATTTGTATTCTTAGAACTTCTAACAAACTTAGAAAGAATATCTGACCATTGTTCAAATGTAGCTATTTCAGTTATTGGTTATAAAGCTAATAACGATAATTTAAATCGCCATGAGTATATTAAAGCTATTCATGCAGGTCAATATCCAGGCTATAAAGAAAAATTAGAAGAATATAGAGATAAATATTTATCAAGAATAAAAATTAATTAATAAAGAAAAGTCAGTAGTATTTTACTACTGACTTTTTTGTTATATATTATTTATATTGTTTATTAATTTGAGGAACATAAGATATTATTATTGCAATAATTAATGTAATTATTAATTCAGGAATCATATAAGTAGCATTATATACTGCTGAGTAAACAATTTCTAAAGATAGTCCACTAAATGTATTTAGAATACTTTGTGCTAAATCTCCACCTAAACTTTCTAATGTTTCTTTTGCAAAGCTACCCCAAACAATTACTCCAGATAGAAAAGAACATATATATCTTAAAAATAATGTTACAATAACTCCTAAAGATAAAGCTACTGTTTTATTTTTAATTTTGTTTCTAAATAATCCTCCAAGACCTAATAGTGTAAAAGCAAATATATAGTCTAAAAGTATACTTGCAACAAGACCAACACCGGTTATACCTCTTAAGCCACTTAGTCCTGTTAATAATTGTAAGATTGAAAATACAAATCCGGAAAATAAACCCCATTTGTTTCCATATCTATAACTTATTAAAATAATAGGAAGCATTGAACATAATGTAACTGCGCCACCCCAAGGCATTTCAAAAAGTTTAATAAACGATAATATTACTGCAATAGCAAACGCTAATCCTGTTTCTACCAATCTAACAGTTTTAAAGTTATTCATTTTATATCTCCTTTTATTCTTTATAATCTCCACGCTCTATGCTAATATCATAACCTATTTTTTTAAGATTGTTTCTTAATTTATCAAGACCTTCAGCAGACTCTGCACCAGTAGCTAATTTATTATCATATAGCATATATTTGTTCCTAACATCTTTAGGAGATAAATTTGGCATAATGACATTAGCTCCTGATAAAATACCCAATTCACGACCATTGTCGCAGAGTGTTCCCAGTGCAGTTGTTGCTGGAATTAAACTATTAGGAAACATTAGTCTTAAAATACTTATTAAGATTAATGTTAAGTTCACATTTCCATTTGAATAATTTTTAAAAGGAGTATCCTTGTGTGATATAAATGGGCCAATGCCTATCATATGAGGTGATAATTCCTTTAAAAATAATAAATCTTCAACTATATTTTGTGTAGTTTGAAAAGGTGAACCAACCATAAATCCACTACCAACTTGATATCCTATTTCTTTTAGATTAAACAAACATTTTTTTCTGTTTTCTAAAGATAAGTTTTTAGGATGAAGTTTTGAATAGTGATTATTATTAGCAGTTTCGTGTCTGAGTAAATATCTATCTGCACCTGCATTATAGAGATTTAAATAAGATTCATAAGAGCGTTCTCCTAATGATAAAGTTATAGCACATTCTGGATATTTGCTCTTTATGCAAGTTATAATTTTACATAATACTTCATCAGAAAAGAAACTATCTTCGCCACCCTGTAAAACGAAAGTTCTAAAGCCTAATTCATATCCTATACTACATGATTTCATAATATCATCAAAAGATAGTCTATATCTATTAGCATTTTTGTTAGAACACCTTATTCCACAATAATAACAATCATTTTTGCAATAATTTGATACTTCAATTAATCCACGAATATAAACTTTATTTTCATATACACTATTGGCAATATTTCTTGCTTTTTCAAATAAATATTTAGCTTCTTGGTCAGAAATATTATTTAATAAAAAAATAAATTCTTCGTTAGATAATATTTTATTCTTTTCTAAATTATCAATTAAATCTCTCATAGATACTCCTCATATTTTCATAAAAATAATTATATCTTAATGAATAATTTTTGTCTAGCAAAAAAACAGATGACTAATGCTAGTCATCTGTTTTGTTTAGTCAGCAAATAAAGGAGTAGAGAAATATCTGTCTCCATTGTCTGGGAAAATAACAACTATATTTTTACCTTTATTTTCTTCTAATTGTGCAAGTTGTGTTGCAGCGCATAAAGCAGCACCTGAAGATATACCAACTAAAACACCTTCTGCTTTTGCAACATCAATAGCATATTTAAAAGCATCATCGTTACTAACTGTGATTACTTCATCATAAATTTTTGTGTCTAGTGTATTTGGAACAAAACCAGCACCAATACCTTGTATCTTGTGAGGACCAGCTTTACCTTCGGTTAATACTGGTGAATCTGAAGGTTCTACACCAACTACTTTAATATTAGGGTTTTGTTCTTTTAAGTATTTACCTGTACCAGAAATAGTACCACCTGTACCAATTCCTGCTACTAGAATATCAACATTATGGTCTGTATCATTCCAAATTTCAACACCTGTTGTATTGTAGTGCATTTCAGGGTTAGCTGGATTTTCAAATTGTCCTAGTATTACTGCATTAGGAATTTCTTTTGCTAATTCATTAGCTTTTGCAATAGCACCTGACATACCTTTACTACCTTCAGTTAAAACAATTTCTGCACCATATGCTTTTAACAATCTACGGCGTTCAACACTCATAGTTTCTGGCATTGTAAGAATTGTTTTATAACCTTTAGCTGTTGATACAGATGCAATACCAATACCAGTATTACCAGAAGTTGGTTCGATAATTGTAGAACCTTCTTTTAAAATACCTTTTTCTTCTGCATCTTTTATCATAGCATATCCTATTCTATCTTTTACTGATCCAGCTGGATTTAAACATTCTAATTTTGCTAATATATTTGCACATAAATTGTGTTTTGACATATAGTTGTTTAATTGAAGAAGTGGAGTATTACCAATAATTTGTGTTATAGAAGTTTTTACATTTGACATAAATAACACCCTTTCTTATAATTATATTAATACACTCAAATGGTATATTAATAAAGATAATTATAAAAAAGAAAATATATTTTGTCAATATAAAAATATTGTAAATAAATATCTGTACAAATTTGCATACATAATGTATGATTATATATATTAATATGATTGTAAATAGATTTATATAAAAGAGGTTATGTTTATGAGTAAGAAAAAGGTTTTAGTAGGTATGAGCGGTGGAATAGATAGTTCTGTTGCTGTACTTTTATTAAAAGATGAATATGATGTAACAGGGGTTACTTTAAAACTATTTGATAATGGTGATATTAATTTAGATAAAAATAAAACTTGTTGTTCATTAAGTGATGTAGAAGATGCAAGAAGTGTTGCTTTTAAGTTTGATGTACCGTTTTTTGTATATAACTTTGGTGAAAAATTTAAAGAATATGTTGTTGATAGATTTAATAACACATATATAAATGGTGATACACCAAATCCATGTATTGATTGTAACAGATTTATAAAATTTGATGAAATGCTAAAAAGAGCTATATTATTAGAACAAGATTATATAGCTACAGGACATTATGCTATAAGAGAGTATGATGAGAAAACTGGAAGATATTTATTAAAGAAAGCTGTTGATAGTACAAAGGACCAAACTTATGTGTTATATGGTTTAACTCAAGAACAATTAAAAAGAACACTATTCCCATTAGGAAAATATACTAAAGTTGAAGCTAGAAAAATGGCAGAAGAAAATGGTTTAGTAAACGCAGATAAACCAGATAGCCAAGATATTTGCTTTGTACCAAATGGTAAATATGCTGAGTTTATAGAAAATTACACAGGTAAACACTTTGAAGAAGGTAACTTTATTGATATAAACGGCAATGTTTTAGGTAAACATAAAGGTATTATTTATTATACAGTAGGTCAAAGAAAAGGCTTAGGAATAGCATTGGGTAAACCAGCTTATGTTGTTGCTAAAGATGCTAAAAATAACACAGTAACTTTGGGCGATGAAAAAGATTTATATGAAAGTGCTTTAATTGCTGATGATGTAAACTGGATTTCTATAGAAGATTTAAAAGAACCTATTAAAGTTAAAGCAAAAACAAGATATAAACATATGGAACAACCTGCAACTATTTCACCACTTGATAATGGTAAGGTTTTAGTTTCATTTGATGAGCCACAAAGAGCATTGACCACAGGACAAGCAGTAGTATTTTATGATGGAGATATTGTTGTTGGTGGAGGAAGAATTATCAAAACACTAAAAACAGTAGCAGATTTAGAAATATAAAATAGAAAAGGTTGTGATTTATTTTCACAACCTTTTTATTATAAGTAGTATCTCAATATTTGATTTAATTTTTTTAAGCTAGCATGTAACGAACGAGAAACAGTTGATTTATTTAGATTTAATTCATTTGAGATATGTGTAATATTTTTCTTTTCAAAAAAATACATTAACATAATTTCACTTTGTCTTTTTGTTAATTGTTCTTGTATAACCTTTATAAGAACATTTTGAAGTTTTCTAATATCTTTAGAATTTGAATTTTCATAAATTAATTTTGTGTCAGGTAATAAGTTTTCACATAAATCAAAACTTACTTTTTTTGCCATATAATATCTCCTTTTTTAATTATATTGTAATTTTTAAATTAATTATACAATATTATTGTAATAAAATCAAGTAAAATAAATAAAAAACAAAAAATTACAACATAATTGAAAATAATATGTTATAGTTGACAAAGTTAAGTTTGTGTAATATCATTGTATTAAATACACTTGTACCACATACGCGTACAAAAATATATAATCAAAAATGGGGGATTATTTTCCGATTATATAAATTGAGGAGGAGATATTATGAAATTAAATGGTGCAGAAATTGTACTTGAATGTTTATTAGAACAAGGTGTTGATACAGTTTTTGGATATCCAGGAGGTTCTGTATTAAATTTATATGACGCTTTGTACAAATATAGTGATAAAATAAGACATGTATTAACAGCACACGAACAAGGGGCTGCTCATGCAGCTGACGGATATGCTCGTTCAAGTGGTAAAGTTGGGGTTGTAATAGCAACATCTGGCCCTGGTGCTACAAACTTGGTTACTGGTATAGCAACAGCTTATATGGATTCTATTCCAGTAGTTGCAATTACAGGAAATGTACCTGTAAATTTATTGGGATTAGATAGTTTTCAAGAAATAGATATTACCGGTGTAACTATGCCAGTTACAAAACATAACTTTATAGTAAAGAATATAGAAGATTTAGCAGATACTATAAGAGAAGCTTTTCTTATAGCTAACACAGGAAGAAAGGGACCTGTTTTAATAGATATTCCAAAAGATATAACTGTAAAAGAAACAGAGTATGTAAAAAAAGTTATAGAGCCAGTTTCAAATTATTATGCTGATATTACATCAGATCAAATAAAAGAAGTTGTTGATTTAATAGAAAATAGTCAAAGACCATTGATTTATGCTGGTGGTGGGGTAATAGCGTCTGAAGCTTATGAAAGTTTAAAAGAATTTGTTGAAAAAATAGATGCACCTGTATCTTCTTCTTTGATGGGGCAAGGAAGTTTTGATAATACAGATGATAGATATATTGGTATGCTAGGAATGCATGGTACAGTAACTTCTGCATATGCTGTAACAGAGTGTGATTTATTTATTGGATTGGGAACTCGTTTTTCAGATAGAGTTATTTGTGACATAAAATCTTTTGCACCTAATGCTAAAATAGTACATATAGATATAGACCCAGCAGAAGTAAATAAAAATATAAAAGTTGATTTACAACTTTTGGGTGATGTTAAATGTATTCTTGATATATTAAATAAAGAAATTAAACCTAAAAACAACAAAGAATGGTTAGATAAAGTATATTCATGGAAAAAAGAGTATCCACTAAAAATGGTTGAAGAAGATGATGAAATGGTTACTCCTCAATATGTTTTAGAAACATTGAATGAATTAGCAGGAGAAAAAGCTATTATCACTACAGAAGTTGGTCAACATCAAATGTGGACAGCACAATATTATAAATTTAAGTATCCACGAACATTTATAAGTTCTGGTGGTCTAGGAACTATGGGATTTGGTCTTGGAGCTTCTTTAGGTGCACAAGTTGCAAATCCAGATAAGAGAGTTATAAATGTTGCAGGTGATGGAAGTTTTCACATGAACTGTAATGAACTTGTAACTGCATATAAACAACAAATTCCTATAATAGAATTATTATTTAATAATAATGTTTTAGGAATGGTAAGACAGTGGCAAAGACTATTCTATGGTAAGAGATTTTCTCAAACTACTTTGGATAGAGATACAGATTATGTAAAATTAGCAGAAGCTTATAATGTTAGAGGATATAGAATTACAAAGAAAAGTGAAGTTAGAGATGTCCTAACAAAAGCATTGAGTGAAAATACACCTGCTTTGATAGAATGCGTTATTGATAGAGATATAAATGTATTACCTATGATTCCAGCTGGTGGTTCAATAAACAAACCTATTGTTAATATAGATATTTAATTTTGGGTAGAGGAGTGGTATAATGGAAAAGAAAAGAATATTATCTATTTTAGTAAAGAACGAAAGTGGGGTTCTACCTAGAATTGGTGGGCTATTTGCTAGAAGGGGTTATAATATTGACAGTATAGCTGCTGCTAAAACAGAAAATCCTAAAATTACAAGAATGACAATAGTGGCAACAGGGGATAAGTCTACTTTAGAACAAATAGAAAAACAACTTTTAAAACTTTATGATGTTTTAGAGTTAAAAGTTTTAGATAATGAAAATTCTGTTAGTAGAGAACATGTAATGTTAATTGCAGGGAATAGTGAAGAAACTAGAGCAAATTTAATACAAGTTGCAAATTTATTTCATGCGAATATCTTAAATGTTACAGAAGAAAGTTTGATGTTAGAACTTACTGGTAAACCTACTAAAATAGATTCTTTTATAAAATTAGTTGAACCTTTTGGTATTATAAAATTAGCAAGATCTGGTTTAACTGCTTTGGAAAAAAGATAATAAAAAGAAGGAGATTTTTTATGAGTAATAACATTGATGCTGTATTATTTGATTTAGATGGTACTTTATGGGACTCTGCACAAGCAGTTGCAAATTCTTGGAATGAGGCTTTAAAAGAGTTAGGAATAAATAAAGTACTTACAAAAGATGATATTGGAAGTGTTATGGGGCTATTGATGAATGATATAGCAGACAAATTGTTCTCAGAATTTGATGATGAAAAAAGAGATGAAATTCTAAAAAAATGTTGTGGAGTAGAAAATAAATACATAGAAGAACATGGTGGAATTTTATTTGATAATCTTGAAGAAACTTTAACTGAATTATCTAGTAAGTATAAGTTAGCGATTATAAGTAATTGTCAAGCAGGATATATAGAAGCTTTCTTAAAAGCTCATAAATTATCTCAATATTTTTGTGATTTTGAAAATCCTGGAAGAACAGGATTACCAAAGGGTGAAAATATAAAACTTGTTATAGAAAGAAATAATTTTAAAAATGTTGTATATGTTGGAGATACACAAAGTGACTATAATGCTACTAAAGTAGCAGGTGTAAGATTTATATATGCTAAATATGGTTTTGGAGATGTACAAGATTATCAATATAGTATTGATAGCATAGATAGTCTTCCAAAATATTTAGAAACTCTTTAATAAAAATATTTTTATAAAAAAGAAGGTAGAATTTTATGATTAAAAAATTAGCTATTGTACCATATGCTACATATGGTAGAAACTCACAAGTAGGAAATGACGGACATATAAACATTTTTAAGAAAAAAAGAAGTACTGTATTAAAAGAAAATATAGAAAAAGCTTTATCACAAGAAAATTTAGATATTGATGTAATTATAGATACTAATCATGGCGATTTACATTACCTAAAAAGAGAAGGAGTAGATTTATTTATTATTCCTGAAATGATTTATACTTATGTTGATTATGGTGATATAGACAAATCAAGTTGTTTTAAATTAACTAATGATGAATATGATAATGGTGATGTCAAAAGAGTGGTAGATTATATAAAAGAGATGATATAAAATGAAAAAAGATAAAATAAGACTCAATAATGTGATTTTTCCTTTATGGCTTTTATGGATTTTTCCTATTACATGGATAATCATATTACCAGCAAATTTTATTATAGATTTGTTGGTAATAATTATAGCTATGAAAGTTTTGAAAATTGATGATATAAAGAAAATTGCAAAATCTACAATATTAAAAGTATGGGCTGTTGGATTTTTAGCGGATTTTATAGGTATGATACCTATGTTTATATCTAATGTAGTTCAGTTTGAAGAAACTTCTTTTTTAGGATATTGGTGGAATAAAAACATTTCTATTGCAGTTGCTTTTAATCCATTTGATAATATATATGCTTTCATTTGGGTGACTGTGTGTGTTGCTGTATCAGCTTTTTGCATATATATGTTTAATTATAAAATTTCATTTAAACGAGTTGATATAGAAGACAATAAAAAGAGAAAATTATCTTTATCACTAGCACTAATTACAGCACCTTATTTGTTTTATGTACCTACAATGTTATTTGTACAATAAAAAAATCCCACGATTAAATTCGTGGGATTTTTATTATGTAATTAATTTAATTTCCATTCTTTAATTCTATTGATTTTACAGAAGCTATGTCTAATTAAATCATTATGTTTTTCCATATAATCTGCAAAAGAATTTTTAATTTCTAATAATTTTTCTGCATATTCAGGATTATCAATAAGGTTATTCATTTCTTTAGGGTCTTTTTCTAAATCAAAAAGTTGGTCTTTATCTGCACCATTAAATACATATTTATATTTACCTTTTCGATACATTCTTTGAGTTACAACTATATCAAAAGCACCCATTCCTTCTGTTACTATTTCATCTGCCCAATCTTGATTTTTATTTTCTATAAATCCACTTAAATCTCTACCATCACCATAACCCAATTTATCATTAGGAATAAATCCAGCTTGACTTAAAATAGTAGCGTAAATATCGCAAGTACCAACTAGTGCTGGTTGAATATAACCTTCATAATCATTTTTTGCAGGTTTGATAAATAAAGGAATATTTGTTGTATCATCATACATACTATAAGATTTATTTTCTAAACCACCATGACATCCTTGATTATCTCCATGGTCAGCTGAGAAAATTATAACAGTGTCATCATATAGACCTTTATCTTTTAAGTATGTAATAAGTCTACCAATTTGATTATCTATATGTGATATACATGCATAATAGTGTCTTAATGTATCTTGGAAGAAATCCCAAGGAAGTTCTGGTCTACGGATTAGTTCATAACAACGAGGCATAGTGCTACTATCTTCTTTAAAGCTTTCCCATTCTGGAATATCTAAATCTCTGTACATATCAAGATATTCTTTTGGTGGGAAGAATGGTTCGTGAGGACCCCAGTAGTTTAAATTAAAGAAGAAAGGTTTATCTTGTTTTGATAAATCATCAATAAGATCAATAGCTCTTTGAGTAACATAGTATTCGATGGTTGATTCAATAGGTGATAATACTTCTCCTAATGTAGAGTGATCCCCAGGTCTTTTAGGTGGAGTTGTATTAACAATATTTAATTCTAGGTTATTTTGTTTTAAGTATTCATGGAATTGAGGATATGCCCAACCGCCATTACCATGTCCAGGGAAATCGTCACCGATATATCCTACATCAGTTGGTAATGTGCCATAATTTACATATGGAGCAATAGTCATATCGTATCTATTATTTAGTGCATTAAGTAGACTTAAACCTTCTTCAGAAGCTGTTTTGTCTGCACCAATTCCTAAATGCCATTTTCCAGTAAAACCACAATTATATCCAATACTATTTAGTCTACGGCTTAATAGATAATCTGTATCTTGCAATTCATGGCATCTTGAACCAGATTGGAATGTATTGCTTTCAAAACCTGTTTTTGATGGGAATAATCCTGTTTGCATTGAACTTCTAGCAGGTGTACATACAGGACAAGTTGTATAAGCATTATTAAAAACAACACTTTCAGATGCAAGCGTATCTATATTAGGTGTTTTACATAAAGTATCTTTATTATAAATTTTTAATGAATCTTTTCTGTGTTGGTCTGTACAAATAAAAATTATATTCTTTTTTTTCATTTTAAAATCCTCCTGTGTTACTTTATCACACAAGTTTATAATATCATATAATAAATAATATGCAATATAAAATATTACATATATAAGTATAATTATTATATATCTTTATAATAACAACTTATTGACAATATATATTATATGATAATATTGGTTAGTCAAAACTAACTGATAGAGGTGTACATATGAAAAAAGCGCTAAATATAATATTATTTATAACTTTTGTCTTTACAAATTTAGTTCCGATAACAGGAATTCACATTCATAAGATGTTATCTAGTATTTTTTTATTAATGTGTATAGTGCATGTAATAGTATATCGAAATAAATTAAAAAGAAAATCTTTATTACTTATGAGCTTTGTTATGCTAGCATTTATAAGTGGGGTATTCGGTTTTATATTTGACCAAGTAACTTTGATTGTGTCTATACATAAAATAATTTCTATTTTTTGTGTTTTCTTTTTAGCTATTCATATTTTTATTTTTCATAAGAATATTTTGTACAAAAGAAAAGTAAAAAAAGTATGATACACATTAGTGTATCATACTTTTTTTTAATCTTGTAAATAATCACTTTCAAGTGCAGATTTCTTTTCAGATGTTTTTACAAAGTTATTTACTATTGCTTGAGCTTTTTTAATTGGTAATATAGTACCAGCACCAGCAATACAGCCTCCAGGACAAGCCATACCTTCTAACAAATATCCATTTCTCTTTCCTGCTTTTGCAAGTGTCATCATTTTTTTACATTCTTTTAATCCTTCAGCATGGTCTACTTTAACTTCTAAGTCAGGATATAATTCATGGATAGATTGTGTTATAGCACTAGCTACACCACCAGAACAAGCATATCCACGACCTAAAGCAGTAGCTTGTGATAATGGACCTTGTATTTGGAAATTGTCAAAATCTATTTCTTTAGCTAAGAATAATCCCATTAATTCTTCAAAAGTTACAACAAAATCCACATCACTTTTTATTGTTCTTCTTTGAGCTTCTAATTTTTTAGATGCACAAGGACCAATGAATACAACTTTTGAATTTGGGTGTTCTTTTTTAATAATTCTGGCAGTTGCAACCATAGGTGTTAAAGACATTGAAACACAGTGAGCAAATTCAGGGAATAGTGTTTTAGCCATAACCGACCAAGAAGGACAACAAGATGTTGCCATAAATTGTTCTTCACCAGTAGCAACTTTTTTTGCAAAGTGATGTGCTTCATCAATAGCACCTAAGTCAGCACCAATAGCAACTTCATAAACATCTTTAAAGCCAAGTGCTTGTAAAGCTAAAAATACTTTTTCAGGAGTTGCTTTAGGACCAAATTGACCTACAAAAGCAGGAGCAATTTCGGCGATAACTTCTTCACCTTCAACAATAGCTTTTACTAATTGATATATTTGTGATTTATCTGCAATAGCTGCAAATGGACAAGATGCTAAGCATTGACCACATGATACACATTTATCATAATCTATTTTTGCTTTTCCCATTTCGTCTGAACCAATAGCATCTACACCACAAGCATTTGCACAAGGTCTTACATATTTAACAATTGCATTGTAAGGACAAACTTCTATACATTTACCACATTTTATACATTTTTCTTTATCTATAAAACTTTTTCCGTCTTTGATACTAACTGCTTTAACAGGACAAACACTAACACATGGATGAGCTAAACAACCACGACAATTATCTGTTACAGTAACTGCACTTTCTGGACAACCATCACATGCAAAAGGAATAACATTGATTAAAGGTGGATTATAGTATTTTTCACCATGGGCACAGTCTTCAATACCTTTTGATAATAGTTGATGTTCTTCCATGGTTCTTAAGTCTAAACTCATAGCAAGTCTAAGTCTTTCACCAACAATAGCTCTATCTCTAAAAATATCTTTATAGTGTGAACGACTAGAGCCTGGAACAATTTTATAAGGTAATTTTTCTATATAGTCCAAAGGTTTATTTTCATATGCCATTTTTGCAATTTCTGTAAAAATCTCTCTTCTGATTCTAGTTACAGGAGTTTCGATTCCACGCATTGGATTAACATTTTCCATATTATCAGTCCTTTTTAGTGTATTTATACCAAGTATATTTTATACTTAAATTATAGACTAAAAAATTTAAGTTAGTCAAGAAAAACTATACTTGACAAATATACTTTTAAGGTGTTAATATATTAACATACCAACACCCTGTGGGGGTGTTATAATGTGAGGTGGAAATAGTTATATGAAAAAAAGTTTTGATGTATTTGGAATGACATGTTCAGCTTGTAGTTCAAGAGTTGAAAAAGGTATTTCAAAATTAAAAGGAGTAAAAGAAGTACAAGTGAATTTATTGACTAATAGTATGTCGGTAGATTTTGATGAAAATATAATTTCTGAAAAAGACATTATAGATAATGTGACTTCGATAGGATATAGTGCTAGAATTAAAGGAACAGAAAATAAAGCTAGTACAAATAAACAAGATGATGAATCTAAAAAATTAAAGAATAGAGTTATTATCTCTGCTTTATTTGCAATACCTTTACTTTATATTTGTATGGGGCATATGTTTGGATATTGGATACCACCAATATTTCACGGAAGTAAAAATTCTTTGATATTTGCTTTTACCCAATTTTTACTGGTATTACCTATTGTATTTGTAAACTTTAAATATTTTACAGTTGGATTTAAAAATCTATTCAAAGGTTCACCGAATATGGACTCTCTAATAGCTATAGGGTCAAGTTCTGCTATAATTTATGGTATTATTGCCATTTATAATATAGGATATGGCTTGGGTTATGATGATATGAGTAGAGTTTCTCATTATAGCATGGATTTATATTTTGAATCTGCTGGAACAATTATAACTTTAATAACATTAGGTAAATATTTAGAATCAAAAGCTAAAGGTAGAACAAATGATGCTTTATCTAAATTGATGGATTTATCTCCAAAAACAGCTACTGTCATAAGAAATAATGTTGAACAAGTAATAAATACAGAAGATATAGTTGTATCTGATATAATTGTTGTAAAATCAGGAGAAAGTATAGCAGTTGATGGGGTAATTATAGAGGGTTCTGGTTCTATTGATGAATCAGCGATAACTGGGGAGAGTATGCCTGTTGAAAAAAAAGTAGATGATAAAGTAATTGGAGCAACTATAAATAAATCTGGATATTTTAAAATGAGAGCAACTAAAGTTGGTTCTGATACAGTTTTATCACAAATAATAAATTTAGTTGAACAAGCAAGTTCATCTAAAGCACCTATTGCAAGATTGGCTGATAAAATAAGCGGAATATTTGTTCCTGTAGTAATAGGAATAGCTATTTTAGCAAGTATAGTATGGTTATTGTTGGGGTATAGTGCAGAATTTGCATTATCAATAGGAATTGCAGTTTTAGTTATATCTTGTCCTTGTGCATTGGGACTTGCAACACCAACAGCTATAATGGTTGGAATGGGTAAAGGTGCAGAAAACGGTGTATTAATGAAATCTGCCACATCTCTTGAAATGTTAAATAAAATAGATGTTATTGTATTTGATAAAACAGGAACAATAACACAAGGTAAACCAAAAGTTACAGATATTATATATACAAATAGTAATATTATTGAAGAAAATAAACTAAATGTAATAATATCATCTTTGGAAAACTTGTCACATCATCCACTAGCACAAGCTATAGTAGAATATGGAAATAGTAAGAATATTACTTTTGAAAAAGTTAAAGATTTTAAAGAAATATCTAGTAACGGAATTTCAGGGATAATTGATGGTGAATTGTATTTTATAGGTAATGAGAGATTAATGTTACAAAATGGTATAGATTTAACATCATTTGAAAAAGATGTTGAAAACTTATCTAGCGCAGGTAAAACTGTATTGTATGTTAGCAATAGTAAAACTTTATTGGCTTTATTAGGTATAGCAGATACAGTAAAAGAAAACAGTAAACAAGCAATACAATATTTTAAAAATAAGAATATTAAAACAATAATGCTTACTGGAGATAATAAAAATACAGCTCAGGCAATTGCAAAAAAAGTTTTGGTTGACGAAGTTGTTTCTGAAGTTTTTCCTAGTGATAAAGAAAAGATTGTTAAAAACTTGCAAGAACAAGGAAAGGTTGTAGCAATGGTAGGAGATGGAATAAATGACGCTCCTGCATTAACAAGAGCTGATATAGGTATAGCTATTGGTGCTGGAACAGATATAGCAATTGAAAGTGCAGATATAGTATTAATGAAAAGTGATTTATTGGATAGTGTAAAGGCTTATGAATTAAGTCATCAAACTATGAAAAATATAAAACAAAATCTGTTTTGGGCATTTTTCTATAATATTATAGGTATCCCTGTAGCTGCAGGTGCTTTATATTTAAGCTTTGGATTAAAGCTTAACCCTATGATAGCAGGTGGAGCTATGAGTTTAAGTTCAGTATTTGTTGTCATGAATGCTCTAAGACTTAAATTTTTTAAATCAAGTGTGAAAAATGATAATATGTGTAATCAAAAATGTGATATAATTGAGAATAAAGTAAATACAATTAAGAGAAAAGAGGAAAAGAAAATGGTAAAAGTAATGGCAATTAATGGTATGATGTGTATGCACTGCCAACAAAATGTAGAAAAAACTTTAATGGGAATTGAAAATGTAGTAGATGCTGTTGTTAATTTAGAAGAAAAAACAGCTACTGTTACAATGGAACAAGAGGTAAGTGATGAAATTTTAAAAACAGCTGTTGAAAATGCAGGATATGAAGTTGTTGGAATTGCTGTTGAATAAGTAAGGAGAATGTATGAAAGCTGATAAAGAAAAAGTAAATCGTTTATTGAAGACTGCAAGAGGTCAAATAGATGGTATATTGAAGATGATTGAGGACGATAGATATTGTATTGATATTTCAAATCAAATACTAGCAGTTACTTCTGTACTAAAAAGAGCAAACCAAGAAATTATTTCAGCACATATGAAAAGTTGTGTGAAAGATGCTTTTGAAAATGGAAATAGTGAAGAAAAAATAGAAGAAGTATTAAAAATAGTAGAGAAAATGACTAAGTAATAAATTTTTACTAGACTTTTGTCGATTGTAAATGTATAATATTCTGTGGTAAAAAAATAAATCATGTATGGAAGGCTGGTATTTTATTATGAGACATATGATTGAACCATTTGATTTTACTATTGAAGAAACTGAAAGACTTTTAGATTTAGCAGACGATATATCTAAAAATCGTGAAAAGTATGCAAAAGCATGTGATGGTAAAACTTTAGCTACTTGTTTTTATGAGCCAAGTACAAGAACAAGATTAAGTTTTGAAGCTGCTATGTTAAATTTAGGTGGTAATGTTTTAGGTTTTGCTTCTGCAGATAGTTCTTCTGTATCTAAAGGTGAAACAGTTGCTGATACTATTAGAGTTGTATCAAGCTATGCTAATATTTGTGCTATGCGTCATTTTAAAGAAGGTGCACCATTTGTAGCATCAAGATTTTCAAGAATTCCTGTTATAAATGCAGGTGATGGTGGACATCAACATCCAACACAAACTTTAACAGACTTAATGACTATTAGAGCAAAAAAAGGAAGACTTTCAAATCTTACAATAGGTTTATGTGGTGATTTGAAATTTGGACGTACAGTTCATTCATTAATAAAATCTATGTCAAGATATGACAATATAAAATTTATTCTAATTTCTCCAGAAGAATTAAAAGTACCAGCTTATGTTATAGATGGAATATTAAAAGCAAAAAATATTCCTTATGAAGAAGTGGAAAAATTAGAAGATGTTATTGGAGAACTAGATATCTTATATATGACTAGAGTTCAAAGAGAAAGATTTGCTAGTCAAGAAGAATATTTAAGATTAAAAGACAGCTATATTCTAGATATGGAAAAAATGAATATGGCAAAACAAGATATGATAGTTTTACATCCACTACCTAGAGTTAATGAAATTTCTGTTGATGTGGATAACGACCCAAGAGCTGTTTATTTTGAACAAGCACAATATGGTGTGTATGTAAGAATGGCTTTAATTTTAATGCTTTTAGAATTTGCAAAAAATGGAGCTGTTAAAGATAATAATGTTGAAGAAATATTATTAACAGATACAAAATGTAATAATCCAAGTTGTATTACATCAATTGAAGAAGGTATAAAACATATAGCAAAATTATCTGATAAAGGTAAACATGAATGTATTTACTGCGAACATGAAATATAAAAAGTTAAAGCACTAAGTTTTAAAACTTAGTGCTTTAACTTTGCATTTTATATGATTTTATAGTATAATTAAAATAATAATGTTTATTGATAGGAGAAGTGTTATGGAGTACGTACAAGGAGAATACAGAGTAGTTTCTAAAAAGAATTTAGCTAAAAATGTGTTTGATTTTACAATAGATGCTAAAAATATTGCAGATTTAGCACTAGCAGGTCAATTTGTTCACATTAAAGTTGATGGATTTATGCTAAGAAGACCTATTTCTATTTGTGAAGTTGATAAAGAAAACGGTACAATTCGCTTTGTTTTTGAAATAAGAGGTGAAGGTACAGAAAAATTAAGTCAAGTAAATAAAGGTGATAACTTAGATGTTATGGGACCTTTAGGTAAAGGTTTTACAATTTTACCAGAAGATAAAAAAGCTGTTGTAGTTGGTGGAGGTATTGGTGTTCCTCCTATGGTTGAAGTTGCAAAAAATTACGGAGAAAATGCAACAGCTATAATCGGATTTAGATCTGCTAATGCTGTTATCTTAGATGAAGATTTTAAAAATATGGGTGCTAACTTAATGTTATGTACTGATGATGGTACTATGGGAAGAAAAGGCTTTGTTACAGAAGCTTTAAAAGAAAGATTGGAACAAGGAAAAGTTGATATTATTCAAGCTTGTGGTCCACACATGATGTTAAAAGGTGTTGTTGCTTTAGCTAATGAATATGGTGTTCCTTGTGAAGTTTCATTAGAAGAAAGAATGGGCTGTGGTGTAGGAGCTTGTTTAGTATGTGCTTGTAAAACAGTAAAAGACGGAAAAGAATACTTGTCACATGTTTGCAAAGACGGTCCAGTGTTTAAAGCAGAAGATGTAATTTTATAGGATTTTAGGAGGTAAATATAATGGCAGATTTAAGAGTAAATATAGCAGGTGTTGAATTTAAAAATCCTATTATTCCAGCTTCTGGAGCATATGGATTTGGTAGAGAATATGAATGTTTATACCCATTATCAAAATTAGGTGGAATTTCTTGTAAAGGTACTACTTTAAATGGTCAAAACGGAAATCCAGCACCAAGAGTTGCAGAAACTCCTAGTGGTATGTTAAACTCTGTTGGCTTACAAAATGCAGGTATCGATCATTTTATTGAAAAAGAGTTACCATACTTAGAAAAACAAGATATTGTTGTAATCGCAAATGTAGCTGGACACACAGTTGAAGACTGTGTTGAAATAGCAAGAAGATTAGAAAATACAAGCACACACATGATAGAATTAAATATATCATGTCCTAATGTAAAACAAGGTGGTGCAGCTTTTGGTACAAGTTGTCAAGCTGCTGAGGAAATTACTAAAGCTGTAAGAAAAGCAACAACAAAACCTTTAATGGTAAAATTATCTCCTAATGTAACATCTATAACAGATATAGCTAAAGCTGTTGAAAGTGCTGGTGCTGATGCTGTAAGTTTGATTAATACACTTTTAGGTATGAGAATTGATATAAATACAAGAAGACCTATTTTGAAAAATAATGTTGGTGGATTAAGTGGTCCAGCAGTCTTCCCAGTTGCAGTAAGAATGGTTTGGCAAGTTGCAAATAGCGTTAATATTCCAGTTGTTGGTATGGGTGGAGTAAGCACTTATAAAGATGCTGTTGAAATGATGTTAGCAGGTGCTAGCGCTATACAAATTGGTGCAGCTATTTTTGCTGACCCATTTACACCAGTAAAAGTTATTGATGGTATGAATGAATTTTTAGATAACAATAATATCGAAAAAGTTACAGATATTATCGGTAAAGTACAACCTTGGTAATAAAAGAGGTGTGAATATGACTACTATATATTTAATTCGTCATGCCCAAGCTCAAGGTAATGTTGACAGAGTTTTTCAAGGCCATTATGATGGTAAAATTACAGATTTTGGTATAAAGCAATTAGAATGTTTATCAGAAGCTTTTAAAGACATTAAGTTAGATGCAATATATACAAGTCCGTTATCAAGAGCGTATACAACTGCAGAATATGCTAACAAATATCATAATTTAGAAATAAAAATCAATGATGATTTAATTGAGATTAATGGTGGAGATTGGGAAGGAAGAAAATGGACTGAATTTCCAATAAGTGACCCAGAACAAAGTGATAACTGGTATAACAATCCATATGAATTTTGTGCACCTAATGGTGAGAGAATGAAAGATGCATATGAAAGAATAAAAAATGCTATATTACAAATAGTAAAGGAAAATAAAGATAAAACTATTTGTATAATATCTCATGGTGGAGTTATATCATGTGCTATAAACTGGTTAATGGGAAAAGAACCATCTAGTTTAACTAAAGAGACAATTTGTGATAATACAGCTATAAATAAAGCTGTGTTTGATGATGAATTAAACCCAAAACTTGTAGATTTTAATAAAACGGAGCATTTAGGAGATAACTTACATGTTTCTGTTACTAGAATGTGGGTTAAATAGAAAGGAACAACTATGAAAATAATGGCTGTAGATTTTGGCGAAGCTAGAACAGGTTTAGCGGTTTGTGATAGAACAGAGTTTTTAGCTTCTCCAGTAGGTGTAATAAAAGAAAAAGATTTTGAAACATGTGTTAAAAAAGTTGGCTATGCTGCAATACATGAACTAGGAGTAGAAATGGTTGTAGTTGGTTTGCCTAAAAATATGGACGGAAGCTTTGGTCCAAGAGCTGAGTTATGTGATAAATTTGCAAGAGCATTAAAAGCTTTAATTCCTATTCCAGTTGTAACATGGGATGAAAGACAAACTACAATGCAAGCTACAACTTACTTAAATGAAATGAATGTTAGAGGCGCTAAAAGAAAAGATGTTATAGACGAAGTGGCTGCTACTATCATTTTAGAAAGTTATTTACAATACAGAAAGAATCAAAAAGACAAATAGTTAATAGAAAATTAACAAATATAAATTATACATTATACTAGCATTTTTATACTATTGTGTGTATAATATTCTGTGAAAACATATTATATGTTTTAAATATTCTTTCTCATCCTTATAAAAAGACGGTGATAATTTTATCACCGTCTTTTTTGTTAAATATTTTTATTCATTTGTAATATGTATCATATAAAAAGATTAGTAATCTTTTAATTATTATTTGAAAATACCTCTTCTAATTGCTTCATCAATAAGTTTTGGTTGAATTAAAGGGTATGTCCAATTGATATCTAAATTATCTATTAATATAATTTTTTCAATTTCACTATGTATTTCTTCAAATGAATATATTTCAGCAAAATAAAGCATTCCGAATGACTCATCTTCATTACTTTCGTTAAATTCTGTTTTTTCTTTTACAGAATACACACATATAGGGTTTATGGTAAAATCAACAGCTCCTGTTTCTTCTTTTAATTCGCGTTTTGCAGTTTCTAAAATAGCTTCATTTTGTTCTATATGTCCGCCAGGTACTTCGTATGTATTTCTTTTTTTGTGTTTACACAATACCCATTTTCCATTAGATTTGGATATGATTACTGCAAATCTTAATAATTCATCATTAACAAAATCATGGAAATGAACTTCTAACATATTATACCTCCTAAGTATAGTTAAGATTACTTGTTTTTACAAGATATATTATAGAATTTAAATATTATTTTTGATATAATTAATACTTTCTTTAGCACATTCTAAAGCAGTTAAACCTAAGCTTGGAGAGTCTTGTTCAACAACAAACCATTCAGTACCCATTTTTTCTGATGTTTCAACTATAGATTTAAAATCTTGCACTCCTTTTCCTAAAGGTCTAAATTCTATAGTTTTATTATCATCGTCTTTATAAGAAAAATCTTTAAGATGAACAACAGGAATTCTATTTTCATATTTTGATAAATAATCACAAGGTTTTTCACCAGCAACATTAACCCAACAAGTATCTATTTCACATTGTAGTAGAGAACTGTCTACTTCGCTGTATAAAATATCTAGTGCATATTTATTATCAATTTTTTCAAATTCAAAATCATGATTATGGTATAAAAGAGTAATACCAAGTTTTTTTGCTATTGAACCTATTTTTTTAGCTTGTTCAATAACTTCATCAAATTTTTCTCCAGAAGGTCTATATTCTTCTGTTAAATAAGGTATAGCTACATAAGTACATCCTATTGTTTTATAATCGTTTAATACTTTTTCTGTATCTTGAGTTAGTTCTTCAAAAGGAACATGAGCAGAAAGTGCTATAAGATCTAATTCTTTTAAAGTCTTATTGATTTCTTCTGGTGAGTGATTATATAATCCAGCAAATTCTACGCCGTCATATCCAAGTTCTTTAACTTTTTGTAATGTTCCAACAAAGTCTTTTTCTAAATCTTCTCTAACAGAATATAATTGTAATGCGATAGGTTTCATAAAAGATTGTCTCCTTTTTTATTTTATTTTCATTTGTATTTTAAAATATTATGTAAAGGATTACAAGAATAAATTAAGTATAAAAATGTTAGATATTTTAGTAAATTTTTTAATTTCTATATTTTATACAAATTAAAATAATTTATTTAGTATAAATTTCAATAATAAAATTATATAAATATGTTGAGTTGTTTTTGTAATATATTTACATAGAAAAAATATGTATGTTTTGTTATTATTTGTTTTATAAATTTATACAGTAAGGAAGATTTGCTATGAAGTTTAACATTACTACATTTAATATCCGTTGTGATTATGGACAAGACGGAAAAAACAATTTTGAATTTAGAGCTCCTTTGGTAAAAGAGGCAATAAAAAAATATGATAGTGATATAATTGGCTTTCAAGAAGTTAGATTACATATATATCAATGGTTAAAGAAAAATCTTTCTCCTGAATATACAGTAGTTGGTTGTGGGAGAGATAAAAATTTAGAAGATGAACATATGATATTAGCCTTTAAAACAGATAAATTTGATTTATTGGAAATGACTACAAAATGGTTATCTGATACTCCTGATGTATATGGTTCAAGATTTGAAGACCAAAGTATTTGCCCTAGAGTTTATACAAAATTCTTGTTAAGAAGTGTTGAAGATGGTAGCTTTTTATATGTTTATGTAACACATTTAGATCACGAAAGTGCTTACGCTAGAGCAGAAGGAATAAGACAAATTGTAAAAGCTATGGATAAAGACAGAAAAGAACATAATGTACCTTCTATATTAATGGGGGACTTTAATGAAGATTCAAGATATTTTGATATGGATAAAGTTTTAGAGGGATTAAATATAGATGTAAGAGATGTTTCTAAAGAGTCAGGAATTACATTTCATAATTATGGTGTTGACTGTAATGAAATTGGTAAGATAGATTATATTTTTGTAACTCCAGAATTTAAAGATTATGGTGTTAAAACTTGGAATGATTGTGAAAATGGAGTTTATTTATCAGACCATTATCCAGTAAGTGTAGATTTAGAATTATAGTGGTATTACAAAAAGCAGTTTATTTAAACTGCTTTTTGTTGCATTATATGGAATTATTTTGTATAATAATTTACGAAAAACAAGCTATTTAGGAGGTTAGTTATGATATTTACATTGAGTATTGGAAATTCAACGATAAATATGGGGTGTTTTGAAGATGACCGTAATATTTTTACAGCATCTATCTCTACTTTTAGAAAACTAACTTCTTATGAGTATGCTAATAGTATAAGTCAAATATTAAAACTTCATAATATTAGTAATTGTAAAATAGAAGGTGCAATAATATCTAGTGTTGTTCCAGTATTAACAAATACACTTAAAGAAACTTTAGAATTTTTATTTTCTTGTAAGGTTTTGGTTTTATCTTCCGGAATAAAAACAGGATTAAATATAAGATATAAAAATAGCAGAGAGTTGGGTAGTGATTTTGTTTGTAATGCAGTTGCAACATTGAGTAAATATAAAACACCTTGTGTTATATTTTCTTTAGGTACAGTGACAACAGCTTGTGTTATAGATGAAAATGGTGTTTTGTTAGGTACATCTATTATGGCAGGATTACAAATGTCATTAGATGCTTTGTGTACTAATACTGCTAGATTGCCAGAAATAGGGATAGAAAAACCAACCGAACTAATAGGGCAAAGTACAATAGATGCGATGAGTTCTGGATTAATTTACGGAACAGCATCAATGTTAGACGGTATGGTTGATAAATATTCAAAACTTTTTTCTCAAGAACTTAATGTTGTCGTGACAGGAAGATATACTAAGTATGTTTTACCTTATTGTGAGAGAAAATATATTTATGATGAAAATTTAAATTTAAGAGGATTAAATTTGATTTATAAGAAAAATCAAAAGCATAGATAGTTTGTATTTTCAAAAATAATTGCATCGTATCCATTTAAAGCGAACGAGAGCGGAGGTATATTTATGGAAAGTATTAAACAAGACAGTAAGAAAAAATCAATGATTATGATCCAGTTATCATTGCTAAGTGCTATTATGGTAGTTTTAGCAGTTACACCTTTGGGAATGATTAACTTAGGTTTTATCAACGGAACAACTTTGCATGTACCTGTAATAATAGGTGCTATACTATTAGGTCCTAGAGCTGGTGCATTTTTGGGAACAATTTTTGGACTTATAAGTTTGATTACAAATACAGTAAGACCTAATCTAGCAAGTTTTGCATTTTCACCATTTTATTCCGTTGGAGAAACAAGTGGAAACTTGTGGAGTTTAGTTATTTGTATGTTGCCTAGAATTTTAGTAGGAGTTATTGCTGGATATGTTTTTATTTGGGTTTCTAAAATAGATAAAAGCAAGATAGTAGCTTGTGCATTGTCTGCTCTTATAGGAAGTTTAACAAATACTGTTTTAGTTATGGGTGGTATTTATATTTTCTTTGGTCAAGAATGGCAAGCTTTAAAAAATATAGTATTTGAAGGATTTTTCTCATTTATTGCAATGATGGTTGGTACTGCTGGTATACCAGAGGCCTTAGGTGCTGTTATTTTAACAGTTGCGATAGCACGACCATTGTTAGCATTACAAAAAAAGATTAAGATTTAATAAAAAAGACAACAGAGATTTTTCTCTGTTGTCTTTTTTATTCTGGAATAGACCAATCAATTTCTTTAATTCCTTTTGATTTTAAAAACTCATTAGCTTTTGAAAAGTGTTTACAACCAAAAAAACCACCATATGCAGATAGTGGGCTAGGGTGCACACTTTCTAAAATTTTATGATTTGGATTTGTGATAAATTTTGCTTTTTGTCTTGCGTTATTTCCCCATAATAAGAACACGATATTTTTATCACTGTCATTTAAAAGTTTAATTATATAGTCAGTCAAATTTTCCCAACCTTTATTTTTATGACTGTTAGGGCTTCCTTCTCTTACGGTTAAGACAGCATTTAAAAGCAACACACCTTGTTTTGCCCAATAAGTTAATTCTCCATGAGATGGAGGAGTTATCCCTAAGTCATTTTGAATTTCTTGAAATATATTTTTTAGTGATGGAGGTTGTTTAACTCCTTTTTGAACAGAAAAAGAAAGTCCATGAGCTTGATTAGGACCATGGTATGGGTCTTGTCCTAAAATAACTACTTTAACATCTTCGTATGGAGTATATCTTAAAGCATTAAAGATATTGTGCATATTAGGATAAATAGTTTTTGTTTTATATTCGTTTGCTAAAAACTTTCTTAAGTTTTGATAATAATCCATTTCCCATTGGTTAGATAATAAATTATCCCAATCATTTCCTATATTAACCATAAATGTCTCCTATTTTTCTTTTTGATATACTAATATTTCAAATTCTATTTTAGTTTTAAGTGTGTCAAGATTATCTAATTTTTTCACATTATCAATAGATGTCTTATAGTAATAAGGTGTCATCATAAATAGATTTTTTATATCTTCATTACATGACAAATTTATATAATCTTTTATAATTTTTTTATCAATTAAATTAAATCCTTCTAAAGTGTAATCTTTTACTTCATTTTCATATGGAGTATCATATACAGCACATTTAAGTTCCCATAAATGTTTAGTAGATGGAATAACCATAAATAAAAGGCCGTCACCTTTTAAAACTCTTAAAAATTCATCATCACTAAATGGTGCAAATAAATTTAATAATAAATCACATGAGTTGCTTTTAACAGGTAAGTTAAAAATACTTGCTACACCAAATTTGATTTTTTTATTATGTTTGCTTGCAACATTTAAAGCAAATTTGGATATATCAATTCCTAAAATATCAGCAGATATTTTATTTTCAATTAAATGATTATAAATGTTATTAATATAATATCCTTCACCACAACCAGCATCTAGTATTTGTGGTGATGTTTTTTCTTTAGCATATTTGTAAACTAATTCATTCAAATTATCTGATAATACTTTATAATATCCCTTTGATAAAAAATCTCGTCTTGCATTTACCATGATTTTATTATCACCAGGAATTTTTGAGTTTTTATTATTAACAGTTAGTAGATTAACATAACCACTTTTAGCTTTATCAAAAGTATGTTTATTTTTGCATACAAAACTCTTGTCTTGTTGTATAAGTTCTTCTTTGCATATTGGGCACAAAAAATTCATATTATTTCTCCTTAATTTATGCTAATAAAAGTATATCACGAAATAAATTAATTTTCTACAAAATTTTAAATTTACAAATAAACACATACTTTTATCGACATATACAGATAAGAAAAACTATAAAACAACATATACTATCAGAATATATATTCTTGATTTGACAAATTTTTTATTTCGTTAAGCGTATAATTTGAAATGAAATTATACTATTTGTAATAAAATAGTGTAATTAATAAGTTTAAATTAGGAGGAGAAAAATGAAATCAGAATCAATTAATTTGGCAAATCCAAGAGATGCAACCAAAGAAAATGTAAAAAAAATGATGATTATATCTTTTTTTTCATTTTTAGTTTGTAGAGCAAAGGTATTGGGAATAATATCTCCATTTGGAGTGTCGTTTACAGCTTCTTTACCTTTAGAATATTCTTGGATAACTTTTTTGGGAAGTATATTAGGATATAGTGTATTGGGGTTTAATGAGCAAAATATTGTTTATTTACTGTCTTTAATATTAGTAATGGTAATAAAGGTTGTATTAGAAAAAAATAAAATTAAACAGAGTCCTGAGGCATTGTCTATTATAACAGTATTATCATGTTTATGTGTAAACATAGCTTTGGGAATTTTATTTTCATATAATGCAGTTGATATGATAATGAGAATATGTGAGTGTATTATAGCAGGAGCTACAACCTATTTTGCATATATAGCTACAAACACACTTTTCGAATATAAAGGAATATTAACATATAGTAAAATATCAGCTGTTAGTAGTTCGATAATGATAATGCTTGCAATAATTGCTTTTATGGATATTAAGTTGGGAATATTTAATGTTGGTATTGTTATTGCTATAACAGTTTTATATATCATGGTTTATAAATTAGATATTGCAGGTAGTGCTGTGTGTGCTATTATAATGGGAGTTACATTGAACTTATATAGTATAGAGTATATAAATTTTGCATCTATGTTAGTTATAAGTACACTTGTGTCTAGTTTATTTAAACAGTTTGGAAGAATATTGCAAGTAGGGGTTTTTATATCTTCATCAATATTTACTATTTTTGTAATAGGTGTAAATCTTGATATTTTATATAGATTGATTGAAATATTATTGGCTTCAGGTTTGTTTTTATCAATAAGAAAAAGCTTTCTTAATAATTTAAGATTTTCAAGTGAGAAAATACAGATTGATAGAAACCTGCAAGAAAATATTGAAAATAGATTAGAATTTGCAGCATATACTATTGATGATTTGCAGATGTCTTTGAAGAAAGTTTCTGAATATTTAAAAAAAAATACTAAATCAGATGTGTTATCTATATATAAAAGAACAATAGATGATGTTTGTTTAGGGTGTATAAATAAAACAGAATGTTTTGGAAATAATCAAAAAGAAACTTCAAAAGCATTTTTACAATTAACTAACTTAATAAAAGTAGGTAATCAAATAGATAAAAAAGATGTTGATGATGCAGGTTTAGTTTATTGTAATAAAAAACAAAAACTTGCTGATACATTACATAAATATTATAGAGAGTTTATTGAAATTCAAAATGAAAAAATAAGATTAAATGAAGTTAGAGCAATATCGTTAGAACAGCTATCAGGAATTTCTCAAATGTTATGGGAAGTAAGTGAAGAAATATCACAAGTTCATAAGCATGACAATATGGCGTCAAGTATAGTGAGAGATATTTTTACAGATTTAGCCGTTGAACCAGACTGTGTTTATTGTAATATAAATAAATTTGACCGTATGGAAATAGATATATATACTCTAACAAATGTAGAATTTTATGAAAATGAATTAAGAGAAAAAATAAGTAGTGCATTAAAAAGAGAGTTTTGTAAGCCTTCTGTTTATATAGTTGAAAATAAGGTTAAAATTTCTTTTTATGAAAAAGAAAATTTACAAGTAGATTTTGGAGTTTACCAAATACCACGCAAAGAAAATCAAAAACAAAATATTTGTGGTGATAGTTATGAATATTTTAAAGACAATAAAGGTAATGTTTATATTATATTAAGCGATGGTATGGGTAGTGGAAAAAGAGCAGCTTTGGACAGTGCTTTGACTTGTTCTATTATAGTTAAACTTTTAAGAGCAGGTTTGGGGCTGGACTCTATAATTAAATTTGTAAATACATCATTGCAGTCAAAGTCAACAGATGAAGTGTTATCCACTATAGATATAGCAAAAGTTGATTTGTATACGGGACTTACAGAATTTTATAAAGCTGGTAGTGCACCATCTTTTGTTAGTGTTGGGGGAATAGTAGCAGAAGTAAAAACGACATCACTACCAGCAGGAATATTACAAGATGTTGAGTTTGATAAAAGTACGGCAGTTTTAGATTATGGAGATATCATAATATTACTAAGCGATGGTTTATTAGATATAGAAGAAAAAAATATTAAAAAAATTATTAGAGATAATGAAAAATTGCCAGCAAAACAAATAGCTAAAATACTTTGTGATGAGGTTATAAGAGAATTAAAAGGGAAAGAAAATGATGACTTAACAGCTCTTGTTTTTAAATTAGAAAAAGGAATTTAAAGGAAAAAAGAATTAATATATATTACTTGAGATAAAATCTCTTTTTAAAATACTTGAAAATTATTATTAAATATTATAAACTAATAAAGTTAGAGTATTTTAGAAAGGGGAATATAAATTGGAAAAAGTACAAGAAAATAAAATGGGAACTGCACCACTTTTTAGATTAATAATGTCTATGTCAATTCCTGCAATGTTTTCTATGTTAGTGCAATCGTTATACAATGTTGTTGACAGTTATTTCGTAGCAAAAATATCAGAAAATGCATTTACTGCTGTATCATTAGCAGCACCAGCTCAAATGCTTATGATTTCTGTTGGTGTGGGTACTGCTGTTGGTATTAACTCTTTAGTGTCAAGACGATTGGGACAAAAAAGACAAAAAGATGCAGATAATGCAGCAACTCACGGGTTTATTTTAGGATTTATAAATTGGATATTCTTTGCTTTATTAGGATTTTTTGCAGTTGAACCATTTTTTAAAAGTATGACTTCAATAGAAGAAATACAAAAAATGGGTGTTTCATATTTATCTATAGTAATGGTAGTATCTGTAGGTATTTTTATAGAGATTAATTTAGAAAAAACTTTGCAAGCAACTGGAAATATGATTCATCCTATGATTTCACAAACTTTAGGTGCAGTTATTAATATGATTTTAGACCCTATATTCATTTTTGGTTTATTGGGTGTTCCTAAATTTGGAATAGAGGGTGCAGCAATAGCAACAGTTATTGGACAAATCTGTGCTATGTTCTATATGATTTTTATTTGTTTCTTTAGAAAACATACTATAAATATAACTTTAAAAGGTTTTGAATTTCATGCAAAAACAATTAAAGATATATACGCAGTAGGATTTCCAGCAATGGTTATGAACTCTATAAGTTCAGTATTATTAGCTGGGATAAACATGATATTAGTATCTTTTACAGAAACAGCAGTTGCAGTATATGGTGCATATTATAAATTGCAATCATTTATTTTTATGCCAGTTTTTGGTCTTACACATGGACTAATGCCTATAATGGGATATAACTATGGTGCAGGTAATAAAAAAAGACTTATAAGTGCAATAAAGATAGGTTGTGTAATAGCTGTAGTTATGATGGCTTGTGGGGCTGCATTGTTCTTGTTAATTCCAGATACATTATTAAAAGTATTTGAAGCTTCACCACAATTGTTAGAAATGGGAGTTCCTGCTCTTAGAATAATATCTCTACATTTTGTATTTGCAGCAATAGGTATTATTTTATCAGCTTTATTCCAATCTATCGGTTTGGGCGTAAGAAGTTTATTCATATCAGCATTAAGACAACTTATTATAATTTTACCTTTGGCTTATGTTTTATCAAAAATAGGACTAGTGTATGTTTGGTGGGCTTTCCCTATAGCAGAAATTATCGCTTGTACTGTTAGTATTCTTGTGTTTGTTAATACATATAATACAAAATTAAAATATTTAGGAAAAAAAGATGTAGTTATTTAACTACATCTTTTTTATTTATTTCATATTATATTTTTCTCTGATTTTTTGAGCTCCGTCGGCTCTGCCGGTTTCTTCTAATCTTTTTAGATATTTGTTTATATCAACCCAAGTGTGATATGGTCCGTTTTCTTTCATAACTGTCCATAGTGGGTCTATTTGACTATCAGAGCAAGTCATCATTTCATCATGCCAATCCAGTATTATTTTAGCACCTTTAGCACAGATTTCAGGATATTCATCTTTTACATCATGTTGTTCATATGGGTCTTCTTTTATATTGAATAACATTTCTTTATCAAATAGGTGATATCCGTCATGGTATGTTCTGATATATAGCCAATCTCCAAATCTAGCAGATCGTTGACATACATGCGCCATTTGAGATAATACTAGATAATCTCTACCACAATCTAAACCATCTGTTAAAACTTGGGCATAGCTTTGTCCGTCCCATTTTTTATAATGTTCTACATTTAGTATATCTGCCATAGTAGGTAGTAAGTCAATGTTATAATGTAAACCTTTATCAACAATGCCTTTTTTAGCATTAGGCCATTTTATAATCATAGGAATATGACAAGTAGGGTGGTCTGCTGTTCCATGTTCTGCGTAAATACCAAGTTCTCCCATGTTTTCACCATGGTCAGAAGTTACGATAATTGCGCAATCTTCATATATTCCTTGTTGTTTTAATTTATCAATAACTTGACCTAATAGAAAATCTGCATATCTAATACCACAGTCATATCCATCTATAACTTGTTTTAGTTCTGACATGTTAGTAGCTTTACCTAAATGTCTTGGTAATCCTGCAGGAGCATCATCTGTCCACATACCAATTTCCATAATACTGTGAGGTCCTGTATGTTTTAGGTGTGTTTTGAAAACGTCTTCTGTTATCCATTCTGGAATAGGGTCATTTTCAAAAGGGTTTCCAAATTCCATTGGTGCTCTATAAGGAGTATGTGGATCCCATAAATGTAAATGCATAAACCAATCATCTTCACCATCGTGTCTATCTAACCAATCTAGTGCAACAGGTATTACTTTTTCACCTGATTCACCACCACGTCCACCTACATTGTACATTTCATTAAATCCAGCATTAAACCACCAAGAAGAATGTCTTTCTGGGAATGTACTTATTGAAACAGTATGTAAATTTGCTTTTCTAAAAATGAAATTAAAGTTGTTGTCATCATCAATACTACAAAAATCACGACTTGGACCTACATATCTTTTGTCAGCACATGTTCCTCCATGGCCAACAGCTCCATTGTGAATACCAAACATACCACTGATTAATGCTGCACGAGAAGGTAAGCATGGTGCATCAGAACAGTAATAATTGTCAAAACGAATTCCTTCGTTAGCTATTTCATCTAATCTAGGTGTTGTGTTTCTATGGTAACCATAACAACTCATATGGTCTGGCCTTAGAGTGTCAATATCGATAAATAAAACTCTCATAATAAAATCTCCTTAAAATCTTACACTTGCATATGTATTAAATAATATGTATTATTATAGTTATGAGTTTATAAACTAAAAAGAATTATTTAGAAATTAAATTAGCACAAATTTGATATTGTAAAGGTGGTGTTATATGATAATTCCTATTCACGAAAACATATCAATAAACAACAATAATTTTCCAGTTAGAATAAAAGAAAACAATAATAATAGTAATGCTAGAGGTTGTCAGTTTCATTGGCATGAAATGTTGGAATTTTATGTTGTTTATAGTGGTGGTGTTAAGCTCCATTGTAACGGTAGATATGAATGGCTATATAAAGATGATATAGGATTTGTGAATTGGTGTGAACCGCACAGAGGAATGGAGTTTTTAGATAATACAAAACACTATATTGTTCAATTTGATTTAGGTGGATTATTAAATGAAACTGCAACTTTTGACGAAGAAAAATATTTATTTTCTATTATTAATTCAGGAATAGATTTGAAAATTAGTCAAGATAAAGAATTAATGGATATTTTTAAATCTATGATAAGTCAATTTGAAAATAAAAATATAGGATATGAATTATCAGTAAAGGGATATTCGTTAATAATTATATCTTTGTTATTACAAAGAGCGAACAAAACATATGACAGTAAAAATATTTTAGAAAATCAGTCTTTACAATATATGAAAGAAACTTTGATGTATATACACAGAAATTTAGATAAAAAAATTTGTGTAAATGACATTGCAAAAAAATTACATATTACTCAAGAGCATCTGACTAGATTGTTTAAAAAATATACAGGAGAAACAATATTATCTTATGTAAATACTTTAAGGTGTACAAGGGCTATAACTTATTTGGAAAATGGTCAGAGTGTAATGGAGGTTGCAAGTATTGTAGGGTATGATGATTATAATTACTTTTCTAGAATATTTAAAAAAATAATAGGTAAATCACCCAGAACATATAAAAATAAGGAGTAAGTTATGTTTATTGATATTTTATCTTTTATAATTAGTATTTTATCTTCTACTATAGGTTCTATTACAGGAATAGGTGGAGGAGTAATAATTAAACCAGTTTTAGATATGACAGGTTTGTTGAGTGTAAGTGTTATTAGTTTTTTATCTGGTTGTACTGTATTAACTATGTCAACTGTATCATTGATAAGAAGTAGAAAAACTAATATAAAATTAGACTTTAAAATAAGTACTTTTTTAGCAGTTGGTTCTGCACTTGGTGGAGTTTTAGGTAAAAATATATTTGAAAAAACAAAAGTTATATTGGGTAATGATAATTTAGTAGGAGCTGTACAAGCTTTATTGCTAATTATAATGACAGTAGGCGTTTTTATATATGTAATAAAAAAAGAAGCTGTTAAATCTTATAGAATTACTAATTTTGCATTGTGTTTTATTATTGGTTTAACTTTGGGATTATTATCATCTTTCCTAGGAATAGGAGGAGGTCCTATTAATTTAGCAGTTTTATATTTATTATTCTCAATGGATGTTAAAACTGCAGCTAAGAACTCATTATATATTATTTTCTTTTCACAATTAACAAGTTTAATAAGCTCTTTTGTTACAAATTCTATACCTGATTTTAATATAACAACACTTGTTTTAATGTGTGTTGGTGGTGTATCAGGTGCGTTAATTGGAAGTTATATAACTTCTAAATTAAACTCAAAAGGAGTTCAAAAAGCTTTTCTTGTATTGATGATAATTATAATTATTATTAATATCTATAATTTGGTTAAATTTTTAGTTATCTAAAATCGTAATTTTTATGTAAATAATGATTATTGTACAATATTTAGTTGATTTTATGAGTAATATTTAGTATAATTAAATAGTAATATTATATTAATATTAATTAATTTATGAGGTGAATTATTGTGGAAATTATGCAAGAATATAGTCGTTGGTGCGACTTAGCGGTAGAAGATAAAGATATCGTGGAAGAACTAAATAGTTTAAAAGCACCAAATTCTGAAAAAGAAATAGAAGATAGATTTTATCGTAACTTAGAATTCGGTACAGGTGGTTTAAGAGGTGTTATAGGCGCTGGTACCAACCGTATGAATATCTATACAATAAGAAAAGCTACTCAAGGGTTAGCAAACTATTTATTATCAACAGGTAAAGAAAATCTATCTGTTGCTATTGCACATGATAGTAGAATTAAATCTGATGTATTTGCTAGAGAATCTGCAAGAGTTTTAGCAGGTAATGGCATTACAGTTCATTTATATCCACAACTTATGCCAACACCATCTCTATCTTTTGCAGTTAGAGAATTAAAATGTGATGCTGGTATTTGTGTAACAGCTAGCCATAACCCAGCTAAATATAATGGTTATAAAGTTTATGGAAATGACGGTTGTCAAATTACTTTAGAAATGGCTGAAGAAGTTTTATCTTGCATCGAAAAAGTTGACCCATTCAACTCTGTAAAAGTTGCAGATTATGATGAAGCTATTAAAAATGGTACTATTAAATTAATATCTAGAGAAGTTGTAGATTCATTCTTAAATCATGTTTTAGCTTGTAGAGTTACTAATGTATCTTCAGAAAACTTAAAATTAGTTTACACACCTTTAAATGGCGCTGGTTTAATGTGTGTTACAGAAATTTTAGAAAAAATTGGAGTTAAAAATGTAACAATAGTTCCAGAACAAGAAAAACCTGATGGAAACTTCCCAACTTGTCCTTATCCAAACCCAGAAATTAGAGAAGCATTACAAAAAGGTTTAGAATTAAGTGAAAAAGTTGATGCTGATATGTTACTTGCTACTGACCCTGACTGTGACAGAGTTGGTATTGCTGTAAAACATAATGGTAAATATGAATTATTAACAGGTAACGAAGTTGGTGTTTTACTTTTAGACTTCATTGCTAAACAAAGAATTGCTAATGGCACTTTACCAAAAAATCCAGTTGCAGTAAAAACTATAGTTACAACTGAAATGGCTGCAAGTGTTGCTAAAAAATATGGTATTGAATTAAGAAATGTTTTAACTGGTTTTAAATTTATCGGTGAACAAATTGCTTTATTAGAAAAAGATGGCGAAGCTGATAGATATATCTTTGGTTTTGAAGAAAGCTATGGTTATTTATCAAGTGGTTATGTTAGAGATAAAGATGCTGTTAATGCAAGTATGTTAATTTGTGAAATGACAGCTTATTACACAGCTCAAGGAAAAACTTTAATTGATGTATTAAATGAATTATATGAAGAACATGGATACTTCATTAACTCTTTAGATACTTTCACATATGAAGGTTCTGAAGGTACAAAACAAATGAAAAATATCATGAACACTTTAAGAAATAATCCTCCAAAAACAATAGGTGGATTAAATGTGGTAGGTTTAATGGACTACATTTCTTCTAAAGGTGTAATCAATGGTGAAGAAGTAACAACTGATTTACCTGTATCTGATATATTAGAATTCTACTTAGATGGTAACTGTAAATTAATCATCAGACCATCTGGTACAGAACCAAAAATTAAACTTTACTATTCTGCAACAGCTTCAACTTTAGATAAAGCTAAAGAAATAGTAACAACTTTATCAGATGATTGTAAAAACTTATTAAAATAGAGTTATTTTATATGGTGTTGAATTTTTAGTTCAACACCATATTTTTTTATAGAAAATTCATATGTTGATAACTTATAAACTATAAAATTGAACATAATATAATAGAAATTATTTATTTTATTTTAATTAAAAAGGAGAAAATAATGTTACAGTTAAAAAATATTAAAAAGACTTATACCGTAGGGGACATACAAACAAAAGCTTTAGATGATATTAGTGTTACATTTAGAGAAAAAGAATTTGTAGCTATTTTAGGAACTAGTGGTTCGGGAAAGACAACTTGTCTTAATATAATTGGTGGTTTAGACAGATATGATTCTGGAGATTTGATCATAAAAGGTAAAAGAACAAAAGATTTTAAGGAAAAGGATTGGGACGCTTATAGAAATAATTCGGTAGGATTTGTGTTTCAAAGTTATAACTTAATAACACATTTGAGTATTGTTGACAATGTTGAAATGGGTATGACTTTAAGTGGTGTGTCTGCACATGAAAAACATAAAAGAGCGTTAGAAGTCTTAGAAGAAGTTGGGCTTAAAGACCATTTGCATAAAAAACCAAATCAATTGTCTGGTGGACAAATGCAGAGAGTTGCCATTGCTAGAGCGTTGGCTAATGATCCTGAGATTTTGTTGTGCGATGAACCAACAGGTGCTTTAGATACTACTACAAGTGTACAAATTATGGATTTAATAAAAAAAGTTTCTAAAGATAGATTGGTTATTATGGTAACACATAATCCAGAACTGGCAGAGCAATATGCTGATAGAATAATAAGGTTTCAAGATGGTAAAATTATTTCGGATAGTAATGAATATCACGAAGAAATGAAAGATACAAACTTCAGTTTGAAAAAAACAAGTATGAGCTTTTTTACAGCATTAAAATTATCTTTTAATAATATAAAGACTAAAAAAGGTAGAACTTTTTTAACTGCATTTGCATCAAGTATTGGTATTATAGGCATAGCTGTAATTTTAAGTTTATCAACAGGGTTTCAAAAACAAATTGATTTATTCCAAAAAGAAACAATGGCAGAGTTTCCAATTATAATGTCGCAAACAACTGCACAAATGGATATGGAAACTATGAATAAGATTATGGAAGAACAAAAGAAGTTTGAAGTTGGAACGGAAGAATATGCTAATTCTGATAAGATTTATCTATATGACCCAGCTGACTATAATGTTATGCATACAAATGTTTTTACACAAGAGTATATGGATTATCTATATAATATTAATCCAGAAATTTGTGATAGCATTGGTGTTTCAAGAATTGTACAGATGAATATGTTAAGAGATGTAAACGGACAAATTGTTCCAGTAAAAATGAATAATGTACAAGATAATATGGAAAAAATGTCTGGTTCTGTAAATATGAGTTCTATGGGTATTTCTTCCTATCCTAAAAGTTTACAAGATAATGGTAAAGATTACTTAAAAGAAAATTATGATATTTTAGCTGGTGAATATCCTAGTGAAAAAATAGATTTAGTATTAGTTATAGATGATAAAAATAGAACAGACTTGACCGTTTTGAAAAATTTAGGATTTGAAACAGAAAATGTAGAAAGTATAAAATTTGAAGATATAATAGGCACTAAATTTAAAATTATAAGCAATGATAATTTTTATCAAAAAACTCCTTATGGGAATTTTGTTCCTAACGATAACTATCAAGAAATGTATAATAAAGATGGTAACATAGAAGTTCAAATTGTTGGAGTTGTAAGACCTAAAAAAGATGTTAGTATGGGAATGCTTGCAAATGGTATTGCTTATAGTGATGAGTTATCAGAAATGGTAATTGAAAGTGCTCAAAATTCTGAGATAGTTGAAGCTCAAAGAAATTCTGATAAAAATGTAATAAACATGGAAGTTTTTAAAGAAAATGAAAAAGAACAATTTATGTCATATTTAGGAGGAAATTCTACTCCATATATGATAATGGTTTATCCTAATAGTTTTGATAATAAAGAGTTAGTATTAGATTATTTAGATGACTATAATGATCAAAAATCTGATGAGGATAAAATTGTATATTCTGATTTAGCTGGTACTATGTCTGAGATGACATCTGGAATAATGAATGGTATTACAATTGTTTTAATTGCCTTTGCAGGAGTTTCTTTAGTTGTTAGTTTGATTATGATTTGTATAATAACATATACATCTGTTTTAGAAAGAACTAAAGAAATAGGTATCTTAAAAGCTTTGGGAGCAAGGAAAAAAGATATATCAAGAGTATTTGATGCTGAAACTTGTATTTTAGGTGTATTTTCAGGCGTATTGGGTGTTGTAATAGCTTGGGGATTAACATTCCCTATAAATAGTATTATTTATAGTATGACAGAACTTAAAGGAGCATCAAATCTAAATCCTATTCATGCTATTTTGTTGGTTTTAATAAGTACAGTATTAACTATGTTAGGTGGACATATACCTGCAAAAATGGCAGCTAAAAAAGACGCAGTAGAAGCTTTAAGAAGTCAATAATAAAAAAGTGGTATCTTATGATACCACTTTTTTATTTGTCTTTTGGTTTAAATATTATTCCTATTATAAATCCAAAAAATATAGCTGCTGCTATTCCTGCACTAGATGCTGTTAAGCCTCCCATTAAAGCACCTATTAAACCATGTTCATTTACGGCTTCTTTTACACCTTTTGAAAGAAGATAACCAAATCCAGTTAAAGGAACTGTTGCTCCTGCACCAGCAAAATCTATTAGAGGTTTATATATACCTATGCCACCTAAAAATACTCCAAGTACAACATATGTTACTAAAATTCTAGCAGGTGTTAGTTTAGTATAATCAATTAGTATTTGACCTATAGCACATAAAATACCACCTACAATAAATGCCCATAAATATTCCATAGATTATCTCCTTTCTATGTGTACATTATCGTTTGAAATGTGAACTAAATGTGCTATTGCAGGAATACTTTCTCCTTGTTGTGTGCTTGTTGTTGACATTAAAGCACCAGTTCCTAAAAATAATACATTTTTTAATATACCATCTTTTATTTGTTTTAAAATGAGAGAACATAGTACAGATGCACCACAGCCACAACCAGAACCTCCAGCGTTAACTTGTTGTTCTTTTAAGTTGTAAAGCATTTTACCACAATCATTATGAACAGCACTTATATCAATATTATCTTTTAATAGTAATTGAATAAGTAAATCTGAGCCAACTACACCTAGATCTCCTGTTAAAATTAAGTCATAATCATTAGGTTTGGAATTGGTATCTTCAAAAAAGGATTTTAAAGTATTGTACGCAGATGGTGCCATAGCAGCCCCCATATTACTTATATCCTTTATTCCTAAATCGGTAATTTTACCTATGGTTACAGCTTTAACATAAGGAGCTCCACAATTTTTTTCTACAATAATTGCGCCTGAACCTGTTGCTGTCCATTGAGCTGTTGGAGTTCTTTGTCCACCGTATTCAAGAGGTTGTCTAAATTGTCTTTCAGCTGAGCAAAAGTGAGATGAAGTTAAAGCTAAAGCACGATTAACAATATTAAAAGATACAAAAATACTTGCAAGAGATAAACTTTCTGCCATTGTTGAACAAGCTCCGTATAGTCCATAAAATGGAATGTTTAGCTCTCTTGCACTGTAACCAGATCCAATACATTGATTTAATAAGTCACCTGCAAACATAATATCAATATCTTTTTTCTTTAAATTTGCTTTATCTAAAGCAGTTTGAGAAGCAATTTGTTGCATTTTACTTTCAGCTTTTTCCCATGTTTTTTCTCCAAATTTTGTATCATATTCCACGATATCAAAATAAGATGATAGAGGGCCTTCGCCTTCTTTTTTACCTACAACTGATGCAAATGATAGTATAGAAGGAGGTTCTTTTAATAAAATTGTTCCGTTTTTTAGATACATATTAAGACTCCTTATAAAATTTTTATAATATAATATATTATTCCGTATAATATAGATGCCAGTGTTCCATATGCTATTACTGGACCTGAAATTACAAATAATTTTGCACCTAACCCTAAAATTAATCCTTCTGATTTGAATTCTAGAGCAGGTGATACAACACTATTAGCAAAACCAGTAATTGGGACTAGTGTACCAGCTCCTGCAACTTTTGCTATTTTTTTGTATATATTTAACCCAGTTAGTAATGCAGATAAAAAAATAAGAGATACTGATGTTAATGTTCCTGCTATTTCTGTAGATATTCCATATGATATAAACAGATTATTTAAAAATTGTCCTAAAGTACATATTAATCCACCAACTAAAAAAGCCATAGGTATATTTTTATATGATTTACTATTAGGAGAAGCTATTTTTGTCATCTCTTGATATTGTTCTGGAGTAATGTTCATTTTTATGCTCCTTTCTTTAATAAAAATTTTTATTAGTATTTTTATCAAATTTAATAAAAATATTCTTATAATTTTTTATTTGCATAAGGTAAAAATATCTGATATAATATACTTTGTGAAAGTTTGCTTGAAAGTAAACTAGTGAATATTATTACCAAAAAAGAAATGGGGAATAAATTATGCCATCAAAAGTAGTAGTTGGTGTTCAATGGGGCGATGAAGGTAAAGGTAAAATCATCGACATATTAGCATCAAGAGCAGATGTAGTAGTTCGTTCACAAGGTGGAAACAATGCTGGTCATACAGTAGAAAATAATGGTGAAACTTATAAATTACACTTAATTCCATCTGGTATTTTATACAAAGGTACACAATGTTTAATCGGTTGTGGCGTTGTTATCGACCCACAAGACATTTTAAGAGAAATTGACGGCTTACAAGAACGCGGTATCGATTGTTCAAATTTAAAAATAGACCCTAGAGCACATATCATTATGCCTTGGCACAGAAAACTTGACGGTTTAAGTGAACAAGCTTTAGGTGGTTCTAAAATTGGTACAACAGGTAGAGGTATTGGTCCTTGTTACATGGATAAATATGAACGCTGTGGTATCCGTCTATATGACTTAGTTCATGAAGATATTTTTAGAAGAAAAGCTAAAGCTGTTGGTGCTTTAAAAAATAAAATTATAACTTCTGTATATGGTGGAGAAGCTTTAGACGTTGACGCTATTATAGAAGAATATGTTGAATATGCAAAAAGATTAGCTGTATATGTTGATGATGTTTCTGTATTAACAGATAAAGCTATCAAAGAAAACAAAAACGTATTATTTGAAGGTGCTCAAGGTACACTTTTAGATATTGATGTTGGTACATATCCATATGTTACTTCTAGTCACCCAGTTAGTGGTGGTTGTGCTATCGGTGCTGGTATTGGTCCTAACGCTATTGATGAAATCATCGGTGTTGCTAAAGCTTATACAACAAGAGTTGGTATGGGTCCTTTCCCAACAGAATTATTTGATGAATTAGGTGACTTAATTAGAAATAGAGGTCATGAATTTGGTACAACAACTGGTAGACCAAGAAGAACAGGTTGGTTTGATGCTGTTATTATGCGTCATGCTGTAAGAGCTAATGGTTTAACAGCACTTGCTGTAAATAAATTTGATACATTAAGTGGCATTGAAACTTTAAAAGTTTGTGTTGCTTATAAAAAACCAGATGGTACTCTTCTAACAGAATACCCAGCTGATATTGAAGAATTAATTGGTGCAGAACCAGTTTACGAAGAAGTAAAAGGATTTAGTGGAGATTTATCTGCTTGTAAATCTTATGATGAATTACCACAAGATTGTAAAAACTATATTGCTTACTTAGAAAAAGTATGTGGTTGTCCAATTAAAATGGTTGGTGTAGGTCCAGCTAGAACACAAAACTTAGAAAGATAGTTTTATAATAAAATAGCAATTGCATTTGATTTTGCAATTGCTATTTTTGTTTTATAAAAAAAGTTGAAAAAAAGTGTTGACAAATGTATTTTGTTGTGATAAAATAACATTCGTACCTGAGATAAGTTGTCTAAGGTTAATGGGAGCATAGCTCAGCTGGGAGAGCATCTGCCTTACAAGCAGAGGGTCACAGGTTCGAGTCCTGTTGTTCCCACCAAATTTGGCCCGTTAGCTCAGTTGGTTAGAGCGCTAGCCTGTCACGCTAGAG
>JAGHIE010000007.1 GCA_017887325.1 Oscillospiraceae bacterium | reverse complement strand
TAAAAAGTCGGCAAAGCCGACTTTTTCTTTTCTGTCTTATTGTGAATTCTCTTGCTAATTCTTTTGTGAAAACACTTGTGATTTTTAATGTGAAAATCTTTTTTGTACCTTAAAACCGAACCCGTTGCTAAATTTTAGCAGTAGTTTTTTATTATTCATTTATTATTGTTACTTTTTTATTTGTCGAATCTAATTTTACTTTACTTCCTATAGGCAGCGTTAACATCGGGTGTGTATGACAACAATCAAATTCTGCCAAAATAGGTATATCTGTTTTTCCAATAACTTCTAATAATACTTCATAAGGTTTTCTATTAGTTTTTAAATCATCAAATAGTTCATGCTTACCTAAAATTATTCCAGAAACCTTATCAAATACACCACTCAATTTTAATAAAGAAAAACTTCTTTCAATTGTAGCTATATCTTTCAAGCTATCTTCTATAAATAATATATCACCTTGTTTAATTTCAGGCATATATTCTGTACCCCATATACCTTCCATAGTATTTAAGTTTCCACCTATGAGTCTACCTATAGTTTCTCCAGCATTTACAGTAATTAATTCATTTTTATATTGAGATTTACTCCTATCTTGTGTCTCCCAATTTATAAATTCATCTGTCCAAAATTCTGGTGTTTTTAATTTAAAAGGTAAATCTATTTTATCTAGTAAAATATCAGAAAAATACTCATATGTTTTAGAAACAAATGGGTCTAATTCTCCAAAAGACGCAACAATGGCTGGTCCATAATAAGTTGTAATACCTGTTTTTGCGTATAAAGCTAACAGTATCGCTGTTACATCTGAATATCCTATCACGATTTTGGGATTTTCTTTAAAAGCTTCGTAATCAATATATGGTAAAATAGAATTTGAATTCATTCCACCTATTGCAGACATTATACATTTTACATCTTTATTATATATTAAATTATTAAATTCTTCGGCTCTCTCTTTAATTGAACCGGAGCGATAAAAATCTTGTTTTCCTGTTAAACTTCCTTCTAAAATATTAAAACCTTTACTTTCTAAAAAAGTTTTAGCTCTAATATATCTCTTTTTAGCAGTAACAGTTGCAGGAGAGGACGGAGAAAACACAGCAATCGTATCCTCTATATGTAATTTTTTTGGTGTAAACATAATAAGCTATCCCCCTAGTAAAACTATTTATAATAATCTTCTGCTAAAATAGCATACATGCATAAATCAACAACACCTTGATTATTAATATCAGATTGCCTTAATGTTCCCTCATATTTTAGACCACATTTTTCCATAACTTTACCAGAGTTTTCATTATTTGGATCATGATAAGCTTCTATTCTATTAACTTTTACTTCTTTAAATAAAAATTTAATTACTCTTTCAAAAGCTTCACTAGTTATACCTTTATGCCACCATTTTTTACCAATACAATAACCAACAGTAACTTTTTCTATTCTCTCATCTATTTTAACAACACTAATAGAACCAATTGGCTCATCTATTTCTTTTAAAACAATCGCCCATTGATAAAAATCTTTATTGTCATATGATTTTATCCACTCATTTAATACAAAATGTGATACTTCAATGCTTTGATGACTTTTCCATGTCAAATACTTAGTAACATTATCATCATTTGCCCAGTTATTATACATACAATTAGCATCGTTTATATTAAATGGTCTTAACACCAATCTTGATGTTTCTAATTTTACTGTTCCCAAATGATTCATAATATTACCCCCAATATATAAATTTATTATTTTATTTGTTTCATATTATTTATAATTCTATAAATATATACTGCAATAATAGGTATAATCATACATACTGCGATTATAGAATTTAATAATACTAAAATAAACACCAATAAATACAAAATAGATAATAATAAATTAATTAATCTATTAATTTTATTCCATTTTTGACTTTCAATTTTTGACAAATTATAAAAATTAGTATTCTTATATCTTAAAAATTTATAAAAATAATAAATTGCTATAAATAAAGAAAACTTACATGCAATTGCAATAATCGCTATTAATCTTTCTAACATATCAATTACCTCTATTTAAAACTAACCTTATTATTTCTTATTCAAATTTTCAAGTACTTTCATAAAAGAAGATACATCACTAAACTCGTGATGAACTGAAACAAATCTTACATAAGCAACATCGTCTATTTCTTTTAACTCTTGCATAACCATTTCGCCTATTTTTTTAGAAGATATTTCTTTAACAAATCCATTTTTACAGCTACCTTCTATTTTATCTATTATTTTTTGTAAAGTTTCTGTTGAAATAGGTCTTTTTTCACAAGCTCTCATCAAACCATTCAACAATTTTTGTCTGTCAAACATTTGTCTTGAATTATCTTTTTTGATTACCATCAATGGTGTATCTTCTATAATTTCATAAGTTGTAAATCTATTTGCACATTTAGTGCATTCTCTTCTTCTTCTTATTTTTAACGCATCATCTGTTGTTCTTGAATCCGTAACTTTTGTTTCTTGGTGACCACATCTTGGACACTTCATGATTTTTCACTTCCTTTTAATATAGTGTTTAGTAATGTATATCATAACACTATTTGTTAATAATTTCAACACAAAAAAAGATACCTATTAAATAGGTATCTTTTTCATTATTTTTTCTTTTTATTTAATTTAGCTTTCATATCGCTTGTTTGCCACATATACCAAATTTGTGAAGCAATACAGATTGAAGAATATGAACCTGCTATTAAACCAACTATCATTGGAATAGAGAAACTAATGATAGATGTAACTCCCATTAATAAAGCAACAACACTAACAACAATCATTGTAACTATAGTTGTAATACTTGTATTAATTGAACGAGTTAAAGTTTGATTAATACTTAAATTAACAATTTCTGATAATTCTTTTCTATTACCATATAGTCGTTTATTCTCTCTAATTCTGTCATAAATAATAACAGTATCATTCGCTGAATAACCTAAAATTGTTAAGATAACAGCCATAAAGCTATCATCAATAGCAAAACCTAATAATACAAATGCGCCAAAAACAATAATCATGTCATGTATTAAAGCAATTACCGCTGTAATACCAGCACTCCAACCAGATATTATTCTAAATCTTATAGCAATATAAATTGTCATTATAATTACACCAAATAATACTGCTACTGAACATTTAGCTAAAAAGCTTTTACCCATATTAGCATTTACTGTTGTTATAGAGGAGTACTCAATTTTATTGTCTGGATAAGCTTCTGATAAAGCTTTTGTTAAATCTTCTTGTTTTGAAGATTCTATTGTTTGAGATTTTGGTAAATTAACATCAAAGCTTTTGTTTTCATTTAGTAAATTAATTTTTGTAGAAACTGTAACTTTTTCACCTAAAGCTTTTTCTGCAGTTTTTTCTACATCGCTCATATTAATAGCTTTATCACCATCTTGGTATGTATAAGATATAATAGTACCACCTTTAAAACTTATATCTAAATCAACACCAAAAATAATTGTACCTAAAGCAACAATAACTATAAGTATTGCTGAAATTGATAAAAATAATTTTCTTTTACCAACAAAATCTATATTTGGAATTTTTACCATTATCTTGCACCTCCATAAAATTTAGCTTTTCGGAAGCACTTAATTCTTGATATAGATTTAACCATATATTTAGATGCTAATACACCAAATATAAAGTTACATATAATACCAACCATTAATGTAAAGCCGAATGAGAAGATAGAACCTTCTGTTGATGCTGGGAATCTAAATAATGCAAACAATGGACTTAAAATCATTGCAAATATATTGTCTGGTGTACCAAATGTACCCATTAATATTATTGCAACTATTAAAGTTGTAATGTTACCGTCCAAAATTGCAGAAAATGCTCGTTTATAACCTAATTCAATAGAACCATCAATTGATTTTCCAGAGTTGATTTCTTCTTTTATACGCTCTGCTGTAATAATATTTGCGTCAACACCCATACCAACACTTAAAATAATACCTGCTATACCTGGAATTGTAAGTGTTGAAGATGGAATATCTGGGAAAAATCCTGTTAATGCTGCAATTGTTAAAGAAACTTGTCCTATCAATGCAATACAAGCAACAAAACCTGGTAATCTATATACAAAAATCATAAATAAGCAAACTAATGCAAATGCAATAACACCTGATAAAAGCATAGCATCTCTAGCACCTAAACCTAAAGTTGGGTCGATTGTACTATAGCTTTTTGTTTCAAGTTTAAATGGTAGTGCCCCACCATTAATTTTATTAGCTAAAGATTGTGCTGATTCACTATCAAAACTTCCTGAAATTATAGCTTCACCACTATCAATTGCTTCATCTACTCTTGGAGCAGAAATCATTTCATCGTCCATCCAAATTGAGATTTGACCTTGTGTTTTTACTAATTCAGCTGTTGCATCAGAAAAAGCTTTTGCTCCATCACTTTTTAATTTCAAAGATACTGCCCATTGATAATTACTACCTAAATTATCTGTAGCAACATAAACAGCTTCTGCTTTTTCAACTTGGCTACCTTCAAATACTAAATCACCAGTTGGTTTTCCTTCTTCGTCTGTTTCAGTCCCTTTTCTAAAAGATAATACAGCTGTTTCACCTAATTCTTTTATTGCACTATCAGCATCGAAATTACTTTCATCTGCTTTCCAAGGAAATCTTACAATTACACTATCACTGTTATTATCTGTATACACTTCATAGTCTGTTATATTTAATGTTACAAGTCTTTGACGCATAACTTCTGCAACTGCTTGTAATTGATCATCTGTTGCATCTACATCATCAGCTGGTGCGAAAGTAACATCTACACCACCTCTAATGTCAATACCCCATCTTATTTGTTCTGAACCTTTTACTATTGTTGTTTCTATATCACCATAATGTGTTTTTATACCAACAACTGATACTGTTGCAAAAAGTAGTATCACAATTGCTAATACAAAGAACACTGCTTTTGGAACCCTTTTCATTGTTCTTTTTCCTTTCCAAACCAAATGTTATACGCTTAATTCTGCTTTTTCATTTAGTATATCTTTATTTGCTTCTCTTAATGGTTTTATGTATTCATCAATAAATTCTTCAACTTGTTCAACACTTCTACCAACAAAGTTAATTGGTTTTAGTACTGCTGTTATTTCTTCTTTTGATAAATTGAATGATTCGTCTGCACAAACTCTGTCGATTAAATCATTTTCTTTACCTTCTTCTTTAACAACTTTAGCTGCAGCGATTGAATGTTGTCTTAATTTTTCATGTAATTCTTGGCGGTCCCCACCTTTTTTTACAGCTGTCATCATAATATTTTCTGTAGCCATAAATGGTAGTTCTTTTAATACTCTTTGTTCTATAACTTTTGGATATACAACTAATCCGTCACATACATTTAACATAATATTTAATATAGAGTCGATTGCTAAAAATGCTTCAGCAACTGATAAACGCTTATTAGCACTATCATCTAAAGTTCTTTCAAACCATTGTGTAGCACTTGTAAAATATGTATTTAAAGTATCTGTCATTACAAATCTTGATAAAGCAGTAATTCTTTCACTTCTCATAGGATTGCGTTTATATGGCATAGCTGATGAACCTATTTGATTTTTTTCAAATGGTTCTTCCATTTCTTTAAAGTTTTGTAAAATTCTCATATCGTTTGAGAATTTGCTTGTACTTTGAGCAATACCTGCTAAAGTTGATACAACTTGTGCATCTACTTTTCTTGAATATGTTTGTCCTGATACTGGTACAACAGCATCAAATCCCATTTCTTCACAAATTAATTTGTCTACTGATTTAATTTTTTCACTATCTCCGTCAAATAACTCCATAAAAGAAGCTTGTGTACCAGTTGTACCTTTAGAACCTAAAAGTTTTAAATTAGCTATACGATAATCTACTTCTTCTAAGTCCATTAATAATTCATTAGCCCATAATGTAGCTCTTTTACCTACTGTTGTAAGTTGAGCTGGTTGTAAATGAGTGTAAGCTAAAGCTGGTTGTGCTTTGTGCTCATCTGCAAATTTTGCTAATAAATCAATTACATTTATTAATTTTCTTCTTACTACTTTTAAAGCATCTCTCATAATAATAACATCTGTATTATCACCAACATAGCAAGATGTTGCACCTAAATGAATAATACCTTTAGCTTTTGGACATTGTTGACCATAAGCATATACATGAGACATTACGTCATGTCTTACTAATTTTTCTCTAGCTTCTGCAACTTCATAATTAATGTTATCTACATTAGCTTCTAATTCATCTATTTGTTCTTGAGTTATAGGTAGACCGTTTTTCATTTCAGCTTTTGCTAAAGCTACCCAAAGTCTTCTCCAAGTTGTAAATTTCTTTTCAGCAGAAAAAAGTTGTTGCATTTCGTCACTTGCATAACGAGTGCTAAATGGACTTTCATATTTGTTGTACATTTGCCAAAACCTCCATAATAATATTACGATAAATTATTTTTTTATATAAATAACCATAACAGAGTCATTATAACACACTTTTTTTAATTATACAAATAAAATAACTTGTTTTTTGTGATAATATTTCAAAATTTGTTCTATATTAATTCATAAAATAAAAAAAGCACTTTTTAAAAGTGCTTTTTTTATTTATATTTTTCAATATCTTTTTGAGTAATTTCTCTAAGAACTTTACAAGGACTTCCCACAGCGATTACATTTGATGGAATATCTTTATTAACAACACTTCCTGCACCTATAACCACATTATCACCTATTGTTACACCAGGCAAAACAGTTACATTTGCTCCAAACCATACACTATTTCCTACTTTTATTGGAAATGCGTACTCCAATCCTTCATTGCGTTGTTTTTCATCTATGGGGTGTCCTGCTGTTGAAAAACAACAGTTTGGACCAATAAAAACATTGTCCCCAAAAATTACTTTTGCACCATCTAAAATTACACAGTTATGATTTGTATAAAAGTTTTCCCCTATCTCTATATTATAACCACAATCACAATAAAAAGGTGATGTAATAAAAAATCCATCTTTTACTTTTCCTAAAATTTTTCTAATTAATTTATTTCTTTTTTCAATATCAGATGGTCTTATATTATTTAGTTCATAACACAAATCTTTGCAAATAATTCTTTCTTGTAATATTTCTTCATCATAATTTGCATTATACAATAAACCTTTTTGCATTTTTTCTTTTTCTGTCAAAACACATTTATCCATATTTTTTATCTCCACACATAATTTATATTTTACAAAAATTCTCTTTTCAGAATATCATATAGTATTTTTTAACTTTGTATATTTTGCTAATCACTTACACTAATATCGTATAAAAAATGCCTAATAAAAAATAAGACAATAAATGCGGTTCTTTATTTTTCTTTTTTAGGTCTTAAAATACTTAAAGCTTGTTGAATATTTTGCACAACAACTTCTTTTTCAGAACCACCATACTCTCCGTCTAATGTCCACTCAACATTTTCATCACACATAAATTTTATTTTGCTTGTTCTAAATGAATACATATAGTTTTTATCAGGTTCTCTTTTTAATAAAGCATTTATAATCATCTGCAACTCATATGGATTTTTAGGAACTTTAATAAGTGATACTTCAAACAATCCATCATTAAGCTTTACCCCTCTACCACTTATACCTTTAAATCCACCAATTGAATTAGAATTTGTAACCATTCCAAAAATAAATTCATCTTCAATTTGCCCTTCATCATACTCAACTTTCATTTTATATGATTTTAAATTGGCAAGTCTTTTTATACCCTCTAGAATATACGCTTGTCTTCCCAACATATTTTTAGATTGTTGTGGTGTTTGATAAGCTACTTCAGTAAATGCTCCGAATGCAGCAATATAGGTAAAATATTCTTCATTGAATTTTCCTACATCAAAAGCATATGGTTCTCCAGAAACTACTGTATTTGCAGATTTAATTATATCCTTAAATAATTTATGACTTGATGCAAAATCATTAACAGTACCTGTTGGCATATATCCAATAATAGGTCTTTCGTCTATTTGCATCAAAGCATCAACAACTTCGTTTATGGTTCCATCTCCACCACTACACACAATATAATCAAAATTTTGAGCTCTATTTTTAACTTGATTCATAGCATCTAGTTTATCTTGTGTAGGATGAACTGTAACTTCAAAACCATTTTTTACAAATAAATCTATAACATCATTTAGTTTATTTTTTAATTGTGCTCTCCCAGATAGTGGGTTATATATAAATAACATTTTCTTCATATTAAAATCCATACAATAATCTCCATAAACTTTTTCTTGAGTATACATTATCATAAAGTTTTTAAATATTTTTTAATATAGTTAAATCATTTTATTATTTTTTATCTAATAAACTATATTTAACATCCCATAATTTTTGAGATAAGTCTACATAATAATTATGTGGATTTTCAAATCTTAATACTTCTTCCATTAAATTATCTATGCTTGTTAAACAATATTCTCTAATTTCTTCTATATTTGGTAAATCATATACTAACTCACCATTTATTATTACAGGAACTTGCAATTCTTTAATGACAAAATTATCAAAAGTTTTCTTTTTCCATATAAAGTCAGGATCAAATAAAGTTAATGTATCTTTATCTAACACTTCTTCATCACTTAAACACAATAAGTCTGCTTGTGCTATACCTGTATCTTTATCATATATTCTATATAATTTTTTATAATGCGGATTTGTAATTTTTGCAACGTTTTCGCTTATTTTTATTTTTGGCTTAATATTTCCATTTTCATCTTCAACTGCAACTAATTTGTACACTCCACCAAATACAGGTTCACTTTTTGATGTTATAAGTCTTTCACCTACACCAAATGCATCTATTTGTGCTCCTTGGAATATTAAATCTCTTATTAAATACTCATCTAAAGCATTAGATGCTATTATCTTACATTCTGTAAGTCCTGCTTCATCAAGCATTTTTCTAGCTTTTTTAGATAAATAAGTTATATCTCCTGAATCTAATCTAATACCACATTTAGTAATACCTTTTGGCAACAAAACTTCTTTAAATGCTTTTATCGCATTAGGTACACCACTTTTTAATACATTATAAGTATCTACCAATAATGTTGCATTATCAGGATATAATTCACAATATGTTTTAAAAGCTGTGTATTCATCATCAAACATTTGTACCCATGAATGTGCCATTGTTCCTGTTGATGGTACTCCATAATCTTTATCTGTTAATGTACATGCTGTTCCACTACAACCAGCTATATAAGATGCCCTAGCTCCTAATATAGCTCCATCTGCACCTTGTGCTCTTCTTGAGCCAAATTCCATTACAGCTTTTCCTTTAGATGCTCTTACTATTCTATTAGCTTTTGTAGCAATTAGTGATTGATGGTTAATTGATAACAACACAAAAGTTTCAATAAGTTGAGCTTGTATAGCAGGTGCTCTAACTGTCATTATAGGTTCATTTGGAAAAATAGGTGTACCTTCAGGTACTGCATATATATCCCCTGTAAATTTAAAGTCTGCTAAATATTTTAAAAATTCTTCGTCAAATATATTTTTTTCTCTTAAAAACTCTATATCTGATTCTGTGAATTTTAATTGTTGAATATATTTAACAACTTGTTCTAATCCTACAGCTATTGCAAAACCTCCACCATCAGGAGTTTTTCTATAAAACACATCAAAGTATGTTATTTTTTCATGCATACCTGTTTTAAAATAACCATTTGACATTGTAAACTCATAAAAGTCACATAATAATGTATAATTTTGACTATTGTTTAAATCCATATTATTCCCCTTCTGTTCTATTTAATACTTCGATATGTATTCCTTGCAATATATCCAAAGCTTTATTGTTCATATCATCATCAAAACTAGCTGTACAATTAGCATCTACAATTATTTTAGCTTGTGGCAATGCTGATTTTGCTAAAACAGCATTTGATAAAACACAAATATTAGACACTAATCCTACTAATTCTACTTCTTGATATTCTTTTTCATGTAGGTATTTTGCTAAATCTAAACTACCAAAAGTATATTTTTTAAAATAAACATCTTTATCAATATCAAACATTTGTGAAACTTTTCCATAAAGCTCCCAACCATTTGTATTTTCAATACAATGTTTAACTGGCAATTTTTGACCTTCTAATGTTTCTAAATAATCATCGTTATGTGTATCGAAAGTAAAAACAACATCATTTTTTTGATCTTTATACTCTTTTATTTTTTTTTCTATATTATCTTCTAATAACTTTGCTTTTTCAAAACCTAAAGAGCCATCTACAAAGTCATTTTGATAATCTACAACTATAAGTACTTTTTTCACCTTTTTTACACACCCTCCAAAAATTACTTTAAGTTCTATTTTACTATTATTTTTTTTAATTGTAAAGTATTTAAACTTTTGTATATTTATTTTCAATATAGCCACAATCTATAACGGAGGTGTTTTTTATGAAAAACAATAAAAATTTTAGAAATCATATAAATCCTAGTTCAAATTATGACAATAAAAGTTGTTCTCAATTATCGAACATATTTCAGCAACAAATAGACAGACAAAATGAAAAAATTGAATATCTTCAAAATTTACAAAATGAAATAAACGAACTAACTAATAAATTTAATTAAATAATTATTGACAAATCACCTCATAGTATTATTGTATTACATTAATAATACAATAATACTATGAGGTGAAATAATATGTTGTGGACTTTTAGCTCTGACAGACCTATTTATTCTCAACTTATTGATAAAATTGAATTTTTAATTCTGTCGGGTAATTATAAACCAGGTGAAAAACTTCCTTCTGTTAGAGATTTTGCAGACATTGCATCTGTAAATCCTAATACCATGCAAAAAGCTTTAGCTGAATTAGAAAGAAAAGGATTGGTAATTACTCAAAGAACTTCTGGAAAATTTATTACCAGTGATGCTAATTTAATAAATGACTTAAAAGTGGAAAAGGCACAAGAATTATGTTTTAGTTTTTTTAATGAAATGAAAAAAATAGGATATGACGAAAAAAACACTATTGAATTTTTAAATAATTTAAGAAAAGGAGATTAAGAAGTATGGATAACAATGTTAGCTCAAATTTACAAACTTTACTAGAATGTAAAGGCATTACAAAAAAATACGGTCCTTTTACTGCTTTAAACTTTACTAATTTAAAAATAGCTAAAGGTCGTATTATTGGTTTACTTGGACCAAATGGTAGTGGTAAAACTACATTAATAAAACTTATTACTGGACTATTAACTCCTAACAGTGGAGAAATAAAAATAAATGGTTTAGTAGTAGGAACTGAAACTAAAAAAATGGTTTCTTATCTTCCTGAAAGAACTTATCTAAATTCTTGGATGAAAGTTTGTGATATAATAGACTTTTTCGCTGACTTTTATAGTGATTTTAGCAAAGAACGAGCTTATTCTATGCTTTCAAAACTAAATATAAATCCTAAAGACAAGTTAAAAACTATGTCAAAAGGAACAAAAGAAAAAGTACAATTAATTTTAGTAATGAGTAGAAACGCTGATTTGTATATACTTGACGAACCTATAGCTGGTGTTGACCCTGCTGCTAGAGATTACATATTAAAAACTATTATTTCAAATTATAGCGAAAATGCAACAATTATTATTTGTACTCATTTAATTTCTGATATAGAACAAATATTAGATGATTTTATATTTATTCAAAATGGTTCTTTAGTAATGGCTTCTTCTGTTGATGAAGTAAGAGAGGTACAAGGAAAATCTGTGGATGCTTTGTTTAGGGAGGTATTCAAATGTTAGGTAAACTTATGAAATACGAATTAAAAGCCACAGCAAGATGGTTTTTACCTTTATATTGTGGTATTATAATCTTTGCTGTATTTAGTAAAATATCCACCACTGTTATAAATTTAGAAGAAATAAAACATTTATCTTCTGACAATCTTTTTATTCAAATGATAGTTAATACAGCGATGCTAGTATCAGCATTTTTATATGCATTTATTATAATCACAACCATTGTAATGACTTTTGTAATAGCTATAAGACGATTTTATAAAAACTTATTGTCTGATGAAGGATATTTAATGTTTACATTACCAGTATCATCTCACAAACTTCTTTTATCAAAATTTTTAACAACAATGATTTGGTATGTTTGTAGTATAGTAGTTATTATGATTTCTTTATTTATTCTTTTTATTAGTAAAGAATTTTTTGGAGCTCTATTAATATTCCCTGAAGCTATAAGCCAATTACTTGATGAATTTTCAAAAGTTCCTTCATTAATGATATTTTCCATATTAACATTAATTGATACTTTTATCAGTTTTCCATTTTTAATATTAATGATATATGTATCAATTGCTATTGGACATACTAGACATAATCATAAAGTACTATACTCTTTTGGTACTTTCTTAGGCTTAAATATAATTATTAGTATAATATCCAATATTATTTCATTTATTTTCTTTTTACCATACACTAATTTATTTTTTAGTTTTTCTCCTGTAAGTGATTATACATTTGATAACACACCAATTAATCGTGTTGATAATTTAGCTGTTATTGACGCAACTTTTAATAGTTTAAACAGCCTATTAATTTTCTCACTCATTTTTAGTGTTGCTTTAAGTGTAGCTTTCTATTTTGTAACAAACTACATACTCTCTAAAAAATTAAATTTAGAATAATAAAAATAACTTGCAAGATTAATCTTGCAAGTTATTTTTTTCTAATTCTTTTTTAAATAATTCCAAGCTTCGTTCTAGTGTACCATGCAAAAATGAGATTGCAATACCATAATTTATAATATATTTTTGATTATTTATTGCATAATCTATTCTATATTTCATTTCATTAGCATTCAACATACACCCACCACAATGAATAATTAGTTTATATTTGCTTAAATCTTTTGGAAATTCATTACCGCTACTTGTATCAAATCTTATTTTTTTACCTATTCTTTCTTGTATCCATTTTGGTATTTTTACACTTCCTATATCTCCACATTGTCTATGGTGTGTACATCCTTCAGAAATCAAAATTATATCATTTTCTTGTAGCTCATCTATAAGTTTTACACCTTTAACTAATGTTTCTAATTCACCCTTATATCTTGCAAATAAAATAGAAAAAGAAGTCAGAGGTACTTTTTTAGGCACTATTTTATCAACTTGTTTAAACACTTGAGAATCTGTTATAACTAGCTTTGGTTGTTCTTTTAATGAAGATAGTACCAATTCTAATTCTGTTTCTCTTGTAACGACAGGAATTGAACCTTTATCTAATAATTCTCTTATAACTTGTTGTTGTGGTAATATTAATCTTCCTTTTGGTGCTGAGTTATCTATTGGTGTGACTAAAACCACAATGTCTCCTTTATCTACTAAATCATTTACTAAATATTTTTCTTTTTTAATTTTTAAACATTCTCCAATTTTCTCTTTCAATCTATCTATATTAATATTTTGATTTGCACTAACATATATTTCTTTTTCATTTTCTTTATTTTTAGTTTTAGATAAATCACATTTATTATAAACAATAATATATTCTTTGCTCTTATTTTCAAACTCTTTTATCAAGTTCTTTTCAAATTCAGTAATTCCTATATTAACATCAACAACTAATAAAGCAATATCAATTTTTCTTATAATATCTAAAGTTTTATCAATTCTCAATCTTCCTAAATCAGTATTATCATCTAATCCTGAAGTATCAATTAAAGTTATAGGTCCTAATGGTAATAATTCCATAGATTTATATACTGGATCGGTTGTTGTTCCTTTTATATTGGAAACAATAGATACTTGTTGATTTGTTATAGCATTAATTATACTTGATTTACCTGCATTCATTTTACCAAATAAACCTATAGTAATTCTTTCTGACATTGGTGTATTATTTAAGCTCATAATTCTTTCCCTCCAAACCAAAAATGTGTTACAACTACAATAGCTGTAACACATTCGTTTTTATAAAATCATTGCACCTGTATTAGTATCTGTTGAGAATGTACTAAAATTATACATAACCAAAACATCTGTGATACCTTTTTCTTCAATTAGTTTTGACATACCTTGTCTATAATATCTTAGGTCAACAACATAAACTTCTGAAAAATGATTTACTGCAAAAGGTGTAAAAGAATTCGCATAAGAATCTTTTATAATTAACAGTTTTTTGTCATTCTCTACATTTGTTTTTATGTCTATCAAAGAATGATTGCTATCTAAAAAGTAAGAATACTTATCTTTCTTTTCCAAATATTTATCATTATATAAAGTATCTGTTTGTTTTTTTCCTAAATCAAAATCTACTTCATATTCATAATCACCTTTAGGAACATACTGTTTAATTTCATCAGGTTGAATTCCCATATACCTTGCTTTAGAATAATATGTTCCAAAGAACTCATCGCTGACAACATTCACATCAAATTCTGTTTTATCTAAAGCTTCTATTCCCATAGCTTTACACCACTCTTGATAAGCTAAAAAAGCTCCGTCAGTTGTCCAGTGATGGTCTGTTTTATAATATAAATTAACATTATCTTTATTTTGTTTAAATGTATCTGTTATATTTATAAAACTATCTCCTATAAATTTTTGCATTTCGTTTAAATATTTTTCTTGGTCTACTTTTGGAGCAAACGCTGGTAATTTATCAGACATAATTTCAAAAGAATTAGGAGCAATCATAACTTTTACATGTTCTTTTCCTAATTGTTCTTGATATTTATCAACAAACATTTTAACTCTTTCTGTATTTGTTTTTAATTGCTCTTTATTCAAACTACTGTCAGTTAATTTTTCAAACAAATAGCCATCTTGTCCAAAATACACACCATTACTATCTCTCTTTTGAATAGCATAGTCTATATCGTTTTTTAATTCCACCCAATTATCTCTGCCGATGAATTGGTCTGTAGTATATTTTTCAAAATTTGCTGTATACTTGTTGTCAAATAAGTCTTTAAATGAAAATTCTGGTAATTCTTGTAAAGGGCGATTTTCTGTTTCTGAAAACTCTCTACTAGGCGTTAACATGTTAGCTATAGCTAAACCAAATATAACTAATATAAAAATACTAATCATTATTATTTGTTTTATTTTCTTTCCCAAAAAATCGTCCTCCTTAAAATTTATTTAAAACATCAATTATTTAACAGCTTTTTCAATAGCATCTAAACCTATTTTAATTTGTTCTTCAGCAGATTCTGCCATTTTTGCGTCATCGCCACTGTCTATAACATCCATAGGAATTTCACCTAATAAAACGAAGAATACATAATCTCCATATCTTACCACTTGTGAAGCTTGAGCTAATGGTAAATTCATAGGATATTGCATACCTTCTTGTAATAAACTATCTCTATATTCGTTTAATTTTTTCTCTACTTCTTCGCCTTTACCATCTTTAGCTTTAACCGCAACAAATCTGTCAGGTTGAACGCTAATCATTGGCATTTCAAAATAGATTTCATCATATAAATCTTTGTCAATTTTTAAAACTTGTTCTATCATTTCTTCTGGTTGCTCAACACCTACATAGTCTTCACCATAAGCATCTCTTACTGCTGTACAAACATCAGCTAATTCAACCTTTGGAGTATCATTTTTAGAACCACATGATACTAAAACCATTAATGATAAAGTAACAGCACATAATGCTGAAAATATTCTTTTTTTCATAATAAATACCTCAATAAAATTTTATTTTTTCATACCTTTAGATTATACTTTTTTTTATAGATATCGTCAATAGATTTCGCTATTTTTTAATAAAAACTTGTGCGTTAAATTCACTTAACATATTTTGTCTTTTAGGCGATGTTAAGTTATATATATTAGTCGCTTTTTCTTCTAAAAAAGCAAGTTTGAAATTTTGTTTGTAAATATTAGAAAATTTAGGAGAAACAAACATTTCACAACTATCTTTAGAGTTTTTTAAAATTTCTCTACCTTTTTCATTTAAAGCTAATACTCTACAATAAGGTATTTGACTTTTAGATATTTCTTCATTTATATCTAATATTATGTTTAATAAAATTCTTCTTATTCTAGACTTTGTATATCTTTTAGTCGAAACATAATCAACTATTTCATCAAAACTATCACATTCTTTAACAGCTTTAATTATTCTATTTTCAAGTCCCTCTGTAATATCAAATAGTTTTTCGATATCTTCATTTTTAGTTATCAAAAGTTTATATAACAATATATCATTAAGTTTATCTATTACACAAGGAGCTCTCATATTCAATACTTCTTCCTTATATATTTCAAACGCACTTTCTGGAACAAATTTTTTTATACTATCAATTCCATTTTCTATAACCATTTGTCTAATCTGAGAAGCTGAAGCTATATTATCATATGTGTCTTTACTATCATGCAAAACTCCCTGTCTTGTGATAGAAAATACATTCATATCAAAATTAAGTTCGTTCATAGCCATTAGATATTCTATCCCCAAAAGATTATTCGGTGTTGATAATATGTCTGAGTATTCTTGTGAGAAATTTTTAGCAACAACTTCTTGTCTTGCTACTATATGTGATTTTCCCTGTTTTAAATAATCTTTGAAATCACTAGAATTTTCTGCCAATAAAATACTTTTAGCTGTTTGTCTTAACTTATCTACATCTCCACACTCACTACCAAAACTTATCATATTAGCCCCAATATTTTTTAAAATACTAACAGCTCCCAAAGCAAAATTTCTTGCAGGTGCCATAGCCATAGGTGTGGGAATTTCTATTACTAAATCTACACCATTACATACTGCTGCTTTTGCTCTTGCAAATTTAGAAAAGCAAGCTACATCTCCACGCTGTACAAAATTTCCACTCATAACACTCACTATGTGTGTTGCTCCATTTTCTCTTGTCTTTTCTATTTGATATAAATGACCATTATGAAATGGGTTATATTCAGATACTATACCACATATTTGCACTTTTTCACTCCCCTTATACCAAAATTTTAGTAAACCCCTTGTTTTTTCTTTTTTTATGTATTACTATATAATATGAAGACATGTAATGTCAAGATAACACTTATCCATTAGGAGGACGATTTAAAAATGAAAATTCTTGTTATAAATGCCGGAAGTTCATCTTTAAAATATCAACTTATTGATATGACAACTGAAAATGTTATTGCTAAAGGTAACTGCGAAAGAATTGGTATCGGTGGTTTTATCACACATAGAATCACAGATGGCGTTACTATTGAAGAAGAAGCTAACTTCCCAACTCACACAGAAGCATTCAAAAAATTAGTTGAACTTTTAACTACTGGTGAAAATAAAGTAGTTAACGATTTAAGCGAAATTAGTGCTATTGGTCACCGTGTTGTACAAGGTGGTAAATATTTCTCATCTTCTGTTTTAGTTACTGAAGATGTTATCAAAACAATTGAAAAAATTTCTGACCTTGCTCCTTTACACAACCCAGCACACGTTTTAGCTATTAGAGCTTGTCAAGAAGTTTTTGGTAAAGAAACACCAGAAGTTGTTGTTTTTGATACAGCTTTCCACCAAACAATGCCACCTAAAGCATATATGTATGCTTTACCATACGAATACTATGAAAAATATCAAATTCGTAAATATGGTTTCCATGGTACATCTCACAGATTTGTTACAGGCAGACTTGCTGAATTAACAGGTTGGGATATGTCTGGTAAAAAAATCGTTACTTGCCACTTAGGTAATGGTTCTTCTGTTGCAGCTGTTAAAAACGGTAAATGTATCGACACAAGTATGGGATTCACTCCATTAGATGGTTTACAAATGGGTACTCGTTCAGGTGCTATCGACCCTTCTGTTGTTCTTTACTTAATGAAACACGAAGGTTTAACTCCTGATGAAATGAATACACTATTAAACAAAGAATCTGGTTTCTTAGGTGTATCTGGTAAAACTAGTGACTCTCGTGACTTAGTTGCTGCTGCTAGTCAAGGTGATGACAGATGTCAAATCGCTATTGATATTTTCCGTTACCAAATTAAAAAATACATTGGTTCTTATGCTGCTGCTATGGGTGGACTTGATGCTGTTGTATTTACAGGTGGTATCGGTGAAAACTCATTTGATTTAAGAAGAGAAGTTTGTGAAAACTTAGAATTCTTAGGAATTCATATAAATCAAGTATTAAACGAAGACTTAAATCATAAAGAAGGTAGAATTTCTGCAGATGATTCTAAAGTTCAAGTTTGGATTGTTCCAACAAACGAAGAATTATTAATTGCAAGAGATACAAAAAACATTATTTCTAAATAGTTAAATTAAAGCCAACTAAAGTATTTTACTTTAGTTGGCTTTTTTTAATTGTCTATTGCATTTCTCCTGAAAAGTAATGATATACACCACACAGCAGATACACCTACTAGTGAGTATACTATTCTTGATAAGATTTCGCCTTGTCCACCAAATAGCCATGCAACTAAATCAAATTGGAATAAACCTATTAGTCCCCAATTTAATCCGCCAATTATACATAGAATTAAAGCTATCTTGTCTAGCATATTATCTCACCTCCTACATTTGAAAACTTTTCATTAACTATTATTACTATAATTTGCAAAATTATTCATTTATGATATAATCATTATTATAATATTTATTTGGGAGTTTTTATTATGTTTAATGGTACAACAATTTTTACTTTAATTATTTTTATTATTATACTTGCTTTTGTAGTTGTTTATTTTTCTGTAAAGGCATATAAAAATGCTAAGTCTAAAAAAATTGGAAATAATTGCGAAAAATCAGTAAAACATATTCTTAGTAAAATTTGTAAAAGAAAAAAATATAAACTTTTAAACAACATCTATTTACCTTTATACGAAGGCACAACAGAAATTGACCATATAGTTATAGGTGATTTTGGTGTTCTTGTTGTTGAAACAAAAGGTTTAAATGGCGAAGTTTATGGAAATGAATATGAAAAAAATTGGACACACATTATAGGAGAGAAAAAATATACTCTATATAATCCATTGATGCAAAATAAAACACATATAAGTTGTATCCAACACATTCTTAAAAAAGAAAATATTTATAACGTTGATATCCACTCTTTAATTGTTTTTGCAGGAAATAATATTGAATTAAATATTCCTAAAGGTTTACCAATAATTACTTCAGATTTAATAAAATCTTATTTTAAAAAGCCATTTTTCAAAAAACAATCAAAGTTTAATGTTGAACAAGTTTATAATACTTTACTTAAATATAAAGTTACTGACAAATCCTTAATAAATAAACATAATTCAAATGTAAACAAATTATCAAAGAAAGGTTGATTTTATGTTATTTTGGCAAGATGATGACGAAAAACCTTCTGTCAAAAAAATTATTGCTTACTCTATTATTATTCCAATAGTTTTAATATTAATTGGTATTATAGGCGATAAATTACATCTATAAAATAAATAAAAAGTGATGACAAATATAATCATCACTTTTATTTTTTAAGAGGTTTTAATATGAAAGAAAAAGAAATTCTACTAAAAAAGTTATCTATATGGGATAATTTAAGCGAAAATGATAAAGACATTATCTTCAAAAATTCTTATTTTAAAAATTTTTCAGCAAAAGAAATTGTTCATTCATCTTTCAAAAGCTGTTTTGGTCTTATAATTGTAAAATCAGGTATTTTAAAAGCAATTTTAAATTCAAAAGATGGTAAAACTGCTACCCTTTTTAGAATAAAAAATAATGATTACTGTGTTATTTCTATGTCATGTGCTTTATCTACTATTAATTTTGATATTGAGATTATGGCAGAACAAGATACAACTTTACTTATCTTACCTATGGATATTTTTAATAAAATATCTCAAAACAATATTTATGTTGAAAATTTTGCTTACAAGAAAATAGCTGAAAGATTATCAAATGTTATATCTGCTTTAGAGCAAATATCATTTATGTCCTTAGAAGAACGAATTGAAAAATATATTATTGATGAAACTTTATTTTATAATAACGATACTATATCTATAACCCATGATGAACTTGCACAAAATATATCTAGCTCCAGAGAAGGTGTATCAAGAACATTAAAACAAATGCAAAAAAATGGAATTATATCTCTATCAAGAGGAAAAATTACTTTATTAAAAAAGAGTAAGGATTTATAAATATCCTTACTCTTTTTCTCTATATTTAATTTTACATATTCCTTGTGTCATTGTTCCCATAGGACAATATACACACCAAGAACGAGGTTTAAATAATCCCATAGTAACTAATCCCAATACAGTAGATGTCAACATTACACTATAAAAACCAAAAGCAAATTGTGCTATCCACTCACTATTTAAATTTGCAGAATAAGCCCATTGCCAAGGAAGTTTAAAAGTCCATAATAAAGTTACAACTTGTGTTAAATCTCTACTTCCTGAAAAAACAAGATATGTTGCAAAAATCATATTAAAAAACATAATCATAAAAAATGCTAAAAATCCATATCTAAACCATTTACTCAACATAAATCTTGGCATTGGTTTATTTCTAGATAACTTAAATTTATTACCTAATAAATCAAACATTTGCCCTCTACCACAATATTTATTGCAATAAGTTTTTCCTCCACCAAATATTGATATTAAAAGAGGAATAAAAAAGCACAATAATCCTATCCACGCAAATAAAATATTAAAAAATCCTAAAACTAAATATGTAATAGATACTATCCACAAATAATCATACCATTTTTTATTTTTCTTCATATTAAATATTCTCTCTTTCTACTAAAGTAATAATATCTGCTGGACAAGCTATTGCGCATCTGCCACAACCAACACATATACTCTCATCAATTTTAGAATATAATCCTTTTTCAATAGTTATTGCATCTTTAGGGCATACTTTTTTACAACAACCACACGCAACACAACTATTAATATCAACTACAGCTTTTCTTCTTGGCATACATAATTCTCCTATACAATAAATTTTCTATAGATTATTATAATAAATTATATTTATCATTTCTGTGATTTAGTCACAAAAAAACATCACCTTAAAAGGTGATGTTTTTTTAATCATCTTCATTATCATCTTCAATTTTTGGATTAACTTTTATTTCTAATTTAATTATTCTTTGATCAAATACTTCTAACACAGTTATTGTTAAGTTTTTATAATCAAAACTATCACCATGTTCAGGAATTCTTTCAAATGTTTCCAAAGCCCAACCTGCAAATGTTGAAGGGATTTCTTCTAAATCGCTATCACGATATTCAAAATCTATTTCGTCAAAGAAATCTTCAACATTCATATCTGCTGAAACTTGATATTTATCATCAGAAACTTTAGTTATATCTATTTCTTCTTCATCGCTTTCGTCCCAAATATCTCCAACTAATTGCTCTATAATGTCTTCTAGTGTTATTACACCTATTGTACCACCATATTGGTCTGTAACAATAGCCATATGAGATTTAAGTTTTTGTAATTCCTGCATTAACTCAGAAATTCTCTTTTTAGGTGGAACATATACTGTTTTTTGAATTATATCATTCAAATTAATATTTTTATCTTCTAAGTATGCTCTGAAGAAATCTTTATTATGAATTACACCCAATATAGTGTCTATATTACCACTATATACTGGTAAACGAGAATATCCTTCTTCAAAAAATAATTCTTTTATCTTTTCAGGATCTTCATTTATATCTATCGCTATTACATCAACTCTAGGAGTTAAAACTTCATCAACTGTTGTTTCATCAAAGTCAAGTGCTGATTTTACAAGTTCACTTTCTTGTTCCTCTAAAACCCCTTCACTTTCACTTTCTTCAATTAAGTATTTTAACTCTTGCTCTGTAACTGTTGGTTGTGAATTATCATTGTTTCCACCAAATAAATTTTTCAATTTTACAAAGATGAAAACTAGTGGTGATAAAACTTTTATCATCATATCCAACACATTAACTACAGCCAATGTAAATTTTTCTGCGTTTTCTTTTGCCAAACTTTTTGGAGTTATTTCACCAAAAATTAATACAATGATTGTCATTGCTAGTGTAGATACCCAAGGTCCATTAGTAGTACCTAAAAACTGTGTAAATATTACTGTACCTATAGATGCAGAAGCAATATTAACTATATTATTACCTATTAAAATAGCAGATAAAGTTCTGTCATAATCTTCAGCAATTTTAATTACCTTACTAGCTTTTTTATTTCCCTCTGAAGCCAAATTCTTCATTCTTATCTTGTTTACAGTTGCAAATGCAGTTTCTGAACCAGAAAAAAATGCTGACAATCCAACACAAACTATTAATAATACATACAAAATCGGCGACACTTCGTCCAAAATTATACACTCCTTTAAATAAATAAATTACATAGAAATTGTAAATATATAACTTCTAATACTATTAATAGTAACAAATTTTTTTCAAAAAGTCAAATATTGATTATTTGATATAGCAAAAAAAGATTTGCAAATATATAAATATTTGCAAATCTTTAAACATCTAAACTCTGTGTAATAAATCAGTATAACTTGGCATTGGCCAGTTTTGTTTATTTGTAATAGTTTCTATTTTGTCAACATAAGTTCTAATTTCATTCATTTTAGCAAACAATACATCTCTACAATATTCAGCTTGTATATCATGTTGTGTAGGTTGTTTTGTTTCTAATTCTTCAAGTTCATTAGCCATTATTGAAATTTTGCTTATTAATTCTGATAACTCAGCAGTTAATGCTTTTATTTCTTGATTTTCTATACCAGCTTTTATTAAATCATTATAGCTATTTGCTATTTCTCCAACATATTTAATACTTGCAGGAATAATTTGTCTTTTCAACATTTCAATTAAAGTATTAGCTTCTATATTAATTACTTTAATATAGTTTTCTAACATAATGTCATATCTTGCACGACATTCAATTTCTGATAATACATTATGTTTTCCTAATACTTCTATATTTTCTGGTCTTAAATATGCTGCTGCTGATTCAACAGTATCTTTTAAGTTTGGTAAACCTCTTTTTTCTGCTTCTTTAACCCATTCGTCTGTGTAGTTATTTCCATTAAAGATAACTCTACCATGTTTTTCTAATGTTTCTCTAATAATAGAAATTACTTCTTTATCAAAATCTTTAGTTTTTTCAAGTCTTTCAGCAAATTCCATTAATGAGTCCGCAACTATTGTATTTAACACAACATTAGCTCTAGCGATTGACGCTGAAGAACCAACCATTCTAAATTCAAATTTATTACCAGTAAATGCAAAAGGTGAAGTTCTGTTTCTATCACTATCATCTTTTTGTAATTTAGGTAATGTTTCTACACCCATTTGTAACACTGATGTAGGATTTTGATTTGGTTTATCTCCATGTGCAATACTTTCTAATATAGATGTTAATTGTTCACCTAAGAATATTGATATAATTGCAGGTGGTGCTTCATTAGCACCTAATCTGTGGTCATTACCAACAACTGCTGCAGACATTCTCAATAAATCTGCATGTTTATCAACAGCTGTTATAATAGCACTCAAGAATGTTAAAAATTGAATATTTTGATATGGGTTTTTGCCTGGTTCTAATAAGTTTTGACCATCATCTGTTGATAAAGACCAGTTGTTGTGTTTACCAGAACCATTTACTCCAGCAAATGGTTTTTCATGTAATAGACAAGCTAGATTATTTTTCTTAGCAACTACTCTCATCAATTCCATTGTTAATTGGTTGTGGTCACAAGCAATATTTACAGAATCAAAAATTGGTGCTAATTCATGTTGAGCTGGTGCAACTTCATTGTGTTTTGTTTTTGAAGTAATACCTAATTTCCATAATTCTTCGTCTAATTGTCGCATATATTCTGCAACTCTTATTCTAATTCTGCCAAAATAGTGGTCATCCATTTCCTGACCTTTTGGTGGTTTAGCACCTATTAATGTTCTTCCACATATTTTTAAATCTAAACGTTTTTCGTATAAATCTCTATCTATTAAGAAATATTCTTGTTCTGCACCAACTGTTGCTGTAACTCTTGTTGCTGTTTTATTGCCAAAAGTTCTTAAAATTCTTAAAGCTTGTGTTGATACAGCTTCCATTGACCTTAGTAATGGTGTTTTTGTGTCCAATGCTTCACCTGTGTATGAGCAAAAAGCTGTTGGTATATAAAGTGTACCATCTTTTATAAATGCAGGTGATGTACAATCCCAAACAGTATATCCTCTAGCTTCAAAAGTAGCTCTTAAACCACCGTTTGGAAAAGATGAAGCGTCTGGTTCACCTTTGATAAGTTCTTTACCAGAAAATTCCATAATAACTTTACCGTCATCTATTGGACTGATAAAACTATCATGTTTTCCTGCTGTAATATTTGTCATAGGTTGGAACCAGTGTGTAAAGTGTGTAGCACCTTTTTTCAATGCCCAGTCTTTCATAGCTTCTGCTACAACATCAGCTATTTCTGCTTTTAAAGGCACTCCATTATCGATAGATTTTCTTAACTCCTTATAAGTAGCTTTTGGCAACTTATCTCTCATTACGCTATCATTGAAAACATTACAACCAAAATTACTAAAATCAAAACTCATATTAACATTCCCCTTATTTTATAATAATATTATTCCTTTTTCTTCACATTCTTTTATCATTTCATCAGGCCATATAGATGATTGAACTTCCCCTATATGAGCCTTTTGTAACATAAGCATACATAGTCTTGATTGTCCTATACCGCCACCCATTGTAAGTGGTAATTCTCCATTTAATAATTGTTTATGGAAAGGTAGGTTTCTTCTTTCTTCACAACCTGATATTTTCAATTGATAATCTAATGATTCTTGATTCACTCTAATACCCATAGAGCTTATTTCCATAGCTCTGTTTAAAACTGGATACCACACTAATATGTCCCCATTTAAGTTCCAGTCATCGTAGTCTGGAGCTCTTCCATCATGTGGTTTTCCACTTTCTAATGCTCCACCAATTTTCATTAAAAATACTGTTTTGTATTCTTTACAAATAGCATCTTCTCTTTCTTTTGGTGTTAGATTAGGATACAAATTTTCTAATTCTTGAGTAGTAATAAATTTTACTTCAGAACAAATAAATGGTTTTAATTGTGAAAACTTATCTGTCAAAACTTTTTCAGTTCTCACTAAAGCATTAACTATTCTTCTTACTGTATGTTTTAACATTTCTTCATTTCTTGTTTCTTCTGTAATAATTTTTTCCCAGTCCCATTGGTCAACATATACTGAATGCAAATTATCTAAATCTTCATCTCTTCTTATAGCATTCATATCTGTATACAAACCATTACCTGGTTCAAAATTATATCTTTTTAATGCTTGTCGTTTCCATTTTGCCAATGAATGAACTATTTGAACATTAGCATTTATCGATTTTATATCAAATTCGACAGGTCGTTCAACACCATTTAAATCATCGTTCAATCCACTTTCTGGTCTAACAAATAAAGGTGCTGAAACTCTAGTTAAATGTAAATTTTCTGCCAATACCCTCTCAAAAGTATCTTTAACTAATTTTATAGCTAACTCTGTGTCTACTATAGATAATTTATCTACATAGTCACTCGGTAAAAAACTATATTTTTCACTCATTATACTCACCCTCCTAATCTAATAAATCATAGAATTAATTTTATCATCAAATACAAATTTTTGCAAGTAAGTTTGTTAACTTGCACAGTTTAATTGTTATAAGTAATTATGATTTTAATATAAAAAGATAAAAACTGATTTCGATAAATACGAAATCAGTTTTTAAAGATATAAATATTCTAAAATAATAACCCTATTTGTTTAAACATTTATTTTCAAATTTTTCTTTATTTACAATAAATCTTGTATGTGTTGCTCTACCTATTTCTTCTTTTTCATCTCTAGCAATTACTTCAAAATCCACTTTTTTCCTATCAACTTCAGTAATAGTTGCTTTCACAAATACTTTCATTCCCACAGGAGTTGGTGCAATATGTGTAGAATTTATCATTGCTCCTACTGATGTTTCTCCATCTTCTAAAAATTGTTTTAAACAGTTACTTGCACAATTTTCCATAAAAGCTATCATCATAGGTGTTGCCAATACATTTACATCTCCACTTCCAACAACACAAGCTTTCATTTGTTCTGTAACAACTTTTTCTATCTCAAAAGATGTTCCTTTTAATATTTCTTTCACTGCAAATTCCCCTTTTTTAAAATTTTCTGGTTTTAATTGTAACATAAATAGCCATGTTTTTCTATGTTATTTTAAATCAATTAAATCACCATTTTTTAAACATATGCTATAACTCAATGATTTTTCTCCATATTCTTTAAATCTAACCTTGAATACATCATTAATAGAGTCTGTTAAAACAATGCCTTTTCCAAACATTCTATGATTTATTTCTTTACCTTTTAATTTTACTGTTATATTACGTGATTGTTTTTGATTATTTACTATTTTTTTATCCTCTATTATTGTTATAAATCTAGATTTTACTACATACTCATCATTACAAAATTTTGATTTATATATAATAAGTTTATCTTTTGCTCTTGTCAAAGCAACATAAAAAAGCCTTCTCTCTGACTCCATTTCATCAAATATTTCATCACTTGCTTGTTCTATCGCTCCTAATGATGGTATCACTGAATCAATAAAATCAACAAAATATACAATATCAAATTCTAGCCCTTTAGCTGAATGTATTGAACTTAATGTTATATTGCTTTCATTTTTTTTACTACTTCCCAAATCTTTTTCTAATACAGAAACTCTCTCTACAAAATCGTGAATGGTATTATATTTTTTCGATAACATTTTTAATATATTTAATTTTAATATCGGATTTAAAGGATTCATACCTTTTTTTATTTTCATGCTTAAATATTCTTTATAACCAAAATCATTTTCTATTTTTTGTATTGCATAAAAAGGCTGTTTATTCTTTAACTTTTCTAAGCTATTATGACATTTCATTAAGTATTTTGCTTGATAAATAGATACATCAGGACAATTAGCACTTGCTTCAAAAACTGAAGAAAAATCTTTTATCCTGTATTTAGCAAATAAAAATACCGATTTACTACATTTACACTTATAGTATATTTTTTCAAATGCTTCTATATTTTTAGGGTCATATACCAGAGTAAAATATGCAAATATATCACTTATTACCCCACTAGAAAAAAATTTCATATTTTTCTCTTTAACATAATAGTCTATATTATTATGCTTAAATGCATCTATCAATGGAATAGCGCTCTCATTATTCCTATACAGTATTCCAACCGTTTTTTTATCATCTATTTTTTTTAAATCTTCTATAATTTTATCGTATTGCCTATTATAATCATCTAACTCTATAATATTTATAGAATTAGATTTATTATTATTTGTAAACATTTCTTTGTTATATCTATTTTTATTAGCTTTAATAAAATCATTTGCTTTTAAAACAATATCACTATTAGAACGATAATTTTGCTCTATCTTTAAAACAGTAGTGTTTTTATAGTCTTTGCTAAAATTTAATAAGCCATCTGGATATGCCCCTCTAAATGTATATATACACTGATCTTCATCTCCCACCACAAAAAAATTGGCAGTATCTGAGAATAATTTTACTATTTCATACTGTAATTTTGATGTATCTTGAGCTTCGTCTATGTTTATATATTTGTACTTATTTTTAAATAACAATAAAAATTGAGGTAATTTTTTCAATATATCCAAAGCATATATCAACATATCATCGTAATCCATTAGTTTATATTCTTTTTTTATAGCTTCATATTTTTCTAGTATATCTATAAAACTACTATCTGTATCTAAATATTTATAATAATTATTTTTATTTAACATCATATTTTTATAATAACTAATGTCATTTACGATATTTTCTAGCATATCATCAGCTAAATACTCTTGTTTTATTTGATTATAAATACCTCTTAATAACTTTGATTTTGTCAAACGCAAATCATTATTACCTTCTAAAAGCTTAGGCATTTCTCTGTTATATCTTCTTGAATACTCTTTTAACACACTATAACAAAAACTATGTATAGTTGAAAATCTTGGAATGCTGTTACTTATTGCAGAAAATAGCTTTTCATATCTCATTTTCATATCTCTAGCAGACTCTCTGCTAAATGTTAAAGTTAATATATTATCATAACTAATTCCTTTTTGAATAATTAAATAAGCTATTCTACTTACCAAAACAGTAGTTTTACCAGAACCTGGAACAGCTAATAATACAACATTTTTACTATCTGTAATTATTGCTTGTCTTTGTTGTTCATTTAAATTAATATTAAATGAATTTTTTAAATAATCAAGTATTTGCACTCAAACTAACCTCTTAATGTAAATTTCTTTTGACAAAAAGACAGCCAACTAGTGACTGTCTTTTTCGTTATTTTTTTCTATACTTTTTCTAACAGCTATTTCTTCTGTTAATTCTTTTATCTTTGCATCTAATTGAGAAATTTTTATATTTGATAAAAATATTTTTATTAGTAAAATAAAAATAACTAGTAAAAATACAAAATTGACAGTAGACTGAACACCAAATAATTCACTTCCCCAGTATGCTATTTGTGGAAATACACTTACAATAATCAATACAAACAAGAATAAAATCCAAGAAATACTATCCTCTATTTGAAATTTTGATTGTCTAATTTTTTTCATCATAAATAATAATGTTAGTATAGATGTTACAATTAATAATACTCTTAAAACAATACTCATCTTAAACTCTCCCTTAAACAAATTATTTTTTTCTAAAAAATTGTATTAACATTATAGAAAATCCCATTTTTATCATATATTTAATGGAGCGAGTAAAATTCAAATAACTTTCACCAGCTATTCTTTCATCCATTTTAACCTGAACTTCACTAACTTTTCGTTTATTTTTAATTAGAAAAGCAACTGTATCTGGTTCTGGTCCATAATTCATAGATGTTGCAAACTCTTTTATCATTTCTTTATTAAATAATCTCATACCAGATGTTGGGTCTGTAATTTTTTTACCTGTTGTTAGTTTTATGGCAAAAGAAATTAATCTACTTCCTAACATTCTTGCTGATGTAGGTTTCTTTTCTTTTACAAATCTTGACCCTATAACTATGTCATAATCATTTCCCGTTTCATTCAACATTTCACCTATAAATTCTGGTCTATGTTGTCCATCTCCGTCAAATTGCAAAGCATACTTATATTCATTTTTATGAGCATATTTCATACCTGCTTGAAAAGCTCCTGCTAATCCTAAATTAATAGGTAAATCTATTAAGTTAAATTTGTTTTCTTTACATAAATTTGCAGTATTATCTCTTGAACCATCATTAACTACTACATAATCATATTCAGGATAATTATCTATTAAATTTTTAACTACTCTAACTATATTATCTTGTTCATTATATGCAGGTATTATTATAAGTAAATCTTTCATATTTTTCTCCCTATATTATTTTATAATATCTATACTTGATTACTCTTCTCACTATTGGCATAAAACTTTGTTAACATCTTCGCTATTGGTTTTATCCAAAACTTACTAAACATTTCAAAGTCTTCGCCACTTCTTGCACTCTCACCTATAACTCTAGATGTTTCAGATTCTGAATGAATTCTGTGTCCCATCAAAGCTTTGTTTATATATGCAAAATTACCTTTTTGTTTTGATAAAATTTCCCAAGCTTGCCAGTCAACATTACTTTTATATCCGTAAATAAATGGAACACCATCTATTTTTTCTTTAACTAAAGTTACTGCTGGACAACATATACCATTTCCAAAAGCCAAAGTCATTCTTTTAAAAAGTTTTATTCCTGATAGAGATTTTATTTTAACAGGTGTTAATAATATTCTTTTTATTTTCAATAACTTATTATCATATATCTTTTCATTATTTCTTATTTCAAAATAATCAGTAAAAGCTATCAATGGATTTTTTGAATTATTTAAACCTTTTAATATGTTCTCTAAATATGTGCTCTCATATATATCATCTTGATGAGCGATTGTTACAAGTTTTGTATTAGCCTTTAAATAACCATAATTCCAATCATCTGCAATACTTTTTCTTCCGTCATTTACATATAGTTGTAAATTATAATTATTACATAAATCACTTATTTTATCATTAGGTGTTGATGTTGAAACTATTATATTACTTTTCACTGTTTGATTTAAAAGTGATTTTAAACAATCTTCTAAATAATCGCTTTCTTTATATGCACACAAAACAAATGTGTGATCATTATTAGTGTATTTCATAATGTTTCCCTTCATTTACATAGCAAATTTTAACAATAATTGATTATAAATACTGCTAAATAAAATATATGTTGATACTGATGTAGTAAATATAGCATATGTTGTTTGTTTTATTTCACATTTTACCTTGCTAGTATTAAATAGTAAATAAATCAATATTAATATTGGTATATAATATCTAGGTTGAACACCATTTATTATATCCATTCCAACAGGTGTAAAACCTACATATAAACTTGTCCATATCAAAGACATTATTATTAGTAAAACTACTGCTATAAATGCCTTTGTTTTAATATTAAATCCATTTACTTTTAATTTGTTATTAGTATAATCGTAATTATCTGTAATTGTTAAAAATGCCATTAATAAAATAGCTGTAAACCATGCAATTTTATCAGTAGCTAAATAAGCCATATTAACTAATAATCCATCACTAATAATATAGTCAACAAATTTACCAAATATATTATCAATATATAAAGTATTAAAATAACTAAATGGATGTAATATAACACTCTTTATTTGTCCTATGGTAGATACATCTCCACCTCGTAAGTCTCCAGAATAGTTTGCTCCTATTAATGAATTTAATATTAGCAAAATTCCAAATAATACCATACCACACATTAAAATTACATACATTTTCTTTCTGCTAAATTTAAAGTCAAATTTAGATTTTGGAAGTAATAACAATAATAATGCTAATGGTATATAAACTACTTTAGGGAATGAACCTATTACCACTAAACCTAACATAGTAATAAATTTAGAAAGTTTGATTTTCTTATCTGGTTGTAAATATTCTCCGATAAATAAAGAAATGTACAACATGAGAAGAGCATTTATAAATGGGTCATATGAGTAATTTGATGCTAAAAATACAGCTGTCGGCAATAGACCAATTGCAAACATCAATGTTTTCCATTTCACCATAAATTTTATAGCAAAATACATAATTATTGAATACTGCAATAAATTACAAAATTGACCTAATATAAAAGTAAAATAAAAAGGTAAATTTAATGTTCTTCCTAAAAACAATCCAAAAGATTGTGTTAAATATGCAATAGCATTTATATTTGTACTTTTTTGTAAAAATGATTGTTCATCATTAAATTCAACATTATTTGCATTGGTGTATCCAATCCATGTTTTTTTGTCTAAATAAGAATTTCCGTCACCTTTATCTATAAGTAAATTCTTTATATATATAGGAGATTTATATTGTCCAACTTCACCGATATAAGAGTTTGTATATGCACTTTCAAAATGTATTTGTGAATCCCATGAGTTAATACTTATAGGTTGTAACATTATCATACATGTTCCAGCTACTAAACTTATTACTACAAAACCTATTTCAAGTTTCTTAGATATCAATTTTCTAAATAATATAATAAACATTATTATAGAAATTAAAGCTGTAAAAAATCCAAATCTTAATACATTAAACACAAATCTATTATCTAAAGAAATTTGTGTAATCACTTTATTAGACATATTAGATAAAGTTATATCTATTTTAGATACTTCATCTCTCACACTTATATTAGAATAAGGAATAACATTATTATTATCATAAGTGTATTCTTTCTGTTCATATTTATCATAATTATTCTTTACAGTGAACTTAAAAACTGCATTGAATGGTGTTGTATCTTCAGAAGTATACTCAAAAAACAATCTTTCAACATACTGTTCTTCAAATTCCATACTAATAGTTGCTTCACTATCTTTTACAATAATACTACCATTTTCATAAACAGCACCATTTATTTGACACTGCGATAAATCTATACTGGTCATATTTCTGTCAGAAGTTAAAACACTATAATTAAAAGATAATTCCAATACTAATCCAACTACTATAGACACTATAATAATTGATATTATTTTAATTATTCCACGCTTTTTATCTTCCACCAATATCTCTCCTCATTTCATCATAACTCGTTTAATTATATCATTTATTAATTTAAAAATCAATAATATGACACAAATATAGCAGTAGACGATATATCTACTGCTATTATTTATTCTCCACCTAATTTACTTGCTACAAACCAGCCTGCTGCAAATGTAAATATACCAATAACTATCGGTAACACACCTACACCTGTCCAATCTGTTTTTAATAAAATTGCTATTGGTGATGCTAAAATCAAACCAATAATTGCATAATATGCATGTACTTCAGCTTTGTTGAAAATAAATTCAATAATTTTGGCAATGACAATAATTCCAACAATTACTCCTATGCCAAATGGCATTAAAACACCAATACCAGTTAATATTCCATCTACATTAAACTTAAATACAGCACTTACAAAATCACTTATTGTTTTTAAAATAATGTCATAATAACCTAGTAACATCAACATCATAGAGCCACTAACACCAGGTACAACCATTGTAGCTGCAGCCACAACACCTACTAAAAATAATTTTATAACATTAATCACATTAAAAGAAATATCTGCAGTTTTACCACTTGTTTCTCCCATTAAAGCCATAATAATAACTAAACCAAAGAAAATCAAAAATGGTATCACTTTACTTACACTAATTTTACTTCCTTTAACTTTTTTAAATATGAATGGTAAGCTACCTGCTATCAATCCACAAAAAGCAAAATTTGTTGGTATTTGATAATTTTCCAATAAAAATGTAAATAACTTTGATAACAAGACAACTGCTATACCTGCTCCGATCAAAATAGGTATTAACAATTTCATACTTTTTTTAAATTCAGTTCTTATATGGGTTACTGCATGTATAAGTTTATCATACAAACCCATAGCAACCATCATCGTACCGCCACTAACACCAGGTATTATATTTGCCACTCCGACAACTATACCTTGAAGTAGTTGTTTTATCATAAAAATTCTCCTTATTTTTTAGTTTCTCGATTAGTATACCATTTTACGACTATTTTATCAAGTAAATTTGCATTAAAAAAGCTCTCAACAAAAGTTGAGAGCTTTTTCTTACAATTCAATATTATTCAGCATCTTCGAATTGATCTAAACCAACGCCACATAATGGGCAAACAAAATCTTCTGGTAAATCTTCAAATGCTGTTCCTGGTTCAATACCGCCTTCTGGGTATCCTACTTCTGGATCATATTCCCAACCACATACTACACATACCTTTTTCATATCATTTTCCTCTTTTCTATTAAAATAAACTATAAATTAATTATTTGATTTATATAATCTTTTGGATTGACTATATTATACCATATGAGTATAGTTTTGTAAAGACCTTTTTTATAAATATTTTGATTTTTCTAATATTTTTTTCAAATATTTACCTGTATATGATCCTTCCACTTTACAAACTTGTTCTGGAGTTCCTTTTGCAATTACTTTACCGCCATTATCTCCACCTTCAGGACCTAAGTCGATAATATAATCTGCTATTTTTATTACATCTAAATTATGCTCAATAACTAAAACTGTATTTCCAGCTTCTACTAATCTATTTAACATCTCAGTAAGTTTATGAACATCTGCTATATGAAGTCCAGTAGTAGGCTCATCTAAAATATATAAAGTTCTACCAGTAGATTTTTTAGAAAGCTCTGTTGCAAGTTTTACCCTTTGTGCTTCACCACCCGATAAAGTTGTTGCTGACTGTCCCATTTTAACATAACTCAATCCAACATCACACAAAGTTTGAAGCTTCCTTTGTATTTTAGGTATATTTTCGAAAAATGTCAAGCCTTCTTCTATTGTCATTTCTAAAACATCATGAATTGTCTTACCTTTATATTTTATCTCTAATGTTTCTCTATTATACCTTTTTCCTTTACAAACTTCACAAGGAACATATATATCTGGTAAGAAATGCATTTCTATTTTTAATATTCCATCGCCTTCACAAGATTCACATCTACCACCTTTTACATTAAATGAAAATCTTCCGGCATTGTAACCTTTCATTTTTGCATCGGCAGTCATAGCAAACACTTCTCTTATGTCTGTGAAAACGCCAGTATATGTTGCTGGGTTTGAACGAGGTGTTCTTCCAATAGGAGATTGACTTATATCTACAATTTTATCTATATTTTCAAGACCTTGTATTTCTTTTACTTCTCCTGGTCTAACTTTTGTTTTATTAATCTCTTTTGCAATTGTTTTATATAGTACTTCGTTTACTAAAGAAGATTTACCAGAACCAGACACACCAGTTACACATGTCAATGTTCCTAAAGGTATTTTAACATTTATATTTTTTAAGTTATTTTCTTTAGCACCGACAACTTTTATAAATTCCCCATTACCTTTTCTTCTTTGTTTTGGTACTGGTATAAACTTTTTACCAGAAAGATATTGTCCTGTTAATGAATTTTCATTTGCTAGTATATCATCTACTGTACCTTGTGCAACAATCTCGCCACCGTGTACTCCAGCACCAGGACCAACATCAATTATATGATCTGCTGCAAACATCGTATCTTCATCATGTTCTACTACTATTAAAGTATTGCCCAAATCTCTTAACTTTTTCAATGTATCGAGTAGTTTATCATTATCTCTTTGATGTAATCCAATACTTGGTTCGTCAAGAATATATACAACACCCACTAATGAAGAACCTATTTGTGTTGCTAGCCTTATTCTTTGACTTTCTCCACCAGATAATGTTCCAGCTGAACGAGATAATGTTAAATATTCAAGCCCAACACTTTTCAAAAATCCTAGTCTTTCTCTTATTTCTTTTAAGATTTGACTTGCTATCATCTCATCTTTTTTACTTAGTTTTAAGTTTTCAACAAAGTCCAAAGCATTTGTTACAGACATTTTACAAAACTCACTTATATTTTTATCACCAACTGTTACAGATAACATTTCTGGTTTTAACCTATCACCTTTACAATCAGGACATAATACAGAATCCATAACTAAAGCTATTTCATCTCTCATATAACTACTTTGAGTTTCTCTAAATCTTCTTTCTAAGTTATTTATTACACCTTCAAAAGCTGATTTAAAATTACTTTTACCATACTCATTTTCTCTTACCATATCCAAAGCTTTTCCATCAGTTCCATAAAAAATAACACTTTGAGCTTTCTTTGATAAATCTTTGAATGGTGTATCTAAACTAAAACCATATTCTTTAGCTAGAGCTTCATAGTACATTTGAGCTATACTACCTTCAGCACAATACCAGCCACTTGCTTTTATTGCACCTTCATTTATTGATAAGTCTTTATTAGGTACTACCAAGTCTTCATCTACTCTCATAAATGTACCTAAACCTGTACAAGTCTTACAAGCACCATTAGGGTTATTAAATGAAAACATACTAGGTTCTAATTCTTCAATACTTACGCCATGTTCTGGACAAGCATAGCTTAAAGAATATAACTGTTCTTCTTGTCCTATAACATCAACTATAACTAATCCATCTGTTAAAGAAACCGCTGTTTCTAAAGAATCTGCAAGTCTTGAACGAATTTCTTCTTTTATAACAAGTCTATCTACAATTACTTCTATATCGTGTTTTTTATTTTTATCAAGTTTTATTTCCTCTGATAAATCATATATATTTCCATCTACTCTAACTCTAACATAACCAGATCTTCTTGCACTATCTAATTCTTTTATATGTGTTCCTTTTCTCTTTCTTATTATAGGAGCTAAAATTTGTATTTTAGTTCTTTCTTCTAATTCCAAAACTTTATCTACAATTTGGTCTATTGTTTGTTGTCTTATTTCTTTTCCACATATTGGACAATGAGGAATACCTATTCTTGCGTATAATAAACGCAAGTAATCATATATTTCTGTAACTGTTCCCACTGTAGAACGCGGGTTTTTAGAAGTTGTTTTTTGGTCTATTGATATAGCTGGAGATAATCCTTCTATATAGTCTACATCTGGTTTTTCCATTTGTCCCAAAAATTGACGAGCATAAGATGATAAGCTTTCTACATATCTTCTTTGACCATCTGCATAAATTGTATCAAATGCTAAAGATGATTTGCCTGAACCTGATAATCCAGTTAATACAACAAATTTATCTCTTGGTATTTCAACATCAATATTTTTAAGATTATGCTCTCTGGCACCTTTTATTATTATTTTATCTTTTGCCATGTATTTAACTCCTTTCACAAATTATTTTAATATATCCTATCTGCATTCTTACTTAAATTTTTTATGTGAACTAAAAATTCTTTCACTTTATAAGCTTCTTCTTGATTATAAAAAAATCCTAAATTTAAAGCAACATATTTTGCAGTCTTTTCAAATAAATCACATAGTGTAAATAAAGCATTCCAAGATTTATCATAATTTTCTAAAGAATATGTTTTCATCAAATTATTAAAATCTTCTTCTGATAAATAATTTTTTATATACTTATCACACTTACCAACACAAACATTAAAATTATTTTGTATTCCTATTTTCCATTCTAGCATTTTTAAAAGTTCTTTTCTCAAACACCTGTCTATATGATAATTTGCATACAAAATTTCTTCACGCCATAAACCTTTTGCAACATATGGACTTACCCACCAAAATTCATTACAGCTATTAAAAAATTCTGTTTTATTAGGCTTTTTAATTAAATAATCTTTGTCTGTTGGATTAACTATTTGTTTAACATAATTACTTTTATCTAATAAAATTTTAGTGAGAGAATCTTCTTTGATATAATTTTCTATATCTGAAATATCTCTAATGGTTAAATCTATTCTATTTCCATCTGAAAACTGCATTAAAAATGCAATTCTTTTATTAGCAATATAATCTTCATTGTCCATAATATCTGGTGTTTGCATAATAAGTCTATCACCGAAATAATCAACAAAAGACAAATCCTTCACAAACTCAGAAAAATTTTCAACTAAATAGACTATATCATAATCTTGAAATATATCTTTTTTAATTTTTTGATTAACTCTTGAACCATTCATAGCAACAACTTTTACATTATCATTGTTGTTTGCGTAATCCATAATTAAATCAATCATTTCTTTTTCTGTACGCATTATAATTCCTCTATTTCTTTTCACCTGTAAGTTCTGCTATCTTATCTCTTAATTCAGCAGCATATTCAAATTCTAAAAGTTTAGCAGCTTCTTTCATTTGTGCAGTTAATTTCTTAATCATCATTTGTTTTTCTTTTTCATTCATGCGTTTTTTAGTTTTTCTAACATCATTATCCATTTCTTTTTTGGATATTTCTAAAATTTCTCTTACATCTTTTTTGATAGTTTTTGGAACAATTCCATTTTCTTCGTTATACTTCATTTGAATTTGTCTACGACGCTCTGTTTCTCTTATAGCTCTTTCCATTGACGGAGTTACGCTATCTGCATAAAGTATAACTTGTCCTTCTGCATTTCTAGCTGCACGACCTATTGTCTGAATAAGAGAAGTTTCACTTCTCAAGAAACCTTCTTTATCAGCATCTAATATACAAACTAAAGATATTTCTGGTATATCCAAACCTTCTCTTAATAAGTTAATACCTACCAAAACATCAAATTCACCAAGTCGTAAATCTCTTATAATTTCCATTCTTTCCATAGTATCTACATCGTGGTGCATATATCTAACTTTTATACCTAAATTTTCTAAATAACTTGTCAAATCTTCTGCCATTTTCTTAGTTAGTGTAGTTATTAAAGTTCTTTCTTTTTTTGCTACTCTAACATTTATTTCACTAACTATATCTTCAATTTGCCCTTCTGTAGGTCTTACACTAATTAATGGGTCTAGTAATCCTGTTGGTCTAATTACTTGCTCTACAACTTGTGTTGAATGTTCTTTTTCAAACTCTCCTGGTGTTGCAGAGACATATATTGTTTGGTGCATTTTATTGTAAAACTCATCAAAATTTAAAGGTCTATTATCATATGCAGATGGCAATCTAAAGCCATAATCTATCAAAGTTTTCTTTCTTGCATGGTCACCAAAATACATACCTCTAACTTGTGGTATTGTTACATGAGATTCATCAACAATAATTAAAAAATCATCACCAAAGTGGTCTAATAAAGTATATGGTGTGCTTCCTGCTTTTCTACCTGATAAAATTCTTGAATAGTTTTCTATTCCTTTGCAAAACCCTGTTTCTTCTAGCATTTCTATGTCATATTTTGTTCTTTGACTAATTCTTTGTGCTTCTAAAAGCATCTCATTTTCTTTAAAATATTTTACTCTTTCTTCAAGTTCTTGCTCTATTTCTTCAATACCAATTCTTAGCTTATCTGGTGGAACGATATAATGTGACGCAGGATATATAGCTGCATGTGATAAAACACTTTTTACTTCTCCTGTCAATGTGTTTATTTCAGATATTCTGTCTATCTCATCTCCAAAAAACTCTACTCTTATAGCATTATCTCCAGAATAAGCAGGAAATATCTCTAAAACATCTCCTCTTACTCTAAATTTATTACGAATAAAATTTATGTCATTTCTTTCATATTGAATATCTACTAATTTTCTAATAATTTCATCTCTTGTTTTTTCCATACCAGTTCTCAAAGAAATTACCATATTACGATAATCAATCGGGCTTCCCAAAGAATAAATACAAGACACACTTGCTACTATTATTACATCTTTTCTTTCTGATAAAGCTAGTGTTGCTGAGTGTCGTAGTTTATCTATTTCGTCATTTATAGCACTATCTTTTTCTATATAAGTATCAGTATTAGGGATATATGCTTCTGGTTGATAATAATCATAATAAGATACAAAGTATTCAACTGCGGAATTTTTAAAAAACTCTTTAAACTCACTACACAACTGTGCTGCTAAAGTTTTATTATGTGCTAAAACCAATGTAGGTTTTTTAACTTGAGATATAATATTAGCCATTGTAAAAGTTTTACCGGATCCAGTTACACCCAACAATGTTTGTTCTCTATCTCCTCTTTTTATTCCTTCTACTAATTTTTCAATTGCTTTAGGTTGGTCCCCAGTAGCTTTAAAAGGCGCTGTTAATTCAAATAAATTTTCTTCACTCATTACATTTTCTCCACTTTATTTACATACAGAACATTTGTTCTTATTTTACATCTATTATATTTTATTGTCAACTATTTTAGCACACTTATTCACTTTTTTCAAATTTACACTACAATAGTATAAAAAAAGATAACCAACTATAAAAGTTGATTATCTTTTTCACCTTTAAAACAATTTCAAATATATTCTTATATTCTTTTAAATATTTTAACACTACTAAATGTTTTTAATACAGTATAATAAATTACTATTTGTATCGGATACATAATAAGCTCTTTTACAAATCTTCCTGATAACAATCCTATAAAGCTACTTCCAAAATATTGGCTTAACCAAAATGTGTTTAGTAACATATTAATAACAAAAGTACTTATAGTAACAGCAATTAATACTCTTGTAAATGTTATCTTAGATTTGTAAAAACAACAGCCATATAATATTCCTCTTAGTATCTCACTAATTGTAAATCCTATTATAATTCCACCTGAAGGTCTTATAATAAGTTTTAGCAAATCTGCTGTTCCTCCTGAGATTCCTCCAACAACTGGTCCGAACATATACCCAATTATTCCTAATATGGAACCTTGAAATCTAACCTCTAAAACTTCACTAATTCTAATAGTGCCAAATACATACACTATTATGTAAATAGCTATTAACATTGCAGTAACAACTATTGATTTAGTGCTTTTAAGTTCTTGGGCTGATTGTTTAAAAATGTTTTCTTTTTTCATACAGTAATACCTCCTTGTTGTTAAAATTTTTGCCACACAAAAAGGTATTAAAATATAATATAACCCTTATATGTAGCAGCGGGATGCGATATTTGTACCGTAAGGTGTATAACCTTTTCGTCTGCTTGACAACTCCCCGTTCAAACAGCACTGTAAAACTTATAAAAGTTACGCACAAAAATCTACTCTGCTATGAAAAAAAGATGTAGTTTGTTAAAAACTACATCTTTGATTATATCACCATTCATTTTTATTTTCAATAAAAATTTTACTATTTTTTAACATCTATTTTAGATATTTGAGTTTTAACTGGTTCTTGTTCTAATTTTGTTTTTGGTGGTATAGGTTTGTACTCTAAATCATTTTTATTAATTTGATCTGTTGTAATATCTTTATTTTTCAATCTATTAAATGTCATTTCTTTTATAACTGAATATATTACAGAAAATGTAGGTACTGCTATAAGTAATCCTATAAATCCAAATATACTTCCCATTACCATTAATGATAACATTACCCAAATTCCTGGCAACCCAACAGAGTTTCCTACTACTTTTGGATAAATCAAATTACCTTCAATATTTTGTAAAATTACATAGAAAATCAAAAATATTAAAGCTGATACTGGATTTACTAGTAATAATAGTAATCCTCCTAAAACTGCTGCAATATATGCACCAAATATAGGAACAAGCCCTGATATAGCTATTAAAACACTTATTAATAACGCATAATCTAAACGCAATATAGACATACCTAAATAACATAAAGAACCTAAAATTAAAGCTTCTGTACATTGACCAGCTACAAATTTAGCAAATATATTGTTTGCTAAAGAACCAACAGAAACAACTTTAACAGCTGCTTTTTTAGGTAGAAAAGCATATACTAATCTTTTTACATTTAATATCAATTTTTCTTTACTAGCTAACATATAAATAGCAAAAATTATACTCATTAAGAAAGAAAAAGCACCTGATGTAATTCCAACTATTGCATTTATTAATGAACCTGCTAAATTACCTGTAATAGTTGTTACCATGCTTATAATTTTATTCCAGTCTAAATTTAAGAAAAATGATTCTATTTGTTTTCTTACATCTTCTGGAAGTTTTAAATCATTTACCAAATTCATTAAAAACAAAGAGGTTTCTTTTATATATCCTGGAGCTGATTGAATTAATTTGTTTAAAGAACTAACAACTTCTGGAACAACTAAAAACAAAACAAATACTAAGAATAATGTCACTACTATAAATGAAAGTAATATACACACTCCTCGTCTACATTTTTCCCATATTTTATTGTTTTTTTGATTTAATCCCTTAAAAACTTTTTCTTCAAATAGTTTTAAAATTATATTTAATATAAAAGCTATAACAATACCTGCTAAAAATGAAGATATCATACCTATTCCAGTATTTATAAGGCCAATTACTTCTTGCAAATGAAAAACTGCATATACCAAAACAATTACAAAAACTATTAAAAACATCATTCTTTTGGTAAAAGATTTGCCTATTTTATCTTCACTAAACATTTCTTCTAATTTCAAAAAAACACCTCCTATATTTTTATTTCTTGGGAAATTACTGTAATTATAACATATGCACATATATAATACAATAAAGCCTATAATAATTAATAATGGTACTAGTTAATTTTTTCTTAATTTAATTATCAAATTTATTCACAAACACATATTTATATGCTATAATTAAGTAAATATGTGATTTAATTAATTACATTTAATTATATTCAGAAAGGAGATAACTTTAACCGTAATGGTGTAAAGTTTGTGTTTATTATGAAACCTGACCCTGAGCAGTGCTATTTTAAAAACTTAAATACACATTTAAGAAACGGTTTTAGTTATCTTTATATATAAAACCGCTTCTTAAAGTGTGTAATTTACACTTTAGGAGGTATTATACCATGATTAACTTTTATAAAACTGAAAATAATCAAATTACTAAAATTGCAAATTATATTAACGGTTGTTGGATAAATGTTGTGAATCCTACTAGTGAAGAAATCTCTTATCTAGTTGATGATTTAAAAGTGGATAAGGGTTTTGTTTTATCTTCTCTTGACGAAGAAGAATCATCTCGTATTGAAAATGAAGATGATACAACATTAGTTATCATAGACATGCCTGTTATGACAAACGAAGATAATGATACAGTTCACTACACTACAATGCCTATTGGTATTATTATTACACAAGCTAATATAATTACTATAAGTTTTAAAGAAAATCCTGTAATAGAAGATTTTGCCAACGGTTTAGTTAAAAATGTTAAAACTGAACTTAAAACAAGATTTTTACTATCTTTATTATTTAGAGGTGCGACAAGATATCTTCAATACCTAAAACAAATTGATAGATTATCTTCAAACTTAGAAAGCAAATTGCACAAATCAATGAAAAACCAAGAACTTATTGAATTATTAGGATTAGAAAAATCACTTGTTTATTTCTCAACTTCCTTAAAATCTAACGAAGTTACTCTTGAAAAGATTCTTCGTGGCCGTGTTATAAAAATGTATGAAGAAGACCAAGATTTGCTAGAAGACGTATTAATCGAAGTAAAACAGGCTATTGAAATGGCTAACATCTATTCCAGTATCTTGTCTGGTACTATGGACGCATTTGCTTCTATTATTTCAAATAACTTAAACATTGTAATGAAAGTTTTAACTTCTATCACAATTTTGATGTCTATTCCTACAATGATCTTTAGTTATTATGGTATGAATATTACAAACGGTTTATTCTTAGATCATTTTCAATGGTTTCCTTTGGCAATATCATTTGTGGCTACTATTGTTGTGTGGCTTATCCTTGTTAAAAAAGATATGTTTAAATAAATTATTCCCTAAACAATCTATAATAGATTGTTTAGGGAATTTCTTATTTTTTATATTTATTTTGAAAAGCCAATACATATTGATAAAATCTACTAGTTTTATTGTCTAAATCTTCTTGTTCTAAACCTAAAAATAATTTTATTTCATCTTGTAGTAATGGAGTTGTCATAGAAACATATTCTGTGCTTCTTTCCATTTCTAACCACAATACTTCCTCTTTATATTCATCTAATGATAATCCATATTGCTTAGCTTTATCACTAAATAAATCTAAACTTTTTTCGTTTCTCACTATTGCCATTACAACTATATCTAACCCTAGCTGTTCTACTGTTAAATTATTTATTTGTTCTGTTCTCTCTTGCATTATTGATATCATTTCACTCTTTTGCTCGTCTGTTGTGTTTAAATCTAATTGTTTAGTATCTGTTAGCAAATGTTGATGATTTAACATTACAACATTATTTTTTATTATATTTAATCTTTCTTTTGAAACTTCAACTTTTTTTGCGTCATATTTTTCAATCAAATAATTTTCTAAATCAATAATACTTTTTTTATTTGGTTTTATATTCTCTATACAATAATTACACAATTCACTAAAGTTCATACTAGATAAATCTTCCACATTATCACCTGCTACAATATTTTTTAATATTATATCATATTATTATGTATTTCTCAAAAAAACATTAAATTTCATTTTTATCTAATTAATATTTATGTTGTATAATGATGAAAAATAACGAAAGGAGTAATTTTTTTGATTTGTTCTAATTGTAAAAAAGAAAATCCAGATGATGAATTGTTTTGCAAACATTGTGGATATCTTCTCCGTAAATCTATAAATAACGACATTTACTCTCATAAAAATACAAATTATAATCACAATCATGATTATGATGATTACTATGATGATTTAGAAGATACATCAGAATTTTATTATGGTAAAGATACAAATTATAATAATAACCAGTCAAATAATTATAAGAAAAAAAGAAAGAGTAATTTTTCTTCCCCTTTTAATAAATCTAAAAAAGTAAAATATAAAAAGGCTAAACCTAAAAAACAAAAATCTCCTAGATATTATAATGACAGTCCTAAAGTTGTAAACAAAACTGTTAAAAGAGGTGGCTGTTTTACTGCTTTTTTAGCTTTTATAATAATGGCTATAATAGCAAGTGGTGTTTTAGGTATAGTTGTTGTTAAACATTATGGATTAGATACAATTTTATCTAAATTTGGATATCAACTAAATAAAATAGATAATAATTCATCAGTATCAGATGATATTACATCAAAAGATAATTCAAATACTAACAATGATAACTCTGATAAATCAGATACCAGCTCCTCTATTTCCGAGGAAATAGATAAAAACACATCTTCTAGCGATAATAGTGAAAATTCTGATACTCTATCTGATAATAATATGGATACTTCAAATTAAATTTAGGTTCTACAATCTTGAGATTGTAGAGCTTTTTTGTTATACTTAGATTGATTTTTAAATATTTAAGGAGATATTTATGAGTATTTTAAATGTTGAAAATGTAAATCACGGTTTTGGTGGTAGAAAAATATTAGAAAATGCTTCTTTTAGATTATTAAAAGGTGAACATATTGGTTTAGTTGGTGCTAACGGAGAAGGTAAAACGACTTTTTTAAACATAATAACAGGAAATTTGACACCTGATGAAGGTAATATATCTTGGTGTAAACATATAACAGTTGGTTATTTAGACCAATTTAGTGTTTTAGAAAAAGGTAAAACAATAAGAGATATTTTAAAACAAGCTTTCTCTCACCTATTTGAATTGGAAAAAGAAATGCTTGAAGCATATGACAAAATGAGCGATTGTTCAGAAGAAGAAATGGAAAAACTACTAGAAGATGTTGGAGAAATTCAAGACATTTTAGAACACAGTGGTTTTTATGTAATCGACTCTAAAATAGAAGAATATGCCAACGGTTTAGGATTAGGCGATATTGGATTGGATAGAGATGTAAGCGAATTAAGTGGTGGACAAAGAGCAAAAGTATTATTAACAAAATTACTTTTACAAAATCCTATGATTTTAATTCTAGACGAACCTACAAACTTTCTTGATGAAAACCACATATTCTGGTCAAAAAACTTTCTACAAAATTATGAAAATGCTTTTATTTTAGTATCACACGATATTCCATTTTTAAATGATGTTGTCAATGTAATTTATCATATTGAAAACGCAGTATTAACAAGATATACTGGCAATTATTATCAATTTAAAGATATGTATGAACTAAAACGCAGACAATTAGAATTAGCATACGAAAAACAACAAAAAGAAATTGCTCATTTAGAAGATTTTATTGCTAGAAACAAAGCTAGAGTAGCAACAACAAATATGGCAAAATCAAGACAGAAAAAACTTGATAAAATGGAAATTATAGATTTAGGAAAATCAAAAATTAAACCTACTTTTTCTTTTAAATCTGCTAGGACTACTGGTAGAAATGTTATTGTTGCAGAAAACTTAGTATTAGGTTACTCAGAACCTTTGACTAAACCTTTAAACTTCATAATAGAAAGAAATCAAAAAATTGCTATTAAAGGTGTAAATGGTTTAGGTAAATCAACTCTATTAAAAACTATATTGAACATAATACCACCTATAAGTGGTACAGTAGAACATGACCAATTTCTTGAAGTAGGATATTTTGAACAAGAAGAAAGTGCTTCTGAAAACACAGCCTTAGAAGAAATTTGGCAAGAATATCCTACTATGACAAATGGTGAAGTTAGAGCAAGTCTTGCAAAATGTGGTCTTAACAATGACCATATTACAAGTCAAATGAGAGTTCTTTCTGGTGGAGAAAATGCCAAAGTTAGACTCTGCAAATTAATGCTTAAAGAAGTTAATCTTCTTGTATTAGACGAACCTACAAATCACCTTGATATTGAAGCTAAAGATGAACTTAAAAAAGCTGTCAAAGAGTTCAAAGGCACAGTTATTTTAGTAAGCCATGAACCAGAATTTTATCAAGATGTTGTTACTGATGTTTGGAACATCGAAGAATATACAACAAAAATTATTTAGAATACAAAGTAATATTTCTTAGGAAATATTACTTTGTATCTTTATACACAATATAAAAAATCGACAAAACAGGAGTAAAACATGCAAATTAGAAAATCAACAAAAGACGATATAAAAGATATTTTGTCAGTTATAGATATGGCAAAAAAATATTTAAAATCACAAAATATTGATCAATGGCAAAATGGTTATCCAAATGAAGAAGTAATTTTAAACGATATTTCACTAGACAACAGTTATGTAGTATTAATTGATAACAAAGTAGTAGCAACATTCTTTATATCTTTTGATATTGAGCCTACTTATAATTATATTGACGGAAATTGGCTATCAGATGATGTATATAGTGTAATTCATAGAATAGCTGTTGATGACACTTATAAAAGAAATGGTGTTGCAAAATTCATATTAGATTTTTGTGCTGATTTGTCTATTAAAAATAATATTCATTCTATTAAAATTGATACACATTCTTTAAATAACGCTATGAGAAAATTTTTAGAAAAAAATGATTTTAAAGAATGTGGAACAATATATTTAGAAGATAGTTCTCTTAGAGTTGCATATGAGAAATTAATATAATATAAAAAGGTTATCGCTAAATTAGCGATAACCTTTTTTCTATTTCAAAGATTTAATTGATTTAATATATTCTTTTGAATTCTCTATTTTTTCACTATTACCAACAGCACAAACAAAATACTTATCATCAATACTATCTAGTATTTTTGCAAAATGTTTTATATCTTCAATTGTAGTTGATAATATTTCGTTTCTTTCTTTTCTTATATTCTCTTTAGAAATGTTTTTAAAATATATCTCATCTCCAACAACTGCTTTTTGTTTAGGTGTTAAAGGTTTATCCCTACCAGCTACTGTTGAAATAATAAATGAATCTATTTCTTCTTGTGACATTTCTAAATCATTTAAAAAGCTTGCTGTATCTTTATAAGAATTAATAGTATCTTTTACATTAGGATCTCTGTAAGAATAATAGCTTAAATTTTTACTAGAACCCACGATTAAACCTGCTCCATATGCGCCACCTTGCACTCTAACTTTATTCCATAAATATTGTAAAGAGGCAATTTTGGCAACAACTTGCATAGCACCATTATAATCATAACCCAATGAACCAAAATTATAACCCATTGTAACATATGCTATATCAGCAGGAATAACAAACCCTTCGTTTGTATCCTGATTTAATGATACTTGTAATTTATTTTTAAAATCAATTTTTGTATCAGGTATTCTACTTTCATAATTTACAACATCACCAAATGCTTTTTCACTACCTGCTATACTAATTATCATATTATCTTTTACAAATATCTTTTTAACAATATTTTCTAAAGTTGTTGAAATATCTCTATTTTCTTTTAAAATATCTTGTGTAAATTTTAACTGTTCTATACCTTCTAACATATCAAGATATTTAGATAAATATGAATAGTAACTACTCATTCTTACCAAAGCAGTTAAATGTCCACTTTGCATCATGGAGCTTTCTAAACTTATCTTATATTGTTCTACTATTTTCATTATATCTTTATTATCAAAGATACTATCAATTAAGATTTCATCTACTAAATCAAGTGCTTTACTTATTTTTTCTTCTGACATACTAAATGATACACAGAATTTTAAAGAAACACCTTCTAATGAATTGTCTTTTTTAATATCTTGATAACTTTTAATAGTTGTATTAAAATCACCAAGATTTGAGCGAATTTTCTTTTGTAAATGTGATAAGTCTGTATTTTTTGTTGGCATATCAGAAAATAGTTCACTTAATATAGTTAAATATAAAATCTCATCTTCTGACAAATGATTTAAGTCAAAATAATATTTTACATAAACAATCTTATTAGTAAAAATATTATGATATAACACTTTTCTATCGTTTATTTCTTTTTCTTCTAAAGGTATTTCTAATTCGTCTTTTGAAATGTCATTTATTGAAAGTTTTGGCAATTTTTGTAAATTTTCTTTTGTGTCTTGTGATTGTTGAAACTCTTTTAATTTTTTAGATTTTTCAATAATATCATTTAATTCATCAGAAGTCATACTTTCTTTTTTATTAGATAAAAATTCTTTTTCTTTTTGTAGTTCTTCATCTAATAATGTTTTAGAAGGTAATAATACAACACTAGCCATATTATCATTATTAATTAACATTTCAGATAAAAGCTTTTCAAAATATCCCTCATCAGCTAATTTGTGTAAATTCTTTATGGTTTCATCATAACTAAAAGCATCTACAGGATTTCCGCCATACAACCAAAAGTCAAACATTTTTATCATATAATAGATACCTTTTGGATAATATCCTGTTTCTCCTTCTCTCTTTTTAAATTCTAATCTATCAAGAGAAGAATGAATATACTCTTTGTCTATTCCATCATTTATAACTTTTTTAACAACATCATTTACAACTTCTTTTAATCTTGTTGTATCTTTATCATTACTATTTTGTAATTGTAAAATAAAGTATGGTTGTAATATTCCTGATAATACACCACCAAATACATCTTTAGCTAGTTCTTTTTCCAAAACTGCTTTTTTTAGTGGAGATTCATTTGTTTCTAGTAAATAATCGAATACAATATCTCCAGCAATAATTTTTTCCTTATCATCAAAGTCTGCCATAACTCCGGCTAAAGCTATCAAAGTGTTATCTTTTTCTTCTTCATCTTTTGATATAGAATAGTATTCAACTATTTCTTTCTTGTCAATTTTACCTTGTTTATCAATCTTTATTTCATCATTTAGATTTTCTATTTTAGATAAATATTCTCTATCCAAAAATTCTAGTTTTTCCTCAACATTCATCTTACCATATAAAAATATATAGCTGTTATTTGGACTATAATATTTTTTATGTGTGTTTAAAAATTCATCATAAGTTAATTTTACAATCTCTTTTGGGTCCCCACCTGATGAAAATCCATAACAAGTATCAGGGAATAATACTTTATCAATATTATTCATCAATAAAGTATCTCTACTTGAATATGCACCTTTCATCTCATTTAGTACCACCCCTGATGTAAATAATTCATCGTTTTCATTTAATCCGTAACTCCAACCCTCTTGCATAAAAATTTCTGGTTTTTCATATATGCTAGGATTAAAAACAGCATCTGTATAAACTTGCATTAAATTCGTAAAATCTTTTTCGTTTGTTGTTGAAAAAGGATATATTGTTTTATCAGGAAAAGTAAATGCATTTAAAAAATTTTGCAATGAACTTTTTATAAGTTCAACAAAAGGCTCTTTTACAGGATATTTTTTAGAACCACATAAAACAGAGTGCTCTAAAATATGAAATACACCTGTACTATTTTCAGGTGTTGTTTTAAAACCAATACCAAAAGTTTTGTTTTCATCATCATTTTCTATATAAAATAATCTTGCACCAGATTTATTATGTTTCATCAAATATGTTTTAGAGTTTATTTCTTTAGCTTCTTGTATTTTTTCAACTTCAAAGCCACAGATCATGTCTTTTTCTTTTACACTTAACATATATCCACTCTCCTTTTAATTCATCTTATAAAGTATAATAACATTACCTATATTTTTATTCAAGTTTTAACAAAAAAAGTCAGCAGTTTTTATTTACTGCTGACCTTTAAATTTAGTTCAACTCTTTTAATAATTTCAAAGTGTTAGCAAAATCTTCAGTTGTTGCTAATATTGCATCTTTACTTGCCATATCAACACCTGCTACTTTTAACATATCTATAGGATTTTTACTGCTACCACCTTTTAAAAATTGTTTATAGTCATCAATAGCTTTTTGTCCATTTTCAAATATATTTTTTGCTATAGCAATAGATGCTGAAATACCTGTAGCATACTGATAAACATAAAATGCAGAATAAAAATGAGGAATTCTTGACCATTCATAGCTTAATTCTGTATCAACTACAAAGTCTTCACCATAATATAGTTTATTCAAATCTGCATGTAAATCGCATAATTTTGTTGAAATTAAAGGTTCTCCACTTTCAACCCATTTATGTGTTTGATATTCAAATGAAGCAAACATAGTTTGACGATAGAATGTTGAACGAATATCGTTAATTTTTTTATCTAATAAAATCGCTTTTTCATTATCATCTGTTGCATTGTCATATAAATATTTGCTTAATAATTGCTCGTTTAATGTTGAAGCAACTTCAGCACAGAAAATGCTATATGATGAATATTGATATGGTTGATTTTGACAACTATAATGTGTATGAATTGAGTGTCCTACTTCGTGAGCCAATGTGAATACATCGTCTAATGTTCCTGTATAGTTTAATAATATATATGGATATGATTTGTAAGAACCAGTAGAATATGCTCCTGGTCTTTTATTTGGTTTAGGATATACATCAATCCATCTTTCATCAAACGCTCTTTGAACTAATGCTGTATAATCTTCTCCTAATATTGCAGTAGCTTTTAAAACTAGTTCTTTTGCTTCTTCATAACTATATGTTTTTGCACTTTCTTTTACTAATGGTACAAACAAATCATAAAAATGAACATCGTCTATATTCATTTTTTCTTTTCTATATTTTACGTAATCATGTAATGGTTTTGTATTTTCTTCAACTGTTTTTAATAAGTTATCATAAACTTCTTCTGGTATATGATTTGCAAACAAAGACATCGCTCTTGCATTTTCATATTTTCTTGTTTTTGCTGTAAAAACATCATTTTTTACAGAACCATAATATATAGATGTCAATGTATCTTTATATTTTCCATAAGTTGTTAAAAGTGATTTATAGTATCTTTCTCTAAAGCTTCTGTCATAGCTTTGTAATGCTATTTGATAATTAGCTTCATCAGCTTTTACTGTTTCACCTTCAGGATTTTTAATATCTTCATATTCAAAATCATTTACTACTAAATCTGCATAAACTTTTGAAAAGCTTTCACCCATGTCGTTAAGTCTAACTAACAAAGTTTCTAACTCATTTGATAAAATGTGTTTTTTCTTATCGAATAAGTTTTCAAACCAAAATTCATATTCTTCTAATTCTTTACAATCTTGTTTATATTTATTAAAAGTTTCCATATCATACTGCATCAATTCTGGTGTTAAAAATGATAATTTTTCGCCTATTAATGTAGACTCATTTTGACAAACTTCATATAAATGTTTTGCTGTTTTATCTGACATATCTTGGTCAAAATTTGAATTTGCAAAAACTTCTAACTCATAAAGTTTTTCATCTATTTCAAAATATTGTTTTACTGTTTTCAATAGTTCATCAGCACTTGTAGCACAATTGCCTTTTCTTGAACACAAATCATCAACAATATTTTTTATATAGTTTAATCTATCATACCAATCATTATCTGTTGGAAACATCTTTCTTAAATTCCAATTATTTATATTTTCCATAAAAATATCTCCTTATAAATTTATCTATTTAAGTTATATTATAACCAATTTTTTATTCATAAATTTTAATTAATTTTTAACAATTATTTTTTTATAAAAAATATTGACTTTATATTTGTATTGTGTTATTATATACACAAGTTAGTTATAACTAACTACAAGACATACAAATCATAATTTTCATTTTTCTTTAATAATAAAAAAGGACAAGTTTTCTTGTCCCTTTTTTATTGTTTACTTTTCCTTGAATCATATAATATTAATATTAATACTGCAGATATTATCAATACATTACCAATTATTTTATTAAGTGTCATCTTTTCTCCTAAAATGATAACTCCAAATAACACACTGGATATAGGTTCAAACATACATAAAATAGAAGCTGTTGACGCCCCCAATTCCTTTATCCCTAATTGTAATAACATAACTGCTAAAAAAGATGTTGCAATTGCAATTATAAACACTAAAAAATATGCCTTAGGGCTTAAATTCCATACAATATCTCTTGCAAAAATATTATATACTAACATTGTTATTGATGAACACAAAGCAAAATAAAAAGTTAGCTTATACGGATTAATATTTTTAAAACCTTGTTTTTCTATAGCTACTATATAATAAGCATATGTCATTGCTGAAACTATAGCTAATACTAATCCTATTATTTGTCCAGATAAATCTCCTTCTAAGAAAAATATAACTCCTATACTAGCTAAAAATAATATCAGTATTTTTGTTATTCCTAACTTATCTTTAAAGAAAATCTTACAAATTAATGCAACAAAAACAGGGTACATAAAATGAACTGTTGTAGCAACTCCCACACCAATATAATTATAAGATGAATATAACATTAATGTTGTAGAGGCAACACCAATTACACCAATAGGCAATATTTTTAATATAAGATTTTTATCTAACTTAATACTCTCTCCACTTTTTAAAGTTAATAAAAATAATATAGGAAGTACAAATAAATTTCTATAAAATGTTAATGACAATGCATTATTTCCTAATTGATATGTATAACTTGAAATTATAGGTGTTATACCAAATAATATTGCAGATACAACAACATATATTATCCCTTTTATCTTCATCTTGATTTCTCCTTTTATGTGTCTGCGTACTATATTATCATATTATTAATAATTTATCAATAATATAAACCTATTATATTGTTTTTTTGTACTAAATATCAATACATTTTTTGTTTAAAACATAGTTTTTTTATTTTATATGTCGTTTTATTTTTATTTGTGCTATAATAATAATTACAGTTTATTTTAATTTGATATTTTGGAGGACTTTACTATGAAATTTAAAATGCGTATGCTTCATTTTACAAAAGGTTGCGGTGCTGATGATATAGCTGCATCTATCGCTCGTGCTCAAGGTGCTACTTGTGACCAAATTCCACCAGCTTATAACTGTGAAAATGAAAAATTAGTTTTCGTTTGCGTTGATGCTGGTAAAAAATTAGATGAAAAAGTAACTAAATTTATGTCTTACTTAAACCCAAGCAGAGTAAAAAATATTGCTTTTGTTGTTATCGGTTCTGATACAACTGCTTGCTTAAATGAACTAAAAGAAATGGCTACATCAAGAGATGTAAATGTTGTTTCTGAATTATCAATAAATGTTAAAAACGGTTTATTCAAAAAAGGTAAAGTTAAAGATGCTGACATCGAAAATGCTGTTAAATGGGCTGCAGGTGTTGTTGACGGTTTAGCAAACTAATTTTGTAATAATACTACATATTTAAGAAGGTATCACAAAATATTGTGATACCTTCTTTTTAGTTTAATAAACATAAATCATTACACTCTTTTTTTATAACTTTTATTCCATGCTCATCTATATATATTTTCTTTATTAATCCTTTATTATCCTCTAATAATATATCTGTTAATGGATTTTCTATTTCATTTATAATTATTCTTTTTAAATCTCTTGCTCCATATTTTTCAAACTGACTTTTCTTAGCCAACAGCGTTAAAAAATTTTCTTCAATTTCTAAAGATATTCCTTTGTCATATAACTTTTTTTCTATATCCTTTATAAAAATTTTTCCAATTTTAGAAATATTATCAATACTTAAATTATTAAATACTATTATTTCATCTATCCTATTTAAAAGTTCAGGTTTAAACTGTTTTTTTAATTCTTTTAACATAGTGTCATTTTTTAACTGTTGTATATTATCATTATTTTCATGAAATGAAAAACCTAATTTTCTAGTATTTTCTAATTTTGTTGCACCAACATTAGATGTCATTATTATTATACACTGTCTGAAATCAGTAACTTTGCCACACGCATCAGTTAGTCTTCCATCATCTAAAATCTGTAGTAATATTGACAAAACATCGTTATGAGCTTTTTCAATCTCATCAAATAAAATTAACGAATACGGTTTTCTTCGTATTGTTTTTGTTAAATATCCTCCATCTTCAAACCCTATATATCCTGGAGGTGCTCCAATAATTTTAGATACAGAATGTTTTTCCATATATTCAGACATATCAAGTCGTATCATCGCATTTTCATCGTCAAATAAAATTTGTGCTAATTCTTTACTAAGTTGAGTTTTCCCAACTCCTGTTGTTCCTAAAAATAAAAATGAACCTATCGGCTTTTTATCACCACTTAGACCTAATCTACCTCTTTTTACTGCTTTTGTTATTGTCTTTATTGCCTTATCTTGACCTATAACTTTCTTTTTTAAATCACTTTCCATTTCTAATAATTTTGTACTTTCATCTTTAGTTATTTTATCAATAGGTATCCCAGTCCACTCTGACAATACTTTAGCAATATCGCTTTTAGTTAACTCTTTGAAAAATATCTCATCATCTTTTTTTAAAGATACTTCATTTGAAAACATTTCTTTTTCCTGTTTTTTATATTTTTCTGCTTTTTCAAAATCTTTTTCTAAAAAAGCTTTTTCCTTTTCTTTTAATAGTTTATTTCTTTTAATACTTTGCTTATCAATATCTCTTATTCGCAAAGTAGCACCTGCTTCATCAATTAAATCTATTGCTTTATCTGGGAAAAATCTATCTTTTAAATATCTATCAGCACAATTAACTGTATAATCTATAACATCATCTGTTATTTTAATTCTATGATATTCTTCATATTTACTTTTCAAACCTCTTAGAATTTTTTTAGTTGTTTCTTTATTAGGTGGTGCTATCTCTATTTTTTGAAATCTTCTATCCAAAGCAGAGTCTTTTGCTATTTTCTTTTCATATTCATCTAGTGTTGTCGCTCCTATAATTTGTATATCTGCTCTAGCTAAACTAGGTTTTAATATGTTTCCAGCGTCCATAGCCCCCTCTGATGAACCTGTCCCTATAATATTATGTATTTCGTCTATAAACAGTATTATGTCTTTATTTAATTTTACTTCTTCTATTATTTTTTTAATTCGTTCTTCAAAATCTCCTCTATATTTTGCACCTGCTATTACAGAAGATATATCAATAGATATTATTCTTTTATTTTTTAAACTTTTGTCTACATCTCCATTTTCTATTAACTGAGCTAACCCCTCAATTATTGCAGTTTTACCCACCCCAGCTTCTCCTATTAAACATGGATTATTTTTTGTTCTTCTAGCCAATGTTTTTAGCACTCTATTAATTTCTTTTTCTCTTTGCAATACTGGATCTAATTTATTAGATTTTGCTAAAGCTGTTAAATCTTTTCCATATTTTAATAGTTCTTTTATATTACTATTTTTTAAAGGTATATCTGTGTTATCTGTTTCTTTTGACACTCCTGTCATTTTCATTAAATCATCTATTATATCTGTATATAACACATCTATATCTATACCTAATTCTTTTAAAATTAACAAGGCATAACCTTCTTGCTGTTCTAAAATGGATAGCAATAAATGTTCTGTACCAACTTGTTTATGTCTTAATTTTTGTGCTTGAACCATAGAATACTCTATTATTTTTTTTAATCTTGGTGTGAAATTTTCTGGAGATAGTCTCAAACTTTCTCCTTGGCCATCATGTTCTATAAGCTTATTGTATACATCAGTTCTTTTTATTCCTTTTTTGGCTAATAATGTACTTGATACAGATACTTCCTTTATCACTAAACCATATAACAAATGTTCACTACCCACAAATGTATGCCCTAATCTTGAAGCTATTGCAATAGCTTCGTTCAATGATGTATTTGCATAATCCGTCAATTTATTAAATATATACATAAAAAATCCCCCACAAACATTTGTTAAGGCATAACAAATTGTCTTTGTGAGAGATTAATTTTAATTTAAATTTTCTCTTATAATTTTAGCACGAATAAAATCTTTCTCACCCAAAGACAATCTATCTTTAGCCATATTACAAATGTTATTATCATTTACTATATTTAAAAGTTCATCAAATTTATCTAAATCTATATCTTTTATAATTGAAGTCGCTATTCCTAATCTTACTCTGGAATATAATCTCAAAAATTCATCAATACTCATACTTCTAGCATATTTTAATATACCTAAACTTCTAAATACACTATCTTCCACTTGTAATCTGTTTTGAATCAAATTATTTCTTGCTAAAATTTCGCTATCTATTATTTGTCTAACTATACTATCTAAATTTAATATAGAATCTTTTTCAGTTATTCCTAATGTCAACTGATTTGATATTCTATATATTGCACCATTATCATCAACATCAGAAAATATGCTACTAATTCTTAATCCCATTTTCTCTATTGTAGCACTTAGTCTTTGCATCATTCCCGATTGTTCTAAAGCTGGTAAATGTAATATTACACAAGCTCTTAAAGCTGTTCCTAAATCATATGGAGATGTTGTTAAATACCCTTTTTTCTCATCAAAAGCATATGATAAACTATTATCAAATATATCATCTATATTATTGCATATACCATATACTTTATTTAAGTTTAACCCTAAACAGTTAGCTTGTATTGTTAAGTGTTCAATATCATTTACACAAATAGATACATCATTTTTATGTGATGTAAATACTAATTTATCTACTTCATCTTGTTCTGATAAAGCTTGTTTTGCAAAATTTTTCTCATCATCAGTAGCTGTGTTCATATCTATCATTGTTAAATACTTAGAAAGATACTCATTGTAACTATATATTTGAGTTATGATATTTTTTAACACATTTTTTTGTTCTAATGTCATTCTATTGCAAAAAGGTAAGTTTTCAACATTCCTCAACAGCTTAATTTTACTAAACAATACAATTTCTCTATATTCCCCATAATTACTTATTTGATTCATTTTACATTCCCTCGCTTTCTAACATTTTTATTTTATCACGAAGTAATGCAGCTTCCTCAAATTCTTGTTCTACAACTAATTTATTAAGCTTGTTTCTATATTCTGCAATAAGTTGTTTTCTTTCACTTATTTTTTTAGCACTTCTAGGTTTTTTACCTATATGTACAGCTTTACCATGAACTTTCTCAATTGTTCTATTAATTTCATTTGCAAACTCATCATAACAATAACTACAACCAATTCTTCCAGAGCTTACTATATCTTCAAAAGAAGCTCCACATTTGCTACAAACTTTTTTTGTTTTTGGCATTGTTTCAAGATTTTTTGCAAAAATATTATTAACACTAAAATCTGAGAAAAAATTATTTAATAGCATTGAGTTAGCACAAACTGAGCATAAATGAATTATTTGAATTTTTCCATTTAATTTTTGTTTTAATACTGCCTCTGCTTCTCTTTGATTACAATATTCACAAATCATTTTATTTTTTCTCCTTTCATTTAATATGTACAATAAATTTATTCTTATATCGTAATCAAAATATCAAACAGGATAACTTTATTGTACAATTTTTTATAATGCATTTTTTGTCACTTTTTAGCTTTAATATAAATTTTAAAATCTATATATTAACTTATTATATTTTATTTATAAATATTCTAAATAAATACCTAAAATTAAAAGGCGATATAAAACCGCCTTCTAAATCTAAAATTTAAAATATAAAAATGGATTATAACTAGCATCAACCATATACGCAATTGTAACTATTAAAATTACAACCAAATATATTTGTTTACAAGTAAAGAATAATACTCCTCCATCACTAGCAACAGTTGATGTTTTCTCAACTTTTGATTTATTTCCAAAATTTGCAAATCTATCTGCTAATATTTTTGGAATAGGTGTACTTGCTAATATCAATATTACAAACATTATTAAGTTAGTTAATAATAAGTATAAACTTTCATTATTTAAGAGAGTATTTCCATAACCACCAAACATAGCTTTTATATAGTTAAATGCTTGTGTAAAGTTATCAAAAGCAAATAACGCCCAACTTATTATTACTAAAAACATAGTGTATATATGACATACTATACTAGGAGCTTTTTGTAAATATTTCAATAAGAATAATTTTTCTATCATCAATATTATTCCAAAATACACACCCCATGCAATAAAGTTCCAACTAGCACCATGCCATAATCCAGTTAATAACCATACTATAGCAATATTTCTAAATTGCATTAATATACCTTTTCTGTTACCACCTAAAGGAATATATACATATTCTTTAAACCATGTTGATAATGATATATGCCATCTTCTCCAAAATTCTGTAATACTTTTAGATATATATGGATAATTAAAGTTTTCTAAGAAATGGAAACCAAACATTCTACCTAAACCAATAGCCATATCAGAATAACCTGAAAAGTCAAAATATATTTGGAATGTATAAGCCAAAATACCAATCCAAGCTGTTACAACTGGCAGTGAATTAACATTCATAGCTGATATACTATCCCACAACATTCCTATGTTATTAGCTAGTAAAACTTTCTTTCCTAAACCTATTACAAATCTTTGTATACCACTAGAAAAATCATCTAAATTTTCTTTTCTAGTATCTAATTCTTCTGCTACTGTCTTAAATCTTACAATAGGACCTGCTATTAATTGAGGGAATAGTGCTACATATGTACCAAATGAGATAAAATTCCTTTGTACTTTTGTATCCCCTCTATATAAGTCAATTGTGTATGACATTGTTTGGAATGTATAGAATGAAATCCCAATAGGTAGTGGTAAATTTAACGGTGGAAGATTTAGATTAAATATTGCATTTATATTGTTTATTACAAAATCGCCATATTTAAAAAATCCTAAAATCCCTAAATCTATTATGACTGTTAAAATTACAACTGCTTTAGCACTTCTCTTTTTATCATCCAACAAATATTTATTTAACGCAAGACCACTAAAATATCCCAATGTTATTGTTATAAGCATTAAAACAATATATACAGGTTCTCCCCATGCATAAAATAATAAACTAGATATAAATAAAATAAGATTTTTTAGCTTTCTCGGTGAAATATAATATAATATTAAAACTGTCGGAAAAAAGTAAAATAGAAACAAAACACTACTAAAAACCATTTATTATCTCCTTTTTCTGTTTCTTATCTATTTTTCAGACATATATTCATCTATTATATCTCTAGATTTATCATCTTCATCTGATATACATAAAACAACGTAATTACCATTTACATACATTGTTGGATCTTCTAATTTTTCTAACTCATCTGGATTATAATCTTTGAAAGATGTTTTTTTATCAGAAATTCTTTTTTCAACTGCACTTTGTACTTTTCTTAAATTGTCGCCTTTAACTTTAAACACAGCAATTTCTTCAGCACTAGCGCCAGTACTTAAATACATAACAACTTCTTCAACTTCTTCTGATGTCAAATTATATTGCATTAAAGCCATTTCTGTATCTATATTATCTAACTCATCTTTAAAATCAATTTCTTTTAATAGTTTATCTGCTAAACCTTGTGCACTTACTTCAACATTTGATGAATTATCTTGACTACTACTACTTGATGAACTACTACCACCATCTGTATTTCCTTTGTCTTTTGTACAAGACACCATTGTAAATACCATCATTGAAACTAACAACATACAAATAATTTTTTTCTTCATTTTTCTTACCTCTCGCTTATCTTTATATATTTAATCTTTACGGATTTTCTTTTATAAATTGCAACCATTTTTCACAATATGCTTTTGTTAAATGTATTCCGTCTGTAGAAGCATCTGCAACCAAACTTCCACTCTGATCAGAAACAGCTGATTTACAATCTAAATATGTAACACCTAAATCCTTAGCCATTTTCTCTATTTGTTTATTTACATCATTAATTTTTGTATTGTTAAATGTTGCATCAGAATCTGAACGTTCTTTTGTTACAGGCAAAATCGCTAAAACATATATCTTAGCTTTGGGTTGTGTTTGTTTTACCATATTAATAAGTTCTGTATATTTTCCAATAAACCCATCAACACTAGGCCAACCCAATTCATTTATCCCTAAACTAATGTAAATTCTTTCTATTTCACCAACACTTGATAAAGCTTGCTGTATAGTAATTGCATTTCCATCTGGTGATGGAATAAAAGCTTTGTTCATAGCTGTTTCTACATTCAGTCCAATGTCGGTATAATCTTTTATTGAAGTTAAACCATTGTAAAGTACTAAACCTTTCATTCTACTGTCACCTATAAATGCAGCGTTGTTCAAAACTTGCTCAGGTGGTACTTTATCCTTTGGTACTTCTGAATTTGAAGCATTGGCTTCTTTATCTTTACTATTTGTATTGCTAACATCTATTTTTGAGTTATCCTTGTTATTATCGTTACTACTATCACTCTGAGATTGTGATGTTTCTGCCTTTTGTTTGTCTTTATCATCTTTGTTTTTATTGAAAACTGATACGGTACAAGATACCATCGCATATAGTAACAACACTAACAAAGCTAAAGCTATTGCAACATTTTTATATTTTATCTTAACCTTTTTTTTACGCCTTCTTGGCATGTTATAATTGCTGTTTTGCATAGCTTTTTTATCCCCCGAATTCTGCTCTCTATCTGTAAACCATTTTACTTTAAAAGTATATCACTTTTTAGTATATTTTAAAAGCTTTTTTTCTTAAAATTACATTAAAATTTTACACACATTATACATAAAAAGGTGTTGATTTTTCACAAATCAACACCTTTTTATTATGTTAAATATTACTTATTTTTTTGCGTATCCATCACCTAAGATAATATCATAAGTAATTGTATCTAAAACTTCATTTTTTGTATTTTCATCATACTCTAAAGTATATATTGGTGAAACTTCAATTTGTTTATCCATTATAGCTCCAAGTTCAGATTTTTCTAAACCTAAAGAGTCTATTAAGATATGTGGTAGATAGAATAATGATACAACTTCTGTTGGCATACTAGAGAAATCTTGATCATAGTTTGCCCATACAACATATGGTTGTTCATATAGTTCTTGACAGTTTTCACTTGTTACTCCTAATTTGTCATATGCACTGTTCTCTTCTGTAAAGAATGGGAAGTGGTCACCTACCATCATAACAACTGTTGGTTCATCAATGTTTTTTAGTTCTTCCATTAATTCACCTAAACGTTTATCAGTATTTTTTATACCTTCCATATAATAATCAAATTCTGTTTGACCTTCTTTTAAATTGTAAGGCATGTGATTTTGCATAGTTGTTATATGAATGTATGTAGGGTCTTCGTTATCTTTAATTTCTTTTACAGCCATATCAAAGTTTGCTTTATCGTCTCTATATCTTCTAAAGTTTTCTCCAGGGATTTCTTCTTGGAAATACAAATTGTCAAAAGAATATCTAGGTAATAACTCGCCTCTATCATAGAACTCTCTTGTATAAGGATGCATATAAGCTGTATGATATCCTTGTGTTTTATAGTAATTTGCAATTGTAAGTTGTTCTTCGTCATTTATTAATGATTGTGGTGCTTGTGTACCATTTAAACTTTTTATTGGTAAACCAAATAATAATTCAAATTCAGATTTAACAGTATATCCACCAAAAGTTGGAACAAATGCTGTACCTTTAAATCCTTCATTTGACATTATATCAAAATTTGTATAATAATCATCACTAACATTTAATTCTTCAAATTTTCTAAAATCTGTATAAGATTCACTCATAATCATTATTACATTTGGTTTTACTTTAGGTTGAATTGCTTGAACTTCAACTGCTAAATCTTTAACTGTTTGTTCAGAATAATTTTTAGGAGCTTTTATGTTAACTGTTTTTATTGTATCTGTAACATTTTCAACTAAAAATGATATCATTCCGTTATCTTGGAATTTTTCTTCTAAAATAAAGTTGTTTGCACTACTACCATGATTTATATTAAATGCTTGGAATATAGGTGTTGATATTGTTGGTACCATAAAAAATGCTACCATAGAAATTGCTATTGCTGAACACCCAGGAACCATATGTTTCCAATTGAAATTTATTTTTGTTGTATACATAAACATAGCTGATAAATAAGCTAATAATAATAACAACATTATAACTAAAGAAGGATATATTTGGATTTTTGCAAACTTAGCAGCATCTCCAACATTAGTAAACAATGAGAAGTCACCCATAGTAAAGTGAGCTCCACTAGCTCTGTATCTGTAAAACTCTACGCATGACAATATGTACATTGCTACGCCTGTTATTGTTGCTGAAATCCAAGAACGCTTTACTAGTAATAATATAAATCCATATATTGCAAAGACAAATAAAAAGTCAAATAACAATATACTTGGTGTTTTAACGATTGTCAAAAATGATGATAAATTACCTTTTTGGTTTATTTCTGTTACTAAAACTATCCATAATGGTGCTAATATTGTAAGAATTAAACCTAATTTACTATTTAGATTTTTTTCTCTTAATAAACTTACTTTTTGTTTAAAACTATTAGTTTTATCACTCATTTAACGCACTCCTCCTATCAATCACATCATCTATCTATAATATTATAATTATAAATGTAAAGTCAGTGTAAACAATTGTTATTTATAATGTAAAGTATGTCTTAAAAAGTATATTCCTTTTAAGTATTTTAGTCAATTTACTTTTAATCTAAATTTAAAAGATATAAACACATACATAATATACACATATACCAAATAATTGTTTTTATACCCTTATTTGACCATTACCTTGAATAATATATTTAGATGTTGTCAATTGTTGTAATCCCATAGGTCCTCTTGCGTGTAGTTTTTGTGTTGATATTCCTATTTCTGCACCTAACCCAAACTCTCCACCATCAGTAAATCTAGTAGAAGCATTAACATATACAGCAGCTGCATCTACTAATGTTGTAAATTTTATAGAAGAATTTAAATCATTAGTTATTATACATTCAGAATGTTTTGTAGTGTATTTATTTATATGAGCAATGGCTTCATCTATATCGTTTACAACTTTCACTGAAATTTTATAGTCTAAAAATTCTGTCATGTAATCATCTTGTGTTGCAAGTGTTATATCTTTTAATATTTCTTTTGTTTCTTCACACCCTAATATTTGTACATCATGCTCTTTAAATTTTTCAGATATTTTTCTTAAAAATTCATTAGCAATATTTTTATGTACTAACAAACTCTCACAAGCATTACAAACACTTGGTCTACTTGTTTTTGCGTTGTTTACTACATTTACTGCCATATCTAATGTTGCACTCTCATCTACATATATATGACAATTTCCAGTGCCTGTTTCAATAACTGGTACAGTTGAATTTTCAACAACAGTTTTTATAAGACCTGCTCCACCTCTTGGTATCAAAACATCAATAAAGCCATTCAATTTCATCATTTCAACAGCACTATCTCTTGATGTATCTTCTACTAATAAAACCATATCTTCTGGCAATGATTTATTTTTCAAAGCTTTTCTCATTGATTTTACTAAAGCTTTATTTGTATTAATAGCTTCTTTTCCACCTCGTAATATAGTAACATTACCAGATTTAATACATAAAACAGCTGCATCTACTGTAACATTTGGTCTTGATTCGAATATTATTCCAATTACACCTAGCGGAACACTAACTTTAGTTATGTTTAATCCATTTGGTTGTTTTCCTCCACCTAATACTACACCTACTGGGTCTTCTAATTGTATAACTTTATCTATTGCTTTAGATATAGATTTTATTCTTTCTTCTGTTAACAAAAGTCTGTCTACCATAACATCAGATATACCATTGCTTTTAGCATTTTGTATATCTATTTCATTTTGTTTTAATATCTCATCTGTATCTTCTATCAAAATATTAGATATTTCTTTTAAAACATCATTTTTTTGCTGTGTAGTTAATGAACTTATTTCAAAACTTGCTTTTTTAGCTCTTTGCCCTAATTGTTGCATTGAGTTCATATCACACCTCCTGTATTCTATTCAACTAAATTTCCTGCACAAAATATTGTTCCAACATTTTTTCCATCTAATAAATCATATAAAACTTCTGGAGATTGACCATTTGCTAAAATCATAGAAAATCCTGATTGCAAAGCTATTTCTGCAGCATTTAATTTTGTAATCATACCACCAGTTCCTAATTCTGATCCTTTTCCTCCAGCTAAACTTCTAATTTCATCGTCTATTTTTGTAACTTTATCAATTTTTTTAGCATCTTGATATACTTTAGGATTTTTATCATATAATCCGTCTATATCACTAAGAATAATTAATAAATCTGTATCTACTAACTTACCAACAATAGCAGCTAATGTATCATTGTCACCAAATTCTAATTCTTCTATTGATACTGTATCATTCTCGTTAACTACTGGTATTACATTCAAATCAAGCAATCTGTTAAATGTATTTTGTACATTTATTTTTCTATTTTCAACATCTATATTATCTCTTGTTAATAATACTTGCGCTACTTTATGATTATATTCTGAAAATAATTTATCATAAATATACATAAGCTCACATTGACCTATAGCTGCACATGCCTGTTTTGTAGGAATATCTTTTGGTTTTTCTTTCAAACCCAATTCTCCTACTCCTACTCCAACAGCTCCAGAACTAACTAGTATTATATCTTTACCAGCATTTTTTAAATCTGATAAAATCTTTACTAATTGCTCTACTCTTCTAATATTTAACAAACCTGTGCTATGTGTTAAAGTTGATGTTCCTACCTTTACAACTACTCTTTTTGCGTTCAATAATGCTGTCATTTTTACACCTTCTAATAAGCAATTTAATTACATTTCATTGATTTTCCCATAAACTCTTTTGCCATACAAATAAAATATAAGACCATATACGGTACCATAAAAAATATCGGTACAATAAGAACACTTAATATGTAAAAAGGAAAAAAAGATAAATACATTTCTACTACTTCTTTTTTTCTTATCCTCATTATACAATCAGATTTAAAAAATAGCTCTTTATTAGATTCTTCTTTATTAAAAAATAAATACTTCACCATAAAATATTTTAAATTATATACAAAGGCAAAAACTAACCCTGCAACTATTAAAATAAAATCTAACAATCTCAAAACATTAATTCCTAAAAAAAACAAATTAAACTGAAAGCTACTATACCAAATTTCATATACAAATGCAGGTATTAAACAAACTGCAAAAATAATAGCTTTTCGTACAAGTAAATCTAATTGTAAATTAAGTGACTTAAAGTATAGACTTTTATTATTAAAATAATAAAACAATGTTGTTAAACTAACATTTTTCCCTTTACTATTACTTATTTCATAAAACCATTTTCCAATTCCCAACTCTATAGGCAAATATATGAATATCATCGGTATAACAGTAAATAAAGATTTTATAACTGTATTCACAATACTAAATGTATTTTCGCTAATATTCAATGAACTAAAAAATGTTATAAAAATACTGTCTACTAATAGCCATAATATCACTAAAAATATTAAGCATGATATAGAAAATAATGTTACTGCTATTACTCTACTAACATTATTTTTCATTATTCTTAAACTTTTTTCATAGCCTTCTAATTTTTTTGGATCTATACTATCCATAAAACCACCTAATTCATTTCATTTTTTGCTTGTTTTTTTAAGTCATCTACATCTAAAAACTCATAATTTTTTAATTCATATTCTTCGTTTGGATTATACGGTATTTTATCACAAATTTCGAATGATGATGTATTACCCCAAAGAGATGCATTAACTAAAATGCTATAACCTTTCCCATTATCAACAGCCCAATTAGACGGATTCATTCTAGGTAATCCACACATAGCAAGGATTGACATTATAACTCCACCATGTGTTACAACTGCTGCTGAAGATATTTTATTTTTCATCATATCTTTGATTATCAAATCGAATCCTTCTCTTATTCTTTTAGAAAAATCAGCACCATTTTCTACATTCGCTTGACTTCCATCGTTTTTACCTTCACACCATTTTAAAAAATACTCGTCATCTTTTAATTCTGAGATAGATTTGTTTTCATAATCTCCAAAATCATATTCACTTATATCTTTAACTGTATTAATTTGCATTTGAGGATATATCATTCCACAAGTTTGTAAGCATCTTTTTAATGGACTAGAATAAACTTTACCAACATTTGGATATTCATAATCTTCTGTTAATTTTTTAAGCTCTGTAATTCCTTTTAAAGATAAATCAACATCTGTTTTACCTATGTATTTTCCTTCATAATTTTCATCTATTTTCCCATGTCTATACAAATAAATTCTATAACTTCGCATAAATCCTCCAACTGTATCATATATTATTATCGAATTAAAATTATATTTAGTACTATTTTATATTATTCTAGATAAAATATCAATTGATATTTTATTATTATTTTGTGTAAAATTCGACTTTTTTTATTTTTATCTTACTGTTTTTTAAAAAACTTATGTAATTATTACAAATATCTGCTTCCATTTTTTACCATAAATCTACAATTTATTGCTTATTTTTTAAAAATGTCTTTACAAATTGTATCAAATATAATATAATTTACTATACGTTAAAACTTCTAGTAAAGGTGGACTGACGAATGAATAGTGATTTTCCACGAATTCTTACTCTTTTAAGAAAAGAGCGTGGTATAAGTCAAAAACAAGCAGCCAGCGAACTAAATATATCACAAGCCCTTCTTTCTCACTACGAAAAAGGTATTCGTGAATGTGGATTAGATTTTGTTGTTAAAACTGCAAATTTCTATAATGTTTCTTGTGATTATCTTTTAGGTCGTTCCCCTGAAAAAACAGGAGCAACTTTATCTGTAACCAATATACCAGAAGATGATACTTCTATTGGAAATTACGAAAATGATAATGTAAATATGCTTAATAAAAGAATTATCTCTAATTCTTTAAATATAGTTTTTGATTTATTATGTAAAACTAAAAATAAACAATTAATTAAAGAAGCTACTGATTATATTATGCTTGGTGTATATAACATTTTTAGAACAATATATAATATTAACCCTAAAAATGAATCTACTTTATTTACCATTAATAAAAACATTTTTTCAACTATATCAACTGCTAAAATGTTAGAGTGTCAAGCTAATATCTCATCTATTCTTGATAAAAAAGATAATGATATTAATATTGATAAAATGGCTATATCATCAACAACTATTGAACACGATTATCCAAATTCTTCATCTTCTTTATTTAATTTAATAAAGTCCACTGAAAATAAAATAAAAAAATAAAATTGCTTAAAATTTATAAATTTTAAGCAATTTTTGTTTGTATATTTTTGATTGCGTTGTAAATAATAAAATTGTATCATTTATTAATGATAAATTTATCCACTATGGAGGATTATTTATGATAGCAAAAAAAATTTTAGCATCATTTTTAGCGTGTAGTTTAGCTATTACATGTCTTGTATCCTGCAATAATGAAGATAATCAAAACAATCAAAACTCATCAACTAATGAAAGCAGTGCCGTTAGTGATATGCAAGATGACTTAAATAACGCTAAAGACAATGTAGAAGATGATTTGAATAATGCTAAGGATAATATAAGTGATGCTATTAATGACGCAGAAAGCAAAGTTCAAAGCGAATCTGATAAAATGATGAACAATTCTTCAGAAAGGTCCAAAGACGAAGGTTCTTTGGACTTTCCTACTATTGCTAACATTGATACTTTTTCTAGAGAAAAACATTGTTGGGGACAAGGAAAAAATGTTGATGAAAATAAAATTCCTGTTTCCTGTACCCAATTTCAAGAAAAATATGGTAATTTAGATGCATATTTCATCAAAGATAATTGTAAAGAGATTTACTTAACATTTGATGAAGGATATGAAAATGGATATACTGAAAAAATTTTAGATGTATTAAAAGAAAAAAATTGTCCTGCTGTATTTTTTGTTACCATGCCATATGTAAAGGAAAACCCTGACATTATAAAAAGAATGATTGCAGAAGGACATATTGTTGGAAACCATACTGTAAACCACCCTTCAATGGCAGAAATCAGTATTGAAAAAGCTACAAACGAAATAAACGAACTTCACGAATATATAAAAGAAAACTTTAACTATGAAATGACTTTGTTTAGACCACCTATGGGTGAATTTAGTGAACAAAGTTTAGCTTTAACTCAAAATTTGGGATACAAATCTGTTTTTTGGAGTTTTGCTTATAAAGATTGGGAAACAGATAATCAACCTGATACCACAACCTCTTTAAATACACTTGTAGACTCTGCTCATAATGGAGCAATTTATTTATTACACGCTGTATCTAAAACAAATACAGAAATATTAGGTGATTTTATTGATACTTTAAGAAATGATGGTTATAAGTTTTCAAAACTAAAATAAAAAGCTGGAACTTAACATTCCAGCTTTTTTTATTATTTTCTAAAGAATCCCATTAATTCACCTAAGTCTAAATCTGCATTTGGATCAGATGATAAAACTTGGTCTAATTTTTTATTTTGTTCTACTTGTTGTTTTTTTTCTTCTTCTTCTTTGCCGTCATCAAAACCAGTTGCGATTACAGAAACGATAACTTCATCTTGTAATTGGTCATTGTATGATACACCTAAGTAAATACTTGCATCTGGGTGTGCAGCTTCAGAAATATATGTAGAAGCGATTGTTGTTTCATCAAAACCTAAATCTTCTGGAGCTGTAATGTTGATAATAACACCTTTAGCACCATCAATTGTTGTTTCTAATAATGGGCTAGTAATAGCATTGTGTGCAGCTTCTCTTGCTCTGTCTTTACCTGTAGCAGAACCAACACCCATATGAGCTAAACCAGCATTTTTCATAACAGCACTGATATCAGCAAAGTCTAAGTTGATTAAACCTGGAACTTTAATTAAGTCACAAATGCTTTGAACACCTTGTCTTAATGTATCGTCAGCTGCATAGAAAACTTCTTTTAATGATTTAAATTTATCTGTTATAGAACCTAATTTATCGTTAGGGATAATAATTAAAGAGTCAACTGCTTTAGCAAGTTCTGCAAGACCTCTTTCAGAATTGATTTTTCTTTGTCTTCCTTCAAAGCTAAATGGTCTTGTAACAACACCTACTGTTAATATACCCATATCTTTAGCAATTTGAGCAACTACTGGAGCAGCACCTGTACCTGTTCCACCGCCCATACCAGCTGTGATAAATACCATTTGTGTATCTTTTAAAACAGCTTCGATTTCTTCTTTATTTTCTCTAGCAGATTCAGCACCGATTTCAGGGTTACCACCAGCACCTCTACCTTTTGTTAATTTTTCACCGATTTCAACTTTGTGATCAGCTTTAGATATAGCAAGAACAGCTTTATCTGTGTTGATAGCAACGAACTCAACATTTTTTACACCACATTCAACCATTCTATTTACGGCGTTACCACCGCCACCGCCTACACCTATTACTTTTATATTTACATTATCATTTGTCATCATATCTAATGAATATTCCACTGTATTTTTCCTCCTAATTAATAAAACTCTGCTCTTAACTGTATAAATACTCTTTCATAGATTACATTATACTATTTTTTTTCAAAAAAATCTAGTCTTTTTTTAGTTACAATTTGTAACAATTTTTATCAATATTTTTGAATAATACTGATAAATAATACCATATATTATAGAATTATTCTACTTTCACTACCTTTCCAGATTCTATTTGTTTTTCTCTGGACATAGGTCTGAAATATGCTACAGTTTCTGTTTTAGCATCAATAACACCATATGAATTTGCTTCAACATATTCTGTCAATACTTTATTAACCGTTTTTAGTTTATAATCTATTTCAACCATATTTCCAAGCTCAATAGTTATTCTGTTTTCATAATCTAATTTTATTTCACCATGTGATTTTATCTCTATAGCTTTTATTCCGTTTAATCCAACTTTATTTATATGACTTATTAATTTGTTTATGTCTTTATAAGCTTCATTATCAGTTAAAAAATCTCCAACTTTAATATCTTTTAAATCTGCTGAAGAAAATTTTATTATATCTGGATAATTATCAAGTGAGTCTACAACATTGATAACTCTATTACCCTGACTTATTAAATAATACTTTCCATTATTATAGTAAGCAAGTTTTGCTTGAGAAGGTTCCAAATCTATTATAAGTTTATCAGGCAATCCTCTTCTTACATTCACAGAATCTATATCAGTTGTGTTCTCAATAATTCTATTTTCTATTTTTTCTAAATCAATTCTAAATAAATTCTGTCCTTCATTTACTTTACTAAAACCAATTATTTGATCATTGGTTACTAAAGTTGAATTTCCATTTATAACTATTTTATTTATATTAAAGAACACTGTTAATGATAATATAACACCTATTACAGTAACTAATATAAAAATTAATATATAATGTATCAAATAATTTTTCTTTCTTCTTTTTCTTCTTCGCTCTTGATTTACCCTTTGAGCATATTCTCTTTGTCTGTTATCAATTCTTCGCTCTCTAAATTTATTCATAGCCAATCCCCTATATTTTGTTACATCATTTATTATTCATTATACATCACTTCTTGAAATTTTTGCACCTAAATCTTTAAATACTTTATCAATATCTTGATATCCTCTTTCTATATGATGAATATCTTCAATTTTTGTTACTCCATCTGCTACCAAACCTGCCAATACTAAAGATGCTCCACCTCTTAAATCATGTGATTTAACTGTTGTTCCAAAAAGTTTGTCAACACCTTTTACTACTGCAACTTTTCCCTCTATCTTTATATCGGCACCCATTCTATTTAGTTCTATTGCATGTTTATATCTATTTTCAAAAATATTTTCTACAAAAACACTTGTACCTTTTGCAATAGATGCTAAAGCCATAATAGGAGCTTGGGCATCTGTTGGAAAACCAGGATAAGGCATTGTTCGAATAGTTTTTATAGCTTTAACTCTATCCTTTGACACAATCCTAATCTTATCTTTTTCAACAAAAATTCTACTTCCCATTTCCTCAATAACTGGTATTATACTATCCAAATCTTGTGGATTTGCTTTATTTAATAAAACATCTCCAGTTGTCATTGCTACTGCACTTAAATATGTAGTTGCAACTATTCTATCTGGTATAACTGTGTGTTCTGTATTGCCTAATTTTTTTACCCCATTAATAACAATACAACTATCTCCAGCACCTTTTATATTTGCTCCCCTACTATTTAAGTAGTTTGCCAAATCAACAATTTCTGGTTCTTGTGCTGCATTATGTATTATAGTTTCTCCTTGTGCTACAACAGACGCTATCATTATGTTTTCTGTTGCTCCCACACTAGGAAATGGAAGTACAATCTTCGTTCCTCTTAATTTATTATTTACTTTACATTTTATAAATCCTCGTTCTTCCTTTATATCAACTCCTAATTTTTTTAGTCCATATATATGTAAATCTATTGGTCTTGGTCCTAACTCACAACCACCAGGAGATGAAAGCTCGGCTGTTCCCATTCGTGCAATAATTGCTCCTAAAAATACTATTGATGAACGCATTTCTCGCATTAATGTTTCTGATATTGTATCGCAGTTTACATCATTAGCATCTACAATTAAATCTCTACCTTTCCAATAAGTTTTACAACCTAAGGAATTTAATATTTTTATAGCAGCCTCAACATCTGTTAATCTAGGACAATTATGTATAACACTTATTCCTTTTCCAACTAATGTTCCTGCTAGTATCGGTAAACAACTATTTTTTGCTCCTTGCAAATCTATTTCACCGTTTAATTTATGACCTCCTTCAACATATATACAACTCATAGTATACACCCTTTCACAATAATCGAATTAATATATTCTATGCATTTAATCCAATTATTGTGAAATTTGAAGTGTTTGTTATTATTTTTCATCTAAAATAGTCATTAATTCATTATATATTCTTTCAGCAGTATCAAGTATTGCCAGTTTTGAAGCATTTTTACTGTATGCTTTTAGCTTATCCCTATCGTTATAAAACTCGTTTAGCATATTTATAAATACATCTTTATCATATGTTTTTTCTTCTATTAATTTTGCTGCATTATTATTAACTAATACCATAGCATTATGATATTGATGATTTTCTGCAACATATGGAGATGGAACTAATATTGATGGTTTTCCAGTAGCTTGTAATTCACTTAGTGTCATTGCACCACTTCTACAAATTACTAAATCTGCTGCTGCCAAACAAGTATCCATATTATCTATATATTCTCTTACATTTTCAAATGGCATTTTTGACAAATCAATATTTTTCTCAGCCATTAATCTTGGGAATAACTCTTTTCCCAATCTACCATATCCATGAATATGATTTACTTTGCCATCTTTGTTCCATTCTATTAAGTCACTTGCCATTTTATTTATTATATCAGCACCTAAGCTTCCACCAAATGATAAAATACACATTTTATCATCTAAACCTAATTCTTTTTTAGCTGATTCTTTTGTTTTAAAAATAACACTTTGTCTTATAGGATTACCCACAACAATTGGTTTATTTTTACAATCTAATAGTTTTTCTGCTTCTGCAACAGCTAAAAATACTCTGTCTACTCTTTTTGCAAGTAATTTATTTGTTACTCCTGGAAAAGCGTTTTGTTCATGTATAGCTGTCTTATAGCCTAATTTACTAGCTGCTAAAACTATAGGTCCACTTACATAACCACCTGTACCTATTACCAAATCTGGATTAAAATCTTTTACTATTTTTTTTGCTACAGAATTAGATGTAAATAAATAATATAAAGATTTTAAATTATGAGCAATATTTTCAGCTGATAAACTTCTTCTAAATCCAGAAACTTTTATAGGTGTAATTTTAAATCCTGCTTTTTTTACTAGTTCAACTTCCATTCCGTTAGGAGTTCCTGCAAATAATATTTCCACATCTTTATGTTTTTGTTTGAAATATCCTGCTATAGCAATTGCAGGGTTAATGTGACCTGCTGTTCCTCCACCTGCTAAAAGTATTTTCATATTCATCTCACTCTTTCATTTTCTTTAATAATTTATTATCTATGGTTTTTCTTCACTCGAATATCTTGATATATTCAAAATAATTCCCATTTCTGCCAACTGTAATACTAGCGCTGTACCACCATAACTAAAGAATGGTAAACTAATACCAGTATTAGGCATACTATTAGTTACAACGGCTATATTCATAAGTGCTTGTAATGCGATTTGTACAGTTATACCTATTACTAACATTGAAGCAAATTTATTAGGAGCTTTATTTGCTATTACAAATCCTCTGTATACAAAAAATACAAATAATAACATTACTAATAATGCACCTATTAAACCTAATTCTTCACAAACTATTGCAAATATAAAGTCATTATGTGGCTCTGGTAAATATAAATATTTTTGTCTTGAATTTCCAAGTCCTAATCCCATAATTCCACCAGAACCTATAGCTAACAATGATTGAACTGTTTGATATGTGCTCCCTGTAGGATCAGAAAACGGGTCAAACCAAATTTGAAACCTCTCACCCATATATCCAATACCTTTTAACATAATGATACCAACTATTCCCAACAATCCTACCGGTATTGTGAATAAGAAATATTTTATTTTAGCACCTGCTATAAATATCATTATAACAACAATTGAAATCATAATAATTGTCGCTGACAAGTGGTGTTGGAACACCATCAATATTAATATTACCGGAACTAGTGGCATTAAAGGAGCCATTATCCCATACTTAAAAGTATGCATTTTATTTTGATTATTAGTTATTATTGTTGCTGTAACTATAATCAAGGCTATCTTCATTATTTCTGAAGGCTGAAAAGAAAGAATTCCTAAATTCAACCATCTACCAGCCTTACCTTTATTCATTATTACAACTAAAGCCATAAAAAATATCGCGACACCGTATATCAAAGCTGAATGTTTTTTATACAAACCATATGGTATTTTAGATATTAAAAGCATCAAAACAAATCCTACTACTGCAAAAATGAACTGTTTCTTTATATAGTATAAACTATCCCCTTCTTCACTAAATGCAGCTACATGGCTTGCTGAAAAAACCATTACTAAACCAAATATTACTAATATTGATACTATAAGCAAAAAAGCTAAGTCTAAACTTCCCTGTTTTTTCTTCTTTTTAAATTTTATATTGCTTCTAGGCTTTCTTTCTGCATCTTTTTGAACTTTTGTTTTTCGTACATTATCAGCACTAGAACCAACTTTATTTACTGCCATTTAAACTCTCCTTTCTTTATTTTCTATTCTTTTATCTTAGCATAGCTATTGCAAAAGAAGATATTAAACACATAACTCCTGTTACAAATGAAAATACACCAACTATTTTCATTTCACTCCAACCACACATCTCAAAATGATGGTGTATAGGACTCATCTTAAATACTCTTTTTCCGGTAGTTTTAAAACTAATAACTTGTATTATAACTGATAGCGCTTCTATAAAATATATAAATCCTACTAACACTAATATTATAGGGTTATCTATACCAAAAGCAATTGCTAAAACTACTCCACCTAAAAACATAGAACCTGTATCACCCATGAACACTTTAGCAGGATATATATTCCACACTAAAAATCCTAAACATGCTCCTGCCAATGCAACACTTAAAATATTCATATAGGTTTGGTTTAAAGTGCTTGCAAAAATCATAAATCCTAAAGATGCTATAAAAGTAACTGAAGTTGCCAAGCCGTCTATTCCATCTGTTAAATTCACAGCATTTACTGTACCTATAATTATAAATAACATAGCTGGATAATAGAAAAATCCAAAATCTAATTGACCTAAGAATGGAATCGTAACAATAGTAGATATACAACCACTAAATGTTAATACACCTAAATATAGTATGGCTATTATTACTTGAATAATTAACTTTTGAGAAGCTTTTAATCCTAAATTTCTTTTTTTAACTACTTTTATATAGTCATCAACATATCCCATAAGTCCATATCCTAAAGCCATAGCTATTCCACAAAATAATTTTACTGCAGAATAACCATCTACACCATTTTTATTACCTATTAAACTTACAAAAAATCCTAATATAGATGCACATATTACACCTATAATAATCATTATACCTCCCATAGTAGGAGTTCCTTGTTTTTTCTTATGCCAAGTTGGACCTATCTCTTTTATTGTCTGACCATATTTTAATTTTCTTAAAAAAGGTACTAAAATTATTCCACTTCCTGCTGTTAGAGCAAATGCTACTATCGCTGTTACTGTAATAACCAATGTTTGCATATCTCATAAATCCTTTCGTGGCTAGTATTTATATAATGTTTATTCACCAAATACCTTTTCAATTACTTCTTCTAGTTTCATTCCTCTACTTGCTTTAAATATTACTGCATCACCTTTAACTAAATCTCTTTTTAAAAGTGTAGCTAATTCATCTTTATTATCTGTGTATATGACATTAGATACTCCCGCTTCTTTAGCCCCTTCTTTTATATAGAAAGCTTCTTTACCATAGCAATATAAAATATCTATATCATAATCTTTAACAAGTCTACCTACTTGTCTATGTAAATCATCTGATGTTTTTCCTAACTCTAACATATCTCCTAAAACAGCAATTCTTCTGCCTTTACATTCAACAGCTTTAATTACGCTAAGTGCAGATACCATAGAGTCAGGACTTGCATTATAACAGTCTGCAATTACTTTTATATCATTTTTTATGCTTATTTGTTGTCGCATTCCAGAATTTTCGTATTGTAATAAAGCTTCTATTATTTTTTCTTCGTCCATACCTATTTCAATACCTACTAAAAATGCAACTAAAGCATTATAAACATTATGTTTACCTATTGTAGGTATTTGTGCATTATACTCTTTACCGCCATAAACAATTGTAAAAAGTGTATCATCACCTTTTTGTTCTATATCTTTTGCAATTATATCACTATCTTCGGTATTATCTATACCAATATATACTGCGTTTTCTATTTTACCTTTTACTGTTAATAACATATCATTGTCAGCATTCAAAATGATTTTTGAACCTTTTTTCATGCCATCTAGTATTTCTAATTTAGCTTTTAATATATTTTCTCTTGTTTTTAGATTTTCTAAATGTGATACACCTATATTAGTTATTACTGCCATATCTGGTTTTGCCAATTTAGAAAGATATGATATTTCTCCTAAATTTGACATTCCCATTTCAATCACAGCACCTTGGTACTCATCAGATAATTGTAATAAAGTTCTAGGCAATCCAATATCATTATTTAAATTACCTTGTGTTTTCAATACACTATAATGATTTTTCATTACTGTATATATCATTTCTTTAGTTGATGTCTTTCCTACACTTCCAGTAACACCAACCAAAAATACTGAAAACAGACTTCTGTAATATGCAGATAACGCACCAAAAGCCAATCGTGTATCTTTAACATACACGACAGGCTTATCTGTTTTTATTTCTTTATGACTTATAACTGCTTTCGCACCTAATTGAAAGGCTTTTTCTATAAAATCATGTCCATCAAATTTCTCGCCTTTTATAGCTACATATAAACAGCCTTTTGTAATTTTTCTTGTATCTATACACACATTGTCAACAGTTTCATTTGTATCAATATTCAATTTTCCATCAACAGCTTGTGCTATCTCTACTAATGATAAACTTCGCAATTATAAAACCACCTTAAATTTATTATAAAGTTTGTGCTATTTCAGCTACAACTTCTCTTTCATCGAAATGTATTGTTTCATCTTTTAGTACTTGATAATCTTCATGTCCTTTTCCTAACAATACAATAGTATCTCCATCTAAAGCATTTTTCATAGCGTATTCAATAGCTTCTCTTCTGTCAACTATCTTAACAAAATTTGCTTTATCACTTAATCCTACAATAACATCTTCTATTATCATTTCAGGATCTTCACTTCTTGGATTATCAGATGTAACAATTATAAAGTCAGCATATTTTTCAGTCGCTTTTGCCATTAATGGACGCTTTGTTTTATCTCTATCTCCGCCACAACCAAATAAAGCTACTAATCTGCCACTAACACTTTCTTTTAAGCTAGATAAAATATTTTCTATTCCATCTGGTGTATGTGCATAGTCGCAAATAACACTCATTTTATCATCACTATATACTATTTCACATCTTCCTTTGATACCATTTATTAATGATAATGCTGTTATAGCTTTATTTAAAGAAACTCCCAAATTAGTTACTATTCCTATTGCTACTAAAGCATTTTCTACAGAATATAATCCTGGGATAGCAAAAGAAACTTTACTTATAACATCGTTATATTTTATTTCAAAATTTACTCCATCTGCTTTACATTCAATATTATCAGCATAGAATGTTGAATTTTGATATTTAAAGCTAACTGTATCTACATTTTTTTCAATTTCTTTTGCTAATTTATAACCATAATCATCATTTATATTTATTACAGATTTTTCACACATTGAAAAAAGTTTTTTCTTTGCATTAAAGTATTCTTCCATATCTTTATGATAATCTAAATGGTCTTGTGTTAGATTAGTAAAAGCACCTATTTCAAATTTGCAACCATATAATCTATCTTGGTCTAAAGCATGAGAAGATACTTCACTCACTACATATTCGCAACCTGCTTGTTCCATTTGGGATAATGTTTTATGAAAAATATATGCGTCTGGTGTTGTGTTTTTATTTTCTAAAACAACATCTCCATATTCTATTTGTATAGTACCTATTAAACCTGTTTTTAAACCAACATATTCTAAAATATGTTTTACAATAGTTGTAACAGAAGTTTTTCCATTAGTACCAGTTACACCTATTAACTTTAATTTTTCACAAGGATTTTTAAAGTAGTTAGAAGCCATTATAGCATAAGCTTTTCTTGTATCTTCTACAATAACTTGATTTTCTATTCCCATATCTTTTTCTACTACAACAGCAACTGCACCTTGACTAATAGCACTATCTACAAACTTGTGCCCATCAACTGCACTTCCCTTTATAGCTACATATACAAATCCTTTTTCAACAACTCTGGAGTTGTTTGTCATATCTTTTATTTCTATATCTCCATTTATGTTTGATAAAACTTTTATTCCTTTTAAAAGTTCGGATAATTTCATCATACAACACCTCTTTTACATAATACCGTCTATTATACTAACATCTGAATCTCCTTTTAAAGAAATTACAGTACCTAAATCTTGTTCTGTTCCTGCTTGTATATTTTGTGAAACAACTTTAGCATTACTTGATACATTATTTTCTGTTGAAACATTAAATCCAGCAGATGTTAATGTTATTTTAGCCTCATACACACTCATGCCAACAACATTAGGAACTACACCTTTTTGTACTTGTGATGAATCTGTATATAAAATAACTTTACTTCCTTCAGCTGTATTTAAACCACCTTTTGGAACTTGATCTATTACATTAGTTCCTCCACCAATTACTTCAACTTGGAATCCTTGACCTGCTAAAGTAGTTTTTGCTTCTTCAATATTTTTGTTTATAACAGTTGGAACTGTTGGTTCTTGACTTTCGCTTGATGTTGTATCTTTTTCTATTCCTAAATAAGGTAAGATATTTGTCATGATTGTTTCAACTGCTGGACCTGCTACTTGAGCACCATAGTAAGCACCACCAATTTTTGGTTCATTTACAACTACTAAAACTGCTACTTCTGGATCATTAGCTGGTGCAACACTAATAAAAGAACCTACATATCTTCCTGTCCCACTTTCATTGTTTATTTGTGATGTACCAGATTTACCACCTATTCTATATCCATCAACTTTACCAACACTACTTTTGTTTATCATTTCTTCCATAGAAACTCTAATTTCTTCTGAAACTTCTTCAGAAATTACTTGTCTTTTTACATTAGGAGTTGTTTTTTCTATAACATTTCCTTCGTTGTCTAAAACAGAATCTACTAGATATGGTTGCATTAAATATCCACCATTAACAGCTGCTGATACTGCTGTTATCATTTGTATAGGTGTTACAGTTAACGCTTGACCGAAAGATTCACTGGCTAAGTCTACTAAAGACATATCATTACCATATGATATACCAGAGATTTCTCCACCTAAATCTATTCCTGTTTTATCTTTAATTCCAAAAGAACCTAAATAGGAGTTAAATTTATCTACTCCTAATCTTTGACCCATTTCTATAAATGCTGGGTTGCAAGAATTTGCAACGATTTCTGTAAAGTTTAAAGGACCATGACCTTCTCTCTTATGACAATTAAATGTAGTATCAATAACTTTATAACTACCTGTACAATTAAAAACTTCATTGTTATAATCAAATTTACCTTCTTCTAATGCAGCAGAACCTGTAACTATTTTAAATACAGACCCTGGCATATATGTACTAGAAATAGAGTCGTTTTTCCATTGGCTATATACTACTTCATTTTGATATTTTTTCTTTTCTTCTTCATTATCAAAAGTTTTTGTTACATATTCGCCCTTTATGCTAGATGCTCCTGGTTTACCAGAATCACCATAATATTTCCACTCTGTTGGATTATCATATTTTTCTTGTAAAGTTTTACTCATTATTTCATATGGATTATTTAAGTCAAAAGTTGGATAGTTTGCCATAGCAAGTATCCCACCTGTTTTTACATCCATAACTATAGCACTTACACCTTTTGGGTCATGTTTTGCAACTATATCATTTATAGCTTGCTCTACATAGTTTTGTATAGTTGTATCTAAAGTTAAAACAACACTTTGACCATTTATAGAATCATACTGTTTTTCATAACTTGTAGGAATCGGATTTCCATTTACATCTGTAGCAGTTAAAACTTTTCCAGGTGTTCCACTTAATACATCATTATAGTATGCTTCTATTCCATATGCACCTTCATTATCTGCATTTGTAAACCCTATAACTTGAGAAGCAAGAGAATTGTTAGGATAATTTCTCTTAGTATTTTCTTCTAAAGTTATAAATCCTCCACCTATATCTTTATCATCAGTAATCAGATTTCTTACTTTATCAGCCATTTCTTTATCTACTTTTTTCTTAACATACTGATAAGAGCTATCTGTTTTGTTAATTATTTTTAAAACATCTTCATAAGGCATTTCCAAAACTTTAGCTAGTTTTTCTGCTACTATTGTCCTGTCTGTATCACCTTTCTTTTCTGCGTCATATATAGTTGATGGAGAAACAACAACATCCCAAACAGTATAACTACTTGCTAAAACTTCCATGTTTTTGTCATATATATATCCTCTATTTGGTTCTATTTCTAATGTTTTAACTTGCTGACTAGCAGCTTTTGATTTATATTTTTCTGCATTTACTACAGATGACACAAATAGGTTAATTATTATATATACCATAATAGCTAACAAAAATATAGATATTGTTATATTGAGTCTTTTTTTCATATTTTTATCCATAGGTGTATTTATCATATTTTTTCTGTTATTAGCCATAATAAATATTTCCTTTCCTCTTTAATAACAATAATATAACCTAAAACAAGGGCTTAGAGTACTTTATACTTCCAAACCCTTTTTCATTCACTATATTATATTTTCTTATCCTAAAATGTATTCCTTTAATTGCAAAAACCAATCAGAAATCTTATCAAATATAGTGTTGTCTTTATTTTCTACTTCTACTTCGTTTTCTTCAGAAACAACTATATTCACAATTTGATTTGGTTTTACTTCTGTCATACCATATTGATTTACAGCTTGATCTTCAATATTTTTAATTGATATGATATCACTAGCTTTCATTTGTAAATCTTCATATTCATACATCATTTCATCATATGTGTCTCTTGCTTTATCTAAATCTGAATTAACTTCAGCTAATTTCACTTTACCATATATTAATGATGTTGCTATTATTGTAATATAAGCTAACAATAGAACGCTTTTTACTTTTTTTCTTCTTCTAATTTTAGCTTTTGATGCAACATATTTTTTTATTACTGGTTTTTCTTCTACACTAGTATTATTTTGATAATTATAACTTAAATTAGACTTCATTAATTTCAAACAAAAAGATATTATACTATCTTATGTTCTTCCCCCTTAAAAATCAACTCAACTTTTAAGTATCGTGATTTTGTTATTTTACTATACATTCTTTAATATTTTAAATGCACATTCTTAAATTTTTTCTAAAATTCTTAATTTAGCACTTCTACTTCTACTATTTAATTCAAGTTCTTCTTCTGAAGCTGTTATAGGTTTTCTGTTTACCAATTTAGCTTTTGGTTTATTACCACACACACATTGTGGAAAATCTGGTGGACATGTACAACCTTTACATAATGAAGCAAATTTTTGTTTTACTATTCTGTCCTCTAAAGAATGGAATGTTAAAATAACTAATCTTCCACCTGGATTTAACATTTCAAAAGCTGAATCTAATGCTTGTTTTAAAACATCTAATTCTCCATTAACTTCTATTCTTATTGCTTGGAAAGTTCTCTTGCATGGATTTTTTTCTCGCCTTGAAGCTGCAGGAACACTTTGTTTTACAATATCAGCTAATTCAAAAGTAGTTTGAATTTCTTTTATGTTTCTTGCTTTTTCAATATTTAATGCAATTTTTTTTGCAAACTTTTCTTCTCCATAATCCCTTATTATTTTTGTCAACTGGTCAACGCTATATGTGTTAACAACATCTTTAGCACTTAAACCACTTTGACTCATTCTCATATCAAGCAATGCATCAGCATTATAACTAAATCCTCTCTCAGCTTTATCAAGTTGATGTGATGAAACTCCTAAATCTAATAATATTCCATCTACACCGTCAACGCCTTGCGCAGATAAAACTTCCTTCATATAACAAAAATTAGTTTGTATTACTGTCGCACAATCGTACTCGCTTAATCTTTCAGTCGCTATTTGTACTGCGTCTGGGTCTTGGTCTAAAGAATATAATTTTCCATTTTTTACTCTTTTTGCTATCTCTTTAGAATGACCTGCTCCACCAGCAGTACCATCAACATAGATACCATCAGGCTTTATATTTAATCCTTCTATACATTCATTAAGCATAACAGATATATGTTGAAAATCCACGATAAGCTTTCCTCCTTGACATTTTTACTTTCCTATTGATTAATATCAAATACAATATAATTTATATACCTAGTTCTTCTAAAGTTTCTGATAAAGATTCAGTATCAATTTTATTGCATTCTTCTTCCCAGCGAGCTTTGTCCCAAATTTCACAGTTATTTGAAACACCTATTATCATTACTTCTTTTGTTAAGTTTGCATATTCTCTTAAATTTTGTGCAATCAATACCCTTCCTTGCTTGTCCACCTGTACTTCACAAGCACTAGCAAAGAGCTTTCTTTTAATATTTCTACTTTTTGACATAGGTAGTGATTCTATTTTATCAACGAGTTTTTGCCATTGTTCATAAGAGTATACATTTAAGCATATATCTGTTAAACTTTTTGATAAAATAAATTTGTCCCCTAAATCTTCTCTAAGTTTTGCAGGAAAATTTAATCTTCCTTTTAAGTCTATATTATAACTATATTCTCCGATTAACATTTTCCCACCACCTTTTACATATAGGGAATTTACTCCATTTTTACACACTTTTACCCACTGTTTATTTTATTATATACATATTGTAAAGTTTTTGCAATACTACACGGTAAAAAAATTTGTGAAATATTACTTTTTTTATTGTTAATATTTGTGTAAAAATCAATAAAATTGTTTATTTTACAATTTTCTACAAAATATTACAAAAATAGAGGTAGAGTTCAAATAACTCTACCTCTATATACATTTATTTATTAATGTATTCCAAAGCATTTTCAGCACTTACTGCACCATCTGCTGCTGCAGTAACTAATTGTCTAACCTTCTTAGTTCTTATGTCACCTGCAACAAATACACCTTTTTTATTTGTTTTACAATCTTCACCTGCTACTATATATCCACTATCATCACATAATACATCAAATTTGTCGCTACTTGGAGCTAATCCTACTGCTACAAATACACCATCTACTTTTATATCTTGAACATCAGATGTTTTTGTATTTTTTACTTTTACTCCATGTACTTGACCTTTTTCTCCGTATATTTCCTCAACTACACTATCATATACAGGTATTATGTTTTCTTTTTTTAACGCACTTTCAACTTCTATTTTTGTAGCTCTGAAAGTATCTCTCCTGTGAATTAAATAAACTTTTTCACAGTGGTTAGATAAATATTTAGCATCTTGTAATGCTGTATTACCACCACCAACTACACAAACACTCTTGCCTCTAAAAAATGCACCATCGCAAGTTGCACAGTAGCTAACGCCCATTCCTTTATATTCTTTTTCCCCTGTACAACCTAACATTCTGTGCTCTGCACCTGCTGCTATTATCACAGTTTTAGCTTCGTATACATTTTTATTTGTTGTTATTTTTTTTATATCTGAATCAAAATCACATTCTTTTATTTCTTCATATACAATAGGTGTTTTAAAGTCTGTTATAGCTTGTTTATATAGTGTTTGAACAAAATCAAACCCAGAAACATTTGGTATTGCTGGGTAATTTTCAATTACTGGTGTATTTGTAATTTGTCCACCAAACATCAATTTTTCTATAACCAAAACTTTAAGTCCTGCTCTATTTGCATATAATGCAGCTGTTAAACCAGCTGTCCCTGCTCCAATAATTACAACATCTATCATAATATACCTCTTTTCTATTTATTTTACATGTATTTTTCACATTTATATAATATACTATTTTTGTAAAAAAGTATATATATTTATTTTTATAAATATAAGAATATTTGTTTTACATTTTTTTGTATTTTTGATATAATGTTTTAGTACTATACTCAAATAAGGAGTGTTTAGCCATGTTGTGCCCAAATTGTGGAAAAGAACATATTGGATATAAATGTCCAAACTGTGATTATGACCATAGCAATTCAAATAACTATAATAATGATTTTTTAAAAGAAGATAGTAATAATGAAAAAGTTAATTATTGTGGTTATTGCGGACATAAATTAAATCAAGATAGTAAATTTTGCCCATATTGTGGTAAAAATTTAAAACCTTTTGATGATAATAATTATAAAAATAACCAATATAATAATTTTTATAATTCTAACAATACAGCAAATAATGATTTTAACCAAGTAACTTATAATTACCAAAACAATAAAAATAATGATAATAAAAGAAAATTATTAGTACCTTGTATTCTTATTATCTTGGCATGTATAATGACTATTTTTTCATTTATCTCTACTTTTTATTCAGTATTTAATATAATTAATAAAAATACAGTATCATATTCATCTAATTTCACATTTCCAGAATATGATGATTATATTCCACCCGAATTTAATGTTCCAGAGGAAAAAGATTATACAAGTGTCTATCCTAACGGGGTATCAATAGAAGAATTTAAAAAATTATCCATTGGCATGGACTATTCACAAGTAAGCTATATAATAGGTGGCGATGGAATTATCACATCAACTCAAGATAATACGGTAATTGTCACATGGCCATCTGAATATAATATAGAAAACTCATATATAGAAGTTACTTTTACTGATGGTAAAGTATCAAATATAGAAGATTTTAATCTTTTCTAACATAAAGCAAAGGAGTATTACAAATGATTATTCAACCAAAAATAAGAGGATTTATTTGTACTACATCTCACCCAATAGGATGTAGAAAAAATGTAGAAAATCAAATTAATTATGTAAAATCACAACCTAAAACAAATGGTGCAAAAAAAGTTTTAGTTATTGGCTGTTCTACTGGATATGGACTAGCTTCTAGAATAACTGCTGCTTTTTCTTGTGGTGCTGACACAATCGGTGTTTCTTTTGAAAAAGAAGGCTCAGGAAAAAGAACTGGTAGTGCTGGATATTATAACAATAAAGCATTCGAAGAATTTGCTACTGCTGAAGGTTTAATCGCTAAAACTATTAATGGCGATGCTTTTTCAAAAGAAGTTAAAGATCAAACTATTGAACTTATAAAAGAAACTTTAGGAAAAGTTGACATGGTAGTTTATAGCCTTGCTGCACCTCGCCGTACAGTTTTAGATAAAACATATAGTTCTGTTTTAAAAACTACTGGTGATAGCTACACAAATAAAACAATTGATTTAATGGCTAGAAAAGTATCTGAAATTACTATTGACCCAGCTACTGATGAAGAAATTGAAAACACAATAAAAGTTATGGGTGGAGAAGACTGGAATGACTGGATAGTTGCTTTAAGCGAAGCAGGTGTTTTAGCTGATAATGCTGTTACAATGGCTTACTCTTATATTGGTCCTGTTTTAACTCACCCAATGTATCTAAATGGCTCTATTGGTATGGCTAAAAAGCACTTATATGATACATCTGTAAAACTAAACAAAGACTTTGCAGATAAAAATTTACATTCATATATTGCAGTTAATAAAGCTTTAGTTACTCAATCAAGTGCTGCAATTCCTATTGTACCTTTATACATTTCTATCTTATATAAAGTTATGAAGGAAATGAACTTACACGAAGGCTGTATTGAACAAATGTATAGACTATTTAATCAAAAACTATATGTTGAAAACCCTGTTGTAGATGATAAAGGTCAATTCAGACTAGATGACTGGGAAATGCGTGAAGATGTACAATCAAAAGTTTCAGAAATTTGGAATGTTATTTCTGACGAAAACTTAAACGACTGTGCTGATATTGACGGTTACTGGAAAGATTTCTATCAAATGTTTGGTTTTGAATTAGACGGTGTTGATTATCAAGCAGATGTTGAAATATAAATAAATAAAAAATCCTACTTATTAAAAGTAGGATTTTTTTATTAGTCTTTAAAAACTGATAAATAGTCTTTTTGGAATTTCTTTATTCCTTCATCTGTTAAAGGATGTTTTGTCATTTGCTCTATAACACTATAAGGCACTGTTGCGATATCTGCACCTGCTAAAGCACAATCCATTACGTGCATAGGATTTCTCACACTTGCTGATATAATTTGACAATCTATATTATGTTCTTTAAATATTTTTGATATTGTCTTTATTAAATCAGTTCCACAAGTAGATATATCATCTAGTCTTCCTAAGAAAGGAGATACATATGTTGCCCCTGCTCTTGCAGCTAATAAAGCTTGATTAGCTGTAAAAATAAGTGTTGCATTTGTTTTTATTCCTTCTTTGTTTAAAACTTTTATTGCTTTTAAACCTTCTGTTGTCATAGGAATTTTTACAACCATATTTTTATGTATTTTTGCTATTTCTCTACCTTCTTCTATCATCTTTTCTGCATCTAATGTAGTAGGCTTAACTTCACCACTAATAGGGCCATCAACAATACTTGCTATCTCTTTTATAGCTTCATTAAAATCTCTACCCTCTTTTGCTATCAATGATGGATTTGTTGTAACGCCACAAATAACTCCCATATCATTAGCTTTTTTGATATCTTCTATATTAGCAGTATCAATAAAAAATCTCATTTTTAAAACCCCTTACTTTTTTCACTTTAATCACCTTTTTTCTTGATTATATAACTATAATAATATTTCGTCAACTGTTTTTTTGAACACTTTTTCCTTTTAACGCTACTTTACAAATATTAATTTTGTGTATTCTATACAAAATTATATGATATTTCCGTTTAAAACAAGGTTTAAAAAAGCCGTTTTACGTTCACGAGCACGATTTTATTAAAATATTTTTGTCAATTTTAACAAAAAGCATATAGAATATATCTATATGCTTTTTATGTATCATTTACTATGACTTATGTTATCAATAATTGGTTGTATTTGTTTGTTATTTTGCAACACATATTCTATTGTATCTGATATTTTACAAAAATCAGCCACAATAGATGTTGGTTTAACTTTATAATTATCCTGTCTGTAAGGCACAAAGTAATAATTTTTAGTATTTTGTAATGCACCAATATTCTTTGCGCTTCCACTTAAAGCATCATTTGTAGAAACAGCAATAATTACAGGCCTATTATTTCTCAAATGAGATTTTACTGCCATTGTTACTGGTGTATCTGTTATAGACCAACTCAATTTTGCTAAAGTATTGCCAGTACAAGGAGCAACCACCATAATATCTGTCATATTTTTAGGGCCTATTGGTTCTGCTTCTTCTATAGTTTTTATAACCTTTTTCCCTGTAATTTTTTCTATTTTATCTATATGCTCACTAGCTTTTCCAAATCTTGTATCTAAATTTGAAGCATTAAATGACATAATAGGAATAATATCATAATCTTTTGCTAACAACTCAATTTGCTTTATTACTTCTGCAAATGTACAGAATGAACCAGTTAAAGCAAATCCTACTCTCACTTTATTCATGTTTTTCCTCCAACTCTTCTAATATGTTTAATATTGTATTTAAAATAATGTGACCAGCTGTAATAGGGGCTACTTTACCTGGTAAAGATAACGCCCATATTGTTTTCTTTCCCAATCGCTTTGCTGTTTCAAAATCAACCCCACCTGGTTTTGACGCTAAATCAATTATCAATGTCTCGTTATTTATCTGTGTTAAAATATCTTTATCCAATATTTTTACTGGAACAGTATTTATAATTACATCAACATCTTTTACAACGTTTTTTATATTTTTATTATTTATAAATTTGCATCTATCTGTTTCTATCCAAGCATAATCTTCTGCTTTTCTTGCACTTACAATTACATTTGCACCAAGTCCAACTAAATACTTTCTCAATATTTTTGATATTCTTCCTGCACCTACTATTAATATATTGCTTCCAAATATTGTTTTGGCTGTTTCCTCCATAATAATCTGCAATGTTCCCTCTGCAGTTGGTATGGCATTATGTACTGCTAGTTCTTCTCTTTGTAAATAATCAAAACATCTTATATTTTTATCATCAAAGCTTTTAATTAAATCTTTTGGTATTTTTCCTCCAAATACTATACAATTATCCTCAACTATTTGAATAATATTCTTTGTTTTAACAACCAAATCTGATAATGGTGTATTTATATTTTCTTTTATATCTAGTACTGGCATTGGTAATATTACAATATCTATATTTTTTTTAATTTGCTCTATTTTATCTACTACTGTTACATTCTCTAAACTATCTGCATTTTTTTCCAAAGCGTAAGCATATACTCTATACTGCACGTCATTTTTATTTATTTGGGACAGTCTATTTGCAAGATATATCTGTCTTAAATCTCCACCAACAACTAACACATCTTTTATTTGCATAGTCATAACCTCCATTTTTGTTATCATATATTCTTAGTTTATTCTTACAATACTATTTTTGTGAAAGTCCCAATTTTAACTATTATTTTATATATAATTGTGATATAATACTATTATTAAGTATTTATCATATTCTATCTAAGATTAGATTAAAATATATTAGTACATAAATTTGGAGGAATAATAATGAATTTAGAAAATAGCATTCTTGATGGAAAGAAACATATACACTTTATAGGTATTGGTGGATCTGGAATGTATCCTTTAGCTCAAATTTTACATGCACAAGGTTATTATCTTACAGGTTCTGACAATAACCCTACTGATACATTAGAAAAAGTAAAAGAAATGGGTATTCCAGTATTTTTAGGACAAAGAAGTGAAAATATAGAAGGTGCAGACTTAATCGTTCACACTGCAGCTATTATGTCTGATAATCCTGAGCTTATTGCTGCTAAAGCTAGTGGTGTTCCTGTTTTAGAAAGAAGTGAGTTATTAGGTATTTTATCTACTTATTTTAAAAATGCTATCTGTGTAAGTGGTACTCACGGAAAAACTACAACCTCAGCAATGCTTACTCAAATTATGATGGACGCTGATACTGACCCAACTGTTGTTATTGGTGGAAAGTTAAAATCTATTGATGGTTCTGGTAGAATAGGTAAAAGCGAACATATGGTATGTGAAGCTTGTGAATTTGTTGATACATTCTTAAAATTATCACCTGATATAGCTCTTATTTTGAACATTGATGAAGACCACATGGATTATTTCAAAAATATGGATAATTTAATAGCTTCATTTAATAAATTTGCTTCTTCTGCTACAAAATGTATCGTTTTTAATGGTGATGATGAAAATTCTCATAAAGCAGTTGATGGTATAGATAAAACTAAATATACATTTGGTTTTTCTGATACAAATGATTTTTACCCTACAAATATAGTAAAACAACAAGGCGTTCATACAACTTTTGATTTGATGCATAAAGGACAATTTTTAACTTCTATTGATTTATTTGTTCCAGGTACACACAACATTTTAAATGCTGTTTCTGCATGTGCTTGTGCTTATATATCCGGAGTTAGTGCAGATAAATTAAATATTGGTATGAAAAACTTTAAAGGTGCTGGAAGAAGATTTGAAGTGTTATATCACAAAAATGATATAACTGTTGTTGATGATTATGCTCATCACCCAGCTGAAATAAAAGTTACACTAGAAGCTGGTAAATCTATGAATTTTAAAAGAGTTATTGCTGTACACCAACCATTCACATACTCAAGAACAGCAAGACTTTTAGATGATTTTGCTAAAGTTTTACAAATAGCTGATATTGTTGTATTATCAGAAATCATGGGGTCACGAGAAAAAAATACTATTGGTATTTACACAAAGGATTTGGCTGAAAAAATACCAAACTGTGTATGGTATCCTGAATTTGATGAAATTTCTGATTATGTTGTTTCAATTGCTCAACCTGGAGATTTGATTATTACTTTAGGTTGTGGTGATGTAAATAAATGTGCACATATGATTATTGATAAACTTGAAAAATAGTAAAAAGCATATCGGAAAATCCGATATGCTTTTTGTTTTTATCTCAAAATCATATTTAAAAGCATTTTAGAGTATATTAGAGTTATCTAGAGTATACGGGAGATATTTGCTTGTAAAATTTGACTGTTTTTAAGCTTTTTTAGTCATTTTTGATGTTTTTTTAACTTTGATTAAATATACCCTTAATGATATACTTATCACATACAAAAATTTTTGTATTTTATATTTAATTAAATATTATATATTGTAAATTTTCAACAAATCTGATATTATTATGTTAATATAATTTATAATAATATTATATTGAGGAGGGATATTATGACCGAAATAATTGTGTGGGCTATTTTATTTATTATTTTTGTAATTGTTGAAACAGTTACAGCACAAATTGTATCAATTTGGTTTGCATTAGGGGCTTTAGTTTCTTTAATTGTTTCCTGCTTTACTGATTCTATCTTAATACAAATTATTGTATTTTTAGCTGTTTCAATAATATCACTTTTACTAACTAGACCTGTATTTAAAAAGTTCATCAAATTTAAACATGAAAAAACTAATACTGATAGCTTTGTTGGTAAAGAAGGTATTTTAACAGAAGAAGTTGATAATATCAAAGGAACTGGAAGGTTATCTGTTTCTGGTTTAACATGGAATGCTAGAAGTATTGATGACAAGGTAATTATCCCAGCAAATAGTGTTGTCGTTATAAGAGAAATTAAAGGTGTTACAGCCTTTGTTGAAAAAATTTAATATGTAAAGGAGTTTTTATTATGCCAAACATCACATTTTTAATTGTATTAGCTGTTATTCTATTTATTGTATTATTCATAGTAACTAGAATAAAAATTGTTCCACAAGCTCAAGAATTTGTAGTAGAAAGACTTGGTTCTTACCATACAACATGGTCTACAGGTGTTCACTTCCTTGTTCCTTTCTTAGACAGAATTGCAAAAAAAGTTTCTTTAAAAGAACATGTTGTTGATTTTAAACCTCAACCTGTTATTACAAAAGATAATGTTACAATGCAAATTGATACAGTTGTATTCTATCAAGTAACAGATGCAAAATTATACACATATGGTGTTGAACGTCCTATTTCAGCAATAGAAAATTTAACTGCTACAACATTACGTAACATTATTGGTGAACTAGAATTAGACCATACTTTAACTTCTCGTGACTATATTAATACTCAAATCACATCTACTTTAGACCAAGCAACAGACCGTTGGGGTATCAAAGTAAATCGTGTTGAACTTAAAAACATTATTCCACCTGCTGAAATCCAAGATTCTATGGAAAAACAAATGAAAGCAGAACGTGAACGTAGAGAAACAATGTTAAGAGCTGAAGGTGAAAAGAAATCTTCTATCTTAGTTGCAGAAGGTAAAAAACAAGCTCAAATTCTTGAAGCTGAAGCTAGAAAAGAAAGTGAAATCTTAAAAGCTGAAGCTGAAAAACAAGCTACTATCTTACACGCTGAAGCTGTAAAAGAACAAAAAATCAGAGAAGCTCAAGGTGAAGCTGAAGCTATTGAAATGGTACAAAAAGCATTGGCTCAAAGTATTGAAATGTTAAATCAAGCTAACCCTTCTGATAAAGTATTAGCATTAAAGAGCTTAGAAGCATTTGGCAAAGCTGCTGACGGTCAAGCAACAAAAATTATTGTTCCTAGTGATATTCAAAGTTTTGCTGGTCTTGCAACAAGTGCTAGTGAATTATTTAAAAATTCTGATAAATAATATATTTAAAAAAGCAATAGGTTTCACACCTATTGCTTTTTTTATAAATCTTTAGCCAATATTCTTAAATCATCTATACACTTATAACTATTCTTATTATAGAAATCGAAAGCCGGATAATCTATACTTGTATTTAAAATTATTGCATTTAATCCATCTTTACTAATAGTTTCTTCTACTTGTTTTATAAATAAACTTCCCCAACCTTTTCCCTGTAAATCATAGTCTATACAAAATGTATCTATGTAATACTCCATTCCTTTAAGCCAAGCTTTTTTAAATCCCATACTTATTCCTTTTATTTTTTCATCTATAATTAAAACATATCCTAAAAAATAATTATTTTCAAAAGAATTTTTAAAAAATGTTTCAACTTGATTTCTTGACTCATACTCATCATTCCATGGTTCTTTTGAAAAAGTGTCCATAAATAAATCTATACACTCATCTAGCATATTTTTATTCATTAATTTAATCTCAAAATCTTTCATTTTAATTCACCCATAAATTATATTTTTTCTCATTAGTATATATCTTTATACTATTTTAGTCAACATTAATTGTGTAAATTCAACATAAAGAGCATATTTTTTATTATTTTTTTAACATTTAATTATATTGATTTATTTGCATTTTTATTGTAAAATTAGATTGTATTTTTAGTGCTTGTATTAAAAGGAGGAGTAAATATGAAATTATCTATTTCCAATGATAAATCATTTTCATATGTAAATTATTTTTTACAAAAACTTCTCTGTATACTTGCAAATAAAAATAAGTCTATAGGTGCAATGTATTATGGTAATGTGTGCCAAAACTCACATACTGGGACAAGTGCATACAAAATTGTTGCAACTAATTTTATAGGTGTAAGTGTATCTAAAGGGTACCACTGTATAATTGTATAAGTATATCTAAAGCTACGACTATTTTGTCGTAGCTTTATTTGTTTTTTGAAAGGGTGTTGTATTTATGACAGAAACAAAAAAAGTTGCCGTTATTATGGGTAGCGATAGCGATTTGCCAGTTTTAAGAAAAACTATCGATGTTTTAAAATCTTTTGATATTAATGTTGAAACTCACATTATGTCTGCTCATCGTACTCCAGAACAAGCTTGTAAATTTGCAAGTGAAGCTAGAGAAAATGGATTTGGTGTTATTATCGCTGCTGCTGGTAAAGCTGCTCATTTAGCTGGTGTGCTTGCTGCTCACACTACTCTTCCAGTAATAGGTATCCCTATTAAAGCTTCTACTTTAGATGGTTTAGATGCTTTATTATCAACAGTTCAAATGCCAAAAGGTATTCCAGTTGCTACTGTTGCAATTGATGGTGCTGAAAATGCAGGCTATTTAGCTGTACAAATGATGGCTATTTATAATAAAGATTTACAAGATAAATTAGCAAAAATGAAAGCTGATATGACTGCAGAAGTTGTTGCTAAAGATGAAAAGTTACAACAAGAATTAAACTAAGTTTAAATTACATTTTTTGATATATAATATTTTAAGGAGGCATTTATTATGCAAAAAGTAAAAGAATTATATGAAGGTAAAGCTAAAAAAGTTTGGACAACAGAAGATCCAGAATTATTAATCGTTGATTATAAAGATGATGCTACTGCTGGAAACGGTGCTAAAAAAGGTACAATCCATGACAAAGGTATCATCAACAACAGAGTAACAAACCACTTAATGAAACTTTTAGAAAAAGAAGGCGTTCCTACTCACCTAGTTGAAGAAATTTCTGACAGAGAAACTATTGTTAAAAAAGTTTCAATCGTTCCTTTAGAAGTAATCGTTAGAAATATTGCTGCTGGTTCTTTAGCTAACCGTTTAGGTTTAGAAGAAGGAACTCCTATGAAAAAAACAGTTTTAGAATACTGTTACAAAGATGATGCTCTAGGTGATCCTATGGTTAATGAATATCACATCATGGCTATGGAATGGTGCACAAAAGAAGAATTAGATTTAATTGCTAAATACTCTTTAAAAATCAATGAAGTTTTAAGCGCTTACTTAAAAGAAGCTAACATCCAATTAATCGACTTCAAATTAGAATTTGGTAAAACATCTGACGGAACAATCGTTTTAGCTGACGAAATTTCTCCTGATACTTGTCGTTTCTGGGATACAGTTACTAAAGAAAAATTAGATAAAGACCGTTTCCGTAGAGATATGGGTGGCGAAGAAGACGCTTATAAAGAAGTTATGAAACGCTTAATGGGTGAATAATTTTTAGTTTTTTAAAGAGTGGGCTATGAACCATTGTCCACTCTTTTTTATTCTTTAGTGAATAACTTAAATTAACTATATATTAAATGTTGAGGAGATTTTTAAATGTTTGATAAATTACACGAAGAATGTGGCGTTTTTGGTATCTATGAACCAAGTTTAGCCAATGTTGCAAAATCAACATACTTTGCTCTATATGCTTTACAACATCGTGGTCAAGAAAGTTGTGGTATAGCAGTTAATAATGATGGTATTATCAATTACCACAGAGATTTAGGTCTTGTTCCTGAAGTTTTTACAGAAAATGTTTTAAATAAATTAGGCCAAGGTAATATGGCTGTTGGACATGTTAGATATAGTACAACTGGTGCTTGTGCTAGAAATAATGCACAACCTCTAGTTATTCGCCATGTCAAAGGTCCTATGGCTTTAGCTCATAATGGTAATTTGATTAACGCTTTAGAACTTAGAGAAGAATTTGAACTTGAGGGTGCAATTTTCCACAGTTCTAACGATACTGAAGTTATAGCTTATGCTATTACAAAAAATCGTATTTCAACACCTTCTATTGAAACAGCTGTTGAACAAGCTATGTACAAAATTAAAGGTGCTTATTCTTTAGTTATTATGAGTGCTAAAAAAATGATTGGTGCTAGAGACCCTCACGGATTTAGACCTTTATGTATTGGTAAATGTGAAAACGGTGCTATTGTTTTTGCTTCTGAATCTTGTGCTTTAGACTCAATCGGAGCTGAATTTGTTAGAGATGTTTTACCAGGTGAAATAGTAGTTGTTGAAAACAATGAAATGAAATCTATCAAAACACATTGTGGTTGCAAAGGTAATTTATGTGTATTTGAGTTTGTTTACTTTGCTAGACCTGACTCAATTATAGACGGTGCTTCTGTTCAAAGAGCAAGACACAGAGCTGGTGCTTATCTTTCTTTAGAACACCCAGTACAAGCTGATGTTGTTATTGGTTGTCCAGACTCTGGTCTTGAAGCTGCTATGGGATATGCTCATCAATCTGGTATTCCTTATGCTGTTGGTTTTATCAAAAACCGCTATGTTGCTCGTACATTTATTAAACCAAATCAAAATGAGCGTGAAGATGCTGTTAAAATTAAATTAAACGCAGTTAAAAACACTGTTGCAGGAAAAAGAGTTATCTTAGTTGACGACTCTATCGTTCGTGGTACTACAATGGGTAAAATTGTAAAATTACTTCGTGATGCAGGCGCAAAAGAAGTTCATATAAGAATTTCTTCTCCTCCATTTATCAGCGAATGTTTCTTTGGTACTGATGTAGACAGTAAAGAAAATCTTATCGCATGTCGTATGACAAATGAAGAAATATGTAAATATATTGGTGCTGACAGCTTAGGATATTTAAGCATTTCTAGTGTAAATCAAATTGCAGAAGGTGCACATTGTGGTTTCTGTGATGGTTGCTTTACTGGAAAATATCCAATCGAGCCACCTAAAACTGTTTGTAAAGACAGATTTGAAAAAAAATTATCAGAGAAAAATCAATAATTTAAAGTGAGGTTACTTTTATGAAAAGTTTTAGCGAAAGTTATAAAGAAGCTGGCGTAGACGTTACTGCTGGTTATAAAGCTGTTGAACTTATGAAAAGCCATGTTGCAAGAACTATGACTAGTGGTGCTATGGGTGCTATTGGTGGTTTTGGTGGTTTATTTGAACTTGATATGACAGGTATCGAAAAACCAGTTTTATGCTCAGGTACTGATGGTGTTGGTACAAAATTAAAACTTGCTTTCTTAATGGACAAACATGATACAGTAGGTATTGACTGTGTTGCTATGTGCGTTAACGATATCATCTGCTGTGGTGCTAAACCATTAGTTTTCTTAGATTATATTGCTTGTGGTAAAAACTTCCCTGAAAAAATTGCTGAAATCGTTTCTGGTGTTGCTGAAGGTTGTGTACAAGCTGGTTGTGCATTATCTGGTGGTGAAACTGCTGAAATGCCTGGCTTCTACCCTATTGATGAATACGATTTAGCTGGTTTTTCTGTTGGTGTTGTTGACAAATCAAAAATCTTAAATCCAGATTCTCAAAAAGCTGGTGACGTTTTAATCGCATTACCTTCTAGCGGTGTTCATTCAAATGGTTTCTCTTTAGTTAGAAAAGTATTTGATATTGAAAATGCGGACATTAAATCTCCAGTTGCTGAATTAGGTGGAAAATCTTTAGGTGAAACTTTATTAACACCTACAAAAATTTATGTTAAAGCTATCTTAAACCTTATGAAAGAAGTTAATGTTAAAGCTGTAGCTCACATTACTGGTGGTGGTTTCTATGAAAACTTACCTCGTTCTTTCCCAAAAACATTAACAGCTAAAATTGATAGAAGTGCTGTAAAAGTTTTACCTATCTTTGATTACATTGCTAAAGTTGGTAATATTCCTGAAAGAGATATGTTCAATACATTTAACATGGGTGTTGGTATGACAGTTAGTGTTGATCCTGCTGATGTTGATAAAACTATTGAAATTTTAAAAGCTAACGGCCATGATGCTTATGTTATCGGTAAATTAATTGAAAGTGATGAAGGTGTTATTATAGAATAATTTTCCTTGAACATATAATTAATAAAAAAGGAGTGTATTATTCTATGTTGAATATCGTTGTTTTAGTTAGTGGTGGGGGTACAAACCTCCAAGCACTAATTGATGCTCAAAATCGTGGTGAAATAGAAAACGGAAAAATAACTTGCGTTATCTCATCAAATCCTAATGCTTATGCTTTAGAAAGAGCTAAAAATAATAATATCAAAGCTAGAATATTAAATAGAAAAGATTTTTCTAGTGTTGCTGATTACAGCAAAGCTATGTTAGATGCTTTAGTTGAAGAAAAGGCTGATTTAGTTGTATACGCTGGTTTTATGACTATTTTAGATGAAAGCGTTTGTAAAGCATTTCCAAATAAGATGATTAATGTTCACCCTGCTTTGATTCCTAGCTTTTGTGGAAAAGGTTTTTATGGTTTACATGTACATGAAGCTGCTTTGGAAAAAGGTGTAAAGGTTTCCGGTGCTACAGTACACTTTGTTACAGAAGTTTGTGACGGTGGCCCTATCATATTACAAAAAGCAATTGATGTATTAGATGATGATACACCAGAAACTTTACAAAGAAGAATTATGGAACAAGTTGAGTGGAAAATATTACCACAAGCCGTTTCCTTATTCTGTCAAGGTAGAATAGAAGTTGTTGGTTCAAAAACAATTATTAAATAAAAATTTAAAGGAGTTATCTTATGAAAAAAATAGATATCTTTACTGAACTTAAAGAAAATTCATATCCAGGTCGTGGAATTATTTTAGGTAAACATAGTGATAATAATACTGTTGTTATTGCTTATTTTATAATGGGTAGAAGTGAAAACAGTAGAAACAGAGTTTTCACTCTTGAAGGCCAAAACATGAAAACTGAAGCTTTTGACCCTGCAAAACTTGTTGACCCATCTTTAATAATCTACTACCCTATTCGTACTTTAAACGATGTTACTGTTGTAACTAATGGTGACCAAACTGATACAGTATATGACGCATTAAAATGTGGAAATACATTTGAAGGTGCTTTAAGAACAAGAACTTTTGAACCAGACCCTGATAACTATACTCCAAGAATTTCTGGAATGATAAACAGACATACTGGTGATTATAAATTATCTATATTAAAGAGTGCTAATAATAATCCTGCTTCTACACAAAGATTTTTCTACGAATACAATTCTCCATTAGCTTCTGAAGGTCACTTTATTCATACATATGAATGTGACGGAAATCCAATTCCATCATTTAGTGGAGAACCTAAATTAATCACTATCGACGGTGATATTGATGAGTTTACAAACAATTTATGGAATAGCTTAAACGAAGACAATAAGGTATCATTATTTACTCGTTTTATAGATATGAAAACAGGTAAAGAAGAAACTAGAGTTATAAACAAAAATAAATAATCGGGGGATTTTGTCATGGCTAATGAATTAGAATTAAAATATGGTTGTAACCCAAATCAAAAACCATCAAGAATATTTATGCAAGACGGAAAAGATTTACCAATCGAAGTATTAAATGGTAAACCTGGATATATCAACTTCTTAGATGCTTTTAACAGTTGGCAATTAGTTAAAGAATTAAAACAAGCTACTGGCTTACCAGCTGCTGCATCTTTTAAACATGTTAGTCCTGCTGGTGCTGCAGTTGCTGTTCCTTTATCTGAAACTTTAAAGAAAATTTATTTTGTTGATGACCTAGAACTTTCTCCACTAGCAACAGCTTATGCAAGAGCTAGGGGTGCTGATAGAATGTCTTCTTATGGTGATTTTATTGCATTAAGTGATGTTTGTGACAAAGAAACTGCAACATTAATTCAAAGAGAAGTTTCTGATGGTATTATTGCTCCTGGTTACACAGACGAAGCTTTAGAAATTTTAAAAAGCAAAAGAAAAGGTACTTATAACATAGTAAAAATTGATGAAAACTATGTTCCAAACCCAATTGAAAGAAAAGATTGCTTTGGTATCACTTTTGAACAAGGTAGAAATGAGTTAAAAATTGATGATAGTTTATTACAAACTATTGTTACTGAAAATAAAGATTTACCAGAAGATGCAAAACGCGATTTAATAATTTCTTTAATTACATTAAAATACACACAATCTAACTCTGTATGTTATGCAAAAGATGGTCAAGCTATCGGTATAGGTGCAGGACAACAATCAAGAGTTCATTGTATGCGTTTAGCTGGTAATAAAGTTGATTTCTGGCATTTAAGACAACACCCAAAAGTATTAGCTTTACCATTCAAAAAAGACATCAGAAGACCTGATAGAGATAATACTATTGATGTTTATATTTCTGACGATTATGAAGATGTTATTGCTGATGGCAACTGGGAATTTGCATTTACAGAAAAACCTGAACCATTAACTAAAGAAGAAAAAATCGAATGGTTAAAACAATTAAAAGGTGTTAGCGTTGGTTCTGATGCATTCTTCCCATTTGGTGATAATATTGAAAGAGCAAAACGCAGTGGTGTTCAATATATTGCTCAACCAGGTGGTTCTATTCGTGATGATCATGTTATCATGACATGTAATAAATATAACATGACAATGGCATTTACTGGAATTCGTCTATTCCACCACTAATAAATGATTGGAGAAATTTTATGAATATTCTTGTAATTGGTGCTGGTGGTAGAGAACATGCTATCATCAAAAAATTAAAAGAAAATAAATCTATAGAAAATCTATATTGCGCACCTGGCAATGGTGGTATAAGCAAAGATGCTACATGTGTTAACATTGGTGCTTGTGATATTGAAAAAATGGTAGATTTTTGCAAAAATAATAAAATTGATTTTGCAGTAGTTGCACCTGATGACCCACTTGTTGCAGGTATGGTTGATGCACTAGAAGATATTGGTGTACAATGCTTTGGTCCAAATAAAAATGCAGCTATTTTAGAAGGTAGTAAAGTATTTTCAAAAGATTTAATGAAAAAATACAATATACCTACTGCTAAATACGAAGTATTTTATAATGCAGAAGAAGCTATTAAATATATTGAAAAAGAAAATACTTATCCTACAGTTATCAAAGCTGACGGTTTGGCATTAGGTAAAGGTGTTATCATTGCTGAAAATTTTGAAGATGCTAAAGAAGCTGTAAATTCTATTATGAATGATAAAATGTTTGGTGAAAGTGGTAACCAAATTGTAATAGAAGAATTTTTAACAGGCCCTGAAGTTTCTGTATTATCTTTTTGTGACTCCCATACTATTGTTCCTATGGTTTCAGCTATGGACCATAAAAGAGCATTAGATGGTGATAAAGGTTTAAATACAGGAGGTATGGGAACAGTAGCTCCTAACCCACACTATACAGAAGCTGTTGCAAAAGAATGTATGGAAAAAATCTTTATTCCAACAATGGAAGCTATGAATAAAGAAGGACGTCCTTTCAAAGGTGTTATATTCTTCGGTCTTATGATTACACCAAATGGCCCTAAAGTTATTGAATATAACTGTCGTTTTGGTGACCCTGAAACACAAGTAGTTTTACCATTATTAAAAACTGATTTATTTGAAATTTTCAAAGCTGTAAGAAATGAAAATTTAAAGGATATTGATATAGAATTTGAAAAAGATGAGTATGCTGTTTGTGTAGTCGAAGCATCTGGTGGTTATCCTAGTTCTTATCCAAAAGGTATTGCTATCGAAGGATTAGATGAAAATGGTAACAGTGAAAAAGCCATAGTTTATCATGCAGGAACAATTTTTGAAGATGGTACATTTAAAACAAATGGTGGTCGTGTTTTAGGCTTAACCCAAAAAGGAAAAACTTTACAAGAAGCTATTGATAAAGCTTATAATGCTACAACATCAATAAAATTTGAAAATATGCATTATAGAAAAGATATTGGACAAAGAGCTTTAAATGCAAAATAAAATTAATGACAACTGCAAAATTGCAGTTGTCATTTTTATTTTTATAATTTTGTATAAATCTTTTTTATTTGATAACAATATAAAATGTAATAACAACATAAAGTAAAATCAAATGAAAGGAAATATACTACTATGAATAATGGTGAAAAAAACAATAAAAAATCATTAAAAGGTTTTTATATAGCTCTTGCATCTTGTATTATTGCTCTAATTGTAGCCATTTTAGTTGGAATTAATGGTACACTAACACAATTAAATCAATCCCCTGATTTAGCAGAAAATAGTACAGAAGAAAATTTGCAAGATGTAAATAAAAATGAAAGCTCTGTTGCTGTAGAAAATGATGACGAAGAAAAAGAAGAAAGTTCAACAGAAGAAGAAACCACAGTTCCACCTGCTAGCGAAGTAGAACAACCTGAAGATGTTATAAATGAAAACATAGAAGAAGAACTTCCAACTGCAGCTAATATAAGCTTTTCAAAACCAGTAGAAGGAGATATACTAAATAACTTTAGTGGTGGAGAATTAGTAAAATCTAAAACCCTAAATGAGTGGAGAACACACGACGGTATAGATATAAAAGCTGCTGCCGATACTCCTGTAAAATCTGCTTGTAATGGTATTATTGAAGAAGTTGTAGAAGACCCTCTATGGGGTACTTGTGTAACAATTAGCCACGATGGAAATTATCAAACTTTTTATAAAGGCTTAGCACCTAATACAGATGTAAAAAAAGGACAAACTGTAAATATGGGTGATGTAATTGGTTATGTTGGAAACACAGCAGAAATTGAAATTGCAGAAGAAAGTCACTTACACTTTGCTGTAAAACAAAATGGTGAATGGTTAGACCCACAAGTATTATTTTAAAAAAAGAGCATAACATTAAAGTTATGCTCTTTTTTATTATATTAAATTTAGTTTACAATGTACTGGTAAAAAACTTTTTATAAAAGCTTCTTTTTCTTCTCTTTCTACATAAATATTTTTATCTTCTAAAATTTTTATATCAACTGTTTTGTTAGAAAAATTCTCTGTTATTTCAACTTCCATACCACCGCTAGACAAAGCTTTCTTTATACCTTCTAAATTAAAATCATCATTTTTAATATCCAACCTTTTTTTCATCATTTCAACCTTTTCTCTAGCGATTTTATCATGTTCTTCCCCTATTCCCTTTGTTACAGTCATAGAAAATAATTTCTCAAACTTACTAAAGTATTTGCTATCTACACTATCTAAAAACATTCCATACAAAATATATTCCAACTCTTTAAATACTTTATCTAATACATAACAATAAGATTTTATTTCTGCCTGAATTAAAGACCCATTATCTAAATTATATATCGATAAACTATTTAATATCCTAATTATTCTATCGTAAGAATTCACAATCTATCTCCTCTCAACACTTACATCAACTGTTCTAGGTTCTAAAATTTGATTACTTTCCACAGTTTTTAAATTATTAGGAGATGTAAATATTAAGTTTTCAAAACCCTCAACAACATCTTTTATACCAGAACCTATTGTATATGGATTAAAGTCTTCTCCAATTTTTAGATTATATATTTTATCGCTTATAAAAGAGCCAACATCTCCAACAGCAGAACCATTTGCATTTAAATCTTTAACAATAACTTTAAGATTAACATCTATCTGTTCTACATTTGCAGCTTTTACTTCAACATTAACATTTAATTCTCTAGCATTTTTTATAACTTCTTCAACTTGTTTTATAAGTTCTGATGTAGGCTGTCTAAACATATCTGTAATATATAATTCAACTTTTGAACTATCCTCAGAATTTACAATAGCTTTTGCACTCCACACATTTTTAACACTCATTGCTAAATCTTCATAAAATTTCAAATTAGAACCATTAGAAATATTTAAATAAGAATTAACTATTCTTTTTCTTAAACTATCATCATTTTCTCTATCCATACCACCAATAAAATTTTCTGGGTTAGTAACACTATCTATACCTGCAACACCACTTATCAAAACATTTATTTTATTTGCATCTATATTTCCAATAGCACCAAATTCACTAGCTTGAGCACTTACTAAAGCACTAGATTGTCCTTTACTTATTTTAGATACTTCTGTAGTATTATAAACTATACTATTGCCATTATCAGAAGTGCCACATATTGTACCTATGGGAATAATAATATCAGTAATCGCTGGTGTATTCCTAGAAAACTTTATTTTTCCATTAGCTTTGTTTGACTCAATCCTTTTTATATCTCTTATTTGAGCATGATGTTCTAAAAATTCTCCTGTAGCTGTTTGAGGAAACATTTGCTTCTTACAAAAATCTATATGTTCATAAATATTTGCTATTTCACCGGCAATTACATTCATTCTGATTCCAATATCTCCATCATCAGAAATAGAATTAGATGTTAATTCTTCAAATTTTTGTTTTATTTCTTTATAAATTGTACTTTGTTGCAATTATCTTTCCTCCCATATTTTATTTTTTACTTCTAGTAAAACTGTTTCATTTGATATATTAAGATAAACTGTCAAATACAATATTTTTTCTTTATAATCCACCATTTTTTCTACATCAATAACAGTAACTTCTTCAATACCATTTAGAGCATCTTCTATTAAAGCTTTAATTTTAATGTTATCTAAATTATTTATATCCAAACTAGAAATCTCGCTTCCTAAATCGGGATTATAAGGAAAACTCCCCTTTTTAACTTTAAGTCTTATATTAATTCTTTGTATTATCTCTCTAAGTCCACTTATTTTTTTCACATCACCTAAAAGATCAAATTGCATATCACCATTATCTAAATAAGTATCCATCTATACACTCCTTAAACTACATAATGTCTCCATCTTTGCTTATTCTAAATCCATTCATACTTACACTTCCGTCTTTAAAAAACTTTAAAAATCCACCCGATTTTGATTTAATTATCATTTCACAGTCTTCATCAAGATTATCTTTTAAAACATTTCCTAAAGATATGTAATCACCATTTTTTAAAGGTAATAAAACTACTTCATCATTCAAATCTGGTTTTGTTATAAATCCATTTAATGATAATATTTTTACATTATTTAAGTTTATATCTCCACTTGTTTGTAAAACATTTTTGTTTATAGAAGTAACTATCGAATTAATAGGCATATCTACACTATTATTCTTAAAATATTTATTATTCAACAACTACACCTCTATCCCATAACCTCAATCTAGTATAATATCCATTGTCATTACACATAATTTTAACTTGAGATATATATAAATTTTGATAAGTACCTATATCACTATCAATTCGAGCTAAATCACCAACTTTAAAATCATTTATACCTAATACCTTGATTTCTATCTCTCTATAATTAATCTGGTGTTCTCTCATAACATTTTTCGCACTAAGCTTTATATCATCTAACCACTCAGTAGTTGGATTATAATATCTTTCTCTTTTTATGCCCAAATCTTTAGCAATATTATTATTAATAATTCCGTTATATTCTGCACCAAAATCATTTTCACCAGTTTTTACATACAATTTAGAAATCATTGTATATCTATCTTCTAAAACAGAAGCCTCAAAAAAAGAAATTCCGTTATTATTAGAAAAATAATGATTAACATTACTTGTTGGTTCAAGTGATAAAGTGTAATCTCTAGCTATAAATGGTGTTTTTCCAAAAGCTTTTTTACAAAATAAATTTATAAACTCCCACCTAGAAATCCCCTTTTTTGCTATAATCCTATTGAGCGTACAATTATAGGGTATTTTGTAAGCACTAACACCAAAAGATAGTGCGTTTTCTTTTAACATATCTACAGCAGATAAATTATTATAAACAGTAGGCTTTATTTCATTGTCTAACATCAAACATGGACGAGATCTGCAAATAAATATAGAAAAAATTCCATCTTTATTCATTGTTGATTTTTGCACATCGACTATCCCATCAAAAATCATAATATTATTTAATCCTATTGATATTTTTGTTATTTTTTTATTTTTTATATTGTCCAAAACAGTTAAATTAACTGTATCTGCTGGAGAAAATCTGTCACTTTGAAAAGAGAAATCCACAACTTTGTCTAAAGATATTTTTTCATTTTTATTAGATAAAGCCTCAATATCTAACTTAACCATATAATATCCCCTTCTTTTAAAGTTAGATTATTATATGATGGATTTAATTGCTTTAATTTGTCCAAAGCAATATTATTTTTACTTGCAATTTCTACCAATGTTTCGCCTTTTCTAACAATATAGTATGATTTTACAGATTTTATATTTCTACTATTTTTAGGAGCATCTTCTATAAATTCAAATTTATATCTCAATACCATTTCACCAGCTTGTCCTATAATTTGTAAATCATTAAAATAGCAATAAAAAGGAGATAAATTAGGTAAATACAGTAATCCACTATTCTCTTGATTATGTAAATTAGAAATTTTCTCAAATTCTTTCATCAAGTCATCACCAACAAGAATTCCTTCTCCAGTAATAACTCTTGGCATAAATCCTAAATCTTGAATTTGTACGTCAAAATTAGGACAAGCAAATAATTTTAATTGTCTTTTTTGAGAAATAGAAAATTTTTCAGGATTAAATTTAAATTGATAGTCTTTAAATTTTAAAATAGAAAACAAAAAATTCCTCCTTTTTATAACTCTAAAGATAAAATAGATCTTCTTCTCTCATATTCTTCTAAGCGTTCATATTCTTCTAAATTATCTTTATTAAAATTATTTATATTTACTGACTCAACCTGTTGAAACTCATCTGTTACTTTTACAGATAAAATATCATTTGAATTTTTATTAAAATCAAACTTTATATTGTTATCCAATCTACTACTATTATTTTTTAATAGATAATCTTTAAAAATTTTCATTCAAACAACACTCCACCTTATCTATAAAAACAGCCTGATAATAATCATATATTTCAACTAATTGACTCAATTTTAATTTTTCTAAAGCATCTTTAGGTGACAAAAATAATCTATTATTTTCATGGTAAACACACATAAATGCTAAAGCTCCATTTTCACATAATATATCAGTCAATTCTTCATTAAAATCTTCTTTTTTTAGCTCTAATTTCAAACTATCTGCCATTTTAGAGCATTCTAATACTTCTAAAGCAGATAATTCTTTAATTTCAACTTGTTTTTCTAATAGCTTCATGTCCCCTCCTACTTTACAACCAATCTTTTGTTGGCAACAAGAGTAATTTTTTCAATACAAGGAGAATTAATATCTGATATTTCACTGATATCTTCCCATTCACAACCTGAATAAATTATTTGGCAATCAGGTTTAATAATCACTAATGAAAAATTGCTTAAATCATAAAAATCTATAACTTGATTTTCATTTATTCCAATTGGAATAATTTTTGATAATTCTATTTTATATGTCACTCCAGATGGTATACATGCAACATTATTAATATAACCAAAAGCTCTTATATGCGTGTTCTCTTTTTTAGTCTTACAAACATAGCTTTGTACAACTGCAACTCTATTACCATCAACTTCTATATATATATCTTTTCCCGTTGGTATCTTAAACAAAAACATACCTCCTTCTAAACATTTACTTCCACATTCAAATACACTTGATAAACTCCTTGAACTATAGTAAAACTTAACTCAACAAAACAAACACTCTGATCATCTTCACCAACATATATATTAGGCTTTTTATATGAAGAAATATAATTAATATCAACAAAATAATCTAATTTAGAAATAATCAAAGCCATAACCGAATTTATTGTAATTGAATTATTGTTAGCATTTAATAATTTATTTTTTAAAATTTCTCTTATAGCTGGAATTACAGTATCAATAATTAAAACTGTTGATAAATTTCTATATGTAAAATCTTCATTATCTTCTTCGTCTAAAGTACTAGTAGTAATTGCTCTAATTAATTTAATAATATTAGTTTGATTTTCAAAAACACAAACACCTGATTTTAATAACTCACTTATTTGATTATCATCAGTATTTTGAGTTAATCTAAAATCTGGTAAAATATCACAATTGCTTAAATTTAAAGTTATGTTTTTGACTTTACTAATTAAACTAGATAAAATAGCACCTGATAAATTTATATTGCTATCTTTTAAAGTAATTTTTGGAAAAGATACTAAAATTCTTTTATCATTTATTTTAGCTTTAGCTTTAGCATCTTCAACCTCACTTGAGGAAACTATTGCAATTTTTTCTTTCCCAATTTTTTCATATTCATTTAATTTTAATTTTAAATATTCTAAAAAATCGTTATTAATACTACCAAAACATAAAATATATGAATCTTTTTGAAGAATTATATCTAACGCATTTTTATAGTTTTGTGTATCAGAACTAGCTATAGGTACAACATTTACCACAGTATTTACATTCATAAAAATAGCTGTTAATAAACACATTACTTCGTTTTCATCACTTGCCTCTCCAAAAACTTCTTTTGCCTTTGCTAACGAATTTACAACAATGTGATTATTAATCAAATCTTGTTTATTGCAAACAGCAATAAGTCCAATTTCTCTGTTTTTATAATCAGAATAAATTTGATTTATATTAAACGATGTATAAACCCCAGACCTAAAATTATCCATATAATCACCCCTTACTTTTTATATGACACAACGATATCAGAAATATTTTCACTTTGATTAACAGCAGTAATAATGGTTTCACAATCAACAAAAAGACTAGTACAAAAGCCTTGAATATTTTCTATATATTCTGTCTTAGAAAAAGAAAAGTGATTAAAAGAAACATCATCATAACTTGATAAAACATTATAAATTTCTAAAAATAAATCTGATAAATTTATATCATCACTTAATTTGTTATATATTAAAAATTCAAATTTTATATTTGCCTTTTGTCCAAAAATCTGAGAAGAGTTTTCTTTTAAAACTCCTTTATCTAAATAATCTTGAAAACAAATATTATCAGTTTTAATTTCTTTTAATTTAATACAAATATAATTATTTTTACATATTCCAAAAAATTGATTTTTATTAAATTCATCAATTATAATAAATTCAGAAAATTTAGACTTCATCAAATCATAAATCTCTTTTTTTATCTCAGAAACACTCATGCAATTTATCAAATTTTACAACTCCCTTATCTGATATAAAAAAGCTCTTTTATAAAAAGGTTTGTCAGCCAATAAATAATTATCACAATTAATAATTTTCATAAGTTTATTATCAATAATTACACAGTTATCAACTTTTATAATTTCATCATCTAACTGACTAATCAAAATCCACTCAGTCTTAGGCATAAATCCTAAATCATTAAATGATAAATCATTATATTTTAAACTTAAATCTTTTACAGGTGCAATAACCCCTTTAATACATTTATTTGTTTTATAATCAACTACATTAGATCCGTAATTTTCAAAAAAACAATTTAAAATCTCATTATATTTCATATCAAACTCCTTTAAGTTGAAATAAAATCAAAATTTTCATCAACTAAAATATCACTAGCTAATAGTAATAATTCATCACGATATTTTTTAGCACTATTTAAAGAAATATTTTTATCGAGTTCTATTTTCACATCTAAAACACTTACATTCGCCATTTTTTTACTTTGCATTAAACAATACATATAATACGCAATAGCACCTGCTACCTCTACTAATAAAGGTTCATTTTGATTAATATCAATACCTTTTTTAATTTTTTTACTTATCTGAATGTCAGCTGTTTTAAAAAGATTTAAATAATTAGCACACTCTTGTTCACTTAATCCACTTATTTCCATAAAAGCAGATTGTATTTTAAAAATATCCATATTTGTCCTTTCTAAGTTTATTTACCTACTTCTTTTTAAGAAGTAGGTAATATTATTCTGCTGTTTTTAAAACTTTTGTTGCATCATTAAATATTTTTGCAAAACCTGCAGTAGAAGTAATAGCAGCTCGCTCTAATTGTCTATCAATTAATTTATCATACTCAATGCTCACATCACCTGCACAAACCATTTCTAAAGCACAATTTTTATCCAAAGCAATAATTCTATCTTTAGGCACAGCATTAGTTTTAAATAAATTAGCACCAATTGGAGTAGCTAACTTACCTGTGTTTTGGAAATTAAGTCCTGTAACAGGATCTTTAAATTCTGTTAAAGACAACATTTTTACAATAGTGTCATTATTAGCAAGTAAAGTATTTAACTCAAAATCTTCAAATTTACTCCAAAGATTAACTAAATCTGAATATTGAAAACCTTCTCCACCTAACTCAATTTCTTCAGCTTTATTATTATTACTATCACCATTAATCAACACATTAATAGCATCTTGTAATTGTTGTTTAGCAATAGTCGCACCAATTTGTTTTAAAGCAACAGTAAATAAATCTAAACGTTGAAATTTAATAGCTTCATATGAAGCCACTAACATACGGCCCCTTTTATTTAGCTTAACTAAATTTTCTTGAGTTTTAATAGTAGTAGTAGGAATTCCAGCACCCTCGTTTACAACTTTTAAAGACTTATCATCTTCAGAAGGATTAGAAGTAATAGAACGGTAATCTAATGAATTTATGTAAGTTTTACTAGCAATAATGTTATTTAAAATTTCACTTTCGCCAATACCACTAATAACAGCTCGTCTTACATATTCTGGAAATAAAGTTGCAGAAGTAGAAGTACTAAAGAATTTTTCTACACAGTCTGATTTACTTCCAGAAACTTTAATGTCAAATCTTTTTAATTGTCTTTCAAAAGCATCTAAACCTTCTAATTTAGTACCAATATAATTTTCTGTAGGGTCTAATTCTTCTAAAACAGAAGTAAAAGCTTTCCCACTAATAGAATACATACCTTTTTCTAAATTTAAATTATCAAATCTCATATTATAAACATCTCCTTTTCAAATTAAAGAATAACTTGTGCAGTTTTTGCAGTTGTATTAACATCAATAATTAATCTAGTTTTACCACTTTCACCCGCAGTAATTTTATTGCCTGTTTGAACTTTTATAGGGTGAAACCCTGTTGTTAGTCCACCATCACAATTTAAAGTGACACCACCACTAATCATTACTCCAATGTAATCTCCATTTTTAGAAACACAAACACCAATAGGATCAACATCATTATCAGCAACTTTTGCAGTTTGATTTGATGAACTCATCATAACTAAATCGCCAACGTTAACATTTCCCTCTTTTTTTAAAGATATAGTAACTTCCCCAATAGAATTAACACATATACTCATAAAACACCAAACCTTTCTTAAATTTTAAAATCAAAATTTTTATTATTATTACTTTCTTTTTTATTAACTAGCTGAGAATTACTAATTAAATTTTTTTCTACAACTTGTTTTTCAAAAAATTTTTTCAGTTCTTTTAATTCATCAATAGATAGCTTGTCACAAATATTACTAAAAATTTTACTATCTAAATTCATATCACTTAAATAAAGTGAAGATATAATATCTTTTTTAATTTCATTTTTATAAATTTCACCATTTAAAGCTAATTTTTTATATTCATTTAATTTATTTACAACAATATCTATTTCTTTTCGTGATAGAGTTATAGAATTTTTACTAGTTTTTAAAATAGTATCTATATCAGAAAAATCATTGCTAAAAGATTTTGTAACTCCAGCATTAATTTGAGCAGGAACAGCTACAAATGACCATTCATAAGCATCAGTAGGATTATCTAAAATTACAAAGCATAGTTTACCGTCATAATACTCACCTAAATTATGTTCGCAAAAATCATTTTTTAAATTAGTACCACAAATAGAACAAATTTTATCTTTTACGCTACAACCAACACTAACTTCTTTTTTAATTCCTGCATCAATGTCTAAAATTAAATCTTTGTTTTTATCGGATTTAATCATATATGCTTTAGCTTTTATGTATGAATAAGCTTGTCCATATTTTGTAACTTTAGAATTATCTGTAATAACTTGAGTATCAAAAATTCTAGCTGTTTGATTACTTCCTTTAGGATTATGATCAAATATACCTGTTTTTCCTAAAAACAACTCTGCTAATTTGTTTAAAGAATTTAGCGAAAAAGCTTCATAATCTCTATCTACTTCGTTATCACATAAAATAACATTAAAAATATAAACCTCGTCTAAAGATAATTCTCTGCGAGTGTATTGATTTATAAGTTTTAAATCATCTAATAAATCGTTATCAATATTATTCAACATCAATACTCCTTTCTAATTTTGTTTTTTTAAACTTTCAGCTTTAGCATTATAAAATAAAGCTGTTGCTTGTTCTACTTCGTCTTTTAAATTGATGGTATTCCATTTTATAATAGGTTCATCACTATAACCATTAAGTCTTAAAAAAGTCCTAGCAACCTTTAAAATAACTGGAGAAATAATTCTTCTATAAAATTCCAATTCAGTAGTCAATAAGTCTGCTTGTTGTTTACTCATTCTTTCGGTTGTTGACCAAGATAACCCCAATAAAAAAGGTGGAATACCAATTTTGGCAACAATTTGCTCTAACATTTGTCTAACAGGAACTTGTGTATCAATAATTTGATTATCAGCACCAATTACCTTTATATCGACATCTCCAACAGTAACAAAGTCCTTAACACAACCTTGAGATAAAGCTTTCATTCCATCAGACCATTCTTTAGCAATAAGAGAAGCTCTTTCTTTTGCATAAACCTTATCCATAGCATCATTAGATGGTTTATATGTAACTGCATATCTAACATTCCCTATTCGCTCAAAATTAGTTCCTATAGAATTATAAATTTGAAGCAAAATTTTACTAACAAAAGGTAAACTATTTAAAATAGATACCCCAGTATATTCAGATGACTTAGGATTTAAAGCAGTAAATAATATTAAGTTTTTATTCTTTACTTTGCTATTTATTACCCCATTCGAATTAATAAAAAAATCTACTTCCAAAGGATTTTTCTCTGTTGGTTTAACACTAATATTTTTTACATCTGCATTAAATAATCCAACAATATTATTTCCTTTTTCTAAAACAATTTCTCCAATGGCATTCCCATACATCAATAAATCATCTAAATAATTAGCAATAAAACACTCTATTCCTCTATTAATCCCACCTACATTTACATTTTTCATAAAGAAATCAAGTTCTGTTTTAGCTTTTTTATTTTTTACATCAACTTCAAAACCACCAACTAATCTTACAATTTTAAGTATTGCAGAATCTACAATAGGAACTCCCTCTCTAATACTTTCATATAAAGAATATTCAGGTTTTGATAGAGGAATATAATTATTCAGATTAGAAAAAATATTTTTAGAACTTCTATCCAGTTGAATAATATTATTATTTGATTGTTTTTTTCTTTTGAATAAAGCCAGTGTTCACACCTCCAATAAACTTTTTTTACCTATCCACATTTAGAACAAAAAAGTCACAACTATTATCAAATACAACCGTACTTATAAAATACCTAATATCGTCCATGGCATGGTCATTTTCTTTTTTAGGAATATCTTTTCCTGTATTATCTTCCCAAGCATAAATACCGAACTCTCTGATAGAATCTTTACAAGACTTATTAATCTTGATCTGATTACTTTTCAATTTTTCACTTACTTTTCTTATTCCCCCAATAACATCATTCTGAGCTGGAATAACAGTAAATTTATTGTGTCTTCTAATACACTCAATAAAACTAGCAGCAGATGGATCAACAATCACAGCGTTAATATCCAAGTCACCTACCAAATCTTCCAAACATTGATAATATTCTTCATCAGTTTTTTGAGAACCTTCAACCCTTGAGTTATAATAAAACTCTTTAATTCTATACCAAATATTATTATTAAAACCCCAAAGTCCCATGGAAGTAGGATTAACAGTTCCATAATCGCACGAAACATAATAATTAGAAAAACCTAAATCTTTATCAAATGTATGTTTATCATAATCAAACATAGGATAAACAAGACCAGTTGGTCTAACCCATTTTCCTAAAATAAATCTGTCATAAAAAGCACCGGAATACATATTCTCATATCTTTTTATAATTTTTTTAGATAAAGATGGATTATCCTTCATTAAAAAATGTAAATATAGAGCATTTTTTTGTTTTGACTTTTTTATCCATTCAAGATAAAACCAATGATAAGGATTTTCAGGATTACAGTTAAACCAAAATTTAGAACCATTTACAGAACATCTAGCTAATGCTTGTTCTACAAAGCTTCTAGGCATCAAAGCAACTTCATCAAATAAAACACCTGCTAAAGTAACCCCTTGAATTTTAGAAGCAGAAGATTCATCATTTCCTCCAAACAGATAGAATCTATTTGTAATATCCAAATAAGAAATATCAATATAACCTCTTGAAATTTTTTCTTCACAACTATATCCTAAATTTCTTAGCAAATTGAGCATAGGAGTAACTAAATTTCTTCTCAAAGAAGTTATCGTTTTTCCACAAAGAGCAAATGAACTATTCTGAAAATTAGCACTAGCCCAAAGACAAAATGATAAAGACATACACAAAGTCTTTCCACTTCTAACAGCACCATCACAAATAATAGCATCATATAAATTATATGGACTGTCTTTACACCACCAATTTAAAACCAATTTTTGTTTGGGTGAAAAAGAATTAAACATCATAATCTAAAGCACCTTCAGCACTTGTATTTTGAGTTGAATTATTTAAAGCTTTATATAAACTTTGTAAAGTCTGAGCACCATTATCAGAATTAGAAATTTCCAATAATTTTTCTAAAGCTCTATATCTGTCCATAAATTTAATTTCCAAAGAACCATCTTTTGGTTTTTTAATTTCACTGACACAAAATAAATCCAACTCGCTAATTTTTTCTTTTGCATCATCTTCATTTAGAAAAAGTAAATTAATACTATCTTGTAAAGGATTAAAAGCAATTCTTTTAAGAATAGCAATAACATCTTTTTCAAGTTGTTTCTTTTCTTTTTCCAAATCAAAACTTAATATCAACTGTCTAATATCTTCACGCTGTATCAATCTAATTGCTGTATTTTCAGCTATCTTAGGATTATATCCTGCTTTAATTGACGCTTCTTTTAGATTTCTAAGCGTGTAGTAATGATAACAAAACAATCTTTCTTTTTTGTTCAAATCAAACTATCCTCCTGCAATCAAATATTTGAAAAGATTTAAAAACCCTTTCACTATACATGTAAAAGCAGTAAAAAGTTGCATATAAATATGCAACTTTTTACTAAAAAATTTTTTCAAAAAAATATATTTGTAAGTTTAAACAAATTTGTTGTTATTAATATAATCAAAACAAACAAATAATTTCACAAAAAAAGAAGTGAGAAAAAATTCTCACTTCTTTCTTATATAATAGAAAAATCTAAATTTTCTGACTTTATATTAGTTATATTCAAATTCTTATCCAAATATATTTTATATTCTTTACCTTTATAACTAGTTTTAATTTTTACAACATCATTCCATCTAGATACTTGAGCTTCATTATCTAAATAAACAGAATTTAAAGCTTCTGAAATTAAATAAAGTTTATTATCTTTTACCAAATCCAGATTACTAACATCAATTGTTAAATCATCAAAAGAACAATTTAACCCTGTATCATCTAAAATAAAGTTTAATTGACTTATGTTTTTAGGTTCTTCAATATTTAAAGTAATGGAATTATCTCCTTTTGATATTTTACCTAAAAATACATCATTAAGATTAAAAGAACAATCAAAGTTATTTTTTAAATTATTTCTTATTAACTCTATTGATGGAGGATTTGCAGTAGCATTGTGACAGCTTATCAAAGTAATAAGTGTTATAGCAGTAAAAACACAAACCCAAATAGGTAACTTATAGACCAAGTAGATATTTTTTTTCATCAAAGAACACCTCAAAGTAAAATTTTAACAATTAAAATTTAAGGTTACCAAATATTGCATTTACATCGTCAACTAGAGAGCGTTTACTATATTCATCATCAATTATAACTTTTTCCTTTTCTTTGTCTTGATGTAATTTTTTTACTTGATTTTGCATTTCTCTTAATATTATAGGAATTTGTTCAATTACATCTGTAGCAACTACACTATAAACAGATAGTTTTTCTTCACATTTTTGACCTGCTAAACCATGGATAAAAACAGAGATTAAAACAGCATCTTTAGCAGATAAACCTTGAGCTAAGAAAGAGCCTATCATACCAGTTAAAACATCACCACTACCACCTTTAGCTAAAGCAGGTGTACCAGTTGTATTAATAAAAATATCACCTTCAGGTAAAGCAACAACTGTATTAGCGCCTTTTAATACAACAATAACATTATATTTTTTAGCAAATTCATAAGCTACTCTTTCTCTTTTAGCTTCAATTTCTTTTACTGATAAATTAGTAAGTCTAGCCATTTCTGCACTATGTGGAGTAATAATAACAGTATTTCTAATTGTCTTTAATATATCTATGCTATCAGCTATAGCATTTAGACCATCAGCATCAATTACCATAGGTTTGTTAGCAATTTCTATAAAATCTTTAACTAAACTTTGAGTTTCTTCGTTTCTTGATATTCCACAGCCAATAGTAATAACATCACAATTTTCTTGTAATTTTTTTAGTGGAATTAAATTATCACTTGAAATAGATCCTACATCAGTTTCTTTCAAAGGAATTGTCATAGCTTCCATAATATGTGGAAAAACCATAAAAGCAACACTTTTAGGAGTAGCTAAAGTAGTAAGTCCACAACCACATCTTAATGCAGATTTTGTAGACATCATACTAGCACCACCCATTCCAACGCTACCAGCAATATTTAAAAGTTTACCATAATCACCTTTATGAGAATTTTTTGCTCTTTCTGGCAACATAGAAACAACCATATCATATGTAATTTCAGTATATTCCAAGTCTACATCGTCTATTATATCTAAAGGTAAACCAATATCAACTAAAATTTGTTCCCCACAAATTTCTTTAGATATATTTAATTCATGTGCACGCTTTTTCAATCCGAGTACAATAGTATAGTCTGCTTTAAAATAAATACCTTGATACTCACCAGTATCAGCATTAACACCACTAGGTAAATCTATTGCAATTTTAATTGCATTAGAAGCATTAGCCCTATCGACAATCTGTCTTGTATTAGAAGCAATTACACCACTAAATCCAGTACCAAAAATACAATCTACAATAAAATCGGCATCTTTTAATCTAGATACAATTAATTGCAAATCTTCCTCAGTATTTATAATTTCTAGATTTTCTGATTTTAGCTCATTAAAAGCTTTAGTAGCCTCATCTGTTTTAGGTTGTCCTTTACATAAAACAACTGTTACATTAGCGCCTCTAATATAAAGGTTTTTAGCAATAACAAAACCATCTCCACCATTATTACCGCTACCACATAAAACTACAATATTTTTATTTACAACATAAAATTTTTCTATAATTTTTCTAGAACTTCCTACTCCAGCATTTTGCATTAATTCATAATAGGTCATTCCCATTTCTTCAACTGCTTTTTTTTCTATAGATTTCATTTGAGCAGATGTAACACTTTTCATTAAATACCACTCCCAAACACTTAAATATTACAAGATAATTATATCATAAAAAAGAAAGCTGTAAATAAAAAACTACTGAGAAAATCTCAGTAGTTTCTACTATCCTGTAATAGGAGTTCCATATTTAATAATTTTATTTTTATTGTTCAAATCTTCTACTCTAACATAATTATCGTCTACTGCAACATAACCTCTAATTCCTGCAAAGTCAATATAAAACCAACCATCTTTTGCTGATAAAACAGTAAAATATTCACCATTTTTCAACACTCTAATTACAGAACCTGTAACAGGCTTAGTTCTCATATTTAAAGCAGAACATATAACAGTACCTTTTAAATGTTGTGGTTTATTATTTGGTATACTTGGTTGTGTAGGATTACTAGGACTCTGATTTTTTCTTTTTAATCCTAATCCTTTAGCAATACCTTCTGCAATTTTTTCTCCAGCTTTCAATTGACCTTTACTATCTGCTACTTTTTTTATATCATCTAAACTATCAATAAAACAAATTTCTACTAAATTTGCAGTTGGCTTAGTTCTATCAATAATTCCATAATTACCACCAGATATTTTTGCACCTCTATTTCTCCAACCAAAAGCTGAACATAATTCTTTACAAATTTCTTGAGCAACTACAAAACCTCTATCAGTTGAACTATAAGCATAAACTTCACTACCAGCACCACCACCAGCATTTAAATGCATTTCAGCAACATAATCATACTTGTTATCTTGCAACATGCTAATTCTTTGAGTTAAATTTAAGTCGCCATTATAATTCCATAAATCACACTCAACATCAAAGTTATTATTTAGATAAGCACCACAATACTTACCAATTTCTCTTGCTACTTTAAATTCTTCATAGCCATTAGCCACAGCACCAGGATTATATCCTCCACCTTCTATTGTACCATGCCCAATTGTAATTAAAATTTTCATATATAACCTCCATTTATTTTATTTTCGGAGAAAACTCTCTCCATAAATAACTAAAAAATGGTAAAAAGTTGCATATAAAGATGCAACTTTTTTAGAATATTAAAAAAATATTTACAATTAATATTCCTATTATTTAATATATGAAATTGTTATAATTTTGGTTATAAAAAATAAAGGTAGCAAAATAAATTGCTACCTTTATTTCTATCTGTTACATCTAGCTCTTCTTATTAATAAAAATGATATTCCACTAAAACATAAAGACAATGTAGTAAAAGACAAGATAGGAATTATAGTTTTTATTTTTCCTTTATATCCCAATCCAAAAATATTTCTAATAAAACTCATTATATTATCTAAAAAAGATTTATCAAATACAAAATTAACTAATACCGGTATAATCATAAATATCAATAAGATGATTATAGCAAATGATATCCAAAATATTTTTTTACCAATTCTATTTATAATCAAACTACAACAATAAGATATGCAACAAATCATAAAATATATTGAAACATACCACAATATTTTTGTAATAATATTCACATCACTACTAACTATTTTCCCTAAAAAATTACTATTATAAGCAGTATTAAAAATAGAGTTATACCCTTTCCAAATATTAAATATATGTGAAATTGTAATATCTATAATTGACATTATTAAACTTACGAATAAAAACATAACTGTATTTGCTAAAAATATTTTCTTTCTTGTAAATCCATTTTGAATGAACATATAAAAATCTTCTGTAAAACCTAATGTTCCTACTATTGCTAAATATATAAAACAAGAAAACTCCATTCCACCAAAATAAGAACCACTATCCCCATCTAAAGGCATAAGATAAATGATTGTCATTATCCCATACATAATAATATAAAAAATTGCTAAAGGCTTTAAAACGCTCAAACAACTATATTTAATCATTTTTCCTAATTTCATATTAAACACCACCATTATCAGTCAATTTTACAAATAATTTTTGAAGATTTATAGATGATATATGTAGTCTATCATTTAATTTATCATCTTTTATATAGCCCATAACATATGCAATTTTCATTCCAGCAATCTCATCATAACCTATAACATTTTCATCTATACAATATTTTTCTACATCTTGTTTAGTGCCGGAAACTGTATAACCTTCCATCATTAAATCTTCAATAGAACTTTGTAACAATAATTTACCTTTATCAATAATAATAACATCTTCTATTAAATTTGCTACTTCTTCAATCAAATGAGTAGCTATAATGACAGTTCTTCCATTTTTTTCATAATCCTCAATTAATAACTTATAAAATAATTCTCTGTGATTAGCATCTAATCCTAAAACAGGTTCATCAAAAATAACATATGGAGTATTTAAAGATAAAGCTATTACTAATTTAAAAATTGAATTATATCCTGTTGATAAATTCTTTAATTTTTTATTTACATTTAACCCAAATTGTTTTGAAATATTTAAAGCTTTATCAAAATCAAAGCAGTCATAAAACTCATTTGTCCATTTAAAAATATTTATAACTTTATAATTAGGATAATAATTACTTTCACTCATACAATAAATTTTATCATGCATTTTATTATTTTCTACTACTGTTTCATCATCAATGGTTATATCACCAGAATCTGCAAATATTCTGTTCGAAATGATATTTATAAGAGTGGATTTTCCTGCCCCATTTCTTCCAAGCAAACCATGAATTTTTCCATGTTCAATATTAAAAGATATGTTATCTAATGCCAGCGTATTTTTAAATCGTTTAGATACATTTTTTACACTAATTGAATTCATAACTATAACCCCTTTTTTTAATTTTTAAAATAAGCATCAATTTAAACAATTGTTACTCTTTTCTTAATTCATCTATACCTTTTTCAATTAAACTAACTATTTGTTCTTTTGACATATTTAATTTATCAGCTTCTTTTATAAGAGTTTGAATGTAGTTTTCGTAAAACATACTTTTTCTTTTCTGTCTTATCTGTTCAACTGCACCTTCTTTCACAAACATTCCTAGTCCCCTCCTTTTGTATATAATATTTTCTTCTACTAAAATATTCATTCCTTTTAAAACGGTATGTGGATTAATATTTAATAGTGTCGAGATCTCATTTGTTGAAGGGATTTTTTCTTCTTCTTTAAATACACCAGTAAAAATATTATCCTCTATTTGTTCTGCTATTTGAATGAATATAGGTTTTTCTGTGTTAGAACTTATATTCATAACTATCTCCTTACTATAAGTTTTATAGTTTGTTAGTTGAGTAACTAACTATCTTACACTTTGATTATACATATAATAAAATAAAAAGTCAAGTATAATTTTACAAAATAAAAAAGGATTCTTATAAAAAGAATCCTTTAATCAATTGTTGCATTAAAAATAATTATCTCAACTGAAAATACATTATCATCTGTAGTAATCTGCATATAACCATCAAGTTCGTCTATTATTTTTTTAACACTTATTAAACCTATACCATGGTTTAATTTATCTTTTTTATTACTTTTAGGTAAGTCATTTTCAAAATAAATTTCTCCTTTATACATATTTGTTACATTTATGTATAAATTTCCTTTTTCTTCTAGAATATCAATACATATATCTTTATCTTGATTTAGCTTTATAGTTGCTTCAATAGCATTATCTAAAATATTTCCTAATATTACGCATAACAACTTACCATCTATTTTTATATTATCTCTAACAGAAACATTTAAATCTACATTTATATCATTTTGTTTAGCAATATCTATTTCATAATTCAATATAGTATTTATTGGAATATTATCAGTATATATCTGCATATTATGAAAATCCATTTCATTGATAATTTGAATAACTTCTTGTTTTATATCATCAATATCAATCTTATCACATTCTATAATTTTAGATTGAATAGCGATTAATCTGTGTTTTAAATTATGTTTTAAAACTCTTATACTATTCCAATTTTCTTCAATTTTCATATATTGACTTGAATAGTATTCAATTTGTTTATTTAGTAAAATATTTTCTAATTCTGCTTTAGATTGTTCTAATATTTTTTCATACAGATAATAAAATAAAGCATTAATTATTAATACTAATAATACTGAAATTACAATATACCAATTTGATCCTTTACTATTAACAAATAATGTATGCATAATAAAGATACTAAAAATAGGAATAATAATTAATCTTATCCAATATGAAATAGATATATTTATATTCTCATTTATTTTATTATTTTTTCTAAAATACTGAAAAATCTTTACAAGTATTAAAGGAATTAATCTAGAAACTGCCGTCATAAATAAAATATAGTTATCATTTGATAAAACATAATTTACATCAATGTTTGTTATTAAACTATATGTAAATGGTGTAAATATCTCTATTCCAACCATAGTAATTACAATAATTAATGAAGAAAATATTTTATACAATAATTTTCCTTTATATAAACAAGTTAATAGCAAATTTAAAGATAATGATAAAAATAAATTTAATAATGGCTCTGTTATTATTAAAAAAGAAATTTGAAATATCAAAAAACATAAACTATATACTAAAATTATAATCTGTTTAATAATTTTATTTTTAGGAATAAAGATAGTATCATAATAACTTTTATAAACATATAGTGTTATTAAATTTATTATTGCATAAAATATAGAGTTCTGAGAAAATATAACATCACTCACTATATCTTCCTCCTTAAATATAACATATATCTTTTGATAGTATCCTCCTTATATACTCTACCTATAGTAATGGATAATTTATCTTTTACAGATATTGTTGTTGAATTTTTTATTGTAGCATACTTTAAATTAACAATATATGCTTTATGTGGCATAACAAATTCTAAAGTATTACATACAGAATTCCAAACATTTTTTAAACTATCATTGTATACTATTATATCTTTTTTTGTATGAATTAATATTTGATATTTATTACTTTCAAAATACAATATATCATTCATTGGAATAAATAATTCATTTCTTCTTTTTTTATAAGTAAAGAAATTTTTATCATCTAATTTAATTTTTTCATATGCATATTTTAAGGCATCTTCAAGCAAATCTATATCAACAGGCTTATCAATAAAAGCTATTGTATCCAATCTAAACAGATCTCTTATTCTTTCATCGTAGCTTGATATAAATATTATTTTGACATTTTCACCTCTAGATCTTATTATTTTTGCTACATCTATTCCATCTATGCTATTATCCATTATAATATCTAGCAAAATAACATCAAATACATTACTTTTCAAAGAATTACATAAATCTATTCCATTTTCGAAACTTGTAACAACTAATTCTCTTCCCCAGCTTTCCTCTATTTTATTTAATTTATTTATAATATCTTTTCTGTCATTACTACAATCATCACAAACAGCAATCCTTAACATACTTATAATCACTCTCTTTTAGTTTAATTGCTAAAATAGGTTTTACTCAAATAATTTATTTACAATAACATTTATATTTTATCATAAAATTCCACATTTTTAACCTATTTTAGATATAAAAACAAAAAAGCTGTAAGATTTATCTTACAGCTTTAACTTTGGCTCCCCCTGTTGGACTCGAACCAACGACCCTGCGGTTAACAGCCGCATGCTCTACCAACTGAGCTAAGGAGGAATATGATAAAAACGCCTCTTTCAAGACGTTTTTAGTGGCGGCAACTATCTATCTTCCCAGTCCGTCTCCAGACAAGTATTTTCGACGTGAAAGAGCTTAACTTCTGTGTTCGATATGGGTACAGGTGGATCCTCTTTGCCATCATCACCGCCTATTCT
>JAGHIE010000006.1 GCA_017887325.1 Oscillospiraceae bacterium | reverse complement strand
TGTGGTTTGGATATTCAATTTTAACATGAAATTAGGGGGTCGTTGTTTTTTTATACAAAAAAACTTGCGAAACCTTGATATATAAAGAATTTAAAAGAAAAGTAGTGTAAAAAACTTTACACTAACAATAATAAAATGGGGGAGATTTTATGAAATTCAAATTAGCGAAGAAAAAGATAATTATTATTACATCAATTATTACTATATTAATTATATCGGTAATAGCTATTTTTAATGTATTAGACTCTAAAAAGGTAATAACAATTTGTACAGATGAAGCAATGCAAAACTCTGTTGAAAGTTTTGTACTTTATTATAATGAGGTTATAGATAATAGTGTTGAGTTTAAGGTTACAGTTTTACCAAATGATAACCAAGAAAGAGAAACTCAAATAAAAAAACTCAGAACAGAGCTAATGGCTGGTAATGGAAAAGATATATATTTGATGACAGATAGATTAAGAAATCAATCTACACAAGAATCTATAATACCATTTATAGAAGATGTGAATAAAACACTATATGCTGGTGTTTGGGCAGATTTATCGAAATATGTTGAAGAAGACGAAGGTTATAAAAATTGTTTTGAACCTATAATGAAAGCAGGACAAGTTGACGGCAAACAATATATTTTGCCATTAACATTTGATTGTAAAGTTGTACAAGTATCTGATAAATATGCTGAAGGAATAAAGTACGATGTAAATTATGGAAAAACATCATTATTAAGTTTGATAGAAAATGGAAGTGAAATAAACAACAGTATGTTATTTAGCTTAATATTTTCTCCACAAAGTTTTATAGGAAGCGTGATTGATTATAAAAACTCTCAATTGAATGTAACAGAAGAAGAAATAAGAAAAATAATTGATTATGGATTTGAAAACTATAAGGAAGATGAGTGGGTAAAAGGATTTAGTGTGATAGATATAACTCGTGAATTTGACACAACTTATCAAAAATTACCTACATTTACATATTATCCAATGGTAACAATAAATGGAGATACTTTTGCAAATGTAAAATCATATGGAGCAATTTCAAGAAACTGTAAAGAAAAAGACAAAGCATATAAATTTTTAAGTTTGTATTTGAGTGACGGTTTTATGAGTGGTAATGGAGTAACTGGACAAAAACTTTCAGACGAGAAATATAGTATAAATGTAGCATGGGGAGATGTAAACTATTTAGAGGGTGTTCCAGTAAATAAAAAAGGTTGGAGAAATTGGTTTACAGCAGAAAATGCAGAAAATTCAGAAGATATAAAGGAACACAGACAAAAATATGTAGATAAATTTATTAATGCTATGGAACAAATAAATTCTTGTCAATTTTATAACTATTTTGATAGACAAGCTCATAAAATAGATGAATTGTTTTTGACAGAAAAAGGGTATAAAACTAGTTTTGATGATTTAGAAAAGAGAATAGAAAAAGAGATTGGGATTATTTATGACAATTTAAAATACTCAGCGTTTGAATAAAGGGGAGATTTTATGAAATTAAAAAATATAAAAAGAAAACAGTAATTTTAATTAGCATTTTTACAGTTTTAGTATTAGCAATATTTGCTTTTTTAGGAATGACTGCAAAACAAAGCAAAAATAAAATAACAATATGTACCGAATCACCATTTGGCAGTATAGTAGATGATTTAATATTGTATTACAATATTAATATTGACGAAAATACAGAGTTTGAAGTGACAGAGTTATCTGATATTAGTCAAGAAAGGCAAACTCAAGTAAAAAAACTTAGAACAGAGTTAATGGCTGGTAGAGGAAAAGATATATATTTATTGAAAGATAACCCTTACGCATATTCTACAGAAGAAGCTTTTTTATTAGACGTTAATAAAACATTATATAACGATACTTGGGCAGATTTATCAGATTATGTTAAAAATGATAAAACAATGCAAGATTGTTTTGAACCTGTAATGAAGGCAGGACAAGATGACGGAAAACAATATATTTTACCACTAACATTTGATTGTAATATAATCAAAATGGACCAAAGTGTTGCAGATACAGTAGGATTTGATATGAATGACACATTAACCCCTTTGTCTGATTTAATAAAGTCAGGAAAAATTGATAAATTTTCTCCATATAATTTTATGATTTTTCCTAAAAATTGGATTGGAAGTGTAGTCGATTATCAAAAACAAGAAATAACAGTTACAGAAGATGAAATAAAATCTATTATGTCATATGGAGTTAAAGAAGCATTTAGAAAAGATGTAGTTTTTGAAATTAATATATTGAGTGCAAGTGATGAAATTACAGCTGATTATTCTAGTGAAGAAGTGTCAAAAAATGTCTATTACCCAATGTTTACAATGAATGGAAAACCTTTTTCTAATGTTATCTCTTACGGAGCTATTTCCGAAAACTGCAAGAACAAAGATAGTGCGTATAAATTTTTGAGTTTACTTTGGAAAAATGATTTTATGAGTGGTAAAGGAATTGCACTGGGTGAAGAAACAAACGAAAATAGTTATAAAGAAAGTGGTGCGATTTATACATTAGACGGAATACCAGTTCAAAAAAGTGCTTGGGAAAGTTGGTTTACAGGTGAATATAATAAAAATCAAAATGAACAGAAAAAACTAAATAGACAAAGAGATTTAGATAATTTTATAAAAGTGTTGGAGCAAATAAAAGTTTGTCAGTTTTATGGTTCTTATGACAGAGAGATAGTAAATGTAAATAAAATTTTTGAATCACCAACAAAAGAATATCATTATACAAATGAGTTTGATGATATAGATGAAAGAATTGATAAAGCAACTCAAATGATTTACGATAATTTGAAATACTCAGCATTTGAATGATAAACATTGCCAAAGAAAGAGCAACTTAAAAAAAATTTTTAAGTTGCTCTTTCTTCATATATTCTTATTTTTTACTATATATATAGGTCTTTTTTTAGTTTCCAAATAAGTTTTTGCCAAATAGTTTCCCAAAATGCCAATGGTTAGTAGTTGTATACCACCAATCATTACAATTACAGACATCAAAGATGGCCAACCACTTACAGGGTCACCAAAAATTAACGCTCTTATTACTATAAAAACTACCATAATAAAAGCTATTATAGAAAGTAAAACGCCAAGCACAGAAGCTATTTGCAAAGGGAGAATACTAAAAGCTGTAATAGCTTCTAAAGAATATTTAAACAGTTTCCAAAAAGACCATTTAGTTTCACCAGCTACTCTTTCTACATTTTCATATTCTAGCCATTTTGTGTTAAATCCAACCCAACCAAAAATCCCTTTTGAAAAACGATTATATTCTTTCATATCTAATATAGCATCAACCATTTGTCTTGTCATAAGCCTAAAATCTCTTGCACCGTCTACAATATCTGTGTCAGATATTCTGTTTATTATTTTATAAAACATTCTAGCAAAGAAAGAACGGATAAGTGGTTCGCCTTTTCTGCTTACTCGTCTAGTTGCAACGCTGTCATATTCTTCATTTTTAATCAAGTTCATCATTTCAGGCAATAGTGCAGGAGGGTCTTGCAAATCAGCATCCATTATAACTACATAATCACCTTTAGAATTTTCAAGCCCTGCAAATATTGCAGATTCTTTTCCAAAATTTCTTGAAAATGAGATATATTTTACTCGTGTATCTTTTTGTGATAACTCGATTAATTTATCAATAGTTTTGTCTTTTGAGCCGTCATCAATAAATATATATTCAAAATCATATTCATTCATTTGGTTAGATACTTTGGTTATTTCATCATAAAAATATGGGATTGATTCTTGTTCGTTAAAGCATGGTATTATAACGCTAATCATTGTTCTTTTCTCCTTTTAATTTCATTATAATGCTCATAACTAGAAAGTTAATTGGTATAGTTATTGGAAGTGATATTGCTTTGGCGTATATTTTGTCAATTCCTAAGAAAATAGATAATAAAACTAATAAGTAGTTTATTATCCAACCAGGTATATAGCTTATAGGGAATGATACAAATAATTTTATATTGTGTTTTACTTTATAAGTAAATTTTATATTTAAAATATACGATACAATTACACTTATTACATCTCCTAAAATGCTAGAAAAACCTGCGTTTATATGTAGGCAAACAAAAAACAAATATAAAAGTTGTGCTGTTAATGTATTTACAAAACCGATTATTAAAAAGGATAAAAATTGTTTTGTAAAAAACTTTTTTTTAATTTTTTTAAGCAAAAACATCACAACCTTAAACACACTAAATTATAATCTACATTATACCATATATACACATTAAAATAAATCAGACTTGTGTAAATTATAGGCAGGGGCATTGTTTTTATACAATATATTGAGTTTAGTATATCATATTGATATTGGTTGTAAATTTATTATTTTTATTTGTTAATTATATATAATTTATAATAAAAAACAATGAATTTTGTATTTTTCATAAAATATATAAAATATACTTGGGTGAAATGTACAAAAAAATAAATAGTATTTAATATTTTATTGACAATGAATATGTCGTATAGTATCATATATGTATCATTTGATATATCATATAATATGTGTATTTTCGTTAGGAGAATAAATATGAATAAGAAAAAGATGAAACAATTTTTCTGTGCTGTTTTAGCTTGTGCTTTAACTGCTAGTGTTATACCAACATCAGTTTTTGCAACAGACTCTTTGCCTATGACAGGGGAACAAGCAAGAAAAGCAAATCAACCAAAATTTTCAGGATATCGTGTGTGGGATATTAGAGATTGGTCACCTGAAGAAGATCCAGGTGCTGAATTTATGAGAGCTAAAATTCCTCTACAAGAAAGAAATGAACAATTTAGAGAAACTCAAGCAAATCCAGACTTAGATGCAAATGCAGAAGTTATGCTAATGCAAGGCGACTATGGTAATGTATTTTCTGATGGTATGATGTACAACAATACTTTTGGTTATTATACATTAAACTACTGGCAATACGCAGACTATTTCTCACCATGGCATGGTGCTATGACTGCAACAACACCAGAAGATTTGTATGACAGAGAATATGAAGATTCTACTGATAGAGGTTGGGAAAAAAGATATTTTGAATTTGGTGTTTTAAATATACCAAACCCAGCTTATACAAATGCAGCACATAAAAACGGTGTTAAATCTATAGCTTGTATTTATTTTGACCAATATTATAGACAAGGACAAACAATAAACGAATTATTTGTTCAAGATGAAAATGGAAAATTCCCAGTAGCTGAAAAATTAATTGAAATGGCAAACTATTTTGGATATGACGGATATTTCTTTAACGCAGAAGAAGCTGTAGCTCCAAAATATCAAGAATCTAAAAAATTATTCTTAAAAACATTAGAAGATGCTGGACTATATACACAATATTATGATGTAAATAGCTCAATGAATGAAAATAAAGAACAATGGTTAAACTATGATGTTGACGGAGATGGAGAAAAAGAAAAAATTCAAGACTCTGTTTTTGTTAACTATGGTTGGACAGGCAATTTGGACAGACCAGGTGAAAACTTTGACTATATTGAAAAAAATGGTTTAGATCCATTTAAACAAGTGTTCTATGGCGTAGAAGCTAACCAAGGTGGTTTCCATGGTGGACATAATACTACAGAAGAAATAGAACAACTTTACGCACCGGGTACAAAAAATCCAAGAGCAAGTATTGCTTTGTTTACACCATCAGACTATTATCAAAGAGCTTTAGATAAAGATAAACTTCAAAATACTGACTATCAATGGATGATAGAAGAAAGAGAAAGAATGTATTATTCAGGTGTTATGACAGACCCTACTAATACAGGTGATAAAGATGGATATTCAAGATCAGATGTATTTGTAGATGACGCTAGCCAATGGGTAGGTGTAGCAGACTTTACAAGTGAAAGATCTGTTATCGACGGAACAAACTTCTACTCTAACTTTAATACTGGTAAAGGTGTTCAATACTTTACAGATGGTAAAGTAAGTTCTGACGAAGAATGGTCTAATATCAATATTCAAGATATTCCTTTAACATGGCAATGGTGGTTTGATGTAGAAGGTGATAAATCTCCACTAGAAGCTGATTTCGACTACGGTAGCAAAGAAACTCGTAGAGATAAAGATGGCAATTTAATGGAACTACCTTTCACACAAATTGGTGCTTATGAAGGCGGTTCATCATTAGTAGTTTATGGTGATATTAATGCTAAAAACACAATGCATCTTTATAAAACAGATTTAGATGTTAAAGATAGCAGTGAAGTTAAAATTACATATAAAAAATCATCTGATGACAAAGCTACAATGAAATTGGGCTTAGTATTTAAAGACGATGCATCAAAAGTTGTTGAATTAGATATAAAAGACAGTCAAACAAAAGGTGATTGGACAACTGCAACAGTTGATTTATCTAAATATAAAGGTAAACAAATTGCAGCAATTGATTTAGTATTTGACGGTACAGCAACAGATTATCAAATGAACATTGGTGAAATAGTTGTTACAGATGGTAAAAAAGCGCCTGCAAAACCAACAGGCTTTACAATTTCAAGAGCATTTGACGATGATGAAATGATTGTAAATTGGGATATTGCAGACTTTGACGAAGTAGATAAATATGAAATTACAGCTACACTATCAAATGGAGAAAAAATATTTGTTGGTGGTATTTATGACGATATCTACTACATTAAATCTTTATTAGATGAAAATGATAGTGTTAAATTAGAATTAGTTGCTGTCGGTAAAAACGGTGAAAAGAGCGAACCAGCAGTTATTAGCTACAATTATAAAGAAACAGTTAGCAATTTAAAAGTTCAAGAAGAGAAAAAAGAAGTAATAGTAAAACCTGAGTTTGAAGTAAGAGGTAGTGTAACACAATCTGCTGAAGAAGGTGCTATAAACTTATCTTGGGAAAATCCTACAGTAGATTACAAAAACTTAGAAATTACAGTTACTTTAGACGATAATAAAGATAAAGAATCAAGCTGGACAACAACTGTTGACAAAGGACAAACATCTGCAAGAATAGAAGTACCACATAATGCTGGAGAAAAATACAATGTTTCAGTTGTAACTGTTTTTGAAGATGGAACAAAAGGAAATCCTGTAAATATTACTGGTAAATTAAAAGATACAACAGTTGAAAGTTATGACCCAGAAAAAGTTGAATTGACAGACCCTAGTATCAGAACATTAACATTCTGGTGTCCAGACCCTAATGACTGGTTCAAGATTCATGCCAAATTTAATGGGGAAACATTAACATTCTCTAATAAATTTGCTTCATTTGGTGATGCAGCTCCTAATGCTATTAGAGCAGCAACAAAAATGACAACACAAATTCCATCATTGACAGGTACTTTAGAAATTGTTGTTGAAGACTATACTGGAAACTTCTCAGAACCAACTAATATTTATTTCTTAAATGGTATAAAAGTTACTGATAAAGATATAATAGATGAATCCGACTTCCCAGATCCAGTTTTAAGACAAGCTTTAAAAGACCAAGTAAGTGAAAAATTGATTGATGTATTGAACTTTAAAGGTACATTAGATTTAACAAATTTAGATGTTAAAGATTTAACTGGTTTAAGCAAAATTAGTGGATTAAAAGGATTAATTTTAGACGGTTCTTCAGTTGCTTCTATTGATAAAGATATTTTACCAACATCTTTAGAAGTTTTAAGCATGAAGGATATGCCAAACTTAACTAGAATCAATAAAGATGCACTAAAAGGTTTTGACAAATTAAAAGATGTTGACATTACTGGTAGTACAAAATTATCAAGAATTTATCTAAATGGTTTAGGTTTAGAATCATTAAAAACATCTAGTGGCAGTGAATATAAAGATATTTACGCTGTAGATATTTCTAACAATAAATTGAATTTAGCAGAAAATACTTCTGAGGGTAGCTTTATAAAAGAAATTAAAGATTATTTAGAACAAAATCCTGTAACTCCAGAATATGGTGAATTACAAAATATTGCATTGAAAAAAGATGTAACAAGTAATAGCTGGATGAGCAATCCTACAATGGTTGTTGACGGAGATGTATCAGCCGACCGTCCATTATACTTATCTAAAGGCAAAAATGTTACTATAGATTTAGGTGCTGTTGAAGATTTAGAAGAAATAAAAGTTTATTTCCAAGCTGAAAATCTAAAAGGTACAAAGTTTACTATGCAAGTTTCAGAAGATAACGAAACTTGGACAGACTTAAAAGTTCATGGTGATGAAAATCCAAATACAGATACTAACTATGTTCTAAAACTTGATGAAAAAGTAAAAGCTAGATACTTTAGATATACAGCAAATGATGATAGTACATGTATTACAGAATTTGAAGTATATGCAAGACCATATGAACAATTTGGTGTGTTCTATAATGAACAACGCCCAAGTGTAAACATTAGCTTAGCAGAAAATATGTCTGTTCAAAAAGCTAAAGAAGATGTAGAACCTATTGATGTTATGACTTATTTAGCAAAAGCATATGAAAATGCAACATTGTTAAATGGTGACCCATATTCAACAGTAGAAGGTTCTGAATGGATTGCACAAGACTATAATCCTAAAGTTGTACCAGAAGGAACAACAGTTTCTATCAAAAACTTAAAAGGCGAAGATGTTACAAACCCAATGGAAAGAACAAGTGGTGTTTATAACATTACTTATAACTCAGCTGATGGAAATGTTTTAGGACAAACTAAACTAGAAATTATTGATGTTGATGGTTTAGACAATGCTATTAAATTAGCAGAAGAATTTAAACAACAAGCAGTAGATGTACCAGAAGATTTACTTGCAAACTTAGATGTAGTTTTAAATAATGCTAAAGAAGTTAGAGCTAAAGAATTTACAACATTAGGCGAAGTTAATAAAGCTACTAATGACTTATTAAAAGCTTTAATGGATTTAGATATAGTTGTAACTGAAAGAGAAAAATTACAAAACTTATATGATAGTGCACTAAATATCATGAATAACTTAGACAGATACAACGAACAAGGTATTGACGCATTTAAACAAGCTGTTGACAATGCAAAAGTTGTACTTGATAATACACAAGCAACAGCAGAAGAAATTTCAAAAGCTTGGAACGATTTAGCAACTGCAATTTCTAACTTAGAAGTAAGTCCAGATAAATCAGCGTTACAATTGTTAGTAAATGAATATTCTGAAATTGATTTAAGCGTATACACACCAGAAACAGTAGAAAAATTTAATGCTGTAATGGAAAAAGCTAAATCAGTATTAGAAGATAAAAATGCTACACAAGAAACAGTTGATACTACTGTTCAAGAATTGAAAGCTGCAAAAGAACAATTAGTAATGAAAGCTAATAAAGATGAGCTAAAAGCTGTTATAGACAGTGTTGCAAACTTGTCTGAAAAAGATTATACTAAAGAATCTTGGAACAATTTACAAACAGCATTAAATAATGCTAACTTAGTATTAGCTGATGAAAATGCAACACAAGACGAAGTTGACAAAGCTAAAACAGAGTTACAAACAGCTGTTAATTCTTTAGTTAAAAATCCTGAAAACCCAGACCCTGAAAATCCAGATCCAGAAAACCCAGATCCTGAAGATAAACCAGATCAAAAACCAGAAGATAAACCAAACACTAAACCAGATTCTGACAAAGACAAAGGCGATACAGATGTTCCAAAAACTTCTGATGATATGAGTGGATTTGCTGCTGGATTGACAGCATTACTAGGTGCTTTAGGTTTAATAGGTGTTATTACACTAAAAAAACGAAAAGAAAAATAATTTATAAAAAGGTATAGAGCTTAGCTCTATACCTTTTTTATTTAGTTAGTAATTGAAATAATAAAATATGAGTGGTATTATTAATTTAAGGAAGAATAAAAGGAGGAGAATTTTTATGATTACTATTTTTAATAGGAAAGAACTTATTGTAACTTATAGTATGAAAAGACAATCTGAAATTCGTTCAATATTAGCAAACAATAATATAAAATATCATGTTAAAATTATAGACAGAAAAAATCCATCTTCATTTAGTGCTGGTTCTCGTTCTCATACAGGCACATTTGGAGAAAATATTAGATTAGAGTATGAATATATTATTTATGTACGAAAAGAAGACTATGATAATGCAAAATATTTGATTTCTAAAATAAGCGACTAAGTTTTGTATATTTATGCAAAAAAATAACTGTACTAGTTATAATAAACTAGACAGTTAAAAAAAGTCGCTAAGAATTTTAGCATTTTATTTAATAAATCTTAGGAAAATAAATTTGAATGTAATGGTTTACTATATAAGTAAACCATTAACAAAAAAATTAAACAAAAAGGAAGTATAAAGACATATCAAGATGTTCATTTATCTTGATGTTTGTATTATATACTTTGTTTTTGATAAAATTATGATATAATTTAAAACAAATTTAACAATTGAATTACATAAAAAAGATTACCTTTTTAGGTAATCTTTTTTGTTTATAAACATTATTTTGATATTTTTAGCAATTATCTATAGGTTGACAAATAGTTATTTTTGTGTATTCATCAACAACACTTTCAATTTCGATAGAGCCATTATTTACAAATTTTATTCTATCTATGATATTTTGTAAACCATACCCGTTGTTTTTTGGTTTAATAGTTTTATTGTATATTGCTTGAATATCTTCCTCACTTATACCACAACCATCATCTTCGATAACTAAGTAATATTGTTTTTCATCATAATATCCATAGATTACTATATTTAAGCATGAACCGTCATTCCTTCTAGCATGATATATGCAGTTTTCAACTAAAGGTTGTAATATTATTTTTGTAGTTTTAAACTCCATCATATCTTCATCAATTTCTATATTAAAGTAAATTTCATTTAGATATTTTAATTTTTGAAGATTGATATAAGCTGTAAGTTGTTCTATTTCTTTTTTTAGAGGAACAGTATCTTCTTGTATGCTTAATGAATAATATAAAAATGTTGATAGATGCCCAACACTTTCTTCTATTAAAAAGAATTGACCTGTTTTTGCTAACCATTTTATTGTTGATAGAGAATTAAATAGAAAATGGAAATTAATTTGAGAACGCAAAGCTTTTATTTCGGCATGTCGTTTTAATTTGTTTATAGAATTTATTTCCTGTAAAAGCGACCAAATCTTATATCTGTTTTTATCAATTTGTATAGATAAGTCGCTAAACTCATCATTACCCTCAATTTCTATTTGTTTTGTAAAGTTCCAATCACCAAGCAATTGTATTTTTTCTTTTAAAATATTAAATCTCGAATTTATATAAGAGATGATAGTATATAGGAAAAAAACAGTTAACATAATAGTGATAAGAATAGTTATACAAATAACAGTATAATTATTAAAAAATAAATCCTTGAAATTATTTTTTTGTACATCTGTTTGACAGTAAAAACCTAAATTACTTTTTGATATTAAGTAATTATCATTATTTTGCCTAAAATAGTGCTTTGAACTTTTTTTAATTAAATTTCTATCGGTACTTGATAACAAAAAGTTGTTATAAAAAATATTTGTATCATAGTCAGAATAATGAATAAAAGAGTATATTTCTGTTTCATAAATATCTAGTTGTATATAATAAGTGTTTTGAGTGTTTGTATCCATTTTGTTATAAAAAGAAAATACAAACTCGTTTCGATTATTTCTATATACTGGAGAAAAGTAAAAGTTATTTATAGATGCATTTAAATCGTGTTTAAAAATATCATCAATAGACACATTTGTATCAATATATCTAGAGTTTCCTTTGATTATTTTTATACAACTTAATTTGCCTACATTAGTATTTAACAAAGATGAAGACAACTGATTTAAAACATCGTTTGCTTTTTGTAAATCTCCATTTTCTATGTAAATAATTAAATCTTCATTAGTTGAGATATCTTGTATATTTAATAATATTGGTGAAAATTTAAGGTCAATATTTTGACATATTTGTTCGTTGTATGATTTTATTTTTTTTAATGTATCATCGTAAAAATTATTCCAAAGTCTTATAAAAACAAAACTGAACAATGATATTAAAATAAAACAAAAAATAAAGAAAAAGATATATAATTGATATTTTATTTTATATTTGTGCATCCATTTCATAATGTTCACCTGATAAAGTTTTTCTAAATTCTGCAGGAGTAATATTTTTTACCTTTTTAAATTGGATATAAAAGTAAGTAACATTTTCATATCCACATTGGTCTGATATTTCATTTATAGAAAGTTTTGTGTTTGATAATAGGTTAATAGCTTTGTTGATGCGTTCGTTCATAATATATGAAGAAATACTTTCCTTACAGGTAGATTTAAAAATTGTTGAAATATAATTAGGAGTAAAATGCAATTCTTTTGCAATTATTTGAACATTTATTTGTTCAGATAAATGTTCATGGATAAAAGATTTTATATTATCAACTATTTGAGATTTATTATTTTGTTTTAAAATGCTGTGTTCAGGTTTTGATTCGTGTGAATTTTGACTATTTATACAATTATTTAAATAATCATAGTAATTTATAGTTATATCCCTTAAGTCTTCTAACACTTCAGTATTGTGTAGTGTATAAATATCGTTTGAGTGTGTATGATTGTAAATAATGTTTTTTACATCATTTATTGATATTTGTTGACTATTCATTATACCGATTATACAGGAGTTAGATATTTGTATACAACATATATTATTTGTTTTAAAAAGTTCTTGAAGTATGTCAGTTGTTTTAACATTATCATCATTAAAAATTACATTGAATAATATGTTTTTGTTTTTAAAAATCCATGGAAAATTATTTTTTATCAAAGCTTTGTCATCTTCATTTATTAATCCAGATAATAGTTTATGTATAAGGGCTTGTTGGGCTAGTATACTGTATTTACGATTAAAATCACTTTCTTTGGATTCCTTATTCTTACATTTATCAATAGCCATTTTTACTGTTTTTAAAAGGTTAAATTCATCTACTGGCTTTGTTAAATAGGCACAAGCATTAATAGTAATAGCTTTTTGAGCATATTCAAAATCATCATAAGAGCTTAAAAATATTATTTGAACATTTGGGTTAAGTTCTCTAATATTTTTAGCCATATTAATTCCGTCCATTCCGTTCATTTTAACATCGGTCAAAATAATATCTGGGTTTAAATCAGTAAACATTTCTATACCTTGAAGTCCGTTAGAAGCAACTCCAACAATATTTATTCCTATTAAAGACCAATCTACGCAATTTTTTAAAGCATCTCTTTCTGAAATACAGTCTTCGACAATTAATAGATTATACATAAATACACCACCTAAATTATACGAGAAAGAACACTAATTATTTAAAATATATATTATAAAATAATACTTGTCAATATATTTTGTTAAAGTATAATTAATAAAAAATATATAATATCCATTAATAAATAATAGATTTTTATAATTGATTTTTATAATATTGTACATAATGCACAAATAGTGGCAGGTGTTTTGTTACTTGTTAGATACAATATGTTAAAAAAATAATTGTTTTAATTATTGGATAATTTTAAAAAAATATTAAAATAGTAAATGTAAACAGAAGACAGAAAGTTAATAAGAAAGGAGATGTTTTAAATGGCATTTATCCATACTAAAAGGGCAAGATGTGTTGTTCAATCAAATAGTAATGTAAGATTGATGAAGAAGACAAAATCGTTAAAAGAGGGCTGGAAGTATTTTAACAAAAAGAAATATCTATACATACTTTTAATTCCTTGTGTTTTGTATTATATAATTTTCCAATATGTTCCTATGTATGGTGTTATTATTGCTTTTAAAGATTTCAGTTTTAGTAAAGGAATTTTAGGAAGTGAATGGATAGGATTGGACAACTTTAAATACTTGTTTGGATTAAAAGATTTTTATAGAGTATTTTTTAATTCAATAAGCTTGAGTTTATTAAAACTTATAATTTGTTTTCCTATTCCAATAATATTAGCTTTAATGTTAAATGAAATACCTTCTTTAAGATATAAAAAGATGTGTCAAACAGTAATATATTTACCTTACTTTATATCTTGGGTAGTTATTGGTGGTATTTTAGTAAACTTACTTTCTCCATCTTGGGGATATGTAAATATGTTATTAAAATCTTTAGGAATGGAACCAGTTTTTTTCTTAGGTAGTGAAGAATATTTTAGACCGATAGTTATTGTTTCACATATTTGGAAACAGGCAGGTTGGGATACAATTATTTATTTAGCTGCTATAACATCAGTAAACCCAGAACTATATGAAGCAGCAAAGATGGACGGAGCTTCAAAATTTAAGAGTATATTCTATGTAACACTTCCTTGCATAAGATCAACAATTATAATATTACTATTGTTGAGTATTGGTGGAATAATGAATAACGGTTTTGAACAAATAAATGTATTACAAAACAATAATAACTTAGTTGTATCAGAAGTTTTTGAAACATATACATACAGACTTGGTATGGTAAGCGGAAGATTTTCTTTTGCAACAACTGTAGGTTTGTTTAGTTCTACTGTAGGCTTTGTATTATTGATGATTGCAAATAAAGTTGCTAAGGCATTAGGAGAAGATGGAATTTTCTAGCAAGTAGGTGATTGACAGTGATTATGAAAAAAAGGAAAAATAAAATAAAACAAGATTGGCATACTACAGCGATATGCGTAATAGTGGTCACATTATTTGCACTATGTTGTGTAGCTCCATTTATATATGTATTTTGCGTTTCATTTATGCCATATTCAGAATACTTAGAAAACCCATTAAAAATAATTCCATCTAAAATAGATTTTGCAGCGTATAAACAATTATTTGAATTTGATTTATTGTGGTCAGGTTATTTAAATACAATAATAGTTACGGTTTTAAGTACAGCGATAAGTGTATTTTTATTAGTAATATCAGCGTATCCATTATCTAAGAAAAACCTTAAAGGTCAAAAATTTATTATGGGCGCAATAATGTTTACAATGTTTTTCAATGGTGGTATGATTCCAAACTATATTTTGATTAGAAACTTAAATTTAGACAATACATTGTGGTCATTAATATTGCCAGGTTGTTTGAATGTTTTTAATTTGATTTTAATGAGAAATTTTATTGTTACAACCATACCAACAACATTGGAAGAAGTTGCTACTATTGATGGTGCTAACGATTTAAGAATTTTGTTTTCAGTCGTATTTCCATTATTAAAACCAGCAATAGCAACAATGACAGTATTTTGTGCAGTAGGTGCTTGGAATAGTTATTTTTCAGCTATGATGTATATTCAAGATAGAGAAAAATGGCCATTGACATTAATTTTAAGAGAACTTATCGTAGAAGATAGTGCATCTGCTATGTCACAAACAGCACAACTATTAAATTCACAAAATATGGCTCACTCATTCACATTAAAAATGGCAGCGATAATAATTACAATTTTACCTATTTTAATCGTATATCCATTTATGCAAAAATATTTTGTTAAAGGTGTAACTTTAGGTTCTGTAAAAGAATAAAAAATAAAGTTTAGGGGGATTTATATGAATATTAAAAAGAAAAAAACTTTGGCACTTATTTTATCAGCAATGCTTTTATCAACATCACTAATAGGTTGTAATAAAGATGATGGTAAAAAAGAAGAAGGCAAAGATGGTGTAGTTGAAATTGAAATGGTACATATGTTAAACCCAGAAATAGATGTAAAAAATAATGCTGTCTTAGATAAAATTGAAGAAGAATTGGGTATTAGATTAGTTATTGAAGCACCACCTGTAAACGACTTCTGGACAAGAACACAAGTTATGGTTGCAACAGGAGATATGCCAGACTTTTTCTTAAACGGAACAGATGTAAACTTTGAAAAATGGTCAAAAGAAGGATTAATAGCAGATATCACAGATGATATAGAAAAATATCCTAATTTGATGAAAAATATAACTAAAGAACAATGGGGCGACACAACAGCTATGCACGATGGAAAAATTTATGGTGTGCCTAGATGTAACGCTTATGACTATTGGGGCTTTATGATAAACAAAGAATGGTTAAACAAAGTAGGTATGGAAGCACCTAAAACTGTAGACGAATTTATAGAAGTTTGTAGAGCATTTACAAACGAAGACCCAGACGGAAATGGTAAAAATGATACTTATGGCGCTTCTTTCGGAACAGATATAGAAGGTGGATTCTGGAGTTTATTTAATGACTTTTTCTCAACAGCATATAATATTTCTCAACATACAGGAATGCCTGATAAAAATGGTGAATTCAATATGAAACAATATACACCAGAATATTATGATTATCTTGATGCTATGAAAAAGTTATATGAAGAAAACATCATAGACAGAGAATTTATTACACATAAATCAGAAGAACAAGTTGAAAAATTTGCTCAAGGTAGAGTTGGTATCGTAGGTATGTCAGGAAAAAGATATATGACAGAACTAGAAAAATATGGTCTAGATCCTACTAAATATGAATACTGCTCACCTTTGGTTCAAAAAGAAGGAGACGATCCAAAATATGTTATGCCTCCATCTAACTGGTGTGCTTTCTTAATCAACTCTGAAACAGATAAGAAAGATGACATTTTAAGATTTTTAGATTGGGCAAACACAGAAGAAGGTTTTGTATTAACTCACTTAGGTATACAAGGACAACATTATGAAAGTTATGATATAGAAAACAGAAGTGTAGTTCAAACAGAAGAACAAAAACTTGAACAACAAAAAGTTGCAGGCGATATGTTTGGTTTTGCTAATGCTTTTGATGGTAGATCATTAATTGAAGGTGGTAGTACACCTGAATCAACAAAAATTTGGAAAGAAAATACAGAAAAAGCAAATGAAGGCGTAAAAAATATATACACACCTTTCGTTAAATGTTTCTTCTCAATGGCAAATGAAATACCTGATGAAATGAAAAATGTTTCTATGTTAGAAGTTAGATATATCACAGGCGAATCTTCAAAAGAAGAATTAAAAGACTACATTGACAATGAATTCAAAGAAAAAACTGAAAAATATACAAAAGATTATCAAGAATTCATGAAAGAAAACCCAGTAACAATTGAATAACTAATAACACTTAGTTATCAATATATATATAATTAATTTATCAATAAAGGAGACATTATTATGAACAGAAAATTTAAATTTGGTGTATGCGTTGACGAAATTCCATTAGCAGAAGTTAGCAGTGAATGGGAATATTTTGAAATTCCTACTGCATTAAAAGTAATTCCTTTTGACTGTGAAGATAACTGGAATCAAATCAAAAAAGATTATCTAAACGATACAAGACCTACATTAACATCTAGCCACTTCTTACAATTCAATGGTTTAGTTGCTTGTGGACCAGGTTATGATAGAGAACAACAATTATTCTGGGCTGATCGTGCATTTAGAAGAATGAACGAAGTTGGCGTTAAATATGTTGGTGTATACGGTGGATTTTTCAAACATTATGATGGTTGGTCAGACGAAGATTTAATGGAACAAGCTATTGGTTTTTGTAACATATTAGCTGATGAAGCTGAAAAATATGGTATGGAAATAGCTTTAGAACCAATGGCAGATCCTAATACATTATGGCCAAGCTATAAAGATGGTATTGAATTTGCTAAAAAAGTTAACAGAAGAAGCATTAAGTTAATGGCTGACTTAAACTACTTCTTAGCATTAAATGAACCACTATCTGATATTAAATTAGCTCCAGAATTATGTATAAATGCTCATATTCAAGGTGACGGTGGAGCTCAACCAAATGTTGGCGACAGAGAACCTATCTTAACAGAATTATTCGAAATTTTAAGAGATATTGGATATGACAAAGGTGTAACAGCAGCTTGTCCATGGGTAAGCACAAATGGTTTAGAAAAAGCAGATTATTTATATGAAACAAAAGTTACATATGAATTTATCGACAAAATTAGAAGAAAAGTTTATGGTGAAGAATAATAATATAATTTAGTTATTTTAATGTAAAGTGTTAATCGGCATAGTGGTTATAATACATATTTATAGTAATATATCCACTATGCTATTTTTAAAGAAAAAAGATAAATGAGGAGTAGGATTATTATGAATAATAAATTAAAAGTAGCTATAGTAACAGAAAATCATCCAGTTGATATGATTAACTTTCATAGAATGTTTTGGAAATTTGATGATTGTGAATGTTATGTTCAATCATTAGATATGTTAGCAGCAGACCCTGATAACAATAAAGAATATGATGTTGTTTTATTTTACAATTTAAGTATTCCATTATTAGAAGACGGAAACGAAGTTAAAAAATATTTAGAAGAAGTTTTAGGATACAACAAACAAGGTATCATTTTATTACATCATGGTATTTGTTGTTATCATGGTTGGGATTTGTGGAAAGAACTTTCTGGTGTTGATGACAGAAGATTTAAATATCATTGGGACCAAATAGTTGATTATAATATTGAAGATGCAAATCACCCTATAGTAGAAGGTGTTTCTAATTGGACAATGCAAGATGAAACATATACAATGTCAGAACCAGATTATGGTGAAAATACTCCTATAATTACAACTGTTCACCCAAATAGTATGCATACTATAGCTTGGACTAGAGAATATAAAGGTTCTAAAGTATTTTGTTATGAATCAGGACATGACAACAAAGCTTATACAAATGAAAACTTCTTAAAAGTTTTACACAATGCAATTCGTTGGTGTGCAAGAAAAGACTAGTTTTTAATATATAAACAGAAAAGAGGGGTATTATGAAATATATACCATTAGGTAAAAGTGGTTTGAATGTAAGTAATGTATCATTAGGTTGCATGAGAATTGCTGATATGGAAGTAAAAGATGTAACTAAACTTATACAAAAGGCTTTAGATTGTGGTATTAATTTCTTTGACCATGCTGATATATATGGTGGAGGTAAATCAGAAATCGTATTTGGTAAAGCATTAAAAGAAATATCTGTTCCAAGAGAAAGTATTTTATTACAATCTAAATGTGGTATCAGACCAGGATTTTTTGATTTTTCTAAAGAACATATTTTAAATTCTGTTGATGGTATTTTAAAGAGATTAGATACAGAATATATCGATGTTTTATTATTACATAGACCAGATGCTTTAATGGAACCAGAAGAAGTTGCAGAAGCTTTTGATATTTTACATCGTGAAGGAAAAGTTAGAAATTTTGGTGTGAGCAATCAAAATCCAGGACAAATGCAATTATTACAAAAATACATGGACAAACCTATTGTAGCTAACCAATTACAATTAAGTTGTGCTTGTACAACTATGATAGATAGTGGTTTGAATGTAAATATGACAAATAGTGCATCTGTTGACCACGATAATAGTGCAATAGAATATTGTAGATTAAATGATATTACAATACAAACTTGGTCATCACTACAATATGGTTTCTTTGAAGGTACTTTCTTAAATAATGAAAAATACAAAGATTTAAATAATGTGCTTGATAGAATAGCAAAAGAGCAAGGCGTTAGCAGTGCTAGTGTTGCAATAGCTTGGCTTTTAAGACACCCAGCTAAAATGCAAGCTGTTGTTGGTACAACAAATGAAAATAGATTAAAAGAGCTTTGTGATAGTAGCAATGTAGAATTAACAAGAGAACAATGGTACGAAATATATCGTTCTGCAGGTAATGTTTTACCATAATTAATTATAAGACAAAACTGTTTATTTAATTTAGTGAACAGTTTTGTCTTAGTTTGAAAAGAGGGTTATTATGAAATTTGGTTATTTTGATGATATTAATAAAGAGTATGTTATAACAACACCCAAAACACCTACTCCTTGGATAAATTATTTAGGAAACAGCGAATTTTTTTCTTTGATATCTAATACTTGTGGGGGATATAGTTTTTATAAAGATGCAAAACTAATGCGTTTAACTAGGTATAGATATAATAATGTTCCAAATGACCAAAATGGGAAATATTACTATATAAAAGACGGTGATACTGTTTGGAATGTAGCTTGGCAACCAACAAAGACAGATCTTGATTTTTACGAATGCAGACATGGGTTAGGGTATAGCAAATTTAAATCATCTAAAAATGAGATTATGGCAGAATTGACAGCCTTTGTTCCATTAGGTGATAATTGTGAAATAAATCATTTGACAATTACTAATAATTCACAAGATGTAAAAGAAATTACACTTACATCATATGTCGAATTTTGTTTTTGGAATGCTGTTGACGATATGACTAATTTTCAAAGAAACTATAGTATTGGTGAAGTAGAGGTTTGTAATAGTGAGATATACCATAAAACAGAATACAGAGAACGCAGAAACCACTATGCAGTATATTCTGTAAACACAGATATAGACGGATTTGATACAAGTAGAAATGATTTTTTAGGGGAGTATAGAGGGGTAGAAAATCCACAGGTTGTATTTGACGGAAAAGCTAAAAATAGTGTAGCGAGTGGTTGGGCTGTTATTGGTTCTCATTCTATAAATATAAAATTACAACCTAATGAATCTAAAAGATTGATATTTGTTTTAGCTTATTGTGAAAATTCAGAAGATTATAAATGGGAAAGCTTGAATGTTATAAATAAAAAGAACGCTAAAGCTTTATTAAAAAAATATAGTACAGATGAACAAGTAGAAAATGCTTTTAATAAGTTAAGAGAATATTGGAATAATCTTTTAAATAAATATACTATTGATTGTGATGATGATAAATTATGTAGAATGGTAAATATCTGGAATCAATATCAATGTATGGTTACATTTAATATGTCACGCTCAGCTTCTTATTATGAATCTGGTACTGGTAGGGGTATGGGATTTAGAGATTCTTGTCAAGATTTATTGGGATTTGTGCATTTAATTCCTGATAGAGCAAGACAAAGAATTTTAGATATTGCAAGTACTCAATTTGAAGACGGAAGTGCATATCATCAATATCAACCTTTAACTAAAAAAGGCAATATGGATATAGGAAGTGGATTCAACGATGACCCTCTATGGTTAATAGCTTGTGTTAGTGCCTATATAAAAGAAACAGGAGATTTTGATATTTTAAATGAAATGGTTGACTTTGATAATGATAGTAGCAAAGCAAAACCATTAATGGAACATTTAAAACGCTCATTTGATTTTACTGTAAATAATTTAGGACCTCACGGACTTCCTTTAATTGGTAGGGCAGACTGGAATGACTGTTTAAATTTAAACTGTTTTTCAAAAGAACCATCAGAACCTTTCCAAATTACAGGTTCATCAGAAGGTTCTGTTGCAGAATCAGTTTTTATTGCTGTAATGTTTGTTACATATGGAAAAGAGTATTCACAAATTTGTAAATTAACAGGCAATGATGAAGAAGCAAAAAGAGCAGAAAAATTAGTTAATGATGTATATAATGCAGTTATAGAACATGGTTGGGACGGCGAATGGTTTTTAAGAGCTTATGATGCTTTTGGAAATAAAGTTGGCTCAAAAGATTGTATGGAAGGAAAAATATTTATAGAACCACAAGGTTTTTGCGTTTTAGCAAATATAGGAGTAAAAGAGGGGTTAGCTAAAAAAGCATTGGATTCGGTTGATAAATATTTAGATACAAAATATGGAATTATTTTGCAAACACCAGCTTATAGTAAATATTATTTAAATTTAGGTGAGATATCTTCATATCCTCCTGGATATAAAGAAAATGCAGGAATATTCTGTCACAATAATCCATGGATTTCTATTGCACAAACTGTTGTAAAAAATGGTAACAGAGCTTTTGAAATTTACAAAAAAATATGCCCAGCATATATTGAAGATATTAGCGATATCCATAAAACAGAACCATATGTATATTCACAAATGATAGCTGGTAGAGATGCTAAAAATTTTGGTGAAGCTAAAAACTCTTGGTTAACAGGTACATCTGCTTGGACATTTGTTAATGTTTCTCAATATATTTTAGGGGTAAAACCAGATTATATGGGATTAAGAATTGACCCTTGTATAAGCAGTGATTTTGATAAAATAAATATAAAACGATTTTATAGAAACGCTTGGTATAATATTGAAATTAATAATGTAAACAAATCTTCTGATTGTGTAATAGAATTAGACGGAGAAAGATTAAATGACAATATAATACCATATAATATCGATAAAAAAGTATACAATGTTAAAGTTTTTATGTAGTGTAAGTGTATATATTAAAAAAACGATACTTGTTTTAAAGTATCGTTTTTTATTTTTATATATAAGAAAGCCACGAATATTAAGATTTAAAAGTAGATTTATTTAGACTGATATATTAAAATTATATATAATGAAAGTTTTTTAAATTATTTAAAAGAAAGGAGTTTAAAAATGAAAAAAATAATTATTTTATCTTGTTTATTTGCAGTAATGATTATTGGTTGTGGTAAGTCTGATGTTGCAAAAATTTATGAGAAATCAGAACAAAATGGAATTTTGGATTCATATTGTCAGATGAAAGACGGTACATGGAAACAAGGGGATAACACATATAAGTTTAGATTAGAATTGACAGGAAGGCTTCCTAATGCTAAGTTTGATACTTTTTATGTTGTACTTACAAATAATAGTGATTTAAGTTTTGAAGATGTATCAAAGAGTTTGTATAGCAGTTCAATTGAAGATAAAAAAATAATGGAAAATTGTTCTATTGTGGAGATGAAATAAAATTGAAGATAAAAATTTTATTTATAAAGATTGTAATATAAAATTAGAGCGAGCAGTGTATTTTTACTCCTAAATAGAAAAATACCTTGTTAGGATAAATCCTAAGACCTGTTTTGAGTAGTTATTATTTAGGATATATAATCTAATTATACTTTTTGTAAGGTGAAAATTATAACTTTGAGGAAATTTTAATGGAGAGAGTTGTGGTTACTAAAAAAAGAGATATTAAATATACTCTTACATATAAATCTGTAAAAAATATTAATTTGAGAATAAAACCTGATGGCAGTGTTTTAGTATCTGCTCCACATTATATAGATGCTGAGAGAATAGACGAGTTTGTAAAATCTAAATCAGATTTTATTAATTCTGCTTTGGATAAATTTGAAAAAGCAAAAGTACATAAATCAGCTTTAAAGCAATATGTAAGTGGTGAGATATTTTACTTTTTGGGAAATAGTTTGGAGTTAAAAGTTATAGAGAGTGATGAAAATAAGGTTTATATAGACCAAAAAAGTTTATGTTTACTGACAAAAAATATACTCGATTTAAAATATAAAGAAAAAATTATAAATAAATGGTACAAAGAACAAATGATTAAAATATATGACGAGATAGCAAGAGAAGTACATAATAAATTTATAAAATTTGGGGTAGGCTTTCCAACAATAAAATTTAGAAAAATGAAAACAAGGTGGGGGTCTTGTCAATATATAAACAAGATTATTACACTTAATTCAGTATTGATACAAACACCCAAAGATTGTATAGAATATGTTATGATTCATGAGTTTTGTCATTTTATTCACCCTAATCATTCAAAGGAGTTTTATAATTTATTGCAAACAGTATTGCCTAATTGGAGAGAAGAAAAGATATTATTAGAAAAATATAAAATTATTTTATGAGTACAAAAAAGATATAAGGAGAATGTATTATGAAACAACCAATTGTAGCGTTGATATATGATTTTGATAAGACTTTATGTACAAAAGATATGCAAGAATACGGATATATTGAGTCTATAGGAATGAAATCAAAAGATTTTTGGAACGAAGTAATGGAATTTACTGATGAAAAACAAATGGATAATATACTAGCATATATGTATAAGATGATTGAGAAAGCTAGAATAAGTCAAACTCCTGTAAAAAAACAAACCTTTTTAGATTTAGGTAAAAAGGTTGAGTTTTTTGAAGGTGTTGAAGATTGGTTTCAAAGAATAAGTGAATATGGAGAAAAAATTGGTGTTAGGGTAGAACATTATATAGTATCTTCGGGAATAAAAGAAATTATAGAAGGCACAATTATTGCAAAAGAGTTTAAAGAAATATATGCTTGTGAGTTTTTATATGATTATAATGATACAATTGTATGGCCTAAATTTGCAGTTAATTATACAGCAAAAACTCAATTTCTTTTCCGTATAAATAAAGGTGTATTAAAAATAGACACAGCAAGTGCACAAAAATTAAATAACTTTACTCCAGAAAGTGAGCGAAGAATTCCTTTTAAAAATATGATATATATTGGTGATGGGTTAACTGATGTACCTTGTATGAAATTAGTTAAAGCGAATGGGGGAACATCTATTGCAGTATATGATGAAGCAATCGGAAAAACTTCTGCAAAAGATTTATTAATTAATAATCGTGTCAATTTCATTGCACCTGCCGATTACAGTAAAAATACTGAGATAGAACAAATAGTTAAAACTGCAATGAAAAAAATACAAGCAGTATCAGAATTAGAGTTGTACACTACAAATATTCTATAATCAATTTTCTTGATATAGTTAATTATCTATGACAAAAATATCAATATAAGTTAACAATTTGTTTTTATTTTATATCTATAATAAAAAATCGTGAAAAAATTATAGGAGATATGAAATGAACACAATCGTTAACAATAATTTACTAATCAAACTAAAATGTCTAAACTCAAATACTCTAAAAATGATTGCAATTTGTGTAATGCTATTTGACCATATCGTATACTTGATAGCTTACTTAAATCCTAGTTTATATCCAACATTTTTATTTACAACGATACTACATATTCCTGGTAAAATAGTTGCACCTATTATGTGTAATTTTATAGCACAAGGTTATTACTACACTAGAAGCAGAAAAAAATATGTACTTCGTTTGTTTATTTTTGCTTTAATATCGCACATACCATATAATCTATTTTTTGGCACTGATATGTTAATGACTACTAGTATTATATGGGGATTGATGCTAGGTTTAATCTCTTTGATTATTGTAAAAAAAGAAAACTTAAATAAATTTTTAAAAGTTATTTTAGTATTAATTTGTTGCTTCTTTGCTTTGTTTTCAACATATGATACATTACCTGTTTTATGGATATTAGTGTTCGGTGTTTATAAAGATAATATAAAAAAACAGATAATTTTATTTACATTGGTTGCATTGTTCGGCGGATTATCTGCGATTGTACCTACACTTATAATCAATGGGTATCAACAAATTTATAGATTTGGGATTTTTTTAGCAATACCATTGATTTTGATGTATAATGGTCAAAGAGGAAGAAAGAGTAATTTCTTTAAATATGGATTTTATGTGTTTTTTCCTTTACATCATTTAGTACTTTACATTATATATTTAATATTAAGATAACTTTGATTTGTTATATATTATTAAGAAAAACGCCTATACTTTAAATATAGGCGTTTTTTATTACATAGATAAATTTTTAAATAAAAAAACATCCATAACTATTAGTTACGGATGTTTATATGGTGCCGGAAACCGGACTTGAACCGGTACGAGAAGTAAATCTCACGGGATTTTAAGTCCCGGGCGTCTGCCTATTCCGCCACTCCGGCGTCTCACTAATTTGTCGTACTCCTTAGTGCTCATATATAATATCATATATTGGGTATATTTGTCAACATATTTTTTGTATTTTTAAAATATTTAGCATATTTAGATATTTTTTTATTAATTTTTAGAAAAAATATATTGACTAAGATGATAATTTGGAATAATATCAAGATATTGATAGCAATAAAAAGGAGAACAAAAAATATGGAAAAGGAAAAATATTTAGATAAAAGATACACAGCAAAAGAAAGAGCAAAAGACTTAGTAAGTAAAATGGATATATTCGAAAAAGCATCACAATTGAAGTATAATGCACCAGCAATAAAAAGATTGGGAATTCCAGCATATAATTATTGGAATGAAGCATTACATGGAGTAGCAAGAGCAGGAACAGCAACAATGTTTCCACAAGCTATTGGATTATCAGCAATGTTTGATGATGAGTTTTTAAAAGAGATAGGAGATATAGTATCAACAGAGGCAAGAGCAAAATATAATGAATTTACTAAAAAAGAAGATAGAGATATATATAAAGGACTAACTATGTGGTCTCCAAATATAAATATATTCAGAGACCCAAGATGGGGTAGAGGACAAGAAACATATGGAGAAGATCCATATTTAACATCAAGAATGGGAGTAGCATATGTAAAAGGATTGCAAGGAGATAAAGAAGTATTAAAAACAGCAGCATGTGCAAAACACTTTGCAGTACATAGTGGACCAGAAGCACTAAGACATGAATTTAATGCAGAAGTAAATAAAAAAGATTTGTATGAAACATATTTACCAGCATTTGAAGCATGTGTAAAAGAAGCAAAAGTAGAAAGTGTAATGGGAGCATATAACAGAACAAATGGAGAGCCATGTTGTGGAAGTAAAATGTTGATGGAAGATATTTTAAGAAATGACTGGAAATTTGACGGACATTATGTATCAGACTGTTGGGCAATAGCAGATTTTCACGAATATCATAAAATAACAAAAACAGCACCAGAATCAGCAGCACTAGCATTAAAATATGGTTGTGATATGAACTGTGGGGTAACATATTTGCATTTATTACAAGCATTAGAAGATGGCCTAGTAACAGAAGAACAAATAACAAAATCAGTTGAAAGAGTAATGGAAACAAGAATAAAACTGGGCATGTTTGATGATGACTGTGAATATGATAATATCCCATTTGAAGTAGTAGATTGTAAAGAACACAATGAAAAATCACTAAAAGCAGTAGAAAAATCATGTGTACTATTAAAAAATGACGGGATATTACCACTAGATAAGACAAAATTAAAATCAATAGCAGTAATAGGGCCAAATGCAGATAGTAAAGCAATATTAAAAGGTAATTACAGTGGTACAGCATCAAAATATACAACAATATTAGATGGATTTCATAAAGAGTTTGAAAATGAAAAAACAAGAATTTACTATGCAGAAGGAAGCCATATAATAAAAGATAGAGTAGAAGGCTTATCAATGGAAAATGATAGAATAAGCGAAGCTGTATCCGTTGCAGAAAGAGCAGATGTAGTATTTTTATGTGTAGGATTAGACCCAACAATAGAAGGGGAACAAGGAGATGCGTCAAATACAGAAGCAGCAGGGGATAAAGTGACATTAGATTTACCAAAATGTCAAGAAGCATTGGTAGAAGCTGTACTTAAAGTAAACAAACCTACTGTAGTATTATTGTCATCAGGTAGTGCGTTAAGTGTAAATTATATAGATAAACATGCAAATGCAGTTTTAGAAACATGGTATCCTGGCAGTCATGGTGGGGAAGGAATTTGTAATATACTATTTGGTAGAGTAAGCCCTAGTGGTAAATTACCAATAACATTTTATAAGAGTGTAGAAGAATTACCAGAGTTTACAGATTATTCAATGAAAAATAGAACATACAGATATATGGAAAATGAAGCATTATATCCATTTGGATATGGATTAACATATTCAAAAGTAGAAGTTAAAGAAGTTGAATGTAAAACACAAATAAACAAAGGAGAAGATTTAGAAATAGAAGTAGTAGTAAAAAATGAAGGAAACTACGAAGTAGACGAAGTTATACAATGCTACATAAAAGATGAAAAATCAAAATATGCAGTACTAAATCCAGCATTGTGTGCATTTAAACGAGTATCTTTAAAACCAAATGAAGAAAAGAGTATAAAACTAGAAGTAAAAGAATTAGCGTTTACAGCAGTATTAGAAGACGGAACAATAAAGATAGATAGTGATTTATTTACTATTTTTGTTGGTACTTCTCAACCAGATAAAAGAAGTTTAGAGTTGACAAATTGTAAATCTATCAAAAAAGAAATAACTTTAATTTAGAATTAGAAAGTGCCATGTATAAAATATTTGGCACTTTCTTTATTTCTTAAAAATAGTTGTTGAAAAAAATGTAAAATTATGTTATAGTTTATTTGCGTGTGCGAACACTTAAAGAAAATATGGTATATTTTACTAAATGAAAAGAGGTAAAAAATATGGCAAAATATAAATTCCAAGATAGTAGTTTACCAATTGAAGAAAGAATTGATGATTTAATAAGTTTGATGACTTTAGAAGAAAAAGTTAGACAACTTGATTTATATGCTGGTACAGAATTTAAGCATAATGGAGAATTTAGCGAACTTGATATAGATAAACTTTTAGATACAATGGGAGATGTTGGTTTAGGTTGTTTCCAAAATCGTTATTCTAATGTAAAAGTTAATAACGAAGTGCAACGCAGAATTTTAGAAAAATCAAGATTACCTATCCCAGTATTATTTAGTGAAGAAGCATTACATGGTTTAATTTGGCCAAATTGTACTGTATTCCCACAACAAATTGCTTTAGCTTCAACTTTTAAACCAGAACTTGCACAAAAACAAGGTAAAGCTATTGCAACAGAATGTAGAAGCTTAGGTGTTCACGAAACATGGTCACCAGTATTAGACTTAGCAAGAGATCCTCGTTGGGGTCGTGTTGAAGAAGGATACGGTGAAGATACATACTTAGCTGCTAGATTTGCAGAAAAAATGGTTACAGGTTTACAAGGTGATGATTTAACAAAATCTGATTCAATTATTGCTGAAGTAAAACACTTCTCAGGATATGGTGCACCAACAGGTGGTTTAAACTGTGCTCCTGCTATGATGGGTAAACATGAACATGAATTTTACTGCTTACCAGTATTTGAAGCTGCATTCAAAGCTGGTGCTTTAAATGCTATGTGTTCATATAACTCTATTGACGGTGTTCCTGTAGCTTGTGACAGACATGTGCTTACAGACAAATTAAGAGGCGAATTAGGTATGAGAGGTTTTGTAAGAGCTGATATGACAGCTGTTGCTATGCTACATACTTGCCACTTTGTTGCTAAAGATGATAAAGAAGCTATCAAAATGGGTATCGAAGCTGGTGTTGATATGCAACTTTACGATTTCCCACATGATGTTTACCAAAATGGCTTAATAGAAATGGTAAGAGATGGCGAACTTGACGAATCTGTTGTAGATTTATCTGTAAGACGCGTATTAAGAGTTAAATTTATGTTAGGTTTATTTGAAAACCCATATACAGATGAAACTTTATCAGAAAAAGTTGTTCACTGTGAAGAACACATCAATACAGCTTTAGAAGTTGCAGAAAATGCAATTTGTCTACTTAAAAACCAAGATGACATTTTACCATTAGATAAAAATATTTATAAAATTGCAGTAATTGGTCCTAGTGCAAATGTTGCAAGATTTGGTGACTACAGCCCAGAATGTGAAGTTCCTGCTGGTGTTACTGTTTTAGATGGTATTAAAAATATTGTTTCTGATAAAACAGAAGTTTTATATGCAAAAGGTTGTAATATTTTAGAAAGCGATTTAATGCCAATTCCTACAAAATGGTTACGCACTAAAGACGGTGAAGAAGGTTTAACAGGTCAATACTTCAACTGCTTAGACTTTAGCGAAGAACCAGTTGTTACAAGAACTGATAAATTAATTAACTTCAACTGGATTTACACAAAACCAGGTAACGGAATTAATGCTGACAAATTCGGTGCTCGTTGGACAGGTTCTATCGTTCCTGATACAGATTTTAACGGCTATATCGGTTTAAGCAATATGGACAGTATGAGATTATGGCTTGACGGTGAATTAGTTGTTGATTTATGGAAAAACAGCGAAAATGACACTATGATTCCTGTAAAACTTGAAAAAGGCAAATCATACGATGTTAAAGTTGAATTCATCAATGACCAAAGAGGAGTTAGAGTTGTTTTAGGTTACAGCTATGGCGAAAACGATATGGAAGAAGCTATTAACATTGCTAAGAAAGCAGATGTTGCTGTATTAGTAGTTGGTGACGATGCAACAACTTGTGGTGAAAACTTAGACAGAGCAGACTTAGATTTACCAGGAAGACAAAAAGAATTAGTACAAAAAATCTACGAAACAGGTACACCAGTTGTTTTAGTTTTACAAACTGGACGTCCAGTATCAATTGTTTGGGAAACAGAAAATATCCCAGCTATTTTAGAAGCTTGGACAATCGGTGAACAAGGTGGTAACGCTATTGCTAGAACATTATTTGGTGATAACAACCCAGGTGGTAGATTACCAATGTCTTTCCCTAAATCAGTAGGACAACTTCCAGTAAACTACAACAGAAGACCATTTGGTGCTGTTAAATATGTTGAAATGGACTGGAACCCATTATATCCATTTGGTTATGGTTTAAGTTACACTAAATTTAAATATGATAACTTCAAACTATCTACAAATGAAATTGAAAAAGACGGTAGCGTTTTAGCATCTATTGATGTTACAAATATCGGTGATGTATATGGTGAAGAAACACCACAATTCTATATCCATGATGAATATAGCTGTGTTGTTAGACCATACAAAGAGTTAGCAGGATTTGAAAGAGTTGGATTAAACCCTGGAGAAACTAAAACAGTTACTGTAGAAATTGGATTTGAACAATTAAGAGTATTAAACAGAGAATTCAAATGGGAAGTTGAAGCTGGTAATTTTGAAATTATGGCTGGTCCTCACAGTTATGATTTACCATTTAAAGCAACATTAACTGTTAAATAATATTTGTTATTATGTAGAATAAAATAGTATGCTTTAGGTAGTTATTTGGTTTAAAATTACAAATAACTACCTTTTAGCAGTTTAAAGTGTTGACAATAGTTGACTATAATGGTATCATATTAGAAAATATTTTTGAAGAAAGGAGATTATTTATGAAATTAGGTTTTGATTTAAATAAAATGAACATGATGATGTGTGGCTTTGGTATGATGCAAAAACCAGAGCAAATTTGTCGTGCGAATTATCAAAACCTTAAATAGTAAATAATCTCTAAAATATACAGAGAAATAAAGAGGGTGTATGATAATGTCGTACACCCTCTTTGTGTTTATGTCTAGAAATGGGGGATATTATGAGTAATGAAGCTATAATTTCTATACAAGAAGTTAGCAAAATTTTTAATTTAAAAGATTCTAATGTTACAGCTTTAGATAATATTAGTTTTGATATTAATAAAGGTGAAATATTTGGTATTATTGGTTTATCTGGTGCTGGTAAATCTACATTGGTAAGATGTATAAATTTACTTGAAAAACCAACTACAGGTAAAGTTATTGTAAACGGACAAGACTTAAGTGGTTTGAGTGAAAAAGAATTAAATAAAGCTAGAAAAAATATTGGTATGATTTTTCAACATTTTTGTTTGTTAGACCAACGCACAGCTTTACAAAATGTTTGTTTTCCTTTGGAATTAAACGGAGTTAGCAAAAAAGACGCTGTAAAAAGAGCAAGAGAGTTGCTAGAACTTGTAGGTTTAGGAGATAGAGAAAAGGCATATCCTAGTCAATTATCAGGTGGTATGAAACAAAGAGTTGCTATTGCAAGAGCATTGGCAACAAATCCACAAATTTTATTGTGTGATGAGTCAACTTCTGCACTAGACCCAGCAACTACTCAAAGTATTTTAGCTTTGTTAAAAGAGATAAATGAAAAATTAGGTGTAACTATTGTTATTATCACTCACGAAATGGCAGTTGTTGAAGAAGTTTGTCATAGAGTTGCAGTAATGGACAAAAGTAAAGTTATGGAACTTGATACAGTAGAAAATGTATTTACTCACCCAAAAAGTAAAATTGCAAAACAATTGATTTTGCCATTAAAAGAAGAGGTTCAAAGATTAGAAGAAAATCAAATCAGAATTATTTTTGATGGAAACAGTGCCTTTGCTCCTATTATTTCAGAGCTAAGTTTAAAACACAATGTACACTTAAATATCTTCTATGCTGATACAAAAACGATAGATGGAAAAACATATGGTCAAATGATTATAGGTTTACCAAAAGAAATAGAAAAACAAGAACTTGTAAAACAAAGTTTGAAAGAAAAGGGTATTATGTATTGGGAGGAAGATGAAAATGTTTAGTAATGAAATGATGATGTTATTTTTAAAAGGTTTATGGGAAACTTTATATATGACTATCGTATCAACAGCACTTGCTTATTTATTTGGTTTACCATTAGGCGTTTTACTTTGTGTTACTGATAAAAATGGGATAAAACCAAATAAACCAGTGAATATAATTGTTGGATTTATAGTAAACTTTTTACGCTCAGTACCATTTTTAATTTTATTAGTAGCTTTAATTCCTGTAACAAGAGCTATTGTGGGAACAACTATTGGTTCAACTGCAATTATTGTTCCATTAGTAATTGGTTCAACTCCTTTTGTTGCAAGAATGGTTGAGTCTTCTTTGCAAGAAGTTAATGCAGGTGTTATAGAAGCTACAAAATCTATGGGTGCTACAAACTTTCAAATAATCAAAAAAGTTTTAATCCCAGAAGCAAAACCTTCTCTTTTAGTAGGTGGAGCAATAGCAATCACAACAATTTTAGGATATTCTGCAATGGCAGGATTTGTTGGTGGTGGTGGTTTAGGTGCTATCGCAATTAACTATGGTTATTACAGATTTGAACCAACTATAATGTATTTAATGGTAATTATTTTAGCAATTATTGTTCAAGTGTTCCAAGAAGTTGGAATGAAAATTTCCAAAAAATACGATAAGAGAATAAAAAATAATTAGTAAAAAATAATAGAAAAGAAAGTAGGAATGTATTATGAAAAAAATATTTAGTTTAGTTTTAGCTGGTATATTAAGTGCAAGTATTTTATCAAGTTGTGTATCAACTGGTAAAGATGAAAAAACAATTACAGTAGGTGCTAGTATTACTCCTCATGCTGAAATTTTAGAAGTTGCAAAAGATGTATTAAAAGAAGATGGATACAACTTAGAAATTAAAGAATTTGACGATTATGTAATTCCTAATACTGCAACTCAAAGTGGTGAGTTAGATGCAAACTATTTCCAACACAAACCATATTTAGATAATTTCAATAAAGAAAATGGTACAGATTTAGTTAGCGTATTAGCAGTACACTACGAACCATTTGGAATTTATGGTGGAAAAACAAAATCTTTAGAAGATTTAAAAGATGGTGCTAAAATAGCTGTTCCTAATGACGGAACTAACGAAGCAAGAGCATTATTGTTATTGCAAGAGCAAGGTTTAATTAAATTAAAAGAAGATGCAGGTTTTACTGCTACTGTTTTAGATATTGAAGAAAATCCTAAAAATTTAAAAATTGAAGAATTAAACGCAGCTCAACTTGCAAGAGTTTTACCAGATGTTGACTTAGCTGTTATAAATGGTAACTATGCTTTACAAGCTGGATTAAATGCTACTAAAGATGCCCTTGCATTAGAAGATAAAAACTCAAAATCTGCTACTGAATATGCAAATATTCTAGTTGTTAAAAAAGGTAATGAAGATAAAGAATCTATTAAAGCTTTAGCAAAAGCGTTACAAAGTGATGAAGTTAAAAAATTCATGGAAGAAAAATATGACGGAGCTGTTGTTTCTATAAATTAAAAATTATTTGTATAAAACTGACTATATGTAATAATGTGGTCAGTTTTATTTTATTTCAAATTTAAATATCCAGAATTACTATAAAATATTGTATATATCAAAATATATTTTACATAAGTATTATTATTTTATATATAATAAGTATATTTTATATAACTATAAAGAAATAAAATTGACACTTTATAATTGCTTATAGTATAATGTATTAAAATAAATTTAAAAGGAGAAAAACTGTGTCTATAAAGAAAAAATTGCTTATTTATGCACATTATTATTTACCAGACACTGCAAGTACTGGTCAAATTCTTGCAGAACTTGCACAAGGTTTATTGGATAGATTTGATGTTACAGTTATATGTGTAGTACCATCATATACTGGTGAAATAGAAGATAAATATAAGGATAAAAAATATTATTTTGAAAATATATCTGGTGTAAATGTAATTAGAGTTAGAGTTCCAGAATTTACAAAATCAAATAAAATAAGTCGTGTAAAGAATATTTTATCATACTTTTTCAGAGCTATGATAGCTACAAATAAAACAGGTAAGATAGACTATGTTATGTCAGTAAGTCAACCACCTATTTTGGGAGGTTTGCTTGGAATTTATGGTAAATGGATAAAAAAATCCAAATTTATATACCAAATACAAGATTTTAATCCTGAACAAGTATTAGCGGTAGATTACAGTAAAAATAAATTTATTACATCATTTATGATGGCTTTGGATAAATTTAGTTGCAAACATAGTGATTTAGTTATAACTGTTGGTAGAGATTTGGTAGAAACATTAAAAAATAGATTTAAAAACAAAAAAGTTCCTAGATATGTGTTGATAAATAATTGGATAGATGAAAAAAGTATATATCCACTGTCACATGATAATCAAAAAGTACAAGCGTTTAGAGAAAAATATAACTTAACAGATAAATTTGTAATAATGTATTCTGGAAATTTAGGGTTATACTATGATTTGTTAAATATTCTAAAAGTTATTAAAAAGTTTGATAACAATACAAAAACTCAAAATGGAAAAGAAGTAGTTTTTGCATTTGTCGGTGATGGTAGTATAAAAAAAGAGATGGAAGAATATGTAAACAATCAAAATATGAAAAATGTTGTATTTATTCCATACCAAGATAAATCAGAATTAATTTATAGTTTAAATGCGGCAGATGTTCACTGGTGTGTAAATGCAAAAGGGATAAAAGGAGTAAGTTGTCCAAGTAAATATTATGGTCTTGCTGCTGTTGCAAAACCTGTTTTATCAGTGTTAGAAAGCGGTTCTGAGATTAGATGTATAATTGAGGAAACAAATAGTGGATTAGTGTGTGACCCTGAAGATTATGATCAAATATATAGTAATATTAAATGGTTTATAGATAACGCAAACAGTGATTTAGATGTAATGGGGCAAAGAGGATATAGTTATCTAATTAAAAATCTTACAAAAGAGAAAAGTATAAAAAAATATGCTGATGAAATATGCGATTTATAATGAGGAGTTTTATGTTATTGAATAGTAATTGGTTTAAAGTAGTGATGAAACTCACAAAAGTTAAATATGGAAAGAATTTATTGCTAAAAGGTATTCCTGTAATATTTAATAAAAAAGGTGCAACATTAACATTAGGGAATAATGTAACAATAAAGAGTAGTTTTTTAAGTAATTTAGTTGGATTATATAGTAAAACTATTATTGTGACCAGATTTAAAGATGCTGTAATAGAAATTGGAGATAATGTTGGTATATCAGGCGCAACTATATACGCTAGAAAAGGTATATATATTGGAGAGAATACTTGTATAGGTGGAAATTGTAAGATACTAGATAATGATTTTCACCCTATAGATTTAAATGACAGAATAAAGCTATTACACGATATTAATGGTGGAAATAGTGATTTAATACCAAGTAAAGAAATAAGAATTGGTAAAAACTGTTTTATTGGATGCAATAGTATAATTTTAAAAGGTACTGTTTTAGGTGATGGTTGTGTTGTTGGTGCAGGTGCTGTTGTTAGTGGAAAATTTGAAGATAATTGTATTATAGTAGGAAACCCTGCTAAAGTAGTTAGACAATTAGATAATAATATGGTGTAATTTTATTGATAAGTTATGATATAGTACCCTTATTTGAAATATTTATATTGAATTATTTTAGAAGGAGAAACTGGTTAATATGATAGCAATAATAGGGTTTAGTGATTTGCATGTTATGCAATTTTTATATAAATATACAAGTATACTCGATGATGTAGGTGTGGAATATGATGTTATTTATTGGAATCGTTCAGGAGTAGAGTTTGATAATTCATTTAAAGGAAATTATATTGCATATCAAAAAGAAATGAACACTTATAAACCATTCCATAAAAAGATTTTATCATTTTTTGGATATAGAAATATGGTTAAAAAAGTGTTGAAATCCAATAAATATGATAAAGTCATTGTATTAACTTCCCAAACAGCTGTTGCGTTATATGACATATTGACTTCAAAATATAAAGGTAAATATATATATGACTATAGGGATATTACTAAAGAATTATCCTTTCCTTTATATAAAAAAGTTATAATAAAACTTTTTAATAATGCAGAGTATGTTATGATTTCATCAATGGGATTTTTAGATAAGCTGAAAATTAAACCATCTGATAAATTCATTATGGCACATAATACAAGAGATGATTTTGCAAAAATATATAAATGTAAAGATAAACAGTCTTATGATAAAATTAGAATAGTTTATTGGGGAATGGTAAGACAAGTAAAATATATTAAGAATATTTGTGACATATTTGCTAATGATGATAGGTTTGAATTAGTTTTCCATGGAGAAGGATATATACAAGAATTGATAAATTATTGTACAGATAGAGGATATAATAATATTAAGTTTACAGGCAAGTATTTATTAAATCAAATTCCAAGTTTTATTAAAACAACAGATATATTAAATTGTATATATGAAAATGATGAGAAAACAAAACCAACACTAGCTGTAAAATTTTATGATGCAATTAAATACGAGCTACCAATGTTAGTTAATAAAAATTCTTATTTAGATAAATATACTGAAGATGTACCATCTGTAATGTCAATAGATATTTTTTCAGAAGATGTTAAAGATAGTATTTATAATTGGTATAAAGAAATTGAACATAAGAAAATACATGAGGATTATGCTGTATTAAGGGATCGTATCATAAATGATGATTTAGTATTCAAAAATACATTATTAAAATTTATATATAATGATAATTAAGGAGTAAAGATGAAAACCAGTTTGACTATAAGCAAAACAAAGATAGATAAATTGTTTAGTATTTCAATTATACTACTTCCATTTTTATATCAATACAAAGGAATAGGTAATTTTTTATCATTTGGTGAAATTCTAGTAATAATTACAACCATACTAGCTTTAATGAGTGATAATTTTAAAGTGAAAAATATAGACAAGCCTTTGTTAATCTTTTATCTTGTATCGGTAATATTATCATTGTGTTGTATGCTATTTTCGTATTTTTCAATCAACGATCTTATTACAACATTATGTAGGTTAGTATTGTATGGATTTGTTATTAATTTGGCTAGAAGTCATTTTGACTTTGAGTATGTATATGATTTATATGTTAAATTAACATTTATTTTTTCTGTCTATTTAATTTTGCAATATTTATATAATTTAGTTACTGGAGGTTATTTGCCTATTTATATAAACTATAGTTGGCAATTTCCACCTGAAGCTCGACCACAAGATTTAGCATTTGGTTATAGATTTAATTTTAGACCATCTTCGTTATTTTTAGAGCCAAGCTATTTTGCATTTTTTGTATTGCCTTGTGTTACAGTGCTTTTTTTGAAAATAAAAAAAAGTATGTTTGAATATATATCGATATTTGTATGTTGTGTAGCTTTAATTTTATCTACAGCCTCATCAGGAATAGTTGGGCTTGGAGTAATTACCATAATTTTAGTATTAAAAAGACCTTCAAAAAACAATTATATTCTATCGTTTTTTAAAATAGTGATAGTATTGGTTGTTGTGATGATATGCTTAGATGTAATGATGTCATCTGAGTATGGGACATTTATTCTTAATAGAATAAGTTCTGGTGGTTCGTTTAATCAAAGGGTACTGAGAGGATTAATTGTATATGGTGATTTAGATGTATTTCATAAATTATTTGGTGTAGGAATTAATAATTTAGAACCATATATGCTACATAATGGATTATATACGATATATGATGAACAGAACCTAAATTATAGTGCAAGTTTTGTTCAAACATTGAATTATTCTGGCTTAATAGGCTTTTTAGCACTATTAATATATTTGTTAAATACTTTTAGAAAAATGATTAGATTATATAATCTAAAAAAGGGACAACACGATATAAAATTTGATGCAACAGTTTTGATAGCATTATTTGTAATATTAATATATGTAATGTCTTATGAATCAATTTTGTTTACATATAGATATACTTTCTTGATAATAATATATGAAGCAATATATAGAAGTATTAAAAACATAAAACTTAAGGAGAATGGCCAATGAAAATAATGTACATAGATACTGCAATAGATGGTCATCATTTGGCTTATTTAAAAACAGTAGTAGATAGTGATAATTATGATTCAATTTTGGTATTGCCTGAAATTGTTGAAGATATAAACCGTAATCAATACACTTACCCATATATTGATTTTAATAAAAAGAATATTTTTGATTATCTAAAGTGGATAAAATCAATAAAGCAAATCGCTGATAAAGAAAAGCCAGATATAATACATTTTCTAACTGGAGATGTTTTTTATAAATTTTTTGGAATTGGATTAAATGCTTTTAAAAAATATAAAACAGTTATGACAATACATTGGATAAGAAGTGGTTTTTTACAACAAATGAGCTTGAAAAATATTTGCAAAAATATTGATAAAGTAATAGTTCATTCTGATTACTTAAAAAAAGAAGTTAATCAATTAGGTATCCTTAATGCACATCATATAGAGTATCCGATGTTTGCTCAAAAAGTTTTAATTAAAAAATCTGATGCTTGTAAAAAACTTGGTATTGATGAAAATATACCAGTAATATCATGTATTGGAAATACACGATATGATAAAGGTTTGGATATTTTGCTCGAGGCTTTAAATCAAGTTGAAAATAAGTTTCAGTTAGTTGTTGCTGGTAAGCCAGAAGCTTTTGACGAGAAATTTATTAAAGAAAATTCAAAAAATTATAGTGATTCAGTTTTTTTAAAATTGCATTATTTAGATGATGATGAATTAAACACAATTATAGCATCTACAGACATAATTGTGTTGCCATACAGGGCAAGATTTAATGGGGCAAGTGGACCTTTAGTTGAAGGTGTATATAACGATAAGTGTATTATAGGATCTGATCATGGAAATTTAGGAAACACTATTGAAAAAAATCATTTAGGTTTTATATTTGATTCAGAAAATGCCAATGCGTTGTCTAAATGCATTAATAAAGCCTTAGAGAAAAAATTTGAAATAGATGATTGTTATATAAACTATCAAAATAGCTTAAATCCACAATATTTTAAGAAAAGTTATTTGATGTTGTATAAAAATACTATTAGCAAAAAATAATAGGAGCTATTTATGAATATTAAAAAAATAATTAATTTTCCAAGCAGATTATACAATTACATCACATTTAAAAGAAAAAAAGTAAAGTTTGGTAAGAATTTGCAAGTGTGGGGTAAATTATATATACATGGATTTGGTAATATACAAATAGGTGATAATGTTGTAATAAATTCAAGTTTAGACTCTAATCCAACAGCAGGAGGATATAACTCACATTTTTCAACAGGGGACAAAGGTAGGATTGTAATTGGAAATCATGTTGGGATTAGTAATTGTGCAATGACTGCAAAAGAAGAAATAATAATAGAAGATTATGTGTTAATAGGTTCAAATTGCATGATTACAGATACTGATTTTCATTCTTTAGATTTTGATGAAAGAATGATAGATGATGGTACAGGCGTTTTGATTAAACCCGTTAAAATAGGCAAAAATGCATTTATAGGAGCAAGAAGTATAATATTAAAAGGTGTTAATATTGGAAAAAACTCTATTGTAGGTGCAGGCTCAGTTGTAACAAAGGATATACCTGAAAATGAGATATGGGCAGGAAATCCTGCAAGATTTATTAAAAAAATATAATTAAAAGAAAGATGTTGAGTATGTTATTTAAGAAGATTGAAAATTTTGTACATAATGTATTAAATAAAATAAAGTATAAAAATAAAGTAAAATGTCAAAAAAATTCATTTTTTGATAGTCAATGTACTTTCGAGGGTAGAAATTTGTTAGCAAGTAAATCAAGTCTTTATAATGTTAAAATGGGTTATGCATCATATGTTGGAAGTGACTGTGTTGTACGAAATACAGTAATAGGACGATATACTTGTATAGGACCTTTTGTTAAAGTTATTGAAGGTACACATCCAACTAGAAAATATGTATCTGTTCATCCTGCTTTCTATTCTTTAAAAAAACAATGTGGAATGACTTATGTTAAAAAACAAAAATTTGAAGAAGAAAAGTATGTGGATAATGATAACAAATATATAGTTAAAATTGGAAATGATGTGTGGATAGGAGCTAACTGTACTATTTTGCAAGGAGTAACAATAGGTGATGGTGCTATTATTGCTTCTGGAAGTATAGTTATATCAGATGTTGAGCCTTACACTATTGTAGGTGGTAATCCAGCTAAAAAAATTAGAGATAGATTTAATGAAAAAGAAATTGAATATCTAAATAATTTAAAATGGTGGGATAAGCCGGAAGAATGGATAATAAAAAATGCTGAACAATTTGAAGATATTAAAAATTTTGTTTTGTAATATGGAGGTTTAATATGAATAATACTTTAAGTGTAATTATCCCTAATTATAATAAGGCTAATTACCTAAAAAAATGTATACAGAGTGTTGTAAACCAGACATATGTGCCTTATGAAATAATTGTAGTAGATGATTGTTCAACTGATAATTCAAAGGATGTTTTGCAACAATTAGAACGAGAATATGATTTTTTGAAAGTTATATACTTAACAAATAATAAGGGAGTTTCAAATGCTAGAAACATAGGAGCGTTAGAAGCAAATGGTGAGTATATTACATATTTAGATTCAGATGATTACTATTATAATCCTAGTAAATTAGAACATGAGATGAATTTGATATTAAATAGTAATGAAAATATAATTTCATACTCTTTAATTAAATATGTTGATGACAATGAAAACGAACTTGAAGACCCTAATACAAACATAAAAAATGGAAATTTGTTTTTTTATTGGATGATGTGGAATAATAATATTGCTTTGGCTCGTGACTATTGTTTTAAAAAAAGTATTTTCTTTGAAGTTGGAAAATACAATGAAAATATGAATTTTTACGAAGATTTAGATTTGTTGTTAAGATTATCACAAAAATATAAATTTATTTGCACAAATGAGTATGGTACAGCTTATAGGCAAGTAACAGGCGGTCTTTCTTTTGGAGATACAAAAAAACATGATACAGCACATATTAATGTAAGAAAAAAATATTTAAATAAATTATCTTTTACTAAAAAATTGTATGTTATTATGTATTGGAATTTAAAAAAAATATATAGAAGATTAAAAAATAACTAGTAATGTTTTGTTTGTAAATATGGGTGAAAAAATGATAAAAAAATTTATATAAAGATAGTGAATATATGCCAACAATAATAGATTCTATTGTACATGTACAAGTTGTTTTAAATGGATAAAAAATATAATAGATGGCAGATAGTTATTACAAGATTATGAGAGATAGGCTCAGTATAAACCTAAATTTATTGTTTTATTATTAAGGAAGTAATTATGAAGAAGAAAGTTTTAATGTTATGTAGAGAAGTATTTTCAATTCCTTTTTTCTTTTTAGAAGATAGTTTTATAAAAGATGGGTATGAAACAGGGTTATTTCATATTCATCCAGAAGAATGTTTGTATAACGAATGTGACTACAATCATATCACATATTATGAATTAAGAAAAAAATCAAAATCTAAATTATATGATGTTAAAGATATATCAGATAAATTTGTAAGTGAATATAAAAATCCTAATATTGATTATGATTATTTAAAATATGTTGAAGAAAATTATACTTATTTTAAACCTTTAAATTTACAACTTATGAGTTCACAATTTAATACAAGATATTATCATTTTAGAGAAAAATATAATTTTACAACAAAAGAGCAAAATTTATATTGTTTAGAGCTGTTTTATAAAAAAGCAGAACAAGTATTAGATGATTTTAAACCTGACTATATAATAGATTTAGATACTGCTGAATTAATGAGAACAGTAATTAATGAAGTAGCTTATAAGAAAAAAATTCCATATATAAGTATAGAACATCCTAGATATGAAAGCTTTAAAATACCAACATTTAATATTGGACTTAATACAGATGAATATTTTAAGAAAAAATATAATGATAATTATCACTTATCAGAAGATGAGCTAAAAGATGAATATGCTTATATAAAAGATTATAGAGCAAAACAACAAATTATGCCATCTGAATATAAAAATTCTGTTACTGCTAAATATGAAAAAGATTCAATTATGACTTCATTAAAAAGCGTATTAAGAACTTCTAAAATGATAAATGATATAGATGCTCATAATAAAAAAGTTAGAAGAAAAGCAAAAGATTGTATACTACTTACTAAGTATTTTGGATTAATAAAAGATTTTATAAGTTGGGAATATATTAGACAAAAATTATTTAAGCCAAATAAGTATTTTCAAGCGCCTATAGATGGCGAAAAATATTTATATATGCCATTACATTTAATTCCTGAATCAACTACATTTGTTAAAGCTCCATATTATGTTAATGAACTAAATGTAATAGAACAAGTGTCTAAATCTTTGCCAATAGGTTTAACTGTTTATGTAAAAGAACATCAAAGTATGCTTGGTGAAAGACCAATTAGCTTTTATAAATCAGTAGCAAAGCTACATAATGTTAAAATGGTTCAATTTAATTATTACAAAGACCCTAAACCATGGCTAGATAAAGCAGTTGGTGTAATAACTATTACAGGAACAGGTGCTTATGAAGCTGCACTATTAGGAAAAAAATCATTAATTTTTGGAAATGTTTGTTTTGATGTAATTGATAGTATAAATAAAATAACATCAATGCAACAGTTACCAGAATATTTAAAAACATTAGGTAATGTTGATAATATTCATTCTTGTGCAGCGTATATAAAAACAGTAAAAGAAGTAGGAACAGAATTGAAAATTAACTATTTAATAGATGAAGGATATAAAATTTTAGAAAATAAATCTGAAATTACTAATGAATATAAAAATGAAATTGATAAATTATATGAGTTTTATAAAAAATCTTTTAAAATTTATGATGAGAATAAATAATAAATCTTATAGATAGTGAAAGGATATATAAAAATGAAAATAGTTGCAGTTATACCAGCACGCGCGGGATCTAAAGGTATTCCGAATAAAAATATAAGAATAATAGCTGGACATCCTTTAGTGTATTATTCAATAAAAAATGCATTATCATCAAAATATATTACAGATGTAATTGTTACAACTGATTCACAAGAAGTTAAAATAATAGCAAATCAGATGGGTGTTAATGTAAAAATTAGGGATAATTCATTGTGTACTGATGAAGTTACATTGGATTCTGTAATTGCAGATGCAATAAAAGATATAAAATGTGATTATGTTGTTACAATGCAACCAACTTCTCCTACATTACAATCATCAACATTAGATAAAGCAATAGAGTATGCAATTAATAATGATTTGGATACAGTAATATCAGCAATTAATGCTCCACATTTGTCATGGGGTGAATGTGATGGAAATAAAGTTCCAAATTATAAAGAAAGATTAAACAGACAATATTTACCACCTTGTTATTTAGAAACAGGTGCTTTCTTGATATCAAAGTATTCTATAGTTACACCTAAAACTAGAATTGGTAAGAAAGTAGATATATTTGAAGTTAGTGAAAATGAAGCGTTAGATATAGATAATTTTACTGATTTAAGAAGTGCTGCTGCTGTTTTAGAAGAAAGTAGTGTCGCAATTTATGTTAATGGAAATAATTTAAGAGGAGTAGGACATATATATAGGGCATTGGAAATAGCTGATGAATTTTATGTTAAGCCTGATATATATTATGATATTAACCAAACAAAAGTGGAAATTTTTGGGGATACAACTCACAAGCTTATACCTGTTAATGGAATTGCAGAATTATTTGAAAGATGTAAGGAAAACAATTATAAAATATTTATAAATGATATTTTAACTACATCGATTGATTATATGATAGGATTAAAATCAGTTTTACCAGATGCAAAAATAATTAATTTTGAAGATGACGGTGAAGGAATAATAAAAGCAGATTTAGTATTTAATGCATTGTTTGAAGATAAATCATTGCCACAAGTATACGCAGGAGAAAAATACTATATTTCTGGAAAAACATTTATGTTTTATGAACCGATTATAATTAAAGATAAAGTGGAAAAAGTCTTTATTTCATTTGGTGGAGCAGATCCACAAAATTATTCTGATAGAATACTTAATTTAATAACAAAAGATGAGTATAAAAAATATGAATTTATAGTTGTTTTAGGTAGGGCTAAAAAGAATGTTGATAGTTTAATGGCATATAACGATTATGAAAATATAACTGTACTATATGATGTTTCAAATATGCCAGAGTTAATGAGTCAATGTGATATTGCTATTACATCAAGAGGAAGAACAGGGTATGAACTTGCTATGTTAGGAATACCTACAATTTCTATGGCTCAAAATAAAAGAGAAGAAAAGCACGGTTTTGTTTGTAACGAAAATGGCTTTACTTATATAGGCTTAAATCCTGATGATGAAATTATTGAATCTAATTTAAGATTATATTTAGATATGTCAAAAAAATCTAGAACTAAGTTTCATCAAAAATTATTAAGTCATAATTTAAGAGAAGGAAGAAAAAGAGTTATAAACTTAATAAATAGTTTGTAATGTTTATATTATTTAGGAGGTACATTATATGAAAAGTCCATATCTTATCGCAGAAATAGGAGTTAACTTTTACGACACAGCAAAAGAATTAAGAATTAGTCCATTAGAGGCTGCAAAATTATATATAGATGAGGCTGCAAAAGTGGGTATTAATTGCGCTAAATTCCAATCATATAAAGCTAATACAATTGTTTCAAAAAATTCACCTGCTTATTGGGACACAACTAAAGAACCTACAAAAACTCAATATGAATTGTTTACAAAACATGATGGTTTTGGCGAAGCAGAATATAAAGAGTTATGCGATTATACTCATTCAAAGGGAATGGATTTTACATCTACACCTTTTGATTATAATTCTGCAGATTATTTAGAAAGTATGGTAGACTTTTATAAAATATCATCATCAGATTTATCAAATATTCCTTTTATAAAACACATAGGTTCAAAAGGAAAACCTGTATATTTATCAGTAGGAGCTGCTTATATGTCAGAAATTGATGAGGCTGTTCGCGCTTTAAAAGATAGTGGCTGTAAAGATATTACATTATTACATTGTGTACTATCATATCCAACAAAAGAAGAAGATGCAAATTTAAACATTATTAAAACATTAAAAAGAGTTTATAATGACCTCAAAATTGGATATTCAGACCACGTTGCTCCAGATGATACAATGACTACTCTATCAACTGCTTATTTATTAGGAGCACAAGTAATAGAAAAACATTTTACATTGAATAAAAAATTAAAAGGAAATGACCATTATCATTCAGCAGATCCTAAAGATTTTAGTATAGCTATTAATAATTTTAAATTAATTAATACAATTTTAGGTTCTGAAGAAAAAACTGTTTTGGGTTGTGAAAAAGTATCAAGAAAAGAAGCAAGAAGATCTCTTGTTTTAACTAGAGATTTAAAAGCAGGCGATGTTATTACAGAAAAAGATATAATGGCTAAGCGTCCTGGCAGAGGAATATCTCCTGTACATGCTGATATAGTAATAGGTAGAAAAGTTAAAGAAGATTTACAAGAAGATACAATTTTGACTTGGGATATGATCTAACTTTATCGTATATTTATATATTTTATCTGGAGGCATTATGGATAAATCAAAAAGTATAGTTAGTCATATGCTTACAATTGGATTGGGAAGTATGATTAATATGCTTATAGGACTGTTAACTACTCCAGTTATAACAAGAGTAGTTGATCCAGCAACATATGGAAGATTTTCTATATTTTCTATGTATGCTAATATGTTATTAATGGTATGTATACTAGGTTTGGATCAAGGTTTTATTAGATTTTATTATTCTAAAAATGATGCAAAATATCAAAATAAACTTTTGAGATTTTGTTGTTTTGCTCCTATATTAATTATAGTTGTTTTAGGGCTTGTGTATCTTCCGTTTGCAACAATAACAAAAAATATTAGTATTAATGAGATTACATTATTGGTATATGCTGTAATATTAATATTTAATAGATTTGCTTTTTTACAAATTAGACTTGATTATAAATCTAATACATTTACAATATTAAATATTTTACAAAAGATATTGTATGTTGTTTTTGTATTATCAATAATATTTGTAGCAAAAGTGCATAACTATTACTATGTGTTAATTTTTTCTTTATTATTTTCAACTTGTATTCCAACTTTTATTGGAATGTTTATGATGAAGAAAAAATGGTACATAAAAAATAATAACGCATTTATTGAGAAAAAAAGTATTATAAAATATAGTCTTCCATTTGTTATTTCAACAGGGATAATAACAATATTCCAAGCTACTGATAAAATTGCTTTGAATTATTTTTGTACTTATGCAGAGGTTGGAATATATGCAAGTACTATGACATTAGTAAATATTTTTGCTATAGTTCAAACATCTTTTAATACAGTATGGGGTCCATTATCAGTTGAGCAGTATGAAAAAAATCCTAATAATAAAAAGTTTTTTAGAGAAGCTAATAATTATATAATTGTGTTGATGTTTGTTTTAGGATTGAGCATAATTTTATGCAAAGACTTATTTGCATATATATTAGGTGAAAAATACAGAGAGGCTGCATTTGTCTTGCCATTTTTAGTATTTTATCCTATGATGTATACTATATCTGAAACATCATCATGTGGAATTAATTTTAAAAAGAAAAGTGCAATGAATATAATTGTTTCATTAGTTTCATGTGTAGCAAATATAATAGGTAATGCTATTTTAGTTCCGTTATATGGTACACAAGGTGCAGCTATATCAACAGGGCTTTCTTATATAATATTTTTACTTGTAAGAACTTACTTATCTGAGAGATATTTCCATGTTGGATATAATTTAAAGAAATTTTTTGTTATATTATTTTGTTTGATTATTTTCTCATTTTATAATATATTTAATTCATTTGATTATATTTCATTAATATTATATATTGTAAACATATTAGTATTATTGGTGTTATATAAAAATAGTGTTATATCTGGAATTAAACTTTTATTAGAACAGTTTAAACTAAAATTTAATAGATAAATTTTAAGTTGTTATAAAAAGTAGTTGTATAAATTACAACTACTTTTTTATTTTTGTTAATTAAGTATTTGCATATATTTGAATTAATTTACATTAAATTCAATATAATTGAAAATATATATTGACAATTACAATAAAATCATATATTATAAAATTAGTTCAAAAATATTGAACTAATTTTATAATATATACAAATTAAATAAATTAAAAGGAGGATAATATGCCATTAGAATTAATAAATGATGTTATATTAAATTTAAATGGAGAAATTTGTAATCAGAGATTTAATGTAAAATGTGGTAATAATTTATCAAATATATTTATGGTTACAATACAAAATGAAAATAAAAATATTCACTTAGATGGAATAAAAGCTAAATATTGTATTGTAAGGGCAGATGGTACGCAAAATTTATCAGATGCAATAATAGAAAATGACAAGATTAAAATTGTACTGACAGAAAGTGATTTATCAACAGCTGGATTATTAAGTTGTGAAATAATATTGTCACAAAATGAAGTAGTAGTATTTACATCAATATTTTATGTAAATGTATTAGTAAATTCTTTGGATACTGAAAAAATAAAAGTCAGTGATGAATATTCAAGTATTATAAATATAATAAATAAAGCTGATAATTTAATAAATGATATGTCATCATTAGAACAAAAAGTATCTGAAAATGAAGAATTAAGACAAGAAAATGAACTTAGCAGAATTAGTACTTTTAAGCAAATAGAGAATAAATCTAAAGAAATTATAGCAGATAATGAATTGCAAACTCAAAATGCAAAAGAACAAGCAGAATACGCAAAAAAACAAGGAGATTATGCAAAAGAACAAGCTGATAATTTAGTACAGATACAAGAAGATTTTAATGATTTACAATTAGATATTAATGATATAAAATCCTATATAGGATACTCAGAAAATGATATATATGGTGTTGAAGTTGACTTTAAAAATAATAAATTTACTAGATTAGCAGGAGCTAAATATTTAAAAAATGGTACTGATTTTGATAATATTAACGCTTATAAAAGAAAAAGATGTAATGTTACTGATGATGGTGTAATTATAGCATACTATGGTGATAAAAGTTATTCTGAAACAGGTAAATTAACGCAAGAAGTTACAATAGGAGATAATAAAACCTATCCTATTGGGACTATTGTTCAAGTAATGATTGAGCAACCCAAATTTTATTATAAGGTTGTACCATTAGAGTTAGAGCCTTTTGAAAATGGAAAAGGATACCATTTAAGAAAAGTAAGATATTATATATCTGATAAACAATATGATGGATTTAAAATTCATCCAGCATTTGTTTTAAATGGTGTAGAAAAAGATAAAATATATTTGTCTGCATATGAGGGATCTGTATATGATATATCAGATAACTTATATTTAGAATCAGACGAACAAATATCAGATTTCAACAGTGATAAACTTTGTTCTGTTGCCAATGTAAAGCCTTGTAGTGGCAGAGCACAAAGATTGACAATAGATAATGCGATTAAATTAGCAAACAATAGGGGAACAGGCTGGAGTATTTCAACAATACAAAGTATATCTTGTACACAACTTCTATTTTTAATAGAGTATGCTTATTTTAATATGCAAGATAAGATAGGCGTAGGTGTTGTTAATAAATTAGGAGAAGGAAATGACAGTGAAAAAACTGGAATGACATCAAGCTTAGGTAATGCTACTGGGACTGATCAAAATAATGCAATATCTTATAGAGGCGAAGAAAATTTTTATGGTAATATTTGGTGTTATGTAGATAAAATAAAGATATACAATGACGATATAGGAAATATTTCTATATTCTCTGATGATTCTTATGTACAAACAAACATAAATATTGCAGGGAAAAATGGATATATATCTGCTTTTGGTTATGATAAAAACTTTGATTGGTTGTTTATTCCTAGTGAAACAGTAGGTAATGACAAACTACCAGTAGGTGATTATTTTTATCAAAATATTATATCTAAAGGAAGTACAATAGCAATGCATGGTGGTGGTTGGTCAGATAATACCTTTGCGGGAGGATACTATATGCATTACTATTATACAGGGGTAAATTATTTAAGAATTATAGGTTGTAGATTGACATATACACCATAGTATTTTTATTATTAAAAGTTTTTGTATGAATTTTTTTAGATTTTATTTTCAATCTATTTATTAAGAGAATACTGTCATTTTATGTTTTAGTTAGAATTATTGTAATATATTCATTATAAAGGTTTAATAATAGTAATAAATATTTCATATGAAACTTGATATTAAAAATCTGATTATCCGCATAAATACAGTATTTAAGGACTATTCATCAACTAAAAAAGCAACCATTTTACCACGAATTTACCATGATTGAATGAGCCTTGATATGGCAGAAAAGAGCAAGGGAGATTGCACAAAAACGTGTATCTCCCTTTTCTCGTGGTTACAATGCTATTTCACTTTGAGTTGAAATCTCAACATAGCTTTCATAAGCTCCGTTTGTACTTCGCCTTTTAATTCCTCGTCTATCCTCATGCTGACCTTTCCGTTTTCATGGTAGAATGGACGCAAGCACAATTTTGATATGTAGCCGTCATAAAACCTTAAAATCTCTTTGATTGCCTGTTCGTTACCGCTGGACGCTTTGACAATCTTCTCATAAGCAGGATAACCATAATCTTTTGCCATTTCCTTTACTTCCTTTCATTCATCAACGCTTTTAATTTTTGTAATCCTCTGCTTCTCGTACAGCTTACAGAAGAACGTGATACATGGTAAACCTCCGCAATCTCTCTGTCCCGCATATCTTGAAAATAGTACAACAAGATGTAGTTACGTTGCTTTTCAGATAACTTGCGTAAAGCTGTACCTAATTTTTCATCAGATACCTTGATTGAGAAATTCCATACTTGAAATACAGAAAACTCAAAGGAATAACTATCATAATTACTTTGACTATTCTGCTTTATTTCTGGAATTTCACAAAACAGTGCTTCACACTCCAAACGCCTTGCACGTTGTTTCCTGCGATAACGGACAATACCTTTCATCGTTATCATCATATAAGCATTAAACTGTAATCTGATAATTTCCTCAAAAGAAGATAGTTTCATAATCTCACCTCCTTTCCGCAAAATTGAAATATATAAACGGAATACCGCTTATACCTTTTGGAAATACGGAAAAGAGGACATGAAAAAAGCTCGCACAAAACTTATTGTCTGTACGAGCTTCTAAAGCTGTATATTCAGTTGTTAAAGATTTACTGTTAAACTGGACGTGATTGTTTGCTTCTATACTTAAAACGCTTCATAGTTCATGCCCCCTTACAGCATAGAATGATTAACCCATTGTCTTTTTGGTAATGGTATAAATATGTTCCTCTGGTGTAGGTAGCTTGTTTCCAAAACATTTCTTAAAGTTTTCCTGCACTTCTGGGTCAATGTTGTTCATAGCTTCATCAATATTCGCTTGCATTGTTTCATACAGTTCTGATACCGTAATACCACTTGCCTTTGCACCAGCTTTTAAGTTTTTTTCATATCCTATTTTTTCAATCTAATCATTATTGCTCCCTCTATACTATAATTTTCCAACATATCAGATATTTACTTTTGATAGTTTTCAACATACTTTTGATAAGAAGTCCATACAGGCATAGGAAAATTGACCTCTTTAGCAGTATTTAAAATTTCCCAATATTCATCTATCCACTCGTTTAAACCATGCTTCATGTGTCCAGTTATCATTACAGTCGTATCTGGTTTATTAAATATGCTTTTTATGATAAATGCTACTATGTTGCAAGGTAAAAACAAATATCGTACTGGAAAATAATTTTTGGTTGATATTCCTAATTTTTCGCATAATTGTATGCCCTCTCTCCATGCTAAAAGCATACTCTTTATATCGTTTTGGCTTCTTTTTAATTGTTCAAATCCACCCGCTTTTAATATTGCTCCAGATGCAATAGCTTGTTGTAAAGAATGTACTCGAAGCCAAGATGCTATATTGAATACTTTTTTCGTAGGTAAATCAATATTTGAAAACAAATGTTCAATTTCTTGTATCTGTGCATGATTAAAACTTTCGTCCACTCCCAAGATAGTTGCTTCTTTAAAAATAATCGCGGTAATTCCAGTGTGATTTCTTCCTCCACCTATTGAAGAAGGAAACCCTATAATACATTCCGAAAGTTGGAAATAAGGCTGTAGTTTTTCTTCAATATTCCAGTTATTTTGTAAAATTAAGATAATACCCTTTTCTTTTAATATGGATAATTCTTTCATTACATTAGTTGTTTGTGAACTATTAACTGCAACTATTATTAAATCGTATTTTTTAACAATCTCTGTAACATAATTAGGTGAATAACTGTACTTTTTATAAGCCTTATCGTTTTTTCTTAAGTCTTTTATTGAAAGATTAACCGTAGGAGAGTAGTTTCGTATGGACTTTTTGCGGATAAAAACATCTACTTGATTGTTTGGTGATAATAACCATGCGTAAGTAAGTCCTATAGTCCCAGCACCATAAACTAAAATTTTCATAATCTATAATCCTTTCCTTGAATGAATAAATTTTATTCATTTGTTTTTCAAAATTTTCTCCCCATATTAAGGGGAGAATTTACTAATTTATTATTTTTATTATTAGTTCTTTTGTTACTTCTTCTTTAGTTTTATCATCTATAGTAGTGTCATACCATACTCCTAATTGTCCATATAAACAAAACGAGGCGATAGCACTTGTGTTCTGTATATGAATTTCCCCTTGCTTTACGGCATTATCTAACTCTTTAATTATAATAGGAAGAAGTTTTCTGTTCAATGTCAATAATACCTGTTCGTGAAAAAGTCGATTTTGTGGTAAATTGTAGAATTTATGAAACACACTATTATCTTTATTTTGCTTACCCACATTAAACATTTCTATTATACGTTCTCTAATGGTCTTATCTGAAGAACAGATGACCTTTTTAAAAGCCGCAACACCACAATCTGTATAATATTCTAATGCTTCCTCATATATTTCCACTTTAGAAGAAAAGTATCTATAGCATAATCCTTGCGATACATTCATTTTTTTTGAAATATCCAGCATTGATGTTTGTTCGTATCCTTTAGTAGCAAATAATTCCATAGCAGTTTCTAAAATATCCATTTTTCGACTTTCTGGGTCTTTACTAATCCTTGCTATTGTTATCACCTCCATATATACATTAGCAAAGAACTTCCAGAAAGTCAATGAATAAAATTTATTCAAATACACATATAGAAATTATTTTTCAATCTTCCAGTTTCCGTCTTTATGAAGCGTAAGCTCATACTGTGAAATCTGTGTTGCTTTTGTCTGGTTGTCGATAAGTTTTTGACACATTTTCCCTTTCTTCCTCTTGATTATTCAGCACAGAAAAGAAAAAGCCCTGTCAAGAGCCTGCCACTTCTTCAGAAGTGGTGCTTGCACTCTTGATCTGGGCTTTTTGTTTGCTGTATCTTCCGCAAAGAGGAAAAAGATTACTCGTCCTCGTTGTCAAAATGACTGTTCTTTAATATTTCCCGTAAAAGCTCCCTATCTTCTTTTGAGTTTGGGTTTATCCTTTTCACAACCTGATAAGGTGTTCCGTATTTGTGTCCGTCTGTGCTTTCTCCAAACATATCCATGCTGTATAAATCATCATAACGGGCTAATACTTTTTGAAACTTCAAATGCTGGATAAATTCCTTGATAGGGTAAAGGTCGGACGCTTGTATCTCCTTTCCGTTGATATAGTCTGTGATATATTTCCGCAACTGCTCCAATTCATATTCCAGCCATTCTTCCTCACTGTCAAAGAAGTTATCATAGTGTCCATGTTTCAACTCTGCGTTTAGGCGTTCTTCTGTCCTTAGAAACTGGCATACTTCCTTTTCCGCCTGCTGAACAAACTTCCATTCCCCCGATAATAATTCATTGGGCGTTACTTCCAGCACGTCCATTATCTTTTCCAGTGTGTCAAAGGTCGGATAGTTTACCCCTCGTTCAATCTTGGAAAGGCTCTGCATATTGATACCGATAGCGTCCGCAAGCTCCTGCTGTTTCATTTTCCTGTGTTTTCTTATAGTCTGTATGTTCTCTCCTAAAAAACTCATTTTCTTTATATAACTCTCCATAACTTAACATAACTTCTCCTTTCTCTGCTTTTTCGTCCTTTTATAAGCCTATCATACTTATTATTTTGCGAAAAGTCAAGAAAAATATCTTGACAAGTAATTCTAATGGAGTTATTATCGTATCAGATAAAGTGATTAAGCACGCTAGGGTCAATTACAAGCTTGAGTAAGCATGGAAAAGAGTTGTTTTCGCTTTGATAGCATGAATAGGCATGGACTATCAGACCGAAAACTGTGTTTCTGACTGGGGCTGTCCCGTTTAGCCACGAGCCTTACAAGGCTCGTGAGCGTTAAGAACGGGGCAGGCACAGTCAGAAAGGGAACGCCTTTAGGCGTTCCGTACAGGGCGTATATGTAACACCGCCCTGCGTATACATGTCATAGTACCTAGAAACTGTGATAAATAAAGGAAAAAACACAATTTTTACCCCGCAAAAAAACGGGGCATACGAAAGGAGAAATGCACTATA
>JAGHIE010000005.1 GCA_017887325.1 Oscillospiraceae bacterium | reverse complement strand
GCAAAGAGGATCCACCTGTACCCATATCGAACACAGAAGTTAAGCTCTTTCACGTCGAAAATACTTGTCTGGAGACGGACTGGGAAGATAGATAGTTGCCATTTTCCACATTTTTATGTGGGCCTTTAGCTCAGTTGGTTAGAGCAACCGGCTCATAACCGGTAGGTCCCGGGTTCGAATCCCTGAAGGCCCACCAATTTAATATAGGGGTATAGCTCAGTTGGTAGAGCAGCGGTCTCCAAAACCGCGTGCCGAGGGTTCAAGTCCTTCTGCCCCTGCCAGTTTGGCCCGTTAGCTCAGTTGGTTAGAGCGCTAGCCTGTCACGCTAGAGGTCGTCGGTTCGAGCCCGATACGGGTCGCCAAATAGCAGTCGTTAATTAATTTTAGCGACTGCTATAATTTATATATTGCTACTATGGCTCAGGAGGCAGAGCACTTCCTTGGTAAGGAAGAGGTCACCGGTTCGAATCCGGTTAGTAGCTCCAAAAAAAGAAGAATGTACTAAAAATACATTCTTCTTTTTTTATTTTTTAATTTCAAACCAAAATGTGCTTCCAATATCTAATTTACTATTTACGCCAAAATCAAAATTATGAGCTATTAATATAGCTTTTACAATTGATAAACCAAGGCCAGTTCCCATTCCTTTTCTATCATCTTTTTTATATGGTTTATAATATCTATCCCAAATAAAAGGAATGTCTTCTGGTTTAATCCCTTTACCAGTATCAGTAATTTTTATAATAACTTTATCTTCATAATTATCTAAATGGATAAATATTTTTTTATCTGCGCCTGTGTGATTAGTTGCATTATTTAATATGTTATATATTACTTGTTCTATTTTTACTTCATCAGCTTTTACATAAATATTATCTGGACAATCTAAATTAAAAGAAAAACCTTCATTTGTAGTTAATAAATCATATCTAGATATTATATCTTTTAACTTTTGGGATATATTAAATTGGGACAATTGTATAGTTTGTTGTCCAGATTGTAGTTTAGATAAATCTAATATATCATTTACAAGAACATTTAGTCTATTACTTTCATCAATAATTATATCTAACTGTTTGTCTCTTTTTTCTTTAAAATCACCAGTTAAATCTTTGATAGTCTCAGCATATCCTTTAATCATTGTTAAAGGAGTTCTAATATCATGTGATACATTTGCTATCAATTCTTTTTGTAATTTACTTGATCTTGATATTTCTTTTGACATAATATTAAAATTATTAGCAAGTATTCCTAGTTCGTCTTTTGATTTAACTTTTACTTCTACACTTAAATCACCTTTAGCTATCTTTTTAGCAGCATTAGAAATTTGTAGTATAGGTTTGGTTATTGATCTACTCAATAAAAATGCTGCAATTGAAGCAATAATGATTAGTATAATTGAAATAATGATTAATTGATTTTTTATTGTATTAACAGCTTCTCTAATAGGAGCTAAAACAGATGCTATAACAACAGTATAATCTGAACCTTTGTATTCTTGGCGTGTAGCAACTAAATAAAAATTACTACCAAATTCTGATTCAATTTTTTGATTATAAAAGTCTCCTTGTTTTAGTAAAGATAAAGCAAACTGAAGTTGTTTTCTATCTAGTCCAGCATCTGAGAACAGACTTTGGCTTCCTCTTGGAGAGAAAGTTCGGCTTACACCTGATAAATTATCATATATTTCTATGCTATAGTTTTTTTGAAAACATATTTGCAATATTTGGTTATTAGGAATAGTTAAATTACCATCTTCAATCATAGAAACAACTTTTTTAGTGTCATTGTGCATATCTATACGTTTATTTATTACATAGATATTCTCCATAAAAATAACTTGGAAAAACCAAATTAAAGCGATAACTACTAAGGTTACGCCTAATATTGAAAAAGTGATTTTATGTTTAATACTCTTCATATTTATAACCGACACCCCAAATAGTTTTTATTAAATCTCTATATTCTCCCAAACTACTTCTTAGCATTTTTATATGGGTATCAACAGTTCTACTATCTCCGAAAAAGTCATAACCCCATATTTTGTTTAGAATAGTATCTCTAGTTATAACAACATTTTTGTTATTAATAAAGAAGTTTAATAACTCAAATTCTTTTGGTGTAACAGTTATAACTTTTCCGTCAATTTTTATTTCATAAGATTTAGGATTAACTTGAAGTCCTTTAAAAGTATATATATTATCTTGGTCATCTGATGGTTTTTGTGTCCTTTTTAAAACAGCTTTAATTCTGGACATAAGTTCTTTTGGACTAAAAGGTTTTACTACATAATCATCAGCACCTAAATCAAATCCAAAGATTTTATCATATTCCTCACCTTTTGCAGTAAGTAAAATCACAGGTATTTGTGAAAATGCTCTTATCTCTCTTAATGCTGAGATACCATCACAATTAGGCATCATAATGTCCATTATTACTAAGTCAAATTGACTATTTTTTACTTTATCAATAGCTTTTAATCCATCTGATGCTTCATCAAAATCAAAACCTTCAAATTCAAGATATTGAGATATTATATCTCTTATTCTATCTTCATCATCAACTACTAAGATTCTTTGCATAAATAATACCCCCTTATTATAAGATATATTATAATTGTTAACTGTGAAAGCTTTGTGAAAATGTTAAATATAAAATTAAAAACCTATATTTGAAAGAAAATTTTTGTCATTCATTAAATCATCAAAATTATTAAAAGTAAAATTTGCTTGTATTGTATTTTGAGAAAATTCATCATAAATTCTAACAACTTTATAATTAGAGTTTAACAGAGTTTGTATACAATGGTCGCTATCTTCAAAAACAACCACTTCATCTTTTAGTAAAGACATTTTTTGGATTGCTACATCAAATATTTTAGGGCTTTCTTTTCCAGCACCAACATCAGAATCAGAACATGTTAGAATAAAATCAAAAAAATTTAGTACTTTTAAGTTAGTCAAACATTTTTTTGCTAAATATATATCACCTGCCGTTGCTATACACATTTTTATATTATTATTTTTTAAATAATGTATAAATTCTAATCCACCTTTTTTTAGCGGAGCATTTGTGTATTCTTCAACAATTAGTGCTTGTAGATTTTTTTTAACAATATCTACTTGTTCATTTGGGAAAAATTCTTTTTGTAAATATTCACAAGATTCACTAGAGCTCATTGTTCTAACAATATCGTTTATATCTTTTGGTGGCTCTATATTGTTGTTTTTCAGGAAAGTATATGCTAGGTTATCCCATAATGGCATTGTATCTATTAACGTGCCATCTAAATCAAAAATCACACCCTTAATCAAAACAACACCTCCTATGTTTCTTGTAATATTTTTTCGAGAGCTTCTTCAAATTTTTTATCTTGTATATTTTTATTTCTTCTAGGATTTCCTTTTAATTTTCCACCAGAGTTTCTAATTTTCTTGGCAGTGTGTCTTGATAATAATAAAGCATCAATATTATCATTATTAAAAACTAAACCATCTTGATTTATTGCAACTGCATTTCTTGCTAAACACATACAAGCAAGACCATAATCCTGTGTTATTACAACATCGTTTTTGTTTAGCATATTTACGATTTTAAAATCTACACTATCAGCACCTTTGGATACCGTAATAGTTTTTGCATATTCTTTGTTTATGTAGTGTGAAGTATCACATAAAATTAAAACTTCAATGCCGTATTTTTTTCCTAATTTTATCGTATTATCTACAACAGGACAACCATCTGCATCTATAAAGATTTTTCTCATATAACACCTTCCTTAATATTTACAAATATCATTTTATCATAAATAATTTTGTATTTCTATAATAAATCTTTACATAAAGTTATTTAATATGATAAAATGATATAGATTTGATAATTATTTATATTTGGAGTGTAATATGGATTTTAAGTATAGTTTTGAAAAACTTAGTGATGAAATAAAAGTATGTGTTACAAATGAGCATAAATTTGGAACAGATGCTTTTTTACTTGCTGATTTTGCTAATGTAAGACAGAAAGATATAGTGTGTGATTTAGGAACAGGATGTGGAATTATTCCAATGATTCTTTCTAAAATTGCAAAACCAAAACATATATATGGTGTTGATATTCAACAACAAGCAATTGAACAGTTTAAAATAGGGATAGAAGAAAATAAACAAACTAATATTACTCCTATTTTAGCAGACTTAAAAGATTTAAAAGAAATTGAAAATGGCTCATTAGATGTAGTAACTTGTAATCCTCCATATAAAGCTAATAATGCAGGAATTTTAAGTGAATTAACTGCAGAAAAAATTGCTAGACATGAAGTTTTATGCACTATTTATGATGTATGCAACACAGCATCTAAACTTTTAAAGTTTGGTGGAAGAATTTGTATTTGTCAGCGTCCTGAAAGACTTGCAGATGTGATTACTGCGATGAAAAATGCTGATTTAGAGCCAAAAAGATTGAGATTTATTGCAAAACATAGTACAGATGCTCCTTGGCTATTTTTGATTGAAGGTAAAAAAGGAAGCAAACCATTTATGAAAGTTTTGCCTACATTGGCTGTATATGATGATAATGGAAAAGAGTTTTCAAAAGAAATGCAAAAAATTTATCATTGGGAAGATTAAGTAAAAAGTTAAAGATATATAGGAGAGAGAAAATGTCAACTTTATTTGTTGTTGGAACACCTATTGGTAATTTACAAGATATGAGTGTCAGAGCAGTTGAAACATTAAAAAGTGTAGATTTTATTGCTGCAGAAGATACAAGAGTTACTCAAAAAATACTAAATCATTTTGATATTCAAAAACCACAAGTAAGCTACCATGAACATAATTTGCGTGAAAGAGGAGAAATGATAGTATCTAGAATATTATCAGGGGAAGATTGTGCAATTGTTTCTGATGCAGGTATGCCTTGTATTTCAGACCCTGGAGAAGATTTAGTTAAATTATGTCACAATGCTGGAATTAAAGTAACTGTTATACCTGGACCTAGTGCTGTTGTATCAGCTTTAGCGATAAGTGGATTAGATACTAAAAGATTTACTTTTGAAGGATTTTTGAGTACAACTAAAAAGAATAGAAAAGAACATTTAATATCATTAGCAAAAGAAACTAGAACAATGATATTTTACGAAGCACCACATAAGTTATGTTCAACTTTAGAGGACATGAGAGATATTTTTGGTGGTGATAGAAAAATATCTTTATGTAGAGAACTTACAAAGATTTATGAAGAAGTATTGAGAATGACTTTTGATGAAGCAATAGAATATTATGAAACAACTAAACCAAAAGGAGAATTTGTTTTAGTTATTGAAGGATATAAACAAGAAGAGCAAGAAGAAATTACTTTGGAAGATGCTATCAATATGGCAAGAGAGCTTATAGAAAAAGGAGAAAAAGCAACAGATGCTTCTAAAAAAATAGCTAAGATAACACCTTTTTCTAAATCTGATATTTATAAGAGTTTAATATAAAGGAATTAAAAGTATGAAAAAAGACAATATGAAGGATATACAATGGGAAAAAGATGGATTTATCCTTAGATTATCCAGAAAAGAAGATGTTTTAGATTATTATAAAAATTTTAATCCTTTAGATAGAGAAGTTATTAAGTTTACAGGTTGTAAAGAAAATTTTTCAAAAGAAGAAGTTACTACCTTTTTTCTAAAATGTATTGAAGATGAAACAAGATATGATTTTTTAATAATTTCTCCAAATAAAGAAATAATAGGAGAAAGTGTAGTTAATGAAATAGACTATAATGTAAAATCAGCTAATTTTAGAATTTGTATATTTAATAATAAGTATAGAAATAAAGGCTTAGGTTTATGGGCTGTGGAGAAAGCTAGAGATTTTGCTTTCGATGTTTTAAAATTACATAGACTAGAATTAGATGTATATTCATTTAATAAAAGAGCTATGAAAGTTTATAGTTTAGCAGGTTTTAAACAAGAGGGAATAAGACGAGATGCTATACTAAGCGACGGAGTATATGCTGATGATATAATTATGTCAATATTAGAAAATGAATGGAAATTAATAAAAAGTGTAGATAAATAATTATCTACACTTTTATTTTTATATTATTTCAACAATGTTATTATCTTGTTGTTGAAAACTAACAGAATAGAATTTTGTCAAAGCATCAACTAAATATTTAGTATCTTTTACACCAGCTGTTTCATAAGCTGAATGCATTGCAAGTTGAGGTAAACCAATATCAACACTATTTATAGAAACTTGTGCTGTAGCAATATTTCCTAAAGTAGAACCACCTGGCATATCGGAGCGATTTGCAAATGATTGATATGGTACATTACATTCATTACAGATATTTTTAAATAAAGCACAAGATACAGCGTCTGTTGTATATCTTTGATTTGCATTATGTTTAATTACAATACCTTTATTAATGAATGGTTTATTAGAAATATCAGTTTTTTCTGAATGGTTAGGATGTACTGCATGTGCGTTATCAGCAGATACCATAAATGAATTTGAGATAGATACTATATAGTCTTCATAAGATTTACTAAATGAATTGTTTATTCTAATTAATGTATCAAATAAAAATGTAGAGTCAGCACCTTGTTTTGTATTACTACCAACTTCTTCGTTGTCAAATACACAATGTACAGCTATACTATTTTTATTATCACAAGCTAAAAATGCTTTTAAAGAAGCAAAAGCACATTGTAAATCGTCTAATCTTGCACTAGCGATAAATTCTTCATCAGCACCAAATATAGTGCCCTTAACTCTGTTATATAGATACAAGTCTGTTCCTAGTACATCAGATTTATTTATATTATATTCGTTACAAATAATATCTAAATAATCTTTAGAACAGTCATCAGTAGAGATAATAGGCAACATATCTACTTGAGGATTATAATTATAACCAGAGTTAATATTAGGGTTCATGTGAATAGCTAGATTAGGGATTATGATTAAATCTCTATCAATATCAACTAATATAGTTTTTATTGAGTTAGAATTTTTTACAACTATTCTTCCAGCGATAGATAAAGGTCTATCAATCCAAGAAGATAAAATCATTCCACCATATTTCTCAACATTTAATTTATTATAACCAGAAAGTTTTACTTGACCATTTTCTTTTATTTTAAAAGTTGGAGAGTCACTATGACTTGCAACAATTTGAAATCCGATGTAATCATTATCAGGAATTTTAAAAGAAATAATAGAACTGTTGTTTTTAGTTACGAAATAGTTTTTTCCATTTTCTAAGTTCCATTTTTTATTTTCTTGCAACTCAATAAAGTTGTTTTTTAAAAGATATTGTTTTATATTTTCAACAGCATGGAATGTACTGTGTGTATTGTCTAAAAATGATAGTAATTCTTTTGATGTATCTTTGAACATAATATATCCTCATTTCCTTGTTTTTAAATTTACTATTGTTAAAAGCATTATAACATTATATAATTAAATTTACAAATATAATGTTTAAAGAGAGTGATTAAATGAATATACAAATTTTTGGGAAAAATAAATGTTTTGATACTAAGAAAGCTGAAAGATATTTTAAAGAAAGAAAAATAAAATATCAACTTATAGATGTTGCTAAATATGGAATGAGTAAGGGTGAATTTAATAGTGTAAAACAAGCTGTAGGTGGAATAGACAATTTGTTAGATGACAAAAATAAAGACACTGCGATAATAAAATATTTGGCATATGATGAGCAAAAACAAGAAAAAATACTAGAAAATCCAAAATGTTTAAAAACACCTATAGTTAGAAATGGAAAACAAGCTACAGTTGGATACTGTCCAGATGTATGGAAAAATTGGGAATAAAAAAGAGAGGTGAATTCACCTCTCTTTTTTTATTTACCATAATTTGCAGGCATAATTTCAATCCAGTAACCATCAGGGTCAGATATAAAATAAATTCCCATATCTTTATTTTCAAAGCAAATGCAATCCATTTCTTTATGTAATTCATATGCTTTATCAAAATCATCAACTTCTAAAGCTAAATGTATTTCATTGTCACCTAAGTTGTAAGGTCTTTCCATATCTCTCAACCAAGTTAGTTCTACTTGATGAGGTGAATTTTTATTGCCTAAATAAACTAAAATAAAGCTTCCATCTTCAGAGCATAATCTGCGTTGTTCTGTTAAGTTTAAAGCGTTTTTGTAAAATTCAATACTTTTGTCTAAATCAAATACATTATAATTATTGTGTACAATTTTAAAATTCATAAGAATAAGCTCCTTTTATATTAATTATATTATAGATGGAATAAAGCCATTATAATCAAATTCTATTGTAAGTTGAATACCTTTACCTTTTAATTTGTTACCCATACTATTATCTGCTTTTATTACATCAAAAATGCTAGAAAAAAGTATTTTTTTAGTTTCGTCTGTAATAGGTTTTAGAGCATCATCTTTAAATTGACCTTTACCTCTTTCATAAGAAACTTCTGTAACAGTTTTACTAGCCATATCGTATTTTACTGTTGTTGTGATACCATGCTTTTTATCATCATCGTTTTTACAAAAAACATAGTGTATAGTACCTTTTTGAGAGTTAACTTCATCTTCGCCGTTATAAATAACTGTGGCATGAGTTAAAACTGAATCACTACAATATTCATAAGCAATTTTAGTTATTTCATCTTCTATTGCAGATAGTGAAGTTGCTTCTTTGCTAATTTCTATATTTGTTTTTTCTTTTTTTGTTTCTTTGTTAGAACAAGAAGTAAAAGTAAATAACAATGTAATACATAATAATACAGATGTGAATAATTTAAAAATCTTTTTCAAACTAGTAAATCCTTTCTATTGTAGTTTTAAGATCTCTTGTATTTTATGAAGAGAAGTAGTTTTTGACATAATTAATATCTTATCTCCACTATTAATTTGAGCGTTACCACGAGGAATAATAGTATCACCATTTCTATTTATAGAAATTACGATAGAATCATCAGGTAAACGAAGTTCGCTTAAAGTTTTTCCATTTAGTTTATAGTTTAGTGGGATATTTATTTCAGAAATAGTGGATTCACCCATATTTAAAGAAACAACTTGTTTTATTGCAGTTGTATCAACTTCTCTTTCAATTAACCTAGCAATATTATCAGTAGCACTAACAGCGTTTTCGATACCTAATTTACGCATTGCTTGTGCATTTTTTGGATTATTAACTCTTGATATAACTTTTTTAACATTAAATAGTTTTTTTCCTAATTGACAAGCAATTAAATTATCTTCATCTCTACCAGATACACTAATTAATGAATCCATTTTTTCTATTCTAGCTATTTTAAGAGCTTCTATTGTAGTACCATCTCCATGAACTATTGGAATATCTAATTCATTTGCAAGTTTTGTGCAACAAGCTTTACTTTTTTCAATAATAGTAGGATTATGTCCATGTTCTATTAGTGTCAGAGCAAGATAGTATCCTACTTTACCTCCACCAATTATTAATACATTCATAAAAAATCTCCTTAAAAATATTAATCAACCAATTCTGAAATAATTAATTTATCACCAACACATAATGTAATGTCTTGACCTTTAAATAAAGTTACAGATAAATCGTTGTGAATGATAGAAAGAACGGATTGATGTGGTGGTAAATCTAAATCATTTACATTTTCACCAATTAAATTTTTAGTAACTTCTACAGTTATAAAAGAAACTGTGTGAGAACCAAAATTTAAGCTTCTTGTTAAATCTGGTTCAGTGATAGCAGATTTAACTGCAGAAACAGTAAGATTTGTAGGGCAAACTGTGTGCAATCCAAAATGAGAGAATACATCTTCTCGTTGAGGGTCGTATATTCTTGCCAAAACAGAAGGTACATTGAAAACCTCTCTAGCTAATTGAGACACCATTATATTAATGTTGTCATCAGGAGTCATACATGCAATAGCATCACAATTTTCTATACCAGCTTTTCTAAGAACATCTAGGTCTATAGGAACACCCGGTGTAATAAATCCACTGTAATCTTCGTCTAATAAAAGAAAATTAGATTCATCCTTATCAACAACTGATACATCATGACCTTCTTTTGATAGATTGCTAGCAAGTTTAGAACCAACTTTACCACAACCAACTACTAAAATATTCATACTTTTAAAACCTCTTTTAAATTTTGATAAATATTCCTTAAATTAGTTATTAAGTACAGACTCCATTATTACATAATTATGTAAAAAAGTAAACAATAAAATCATATAAAGTCAAAAATTTAAAAAGAAGTAATAAATAAAGTATAAAGAGAATAATAATTACTAATAAAAATAGATAAGGAATGAGAATATGATACAAAGAAATTCTACACAACCAATAGAAAAGTATGATTTGTATAATAAAATTAACGAAGAAGAAATTAAAGAAAGTGATGAAAAAAGTTGTGATGTTCAAGAAAGTGAAAACTTAAGTTACCAAGTAGATAATTTATCAGTTAATAATATTAATAATACAGCAAATGAAAATAAAAAAAGGATAACTTTTTTTTCACATCAACTAATTGTGGCAATAACTATAGCTATAATTTTTTTTGTGATTAATACATTTACACCAAATTTATATAAAGACTTAATTGACTTTTTTAAGGAAGAAATAAGTATACAAACTGATTTTAAAGAAGATGCAAAAAATGTGATATCAATAATTAAATCATCTATAAATCAATAAAGGTAAATTTTTATAATGATTAGTTTTTATATAAAAGGGATGTTAGTACAAATAAGTTTTTGGTTTGTTTCTATTATAACTTTAGCTTTATTGTTAGATAATACATACACAGTAGTATTAGGTATTTTATCAGCTTTTATACATGAAGTATCGCATATATTAGCTTTTGCTGTATTTAAAAAAATACCTAAAAAATTATCATTTGAAATAACAGGAATATTAATAGAAAAAGATAATGTTAGTATGAGTTTAAAGCAAGAAATAATTATTTTGTTAGCAGGTAGTATTGTAAATTTATTTATATTTTTTTTATTATTTTATTTTAATTTTAACAATCAATATCTAAATATTTTTGCAATTTCAAATTTAGTATTAGGTATAATGAATTTGTTACCATTAAATGCTTTTGATGGTGGAAAGATAATGAATTTAATTTTATCAATATTTGTAAATGTTAATTTAGCTTATAAAATATGTAAATTAATTCAATTTGTAATAACATGTATATTTTTAATACTGTATGTTTTTTTAGCTATAAACTATGATTTTAATTTCTCTTTGTTAATAATTATCATTTATATGTTTTATACTAATTTTAATTGATTTTGATAAATTGTGTAATTTAAACAATGATTTAATGTTATTTTTTACATAAAATTAATTAAAAAATTAAAATTATTATGCAAATTGCATTGAAAAGTCGATTTTAATGTGTTACAATAATTTTAAATCAAATAACATATCTAGATTTGATACATACTAAATGTTTAATAAATCAATCAGAATAATTATTGTTTAATATTTAGTAATTAATGTAGTTTTAATAAAGGAGAGATTATTAGTGAAACAGTATAATGCAAATAATATTAAAAATATTTTAGTAGCAGGTCATGGTGGTTGCGGAAAAACTTCTTTAGTAGAAGCTATTTTACATATGACAAAAGCGTCAGATAGATTTGGTAAAGTTTTAGAAGGCAACACTGTGTCCGATTATGATGCAGAGGAAATAAAAAGAAAAGTATCTTTGAATTTATCAGTAACTCCTTTTGAATACAGAGACTATAAAATGAATGTTTTAGATGCCCCTGGTTTGTTTGATTTTGAAGCTGGTTTTTATGAAGGATTAAGAGCGTGTGAAAGCGTTTTATTAACTATTTCTGGCAAATCAGGTGTTAATGTAGGTACAAAAAAAGCATTTAAAAAAGCTAAAAAATTAAATAAATCCAGCATGATTTTTGTTGGTAAATTAGATAGAGAAAGTGCTGATTTTTATAAAGTTTTAGAACAACTAAAAGCAGAATTTGGACCATGTATTTGTCCTGTAGTTGTTCCTTATGTGGTAGATAGAAAAGTAGAAAGCTATATCAATTTAATTGATATGAAAGCTTATAAATATGAAGATGGAAAAGCTGTAGAGGTTGAATTACCAGATATTGAACACAGATTAGAAGGTTTAATTACAGCTATAAGTGAAGCTGTTGCAGAAACAGATGAAGAATTATTTGAAAAATATTTCTCTGGTGAAAAATTCACTAATGCTGAATTAGTTATGGGTATACATAAAGGTGTTAAAAATGGAGATATTACACCTGTATTCTGCGGAAGTGCGTTTACACTAGAAGGAGTTGATATGCTTATAGATGGTATGTCAACATTATTGCCAACAGCGTCAGAATCAGCTATGGAAGTTGGAATTGACGAAAATGAAGAAGAAGTAGCTGTAATGTGTGATGAAACTAAATCAATGGTAGCAACAGTATTTAAAACTGTAGTAGACCCATTTGTTGGAAAAATGTCATATGTTAAAGTTGTTTCAGGAAAATTGACTTCAGATATGCAAGTAACTAATATGACTACTGGAGAAACTGAAAAAGTAGGCAAACTTGCTATGTTGAGAGGCAAAAAACAAGAAGATATAAAAGAAATAGTAGCTGGTGATATAGGAGTTATTTTTAAAGCTAATTTAAAAACAGGAGATACAATTTGTAAAGATACAAAAGTTAAATTATCAAAGATTGAGTATCCAAAAGCTTGTTATTCTATGGCTTTACGTCCTAAGAATAAAGGTGATGAAAGTAAGATTTCAAGTGGTATGCATAGATTAATAGAAGAAGATATGACAATCACTTATAAACATGACTATGAAACACATCAACAAATTATTTCAGGTTTAGGCGAACAACACTTAGATGTTTGTGTAGCTAAATTAAAAAATAAATTTGGTGTAGATGTAGAATTAGAAAAACCAGTAGTTGCTTATAGAGAAGCTATAAGAAAAACTGTAAAAGTTCAAGGAAAACACAAAAAACAATCAGGTGGACATGGTCAATTTGGTGATGTTTGGATCGAATTTGCTCCTTGTGATAGTGAAGAATTAGTTTTTGAAGAAAAAGTATTTGGTGGTGCTGTTCCTAAAAACTTCTTCCCAGCAGTTGAAAAAGGTCTTAGAGATTGTGTAACTAAAGGTGTTATTGCAGGATATCCTGTTGTTAACTTAAAAGCTACTTTAGTAGATGGTTCTTACCACCCAGTAGACTCATCAGAAATGTCATTTAAAATGGCTGCAACACTTGCTTATAAAGCTGCATTACCACAAGCTAATCCTGTATTGTTAGAACCTATTGGATATCTAAAAGTTGCTGTTCCAGATGCAATTACAGGCGATATGATGGGTGAATTAAATAAACGTCGTGGTAGAGTAATGGGCATGAATCCAGATGAAGATGGAATGACTATTATTGAAGCAGAAGTTCCTATGAGTGAAATGCAAGATTTTGCTACATTAGTTAGACAATTAACTCAAGGCAGTGGATACTTTGATATTGAGTTTGCTAGATATGAACAACTACCAAGCAATCTTGAACCAAAAGTTATTGAAGAAGCTAAGAAATTAGGTTTAGTTGAATAATAGTTAATGTTCAAATATGTCAAAAAAGGATAGAGAGTATCTCTATCCTTTTTTAATTTACTAATTTATAAAAATATAGTATAATAGCTGTTATTATATTTTTGGATATTTTAGAGGTGAGATATGAAAAGAATATATCCTGAATATTATTCACATTTTAAATGTATTGCTGACAAATGTACAGATAATTGCTGTATTGGTTGGGAAATAGATATAGATGAAGACACATATAAAAAATATGCTAGTGTGAATGATGATTATTTGAAAACTAAGGTACAACAAAAGATAAAATATAATGGAGAAAATTATTATTTTTTATTGGATAATGAAAGATGTCCTTTTTTAGATGAAAATAATTTGTGTGAGATAATTCAAATTATGGGTGAAAATTATTTGTGTGAAATATGCGACAATCACCCAAGATTTTACAATTACTATAATGATTTTTATGAAGTGGGAGTAGGACTTTCTTGTCCAGAAGCAAATAGATTAATACTATCAAAAGAATATTCTGATACATTAATCTATGACGATGTTTTGGATACAGATATTGAATTACTTTCAGATATAGATAAGTTATTATTCAAATTTAGAAATATTTGCTTTGATGTAATTGATAATAACCAATTTAATTTATTTGAAAAGATAAATATTATTTTATATTTGTCATATGAAGTACAAGAAATGGTAGATAATAATAAATTTGACATACCTATATTTGATTTAGAAAATATAAAAAAGGAAGTACATTTTGATTTAGATAAATCAGAGTTAAAAGAGTTATTAGAAACAATATTTGAAATTTATCTATTATTAGAAATACTAGATGATAATTGGAAAAATATGCTTTTAAAGGAACAATCTAACATAGATAAATTAATGGATTGTAAGTTTAATACAGAAGAATATAAAATTAATAAAGCAATAAAATATTTTTTATTCAGATATGTTATATCTGCAAGAGAAGATGGTGATGTTGTAAGTAAAATTCAATTAAGCATTGTTAGTGTTATGATGATTTTAATAATGTCTTCTCAGTTTTATAATTTTGATGAAGTTGCAAGAATGTATTCAAAAGAAATAGATTACTCTGATATCAATGCTTTTGATTTACAACAAAATTTTATTTTTTGTGATGTATTTTGTGAAAAACAGTTCAAACAAATTACTAAATTACTGCTAAATTTATGGTAAAAAGTGCATAAAATCCGTCGGTTTGATTTATGGTAGATAATAATTATTCGTTTTGTGGTAATTTAAAAGTGCAAAATTCATTGATAAAGAAAGTATAATGTTGTAAAATTAACAAAGATGTTATTAGATTACTTCGGAGGAAATTCATGAATAGAACAAACACTGTTTTGTTAGTTAGCGAAATGAATACAATTAATAATGTTTTAATTAACACTTTGGAAAAACAAGGATTTTATACTGTACATACTAAAGCTTTTGAAGAAAAGATAAAAAAAGCTATTTTTATTAATCTTCCAGATGTATTATTGATTGATTATGATATTATTACTATAAATTTAGAAGGTATCATAAAATATTTTAAAGAAGAATATAGCAATAAAAAGAAAATAGTCTTTATGGCAACAAAGATGACACCTATTGAGAAAAATGAATTTATGGAAAAAGGTGTAGATTTAATTGTAGATAAACCTTTTAATTTTACATATTTGTGTCATAAAATAAATATTATATTAAATAATAAGAATATCGAAGAAGATATTTTTTCTGATTTAGATACCAATGAACCGATGACAGAGAGAATTTTTCAATTGGTAGAAGAAGAAATTTTTAAAATGGGAATTACGCCAAATTCTAAAGCTTGGAATAAATTATGTGATGCGATTGAGTTAATAGTAATTAATGATGGTAATGTTGATAAAATTAGAAAGAATATTTACTTAAAAGTTGCTGAAAAATATGAAACAAGTGATGAAGGTATTGATTCAACTTTGAGAAGATGTATTTCTATTGTTTGGAAAAATGGTGATAGAAATTATTTAAAACACTATTTTAATGTGTATACAGAAAATAATTGGATAAAGTTTAAGCCTACTAATAAACATTTTTTAAGAGTAGTATCAAATAATGTAATAAAAAAATTAGAAAAAATAACTAAGTTTGAAAAATTGTTAGAAATAAAAAGAAAAAAATAGACTAAATTTTTTATAAAATTTAGTCTATTTTTTATATTAATAAGTAAACTAACGATAATATTAATTTATAATCTGCTTTTTCTTTAGATAAAATAATAATTAAAGCAATTATTAAAGCAGTTTCTTTATCTATTCCTATTTTATCTAATATTTTATCTATAGATATATTTGATAAATCAAAGTCAGTAGAATTTTTTTGATTATTATTTTTTTGATTAATGTTTTCATTATGATATGTATTTGATTGAGTATATTTTTTTGATGTTTTATTATTAGAACCATTAAAATTATTTCTTTGATTTTTACTTCTTTGATACATATGATTAGCACGATTAATAGCATCTTTTCTCATTTTTGAAATCTGTTCTTTTGAATAATAATTATTTTGATTCATCTGAGAATAAACCTCCTAATATTCCACTATCTTTTAATATAGGAAGTAATGAAATAAGTTTTAAAATTTTTATAGCTTTATCGATTTTTTCTTGTTTGCTTTCTTTGAAATGTGGTTTAAGTGCTAAAAGTAATTTGGTATTTTTATCTTCTTGGTTTAAACTTTCCATAATTTCGCCTAAACGCATTATCATATTGAGATCTATTCCAGAAAAATCGAAAGTATCAGAAGAATTATCAGAATTATCGTTTTGACAATTATTATCAGAGCTTCCTTCATCAGATGAATTTTGTTCATTGAACATTTTAGATAATTCATTTAATTGTTGTTGACCTTCAGGAGTATTTAAAATATTTTGTATAGAATTTAATAAATCATCCATTCAAGAAGCCCTCCTTTTTTATTATAATAATAAGTTTTTTTCTTATTTTTGGTTAAAGAATTTTTGCATTACAGATTTAGCTTGTGGTGTATCCATTAATTTTTTTGCCATTTCTGGATTTTTTAATATAGTTTGAAACATTTTTGCTTGTTGAGGTGGTAATGATTTTAATATATTATCAAGTTTGCCGTTTTCTATTTGATTTTTTAGGTTTTGTGGGGAAGTACCTAGTTTTTGACTTGCTTTATTTACTAACTCATTAAAAGATTTTTGATTAGTATTAAATTTTGTTTTATTATTAGAATTGTTCATATTAGATTGATTATTATTCATAAAAATCCTCCTAAAATTTATTTTTGTGATATACTATATGATAGTATGGTATATTATTATTGTATGAAATTGATTTAATATTAATTACTATAAAATATAGAAAGAAAGGTGAGTATATGAATTATAGAATAATTGTTATATCAGATACACATGGAAGTTTTAGTACACTTAAATATATTATTGATCGCTGGAAAGACGAAGCTTTTTGTTTTATACATCTGGGAGATGGTTATAAGGAAATAGATGATATAAAAATTCTATACCCTGACATAACATTATATGCTGTAAGAGGTAATTGTGATAATGATGTAACATTACCAGCTTACCTAGATATAAAAATTGGAGGAAAAACAATTTTTATGACACATGGCGATGGTTTTGATGTTAAATACAATTTGGATACATTAAAAAGATATGCAAGAAATTTTAATGCAGATATTGCTTTATATGGACACACTCATATAGGTTATACGGAATATGATAATGGTCTATATATTTTAAATCCTGGAAGTGCTAGATTACCACGAGATTTTAAAAAAAGTTATGGGGTTTTAGATATAACTGATGCAGGAATAGTAACAAACATAGTAAAATTATAGATTGAGAGGAACATATGGAAAATTTTTTATATTTTAAAGAATTAACATCTACAAATGATTATATAAAAGAAAATATAGACTCTTTAGAAAATAAAACAATTGTTTTTGCTGATATCCAAACAAAAGGAAAAGGAAGACTTGGAAGACAATGGCAAACTCCAACCGGTAATATAAGTATGAGTATGTTGTTTAAAAACCAAAAGTGTGATATTTCGTTATATCCATTAATTTGTGGATTATCAGTTAGTGAAGTTGTAGATGAGGTATGTGGTGTTAATACAAAAATAAAATGGCCTAATGATATAATTTTAAATAATAAAAAACTTTGTGGAATATTATGCGAGAGTATTATAAGTAAAAATAGCGTTGATGTAATTTGTGGAATAGGTGTAAATGTAAACATAAAAAGAGAAGATTTTGATAAGAGTAGCTTACCTTATGGAACATCACTATTTATTGAATTACAAAAAGAATATGACCCAATAGATATTTCAAAAAAAATAGCAACAAATTTGCAAGAAAAAATAAAAGTTTTCAACGAATTTGGGTTTACTTCGTTGAAAACTTTGTATGAAGAAAAACTAGTAAATAAGGGAAAAGAAGTACAAGTTATTAATAATAAAGAAACAATAGTTTGTACTTGTTTAGGAATAAATGAACAAGGAAACTTATTGTGTAATTATAATAATAAAATAATAAATATTAATAGCGGAGAAGCCTCTGTTAGAGGATTGTATGGTTATGTTTAAGCATTAGGCTCAACACTTTCTTTTTTTATTTTTTCTGTTATATTTTTTATTGTATCAGAATTTGGATAGTAAAAATTATTTTTTTGTATTGTATCTAAAGTATAAGGAATAAATTTATCATCAGAATTTCTAAAAAATCTAACAATTGGCTTGTTTATTTCGCTTAGTCTAACTCTGCTTAGATTAGTTGTGGAATTTTGGTAAAAGAAATCATAAAAGTCATCTAATTTTTTAGGGACTTCTTTGTTGAATTGTAAATTTAAAAAAGAACTAATTAGTTCACTTTTTTGATTGAATTTTTCATCTAATAATAAACTTGCAATTCTAAGTCCATCCATATTTTGTTTTCCTTTTTGAAATGAAAACATATCTGTTTGAATATCGTTATTTAATTCAAACTTAAATCCTGTAAAATAATTACAAAAGTCTTTAATTTGATCCATTGTCATTTTTATATATACATCGCTAGTTAAATCAAATATATTGCTAATAGCACCAGATGCCATCTTCATGCCACCATATTTATAAAATTCTTCGATAGTTTTGTTCATATCATAATAATTAGTGTAAGTATTAGGAGATACTTTTATTACAGTGCATGTATTTGGAATGACATTAAAGTGCATTAAAAAATATGCAGAAGGATTAGAATTTTCTTCTTCACAACACATCAAAACAAAGGTTAAATTGTCCTCTAATTTAGGACTATAATAGTTGTTTATTGGAATATCATCAACTTTCATATGAGCGCTTTGTTCATTTGATTTTGCAGAATAAAATGTATATATAATAAAAAACATAGAGCCAAAAATAGTTATAGAAATTAAGAAAGATACAATAAAAGGCTTATAATCTTTTAAAAATTTACGCATATAAAAACTCCTTTTAATACGGATATATTTTATTATCGGTATTAAAAGGAGTTTTATTCTTTTATAAAATAGTTTTATTCAAAGAGTTTAAAAAATTTATAGCTTTTTCTGAATTAATCATATCTTCTTTGTATATGAATACATCTTTTGAGATGTTATCTTTAACATCACTTTTTTTAATGATTAAATCATTAAGATTAAGAACTTCTTCTGGTACATTTCCAACCCACATATAAGCACCATTAACTTCTCTAAGCAAATCGTATTGACTAGCTCTATCATAAACACATATACGTTTGTTATTATATTGTTGGTTTTGTTTTGATTTACTAATATAATAATCTCCTTGTGTTATCTCTATAAAGTTAACCAAATCATCTTGAGAAATAATGTCATTGTGAGCTAATGGGTGGGATTTATGTATTAATAAAGATAAATCAAATTCTGATATAGTTTTGTAAGATAACTCTGAATATGAAACTTGTGATAGAAAATGTTTTTCATATTGTTTTTGATATCGTAAAATTCCAAAATCAGATTGACCTGATAATACATCTGATATAACATTTTCAGCAGATGTTTCTCTAAATTTTATTATTATGTGATTGTGATTTTTATACTTATTTAAAAAATTTATAAAAGCTTTTGAAATACCTGCACATCTAGGAACAGATATATTAACAAAACAACTGTCAGAATCAGAAGTTAATTTTTTTTCTAAATTATCAAGTTGTGATAATATTTTTTGTGCTGATAATAAAAATTCTAAACCTTTTTGAGTAGGTTCAACACCTTTTACATTTCTTATAAATAATTTAATTCCTATTTCTTTTTCAAAATCTTTTAGAGCTTTACTAAGATTAGGTTGTCCCATATATAAATTTTGTGACGCTTTAGTAATGCTTTTTGTTTTCAAAACTTCTATAGCATATTTTAAGTGAGTAATGTTCAAAATAACACCTGCCTTGGTATGTTGTAAGTTATATATTAGCCATATAAATTATATATTATTATATCTTTTAATACAATGATATAATAGATATAAGATAAAAATTGTTACATAATTAACAAATTTTATATATTAAATTGGTAATATATCTAGATTGATATTATCGATTATTATTAGGGAGGAAAAGAAAATTATGGCAAGATTTACATTACCAAGAGATATTTATTTTGGAAAAGGTTGTATTGATGAATTAAAAAATCTAAAAGGTAAAAAAGCTATCATCGTTGTTGGTGGCGGTTCTATGAAAAGATTTGGCTTCTTAGATAAAGTTGAAGCAAACTTAAAAGAAGCTGGAATCGAAACAAGATTATTTGAAGGTGTTGAACCAGACCCATCAGTTGAAACTGTTATGAAAGGTGCTCAAGCTATGAGAGAGTTTGAACCAGACTTAATCGTATCAATCGGTGGTGGTTCTCCTATAGATGCTGCTAAAGCTATGTGGGCATTCTACGAATATCCAGATACAAAATTTGAAGATTTAATCACACCATTTGCTTTCCCTGAATTAAGACAAAAAGCTAAATTTATTGCTATTCCATCTACTTCAGGTACAGCAACAGAAGTTACTGCTTTCTCAGTAATTACTGACTATGAAAAAGGTATTAAATATCCTTTAGCAGACTTTAACATTACTCCTGATGTTGCTATTGTTGACCCTGATTTAGCAGAAACAATGCCAGCTAAATTAGTTGCTCATACAGGTATGGATGCTTTAACACATGCTATTGAAGCTTATGTTTCAACAGTTGCTAGTCCATTTACAGATCCACTAGCTTTACAAGCTATTAAAATGGTTATGCAATACTTACCAACATCTTATAAAGGTTGTTCAAAAGCTAGAGAACAAATGCACTATGCTCAATGCTTAGCAGGTATGGCTTTCTCAAATGCTTTATTAGGTATTGTTCACTCAATGGCTCATAAAACAGGTGCTGTTTTCTCAACAGGTCATATTCCTCATGGTTGTGCTAATGCTATGTATCTACCATATGTAATTAAATACAATGCTAAAGATATGAGAGCTGCTAAACGCTATGAAGATATTGCTTTTGCTTTAGGTTTAGATGGTATTGATGCTTTATGTGCTAAAATTGATGAATTCAACGAAAGAATGAATATACCAAAAACATTAAAAGACTTTGGTATCGTAGAAGAAGAATTCAAAGAAAAATTAAGTGCTATTGCTGAAAATGCAATTGGTGATGCTTGTACAGGTTCTAACCCAAGAATTCCTACACAAGAAGAAATGGAAAAATTATTTACAGCTATTTACTACGGTGAAGAAGTTAATTTTTAATTAAATAGTTATGATGACTGTTCATAGTAACTTTTATGTGGTATAATATTAGAGATTAACAAAATCTTTGTTATACCGTAGAGTATAATAAGGAGAAGTCTATAAACTTTTAGACTTCTCTTTAAGTTTATTATCCCCGAGAAACTAATGAAAAGGATGATGGTAGTATGTATAAAATAGTACGCAAAAAAGAGCTAAATCCAACAGTTACATTAATGGATATTGAAGCTCCTTTAATTGCAAAAAAAGCTCAACCAGGGCAATTTATTATTTTAAGAGTAGATGAAAACGGTGAAAGAATTCCTTTGACTGTAGCAGATTATGATAGAGAAAAAGGAACTATCACTATTATCTTCCAAATAGTTGGTGCTACTACAGAAAAATTAAACCAATTAAATGAAGGTGAATATATTCAAGACTTTGTAGGACCATTGGGAGTAGCTTCTCATGTAGAAGGTCTAAAAAAAGTTGCAGTTGTAGGCGGTGGCGTTGGTTGTGCTATTGCTTATCCTATTGCAAAAAAACTTCATAAATTAGGTTGTGAAGTACATTCTGTTGTAGGTTTTAGAAATAAAGATTTAGTTATCTTAGAAGAAGAATTTGATAAAGTTAGTGATAAACTTTGTGTAATGACTGATGATGGTTCTTACGGCGAAAAAGGCTTGGTAACTGACGCTTTAAGAAAACTTATTGAAAGCGGAGAAGAATATGATGAAGTTATTACAATTGGTCCATTAATCATGATGAAATTTGTTTGTATGCTTACAAAAGAAAAAGGTATAAAAACTGTTGCATCAATGAACCCTATTATGATTGATGGTACTGGTATGTGTGGTGGATGCCGTTTAACAGTAGGTGGAGAAACAAAATTTGCTTGTGTTGATGGTCCTGATTTTGATGGTCACTTAATCGATTTCGATGAAGCTATTGAACGTTCTTCAATGTATAAAGATTTTGAACGCCATGCACATGGAGAAGCTTGTAATCTTTTCAAAAAGGAGGTTAAATAACCATGCCTAATATGTCTTTAGTAAAAAATAAAATGCCTGAACAAGAACCAAATGTAAGAAATAAAAACTTTAAAGAAGTTTCTTTAGGATATACAGAAGAACAAGCTATTGATGAAGCTCAAAGATGTTTAAACTGTAAACATAAACCTTGTGTGTCAGGCTGTCCTGTAAATATTAATATTCCAGATTTTATACAACAAGTTGCACAAGGCAATTTTGAAGAAGCATATAAAATAATTAGCAAATCAAGTTCTTTACCAGCTGTTTGTGGTCGTGTTTGTCCTCAAGAAACACAATGTGAACAAAAATGTGTTAGAGGTATCAAAGGTGAACCAGTTGCTATTGGTAGACTTGAAAGATTTGTTGCTGACTGGCACAATGCCCATGATGATGGTAATGTTGAAAAACCAGTTTCAAACGGACATAAAGTTGCTATAATTGGTGCTGGTCCTGCAGGACTTGCTTGTGCTGGTGATTTAGCAAAATTAGGTTATGATGTAACAATATTTGAAGCTTTACATTTAGCTGGTGGGGTTTTAGTTTATGGTATTCCTGAATTTAGATTACCTAAAGCTATTGTTCAAAAAGAAATTAACACTTTAAAAGCTATTGGTGTAAAAGTTGAAACAAATATGGTTATCGGTAAAGTTTTAACTATTGATGAATTATTTGATGATTTAGGTTTTGAAGCAGTATTTGTTGGTAGTGGTGCTGGTTTACCTAAATTTATGAATATTCCAGGTGAAAGCTTAAAAGGTGTTTACTCAGCTAATGAGTTCTTAACAAGAACTAACTTAATGAAAGCATATATTGAAGGTAGCGATACACCTATACAAAATGCTAAAAAAGTTGCAGTTGTTGGTGGTGGTAATGTTGCTATGGACGCTGCAAGATGTGCTAAGAGATTAGGTGCTGAAGATGTATACATTGTTTATCGTCGTTCAGAAGAAGAAATGCCTGCTCGTTTAGAAGAAGTACATCATGCTAAAGAAGAAGGTATCATCTTTAAAATGTTGACAAATCCTGTTGAAATTTTAGGTGATGAACATAAAAATGTAAGTGGCATGAAATGTGTTGAAATGGAATTAGGAGAACCAGACGAATCAGGTAGACGCAGACCTGTTATAAAACAAGACTCTGAATTTGTTTTAGATGTAGACTGTGTTGTTATGTCAATTGGTACTTCTCCAAACCCACTTATTAGAAATACAACTCCAGGATTGGATACTCAAAAATGGGGTGGCTTGATTGTTGATGAAGCAACAGGTTTAACATCAAGAGAAGGTGTATTTGCTGGTGGTGATGCTGTTACTGGTGCAGCAACAGTTATTTTAGCTATGGGCGCTGGTAAAACAGCTGCTAAAGCTATGGACGAATACATAAAAAATAAATAGTAGATATTAATAAAAATGCGAAGATATTTTATCTTCGCATTTTTGCTTTATATAATATAAAAACATCGTTGAAATTTCAACGATGTTTTTTATTTTTATCTGTCTTTTAAACTTACATATTCTTTGTTAGGACAAACACTCTTATAAGCAGGTCTAATAATTTTGCCACAGTTGATTAATTCTTCAATTCTGTGAGCACACCAACCAGAAATACGAGCGATTGCAAATATTGGTGTAAATAATTCTTTAGGTAGACCTAACATATCATAAACAAATCCACTATAGAAGTCGATATTTGCACTAACACCTTTATAAATTTTTCTTTCTTCTGCTATAACTTCAGGAGCCATGGTTTCAACAAGTGAATACAATGCAAATTCATCGTGCATTTGTTTTTCTTTTGATAGACTTTCTACAAAGAATTTTAGCACTTTAGCTCTAGGGTCAGAGATAGAGTAAACAGCATGTCCCATACCATAAATTAAACCAGCTTTATCAAAAGCTTCTTTATGTAATAATGCTTTTAGATATGCTCTTACTTCTTCTTCATCTTTCCAGTCTTTTAAAGTCGCTTTCATGTCATCAAACATTCTCATAACTTTTATATTAGCTCCACCATGTTTAGGACCTTTTAGTGAACCTAGTGAAGCAGCGATAGCAGAATATGTATCTGTTCCTGATGATGTAACAACATGAGTTGTAAATGATGAGTTGTTACCACCACCATGTTCAGCATGTAAAACTAATGCTAAATCCAAAATTTTTGCTTCTAGTTCTGTATATTTTCCATCTGGTCTTAACATATGTAGTATATTTTCAGCAGTGGAAAGTTCTGGTTTTGGTGGGTGGATAAATAAGCTTTCACCATTTACATAGTGGTTATATGCTTGATAACCATATACTGATAATAATGGGAATAGAGCTATTAGTTGTAAACTTTGTCTTAATACATTTTCTATTGAAGTATCGTCTGCATTATCGTCATAAGAATATAGGGTAAGTACACTTCTTGCTAATGTATTCATCATGTCAGAGCTAGGAGCTTTCATTATGATATCACGCACAAAATCTATTGGTAGATTTCTGTAATCAGCTAATACTTTTTGAAATTCGTCTAGTTCTGTTTTATTTGGTAAACTACCGAATAATAATAGGTAGGTTGTTTCTTCAAATCCAAATCTTTTATCTTCAAGGAAACCTTTTACAAGATTTTCTACATTATAACCTCTATAATAAAGTTCACCTTCACAAGGGATTACATCTCCGTCTTCTAGAGTATATGATTTGATTTTTGATATTTCTGTTAAGCCAGTCAAGACACCCTGACCACTTAAATCTCTAAGTCCACGTTTTACATCATACTTAATATAAAGTTCGGGATTAATTTGGCCATTTGCTACAGCAAGTTCTGAATAATGAGAAATTTGTTTAGGCATATTTGTAAATTCTTTTGTCATAATGTACACACTCCCTTGTAATTTGATTAAAAAATATATTATAAATAGTATAAAACAACTTAAAATAAAAATCAAGTTGTTTGTAAAAAAATCAAAAAAAAATCCTCTTTTGAGGATTTTTTTATTCATTTACAAAAATAGAATTTATTCTATTTTTTTTTATCAAATAAGTCATTATATTGTACAATATGATATGAGTTAATTAAGTCAGAAAATTCATTTTTTTCATTTAAATTATGATGTACACCATTATAGTCTATATACCCATTGGAGTTAATAACAGGTATTGATTGATATAAATTTTGTAAAAACTGATTGTAAGGTGGTAGTTCGATATTGGAGTATTCCATTAATAATGTTGACAAATAATTTAAACTAATTTGTTCAATTTCCATTTCAGGAATATCATAATTTGCCCACATAACAAATGGTGTTATATATTTTTTTTGTAATTCTTCTAGTGTTAATTCATTTTGACTCTTACCTAGTAATTCTTCAAAAAATTCAGGTTCAATGTTAGGTTGATGATCTCCAAACATTAATATAATAGTTGGTTCAGGACTATTTTGATAGTATTCGACTAGCCCTTTAAATGCATTATCGGATTGTTTTATACAGTTTAAATATTCATTTGCTAAAGGATATTCTTTAGATAAATTTGTTGGTTTTATATCAATTGGAATTTTATTTGTATCATAACCACCATGGTTTTGCATAGTTACATTCATCATAAATTTATTTTTGCTATTATTATTAGAAAGCAGGTTTATAACACCTTCATAATTAGTTTCATCACTAGGATATTCTCTTAACAAACGAATTTCGGTAGGCCATTCTTCAATAAAACGAGTTTCATCAAATTTTAAAGAATTGTATGCATTTTCTCTATTCCAACTTGATTTAAAGAATGAGTGAGAAGCAAATGTGTAGTAATCGTTTTGAGTTTTGAGAATATTTGCCAAAGAAGACATGTCATCTCTTAAAAATCGTTGATAAATTATTGTATCTGTAGGAGTAAAAGCCATATTGTTGCCACTTAGGAATTCGTATTCTGAATTTGCAGTTCTTGCACCAAATTGTGAAAGGTAAACATTTCCTTTAATTGTATTTTCTGTAAGGCTATGTATAAATGGCATATAATCTTCATTAGTTTGTAAATCACCCAATACAGATAAATCAGACAATGATTCATTCATTATAACTATTATATTAGTAGGAACTTCTCCGTTATTAACAACGACTTGTTTTTTTAATGGATTGTCAAGATTACCCAAAGTTGAAAGTTTATCTATGTTATCATTAGATACAACTTGTTGAGCTTTTTCTGGGGAATAGTCGTCAGGTTTATCTATTAACACATATTTAGTTGTAAGAGAAAAATTCAAAAATACTCCATTACTAACTCTACTAGAATTTGGGTTCCATATATCTAAGCTAATATTATAGTTATCTAATACATATGTTGTAGAGCAAATAAGGATATATAAGGTACATAATGAAAGTGATACTACCCTAAATATAATTTTGTATACCAATCCTAATTTATATTCTTGATTTTTTTTGGACATAAATCCTGCTAAAACAGATATACATATTATAGTGACAAAAGTTAATATCATGGCAGGGGATACATAGAATGAATATTCTGATGCAACATTTGCTGCTGTTTTATATGCTAAAATGTCTGGAACTGAAAAAGGAGTTCCTCTAAATTTTAACACATAAGTATCAGTCAAAGAAAATATATATGATATGACAAGAGAAATAATGATTGAAAATCTAACAGACCCACTTAATGCAAAAATAAGGAATGTTATAACTGAGTATGATAAATAATTGAGAATAATTGCTGGTGTTGTTAAGGAGGATACATCAATATTGGCAATTACTTCTGTTATAAAGAAACAGATAAGTGGGGTAGCGAATAACCATATAAATTGTATATGTCTTGGAATAAATTTATACTTGTAAACACATTTAAAAATAATTAAAGGTAGTATAGCTGAAATACAGATTAAAATGCATATTATTAAAGATGATAACGATATGTTTTCATTGAATAATTTATAATTTAATAAAGGTGGATATTTTGATATAAAGTAGCTAGAAATGGCTACAATAATAGAAAATAATAAAACGCAATAATTTTTGAATATTGAAATAACTTTATCTTTTGTAATATTTTTAATTTCAAAATTCACTATTTATAAGCTCCTTTACTAATAAATTTATTAATAATTAAACAGTAGATAAGGAATATTCCTTATCTACTGTTTAATTATATTATTTAGCAAAATCAATTGCTCTACTTTCTCTTATTAGGTTAACTTTTATTTGACCAGGATAGTTAAGTTCATTTTCTATTCTCTTAACAATATCTCTAGCAACTAAAACCATTTGTTCGTCTTTAACAACTTCTGGTTTTATAATTATTCTTATTTCTCTACCAGCTTGTATAGCATAAGATTTTTCAACACCATCAAATGAGTTTGCAATTTCTTCTAGTTTTTCTAGACGCTTAATGAAGTTTTCAATATTTTCTCTTCTTGCAGCAGGTCTAGCAGCAGAAATAGCATCAGCAGCTTGTACAATACAAGCGATAACTGTTTTTGGTTCTACATCATTATGATGAGCTTCAATAGCATGTAACACAGCAGGAGATTCTTTAAATTTTCTACAAACATCAACACCTATAGAAACATGAGAACCTTCTATTTCGTGGTTTAATGCTTTACCAATATCATGTAGTAATCCAGCTCTTCTTGCAATTGCAGGGTCAACACCTAATTCAGATGCAAGCATTCCAGCAATATGAGCAACTTCGATTGAGTGATTTAAAACATTTTGAGAATAACTTGTACGATAAGTTAATCTACCTAATAGCTTAACGATTTCAAAGTGAATACCATGAACATTAGTTTCAAGTATAGCACGTTCGCCTTCTTGTTTAATTTTATTTTCGATTTCTCGTTTTGATTTTTCAACCATTTCTTCAATTCTTGAAGGGTGAATACGACCATCTGCAATAAGTCTTTCCAAAGTCATTCTAGCAAGTTCACGTCTTACAGGGTCAAAACAAGATAATGTAATAGCTTCAGGAGTATCATCAATTATCAAATCTACACCAGTTAAAGTTTCAATAGCTCTAATATTTCTACCTTCTCTACCAATAATTCTACCTTTCATTTCATCATTAGGTAAAGTAACAACAGATACTGTTGCTTCAGAAACTTGATCTGCAGCACATCTTGCTATTGCTAAAGAGATTAACTCTCTTGCTTTTTCATCACACTCATTTTTGATTTGTTGTTCGTAATATGTTATTTTTTGAGCTTTTTCATAAACTAAATCATCTTCAAGTGTGTTTAATAATTCATCTTTAGCTTCTTGAGCAGTTAAACCAGAAAGTTTTTCTAATGTCTCAATTTGATTTTTTTTGATAGTTTCAATTTCTTCTAATTTAACATCAGCTTGTTTTAATTTTTCGGAAAGTCTTTCATCTTTTTTCTCAAGATTATCAGTTTTTTTATCAAGATTTTCCTCTTTTTGCATTAATCTTCTTTCTTGACGAGAAATTTCATTTCTACGCTCTTTAATGTCATTGTCTGCTTCAAGACGAAGTTTGTGAATTTCTTCTTTAGCAGCAATTACAGCTTCTTTACGTTTACTATCGGCTTCTTTTTCAGCATCTTTTAAAATACGCTTTGCTTCGTTTTCAGCTCCGCCTATTTCAGCTTCAGCAATTTTAATGCGATGTTTAATACCGGATTTAAAAGCAATAATTGAAGTTATTACAACAGCTATTGCTACACAAAGTAAACATAAGAGGATAGCTAGTAAAATAGAAATGTTTGAATTCATATAACAGTTCCTCCTAGTTTGTTTTTGTGGAGGGCTCTGTACCTATTAATAATATTTTGACCTAAACGGTATCTATTTAAATAAACTAGCATTTGTTTTTATTTATATTTTTGCCATTCATTTTATAGAAGATAAATAAGGTAATAAACCCTCCTTTAAAAATATTAATTCAAAATTTAATAATTAAACATAGTAAATGCTCAACATACATTATTAAATAATAAGCATACACTAACAATCATATTTTAATATTTTTGCAAAATTATGTCAAGGAAATATATATAAATTTTATAATTAAAAGCAAAAAAAATTATTCCTTTTAGCTTTATGCACAAATATTTTAAATTTAATTATTTTTGATTGACAAGCAATAATATTTTATGGTAAGATATGTATACCTCAAGGAAGGTCTATTTTTTTATGTGCATTTTTAGGAACTAAGTTAAATCCAATTTGCCTACAGGCTTTAAAAATAGCCCTTAAGTTGCAATGCCAATCTTGAGGGAGGCAAAAAAAATCCGAGTTAGCAGGAGGTGCCGATATGAGGGTTAAAGTTACACTAGCTTGCACAGAGTGCAAACAACGTAATTACAACACAATGAAAAACAAGAAAAACGATCCTGACAGGCTCGAAATGAACAAATATTGTCGATTCTGTAGGAAACACACAGCTCATAAAGAAACTAAGTAAGAAAGGGTGTATTCGTGATGGCGAAAGATGCAGCAAAAGATGCAGCAACAAAACCTGCCAAAAAGAAAGAAAAAAAAGATTCTTTTGGTAAAAGATTTACCCACTTCTTCAAAGATTTAAAGAGCGAAGTAAAAAAAGTTGTTTGGCCAAGCAAAAAGCAAATTAAAAACAATACATTAGTTGTTTTATCTTTTATGGCTATAGCAGCTGTGTTCGTTTGGATTATTGATTTCATTTTATCCGCATTGGTAAATTTGATATTTAAATAAAAACGAACTTCATAAACCTAAGCAATTTCGTATTCTGGAGGGACTGATACTATGTCAGAAACCGCAAAATGGTATGTGATACACACTTATTCAGCTTATGAGAATAAAGTGGCACAAAACATTGAAAAGGTTGTAGAAAACCGTGGCTTCCAAGATTATATTCAAGAGGTAAGGATTCCTACTGAAAAAGTTGTGGAAGTTAAGGACAACAAAACTCGTGAGATCGAGAGAAAGATTTTCCCAGGATATGTGCTGGTTAAAATGATATTGACGGACGATTCTTGGTATATTGTTCGCAATATTAGGGGTGTTACCGGTTTTGTCGGTACATCTACAAAGCCCGTACCACTGTCCGATGCTGAAGTTAAAGCACTAGGTGTTGAAACTGTTCAAATTGAAGTAGACTATGAAGTAGGCGATAATGTAAATGTTATCGCAGGTCCTTTAGCGGGCTTTAGCGGCATTGTCGATTCTATTGATGTTGAAAACAATCGTGTAGAAGTAACAGTATCCATGTTTGGTAGGGAAACACCTGTTGAGCTTGAACTTAGTCAAGTTCAAAAGGTTGGCTAGAATAAGCTAGTCTTTAATGGTTGTATATTTGTCTGTAATATATAAGCATTGGTGTTTAGATGTTTTCTAAGCACTGTGGGAGGAAATTCAATATATTCAGAAATTTCCGACATTTACCACATATTTTTGGAGGTGCAATTTATGGCTCAAAAAGTAACTGGCTACATTAAGCTTCAAATTCCTGCTGGAAAAGCCACTCCAGCACCACCAGTTGGTCCTGCTTTAGGTCAACACGGTGTTAATATCATGGCATTTACAAAAGAATTTAATGAACGTACAAAAAATGATATTGGTTTAATTATTCCAGTAGTTATTACAGTATACGCTGACCGCTCCTTTACTTTTATTACAAAAACACCACCAGCAGCAGTTTTAATTAAAAAAGCTTGTGGAATCGAAAGCGGTTCTGGTGTGCCTAACAAAACTAAAGTAGCTAAAATTACTAAAGATCAAGTTCAAAAAATCGCTGAAACAAAAATGCCTGACTTAAATGCAGCAAATCTTGAAACAGCAATGAGCATGATCGCTGGTACAGCTCGTTCAATGGGTATCGAAGTTATCGATTAAGTACCCTGGTGGGAGGAAAATTCCGCTATATACCACTTTTAGGGAGGAAATGTAAATGAAACACGGTAAAAAGTATAACGACAGTGTCAAAGTGCTTGAACGTGCAAAACTTTACGATGTTAAAGAAGCATTAGAATTAACAATTAATTCTGCAAAAGCAAAATTTGACGAAACTGTTGAAGTTCACGTTCGTTTGGGTGTTGACTCTCGTCACGCTGACCAACAAGTTCGTGGTGCAGTTGTTCTACCAAACGGAACAGGTAAAGATGTAAAAGTTCTTGTTATTTGTAAAGATAACAATATCGCTCCAGCTTTAGAAGCAGGTGCTGACTATGCTGGTTCTGATGAATATGTTCAAAAAATTCAATCTGAAGGTTGGATGGATTTTGACGTAGTTATCGCTACACCTGATATGATGGGTGTTGTAGGTCGTTTAGGTAAAGTATTAGGTCCTCGTGGTTTAATGCCATCACCTAAAGCAGGTACTGTTACACCTGACGTTGTAAAAGCTGTTAAAGAAGCTAAAGCTGGTAAAATTGAATACCGTTTAGATAAAACTAACATTATTCACTGCCCAGTTGGTAAAGTTTCTTTCGGTGCAGAAAAATTAGAACAAAACCTTGAAACACTTATGGAAGCTATCGTAAAAGCTAAACCATCAGCTGCTAAAGGTCAATATCTAAAATCTTGCGTAGTTGCTTCTACAATGGGTCCTGGTATTAAAATTAATACAGCTAAATACAGCGTATAATTTTAAAAATACTATTGACAAATGACAAAGTTTAGAATATAATAATAAAAGCTGTTATTTTTCTAAAGACAGTAGGTGTCCAATAGGACTGAAATATGCCTACCGAGGAAAGAAAACGTTTATTAGAAGTATAGGTGTTTATTACCTTTATAATAAAACGTCGCCCTTCCTTGATTAGGAAGGGCTTTCTTTGTTAGAAAAGCAGAAGAAATATTTATCGGAGGTGAATTAAATGCCAAGTGAAAAGATTTTAAGCCAAAAACAACAATATGTTGCTGATTTAGCTGAAAAATTAAAAGGTTCTTGCGCTGGTGTAATCGTTGATTACAAAGGTATTACAGTTGCTGAAGATACAGTTCTTCGTCGTAACTTAAGAGAAGCTGGTGTTGAATACACAGTTGTTAAAAACACTATGTTAAAACTTGCTATTAAAGAAGCTGGTTTAGAAGGTCTTGCTGATGTATTAGAAGGTACAACTGCTATTGCTATGAGCAAAGAAGACCCAATCGCTGCTGCTAAAGTTTTAGGTGAATTCGCTGAAAAAAATAAACAATTCACAATCAAAGCAGGTTTCATGGATGGAGAAATCATGGATGCTGATAAAGTTGTTGCTCTTGGAAAACTTCCATCAAAAGACGGTTTGGTATCTATGTTACTCAGCGTATTGGTTGCTCCAGTACGTGGTATGGCTGTTGCGCTTAACGCAATCGCTGAACAAAAAGAAAACGCTTAATTTTAATATAGCGTAAAAGATTTAGTTTAAAAACTAATTAAAATTATATAAGTAATCTCGTTTTAAGAGATACGAATTTTTAGGAGGATATTACAATGGCTGATATTGCAAAATTTATTGAAGAAATTAAAGCTCTTACAGTTTTAGAATTAAATGACTTAGTAAAAGCAATCGAAGAAGAATTTGGTGTTTCTGCTGCTGCTCCAGTTATGGTTGCTGGTGCTGCTGCTGGTGCTGCTGCTGCTGAAGAAAAAACAGAATTTGATGTTGTTTTAGCAGAAGTTGGTGGCAACAAAATGGCTGTTATCAAAGCAGTTAGAGAAGCTACAGGTTTAGGCTTAAAAGAATCTAAAGAATTAGTAGAAAGCGCTCCAAAAGCTATTAAAGAAGCTGTTTCTAAAGAAACTGCAGAAGAATTAAAAGCTAAATTTGAAGAAGCTGGCGCTAAAATCGAAATTAAATAATTTTAGTTTTGATAAAGAAAACCTTGAGACATTGTCTCAAGGTTTTTTTGTTTATATTGTTAATGTTCCGTTTTCATCAATATATAAAATTAAAATTTGTTCTTCATTTCCATCGTTACCGTTTATATAGACTAAAACATTTTCATTATCTTTAGTGGTGCATTTAAACTCATAACAAATAGCTTCATCTGTACTAGCAGTAGGAATAACAACTTTATTAACTTTTTCAATATTTAATAAAGTGCTAACGCTTTTACTAGCTTCAGTATCAGTTATAGAAAACTTTAGATTATCCCTATTTTTGTGATTATTTAAATAACCACGAGCATCACAAGAAACAACTTGACCATCTTGCATATTAATACTTACTTTTATTAAGTCTGTATAATAAGTTATATCATTTTGATAATAAGCAAAGTTTATTGTCATTATATTGTTAGATATTTCATAATAAGTTTCTCTTAAGTTATTATAACCACAAAGTTTTAGAAAATCTTTAGCTTTATTTATACACTCATTTTTTGATAAAGTTTGACTAGAACTATCTACATTATTTAACAAATAAATTAAATAACCACCATTTTTTGATATGGCAATATTATAATTTTCATAAGAAAAACAATAAGCATGCATTTTACCATCTTCATCATATTCATCTTTTATATTGGTAATGTCTGTTTGTAATATTTTACTAGCTTTAATTTTAGCTTCTTCCTTACTTATTTCTTTATTTTGTTTTACTACTTCACTTTCTTTTTCTAAAATATGATCTGAAAAAGGTCCGTCATAAATTAAACTTGGATAATCAGAAAAACCTTCTTCAAATTCTGTGAAACCATCTGTAATTGTAGGAGTAGATGTTTTTAAATTGGAATTTTTTATTTCATTTGAAACATCTTTTACAGAAATTGAACCAGTATTAATAGCATCTTCTAAATACAATACTTCATCAAGTAATTGTTGAGAATATCCTCTAAGTTTACTTAAGTTGTTAAAGTCTTCTGTTGTTATTAATTCTTTTTCATTTGATTTTTTAGATAGTGCTAAGGAATATTCTCCTAATTGTGAAATGAATTTATATGTGTTGGATAAATTAAGGTTGCTAACAGGTAATGAAGATAAACAATCTTTAGCAAATCCAGATTCTCTCCATAATTTATTAGATACTTCCGATAAACTTTCTGATGTGCCAGAATACATAGCTTTTGTAATAGATGAATCTATGTTATCTAGATAAGTTCCTAGATTTTGTAGGTTTTTTAAATATTGAAATTCTAATTGTTTTATAGCTTTATTTCTTGAATTGATATTAGTGATAATAAAACCAGTTAGGACTAAAATTAAAGCAATAGCAAAACTAATTATTCTTATAAAAGTTCTTCTAGAAATGTTGAAATTAACATTCATACATATATCCTCCATTGATATTTATATTATAGTATTTGAGTGGTTTGAAAAAATATGTAAAAAAATTGTTATATCATTAAAATTAATAAAATAACATTTTACAGTATTACACGAATAGTGTATAATAGAATCAATATGGGGTGTTATACACTTTTTTAAATTATTGATAAATAAGGATTTGATTATTTGAACAATAAAGAAATTTATTTAGATAACAGTGCAACCACAAAAGTTTGTCAAAAATCTATAGATGCAGTATTAAATGCCATGCAAAATGATTATGGAAATGCTACATCTTTACATAGAAAAGGATTTGAAGCAGAAAAACTAATTATTAATGCTAAAAAAGAAATATGTAAGGCATTAATGTGTAATGAAAATGAAATATTCTTTACTTCAGGAGCTACAGAGTCAAATAATATGGCAATTATAGGCTCAGTTTTAGCCAATAAGCGTAGAGGAAAGAAAATTATTACAACAGTGATAGAACATTCATCTGTTTTAGAACCAACTAAATTTTTAGAGTCAATGGGATATGAAATCGTAAGAATAAAACCAAATGAAAATGGAGAATTTTTACCAATTGACTTTTTTAATGCTGTTGATGATAATACAGTTTTAGTTTCTACAATGTTTGTAAATAATGAAACAGGAACTATTTTACCTGTGTGTGAAATAGCAAAAGCTGTTAAAGCAAAAAATAAACAAACTATTTTTCACACAGATGCAGTACAAGGTTTCTTAAAAATGCCATTAAAAGTAAAAAATACAGATATCGACTTATTAAGTTTTAGTGGACATAAAATTTATGCACCTAAGGGGATAGGTGGATTATACATAAAAAAAGGAACAAAGATACAACCTTTGTTATATGGTGGAGGACAACAAAATGGTATCAGAGTCGGAACAGATAGTGTTCCGCTTATATCAGGACTTGGACAAGCAGTAGCAGAAATTTTGCCACAAAGAGAAAAATTATTGTCAAACTATAAAGAGTTAAAAAATTACTTGATTTCTATGTTGGAAAATAATGATAATGTAATCATTAACTCAAAACAAAATGATGCACCATATATTGTAAACATTTCTGTTAAAAAAATTCGTTCAGAAATAATGCTTCACTATTTAGAGCAGTTTAATATATATGTATCAAGTGGTTCTGCTTGTTCAAAAGGTGCAAATAGTCATGTGTTATCAGCTTTTGGATATTCAAAAGATAGAGTGGATACTGCATTGAGAATAAGTTTTTCAAAAGATACAACTAAGGAAGATTTAGAATTTTTTGTTGAAAAATTAAATGATGGAATAAATTCATTAGCAAAAATGAAATAAAATAGTTTTAAGAGGTAAGATATGCAAAAAGAAGTTATAATGATAAAAAATGGTGAAATAGCTTTAAAAGGTTTAAATAGAAAATCTTTTGAAGATGTTTTAGTAAAAAATATCAAATGGAGATTAAAAACTTTAGGTAAGTTTTCTGTAACAAGAGCTCAATCTACTATGTACATTGAACCTTCTGAAGATGGAATAGATTTTGAAGAAGCTGTTGAAAGATTGCAAAAAGTTTTTGGTATAGCTGCTTTTACAAGAGCTTTAGTTGTTGATAAAGATGTTGATACAATAAAACAACAAGCTGTAAATTACATGAAAGACACTTTACCATATGCTAAAACTTTTAAAGTAACAGCAAAAAGAGCAGATAAAAAATTCCCACTACAATCTCCTGAGATACAAAGAGAAATAGGTGGAGTATTATTACAAGCATATCCACATTTGAAAGTTGATGTTCATAATCCAGAAGTAACAGTTACTATAGAAATAAGAGATTTCGGAGCTTATATTCATGCTGAGCAAATTAAGGGTGCTGGTGGTATGCCAGTTGGTACAAGTGGTAAAGCTTTAGTAATGATTTCAGGTGGTATAGATAGTCCGGTAGCTGCTTATATGATGGCAAAAAGAGGATTACAATTACACGCAATACATTTTGTAAGCCCTCCTTATACTAGTGATAGAGCATTACAAAAGGTTGAAACTTTATGTGAAAAAGTAAGTGAATATGCAGGAAAGATTAATTTTCATATTGTACCATTCACAAAGATACAAGAAGCAATTAGAGATAATTGTCCAGAAGAGCTATTTACAATCATTATGCGTAGATTAATGATGGAAATTTCTATGAGAGTAGCAGAAGAAAATGATTTAAAAGCTTTGATAACAGGAGAAAGCTTAGGACAAGTTGCTAGTCAAACTATAGGTGCAATAGCTACAACAGATGATGTTTGTACAATTCCAGTATTTAGACCTTTAATCGGTATGGATAAGAATGAAATTGTAGAAATATCAAGAAAAATAGATACATTTGAAACATCTATTTTACCTTATGAAGATTGTTGTACAGTATTTACTCCAAAACATCCAAAAACAAAACCAGATTTACAAACAGTTAGAGATGCACAAGCTCAATTTGATTTTTCACAATTAATAGACGAAGCTATAAGAGATACAGAGGTAAAAGTAATAAGAACTTTATCATAAGATTAGAAAGGTGATTTTATGAATGCAGAAATTATTTCAGTTGGGACAGAGATTATTTTAGGTGATATTTTAAACACTCATTCTCAATATTTATCACAAGAACTTGCTCATTTAGGAATAAATGTTTATTATCAAACAGCAGTAGGAGATAATGATAAAAGATTTACTAGCATATTAAAAACTGCGATTAGTAGAAGTGATTTAATTATCTTGACAGGTGGTTTAGGACCTACAACAGATGATATCACAAAAGAAGTTGCTTGCGAATTATTAGGAGTAAAGTGTTATCTTGATGAAAACATATTAAATAAGATAAAAACTTATTTTGAAAAAAGTGGAAGAATAATGTCCAATAATAATACTAAACAAGCAATGGTACCTGAAAATTCTATTGTTTTAGAAAATAATTGTGGTACAGCTCCTGGTTTTATTATAAATAAAGATGGTAAAACAGTTGTTTTATTGCCAGGGCCACCAAGAGAATTACGCCCAATGTTTGAAGAAAAGGTTAAACCTTATTTGAAGTATAATTCAAAAGATGTTATTGTTTCAAAAAATGTTAGGGTTTTTGGAATAGGTGAATCTGATTTAGAGCCTAAAATATCAAAAATAGTTAAACAAGTAAATCCAACAGTTGCACTTTATGCAAAAGAAGGAGAAGTTTTAATTAGAGTTACTTCTAAAGCTTCTGATGAAAAAGAAGCTAACTTATTAATTGATAAAACAATAGACGAGTTGTATAGTATTTTAGGCAACTATATCTATGGAATTAATAAGGAAAGTTTGCAACAAGTTTTGGTTGAAGAATTAATAGAACAAAATAAAACTATTGCAACAGCAGAAAGTTGTACAGGTGGAATGTTGGCTTCAAAATTGACACAAATTTCTGGAGTTTCTTCAGTATTTAATATGGGTGTTGTAACATATGAAAATTGGGTTAAGAGAGATTTGATAGATGTTACTGAGGAATCTTTGTCCAAATATGGTGCGGTTAGTCAAGAAGTTGCAACTGAAATGGCAACAGGACTATCTAAAAAAAGCAGTGCTGATTTTAGCGTATCAATTACAGGTATTGCAGGACCTAATGGTGGAAGTGAAGAAAAGCCAGTTGGTACTGTTTATATTGCTGTATGCCATAAACAAAAAGTTTGGTGTAAGAGATATAATTTTGCAAGAAATAAAAATGAACGAGAATATATAAGAAATCTAGCTTGTTTAAATGCAATGAATATGATCAGATTAACACTAATTGACGAAAAAATATTTGAGGATAATTATATTTAAAGGAGTTTGGTTATGGCTAAATATGTAAGTGAACATGCAAAACAACCAATGAAGCAAACAAAAACAAAGAAAAAAGGCAATGCTATATATAACATATTAATTATTATTTGTATATTAGTATTTTTAGGTTCAGGTGGATATTTACTTTATCAATTATATGATTATTATGATGCAAATCAAACAAAAAGCAACTTAATACAAATGGTTGGCGAAGTAAATGAAGAAACAAAGCTTATAGATTATTCTAAACTTTATGAACAAAATAATGACTTTGTTGGTTGGATAAAAATAGATGATACAAATATTGATTATCCTGTTGTAAAAACTACAGATAATGAAAAATATTTGAGCACAGACTTTTATGGTAAACCACATAGGTTAGGGACAGTATTTGCTGATACTAGAGCAACATTAACACAAGAATATCAAAGTGACAATGTAGTATTGTATGGACATAGTGCAAAAGATGGATCATATTTTAATGATGTTAGAAATTATAAAGAATTAGATTATTATAAAAAACACGCTTTTGCTACTTTTAATACAATGTATGATAATTCTGATTATGTAATTATTGGTGCTGTTATGGTAGATGCTCTTGATACTTCTGATAGAGGTTTTATTTACAGTGATTATGTAGAGTTTGAAAATCAACAAGAATTTGATACTTTCATGAATAAATTAACTGAAAGAAATTACTTTATATCACCAATAGATACAAAAATTGATGATAAGATAATTACACTTTCAACTTGTGAATATGTTTTTGATGAAGCAAGAATGGCTATTTTTGCTAGAAGACTTAGAGAAGGAGAAACAAGAGAAAATCTTACAGATCTTGTTAATGCTACAACAGAAAACACACAACGATTAACACCTTAACCTATTAAAATGGAGGGAGTTATGGAAATGGTAAAAAATAAAAATAAAATTATTTCATTATTTTTATCAATAGCTATTTTATTTGCAATGATAATATCTATTCCTACGCAAAGAATAGATGCTCAAATAAAATATACAAAAAATACACAAGACTACATAAATAATATATTAAATGGTATGCCAGAATATAAACCATCAGGCATGGATTTATATGTTGACATAAAAGGTGAAGTATATAAAATAGACGCAACTGTATTAATTTCAGCTATTGTACAAGCAGAAATGGTCGGGTCATACAATGGCAATCCTTATGAACCTAATGATAACATTAAGGAAGCTTTGAAAGCACAAGCAGTTGCTGCAACAAGTTTTATAAAATATACAAATGATAGAGGTTCAGCTATTTCTTGGTATCAATTTGCAGATAAAAAACCAAGTACAGGAACAGTTAGAGTTGTAGAAGAAGTTGTGGGACAATATTTAACATATAATGGACAAACAGCTCAAACATTCTTTATGGCATCATCAGGATTACATACACAAAGTTCAAAGTATATGTGGGGACAAGTAGATATTCCTTATTTAAGAGGTGTTGCTTGTAAATATGATGAAGCTGTTAGTACAAAGACTATGTCTTTAGAAGAAGTCAGAAGTATACTAAATAGCAGAGGTTTTGATACAAGTAGTGATCCTAGTTCATGGTTTAATGTAACACAAACAGTAGACGGTGGCTATATTTATAAGATTAATATTTGTGGTGTAGAAAAGAGTGGGGAATATGTTTACAGCATACTAAACCTAAAAACTCCAAAAGCTACAATAACTTATAATGCAGGTCAAAAGTCTTTTGAAATAACAACTAAAGGATATGGACATGGTATTGGAATGAGCCAAATAAGTGCTATGGGATATTCTAAATATGAAAATATGAGCTATGACAAAATACTTTCTATATTCTTCCAAAATACAAAGCTTGAAGGGGTATCAACTACAGTTGAAGCAAACGGAGATGTAAATAATGACGGTGTTGTTAATATTTCTGATATTGTTTTAATTCAAAATTATATTTTGGGTAGAAGTGATTTAACATCAGAACAATTACAAAAAGCTGATGTTACAAAAGACGGTAAAATAAATATTAGCGATATTATCAAAATTCAAAATCATATATTGGGCAGGTCTACAATAAATTAGATATATTGTGCTCGAGCAATTGCAATAAGCTATACTATTAATTATAATTAGTAGTATAGTTTATTTTTGTAAGGAGATAATTTTTATGTTAGAAATTGTTAGTAAAGATTTTGGTGTTGTAAATGGTGTAGAAAATAAATTATTTACAATGTCTAATGGAAAAACACAAGTAGATATAATGAATTATGGAGCAACTATTGTAGCTATTAGAACATTAGATAAAAATGGTGATACAGTAGATGTTGTTTGTGGTTATGATAATGTAGAAGATTATATCAACCATGGTGGATATTTAGGTGCTATAATAGGAAGAAATTCAAATAGAATTTCCAATGCAAAATTTATTTTAAATGGCAAAGAATATAAAGTTGCAAATAATGAGAACAAAAATAATTTACATGGTGGTAATGTAGGTTTTGATAAAAAAATGTGGGATATTTCAGCAGAAGAAGATGGATTAGTTTGTAAAATTACAAGCGAAGATATGGAAGAAGGTTTTCCAGGTAAAGCTGAAATTACAGTAAAATATACTTTATCAGATGATAATGAATTGGGCATTGAATACACTGCAAATTGCGATAAAGATACTGTAATGAACTTAACAAACCACACATATTTTAACTTAAACGGACATAATTCTGGTTCTATTGTAAATCATACTTTAAAATTGTATTCTGATTTTTATACACCAGTAGATGAAAATTGTTGTCCTACTGGAGAAGTTTGTAAAGTAGACGGTACTGTTTTCGACTTTAGAAGCGCTAGAGTTGTTGGAAAAGATATTGATAATGTTCCAGATATAGATATAACTAGTGGGTATGACCATAACTTTATTTTAAATACTAAAGACAAAGAAATTGCTATAGCAGCAGAAGCTCAAGGAGATAAAACAGGAATTAAAATGGAAGTTTATACAAATAAACCAGCTATTCAATTTTATGCAGGTAACTGTATGGACGAATGTGTTGCTAAAGATAATGCAAATTATAAAAAAAGACAAGGTTTCTGTCTAGAAACACAATTTACTCCAAACTGCTTAACATACAATCATTTGGGAGATGCTATTTTAAGAGCAGGTCAAACATATAATTATAAAACAATATATAAATTTTGCTTAGCATAGAATAAAAAAGCTATAAAATATATTTATATTTTATAGCTTTTTTGTCGTGCTTTTATATTGGTCAATGTATATCAAAATTACATAAAAATTTTATACATATTGTTTTAAATGTGTTTTTTTATCACATTTATTTCACAGTTTATTACAAAACTTAGTAGTATTTTTTAATAAAATGTGTTATATTATTTATTGTATCTGTTATCTGGGAATTAGGTAACAACATAAAAAAATGGAGGTATATCCTTATGATTGAAATTAAAAATCTTAAAAAACGATATGGGGATAAATTAGCAGTTAATGATGTATCGTTTACAATAAACAAAGGAGAAATAGTTGGTTTTTTAGGTCCTAATGGAGCTGGTAAATCTACTACAATGAATATTTTAACAGGTTATCTATCAGCAACATCTGGTAGCTGTGTTATAGATGGTTATGATATTCTAGATGAACCATTAAAAGCTAAAAAGAAAATCGGGTATTTGCCAGAACAACCACCACTATACATAGATATGACAGTAGATGAATACTTAAACTTTATGTATGATTTAAAAAAGGTTAGATTAGAAGATAAAACTAGAAAAGAACATTTGGCAGAAATTTGCGAACTTGTTAAAATTACAAATGTAAGAGGAAGAATTATTAAAAACTTATCAAAAGGTTATAAACAACGTGTTGGTATAGCTCAAGCATTATTAGGAAATCCTGAAGTATTAATTTTGGACGAACCAACAGTAGGTTTGGACCCTAAACAAATTATTGAAATAAGAACTCTTATAAAGAATTTAAGTGAAAATCATACTGTAATATTATCCTCACATATTTTACCTGAAATACAAGCAGTATGTGACAGAGTTATTATTATTAATAAAGGACAAGTAGTTGCTGATGATACAGAAACTAATTTGTCAGAAAAATTCTCTGATGACTTAAATTATACAATTAGAATTAAAGCACCAGAAGATGATGTTTTAATAATGTTAGCATCTATGCCAAATGTTATTCAAAAATATCAATCTTTAGGAGAAAAAGAAGAAGGTATTTTTGAATTTAATATTGAAGGTGTAGAAGGTGTTGATGTTAGAGAAGAATTATTTGCTAGATTATCAGCACGAAACTGGCCTATTATGGCATTAAGAAGCAGTCAATTAACATTGGAAGAAATATTCTTGAAAATTACAAGAGATAATGCTTATATTACAGATGATTATGAAGAATACGAAGAATATGAATTTGAAAATGAAGAAGAATCACAAGAAGATAGCCAAATGCAAGAAGAACTTGACAAGCTTTATGATGATACAATTGGAGATATGACTTTTGAACAAAAACCACAAGAAGATGGTCAAGAAGATGTTCAAGAAGATACAACAAATGTTGAAGAACAACATGAGGAAGAAAATAAAGAAAAAGATGGAGGTTCTTTATAATGCAAGCGATATTTAGAAGAGAGCTACAGGCTTATTTTAAATCACCATTAGGATATATATATTTAACTATATTCTTTTTCTTTGGTGGACAATATTTATCTTTACAAGTAGCATATGGAACAAATGAAATATCAAATATTTATGCAAACTTATTCACTATCATTTTATTTACAATGCCAATTTTAACTATGCGCTTAATGAGTGAAGATAAGCGTTTAAAAACAGACCAAGCTTTATTAACAGCACCTGTTTCATTATCAGGAATTGTTTGGGGCAAATTTTTAGCAGCTCTTGCTTTGTTCGGCGTTGCTTTAGCTAGTACAATTGTTTACTTTATAGTATTGTCATCAATGGCAACAACTCCACAATGGTCAATGTTTTTTGGTAATTTAGTGGGTACAATTTTATTGGCTGGAGCTTTAATTGCTATAGGTTTATTTATTTCATCTCTTACAGAAAGCCAAATGGTAGCTGCTATATTAGGCTTTGCTACAATGTTTATGATTATGATGGTTGATAGTTTTGTTAGTTCACTATCTTCACAATCTAATTTCTTAGCTAATATATTATCTAATTTATCTTTTATGACACGATATAGAGATTTTACATCAGGAATCCTTGATCTTTCACATGTTGTATTCTTTTTAAGTGTCATGGCTGTATTCAATTTCCTTACAGTTAGAGTGTTAGAGAAAAAACGTTGGGGTTAAGGAGTAAGATAAAATGAAAAAAATAGATTTAAGTGTATTTAAAAGTCGTCGTTTTAAACACGGAACAATGGCGACAGTTATGACAGCTTTATTTGTTGTAGCTGTAATAATTGTTAATATAATTGTTAATATGGTGTTGGATAGATTTCCAGCAAGTGTGGATTTAACAGACAGTAAGATTTATGAATTAACAGAAGATTCTAAAGAATATATTAAAAATTTAGATACAGATGTAAAAATAACAGTTTGTTATCCTGAAAGTGATATGTTAAATTTAACAGCAGGTGGACAACCTTATGGTAAACAAACATATGAATTATTAAAAGACTATCAACAATTAAATTCTAAAATTAAAGTTGAGTATGTTGATTTGATGAAAAATCCTGAAGTACAAAAACAATATACTGACTATAATGTTACTACATACAGTATTATTGTAGAATCAGATAAAAGAACAAAAGTTATAACACTTGAAGATTTTATTGAAGTATCTCAATCAAATTCAGGTCAATCATACTATTTTTCAAGTGCTGAAAAAGGTTTAACTTCAGCTATTATGTATACTGCTGATGATACTTTATCAAAAGCTGTTGTATTAAAAGGTCATGGAGAAATGGATTCTGCAGGAATAAATTCTTTATTGACAGATAACAACTATGAAGTTGTTGAACAAAATATTACAACAGAAGATATTGATAAAGAAGCTAATATAGCTATATTAGCTGCACCAAGCACTGACTATACAGATGCAGAACTTAAAAAATTAGATGCTTTCTTAGATAATGACGGTAAATTTGGAAAAACTCTTATTTATGTTGGAGATTACAGTCAAAAAGAACTTCCAAAATTGGATAGCTTTTTAGCTGAATGGGGTATCAAATTCAATGAAGGTGTAGTGTTTGAAACAGATGCAAAAAATATCTATGATAGAATTGGATTTGTATATGCTGCAGATTTAGTTGCAGAAGATTACACAAAAGATTTAAGAGATAATACATTACCTGTTTTAGTAAATAGACCAAGACCTATAGAAACAACATTTACTGAAGATGGTAACAGAAAAACAGAAGTTTTAATGAGTTCTAAAGAATCAACTGTTATTATTCCAACAGATGAACAAAAAGCTGAAAACTTTGATATTAATAAAGCTGAAAAATCAAGTCAAAATTTAGCTGTTTTAGGAAGCCGTACAAAATATGATGGTTCTACAGCTTTAACATCTAATGTTGTTGCATTTAGTAGTTTAGGTATGTTTAATGAACAATACACAGCAGACGCTTCTTTAAATAACAACGAATATACAGTAAATTTAATCAATAAATTATCTGGTAAAGAAGATAATATCAATATTTCATCAGTAAGCTTTAATGCTGAAAAATTACAAAACTTGACTTTAGAAAAATATAATGTTATTAGATTTGTATTTGTTATATTGGTTCCTTTAGTTACATTAATACTAAGTGTTGTAGTATTTGTTCGTAGGAGGAATAGATAATAATGACAAGTAAAGTAAAAACACTTATAATAGGTGCTGTTGTAGTAGTATTATTAGTAGCTGTACTTGTAGTATTAAAGGTAACAGAACCTAAAAAACAAGATGAAGGAACATCTTCATCAAGTTCAGATATTTCACAAGATGCTTTAATAGATGAAAAATTAGATAATTATAAATCTATTAAAGTAAAAAACTCAAGTAGTGAATACTCCATAAAAAGTGTTGAAATACAAGGTGCTGATGGAGAAAAAGATTATAAATATGTTATTAATGAATTAGAAAAATACACACAAAAAGAATCAAGTGTTACATCATTAGTATCAAATGTTAACAAGCTATATTCATCTAGTAAAATTGAAGACAAAGTTGAAGACTTGTCTAAATATGGATTAGATAAACCTAGCAGTGTTGTAACTTATGAAACTGTGGATAAAACATACACTATAAATGTTGGTAGTGAAGCTCCAGATGGCTCTTTCTATACTATGATAGACGGAGATGAAGCTTTATACACAATAGATTCATCAATTGCTAATTTATTTAATAGTAATTATGTTGATTTTCTAGACACAACATTAATTCCAGCAGAAACAGAAACTTTGGAAGATGGCACAACACAAACACCAAAAATCACAAGCTTTGAATTAGAAAGAAGCGATTTACCAGCTAAGATAAAATTATTACCAAATGATAATACAGAACAATTAGCTTATTCATCAATATATAAAATGGTATCACCTATTGAAAGTGATATAAACTATCAAATAGATAGTGAGTACATGGCTAAAATTTTTGGTATGTCAGCAAGTAAAGTTGAAGCAATTTATGATTCATCTAAAGCTAGTGAATATGGATTTGATAAACCAACAGCTAAATTTACTGTACAATATTCAGGAAAAACAAAAACCATAACAGTTGGTAATAAAGCTGAGAGTGGGGAATACAGAGTTTTAGTTGATAATAATGGTTTAGTTTATAATGCTTCGGAAGAAACTTTAGTATTTATGACAGTAACAGCAGACGATATGATTAGTGGTCTTGCTATAGTTCCATCTATAACAGATGTTAAAACAGTAAATGTAATGTTAGACGGAAAAACTTATAAATACGATTTAACAAATGAAAAAGTTAAAGATGAAGATTCTGGAGAAGAAAGTCTTCAAACAACTAAAGTTGTTTATGATGGCAAAGAATTAGATTTAGACATATTTAGAAAATATTATCAATTATTATTAAGTGCATCTGTAGAAAAAATCAATTATGATAATACAAAAGGCGATTTAGTTGCTAGTATTGAATATCTATATACTGATGGTGGTTCTGATAAAATAGAGTTATACCAAGCAGAAAATAGAAGAATGATAGTTGCAATTAATGGCGAAGCTAAATATGAAGGTCGTATAGCTTATTATGATAAACTAGTAAAAGAAACACAAAATTTATTATCAGGTAAAGCAGTAGACACTGATTGGTAAATATATAAAAAGCTAATTACTATTAAGTAATTAGCTTTTTTGTTAATATAATCATAATAATTTTATCGTATAATCTAGCTTAGTATGAATTTTAAAGGGGACTATTAAATGGATATAATAAAACAATTATCTGAAGAATTTAAAATACAAGAAAAATATATATCAAATACAGTTTCTATGCTAGATGAGGGAAATACTATTCCTTTTATTGCTCGTTATAGAAAAGAACTTACAAACTCTTTAGACGATCAAGTTTTAAGAGAAATTACTGACAGATTAAATTATTTAAGAGGTTTAGAAAAAAGAAAAGAAGAAGTTTGTAATTCTATAATATCACAAGAAAAAATGACAGAAGAATTACAAAAAGCTATAGATAATGCAAAAACTTTGACAGAAGTTGAAGACTTGTACAGACCATATAAACAAAAAAGAAGAACAAGAGCATCTGACGCAAGAGATAAGGGATTAGAACCTTTATCAGAAATTTTATTAAAACAAGAAAATAATGTGGATATAAAAGAAGTTGCAAAAGAGTTTTTAACAGAAGAAGTAAAAGATGTTGAAAGTGCAATACAAGGAGCAATGGATATTATTGCTGAAAATATGTCAGACGATGCAACTCTAAGAAAAAATTTAAGATTATATATTTTTAGAAATGCATTGATAGAAACAAAAGCAACAGATAAAGAACAAGATAGTGTTTATTCTATGTACTATGAATACTCAGAACCTGCAAATAAAATTGTAGGGCATAGAATTTTAGCTATTGATCGTGGGGAAAGAGATGGCTTTTTAAAAGTTTCTTTAAAAGTTAATATTGAAGATTGTGTTGAAATGATAAATTCAAGATATGTTACAAATAATAATGAATTATCAAACATTATAAAAGATGTAGCTTTAGATAGTTTTACAAGACTAATTTTTCCTTCATTAGAAAGAGAAATAAGAAACACTTTATCAGATACAGCAAAAGAACAAGCTATAAAAGTTTTTGCTGTAAACTTAGAAAAACTTTTAATGCAACCACCGGTGAAAAATGCTATTACTTTAGGCTTTGACCCTGGATATAAACATGGGTGCAAATTAGCAGTAGTTGACGGTATAGGAAATGTTTTAGATACAACTATTATTTATCCATATTTTAATGGTAAAGATGACAAACCTAAAGCAATACTAAAAGATTTGATTAAAAAACACAATGTTCAAATTATTGCCATTGGTAACGGAACTGCTTCAAGAGAAAGCGAAATTTTAGTAGCAGAACTACTAAAAGAAATTGATGAAAAAGTTTCTTATATGGTTGTTTCAGAAGCAGGTGCTTCTGTTTATTCTGCTTCTAAAATTGCTGCAGAAGAATTCCCAGATTTTGATGTATCATTAAGAAGTGCTGTGTCTATTGCAAGAAGATTACAAGACCCATTAGCAGAACTTGTTAAAATAGATCCTAAAGCTATCGGTGTTGGACAATATCAACATGACATGACAAAATCTAAATTAGATGAGGCTTTAGGTGGAGTAGTTGAAGACTGTGTTAATAGTGTAGGTGTTGATTTAAATACAGCTTCAGGCCCTTTATTAGAAAGAGTTTCTGGAGTAAATAGTGGTATAGCTAAAAATATTGTTAAGTATAGAGAAGAAAATGGTGCTTTCAAAAATAGAAAAGAATTAATGAAAGTTAATAAATTGGGTGCAAAAGCATTTACACAATGTGCTGGATTTTTAAGAGTATCAGAATCTGATAATGTGCTTGATAATACAGGTGTTCACCCAGAATCATACAAAGCAACAGAAAAACTTTTGAAAATTTGTGATTATACTTTGGACGATGTTAAACATTTTAATATATCTGAATTAGAGCAAAGAGTAAATAAAATAGGTTTATCTAATATTGCTAAAGAGTTAGAAATTGGTGAGCCTACTCTGCAAGATATAATAAAAGAACTTTTAAAACCAGGTCGTGACCCAAGAGATGAACTTCCAAAACCACTACTTAGAACAGATGTTTTAGATTTGAAAGATTTAAAACCGGGTATGGAATTAAAAGGGACTATTAGAAATGTAATAGATTTTGGAGCATTTGTTGACATAGGAGTTCATCAAGACGGTTTAGTACATTTATCACAAATATGTGATAAATATATTAAACACCCATTAGAAGTAGTTAATGTAGGTGATATTGTTACAGTATGGGTAATGAGTGTTGATATTAATAAAAAAAGAATTTCACTAACTATGAAAAAACCACAATAAAATTATTTTAAGCTGTTTTAATATTAAAATTAGAACAGCTTAAAATTTTGACAAAATATATTATAATAAATAATATTTTTGTATGTATTGTTACAAAATTTTTCTGATATGTATAAAAAAAGTAGAATTTTTTAGTCAATATAATTATAATAAAATAGTATGAGAATTTATTGACGGGATATATTATATAAAGGAGTAATAGCTTTGATTAGAGAAGATTTAAGAAACATTGCAATCGTAGCACACGTTGACCATGGTAAAACTACTCTTGTTGACGAAATGTTAAAACAAGGTGGCGCTTTTAGAGAAAATCAAGTTGTACAAGATCGTGTAATGGACAATAATGATTTAGAGCGTGAAAGAGGTATCACTATACTTGCTAAAAATACATCTGCAAACTATAAAGGTGTAAAAATAAATATTATTGACACTCCAGGACATGCTGACTTTGCTGGTGAAGTTGAGCGTGTATTGAAAATGGTTGATGGGGTTTTATTACTAGTAGATAGCTTTGAAGGTACTATGCCTCAAACTAGATTCGTTTTACAAAAAGCATTAGAATTAGGACATAAAATAATTGTTGTTGTAAACAAAATGGACAGACCAGATGCTCGCTTAGATGAAATTGAAGATGAAGTATTAGAACTATTAATGGATTTAAATGCAACAGATGAACAATTAGATAGCCCTGTTGTATTCTGTTCTGGTAGAGAAGGTACAGCTACACTTGATTATACTCAAACAGGTACTGATTTAGTTCCTTTATTTGATGCTATTTTAGAACATATTCCGGCACCACAAGGTGAACCAGAAGAACCATTCCAAATGTTAGTTTCTTCAATAGACTACAATGAATATGTTGGTAGAATTGCTATTGGTAGGGTTGAAAGAGGTACATTAAAACAAAACCAAGAAGTTGTAGTATGTGACTATCATAATCCAGATAGACAATACAAAGGTAGAGTTGTAAATTTATACCAAATTGAAAACTTAAAGAGAACACCTTGCGAAACAGCTACAGTTGGTGATATTGTTTGTATTTCTGGTATCGCTGATTTAACTATTGGTGATACATTATGTGACCCAAATACAGTTGAACCTATTGAGTTCTCTGCTATTTCAAAACCAACAATTGAAATGACATTCTCAGTTAATAACTCTCCTTTCGCTGGTAAAGAAGGTAAATTTGTAACTACAAGACAAATCAGAGAAAGACTAGAAAAAGAATTATTAAAAGACGTTTCTTTAAGAGTTACAGAAGCAGATAATACAGACAGCTTCTTAGTAGCAGGTCGTGGCGAAATGCACTTATCTATCTTAATTGAAAATATGCGTCGTGAAGGTTATGAGTTACAAGTAAGTACACCTAGAGTTTTATTCCAAGAAATAGATGGCAAAAAATGTGAACCTATTGAAAGACTTGTTGTTGATGTTCCAGAAGAATATATGGGTTCTGTAATGGAAAAAATGGGTAACCGTAAAGGTGAATTACAACATATGCAACCACAAGGTAACCGTATGAGAATTGAATTTTTAGTACCATCTCGTGGTTTATTCGGTTATAAAAACGAATTCTTAACAGATACTAAAGGTGAAGGTATCATGAGTTCTGTTTTTGAATGTTATCAACCATATAAAGGTGAAATTGCTAAGAGAAATACAGGTTCATTAATTTCTTATGAAACAGGTGAATCAATTACTTATGGATTATATAACGCTCAAGAAAGAGGTACACTATTTATTGGTGCTGGTGTTCCTGTTTATGAAGGTATGGTTATTGGTCAATCTCCAAAAGCAGAAGACTTAGTTGTAAATGTTTGTAAGAGAAAACAACTTACAAATACTCGTGCTTCAGGTTCTGATGATGCGTTAAGATTAGTTCCACCAAAAACTATGAGTTTGGAACAAGCTTTAGAATTTATTAGTGATGATGAATTAGTAGAAGTTACACCAGAAAGTATCCGTATTAGAAAAGCTATTTTGGATAATACACTTCGTGCTAAAGCTAGAAAAAAAGGTTAATATAAAACATATTTAAAATAAAAAGACAACTTGAAAATCAAGTTGTCTTTTTTGTTTATTTTATTCTAAATGTTTTTGGAGCTAGTTTATAAACTAATATTAATGCTACGATACAGAATATAATTGATATAGATATTACAGCAATAGCAAACCCTAAAAGTGGTAATCTTAATTGCATTGAAACATAGCATATTAAGTAAATAACAACATTAAGTATACTGTAAAATGGATTTTTAACATTCAATTCTGTTGAAAAAGGTTGGAATATATAATAAGCAAATAAATGATATATTGAGAAAAATGCACCAAGTGATATTATGCTTATAAAAAATAATCCAGTATCATATATATTAATTACATTTTTAGTTGCAATCATTAATATTAAATAACATAAACATATGCTTAAACATAGCAATAAATTGGTTTTAAATATTTTTATTAATCTTATTTTGAATGTTTCTAATACAACTTTAGGTTTACGATAATAAGAATAACTTAATAAGCTTATATCACAGTTAAAAAACATAGCCCTACAAGCTCTTTCGCTACTAAATAAAGTTACAAAATATATTAAAAATGGAAACAAGGAGAATAGGTTTAAGAATTCAGCCATAATATCATGTATGTATGGAGTTGTTGTAGGTACTAAGAAATATGATATTAGCGTAACTAAAGTTACCCCGAAAATAACACCGATTGCATTGTAAACTGGTTTAATCAATAATCTTTTATGTCTAGCAAAGAAGATTTCATTTAAGTATTGATAACCTGTATATTTATCAAAATTTTTACCTTTAATAACTAAATCTTTATCATCTTTTAATTTAACATCTTTAAAGGTATTGTTACTACCTTGCATATTTTGTCTAATTGAAACTTTTTTTATCTCATCTTGTTGTAATGATTTTTTGATTAAGTCATAGTAATTATTATATTTTTTAATATAAATAAAACAAAGGTCAGATAAACATATCATTATTAGTGTAAATGGAATACTAGTAGATATATCTGATATAGTAGGTATTATATTAAGATGAGTATAGTATCTATCAAGTAATAATATACTTAAAAATACTGCAGGAATAAATATTATATAGAAAAAGCTATAAGGAACATTAGAACCTAAAATAGTATTGAATTTTTTGTTTAGATACATATGTATAACTTCAGAAATTACATGTGCACATACTATATTAACTGATAAAAGCAAAGATTGTAATATAGACAATTTTACGATTAATCCCAATACAATAACAGCAGGTATAAATGAAATTGTATTGTTAAATAAAGAAAGAATAAATTTTGATATACAGTAATCTTTTGCAGGCATTTTAAGAAGTTTTATACAAGTGTATTTTTCATCACTTGGGTCACAGATTGCACTCCCTTTTAAAAGACCACCCAATATACTGAATACAGTAAGTGAAAAGATAAATAAAGTGCTGTCTATACTTTTATAATTTTTGGCTGTCAGAGCAATACCAATACCAAAAATAAACACATAGGCAAATTTAATAAATATGTTAAATAGTGTAGAACATACAACCATAACGATACTTACAAAAGCTTTTATATCTAAAAAACTGTATATTTCATCTGAAACTAATTTTTTAAATATAGGTAATTTCTTTAAAAAATAGAAAAAGGTGTTCGTTTTAGTAGTTCCTGATACATAGGATATCGTTTTTATATTGTTAAACATAACACTCAACCTCCATTATTCTTCATCTTTAAGTATATCAATAAGTTTAGCTTCGAATTCTGGAGAGTGTAGAAGTTCTTGATTTGTTTCGCTTAAAATATGTTGATGTAAGATTACAACTTCGTCGCATAGGTCTGTTGCAAGTTGTAGTATATGAGTAGAAAATATTATGATGTGGTCATGTTTTAATTCTTTTAATAATTTTTTCATCTCTAAAGCCACAACGACATCAAATGAGGTTAGTGGTTCGTCTAGTAAAATTACAGGTGGCTTTGAGATGATAAAACATAGCATTTGTAGTTTATTCTTCATACCATGAGAATAACTTTTTATTAATTTATGTCTATCTTCTTTTTCAAGTTTTACTATTTCAAAATATTCATCAATAGTTTTTAGATTATCTACTTTATCTTTATTTATATCGATGTAGAATTTTATAAATTCATAGCCTGTCAAAAAGTCCGGTAATATTGGAGTTGAGTAAACCATTCCGATATTGTCTGTTGATATTGGTGTATCTTCAATATTTTCGTTTAGGTATATATTACCACTATCTAATTTTAAATCCCCAGAAATGCAGTTGAACAAAGTTGTTTTACCAGCTCCATTTCGTCCTAATAACCCATAAATTTTCCCTTTTTCAAAAGTAAAATTAGCGTTGTTAAAAATTTGTTTTTCCCCAAATGATTTATTAATATTTTCTAATTTTAAAATCATAAAAATCCTCCTCAAGCAAAAACGCTATTGTATTAAGTTAATAATACAATAGCGTTTTCAGTTTGTCAATAATTTTTTAACGACCTATTATAAGTTTAAAAAATAAATAAATTAGTCCATAACATATTGGTTGATGTAGTATATAAACGATTAAAGCGTGTCTTCCAAAAAAGTTGATAAAAGGAATTTTTATTCTACAGACAGGAGCTTGTTTTACTCTAGGACTAATGCAAAACCAAGCAAAAATACCACTCCAATATAGGAATAACCAAGGAAATATTGGATAATAATCGGCAGAAAAGAATGAATCATTAGGGAATCCTACTATAGACAAGAAAGGCACATCATATATTGATTGTGGTAACTTGTATAGACTGATATCAGCAAATCCAACATAACCATCATTTATACCTTTAAATATTAAAAATAGAAGTATAAATATTAAAAATCCTATGTGAGCAGGAATTTTTTTGAGTAATGGGAATAATATTGCTGTTATAATACAAGAGATCCCAAGAAAATGTAATATGCCAAAAACTATAAACTGTTCAGGAATAATTAAATAAGTACCTAATGAAAAAAGAATTCCTAAAATTAATATAATAAATCCTCGTTTTATATTGTTTTTACTAAATGTAAAAGAAATACCAGATACAAATATAAAAACAATGCAAATACTTTGTTGCCAAAGATAAGCACCATAAGATTCAAACCAAGGGATATTTACATTAAAAATATATTTTAAGTCAAATACAAAATGATATGCAATCATACTTAAAACTGCAAATCCTCTAAAAAGGTCTATCGTATGCAATCTAGATAAATTTGTAGACTTTTTATTTTTCATTTTTCTCTCCTTATAATTATTTTTTACTTTCTATATAATATGTTGCTTCCATATCTGCAACGGATAATGCAAATGAAAGTGGATACATTTCAAAAGAAGCACTTACATTTCTTACATCTTCTGTTCCAGAAAATCCCATATGATAGCGAATAGCAAAAGATTCTTCTCTAGTTAATCTCATAAAACCAGTTATTATATATACTGATTTTTCACCATGACCATATGGAAGCTTATCATCAAATTCATAAGTAGGAACTTTTTCCCATACACCATTATCATTTTTTACATTTCTAAAACTTTTTTTATAACAATTTATTTTGCATATATCGTGTAATAGTGCAACTATTGCGATACTTTCATCGCTATATTCAATTCCATAATCTTTTAAGCTTGGTCTTGATAAATAATCTTTTAAACAGTTATATACATTTATACTGTGTTCTACAAGACCACCTTCATAAGACCCATGAAATCTTGTACTAGCAGGTGCTGTGAAAAAATCACTATGTTTTGATAATAAATATTCTAATAATTTATCTGCACCTTCTCTATGAGAAATATATTTTTGATACAAATCTAAAAATTGTTGTTTATAATCCAAATTTGACAACTCCTTTTTAAATTATATTTATTTATTATATCATAAAATAGATACATTTGACAAATAATACTTACTTGACAAGAACATATGTTCTTTTGTATAATAAATGTAAAAGAAGGTGTTTTTGTGAATCTTATGGAAAAATTAGAAATATTAAGCGATTCTGCTAAATATGATGTTGCTTGTACATCTAGTGGAGTAAATAAAACTTCTAATAATATGGGAATTGGTAGTGCAAGTAAAATGGGTATTTGTCACAGCTTTTCTGCAGATGGAAGATGTATAAGTTTATTAAAAGTATTAATGACAAATTATTGTATTTACGATTGTAAGTATTGTATTAATAGAAGAAGTAATGATGTAAAAAGAGTGGCGTTTACTCCTAGAGAATTAGCTGATTTAACTATGAATTTCTATAAAAGAAATTATATAGAAGGTTTATTTTTAAGCTCTGGAATAATTAAAAATCCTGACTATACATGTGAAAAAATAATAGAAGTTGTAAGAATATTAAGAGAAGAATATCATTTCTTTGGATATATACATGCAAAAGCAATTCCAGGAGCAGATGAAGCGTTATTGCAAAGACTAGGAATGTTAGTAGATAGAATGAGTGTTAATATTGAAATGCCAACAGAGAAAAGTTTAAATTTACTAGCACCAGATAAAAGTAAAAAAGCAATATTGGATAATATGAAAATAATAGATAATAAAATAACAGAAAATAAATATGATATTGTAAAATATAAAAAAGCACCTAAATTTGCACCAGCAGGACAAAGTACTCAGATGATAGTAGGAGCAACAGGCGAAACCGACTATCAAATTTTAAGACTTACAGAGGGACTATATAAAAAATATTCTCTAAAAAGAGTTTTTTATTCAGCTTATATACCAGTTGTTGATAATCCTTTGTTACCATCAAAAATTGATTATAAACCACCATTATTAAGAGAGCATAGATTATATCAAGCAGACTGGCTTTTAAGATTTTATGGATTTAATGCAAACGAGTTATTAGATGAGAAAAATCAATCATTTAATCCATTGATTGACCCTAAGTGCAATTGGGCAATAAATAATATGGATTTATTTCCAGTTGATGTTAATAAGGCTTCTTTTGAAATGTTGCTCAGAGTTCCTGGAATAGGTGTTAAAAGTGCTAAAAGAATAGTTATAGCTAGAAAATCTAGGTCTTTAGATTTTACTGCACTTAAAAAAATAGGTGTTGTTTTAAAACGAGCACAATATTTTATAACTTGTAGTGGTAAATTAAATATAAATTTAAATATAAACAATGATAATATAATTAGAAATTTAATTTCAGAAAAAGGAATTAGTTTGTTAGACAATAATTTTTTAAATAACTCTTTTGAACAATTAACACTATTTCCACAAGAAAAAGTTATAGGACAAGATATAGTTAAGAGCATTACAGGAGAATTTTAATAGGGGGAGTAATATGACAAAAAATGCTGTTATATATGAATATGATGGTAGTTTTGAAGGTTTATTATGCTGTGTATTTGAAAGCTTTGATAAAAAAGAAATACCTTTAGACATTGTTTCTGATGACAGAGAACAAATATTACTTTTATCTAAAAGATATATAGAAAATTCGCAAGAAAAAGCAAATAGAGTATATAAGTATATAGTTGATAAAGGAGGGAAAAAGGCTATAAATCTTATCAAAAAAGCATTTTTAACTTGTCATCCTAGAAAAGAATTTTTAATATTAATTATGGTTAGAAAAATTCACAAACAAGGGCAATTTGCTTTTAATGATTTATCTGATAATGTAGTCAGTCAACTATTTGATTCGGTAAAAAATTTGAATAATGAAGCACATCTATTTAAAGGTTTTATCAGGTTTTCTATAAAAGATAATTTTATGATTGCACAAATAGAACCTAAAAATAATGTATTACCTTTAATAAAAAATCATTTTATTGATAGATTTCCAAATGAATGTTTTATGATTTATGATAAGACACATTCTTTAGGTTTATTATATAAACCACATAAAAGTATAATAGTAAATATAGATGAATTTAATATGGATACTCCTACTATGGAAGAATTAGAGTATAGAAGATTGTGGAAAAATTATTATGATAGTATTGCTATAAAAGAAAGAGAAAATCATAAATGTAGGCAAAGTCATATGCCAAAAAGATATTGGACAAATATGACAGAATTTCAAGATATAAACCAAATACAAGAAAAAAATAATCTTATGATAGAAAATAAGTGATAGATATTAAATCTATCACTTATTTTTTAATAATGCAAAACCATATTTTTTAAAATTAAGTTGTTTTGGATAAACATCACAATTGTGACAACAGACAATTTCAAAATTATAATAGTAATCAAAATTATCAGATAAAGATATAATTCCAATAAATTCTTCATCTTCATATTCTCTTGAAAAGATAAGAACATTTTGATTGTTTTCCAGTATTTTGAAATCACCTATTTGTAATGCTTCATATGAGTTTTTGATATTAGCCATATTTTTATAAAAGTTCAATAATTGATAATTGATGTTATTCCATTTAAAGAATTCTCTATTAAATGGGTCTTCAAAGCCTTGCATTCCGATTTCATCACCATAGTATATACAAGGACAACCACATAAAACAAACTGCAAAAATACTGCTAATTTTAGTCTAGCAAATGATAAATCAAGTTTTTCGCTAGGAATACTATAGTTAGATTTTTCTTCTTTAGTAATATTAAAATTAATATCACTAACACTAGTTAAAATTCTCATTGTATCATGAGTGCTTAAATTATTCATTAAGCAATCTAAAACAGGTTTAGGGTAATGCTCTATAATTGTCATTATTGCAAATTCAAAATCTTTTAGAGATATTTCTTCTCTTACTAATTTTATAATTGCATCTCTAAAAGGATAGTTCATAACACTATCTAACTCAGAATTTGTAAAATATTTTCTTCTAATAGAGTAACTAATTTTGTTAGAGGCATCTTCCCATACCTCACCTATAATTATTCCATTAGGCTTAATTTCTTTGATTTTTGTATTTAGAGCTTTTATAAACTCATCAGGTAATTCATCTGCCACATCTAGTCTAAATCCATCAGCACCCATATTTATCCAATGTGGAACAACTGTATTTATGATAAAGTTCATATAACTAGGATTGGTTTCATTAGTACATGGTAGGGTATCGATACCCCACCATGAAATATATTCAGTTGTTGAATTTTCTTGAAATTGATACCAATCAAAATAAGGTGAATTTTGATTATTATAAGCACCGTTTTTGAAAACACCATATTTATCAAAATAAACGCTATTACAACCTGTATGTGAAAAAACTCCATCTAATATAATTTTTATGCCAATAGAATGAGCATCTTTACATAGTTTTTTAAAATCTTCTTCTGTACCTAATAGGGGATCTATTCTTAAATAGTCAGCAGTATCATATCTATGATTTGAGTATGCCATAAATATTGGATTAATATATATTATAGATACACCTAGTTCTTTTAGATAATCAAGCTTGTGTATGATACCTTCAATATTTCCACCAAAGAAATCATTGTTTTCAATAATTCCATTTTGGTTTGGTTGAAAAACAGGTTTTTCGTATTTGTCATTGTGTATCCAAAAAGGTTGCAATTTGTCGGAAGTATCACAGTTATCATATTGTGCAAATCTATCTGGAAAGATTTGATAATATACTTTACCTTTAAAATCTCTTGGAGTATCATAGTCTTTTTCATAGCAGGTCAATTGCCATTTGTTGTTAGGAACAGCTGTTGCATCGAAATAATTATCTTTGTAAATATTGATGTTATTATTAATTTTAAAATAATAGTAGTATAATCCACAGTTAGATTCTTTGAAAGTTGATTTATATATGTTGGTATTTATTTTTTTCATTGGAATAATTTTATATAAGCTTCCATCTTCATGTTCTATTATTAAATCAACATAAGATATATCTATATCATAACATTCTAATTTAATAGTACAAGTTTCATCTTGTTTTATACAACCAAAAGGAGTTTTATATTTTGGTAATAAATTATTGTGATAAACTTTCAATGTTAACCACCTTATTTAATTCCTTTTATATGCCATATATCTTTAGCATAGTTAGAAATTGAAATATCAGAAGAGAATACACCAGCTTTTGCAATATTAACTAAGCTCATATTGTTAAATTTATATTTATCTTGGTAAACTGTAGAAACTTGTTTTTGAATGTCAACATATGAATTAAAGTCTGCTAGAGTCATATAAGCATCAGCAACGCCATATCTATTAGTAAGTAGTGAATCGGCAATATCAAAGAATTTATATCCTAAAATACCAGATGTTAATATATTTATTATTTGTTTTAATCTTTCATTATTGTTGTAGAAGTCTAATGGATTATATCCTTTTCTCCATAATTCTTCAACTTCATGAGCTTTTAATCCAAATAAGAATATATTATCTTCACCAACTTGTTCAAAAATTTCTACATTAGCACCATCTAATGTACCAACAGTAACAGCACCATTTAACATAAGTTTCATATTACCTGTACCAGAAGCTTCTTTTCCTGCAACTGAAATTTGTTCAGATATATCAGCAGAAGGAATTATTATTTGAGCTAAAGAAACTTTATAGTCTTCAATAAAGATTACTTTAATTTTATCTCTTACAACAGGGTCGTTATTAATTAAGTTTGAAACATAATTAATAAGTCTTATTATTTGTTTAGCCATAAAATATCCAGAAGAAGCTTTTGCAGAGAATATAAAAGTTCTTGGTGGAATATTTAAATTAGGATTTTCTTTTATTTCAATATACATATTAAGAATATTTAATACATTCAATAATTGGCGTTTATATTCGTGAAGTCTCTTAATTTGTACATCAAAGATAGAGTTGCAGTCTACATTAACACCATTTTCTTTAGAAATAAGTTCTGCTAATACTTGTTTGTTTTTAAATTTAATTTCTTTTAATTTATCTAAAACATTTTTATCGTCTTTGTATTTTAATAGTTTTTCTAATTCTAATGAATTATGAGTAAATCCATCACCAATCAATTCTTTTAAGAAGTTTGTTAAGTTAGGGTTTGATTGGCATAACCATCTTCTATATGCAATACCATTAGTTACATTTGTAAATTTGTCAGGAGTAATATTATAAAAATCATTAAAGATACTATCTTTTAATATATTACTATGAAGTTTAGAAACACCGTTAACTTTGTTAACACAAGCTAAACATAAGTTAGCCATTTTTACTTCATTATTTGAAATTATTGACATATAATCAATTTTTGCAAAATCGTTAGGATAAATTTCTCTTATTTGGTTAACAAATCTTCTATTAATTTCACATACAATAGTATAAACTCTAGGTAGTTCTTGTTTGAACAAGAATTCAGGCCATTTTTCTAAAGCTTCACTCATTACAGTATGGTTTGTGTAGAATAGAGTTCTATTACAAATATCAAATGCATTATCCCAGTCTAGGTTATAATCATCTAATAAAATTCTCATAAGTTCTGGAACACATAGTGCAGGGTGAGTATCATTTATATGAATAGCTACTTTTTCTGGTAATAATTGAATATCATTATATTGTTCCATATGGTCTTTTAATATATTTTGGATTGAAGCACTAACTAAAACATATTGTTGTTTTAATCTTAATCTTTTACCTTCAATATGGTCATCTGCTGGATATAATACTTTTGTTATTGCTTCAGCCATTGTATTTTCTTCTAAAGCTTTTACATAGTCACCACGAGAGAATAAGTTCATATCAATATTTTTAGGAGATTTAGCACTCCATAAAACAAGTTTGTTTACAGCATTAGTATCATAACCTGTAATATACATATCATAAGGAACAGCTATAACAGTGTCATAGTTGATATGTCTAGGTTTATATCTTCCGTTTTCTTCTCCGTGTACAACTTCGCCACCAAATTTTATTTCAAAAGATGTATCTTCTCTAGATTTTAACCAAACATCTCCTAAATCTAACCAGTTGTCAGGAAATTCCATTTGCCAACCGTCAATAATTTTTTGTTTAAATATACCGAATTCATATCTTAGTGAATAGCCAGTTGCTTTCATAGATAAAGTTGTTAATGAATCCATATAGCAAGAAGCTAGTCTACCAAGACCACCATTGCCAAGTCCAGCATCAGGTTCTATTTTATATAAATCTTCAATATTTACACCTATATCAGATAGCACTTGTTTAAAATCATTTTCAAGATTTAGGTTGTATAAATTATTTTTTAGGGAAGTACCTACTAAAAATTCCATGGACATGTAGTAAACTTGTTTGCCTTCTTTTTCTTTTACAAGTTCATCATATTCATTAGATTTATTAGTTATTATGTCTTTGACAACAAGACAAGTTGTTTTGTATATTTGTTGTTCACTTGCTTTGTTTAATGTACAACCAAATGTGTATAAACATTTATCATTAAGCATATTTTTTATTTGAGTTTTTGAAATATTCATTGTAATATCAGTCCTTTCAATATAAATGTAATTAATGTACAATAACTCAACATATATTATGAAAATTTATTATTTGCTGTGAATTTTATAAAACATCAAAATTAAGTTGTGCTTGATATTTAATTAAGCACAACTTAATTTATTTATATAGATTTATATAGTTTCAAAGATTCTTTTGCAGACTCTGTCCAACTTGAGTTATAATCTAAATCATTTTTGATTAGATGTTTTAAAACAGGTTTATCTTGATATAAATCTAATGCAAGGTTAATGCTATGAAGCATATCATGAGCATTGTATGTTTTGAATGTAAAACCTCTACCGTCGTTTAAAGTAGTTTTGTCAAAAGGAGTAACTGTATCAAATAATCCACCAGTTTCTCTGACAATAGGAACAGTTCCATATCTCATTGCAATAAGTTGAGATAATCCACAAGGCTCTGTTTTTGATGGCATTAAGAAGAAATCTGAACTAGCATATATTTGATTTGCCAATTTAGCATCAAATAAAATATTGCTACTAACTTTATCAGGATATCTATATTGTAAATTTCTGAAAAATTCTTCAAAATGATAATCTCCAGTACCTAATATAACTAATTGTACGGATTGTTGAAGTAATTCATCTGCTATATATTCAACAAGGTCAAGACCTTTATGAGAAACTAATCTACTGATAATACCAATCATAGGAATATCTTTGTTAACAGGTAAACCTAATTGTTTTTGTAGATAAGTTTTGTTATCAGCTTTTTTATCAAGAGATTTTAAATCAAAATTATATTTTATTGTTTTATCAGTTTCACTATTATAAAGTTGTGTATCAATTCCATTTACTATACCACTTATTTTGTAAGCATAATCGTTAATTACATATTGTAAACCATGAGCAAAATAAGCATGTTTTATTTCGTGAGCGTAAGTTCTTGATACAGTTGTAACTTTATCAGATAAAACAATAGCACTCTTCATAAAGTTTAGGCAATCATCATAGTGAATAGTGTCAAAAAATTCGTTTCCTAATCCTAAAACTTCATGGAAGAAATTATTTCCAACTTTTCCTTGATATTCTATGTTGTGTATTGTAAATACAGTTTTTGCATTTTTGAAATTGTCTAAATGAGAATAAAATGCTTTTAAGAATATAGGAACTAGGGCAGTTTGCCAGTCATGACAATGGATTATATCTGGATATAAATTTAATTTGAAGATACTTTCTAAAATTGCTTTGCTAAAGAAAGCAAATTTTTCACCATCATCATAATCGCCATAAGGTTTAGCTCTATCAAAATAATAATTATTATCTATAAAATAATAAGTTATATTGTTAAGAGTTGTTTTAAATATACCACAATATTGATTTCTCCAACCTAAGTTTACATAAAAATTTGTAACATATTCGATATCATATTTGTCACTATATTTTATAGTATTATAATATGGAAGAAAAATTGATATATTCAAATCTTTATCTTTTGATAGTTCTTTTGGTAATGAATATATAACATCACCTAAACCACCAGTTTTTACAAAAGGGTAGCCTTCACTTGAGGCATAAATGATATTCATACTAAAACTCCTTAAACTGTTTGTCCTTTTTGAACAATAACAGGACATGATTCATTTCCTACTAATGTTCTATTTTCAGTAATTACTGTATCTTTATCTATGATGCATGATTGTACATTAGCACCTTTTTTGATAACAGAGCCTTGCATAATGATAGAATCTTTTACATAAGCTCCTTCTTCAATAGTAATATCTCTGAATAATATTGAATTTTCAACTGTTCCTAAAATTCTACAACCATCAGCAACTAGACAGTTATCAACAGTACAGTTAGAACTATAATATGTAGGAATTTCATCTCTAACTTTAGTATATATAGGATTTTGTGGATTGAAAATATCTTTTCTAATATTTTCATCTAATAGTAATTCGTTACATCTAAAGTATGAAGGAACATCTTCTATAGTTAATACAGAATTTTTAAATTCATAAATATTTATGCCTAATCCTTTTTGTAAGAAATATTTTTGTAGAAAATCTTTTTCTAGATCATATAAGCCATGAGAAACACAATCGTCTATAACATCTATTAAGAAATCTTTTTCTACAATATACATACCCATACCAATAAGGTTTTCATCTGTATAAGCATGATTTATCATAATATCTGTTACTTTATTATCTTTATAAGATAAAACTAAATCTTTTCTTTCATCACTATTTTTAGGTGTTTGTTTGTGACAAACTATTGTTACTTTTTCACCTGACTTAACATGTGATTTGAAAACTTCATCATAATCTATATTGCAAATAATATTGCTTGAAGATAATAATACATAATGACCTTTTGCTCTTTTTAAGAAAGTTAAAGCACCAGATAATGCTTGTAATTTTCCTTGATAAATTTCACTAGGTCCGTTAGAAAATGGAGGAATAATAACAACTCGTCCATTTTTTCTATTTAAGTCCCATTCTTCACAAGAACCTAAGTGGTCCATTAGTGATTGGTAATTATATTTAGTAATAACCCCTATGTGGTCAATACTAGAGTTTGACATATTTGATAATACGAAATCTATTAATCTGTATCTAGAACCAAAAGGTAAAGATGCAAGTGTTCTGTGTTTTGTTAAATCTCCTAATGCATGGTCAAATATATTAGAAAATATAACTCCTATCATTTTCATAAATTTCCTCTTTTCTTAATTTTAATAAATTAGAATATTTCCTTTGGTAATATAGTTGTATTTTCAGGTAAAACTTTATTTGTTCCTACAACACTAATTTGTATGCTGAATAATTGATCTTTACCTACTGTACAATTTTCATTAATGACACAGTTCTCACCAACTATAGAATAGTTTACATCACTTCCAGATTTTATTACGCTGTTTGGCATAATAACACTGTTTTTAATATGTACATTTTCTTCTATTGTACAACCAGTAAATATTATTGAATTTTCAATAGTACCTTGTATATTACAACCTTCTGAAATTATAGAATTTTTTATACTAGAATTTTTAGAAATAAATGAAGGTGGTTTTGCATAGTTTCTAGCATAAATTTTAAAATCAGTATCTTTTAAGTCAAAGTCAACATTTGGATTGATTAAATCCATATTTGCTTCCCATAGACTTTCCAATGTACCAACATCTTTCCAATATCCAGAGAAACTATAAGCAAATAGTTTCTTACCATCATTTAATAGGTTAGGAAGAATATTTTTACCAAAGTCATTAGAAGAGTTTGGATCTTCTTCGTCTTGAATTAAGTATTCTCTTAACACACTCCACTTAAATATATAAATTCCCATAGATGCCTTTGTACTTTTAGCATGTTTAGGTTTTTCTTCAAATTCATATATTGAGCCGTCTTCATTAGCATTAATAATACCAAATCTATATGTTTCTTCCATAGGAACATCTATAACAGCTATTGTACAATCTGCTTGTTTTTCTTTATGATATTCAAGCATTTTTGAATAGTCCATTTTATAGATGTGGTCACCTGATAAAACTAAAACATATTCAGGATTGTACATATCAATATAATGAATATTTTGATATATTGCATTTGCAGTACCTTTGTACCATTCTGACTTTTGGCTTCTAGAGTATGGAGGAAGTATTTTAACCCCACCATAGTTTCTATTTAGTCCCCAAGGTTGACCATTACCAATATAACTGTTTAATACTAATGGTTCGTATTGTGTTAAAATACCAACAGTATCTATACCAGAGTTAATACAGTTAGATAGTGTAAAGTCAATGATTTTATACTTACCACCAAAACTTACAGCTGGTTTGGCGATATCTGATGTAAGTACTTTTAATCTACTTCCTTGCCCACCAGCTAAAAGCATAGCGATACATTCTTTTGATCTTTCTAGCATTTTAATGACCTCCTAAAAATATTTATATAATATATATGCAATATTTCATAATATTATTATCAATTATTTATCATCTTTTTTCAGTTCTTTAACTTGTTTTTTTGCAGGTGCTTTTTGTTTTGTCACAGATAAAATTAGTGTTGACATTTGTGGAACAGTCACTGAAATAGAGTAGTCACAACCATGGCTTGGAATTTCCTCAGATTTTACTTTAGAAACTCTTGTACCATTACCACCATATTTTTTATCATCACTATTTAGTATAGGTGTGTATACACCCCAGTTAGGAACACCTATTCTGTAATTTTTTCTTGTAACAGGAGAGAAGTTGCATATAAAAACAAGTTCTTTTCCTTTAAGATTTATTCTTCTAAAAGACACTATATTTTGTGTGTAATCATCATGACATATCCATTTGAAACCTTCCCAGTTATAGTCATTTTGCCATAGAGAAGATTGTTCTAGATATAAATGGTTTAAATCTTTTACAAAGTTATGCATTTGTTTGTGCTTTTTGTAGTCTAATAAAAACCAATCTAAACTTTTTGAATAATCCCATTCTATAAATTGTGCAAATTCATTACCCATAAAGTTTAATTTTTTTCCAGGGTGACCCATCATATAGCCATAAAAGGCTCTTAAGTTATCAAATTTTTGATCGTATTCACCAGGAATTTTTTCTATTAATGATTTTTTACCATGTACAACTTCGTCATGTGATAATGGTAAAATATAGTTTTCACTAAATGCGTATGTAAGACCAAATGTGAGTTTATTGTGATTATGTTTTCTAAATAATGGATCTGTTGATAAATAACTTAAAGAGTCATTCATCCAACCCATATTCCACTTAAATGTAAAACCTAGTCCGTTATCATAAGGAGGTTTTGTAACTAGTGGAAAAGCAGTAGATTCTTCTGCGATTGTTATTGTTCCTTTATGTTCTGTAAGTAATGTGGAGTTTAATTTTTGTAATAGGCTAATAGCTTCTAAGTTTTCATTAGAACCATATTTATTTGGACGCCATTCTCCACCTCGTCTTCCATAATCTAGATATAGCATAGATGCAACAGCATCAATTCTAAATCCATCTATATGGTATTTTTCAGCCCAAAACATTACATTTGAAATTAAGAAACAGATAACTTCATTTCTACCATAATCAAATATTTTTGTATTCCATTCTGGGTGTTCGTTTTTTAAATTATCAGAATATTCATAACAACAACTACCATCAAATTCTGCAAGACCATTTTCGTCTTTAGGGAAGTGAGCACCAACCCAATCGAGAATTACTCCAATACCAGCATTATGAAACTCGTTTACAAAGTTCATAAAATCTGTAGGTGTGCCATACCTTGAAGTTGGAGCGTAATATCCTGTAACTTGATATCCCCAAGAAGGGTCATAAGGATACTCAGATATAGGCATTAATTCAATATGAGTATATCCCATTTCTTTTATGTATGGGATAATTTTTTCTGCTAGTTCAGAATATGTATAAAATTCGCCATCTTCTTTTTGAGCCCAAGATGATAGATGAACTTCATATATGTTTATAGCAGAATTTAATATATTCTTTCTTCTTTTGCTAGCTTGATGTCTTTTATCTGTCCATTTAAAATTATCAATATTATATACGATACTTGCATTATCAGGTCTCTTTTGCATATAGTAACCATAAGGGTCACTTTTATAGCAAAAATCACCATTTTGTTTTTCTATATAGTATTTGTAGCAATTATTTTCTAAATTTTTATTTATGAAACATTCCCAAACACCATCAGAAATTTTTGTCATGTCAGGGGAGTTATCAGGATCCCAATCACTAAAATCACCAATTACTTTAATGCTTTTAGCATTTGGAGCCCAGACTCTAAAGACATATCCATCATTTTCTTTATGAACGCCTAGAAAATCATATGTTTTGAAATTTTCACCTTTATGAAATAGATATAGAGGTAAATCATTTGCATTATTATTTTCACTAACTTTATGATTCATTTAAAATCTTTCTCCTTATTATTTTATTTATTATTTATATACTATTATAAAATTATTAACAATATGTAACTACACTTTGTACATATTATAAATAATAATGTTTTACAACAATTTATCTTTACATATTCTTTACAATATGTTGAAATTGCACAAAAGATTGTCGATATAATTTATTATACAATAACCTAAATAAAAAAATATGTCTTTTTATAGTACAAATATAATTTGACAAAAAATATTTTAATATATATAATTATCAATATGAGCATACGCTCATTATTGTTTTGTTTGGAGGTGGAATGTGTGCCAAGAGCAACTAAAAATAGAAAAATATGCTGTTTGCCTAAATCTTATATATTTCACCCTGAAAATGACTGTATGGGAACAGTTGTTTTAACACTTGATGAAATAGAAGCTATAAGATTAGCTGATTTAGAAATGTTAGATCAAGATAATGCTTCAGAAAAAATGGAAGTTTCAAGAGCGACTTTTCAACGAATTTTATATTCAGCACATAAAACAATTGCAGATGCGTTAGTCAATGGCAAGTCAATTGAAATTAAAGGCGGAGCATATACAGTTGCAGATAATCCTTGTAATAAAGGAGCTTTATGCTCTAATTGTAGATTTGAAGAAGAAAAGTAGGAGGTTATTTATGGGTTGTTCACATGATTGCAGTAATTGTAGTTCAAAATGTTCAGATAAAAGACCAGAGAGTTTTATAAAAAAACCACATGATATGAGCAGTGTAAAAAAAATAATAGGTATAGTAAGTGGTAAAGGTGGTGTTGGTAAATCTTTAGTTACATCATTATTAAGTGTGTCTATGAGAAGAAATGGGTATAATGTAGGAATATTAGATGCAGATATAACAGGACCATCAATACCAAAAGTTTTTGGATTGAGTGGACAAAGGGCTTTGGCAACAACAGCGGGAATGTTACCTGTTAAAACATCAACAGGGATAGATGTTATGTCTATAAATTTGTTATTAGATGATGAAAAAACTCCAGTAGTATGGAGAGGCCCTGTAATTGCAAATGCAGTAACTCAATTTTGGACAGATGTTATATGGCAAGATGTGGATTACATGTTTGTTGATATGCCACCAGGAACAGGAGATGTTCCACTTACTGTGTTTCAATCAATGCCATTAGATGGTATTATTGTAATAACATCTCCACAAGATTTGGTTTCAATGATTGTTTCTAAAGCTGTTAATATGGCTAACAAAATGAATATTCCAGTTTTAGGTCTTATAGAAAATTATAGTTATGTAAAGTGTCCAGATTGTGATAGTACATTTAAAATTTTTGGAGAAAGTCATATAGAAGAAGTTGCAAAAGAATTTAATTTAGATATACTTGCAAAATTGCCAATAGATCCAACACTTGCAAAATTATGTGATGAAGGTAATATAGAAAGATTTAAGTCTGATTATATAAATGACACAATAGAAAAAATAATAGAAAAAACACAAAAATAAAAAAGACGACAGAAATTTCTGTCGTCTTTAATTTTTTAAATAAAAATAACCGCCTTGCAGTCGTACAGTTAAGAAAAACCCGCTTTATAGCAGGGTGGGTAACCGCCTATTGTCGACATGCTCCCTTCGTCCACAAAAGTGGGAGGTCTGCAATTATACAATTAGAGATAGGTTCCCAATTAAATAAGTGTTGGATTATTATAATCTGTACTAACTAAAGTCAAAGACTTATAACAAGGCAGTAACTATTTAATTTACAAAAGATATTATACCACTATTTTTTAAAAATACAAGTATAAATTTTTAGAAATATTATTCAACTTCTAATCCAAGTTCTTCCATTTCATCTTCATACATATTAGCTAATTTTTCTAAGAATATATTTCCAACTCTATCATATTCTTCATCATCATTGATTGTAGCCATCATTTCTTCGCCGTCAACCATTTCAGATTTTAATACTACTAAGTCAGCATCTGAGTTCAATGCATCTTCTGGATTTTCAAAATAAGGAATTAAAGCAAAGTATGTGTTATCATCTAATTCCATTACATCTAATAATTCAAAAGCTTGTTCGTTTCCTTCTTCATCTACTAATGTGTAGATATCAGGTGTATATTCTAAGTTTTCTTGATTTTCACTCATATTAGTAATCCTCCTATACAATAATTTACAATATGATTTTAATGTTTTTTTATAGATATGTCAATTGAATTTAATTCTTTATAAAAAATAAATAAAAAAAATAAAAAAAGTTGAAAAAAACTATTGACAAAATATAATTTGGGTGTTATTATATAGACAAGATAAAAGTTCTCAATAAAGTTAAAGTAAATAAACAAATTTTATTTAATGGATTTGGGAATATAGTTTAGGAGGAATTAAAGATGTAATCGGTGAGGCGATTGTTCTAGTTATTTAAGTTTGATAGACATTGGAATAAGTACATTATATTTACTTTAACTATTGTTAAAATATAATCAGTTGTTAGGTTATTAAACCTTTTATATAGAATCTATCAAATACTATTAATAAGGACATGGTATAGAAAATATAGTAAAGAGGTTAGTCCAATGAGATAGTTAAGTTAAAATTAAACATAACTTTAATCGTAAAGAGGGAGATACCGATGTACTAAAACTTAGAAATTTTTCAAACAACTATCATATATAAATTAGGTTGTGATGAAAATGACAGTAAATGTACTAAGAAGGATTAAAGAGTAATCTGTGGGGAGTGAGTCCACCAGAAGATTTAGCGTATGGCAGTTTTATATTTCATAAATTGTAAGTCCATAAAACAGATACAACAATTTGGTCATAAAGTACCTATTGTGAGATATAAAAAGTGAATGAGAGATTCAAAATGGTATTAAGTATAGTTGGTTTAAGTTACGAATATCGAATTAATTGTTTTAATAAAGTAAAATGATTAAAATGCCATATATATTTCAATATCAGTAGTTTTTAAGAAAAGTAAATTTCTTTATAAAGAAAGATTTTTACCAATAAAGACTTATAAAGAAGGATTTGTTGAATGTTCTTAAATTATCTCGAGTAAGTGATTTATTATAATGTATTGTATTAAACTTCATAAAGAGAGTTTTGCAATAATTTGTTTTTAATCTCATAAAGAGGATTAGACAAGAAAAAACTATCGTTCAGCTCATAAAGTAGCAAGAAGATAAAGATTGTAGTAAATTCGCTTGATATATGAGATGTACTTGGATCATATTTTAGATGACTTTAATTAGGTATATTTTTACAGTATCTCAAGTAAAGTTTTAGATGGCGTATTTATAGTTATATAGATTGTAAGTCCAATCATGTTTAGTAATTTAGAAAATATTTTTACATTATTACTAATATTAGAGTAAAAACAGTAGTTATAGAAATTTTTACTAATGTGTTGTTTAAAGTGTAGTAAATTTAAGTCACAGATATTGAATTAATTAGTCTAATAAAGTAGAATGGTTAAATTGTTAGATATAAGTTCTTTATCGAATGGGAATTGAGAAAAGTGAGAATTCTTATAAAGAAGAATTTTTACAGATAGATTTTTATAAAGAAAAATCTGTTGGAACTTCTTAATTGTTCTGGGTAAGTGATTTATTATAATGTATTGTATCAAACTTCATAAAGAGAGTTTTACAATAATTTGTTTTTAATCTCATAAAGAGGATTAGACAAGAAAAAACTATCGTTCGGCTCATAAAGTAGCAAGAAGATAAAGATTGTATTAAATTTACTTGATATTAGAAGTTATATTTAAATCATATTTTAGATGGCTTCGATTGATGATATTTTAACAACAGCTTATATAAGATTTCATAAAGTAGATTTTATGTAAGTAATTGGATATCAACTTTATAAAGAAAGTTAGTTATCTGGAAAGTGTAGACGTCATGCTTTATAGTATAGTAAAAAAGTTAGTGTTTGTTTTTAGTAATAGAAGAGTAATGTACGAATAGTTGATATTAAAGTTGTAACCGTTTTACAGCATATAAAGTCAATAGATAAGTTACAAGAATTCTTAAATTCATAAATATCGTTAGTTAATAAGTTGTGCTATCCATAGGTACTGTACTTATACAGATTAATTAAAGATAGACGATGAGTGATGATAGTTAGAATGTAAACTTTGAGGGCAAACGATTGAGTGAATAAAAAATATATAGTAAAGGACAAATGAAAATTGAATATTGAAGAGGCGTATTAGAGCACATTGTACTTAAGGTAATTTGTATGATGTGCTCTAATTCATTGTATAAAAAAATAAAGTAGGTAAAAACCTACTTTATTTATTGATGTCCCCATGTTTTTATATGTTTTAATACTAGGAAAAATGCAGGTACTAAGAAAAGATCAGCTAGTAACCATGCTAAAGGATTTCCGTAACAAGCAGAATAAAATCCAAATCTTGGAACAATGAAAAATCCTATAAAACTTCTTGCTATCATTTCAAAAATTCCTGAGAAGATTGCTACTTTACCATAACCCATTCCTTGTATCAATAATCTAATAACATTTACACCAGTTAATAATACAAAGAAGATTACATTGGTAAATAAGAATTTATAAGCGTCATTGATTATTTGTGTTTCTGAAGCACTTACAAATAGTGTCAATAAAGTTTTACCTGAGAATAAAATGATTATTAGGGCTATAATAGAATAAATACTGCCTAAAATCATACCAGAATACAACCCAGAAGTTAAACGATTATATTTTTTAGCTCCAACATTTTGGCCACCATATGTTGACATTGCAACACCTAATGCATCAAATGCACAAGTGAAGAACATTGATAACTTACTTGCTGCAGTTACAGATGCAACAGCAATAGAACCTAAAGAATTTACAGAAGTTTGAAGTATTACACTACCAATAGCTGTGATAGAATATTGTAATCCCATAGGAACTCCGTTCTCACAAAGTTCTATCATATACCCTAAATTAGGTTTAAGGTCATGTTTGCTAATATGTAAGATAGGAAATTTTTTCATAATAAAAATAAGACAAGCAATTCCAGATATTCCTTGAGATACAACTGTAGCAATACCAGCTCCTGCAACTCCCAAAGGAATATAAACGACTAACACAATGTCAAGCACTATGTTTATGATAGAAGCCATAACTAAAAACATAACGGGAGTTTTACTATCTCCTAAAGCCCTAAGCATTGCAGATAAAATATTGTATAAAATTGTAGCAGGAATACCACATAATATAACAAAAAAATAATTATAAGAATAGTTGATTATATTATCAGGTGTATTAGTTAAAACTAGCATTTGTCTACACAACAAAGCCGTCACCAGAGTGAATACAACAGCAAATGCTGTTGCTAACCAAATAATATTACCAACAAATTTTTTAAGTTCAGGAATATTTTTAGAACCAAATCTTTGAGCTATTGGAATAGAAAAACCACTGCAAATTCCTAGACAAAATCCCAATATCAAAAAGTTCAAAGCTCCTGTTGACCCTACACCAGCTAAAGCATCTTTTCCAAGGTATCTACCTACTATAATAGTGTCAACCATAGAATAAAATTGCTGGAAAATATTACCAAACATTAGTGGAACAGCAAATCCTAAAATAAGCTTCATAGGAGAGCCCACCGTCATATCTTTTGTTTTTGATAATCCCATATAAAACCCCCTTTTAAATAATTATATAATATATGATACACAATATTTTTGTAAACTGCAATTGTGAAAATATTAGATTTATTGACACTAAAAAAGTTAGATATTATAATAATTTTATATAAAAAAATTGTTAATAAAGAGGGGGAGATTATATGATTAAAAAGTTTATATCATATTATAAACCACATAAAAAATTATTTATATGGGATATGATATGTGCATTTTTGGTTGCAGTTTGTGATTTATTTTATCCAATAATAGCAGGTAATATGATAGATGATTATATTCCTAATAAAAAGTTAAAATTGTTATTAACTTGGGGATTAGCATTATTTATTATATATGTTATTAAGGCTGGATTAAACTGGTTTATACAATATTATGGGCATGTAGTTGGTGTTAGAATGCAGGCTGATATGAGAAAAGATGTATTTAGAAAACTACAAAAATTACCTTTTTCATATTTTGATGAGAACAAAACAGGTACAATAATGTCTAGGATTATAAATGACTTGATGGATATTTCAGAGTTAGCACATCATGGTCCAGAGGATTTATTTATTTCTGTAATTTCTTTATTAGGTGCATTTATCATACTTTGTACAATAAATATACCACTAACATTAATTATATTTATTACTTTACCTTTTATAATTATTTTTTCTGTTAAAATGAGAAAAAGTATGAGTAAAGCTTTTACTGAAACAAGAGAAGAAATTGCTGAAGTTAATGCTAGTTTAGAAAACTCTATTGCGGGGATAAAAGTATCAAGATCTTACACTTCTTCTAGCCACGAAGAAAATAAATTTGAATATCATAATAATAACTTTAAAAAAGCTAGAAGTAGAGCATATAAAGTTATGGGATATTTTTTCTCCGGAATGGGTCTTTTTACAGATTTACTATATTTGATTGTTTTAGTAGCAGGTGGATTGTTCTGTTATTATCAAATAATTACAGTTGGTGAATTTGCAAAATATGTTTTATTTATAACTATGTTTTTAAATCCAATAAAAAGATTGGTACAGTTTTATGAGCAATTACAAAATGGTATGACAGGATTTGAAAGATTCCAAGAAATTATGAATGTTTCTGAAGAACAAGAAAAAGAAAATGCTGTTAATTTAGAAAATGTTAAAGGAAATATAGAATTTAAAAATGTATGTTTTTCATATACAGACAGTAATGAAGATAATGATTTGATTATAAATAATTTAGATTTAGATATAAAAAGTGGAAAAACAGTTGCTATTGTTGGTCCATCAGGTGGTGGAAAGACTACTTTGTGCCATTTAATACCTAGATTTTATGAGATTAATTCAGGTAGTATTTTAATAGATGGTGTAGATATAAGAGATGTTTCTAGAGAATCTTTGAGAAAAAATATCGGTATGGTTGCACAAGATGTATTTTTATTTACAGGAACAATTAAAGAAAATATAGCTTATGGTAATTTAGATGCAACAGATGAAGAAATTATTGAAGCTGCTAAAAAAGCAAATATCCATGAAGCAATAATGCAAATGGAAAATGGATATGACACATATATTGGTGAAAGAGGCGTTAAGTTATCTGGTGGGCAAAAACAAAGAGTTTCTATTGCTAGAGTATTCTTGAAAAATCCTGCTATATTAATATTAGATGAGGCCACATCTGCTTTAGATAATGCAACAGAAATGTTAATTCAACAATCTTTAGAAGAATTATCTAAAGGCAGAACTTGTATTGTTGTAGCTCACAGATTATCAACTATAAAGAATGCTGATGAAATCATCGTATTAGATGATGAAGGTATAAAAGAAAGAGGTACACATCAAGATTTACTTGATAAAGGTGGAATTTACTCAGAATTGTATAAATATCAATTTAGAAAATAATAATAAAAAAGCAACAATTTATATTGTTGCTTTTTTGTTTGCAATAGTATAATAAATGTATTAATATATAAAAGGTTTATAAATTTATAGATAGGTAGTGTAGATATGGAATTACTTAAACGCTCAAGGAGATTGAGAAATAATATTAATCTTAGAAATATGGTAAGAGAAACAAGAGTTTCTAAAAATTCTTTAATTTATCCAATATTTGTAAAAGAAGGCAAAAATATAAAAGAAGAAATAGAGTCTATGGAAGGGCAATATAGATATTCACCTGATAAATTATTATTTGCTTTAGACGAATTGCAAAAATCGGGAGTAAATAATGTTTTATTATTTGGAATACCTAATTATAAAGACGAAATAGGTTCTTCTGCTTTTGATGAAAATGGTATAGTACAAACAGCTTTAAAAATAGCTAAAGCTGAATTTCCTGATATGTATTTTATTACAGATGTTTGTATGTGTGAGTATACTTCTCATGGACATTGTGGTTGTCTAAATAACAACTATGTTGACAATGATAAAACTTTAGAATTATTATCAAAAACAGCATTATCTCATGTTCAAGCAGGTGCCGATATGGTAGCACCATCTGATATGATGGATGGTAGAATATTAAAAATCAGACAAGATTTAGACAAAAATGGATTTGTAAATACTCCAATAATGTCATACGCTGTTAAGTATTCATCTGCTTTTTATGGTCCATTTAGAGAAGCTGCTGGTTCAGCACCATCTTTTGGTGATAGAAAAACATATCAAATGGATTACCATAATAAAAAAGAAGCTATTAAAGAAGCATTGACAGATATAGATGAAGGTGCAGATATTATTATGGTAAAACCAGCTTTATCATATTTAGATATAATTAAAGATGTTTCTGATTTGGTGAATGTACCAGTATCTGCATATAGTGTAAGTGGAGAATATTCTATGATAAAAGCAGCTTCCAAAATGGGATTTATAAATGAAGCTGATATAGTGTGTGAAACAGCTACAAGTATTTTTAGAGCTGGAGCAGATATTTTAATAACATATTATGCAAAAGATTTGGCTAAATATATTGATGAAGGTAGAATAGGGTAGGTAAATTATGAGTAAATCTGAAAGAATATTTAAAGAAGCTGTTGAAGTAATGCCAGGTGGGGTAAATAGCCCTGTTAGAGCATTTGCTTCTGTTGGTGGTACACCAAGATTTATAAAAAGTGCTAATGGTGCAAAAATAGTTGATGTAGATGAAAATGAATATATAGATTATATAGGTTCATGGGGTCCTATGATTTTAGGACATAATAATATAGAAATAAAAAATGCTGTTAAAGAAGCTGTTGAAAATGGTTTGAGTTTTGGAGCTGCTACACAGATAGAAGTTGAAATGGCTAAATTAATTTGTGATATAGTTCCTTCTATTGAAATGGTTAGAATGGTAAATTCTGGCACAGAAGCTGTTATGAGTGCTATCAGAGTTGCAAGGGGATACACTAAAAAAGATAAAATTATAAAATTTGAAGGTTGTTATCATGGACATTGTGATGCAATGCTTGTTAAAGCAGGGTCTGGACTTATGACAGATGGTATTCCAGATAGTGCAGGTGTACCAAAAGGTTGTGCTATGGACACATTAACAGCAAAATATAATAATATTGATAGTGTAAAAGAATTGTTTGAAAATAACAAAGATAATATTGCAGCAGTTATAATAGAACCAGTGGCTGCCAATATGGGTGTTGTTACTCCAAAAGAGAATTTCTTGAAACAATTGAGAGAGTTATGTGATAAATATAATTCATTGTTAATATTTGATGAAGTTATAACTGGATTTAGATTAGGATTAGATGGAGCACAAGGTTTATATTCAATTACTCCGGATTTAACAACATTTGGTAAAATAGTTGGAGCAGGTATGCCAGTTGGAGCATATGGTGGGAAAAAAGAAATAATGAAATGTGTTTCACCTGTTGGAAGCGTATATCAAGCAGGGACTTTGAGTGGAAATCCGATAGCTATGTCAGCTGGAATTTGTCAGTTAAGAATTTTACTAGAAAATAAACATATATATGATAATATCAACGCTAAAGGTGAAATGTTAAGAAAAGGTATGAAAGAAATTTTGATCAAACACAGTTTACCATATCAAGTAACAGGAGTTGGTTCTTTATCATGTTTATTATTTACAGAAAAATCTGTAATTGATTATGAAACAGCAAAAACTTCTGATACTAAAATGTTTGCAAAATATTTTAATGAGATGTTAAAACAAGGAATATATTTAGCACCTTCTCAATTTGAAGCGATATTTATGTCTAATGCTCATACAGATGAGATGATAGAAAAAACATTATATGCTATGGATAAAGCTTTTAATATAATATAAAAATAAACTCTAAGTATAATTATACTTAGAGTTTATTTATTTCGTAAATATATGCGTTTTTGATTTTTCCACATCTTCTAATTAATAGTAAGTTTTGTAATAGAGATACTACTTGTCTTGTTCTTTTATCATTTCTCTTTATAGCTTTTGATATATCTTTTACTGTAAATGTTTGGTTTATGTTATTAGGAATAAACTTATAAAAGTCATCAATACTTTTAAGAGTAGTCGTGGATAATATTTTTATAGGCTTACTTTCATATTTTTTTGCCTTCATTTTTTTAGACTTTCCAAAACCATTTAACAATTTATATTCAATGCTTTCTAAAAATACAAGGTGGATTTCTAAATTTTCATGGGTTAGAAATTCAGAAATTTTATTTAATTCCCAAGCACTATCAAATATATTTGAATTTTTAGGTGATTTTCTAGGAGTAGAGGATTCACCGTTATCTATATTTATCCAAGAAATATATTTTATTTGAGAAATAGGGTAGACGATAATTACTTTATAAAGTGGTAAGTAATACTCTAGTTTTTTTCTTAAATTAGAAAAATTAGAAGTTTGAATTTCAATTACAGTATTGTTATAAAATATATCTGCAATAAAATTCCCTATTTTTATTTCTTGATAATCACTGTTGGGTTGATAATGATTTTTTAGAAAAGCATGAATATCTTTTTCGTTTAAAGTACCAACATCATTATTATTCATTACACAAAAAATCTGCGATTTGAGTTGTAGTTTCAGCTAGTAGTATGTTAGGATATTTACTTAATTCTTCATAAGAACCAAACCCATATAAAGCTCCAATAAAATGAGTTTTATTATTTATTGCACCTTGAGCATCAAACAATCTATCTCCCACCATAATAGTTTTATTTGGATCAAGATTATTGTTTTTAATAACATACTCCATTATTTCGTCTTTCTCTTGTAAACCACCAACTAAATCAGAACCACAAATATCAACAAAGTATTTATCTATTTTAAAGTGCTCTAAAATTCTTTGAACGAAAATTTTAGGTTTTGATGAAGCAATAAATATTTTATATCCTTTTTCATATAATCTTTTTAACATGTCTTCAGTATCAGGATATAGAGCGTTTTCTTTCCAACCTAAGTCTTTATATCTAGAACGATAAAAATTTACAGCTTTGTCTAATTCTTCACCACTCATACCATAAAATTCGGCAAATGAATATCTAAGAGTTGGACCTATAAATTTTCTTAAATCTTCTCTAGATTTTACTTCAATATTCATACGGTTAAGTGCATACTCAACTGATCTTGTTATACCTTCAAAAGAATCAGTCAAAGTTCCGTCTAAATCAAAAAGTACTGCATTATATTTCATAATAAAACCTCAATTATTTTAATTTAACAACAACTGACACCCAGTCATTTTCTTGATTTTTATCAACTATTTTTAATCCAGCATTATCAAGAGCAGTGAAAACATCGTTGCATCTGTCTTCTATAATACCGGATACTATAAGCACTGTATCTTTGTGCATAAATTGAGTTACAGTATCACATAGTCTAATGATTACATCAGCTACGATATTAGCACAAATAACGTCAAATGTTCCACTAACTTTTTCTGTTAAATCTCCCCATACTAAATCTATTTTATCTTCGACACCATTTAAAGCAGCATTTTCCTTAGCGATTTTTACAGAAAGCTCATCAATATCAACACCAAGTGCAGATTTAGTCCCTAATAATAATGCTGTTATTGCTAAAATACCACTACCAGTACCAACATCAAGCATTGTTGTGTCTGAAGAAATATATTGTTCTAAAAATTGCATACACAATCTAGTTGTTTCATGGGTACCTGTACCAAAAGCCATACCAGGATCTAGTTTAACAATTACATCATCTTTGTCTAGTTCACATTCTTCCCAACAAGGACATACAACTATATGTTTACCAATTTTTACAGGGTGATAGTATTTTTTCCAAGCAGTTTCCCAGTCTTCTTCTTTAATGGAGTCGCTTTCAAATTCTAAAGAACCAAAGTCTATATCAGGAGTTTGCTCTCTTAGAGAGTTAATACCATTTTTTATAGCTTTTAACATTTCTATTCCTTGTATATTATCAGGAATATAGAAAACTATAGCTGTTTGACATTCTTTCATTTTCATTAAATCTTCATCTATGTAATCCCAATGAATAGTAGTGTCTTCTAAAAAGTCGCAAAAATCATTAGAGTCTTCTATCATAAGTCCTCTCAATCCATGTGAAATTAAATAACCTGAAACTATTTCTATAGCAGGTGTAGTTGTATATACTTTAACTTGTGTCCAGTTCATATTTTATTACCTCACTTAATTTATAAGTTAATGTAATTATATCATACAGCTAGTCTATTTGTAAAATATATTGACTTTATCATATATCTGATTTAAAATAATAGAATATAATGAAGTATATTATGATATATAAATATCGTTTATATAAAAATTTTTTTGGAGGTTTTTCAATGTTAAAAAATAGTGAAAAAACTATGGAAAAAATAGTTGCTCTATGTAAATGTAGAGGTTTTGTTTATGCTGGTAGTGAAATATATGGTGGTTTATCAAACACTTGGGATTATGGTCCTTTAGGTGTTGAATTTAAAAACAATGTTAAAAAAGCTTGGTGGAAAAAATTCGTTCAAGAATCTCGTTATAATGTTGGTTTAGATGCTGCATTATTAATGAATCCACAAGTTTGGGTAGCTTCCGGACATGTTGGTGGATTTTCTGACCCATTAATGGACTGTAAAGAATGTAAAACTCGTCACAGAGCAGACCAATTAATCGAAGACCAAACAGGTGAAAACCCAGCTGGTTGGACAGATGCTCAAATGATGGAATTCATCAAAGAAAAAAATATTACTTGTCCAAATTGTGGTAAATCAAATTTCACAGATATCAGAAAATTTAATTTAATGTTTAAAACATTCCAAGGTGTTACAGAAGACGCTAAAAATGAAATATATTTACGTCCAGAAACAGCACAAGGTATCTTCGTAAACTTTGCTAATGTACAAAGAACAACAAGAAAAAAACTTCCTTTTGGTGTTTGTCAAGTTGGTAAATCTTTTAGAAATGAAATTACTCCAGGAAACTTTACTTTCCGTACTCGTGAGTTTGAACAAATGGAACTTGAATTTTTCTGCAAACCAGGTACAGATTTAGAATGGTTTAACTATTGGAAAGATACATGCAAAAACTGGTTATTAAGTTTAGGTATTAAAGAAGAAAATATGAAACTTCGTGACCATGACCAAGAAGAATTATCACACTATTCAAATGCTACAACAGATATTGAATATTTATTCCCATTTGGTTGGGGTGAATTATGGGGTATTGCTGACCGTACAGACTTCGACTTAAATCGTCACATTGAACATAGTGGTAAAAGTTTAGATTACTTTGACCCAGAAACAAATGAAAGATATGTTCCATATGTTATCGAACCATCTTTAGGTGCTGATAGGGTTGCATTAGCATTCCTTTGTGAAGCATATGACGAAGAACAATTAGACGAAAAAGATACTAGAGTTGTAATGCACTTACACCCAGCTTTAGCTCCTTTCAAAGCTTGTATTTTACCTTTATCTAAAAAATTAAGTGAACAAGCTTTAGAAGTATATGATAAATTAGCTAAACACTTTAATGTTGATTATGATGAAGCTGGTTCTATTGGTAAACGTTACCGTAGACAAGACGAAATCGGTACTCCTTTCTGTATCACATATGACTTTGATTCTTTAGAAGATAATTGTGTAACTATCAGAGATAGAGATACAATGGAGCAAGAAAGAATTAGCATTGATGATTTAGTTTCTTATATTTCTGAAAAAATGGAATTTTAATTAAAAAAGTGAGAGCATATGCTCTCACTTTTTATTTTTTTAATAAAAATCTATTTAATAAAATAAAAAAATATGCTATTCTATAATCAATAATTTGATTATGGAGAGATTTAAAATGTATATAAAAAAGTTAGAGCCTAGTATGGATTTAAACGAATATTTTTCTGATAATAATTTTAAAATATTAAAATTGGGGAATTTAAATGTTACTAGTGGTGAAATTATAGTATCTGACCCACTATATAGTTTACCTTATGGTGGTACAGACAAATTTACAAAAAAAGTTAGAAAAGGAAGTTTTCCTGTAATAGTTGCAGTTTTTGAAGACAAGAAAAATGGACCTGTATATATGGCAAGTAAACTTTGTTTTTCAAAAGCAGAACCTGTAAAATTTCAATTAGCATTGAAAAACAACGAAGATTATAATAAATTAAATGAAAATGAAATTTATGGATATCCGGTTGAAACAGGTCTTGCAAGTTTTTGCGATGCATCAGCTCAAGCAGATTATGCACAGTTTTGTAGTGATTTAAAGAAAAAATATAGAAATCCAAATATTTACGAAACATATTTTGCAAGAGCATTTGAAGAAAATGGGAAAAATAATCCTAAATGGCAAAGACCAGAAGGAGATTGGTTAAACTTTAAAATACCTAATTCTAAAGGAAATATAGTTATGATGAATAGTGGTATTGGAAATGGTGTTTATCCAAGCTATTGGGGATATGATGAAGATGGTGAAATTTGTTGTTTAATTACACCATTTGTGTCACCTGCAGAAATAGTTTAAGTATAAATATAAAAAGAAATTAAAATGAAAAGAGGAAAAAAATATGGCTTACTTTAATGGAATGATTAGTTCAAAATCTTTACAAATGCAAACAGGATTAAATGTTGTTATCCCAGATAATATTACAGAACAAAAAGAAAAATATAAAGTTGTTTATTTGTTACATGGTTTATCAGATAACTGTACAGCTTGGTTTCAAAACACACAAGTAGCATTATTTGCAAATGAATATAATGTTGTGTTCGTTATGCCAGAAGTTCAAAGAAGTTTTTATACAGACATGAAAAATGGTTTAAATTATTTTACTTACATAACAGAAGAATTACCTAAAATATGTCAAAAATTATTTAATGTATCTGATAAAAGAGAAGATAATTTTGTAATGGGATTATCAATGGGTGGATATGGCGCTTTAAAATGTGCTTTAAAATATCCAGAAAGATACAAAGGTTGTGGAGCTTTTTCAGCAGCTTGTAACATGAAAAGATTTTTAAATTATGATGAAACTGATTTCTTCTATAAAGAAATAAAAGCGATATTGGGACAAAATCTTGAATTATTAGAAGAAAATGATATTTATCCATTGATAGATAAATGTGATAAATCTGATATTAAACCTGAAATTTTCGTAACATGTGGTACAGAAGATTTTATTTATCATATGAGTACAGAGTTAAAAGAAGCATTAGAAAAAACATCAATTCCATTTACTTACAAAGAATGGAGTGGTGCACATGAATGGTATTTGTGGAATAAATCACTGCGTTTAGCTTGTGAACACTTCTTTGAAAGAGTAAGCGAGGAAAATTTTTGTAATATAGTTTAAGGAGAAAAATATGTCATCACCTTTAGCTGATAAAATAAGACCTAAAGATTTATCTGATGTAGTAGGACAACGCCATTTGTTAGATGACGGCAAAGTTTTAAAAAATATTATTGATAGTGGGTCTATTCCAAATATGATTTTTTATGGACCTTCAGGAGTGGGAAAAACTACTTTAGCAAGATTGATTGCGAGCAAAACCAATAAAAAATTATATAAAGTGAATGGGACATCAGTTTCTACTGCACAGATAAGAGAGATAATTGAGCAAGTTGATACTATAATTGGTTGTAATGGTATTTTGTTATATTTAGATGAGATACAATATCTAAATAAAAAACAACAACAGTCATTATTAGAACATATAGAAAACGGCAATATAACTTTAATAGCGTCTACTACTGAAAACCCATATTTTTACATATATAATGCAATATTAAGTCGAAGTACAGTTTTTGAATTTAAGCCTGTTGAGAAGGAAGAAATAAAAAAAGCGTTGGTAAGAGCATTTAATATTATGCAAGAAGATATGTCTGTAAAAATTAATATAGAAGATGGTGTGTTGGATTATATTTCAAGCCATTGTGGTGGTGATGTTAGAAAGTCTATAAATACAGTTGAACTATGCTGTTTGGGTAGTAAAAAGATTTCTGATACTGAAAGATTAGTATCAATGGAAATTGCAAAACAATTGACTCAAAAAAGCAGTATGAAATATGATAAAGATGGTGATGAGCATTATGATTTGCTTTCAGCATTGCAAAAATCTATTAGAGGTTCAGATGAAAATGCAGGGCTTCATTATTTAGCAAGACTTTTAGAAAATGGAGATTTGATTTCTCCTTGCAGAAGACTTTTAGTAATAGCTAGTGAAGATATAGGAATGGCATATCCACAAGCAATATCTATTGTTAAGTCATGTGTTGATAGTGCTATGCAATTAGGGTTGCCAGAAGCTAGAATACCTTTAGCACAAGCTGTTGTATTACTTGCTACTTCACCAAAATCAAATAGTTCTTATATGGCGATTAATAGAGCAATTCAAGATATAAGACAGGGTAAGGGAAATGGGTTCCCTAGACATTTACAAAATATGCATTATGATGGTGCAGATAGTGAGCATAAAGGACAAGGGTACAAGTATCCACATGACTACAAAAATCATTATGTAAAAGTTGATTATTTGCCAGACGATTTGGTAGGTACTGTTTACTATGAATTTGGTGATAATAAATTTGAACAAAATGCAAAAGCTTATAGAGAAAAGATTACTAAAGAATAAAAAGCAATAACCGTTTAAAACGGTTATTGCTTTTTTTCTAGTTTTTACTGAATTCAGATAAAATTAATCCTTCGTTGTGGTCTAAAGCCCATTGTATACCCCAAGAGTTTGTAAATAGTAATAAGTGATTTCCTTTTAAGTCTTGAATACGCTTTGTATCAGATGTTAAGTTTAATTTTTTAGGGTCAATGTCTTTATTTTCAATCCATCTAATAAATTGATATGGAAGACCTTCTCTACGAATTTCAACGTTGTATTCATTTTTTAGTCTATACTCTAAAACTTCAAATTGTAACACACCAACAACACCAACGATAACTTCTTCCATACCTCCACCTAATTCTTGGAAGATTTGGATAGCACCTTCTTGAGCAATTTGAGAAGTACCTTTTACAAATTGTTTTCTTTTTAGTGTGTCTTTTTGAGCTATTCTTGCAAAATGTTCTGGAGCAAATGTTGGGATACCTTCAAACTCAATTTTCATATTAGGTGAGCAAACAGTATCACCGATAGAGAAGATACCTGGGTCGAATACACCGATAATATCTCCAGCATATGCTTCGTCAACAATTTCTCTTTCTTGAGCCATCATTTGTTGTGGTTGTGATAGTTTCATTTTCTTATTGCCTTGAACATGTAAAACGTCCATGCCTTTTTCAAATTTACCAGAGCAAATTCTCATAAATGCAATTCTATCTCTGTGAGCTTTGTTCATATTAGCTTGTATTTTAAATACAAATGCAGAGAAATTATCATCAAATGGGTCAACTACATCATCTTTTGTACTTCTAGCTAGTGGAGAAGTAGTCATTTTTAAGAAATCTTCTAAGAAAGGTTCTACACCAAAATTAGTTAAAGCAGAACCAAAGAATACAGGTGTCAATTTACCTTTGTTAACTGTTTCTTGGTCAAATTCAGCACCAGCACCGTCTAATAATTCTACATCGTCCATTAAATTTTGGTATAATTCATCACCTAATACATCTTTAAGATTACCAGCATTTAAGTCAATTTCAGTAGCTTCAACTTCTCTTTGACCGTTATTTGCAGTAAAAGCAATAACTTCTCTATTTTGTCTATTGAATACACCTTTAAATTCTTTACCAGAACCAATAGGCCAATTTACTGGAAATGTGTCAATTCCTAGTTCTTCTTCGATTTGTTCTAATAAGTCAAATGGATTTCTAGCTTCTCTATCCATTTTATTTATAAAAGTAAAGATTGGAATACCACGCATTGTACAAACTTTAAATAATTTTCTAGTTTGGTTTTCAACCCCTTTAGAAGCGTCGATAACCATTACTGCAGAGTCAGCAGCCATTAAAGTTCTATAAGTATCCTCTGAGAAATCTTGGTGTCCAGGTGTATCAAGAATGTTGATACAATAGCCGTCATAATTAAATTGCATTACAGAAGAAGTTACAGAAATACCTCTTTGTTTTTCGATTTCCATCCAGTCAGAAACAGCATGTTTAGCTGTTTTTTTACCTTTTACAGAACCAGCTAATTGTATAGCTCCACCGTATAAAAGGAATTTTTCTGTTAATGTAGTTTTACCAGCATCAGGGTGAGAGATGATAGCAAAAGTACGGCGTTTATTAATTTCATTTTGATATTTAGCCAAAATATTACTCTCCTTAAAAATAATTTACACAATTAGTTATATTCTACTATGTATGTAAATAAAAGTAAATAGTTAATAAAGTAAAAATAAAATAGTCAAATTAAATTTAATTTGACTATTTTATAAAAATTTATTTTTTATCTTTTTCTTTATCCAAATATCTTACATAGTGAAATAGATATTGTTGAACTACTCCTGCGTATTCGCTGTTTTGAGTTGGAAAACCATCTGGGAAATATTCAGCTAAAACTCTTTTAATCCAAACATCAATAGGAAAAGCGTCTAACTTATGGAAACCAAAAAGTAATACACATTGTGCAACTTTTTTTCCAACTCCTAAAATTTTAATAAGTTCTTGCTCACCTGTTTGTAAATCACTATTATAAATTTTTTCAAAATCAACTTCACCATTTGCTACTTTTGTTGCAGCATCTATTATATATTTTGCTCTAAATCCTGCTCTCAATGGTGCTAAATCATCAACTGTTAGTTTAGCAATATCTTGTGCTGTTGGAAAAGAATAAACTCCTTCATATATTTCTTCACCAAAATTTTCACATAATCGTGAAATAATACCTTTTATTCTAGGAATATTGTTATTTTGTGATATAATAAAAGAGCATAAACATTCCCAAGGGTCTTGTTTTAAAATATGTATTCCACCAGCATATTCTATGCTATCTATAAAAATTTGCATAAATTTATATCCTTCTCTGATACTTTCATAATCGGTATCAAAGTCAAAATAGTTATTCCATATTGAATTAAAGTCTTCTTCATTTGAATTATGAAAAGTAACTATATCGCCTTCTTGTGATACATGCAAATATTTATTAAAAGCACAACCAGAAAAAGAACCGTCTTCGAGCATTTGCCATCTAAATGCTTGACCACAGTCTAAAGAGTATGCAAGGGAAAAATTATTAGTTTTTATTTGTAAAGGATTTTTGTTTATAATTTCTATCATAAATACACCTTATTCCTTTTATAATATATAAATTACACTAAATTTGTGTTATAATGTCAAAAAACAGTATATCATAAATGATTTTAGAAATAAACAATAAATTGTTAAAATAGGAGAGATGAAGATGAGAGATAGTATCTATACAATTCCTGTGAATGAAATATTTGAGGATAATTGTGGTTGTCCAATATGTAATATGGTTGCAACTTTAGAAGAACGCACTTTAGAATATATTATGGGTGCTGCTATGATGGAGCCAGATGTAAGAATACAAACAAATGAACAAGGTTTTTGTAAAGAACATTTTGATAAAATGTTGAAAAGAAAAAACAGATTGTCTTTAGCGTTGATGTTAGAAAGTCATTTAAAAGAAATAGAAGAAAATAAAGTAGTAAAGCCAAAAAAATCACAAGGATTATTCAAGAAAAAAGAAACAAATGAAGATGCTGATAATACTTGTTTTGTATGTAATAAAATAGAATGGGCTATAGAAAGAATGTTTGATACAATAATAAAAATGTATTCAAAAAGTGATGAATTTAAAAATTTGTATAAAGAACAGCCTTATATATGTTATCCACACTTTAAAAAAATAAGCAAATATGCTTGTGAGAATATGGATAAAAAAAGTTATGATAGTTTTATAAATGACACAATAAAATTATGTAGAAATTATTTAGACGAAGTAAGTGCCGATGTTTCGCATTATTGTAAGATGTTTGATTATAGAAATAGTGGTGAAAATGCAGATTGGGGAAATTCAAAGGACTCCATAGAAAGAGCTATATATTTTTTAACATCTAAAAATTGCGAGTAAGTAAAAAAGCTAATCTTAAATTTAATTTAAGATTAGCTTTTTTGTTTGGTATAATTTATAAAATTTAGAATATAAATGTAATAATAAAAAGTGTAAGTAATCCAAGTAAATATCCAATAATAAATCTTGATATAGAAAATAATAGTTGTTTTTTATATTTTTTTCTTTTCATTTTGTTATTGTAAGATTTTATATAATTTTCTGCAGATCTTATTATTGAATAATCATCATTTAAATAATTTGGTTTTAAAAACAATAAAGCTTTTTCAAAACATGAATCGTTATTTTGTCCAACTTCTAAAATTCTTTTATTAATTGCTCTAATCATAAGACACCTCTAAAAATCAATATAATGTAATTACTTATCTATTTGAAATATTAACCAAAAATCCAATAAATATACAAAGAGTAATAAACTTTTTATAAGTAATATGTTGAAAACTATGTTGAAACTGTTAAAAATTATGTGTTATATATGTTGAAAACTGTGTTGAAAGTGTGGAAAACACAGTATTTTTCTATTGTTAAAATGTCGAAAAATAAATTGTTGAAAATTTATTTTATTTTTGTTACAAATAGTATACTTGAAAACAACAAATATCTACAAAATTAATATAGTTATTATGGTAAACTACTATATATTGTATGTGGTATAATTAAAATTAATCAATAAGAAAATTTTTATTATGAAATAGTAAAAAAATGCCTAAATTAATTGCTTTTTATTGCAAAGTATGGGCAAAATATGTTATAATTAAGCGATTATTTAATAAAATGAGTTATTATGCAATAAATTTCGATTAAAATTTAAAAGTGTGTTTGTTAAAGAAGGATTTTTATAATGAGAAATAAAGAATCTATAAGAAAAAATGATGATAGAAGCGATATAATAGTTGGAAGAAATGCTGTTATGGAAGCTTTAAAAACAGATAGGCAAATTGATGTTATATATATACTGCAATCAGCTGTTGGTGGTAGTATGAATAAAATTATCGCTTTGGCTAAAGAAAAGAAAATCGTAATAAAAAATGCAATGCCTCAAAAATTGGATTCAATGAGCAATGGAGTTAATCATCAAGGTGTAGTTGCTGTTTGTAGTGTTGCAGAGTATGTTGGACTAGAAGATATTTTAAATATTGCAAAAGAAAAACAAGAAAATCCATTTATAATTATTTGTGACGAAATAGAAGACCCTCATAATTTAGGTGCTATTATTAGAACAGCTGAAGCTAGTGGTGTTCATGGAGTTATTATTCCAAAAAGAAGAAGTGCTACTTTGACACAAGTTGTTTATAAAACAAGTGCTGGTGCTGCAAGTGTAATGCCGGTTTGTAGAGTTTCTAATTTAAAACAAACAGTTAAAACATTAAAAGAAAATGGAGTTTGGATATATTCTGCTGATATGGACGGTCAAAACTGGTGCGAAGTTGACTACTCTGGAGGAGTTGCACTTGTTATTGGTTCTGAAGGCAAGGGTGTTAGTAGATTATTAAGAGAAGAATCAGACTTTATTGTAAGTTTACCTATGAATGGTCAAATAAATTCTTTAAATGCATCTGTTGCAGCTGGTGTTTTGATGTATGAAGTATCAAGACAAAGACTTGGACTAAAAGCTAAATAGATTTATTTTAAGGAGGTGCAAGCTATGTCAGAAAAAGAATTTTCATTAGATGATATTTTATCTGATTTAAAAGATGAATTAAAAGCTAATGGAATAAGTGATATTACAGATGAAGAAATTAAAAAATATTCAGTTGAAATGAAAAAATATGATACGGCTACATTGCTTGATGAAGTAAATGCAACCTTAACAGAACAAAAACATTTTCCTAAAATAGACGATGAATCTAAAAATGAAGAAAGTGATGAAGATAAACAAACAAGTTCTATTCTAAACGATAGCAAGAAGATAGAATATTACAATAAAGATGATGTGAAAGAAAAAGTAAATGCTAGTTTAGAAAAAAATAATAAACCAGAAGAAAAAGAAAGTACAGACACTATTGATGAAAGCAATAAAAATGAAAAAGAAAAATTGATTAAAGAAATAAAATCAATGACCACTGAAGAATTAAAAAAACAAGAAGAACTAGAAGAACAAAGATTGAGAGATTTAATGCTGTCAACAGCACACATTAAATACATATCATTAAGAAAAAATCGTGAAAAACTAGTAAAAGAGTTTGTTTTAAATCCTCAATATACAACTACTCAACCAATTGAAGTACATGAAAAGTCAAAACAAATTATTGATGAAGAATTAAAAAAAGCAAAAGATGATAGTGGTAATAAAAAAGATAAACAAGAAAAATTTAAAATAAATGATATTGACTATGAAAAATTAGGATTTGGCAAAGAAAGTTTAGATGATGAAGTTCCAGAAGAATATACAGATGATAAACAAACAGGTAATATCTTTAATTACTTAAAATCTATGCAAGGCTCACTAGCAAAAAGATTGATATCATTGGGTGTTATTTCTGTTTTGGCTATTATAATGACATTGTTTACAATGGGTAACAAAACATCACTTATAAGCTTTATAGACAAAACACAACATCCTTTGAATTTCTGTATTGCTAATCTAGTGTTATTAGTAGGTGCTATTGCTTTTTCTTACGATACAATTTTAGAAGGAATTTACTCTATATTCCAAAAATCAATAACAAGAAATACGATATTTAGTATTGCTTTTATAGCAATGTTAGGAGTTAATATTGGTATATTATTCGAGCCAAAAGCAATACAAAACAATGCAGTAAACTTATGTGTACCGTTAGCTAGTATCTGTGCATTTGGTTCTATGTTAGGAAGATATTTAGATGCTAAAAGAAGATTATTAAACTTCTCAATACTTGCTAATAAAGATAAGAGATATGCTGTAAGCATAATGGAAAATCAAAAGATGGCAGAAGATTTTACAAAAGCTGCTTTAGAAGATTATCCAACTCTTGTTTATAACAAGAAAACAACATTTTTATCATATTTTATGGACGAGTCTTTCGGTTCTGATGAAAGTGATAGAGGAGCAATTAGAGTTTTACCTATAGTTGCAGGTTTGGCATTAATTACACTAGTCGTGTCATTAGTTTTAAAACAAGATATATTTGTTGGACTTGGTGTTTTTAACGGTATATTATTAGTTGGTACAGGTGTATTACCATTTTTGATGATATCATTACCATTGTATGATACAGCTAAAAAGTTAGTTCCAAATGGTGGAGCTGTCTTAAGTGTTGAGTCTGCAGAAGATTATACAGGAGTAAATTCAATAACTTTAGATGCTACACAAATATTTGATGGACAAGATGTTACTTTGTATGGTATAAAAACATTTTCAGATGCACCTATAGATAAAGTTATTTTAGACGCTACAACTGTTTTAAAAGAGTCTAATAGTATTTTAGGAAATGTATTTTTAAACATAATAAATAACAGAGAAGATTATTTAGAAAAATGTGATAGCTTATTATATGAAGACGGTATGGGTATATCTGCATGGATAGGTAATAGAAGAATATTGATAGGTTCAAGAGAACTTATGAAAAATCATAATATTGATGTTCCTACTGAAGATTTTGAAAATAAATTTATCGCTAGAGATAGAAGTTTAATTTATTTATCAACAGGTGGAGAATTAAGTGCTGTATTTATGATAGGTTTAGAGTGTAACCAAGAAATAAAACAATTGGTTTCAAGTTTAAATAACAATGATATAGTTTGTATAATAAGAACAGTAGACCCAATTCTTACAAGAACTACTTTATCAAAAGTTTTTGGTTTACCAGAAAAAGCTTTTAGAGTAATACCTTCAAGGTTACATAAAGAATTAGCAGAAATTTCTGAAACTACAAAACCTATTAGTGCTACAGTTTGTAATGATGGTACTTTAAGAGGATATATTTACTCTTTGTTATTTGCTAAAAAATTGCCTAAAATCACACAGATATCTTTGGCGATAAACTATGTGGTTATGGGTCTTGCGATTTTATTATTTGTTGCATTTACTTTCTTAAATGGTGTAAATCAATTAAATAATATTGTTTTATGTGGCTATCAAATTGGATTTGGTATGTTATGTTACATAATGCAAAAATTTTATAAGTTATAGAATAGAAAAGGAGAATGCAGATTAGAAGAATTATTTAATTTTGCATTCTCTATTTATTAGTAATGATATATGGAAGGATAGATTTATTTTGAATATAAAAAAACAATTAGATGAATTTTTATTAGAAGTTCAAAAACCTGGCAGATATGTTGGTGGTGAAGTTAATAGTATTTATAAAAATGCTAATGAAGTAGATGTTCGTTTTGCTTTTTGTTTCCCTGATACATATGAAGTTGGTATGTCTCACTTGGGAATGAAAATATTATATGGATTATTAAACTCAAAAGATTATTGTTGGTGTGAAAGAGTTTTTGCTCCATGGATGGACATGGAACAAAAAATGAGAGAAAATAATATAAAATTATACGGTTTGGAAAGTTTTGACGAATTATGTGATTTTGATATTATTGGATTTACTTTACAATATGAATTATCATACACAAATATATTAAATATGCTTGATTTATCAGGAATTGATGTGTTTGCTAAAAATAGGGAAGGTTTGAAAAATTTAGTTATAGCAGGTGGACCTTGTACTTGTAACCCAGAACCTTTAGTTGACTTTGTAGATGTATTTATGTTGGGTGAAGGTGAAGAAAATTTAATAGAGTTTGTAGAACTTTATAGAAAAGCAAAACAAGAAAATTGGAGTAAAGAAAAACTTTTAGAAGAGGCTAGTCATATACAAGGTGTTTATGTACCATCATTATACGATGTTTCATACAATGAAGACGGCACAGTAAAAGAAATAAAAGCTTTAAAATCTGCACCTCAAACAGTTAAAAAAGCGATTATTCAAGATATGAGCAAAACATATTATCCAAAAGATTTTGTTGTGCCATATATAGATACAGTTCATGATAGAGCTATTGTAGAAGTTATGAGAGGTTGTATTCGTGGTTGTAGATTCTGTCAAGCTGGCTTTATTTACAGACCTTTAAGAGAAAAAAATCCTGATGTATTGTGCTCACAAGGAAAATCATTGTGTGAAACTACTGGATATGAAGAAATATCATTATCTTCTTTGAGTACATCAGATTATTCTGGTATAGCTGATTTATTAGATGAATTAATAGATTATTCAGTTGAAAATAAAGTTAATTTATCTTTACCTTCTTTGAGAATAGATAATTTCTCAGAAGACCTTTTAGAAAAAGTTAAAAAAGTTAGAAAAACAGGTCTAACTTTTGCACCAGAAGCAGGAACTCAAAGAATGAGAGATGTTATAAATAAAAATATAACAAAAGAAGATATATTCTCATCTTGTAAAATTGCTTTTGAGGGTGGATATACAAGTGTAAAATTATACTTTATGCTAGGACTACCTACAGAAACTATGGAAGACTGTGAAGGTATTATAGATTTAGCTCAAGAGATAGTTGGTTTATATAACCATCTTGAAAATAGAGTTAAAGGCAAGAGTGTTAATGTTACAGTATCTGTATCAACATTTGTGCCTAAACCTTTTACACCATTCCAATGGTTTGGACAAGATGATTTGGAAACAATTATCAAAAAACAATATCATATGAAAGACTATATAACATCTAAAAAAATATCTTTCAAATATCATGCAAGTAAAACTTCTGTTTTAGAAGCTGTATTTGCTAGAGGTGATAGAAGATTATCTCAAGTTATGTATAAAGCATGGAAAAAAGGTTGTTATTTTGATAGCTGGGACGAACATTTTTATTTTGACAAATGGTTAGAAGCTCTTGAAGAATGTGGTTTAACAGTAGAGTTTTATGCAAATCGTCACAGAGAAATAGGAGAAGTTTTCCCTTGGAGTCATTTAGATTATGGCGTTAGTGAAGCATTTTTAAGACGAGAATGGGAAAAAGCCTTAAACTCAACAACTACACCAAATTGTAGAGAACAATGTTCAGGTTGTGGAGCTAATAAATTATTAGAAAGAAAAGGAGGAAAATGCGTTGAGTAATCAAAATTTTAATCCAAATAATACTGCAGAAAATAACAGAAAAATTGCTTTAATGCCTAATGTTAGAGTGTTTTACAGTAAAACTGGTAGAGCTAAATATATATCACATTTAGATATTACAAGATGTATGCAACGCTCATTAAAAAGAGCTGGTATCCCTGTTTGGTATACTCAAGGGTTTAATCCTCATATGTATATGACATTTGCATTACCTTTAGCTTTAGGATATGAGAGTGAATGTGAGGCAATGGATTTGAGATTGACTGAAAAAGTTGATTTTGAAAAGATGAAAGAAGATTTAAATAGAGCATTACCAAAAGATATTGTTGTAAACAAAATAATGCTACAAAATAATAAACCACAAACTATAGCAAAAGCTCTTTATGAAGTAACTTTAGTATGTGATGATAAAGAAAATGTTGCTAAATTATTTGATGAATTTGTATCACAAGATGAAATAATTGTTATAAAGAAAACTAAAAAAGGCACTAAACCTATGGATATAAAGCCTGAAGTTGAAATAATAGCAAAAGATTTTGTAGAAAATGGTATAAAATATACTATGAAGACAACAGCAGGGCAAAAAAATGTAAACCCTACTTTACTTACAGATTTATTTGTAGAAAAAATGAATGTGGATATAAAAGCTACATTGATATTAAGAAAACAAATATATATGGATAATGGTGAAATATTTGAATAAAAAATACCTTTTACACATTTGTGTAAAAGGTATTTTTTTTCTTGTTTAGCATATATATTTAATAACTTATTTTTTAAAAAATTGGGGGAGTGCTTAAATGTTTATTATGTCTATGAGGATGAATAAGAAAAGAATTATAGTGTTGTGTATGATAGTTTTGTTTGTCTTAATAGGGTCAATTGTAGGATTAAAATACATAACTAATGGAGAGAATAATATTAAAGTAAGTAGTTCAAGTAATGCTGAAAATTTGGAATTTAAAACACAAGAAGATATAAAAAATTATATAAAATCATTTGGGTGGGAGATAGAAGATAACCCTGTTGAAGTAGTTGATGTTCAAGTACCTAACGAGTTTAGTGATGTGTATAAAAATTACAATAAAATACAAAAAGAACAAGGTTTTGATTTGGAAAAATATAAAGGAAAAAAAGTTAATAGATTTACTTTTGTAGTTTTAAATTATCCTGATATGCCAAAAAATATAAGAGCTGATGTAATTACATATAAAAATAAAATTATAGCAGCTGATATATGTTCTGTGGAGTTAGACGGATTTATGTATGGTATAGATAGCTTTCCAAAACAATAAAGAAAGTGTTATAAAGCACTTTCTTTATTGTTTTAATAATTAATTTGTGGTAGAATAATTGATAATAATTTGAAAATGGAGGGCATTATTATGCCACAAATGAGATTAGATAAATTTTTTTCTAGTCAAAATATTGCCACTAGAAAAGAGATAAAATCATTATTAAAATTGGGATTAATATCTGTTAATGATAATACAAAATTAAAACCTGAACAAAAAATTGATACAGATAAAGATACAATAAAATTAAATGGTGAAGTTATAAATTATAAAAAATATATTTATCTTATGCTAAATAAACCTAAAGGTGTGGTTAGTGCAACAAATGATAATAAGCACAAAACAGTATTAGATTTAGTGCCTGATAATTTATACAGACCAAATCTTTTTCCTGCAGGTAGATTAGATAAAGACACAACTGGTTTTGTTTTGTTAACTGATGACGGAGATTTTGCACATAAAATACTTGCTCCAAAAAGTCATATAGAAAAAACATATCACGCTTTATTAGACGGTAAAATTACTCAAGAACAGATACAAATGTTTGAAAAGGGTATTGTGTTAGAAGACGGATATGAGTGCTTGCCAGCAAAAATTAGAGTGATAAAAGATGGCGAAAATCAATTAGTAGAAATTATAATTTGTGAAGGTAAGTATCATCAAATAAAAAGAATGGCTATTGCAATAGGTAGGAAAGTTTTAGAGTTAAAAAGAGTAAAAATGGGAAATTTGGAGTTATATGACGATTTGCAAGAAGGAGAGTGTATAGAAATATTGCACAAAGATTTATGCAAAATAATATAATTTCCATATTTAAAAGATATCAAAAATTGCTTAAATAAAAATAATTGTTTAATTTATATAAAGTGTATTTTAAAAGTTTGTTGAATAAGGTACTGTTATTTAAGTCTTATTTTTGGTATAGTATTAGTAAAGTAAATGAAGGCAAATTAGAGATTGAAAAAACAATATTTAATATACAGCCGACATTCATTTAAAGTAATTTATTTAGGAGGCCCAAATATATGGCAAGTTTATCATTGAAAAGTATTTATAAAAAATATGCTGGTAACGTAGTAGCTGTATCTGATTTTAACTTAGATATAGAAGATAAAGAATTTATTATTTTAGTAGGTCCATCAGGTTGTGGTAAATCTACAACACTTCGTATGATCGCTGGTTTGGAAGAAATTTCTGAAGGTGAATTATACATAGGCGACAGATTAGTAAATGATGTTGCTCCTAAAGACCGTGATATCGCAATGGTTTTCCAAAACTATGCTTTATATCCACATATGACAGTTTTTGATAACATGGCTTTCGGTTTAAAATTAGGAAAAACTCCAAAAGAAGAAATCAAAAAACGTGTTGAAGAAGCAGCTAGAATCCTAGATATCGCTCACTTATTAGACAGAAAACCAAAAGCTTTATCAGGTGGTCAAAGACAACGTGTTGCTTTAGGTCGTGCTATCGTTCGTGAACCACAAGTATTCTTACTTGACGAACCTCTATCAAACTTAGATGCTAAATTACGTGCACAAATGAGAACAGAGTTATCTAAATTACACTTACGTTTAGGTACAACATTTATCTACGTAACTCATGACCAAACAGAAGCTATGACAATGGGTACAAGAATCGTTGTTATGAAAGACGGTTTCATTCAACAAGTTGATACACCAGCTAACTTATATTCAAAACCATGTAACGTATTCGTTGCTGGATTTATCGGTTCACCACAAATGAACTTCATCGATGGTGTATTAAAAGATAGAAACGGTAAAATCGGTGTTGAATTTGGTAGCAACTTTATTGAATTACCAGAAGCTAAATTAAACACAACAGTTAAAGCTGGTTTAGGTAAAGAAGTTATCATGGGTATTCGTCCAGAATCTCTACATGATGAAGAAATGTTCATTTCAGCTGCAACAACAGGTGTTGTTGATTGTGAAGTTGATGTAACAGAAATGATGGGTTCTGAAACATACTTATACTTAACATTAGAAGGCGTTAACTTAACAGCTAGAGTATCTCCTCGTTCAACAGCTAAACCAGGCGATACAATTAAAATTGCTATCGATGTTAACAATGTTCATATCTTTGATAAAGAAACTGAAAAAGTTATGACAAACTAATTTATATTTGCAAGTTAAATCCATATATCTCTTATGAGATATATGGATTTTTTGTATTTGATTACATTTGTGCAAATTGTACAAAAATTTCAAAATCATTAAAAAAATTGTAAGTATGCAATAAAATATTAATTTGTTAATGTATAAAATATATAAAAAATAAACATAAATTATCAAAAGTAGTAATTTGTTAATAGTTATGTAACAAATAAGCTGTAATAATATGTTACAATTTGTAACATATTGAGAAATAAATATTACAATTTGATTAAAATATTTATTTTTATGTATATAGTTATATTTTTTAGTGTAATATACTACAATATTTGGTAAATTATATTGCAAAATAGTTTAAATTTAGTTACAATAAATATATCTAAGTGTATTATGTAGGGTTTATTTTAGCACTTTACATATACATAATATTTTATTTAATAAAGGAGATATATTATTATGTCAAATAGATTATTTCAAGGTGTAATGCATCAAATGAAGGATACTATTAATAGAGTTATAGGTGTTATTGATGAAACAGCGACTGTTGTATCTTGTAGCGAACTTACAAAAATTGGTATGACAAATGAGTTTATAGCTGTTGACTTATCAGACTCTCACGAAATTTTTGTTAGAGATGGATACACATATAAACCTTTTGGTCCTCATATAAAACCAGATTATGCAGTATTTGTTGAAGGTGTTGATGAAGTTGCAGCTAAATATGCTCAAATTCTATCTATTACATTATCAACAATAAAACAATATTACGATGAAAAATATGACAGAAACAATTTTGTAAAAAATGTTGTTTTAGATAATATTTTACCTGGTGATATTTACATCAAAGCAAGAGAATTACATTTTAATACTGATGTAAGCAGAGTTGCTTTATTAATAAGAATATTAAGTGTTAATGATGTTTCTGCTTATGATGTTATTCAAAATTTATTCCCAGATAAACAAAAAGACTTCGTATTCAATATTAGTGAAAGTGATATTGTTTTAGTTAAAGAAATTAGATCAGGAATTGAATCAAAAGATTTAGAAAAACTAGCTCGTTCAATCGTTGATACTTTGAGCAGTGAATTCTATACAAGAGCTATTGTTGGTATTGGTACACCAGTAGTTGGTATAAAAGATTTAGCTAAATCATTTAAAGAAGCACAAGTTGCTTTAGAAGTTGGAAAAGTATTTGATAATGAAGAAAATATTGTTTCTTATGACAACTTAGGTATTGCTAGACTTATTTATCAATTACCAACAACATTATGTGAAACTTTCTTAAAAGAAATATTCAAACAAGGCTCTATCGATTCATTAGATCATGAAACACTATTCACAATTCGTCGTTTCTTTGAAAATAACTTGAATGTATCTGAAACTTCTAGAAAATTGTTTGTGCATAGAAATACTTTAGTGTACAGATTAGAAAAAATTAAAAAATTAACAGGTCTTGATTTAAGAGAATTTGACCATGCAATCGTATTTAAAATTGCTTTAATGGTTAAAAAATATTTAACATCTAATCCTGTTAAATTATAAACTTAAAAAATAATCTTTAGTTAGATTATCTTTTTTAAGGAAACAAGGAGTAGTTATATGATTGAGTTAGTTGATGTTTCTTTAAAATATGATAACGAAACAACAGCAGTTGATAATCTTAACTTGAAAATTGAACAAGGTGAATTTGTTTTTATAGTAGGTTCATCTGGTGCTGGTAAAAGTTCTATTATTAAATTACTTTTAAGAGAACGAGTTGCCACATCTGGTATTGTTAAAGTTAATGGTTACAATTTAAATAAGATTAAAAAAAGAAAAATACCTGAATTTAGAAGAAGTTTGGGTGTTGTGTTCCAAGATTTTAGATTAATTCCAAATTTGAATGTTTTTGACAATGTTGCATTTAGTTTGCGTGTTACAAATGCATCTCCTAAATATATAAGAACAAGAGTACCTTATATATTAGAACTTATGGGATTAACAGATAAAGCTAAAAGATTTCCTCATGAATTATCAGGTGGTGAGCAACAAAGAGTTGCTTTGGCAAGAGCTTTGGTTAATGACCCACCTATGATAATTGCTGACGAACCAACAGGAAATGTTGACCCTGAATTATCTTATGAAATAGTAAGTCTATTGAAAGAAATAAATGATTGTGGGACAACCGTTATTATGGTTACTCACGAACATGATATTGTTAGATACTTTGGTGGAAGAACAATAAGTATCCAAAAAGGTAAGATAGAATACGATGGATATTTAGGAGGCAACGATGAGAGCGAGTAGTTTTAGTTATTTGTCTAAACAAGGTGTTAAAAGTTTATGGTCAAACAGAATGATGACTTTAGCTTCTGTTGGGGTATTAACAGCTTGTTTATTGATAGTTGGTTTTGCAGTATTGTTGACTGAGAACATTAATAATATGGTTAAGTTCGTTGAACAACAAAATGAATTTAAAGCCTTTGTTTACACTGAAAAAGCTTATAATCAAATGCTAACAGATAAAAACGAAGAAACTATTGTACCTAGTTACGAAACAAAACCTGGAGAAGAAAATCAATGGCTTGGAGTTTTAGAAAAAATTGAACAAGAGATTAAAAAAATTGATAATGTTTCTAGTGTTGAGTTAGTAACAAAAGAAGAAGGTATTGAGGAAATGAAAAAGCAACTAGGTCCAGAACAAGCTAGTTTGCTTGATGATTACAAAGGAGAGGACAATCCTTTGAATGACTCTTTTACCGTTACAGTAGATGATTTGTCTTTACTAGATAAGACTATCTCAGAGGTTGAAAAAATAGAGGGCATCGAAATAGTTACAGCCGCTAGTGAAGCTGCTTCAACATTAACAAGTATTAGAAATATAATAAATGTAGTTGGTTGGGCAATTATAGGCGCTTTAGTAATTGTATCACTTGTTATCATTACAAATACTATAAGAGCATCTATTTTCACAAGAAGAAAAGAATTAAACATTATGAAATATGTTGGTGCTACTAATAGTTTTATTCGTTTACCATTTATTATAGAAGGTATATGTTTAGGTTTATTATCTGCCTTAATTGCTTTTGGTGTTATATGGGTAGGTTATGAAGCTGTATTAAACACTTTTGTTGATAAAGTAAGTTCACAATGGTTACAAGAAGCATTCAGAAGTATTATACCTTTTGAAGATGTTGCTTTACAACTTGGTGGATTCTTTGCAATATCTAGTATAGTTATTGGTGTATTAGGTAGTGTTGTTAGTATAAGGAATCATATTAAAGTTTAGTAAGAAAGTAGGAGATAAAGATGTTTCGTTTTGGCAAAAAACATTCTTTAAAGTTAGTTGCAGTTGCTACTTTGTGTGTATTTGTTGCAAGCTTTCCGATGTCAGTTATAGCTAAAACTCAAAGTGAGTTAGAAGCTGAACTAGCTGCTTTAAGAGAACAAAAAGAAAGCATTGATTCGCAAATTAGTTCTTTGTCAAATGACATTGATAAAGAAGAAGAAACTTTAAATTCTTACATAGATGCTGCGGCTAATGTTTTTGAACAAATTTCTTTATATGATAAACAAATTGAATCTTTAAATCAAGAAATTGATGCAAAAAACAAAGAAATTGAAGCTAAAAACAAAGAAATTGAAGCTAAATTAGTAGAAATACAACAAAAAGAAGAAGAACATGAAAAATCAAATGAAAAATTTAAAGAAAGACTTTCTGCTATGTATATTTCTTCAGGAAGCAATTCTTTCTTAAATGCTATATTTGGTTCTAGTAGTTTTTCTGATATGTTGACACAAACTCAGGTTTTAAAAAATATTTCTAAAGCTGATAAAGAATTAATGGAAGAGTTACTATCTCAAAAGAAAGAACTTGAACAAATGAAATCAGAGTTAGAAACACAAAAATCTGATATAGAAAAAGCAAAAGCTCAAATTGAAACTAAAAAGGGCGAAGTTGAAGAAGTAAAAGCAGTTCAAGTTGAAAAACAAAAAGAACTTGAAGATTTACAACAAAAAAGTAGAGAAATTATAGCTTCAAAAGAAGCTCAACAAAGTCAATTACAAAGTCAATCAGAAGATTTAATGGGTGACGAAGCTATAATTCAAGAATTAATAAGAAAAGCTGAAGAAGAAGCTAATAAACCAAAACCACAACCACCTACAGATGGAGGTTCTACTGGTGGAGGATCATCAAGTGGTGGTGGCTCTACAGGTGGAGATAGTGGTTCATCAGGTGGTGGATCTACAAGTCCTGAAATTCCAAACTCAAGTGGCTGGTTATGGCCTGTTGGTGGATATAACTGGGTTTCTCAATATTATCATAGTGGACATACTGCTATAGATATTGCTGCATCAGAAGGAACTCCTATTTATGCATCAAGAGCAGGTACTGTTATATTTGCAGGATTTGGTAGTGCTAGCAATGGATTTAACAGATATGGTAATGTTGTATTAATAAGACATGACAATGGTTATTACACATTATATGCTCACTGTCATTACCTAAATGTTTCAAGTGGACAAACTGTTTCACAAGGACAAGTTATTGGTGGTGTAGGTAATACTGGACAATCATTTGGTAACCACTTACACTTTGAAGTAAGAGATGGTGTTCAAGGAAGCAGATTAAATCCTTTAAACTTTGTAACTGAACCTTAATAATATATAAAATCAAAGATAACCATTCTATTATTTTAGAATGGTTATCTATTTTAATATGTTGAGTATTTGACAAATTTCGATAAAGTAGTAGGTGAAATAATTGAAGTCTAAGAAAAAAGTTATAAAGATTGTAGTATTATGTTTGTTTGTGGCTATAATATCTTCTGTTACTACATTATATTTTTGTGGTTTCTTATTTGTTAGTAATGATAAGCAGAAAATGCTAGGCAAAGCTAGTACAGTATATGACCTTATTGAGAAAAACTTTTTGTTTGATTATGATGAAAGTAAGATATCAGATTTTATGATAACTGGTATGTTAGCATCATTAGATGATAAATATGCTAATTATTATAAAAATGATATATATGAAGATAAAAAAATGAATATGGAAGGACATACATATGGAATAGGAATATCAGCTATACCATATGAAAATAGTGATAATGGTCTTATAAAGATAGTGCAAATACATGAAAAATCACCTGCTGAAGAAGTAGGTTTACAAGTTGGAGATATAATTACTAATATAGATGGTAATGATTTAAAAGAACATACTTACGAAGAAGCTATTAATTTAGTAAAAGGTGAAGAAGGTTCTGTCGTAAAATTAACAGTTTTGAGAGATAATTCAGAAATTGAATTTAATGTAGAAAGAAAAAATGTAGAATTAACATCTGTAATAACTGAAAACATAGATGGAATAGGATATGTGAAAATTACAGACTTTAATGAGAGCACAAGTAAGCAATTTGAAGAAAAAGTAGATAAATTAGTTGATGAAGGAGTAAAAGGTCTAGTTTTTGATTTAAGAAATAATGGTGGAGGAACAATGGTTTCTGTTTTAGATATGTTAGATTATCTATTACCAAAAGGACCTACTGCAAAAGTTACAGATAAAAATGGTAAAGAAGAAGTATATGGATATTCTGATGATGAATGTGTTGATTTGCCAATGGTAACTTTAACAAATGGAAATACAGCAAGTGCATCAGAATTATTTGTTCAAACTTTAAAGGATTATGAAAAAGCAAAATCTGTTGGGGAAAAAACATTTGGTAAAGGAATAATTCAAACTAATTATGAATTATATGATGATAGTGGAGTAAAATTTACAACAGGTTATTTTTCAGGACCTTATAGTGAAAACTTTCATGGTAAGGGAATAAATCCAGATATAGAAGTAAAGTTGTCAGATGAAGCTAGTAAAAAATTAGTAGAAAATGATTTATCTATTGAAGAAGATGTACAATTGCAAAAGGCTATTGATACTTTAATGCAGGATATTAAATAAAAATATATGGATAATATTCAATAGTATTGACAATTGATACATTCATACAATATAATAAAAATATTAAGCTGTTTTGATGTAGTATTTTTGCGTCATTCAGAATTAGGAGGATATAGTTGTGGCATATAATAAAGTTTTAAGATTAACAAAAGAGGGTTTAGTTAATTTAGAGAATGAATTAGAATACTTAAAAACTATTAAGCGTAAAGAAGTATCAGAAAAAATTAAAGTAGCTTTATCATTTGGTGACTTATCTGAAAACAGTGAATATGATGAAGCTAAAAATGAACAAGCTATGGTAGAAGCTAGAATTAGCGAGTTAGAAGCAATTTTAGTAAATGTTGAAGTTGTTAATGAAGATGAAATCTCAACTGACAGCGTATCAGTTGGTAGTACAGTTACACTAAAAAATTTAAAAAATGACAAAGTAGATACTTTTAAAATTGTTGGTTCAACAGAAGCATCTCCACTTAAAAAGAAAATTTCAGACGAATCACCTGTAGGTAAAGCTGTTTTAGGTCATAAACAAGGTGATATAGTAGATGCTGAAGTTCCAAGTGGAATTATTCAATATGAAATTATTGAAATAAGTAAATAATTTTAAAGGGAGAGTAAATAGAAAATGAGCGAAAATCAACAAAATCCACAAGTGCAAGAAACAGAGGATTTAAGCCAATTATTAAAAGTTCGTAGAGAAAAATTAGACGCATTAAAAGAAGCTGGCAGAGATCCTTATCAAGAAACTGTATATGATGTTACAGATTTTGCTTTAGATATAAATGAAAAATTTGATGAATACGAAGGCAAAATGGTTAGAATTGCTGGTAGAATTATGTCAAAACGTGATATGGGTAAAGCTAGTTTTATTGATGTTCAAGATAAAACAGGTAGAATCCAATCTTATGTTCGTAAAGACCATATAGGTGACGAAGACTATACTTGGTTTAAAAAATATGATATCGGTGATATTGTTGGTATAGAAGGTGTTGTATTTAGAACACAAAAAGGACAAATTTCTGTAAAAGCTGAAAGCGCTAAATTATTATCAAAATCTTTAGTTCCATTACCTGAAAAATGGCATGGTTTAAAAGATACAGATACTCGTTATCGTCAAAGATATGTTGATTTAATAGTAAATCCAGAAGTTAAAGATACATTTGTTAAACGTTCTAAAATCTTAACAGCTATAAGAAGATATTTAGATACACAAGGTTTTATGGAAGTAGAAACACCTATACTTGTTGCTAATGCAGGTGGTGCTGCTGCTCGTCCTTTTGAAACACATTTTAATGCTTTAGATGAAGATTTCAAACTTCGTATTTCTCTTGAATTATATCTAAAACGATTAATCGTTGGTGGTATGGACAGAGTATATGAAATAGGTCGTGTATTCCGTAATGAAGGTCTTGATACAAGACATAACCCAGAATTTACATTAATGGAATTATACCAAGCATATACAGACTATAATGGCATGATGGATTTAACAGAAAATATGTACCGTTATGTTGCAAATGAAGTTTTAGGAACAACTAAAATTGTTTATAACGGAATCGAAATGGATTTAGGAAAACCTTTTGAAAGAATTACTATGGTTGATGCTGTTAAAAAATACGCTGGTATTGACTGGAATGAAGTTGATTCATTAGAAAAAGCTAGAGAATTGGCAAAAGAACATCACATTGAATTTGAAGAACGTCATAAAAAAGGTGATATACTTGCTTTATTCTTCGAAGAATATGCTGAAAAACATTTAATTCAACCAACATTTGTAATGGATCACCCAATCGAAATTTCTCCATTAACAAAGAGAAAACCAGAAAACCCAGAATATACAGAAAGATTTGAGTTCTTTATGAATGGTTGGGAAATGGCTAATGCTTATTCAGAATTAAATGACCCTATCGACCAAAGAGAAAGATTTAAAGCTCAAGAAGAATTATTAGCTCAAGGTGATGATGAAGCTAATACAACAGATGAAGACTTCTTAAATGCTTTAGGTATTGGTATGCCTCCAACAGGTGGTATCGGTTTTGGTATTGATAGAATGTGTATGTTATTAACAAATAGCTCTGCTATCAGAGATGTTTTATTATTCCCAACAATGAAACCTTTAGACAAATAATATAAGAATATATAACACTGCCACCGGGTAGTAGAATGCGTAAGCGTTTGCTTGTACATCGTTAGGTCTTTGAAGATGTGCATTCAAACGCTTATATTTTTGGGAGGTTAAAATGAAGAAAGTAAAATATTATATGGACTATTTTTCAAAAGGTGAAATTGCTTTATGGTCACTAACAATGATATTTGTTATAGGCTCATTTTTAATATTTGATAGAGAAAATTATCTTATGCTATTAGCTTCTGTTATTGGAGGGACATCATTGATATTTTGTGCAAAGGGAAATCCTTTTGGCCAAATTTTAATGATAATTTTTAGTGTTTTATATGGAATAATATCATTAACTTGTGCTTATTATGGAGAAATGATAACTTATCTTGGTATGACAGCTCCAATGGCTTTATTTTCGCTGATATCATGGATTAAAAATCCTTATAAAGGAAATAAATCAGAAGTAACTGTTAATACTATAAGCCTAAAAGAAACTGCATTTATGATTTTATTGTCAGTTATAGTTACTGTTATATTCTATTTTATTTTAAAAGCTTTTAATACTGCAAATATTGCACCAAGTACACTTTCAGTTACTACTAGCTTTCTTGCAGTTTATTTGACTTTTAGAAGAAGTTCATATTATGCAATAGGTTATGCTGTTAATGATATTATATTAATTGTGTTGTGGACTATGGTTACAATTGATAACATTGAGTATTTATCTGTTGTGATATGTTTTATTGCATTTTTGATAAACGATATTTATGGTTATATAAGTTGGCAGAAAATGTATGAAAGACAAAATGCTTAAAATGATATTTTATAATGGTAAAAATATCTAGTTTTTGAAGTTTTTTAACAGATATTTTCTCTTTTTTCAGAAGAAAAAAATGCTTACACGAAAAAATTTTTTTTGATAAAATATATTAAGTAAGGGTTAAATATAATATATTTTATAGTTTTGGAAGGAGAAAATTTATGCCACAAAATAAAAGAGAAAGTTTAATTTATACTGTAATGATGTGCTTTTTTATGGTTTTTTGGATGGGAACATACAATGTTATTCTTCAATATGGCACATTTAATTTAGAAGTTTTAATAGCTTCTTGGATAGGTTTTCCTATTGCTTATGTATTTGCAATGATTTGTGATTGGTTTATTGTATCAAAATTAGCTAAAGGGGTTGCTTTTAAATTTTTAGTTAAGCCACAAGACAGTATGATAAAAAAGATTATTTGTATTTCTTGTTGTATGGCTATTCCAATGGTTATTATTATGTCTTTATATGGTGCTGTTGAAGGAGCTTTTCATACAGGTAATTGGGGTGGAATTTTTATGGGGTGGATTATTAATATTCCACGAAACTTTATAATGGCAGTTCCATTACAATTATTGATAGCTGGTCCAATTGTTAGAAAAGTATTTCGTAGTTTATTTCCAGAAGGGAAAGTTTTAGCATAAACTTAATATATTTTAAACAATAAATAATTATAAAAAAGAGATAGTTTTATTACTATCTCTTTTTTATTGAACATAAAGTTAAAAATATTTGACTAAATTATAGATATAGTGTATCATTTATATGTATAATTGGGGTTTACTTTATAAAATTTAAAATTATTTAAAAAAATATAATTATAATTTTATACTACCTCAAATAACATTTTGTTAAAATAAGAAGGGAGATTTTAAAGTGAAAAGTTATGTGCAAGATTTGAAAAAAGAATTTGCAGGTTATAACTTGAACAAATTTGTAAAGGACTTAATGGCAGGTATAACAGTTGCGGCTGTGGCATTACCACTAGCGTTGGCTTTTGGTGTTGGTAGTGGTGCGACAGCTGCATCTGGCTTGTTAACAGCTATTATAGCTGGTTTTGTAATAAGTCTTTTAGGAGGAGCTTTTTATCAAATTTCAGGACCAACAGGTGCAATGGCAGCAATATTAATGTCAATAGTTGCACAATATGGCATGTCAGGTGTGTTTGTAGCGACAGTTATGGCTGGAATACTACTTGTATTGGCAGGTATATTCCACATAGGACATATTACAGCTTATATTCCTATGCCAGTAATAACAGGATTTACTTCAGGAATATCTGTTATAATAGCATTAGGTCAATTGGATAACTTCTTTGGAGTTACATCTAAGGGAGATTCTGCTATCGAAAAAGTAATAAGCTATTTTACAGTAGGATTTCCAGTTAATGTTACATCTGTTTTATTAGGCTTATTTGTTATTTTATTAATGATTGTGTATCCTAAAAAATGGAATGCTGTAGTACCTTCTTCTCTTGTTGGAATAATATTAGCAACAATTATTGCTATGGTGTTATCTTTAGATGTTGTAAGTGTTGGAAAAATACCATCATCTTTAATATTAGAAGATAGATTTTCTTTTTCAGGACTAAATTTTTATAATATTCAAGGACTAGTAGCTCCAGCTATTAGTATTGCAGCTTTAGGAATGGTTGAAAGTTTATTATGTGGTGCAAGTGCAGCAAGAATGACTGGTATTAGACTTAATAGTGACAGAGAACTTATAGCTCAAGGTGTTGGAAATATTTTATCACCATTATTTGGTGGTATACCAGCAACAGCAGCTATTGCTCGTACAAGTGTTGCTGTAAAATCAGGAGCACAAACTCGTCTTACAGGAATGATTCATGCAATTGTTTTACTTATTTCAATGCTTGTTTTAGGTCCAATTATGGCTAAAATTCCACTATGTGCACTTGCAGGTGTATTACTTGTAACAGCATGGAGAATGAATGATTGGGCTACAATAAAATATATATTTACAGGAAAATTTAAAGGTGCTATATTAAAATTTGTAGTCACAATGATTGCAACTATAGTATTTGATTTAACAGTTGCAATTGTAATAGGTGTTGTGGTAGCATTAATATTGTTAGTAGTTAGAGTATCAAAATTAGATATACAATATGATAGCGTACACCCAGATAGATTGAAAAATCTAAGTGGTCCTTTATCTTCAGTATATGATAATGCAGAAGTTGTTTATATAACTGGAAGTATCATATTTGCAAATACAGATATGATTATAGATATGGCAAATCATTTTAAAGATAAATCTGTAGTGATTTTTTCTATGAGAGGGACTTCTTATATGGATATCTCAGGTGCTCAAGCATTTTTAGAGTTAGTTACAGATATTAAAGAAAATAATATTCCTGTATATGTTTGTGGCGTTGCAGATAATGTAAAAGAAATAATGATGCGTAGTGGAATAGTTGACTGTGTTGGTGAAGATAATTTTTATTGGAGTGTTGAAAGAGTTCTTCAAAAATAAGTGATAAGTAAAGGAGTTTGTTATGGCTGAGAATACAACAAATAAAAATACTGATGAAGAAAAAAATAATAATACTCAAAAAAGACCTATGACTGCAGAAGAAATAGCAAAGGCTAAAAGGCGTAGAGAAGTTGCGATAAAAAGGGCAAGACAAGCTTTGAGCAATGCTACTGCTGAAGAAAAAGAAGAAATTTTTCAAAAAGTCCATTTAGATAGAAAAGTAGAGAAACCTACAACTTTTAAAGGTAAATGGGATAATTTCTGGTATCACTATAAGTTAACAGTATTACTTGTTGTTGCAGTTGTCGGTTTAAGTGTATGGGTAATACATGATGTAGTAACTAAAAAAGAATACGATTTAACTGTAATGATTATTTCATCTGAAGGTTATACTACTCCTCAAACTGAAATTGATGAATTTGAAAATAGTATGAAAGAGCTTACTATCGATGCTAATTCTGACGGAAAAGTAGAATTTTTATTGTCAGATATTAGAATAGGTGAAGACATGGACACAATGGTTATACAAGCTGGTATGGCAAAATATACAGCAAGTATTTCAAGCGTAGAAGATATAATTTATATAGTAAATGATGATGTATACAATATGCTTAAAGAACAAGGGGTAATATTTGAAGATTTAACAAAGTATTCTACTAATTCATCAGTACAAGGTGATAAGTATCTATTAAAAGATGATGAAAGATTTAAAAATATCGTAGGATACGAAGATATGTATCTTGTTGTTAGAGATGTTAATGCAATTTCAGATGTTGATAAAAAAGTATTGAAAAAATACGATAATGCAATAGAATTTGTTAAGAAAATTATAAAATAAATTGAAATCCTAATGATAAAAAATCATTAGGATTTTTTTGTATAAAAATTTATTTGATATATTTTTTCTTTTGTGATAAAATTTTACTAAAAAGTATAAAAGAGGGGGACTTTTATTATGAGAAGTGATTTAATTAAACAAGGACCAGAAAGAACACCACATAGGTCATTGTTAAAAGCTTTGGGGATAACAGACAACGAAATGAAAAGACCTTTTGTTGCTGTTGTAAGTGCTAAAAGTGATTTTGTTCCAGGTCATATGCATTTGGACAAAATTTCTGAAAATGTTAAAGCAGGAATAAGAAATGCAGGAGGAGTTCCTTTTGAGTTCCACACAATAGGGGTATGTGATGGGATTGCAATGAATCACAAAGGTATGAAATATTCTTTGTGTTCAAGAGAACTTATCTGCGATAGTATAGAAGTTATGCTTACTGCCCATCCAGTAGATGCAGTTGTATTTATTCCTAACTGTGATAAAATTGTTCCAGGAATGTTAATGGCTGCTATAAAAATGAATTTACCATGTATATTTGTTAGTGGTGGACCTATGAGTCCTGGTAATGTTATGGGTAAAAAAGTTGGTTTATCAGAAGTATTTGAAGCAGTAGGTGCTTATGCTAATGGAAAATTAACAGAAGATAATTTAAAAGATTTTGAAAATAATGCTTGTCCTACTTGTGGGTCTTGCTCTGGTATGTATACAGCAAACTCAATGAACTGTTTGACAGAAGCTATTGGTATGTCTTTACCAAAAAATGCTACATGCTCAGCTGTATCTTCAGAAAGACTAAGACTTGCAAAAGAAACAGGAGAGCAAGTAATGTGGTTGTTAGAAAATGATATTAGACCTAGTGATATTTTTACAGCAGATGCTTTCAAAAATGCTTTAGCTTGTGATATGGCATTAGGTTGTTCATCAAACACAGTATTACATTTATTAGCACTTGCTAAAACTGCAAAAGTGGATATTAGCATTGCTGATGTTGATGTAGTTAGTAAAAAAACACCACAAATTTGTAAGTTAAATCCAGCTAGTCAAGTATTTATAGAAGATTTGAATAACTTTGGTGGTATTCAAGCTGTATTAAAAGAACTAGACAGAGGTGGATACATAAAAAATGATTTACAAACAGTAACAGGATTACAAAAAGAGCGTATGAAAGATGCTAGAATTCCAGACGGTGATATAATTCACACTATTGATAATCCAATAAGAAAAGACGGTGGTATCGCTGTTTTATTCGGTAATTTAGCAAAAGACGGAGCAGTTGTAAAACAAGGTGCTGTTGATAAAGAAATGATGGTACATAGTGGCCCTGCAAGAGTATTTGACTGTGAAGAAGATGCTTCAAAAGCTATTTTAAATGGTGAGATTAAAGAAGGCGATGTTGTAGTAATTAGATTTGAAGGACCAAAAGGTGGACCTGGTATGAGAGAAATGTTAGCTCCAACTGCAACACTTGCTGGTATGGGACTTGATAAAAAAGTTGCATTAATCACTGATGGACGTTTTTCAGGTGCTACAAGAGGGGCATCAATAGGACATGTATCTCCAGAAGCATTAGCAGGTGGCGTTATAGGACTTGTAGAAGAAGGAGATATTATTAGTATTGATATTCCTAATAGAAAATTAGAGCTAAAAGTTTCAGATGAAGTGTTACAAGAAAGAAAAAATAACTTTAAAGCTCCAAAACAAGAATTATCAGGTTATCTAAAAAGATACTCAAAAATGGTTATGTCTGCATCTGACGGAGCTGTTTTTGAAGAATAATAATAAAAAGTGTTGAGAAAAACTTCTCAACACTTTTATTTTTTAGATTTTATATGAATTGATATTAGCTTTATTGCTTGAACAATAAATAATACACAACAAATACTTAATAATATTAATAATTGAGATGTCCATATTCCTAAATCAGCTTGGTTATCACCTAAAACTCCTAGAAAATATCCCATTGATATTATTGAAAGACATGAAGCACCACTTACCACTAAGGAATATTTTAAAATTTCTTTTTTTACAAATCCCATAAAAGAAAAAATAACAACTAAAGCAAATAAAGCATAAATTGGAATAAATGCAAAGTAGAAATAATTCATTACATCATTTAATCTGTCTATAACCATAAAATCTCTCCTTTTGTTTTAGTATATTAATAATATAACATATAAACAAAAAAAGTAAACATATATCAATAAAAATATACATATTTCAAATAAAGTTAATATTATATATAAAAAGTTAAAAAAATAATATGTATTTTAAAAATATGCTTTACAAATAAGATAAATTTCGATATAATATATAAAAAGATTACCTTTAAGTTAGTCCTGTGAGGCTAATAAGGAAACGGCTAAAAAGTGTATAACTAATGTATATAAATTGTACAAAGGGGATTTTGTGCGTTTTTTTATAGTATCTTGAGAGCTGACAGACTACTTAAAGGTGGGATGTCAGCTTTTTTGCATTTAAAACCACTTATATAGTTTGAGGAGGTTGCAAGTTGAATCAAAAAGTTATTTTAGATGAAAAATCAATGGATAGAATAATTGCTAGAATTTCTTATGAGATAATAGAGCGTAATAAAGGAATAGATGATATTTGCATAATAGGCCTTTTTTCAAGAGGTGTAGAAATAGCAAATAAAATTGCAGAAAAAATATCTCAAGTAGAAGGAAAAAATGTTCCTGTAGGTTGGCTTGATATAACTAACTTTAGAGATGATGTGAAAAAAGAAGATAATTATTGTTCAAAGACACAAATTCCTTTCGATATAAACGAAAAAAAAGTAATTATAGTTGATGATGTTATTTTTACAGGCAGAAGTGTTAGAAGTGCAATAGACGCCATAATGGATAGAGGCAGACCTAAATTAATTCAACTTGCTGTATTAGTTGATAGAGGACACAGAGAGTTGCCTATTAGACCAGATTTTATAGGTAAGAACTTACCAACATCAAAAGCTGAAAAAGTAAAAGTTTTTGTGAAAGAAAGAGACGGAATAAATCAAGTTTTAATTATAGAATAAGGAGGATAGAGCTGTGACAGTATTAATTAAAGGTGGAAATGTAGTAGACCCTAAAAATAATATAAATGATGTTTTGGATATATTAATCGAAGATGACAAAATAGTTAAAGTTGAAAAAAATATATCTAATACAGCTGATGAAGTTTTAGACGCTAGTGGACTTTGCGTAATGCCAGGATTTATAGATATGCATGTTCATTTAAGAGATCCAGGATTTACTCATAAAGAAGATATAATAACAGGTTGTAATTCAGCTTGTGCTGGTGGTGTTACTGGTTTATTGTGTATGCCTAATACAAACCCTGCTATTGATAGCAAAGAAACAGTAGAATATATAAAAGAAAAAGCAAAAAATGCAAATGCTAAAGTTTATATAACAGGCTGTATTTCAAAAGGTTTACAAGGTCAAGAAATGTGTGATTTTGATGAGTTAAAAGCAAGTGGTGTTATAGCTTTATCAGATGATGGAAGACCCGTAAAAAATGCTAAGATGATGACAAAAGCATTATTAGAAGCAAAAGAAAAAGGTTTGCTAGTTACTTCTCACTGTGAAGATTTAGACATAATAGACGGTGGCATAATTAATGACGGAGAAGTATCAAAGCAGCTAAATGTTAAAGGTATGCATAGAAGTAGTGAAGATTATATCACAGCTAGAGAAATAATATTAGCAGAAACAAATAATTGTAGAGTGCATATAGCTCATGTTTCAACAAAACTTTCAACTCAGCTTATAAGAGAAGCTAAAAAAAGAGGTGTTAAAGTTACAGCAGAAACTTGCCCACACTATTTTAGTTTGACAGAAAAAGAAGTGTTGAGTAAAGATGCAAATTATAGAATGAACCCTCCACTTAGAGAAGATGATGATGTAAAAGCTATTTTAGAAGGTGTTATAGACGGTACACTAGATTGTATAGTTACAGACCACGCACCTCATGCAGTGGAAGAAAAGGCTGATTTTTATAAAGCTCCAAATGGTGTTATAGGAATGGAAACTTCATTTTCTGCAAGCAATACATACTTAGTAAAAACTGGTAAAATGACAATATCAGATTTAGTAAGAGTTATGAGTGTAAATCCAGCTAATATACTTGGTGTAGAAGGTGGAGATTTGAGTGTTGGAAGTGTAGCAGATATTGCTATTGCTGACCTAGATGAAGAATGGATAGTTGATGAAAATAAACTACATTCTAAAGCAAAAAATGCTATTTACAAAGGCAGAAAATTAACAGGAAAAATAAAATACACTTACTTAAATGGTAAGAGAGTATTTGAAGATAAAAGTAAATAATTTAGGAGGAACTTAAAATGTCAATAAACAAGTTAATTGAAAAAATTGTACAAACAAATAACCCTACAGTTGCAGGTTTAGACCCAAAACTAGAATATGTACCAGAGTACATTAAAGAAAAAGCATTTGCAAAATATGGTTATACTTTAAAAGGTGCTGCAAAAGCTTTATTAGAGTACAACAAAGGATTAATAGATGAATTATGTGATATAGTTCCTGCTATCAAACCACAATGTGCATACTATGAAATGTATGGATATCATGGAGTTAAAACATTATACAAAACAATGGAATATGCTAAGAAAAAAGGTATGATTGTTATTACAGACGGTAAACGTAATGATATTGGTACAACTATGGAAGCATATGCAATTGGACATTTAGGATTAACACAAGTTGGAGATGAAGAAATTGCAGGATTTAATGGTGATTTCTTAACAGTTAATGGTTACTTAGGTACTGACGGAATTAAACCTTTAACAGATATCTGTGCAAAATATGACAAAGGTATATTCGTTTTAGTTAAAACATCAAACCCATCTTCAGGTGAACTACAAGACCAAAAAATTGGTGATAAAGCAGTTTACGAAGTAATGGGCGAAATGTGCGAAAACTGGGGCAAAGATGTTATGGGCAAATATGGATATAGTGCAGTAGGTGCTGTTGTTGGTGCTACATATCCAGAACAATTACAAGAATTAAGAGAAAAAATGCCACATACATTCTTCTTAGTACCAGGTTATGGTGCTCAAGGTGGTGGAGCTAAAGATGTTAGCTACGCTTTTGATAAAAACGGCATAGGTGCAATAGTAAACTCATCAAGAGGTATCATGTGTGCTTATAAAAAAGAAGGTTGCGATGAAAAAGACTATGCAAAAGCTGCAAGACGCGAAGCAATAAGAATGAGAGATGACATTGTTAGTGCAATAAATCCTATGAAATTAGGTTAATACATTTTAAATTAATTAATGTGGAGGAACTAAAATGATAACATCAGGAAAAAAAGCAACTCTACTACTTGCAAATGGTATGGAGTTTTCAGGATATAGTGTTGGTAAACAAGGAACAGTTATCGGTGAGATTGTTTTCGCAACAGGTATGACAGGTTATGAAGAAACTTTAACAGACCCTAGTTATTATGGTCAAATCGTTACTCAAACTTTCCCATTAGTAGGTAACTATGGTACAAACTCATTTGATAAAGAGTCAGACAAAGTTTATTTATCAGGTTATATTGTTAGAGAATGGTGTGAATTACCATCAAACTTCCGTTGTGAAAACACTTTAGCTCATTTCTTAGAAGAACAAAATGTAATTGGTATATATGGTGTTGACACAAGAGCTTTGACAAAAATTATTCGTGAAAGCGGTGTTATGAACGGTGCTATTACAACAGAAGAAAACTTTGACAAAGAAAAATTACTAGAAGAAATAAGAGCTTTCAACATTGTTAATGCTGTTAAATCTGTATCTTGCACAGAACCTAAAGAATTCAAATCAAAAGAAGGTAAACGCAAAGTTTGCTTATTTGACTTTGGTTATAAATACAATATCCGTGAAGAATTATTAAAAAGAGGTTGTGATGTTACAGTAGTACCTTATAACACAACAGCTAAAGAGATTGAAAAAATGGATATTGATGGTATCATGTTATCTAACGGTCCTGGTGACCCAAATGAAAATGTTGAAGTTATTGAAAACTTAAAAGAAATTATGAAATTAAATATCCCAACATTTGGTATTTGTTTAGGACACCAATTAATGGCTTTAGCAAACGGTGCAAAAACTGAAAAATTATTATACGGACACAGAGGTGCTAATCAACCAGTTGTTGATGTTGATTTAGATAGAACTTTTGTAACAAGCCAAAACCATGGTTATGCTGTTATTGCAGATACAATTTCTGAAGACTTAGGTTATGTAAGCCATAAAAATGCAAATGACGGTAGCTGTGAAGGTGTTAAATACAAACACATTAAAGCATTTACAGTACAATTCCACCCAGAAGCTTGTGGTGGACCACAAGATACATCATACTTATTCGATGAATTTATGACATTAATAGACGGGGAGGACAAATAAAATGCCTTTAAGAAAAGATTTGAAAAAAGTTTTAGTAATAGGTTCTGGTCCTATCGTAATTGGACAAGCTGCTGAGTTCGACTATGCTGGTACTCAAGCATGTCGTGCTTTAAAAGAAGAAGGTTTAGAAGTTGTTCTAGTAAACTCAAACCCTGCTACTATTATGACTGATAAAGCAATGGCAGATAAAATCTACATTGAGCCATTAACATTAGATGTTATTAAAAGAGTTATTGAAATTGAAAAACCAGATAGTTTGTTATCTACATTAGGTGGTCAAACAGGTTTAACATTATCAATGCAACTTGCAAAAGAAGGTTTCTTAGATTCACACGGAGTTAAATTATTAGGTGCAAATCCAGAAACAATTGATAAAGCTGAAGACAGACAATCTTTCAAAGATACTATGGAAAAAATTGGTGAACCATGTATCCCTTCAAGAGTTGAAACAACAGTTGAAGGTTCTTTAGAATTTGCTAGTGAAATAGGATATCCTGTAATTGTAAGACCTGCTTTCACATTAGGTGGTTCCGGTGGTGGTATCGCTAATAACGAAGAAGAATTAAGAGAAATTGCTCTTAACGGTTTAAGATTATCTCCAATTACTCAAGTTTTAATTGAAAAATGTATTTCTGGTTGGAAAGAAATCGAATTTGAAGTTATCAGAGATAGCAAAGGAAATGTTATCACAGTTTGTTCTATGGAAAACTTTGACCCAGTTGGTGTTCATACAGGTGACTCTATCGTTGTTGCTCCAGCAGTAACATTAAGTGATAAAGAATATCAAATGTTAAGAACAGCATCTTTAAACATCATTTCTGAGTTAAAAGTTGAAGGTGGTTGTAACTGTCAATTTGCTTTACACCCAGAAAGCATGGAATATGCAGTTATCGAAGTTAACCCTAGGGTTTCTCGTTCTTCTGCTTTAGCTTCAAAAGCTACAGGTTATCCAATCGCTAAAGTTGCAGCTAAAATTGCTATTGGTTACTCTTTAGATGAAATCGTAAACGCTGTAACTGGTAAAACTTATGCTTGTTTCGAACCAGCATTAGACTATATCGTAGTTAAATTCCCTAAATGGCCATTTGATAAATTCGTTTATGCTTCAAGAAAATTAGGTACTCAAATGAAAGCTACTGGTGAAGTTATGAGTATCGGTACAAGCTTTGAACAAGCATTGATGAAAGCTGTTAGAGGTGCTGAACTTAAAGTCGATTCATTAAATATGCCAATGATGATGGCTATGAGTGATGAAGAAATTAAAAACAGAATTCACCCAGCTGATGACGTTAGAATGTTTGCTGTATTTGAAGCATTAAAACGTGGTATGAGCATAGAAGAAATTCACAATATTACAATGATTGATGAATGGTTCTTGGGTAAATTAAAAAATCTAGTAGAATTAGAAAAATGGTTAGCTGATGGTGAGTTAACTAAAGAAAAATATAATTATGCTAAAAAATGGGGTTATTTAGACAGCACAATAGAAAATATGTCTGGTCAAAAAATCCCAGAAGAATTCAAAAGAAGTGCTTCATACAAAATGGTTGACACTTGTGCAGGTGAGTTTGCAGCTGAAACTCCTTACTTCTATTCAACATATGATGAACAAAATGAAGCTAAAGAATTTATTGAAAATAAAGACAGTGGTAAAAAACGCGTTATAGTTTTCGGTTCTGGTCCTATCAGAATTGGTCAAGGTATCGAATTCGACTACTGTTCTGTACACTGTGTATGGGCATTAAAAGAATTAGGTTATGAAGCTGTAATTTGCAATAATAACCCTGAAACTGTTTCAACTGACTTCGATACAGGTGATAGACTATACTTCGACCCACTAACAAAAGAAGATGTTAAAAATATCATTGAAACAGAAAAACCATATGGTGTAGTAGTTCAATTTGGTGGACAAACAGCTATTAGCTTAGTAAACTATTTAGACGAATTAGGTGTAAGAATTTTAGGTACACAAGCTGACAGTGTTGACGCTGCTGAAGACAGAGAAAGATTTAATGAAGTATTAGAAAAATGTGGAATTCCTTGTCCAAAAGGTGAAACAGTATTCACAGCTGAAGAAGCTAAAGAATCTGCTAACAGACTAGGATATCCAGTATTACTTCGTCCATCTTACGTATTGGGTGGTCAAAACATGATTATTGCTCACTCTGACCAAGATGTTGATGAATACATGGAAATTATTACAAGAACAAAACTTGAAAACCCAGTATTAATAGATAAATATATGATGGGTACAGAAGTTGAAGTTGACGCAATTTGTGACGGTAAAGACTTCGTTATCCCAGGTATCATGGAACACATTGAAAGAGCAGGGGTACACTCTGGTGACTCTATTTCTGTATATCCAGCACAAACATTATCACAAAAAATTATTGATACAATTATCGACTATACAGGTAAATTAGCATTTGCTTTAAAAGTTATCGGTTTAGTTAACATTCAATATGTTGTTTATGATAATGAAGTTTATGTAATCGAAGTAAACCCTCGTTCATCAAGAACAATTCCATACATCAGTAAAGTAACTGGTGTACCTATGGTTGATATTGCAACTAAGATTATGTTAGGTGAAACATTACAAGATATGGGTTATAAAACAGGTTTAGTTCCAAATGCTGACTATGTAGCTGTTAAAGTTCCAGTATTCAGCTTTGAAAAATTACACAATGTTGATACTCACTTAGGTCCTGAAATGAAATCTACTGGTGAAGTTTTAGGTATTGCTAAAACATTTGAAGAAGCATTATTAAAAGGTTTGATTGCAGCAGGTCATAAAATATTACACAAAGGTGGCGTATTAATGACTGTTAGAGATACAGATAAAGCAGAACTTATTGATATAGCTTCTAAATATGAAGAATTAGGTTTTGATTTATATGCTACATCAGGTACAGCAAATAAATTAAATAACGAAATGATTGCAACTAATGTGGTTTCTAAAATTTCTGAAAATAAACCTAATAGTGCTATGGATGTTATCAATGAAGGTAAAATTAGCTATGTAATTTCTACATCTGCTAAAGGTAGATTACCTGCAAAAGATAGTGTTAAAATCCGTCGTAAAGCAGTTGAAAGAGGTATCGTATGTTTAACATCACTAGATACTGCAAATGCTTTAGCTGATTGTATAGCTATGAATAAAACAATAAATGATATCGACCTAGTTGATATTACAAAAATATAAAAAATAAAACCTTGTAGATTTTTAATCTACAAGGTTTTTTATTTCATTACAAATTTCTGAAATAGTTTTGTTGTCTGTATCTATAACAAAATCAGCAGTTTTTAGATATTTATCTTTTCTACTTTCAATCATTTTTGTAATGTACTCTAAATTCATATTGTCATTAAGTAATGGTCTGTTATTATTGTTTTTAACCCTGTTAAACGTAGTTTCAGGGCTAGCTGTTAGCAAAAATACAGTGCCCAAAATTTTTAGTAATTTTTGATTTTCTTCTCTAAGTGGCATTCCACCACCACAGGATATAATCAATGAATTTTTATTTTGTAAGTTTTTTAGAAGATTAGTTTCTAAATCTCTAAAATATTCTTCTCCTTTTTGAGAAAAGATTTCTGGAATTGACATTTTTTGTTCATCTGAAATATATTTATCTGTATCTATTTCTTGCATTTTTAGTGTGTAAGATAGATGATGTGACACAGAGGATTTTCCACTACCCATAAATCCTATTAAAATAATATTTTTCATATCATACCTCTAATTATGTAATAAATCTAATGTTTTTCTTAATGAGTTTATTTCTATTTGTCCTGGAGCTGAACATTCTCCAATACTTCCAAATGTAATACTTGAACCAAATATTTCTCCTGATATACGACTTATAGCACCAAGTTTTGACATAGACATTGTAACAACAGGGTGTTGTACTTTCGCTGTTGTTGTCGCCGTTAGAAGATTGATAACATCTAATTTATCATTAGGCATAACGGCTAATTTTAAAATATCACAATTTAAGTCATTCATTTTTTCTAATATTGATATCATTACTTGTGTACTTGGTGTTTGATTAAAGTTATGATGAGAGCAAATTAAGTAGCAATTGTGATTATGACAATATTCAACCATTTCTGATACATATTCTGTTGCTGTATCTAATTCTATATCTACAAAATCAGCTAAATTACTATCACATATTATTTTATTCAATTCTATATAATCTTTAACATTTATGTGTAAATTGCCACCCTCATTATCAGTCCTGAAAGTGAAGATAATAGGTGTATCTACTAAAATCTCTCTAATTTTATTTAAAGTATTTATAACTGTATCAAATTTAAAAACATCTTCAAAATAATCAACACGCCATTCTGCTATATCTGCACATGAGTCATATATTTCAATTGCTTGTTTTGTAATTTCGTTTATATTTTTACCTGTAATTGACACGCAAATTTTAGGTAATCCCTCACCAATTGTAATATTTTTAACTTTTAAAGTATTCAAGTAAACACCACCTATTAATTTAATCTTAAATATATGAAAATTATATCATAAGTTAATTTATTTGACAAAGATTTATTTTTAATTTAAGATGATAGTAATATTAATTATAGGGGTAAGAGTATGATAGAGATAACAGGAAAGACAGGTTTAATTTGTTTATTGGGAAGTCCGGTGGAACATAGTATATCACCACAAATGCACAATGAAGCTTTTAAACAATTGGGATTAGATTATAAATATTTAGCTTTTGATGTAAATGAAAAGACATTAAAAGAAGCTGTTTGTGGTTTGAAAGCTTTAGGAGCAAAGGGATTTAATTTGACAATGCCAAATAAAAACCTAATGTGCGAATTAGTTGATGAATTATCAGTTGAAGCCAAAATGATAGGTGCAGTAAATACAGTTTTAAATGATAATGGCAAATTAATAGGGTATTGCACAGATGGTGTAGGATATATGCAAGCTGTGAAACAAGCAGGACATAATATAATAGGAAAGAAGATGACTATGATAGGAGCAGGTGGAGCTTCTACTGCAATATGTGTTCAAGCAGCATTAGACGGAGTATCTGAGATAGACTTATTTAGCAGAAAAAGAAGTTTTGTTGAAAGAACAGAAAAGCTTGTTAAAGATATAAATAACAACACTAATTGTAAAATTAATTTTTATGATTTAGCAGATAATGATAGATTAAGACAAAGTTTAAAGGAAAGTACCATATTAATTAATGGAACACCAGTTGGAATGGCTCCAAATATAGAAAGCAGTGTAATAAGTGATTTGACAATGTTACATAAGGATTTAATAGTATCAGATTTAATTTATAATCCTATGGAAACAAAGCTTTTAAGAGATGCTAAGAGTGTTGGTTGTTCAACATTTAATGGTTTATATATGCTTTTATATCAAGGGGCAGAAGCTTTTAGAATATGGACTGGAAAAGATATGCCAGTTGAACATATTAGAAAAATGTATTTTGATAAATAAAAAGAGAGCTTTTAAAAGCTCTCTTTTTATTTATTTCTATATACAGATGGTGAAACTCCATAAGATTTTAAAAATACTTTTGAAAAATAGTTTTGGTCTGAAAAACCACACTCATCAGAAATAATATGAATAGGTTTATTAGTAGAGGATAAAAGTTTTTCAGCATTTTCAAGTCTAACCTGTGTTATGTATTCTATAATAGTTTTATTATAGCTTTTTTTAAATGTATTCATTATAGTTGATTTACTACAAAAAAATTGTTTACATAAAAGCTCTATGCTTAATTTTTGATTATAATTTTGATTTATATATTTTTTAACTTCATGCGCTAAGTTTTTATCTGATAGATTCAAGTAATTCATAAGAGTTATATATTCAGCACAAATACTCATAATAGTGATGTATGAAGTTAATTTGTCATATGAATTACAAGGAGTTTTTTTAATAGCTTCTTCTAATTGAGATAAGTCGAGAGCATAATCTTTTGAGTTGTGCAATGCTGACTCTTTTGAATTGGGTTCATTGTCTAAACTTTGTCCCATCATTAAAAAGCCGGATAAAACACCAAAATGATAGATAGGGGCAACTGCTTCGAATAATCCAAAATGACATTTATAAATATATACTTTTTCGTTTTCTTTTGCTGTGTTAAATGCTTTTATATCATTTTTAATACACATATCTTTTGCTTTGGAATTTTGTTGTATACATTTACAAAAAGGTAAATGTGTTTGAGGATAAGAGGCAATCTCGTTAAAATTTAAATCATGTACGGATATTCTAAGACCAGAAATGTTGTGTAATTCTTTTAAAACTGTTTGTAAATCAATACCGTTTTTCATAAAATATGCCCTCCTTTTTAGAAAAATAGTGAAATATAATACTATTTTACTAATTATTATACTATTTTTTCTGTAAATTTCAAGATAAATATTTTATAATATAAGTGAAGTAAAAATTAATTAAGGAGAAGATGTTTATGAAAGAACCAGTATTAGTGATTATGGCAGCAGGTATGGGAAGCAGATATGGTGGATTAAAACAAATAGACCCTATCGACAACCAAGGTCATATCATTATGGATTTTTCTATATATGATGCTGTTAGAGCAGGTTTTAAAAAAGTTGTTTTTATAATAAAACATCAAATAGAAAAAGATTTTAAAGAAGTTATAGGAAACAGAATTTCTAAAGAAGTAGAAGTTAACTATGTTTATCAAGAAGTTGACAATATTCCAAGACAATTTGAAATACCAGCAGATAGAGTAAAACCTTGGGGTACAGGTCATGCTATTTTAAGTTGTAAAGATGTAATAGATGCACCTTTTGCTGTTATCAATGCTGATGATTATTATGGAGTAGATGCTTTCAAAAAAATATATGATTTCTTAAAAAATAATCAAGATGATGATAAATACAGATATGCAATGGTAGGATATCAAGTAGAAAATACATTGACAGAAAACGGACATGTTGCAAGAGGTGTTTGTGAAGTTAGTGAAGATGATTATTTATTAGGTATCACAGAAAGAACAAGAATAGAAAAAGTTGGAGATGGGGCTTCTTTTACAGAAGACGATGGAAAAACATGGACTCCTATTCCAAAAAATGCGACAGTATCTATGAATTTATGGGGATTTACTCCTAGTATTTTAGATGAGTTAGAATCAAGATTTGATGATTTCTTAGAAAAAGGATTAAAAGATAATCCACTAAAATGTGAATATTTTTTACCTAGTGTAGTTGATGAATTAATAAACGAAGGTAAAGCTACTGCTAAAGTTTTAACATCTAAAGACAGATGGTATGGGGTTACATACCATGAAGATAAGCAAGTAGTTATGGACGCAATTGCTAATTTTAAACAAAAAGGTGTATATCCAGAAAAATTATGGGGTGAAAACTAATGACAAGAGAAGAATATTGTGCTAAGATAGAAGAAGCAACAAAAGAATTTTCTTTTGAAGGCGAACTAGTAGATTATAAATTATATGGTAGTGGTCATATAAACGATACTTTTTTAGTTAGATATAAACAAGATGATGGTAATATTAAAAACTACATTTTGCAAAGAATGAACCATGAAATATTTACTAAACCTTGGGAAGTTATGGAAAATATTTTAGGAGTAACATCATTTTTAAGAGAAAAAATTATTAAAAATAGTGGCGATGCTGCAAGAGAAACTATGAATGTTATTAAAACTAAAAATGGAGACAGCTATTATAAAGATAGTATAGGGTCATATTGGAGAGCATATGATTTTATAGAAGGAGCTAAAACTTATGATATGGTTGAAACTCCTGATGATTTTTATCAAAGTGCTGTAGCGTTTGGCCATTTTCAATCTATGTTATCTGATTATAATGCTGAAAGCTTACATGAAACAATAAAAGATTTCCACAATACACCAGATAGATATCAAAAATTTATCAAAGCTGTTGAGGAAGATGTTTGCGACAGAGCAAAATTTGTTCAAGAAGAAATTAAGTTTATAATGGATAGAGAAAAAGATACACATATATTAATGGATTTACTAGCAAATAAAGAAATTCCATTGAGAGTAACTCATAATGATACTAAATTAAATAACATTATGATTGATGATGAAACTCATAAAGCAATTTGTGTTATCGATTTAGATACTGTTATGCCAGGTTTTTCTGTAAATGATTTTGGTGATTCTATAAGATTTGGTGCTAATACTGGTGCTGAAGATGAAACAGATTTATCCAAAATTAGTTTGGATTTAAATTTATTTGAGCTTTATACAAAAGGTTTCTTGGAAGGTTGCAACGGTAGTTTAACTGCAAAAGAGTTAGAAATGCTTCCAGTTGGCGCTAAAATGATGACTTTAGAATGTGGTATGAGATTTTTGACAGATTATTTACAAGGTGATACATACTTTAGAATTCACAGAGAAAATCATAATTTAGATCGTACTCGTACCCAATTAAAGTTAGTAAAAGATATGGAAGACAAATGGGACTCTATGTGTGAAATAGTTAAAAAATATCAATAATAATGCAAATTAAGCAAGGAGAATGAATTATGAAGATTATTATTACTAAAGATTATGAAGATATGAGTAGAAAAGCTGCTAATATTATCTCTGCTCAAGTTATTTCAAAACCAAATTGTGTTTTAGGTTTAGCAACTGGTTCTTCTCCAATTGGTACTTACAAACAACTTATTGAATGGTACAACAAAGGAGATCTTGATTTTTCAGAAGTTACTAGCGTAAATCTTGATGAATATGTAGGTTTAGAAGTTACTAACGACCAAAGTTATAGATATTTTATGGATAATAACTTATTTAACCATATTAATATTGATAAAAATAAAACTAATGTTCCTAATGGTTTAGCAGATGATTCTGAAAAGGAATGTGAAAGATATGATAATCTTATAGATTCTCTAGGTGGAATAGATTTACAATTATTAGGAATTGGTCATAATGGTCATATTGGTTTTAATGAACCAGATTCAGCTTTTGCTGTTGGTACACATACAGTTGAATTAAACCAAATGACAAGAGATGCAAATGCTAGATTCTTTGCAAGTATTGATGAAGTTCCAACTCATGCTATAACTATGGGTATTAAAGCAATTATGCAAGCTAAAAAAGTTTTATTAATTGCTAGTGGTGATGACAAAAAAGAAATTTTGAAAAAAGCTTTCTTTGGTCCTGTAACACCAGAAGTTCCTGCTTCTATTTTACAATTACATCCAGATTTTACATTGGTTACAACATGTGATTTATCTAAATAAGAATAAAAAACCCTCCACTTTTTGTGGAGGGCTTTACCCGTTATATGCGGAATTAATAGGAGATGAATTTTTATGATATTAAAAAATGCTAAAGTTTTCTTTGAAGGAGATTTTGAAGATTTAGATGTACAAATTAAAGATGGTATATTTTATAATATAGCAGAAAATATTTCAGAAGATGATGAAGTTATTGACTGTGGTGGAAAAAAAGTAATTCCAGGATTAATCGATGTGCACACACATGGCTGTATGGGATATGATTTTTCAACAGCTTCTGCTGATGAAATGAAAGATATGTTTAATTATTGTGCTAGTCAAGGTGTTACATCTGTTGCTCCAACAAGTATTACAATGAGTTTAGAACCTTATAAAAAAGCAATGATGAGAATAAACGAGTATTGTAATAAAGAAGATAAAACAGGTAGCAGAGTTTTAGGTATAAATATGGAAGGTCCTTTCTTAGCTAAAAATAAGAAAGGTGCACATGATGAAAGATTTTTAACAGATGTTGATGAAGAAGTTTTTAAAGAACTAGATGAGTTATCAGGAAACAGAATTTTAATAGTAGATTTAGATCCTGATTTACCTAGTGCTATGGATTTTATCAAAAAATATAGTGATAAAAAAACAATTTCAATAGCACACACATCTTGTACTTATGAAACAGCAATGAAAGCTATCGAAAATGGTGCTAGTCATGTAACTCACTTATTTAACGCTATGAATGGCTTACATCACAGAGAACCTGGTGTTATTGGTGCTGTTAATGATAGCAATGTTTTTGCTGAAATAATAAGTGATGGAGTTCATATTCATCCAGCAGTTTTAAGATTTATGTTCACAGCTTGTCCAGAAAAAATGATTTTAGTATCTGATAGTATGTGTGCTTGTGGACTAGAAGATGGAGATTATGAATTAGGTGGATTAAAAGTTATAGTTAAAGATAGTAAAGCAACTTTAGTTGACGGAACTATTGCTGGTTCTACAACTAATGTGTTTGAATGCATGAGAAGAGCTATTTCTTTTGGTATTGAAGAAGAAGAAGTTATTTTAAGTTGTTCTTTAAGACCTGCTTTATCAGTTGGTTTAGAAGATAAAGTCGGTAGTATTGCCAAAGGAAAATTTGCAGATTTTCTAATTGTTGACGATGATTATAATCTAGAACAAGTTTTCGTAGGCGGTAATAAAATTAAATAGAATGGGGCTATGTACAATTGGAATATATTGTAAAGTATTTTGATAAAATACCAGATTGGGAAAAAGTAGAACCTATAAAAGTTACAACTTTTTCTTGGGGTGGAGATTATAGACCTTATGTAGAAGCAAGAGTTATCGTGTTATCTAATAAAGGATTTATGGTTAGAATGGATTGTGAAGAAGCAAATCCTAAAGCTGTTTATACTCAAATGAATAGTGCTGTGTGTAAAGATAGTTGTTTAGAAGCATTTATTAACTTTAAACCAAATTTAGAAAATTCAGGATATATAAATTTTGAAACTAATGTTAAAGGTGCGTTACACAGTGCTTATGGACAAGATAGACATAATAGACAATTTTTAACAGATATGGGTATAAATGCACCAATAGTATTTAATACTAAAGATGAGGACAAGTGGAGTTGTGAATATTTAATTCCATTTACATTGATAAGAGAAGTTTATGGAGATGACAACTTTAAAAAAGGTGATGTAATAAAGGCAAATTTCTATAAATGTGGCGATGAAACAGAAGTTCCTCATTATGCTAGTTGGACTAAAATAGATACAGAAAACCCTGATTATCACAGACCAGAATTTTTTGGAGATTTGATAATAGGTTAGTTTTGAGGTTAGTCTTATGAATATTTTTGATATTTTAGGACCTATAATGGTAGGACCATCAAGTTCACATACAGCAGGTGCTGTTAGAATAGGTCTTGTTGCTAGAAAATTGTTGGGGGAAAAACCTGTATTTATGGAAATGTGTTTACATGGTTCTTTTGCAGACACAGGGGAAGGACATGGAACAGATAAAGCATTAGTTGCAGGAATGCTTCTAATGAATACAGATGATGAAAGAATTCCTCATAGTTTTGATATTGCAAAACAAGAAAATTTGCAAATAATAAAGTGTGTTGTAAATTTAAAAGATGCACACCCAAATACAGTTTTATTAAAAGTGTGTGGTGAAAATGGAACAAAGCTTGAACTAGTGGCTTCTTCATTAGGAGGAGGACGCATCAAAGTTTATGAACTAGATGGAATGAAAGTTGAGTTCACAGGCAACTATCCTACTTTGATAATAAGAAATTTGGACAAGCCAGGACCAGTAGCACATGTTACAGCTAGATTGTTAGAAAATAAAGTTAATATAGCTAATATGCAGTTGTATCGAGATAGTAAAGGTGGATATGCTGCTATGGTTATAGAAAGTGATGATAAAATAAGTAAAGATATAATAGATGATTTACAAAAAATGGAATCACTTGTAAAAATATCATATTTGGAATAGGGGGTATATTTGTGGGATTGACTTCTGTTAAAGAATTTATAGAACTATCTAAATCTAAAAATATACCACTATGGCAAGTAGTTTTAGAAAGTGACTGCGACGATACAGGTATAACAAAAGAAGAATCTATTGAAAAAATGACATTGTTGTGGCAAACAATGAAAAATTCATCAAAAAGCTATAATAAAAACGATAAATCTGCATCTAAACTAGTTGGTGGTGACGGAGGTTTAATGCAAGAGTATATACTTTCAGGAAAAAGTATTTCCGGAGGCATAATTCCTGAAGTTATAAAAGAAGCTCTTAAAATGGGTGAATGTAATGCTTGTATGAAAAGAATTGTAGCTGCACCAACTGCTGGTTCTTGTGGTGTTTTACCAGCTGTACTGATTCCATTTCAAAAGCAAAGAAATATATCTGATGAAGAAATAGTTAAAAGTTTATATGTTAGTGCGGGTTTTGGACAAATAATAGCATACAGAGCATCTATTTCTGGTGCTGAAGGTGGTTGTCAAGCCGAAATAGGTTCTGCATCTGCAATGGCAAGTGCAACTTTGGTATATTTGTGTAGTGATGATTCTATAAGTGATGTTGCAGATAAATGTGCTAATGCTTGCGCTATGTCTTTAAAAAATTTATTAGGTTTAGTTTGTGACCCAGTAGCAGGTTTAGTTGAAGTTCCTTGTGTCAAAAGAAATGTAATTGGGGCTGTTAATGCAATTAGTAGTGCAGAAATGGCTTTAGCAGGAATTGAAAGTAAAATACCTGTTGATGAAGTAATTGATGCTATGAAAGAAGTTGGGGATTTACTTCCATCATCTTTAAGAGAAACTGGAAAAGGCGGATTAGCAGGAACGGTTACAGGTCAACAAATTAAATTTATGATGAATAATATATAAAAATACGGTTTATAAAAAGAATGTTTTGTGTTATTTTTAACAAAAACATTCTTTTTTACTGTTATATATATTGATTTTATATTATAATCATAGTCAGACTAAAAATTTATAGTGATGAGGATAGTTATGGTTAATATATATAATAGAGAAATGTTACAAGAAGCCTTAGAAGGTATAAACTATGAAGGCGAAATTATTGAGGTTGTTCCATTTGGAAGTGGCCATATAAATGATACATATTTGGTTAGAAGTTTACTTGATGGAAAAGAAGTTAAATATGCTTTACAAAGAATTAATCATAATATTTTTAAAGATCCAGTAGCTGTTATGGAAAATGTTGTTGCAGTAACTGATTTTTTAAAGAAAAAAATTATGGATAATGGCGGAGATGTTAAAAGAGAGGTTATTAACTTAATTTCTAATAAAAATAATACAGTTGTATACAAAGACAGTAATGGTAATTATTGGAGAGGATACCATTTTATAGATGGTGCAACTAGTTATGATTTAGTAGAAAGAGAAGAAGATTTTTATCAAAGTGCATTGGGATTTGGTAATTTTCAAAATTTATTATCAGATTATCCTGCAGAAACATTAAATGAAACTATTAAAGATTTTCACAACACACCAGTTAGATTTGAAAACTTTAAAAAAGCTGTTGAAGAAGATGTATGTGGTAGAGCAAGTAGTGTAAAAAATGAAATAAACTTTGTATTATCACATAAAGATTTTGTTGGAATATTAATGGATTTATTAAATAACAATCAAATTCCTACAAGAGTTACTCATAATGATACAAAATTGAATAATGTTTTAATAGACAACGCAACAGGTAAGGCTCTATGTATAATGGATTTAGATACTGTTATGCCTGGTTTATCTGTAAATGATTTCGGAGATTCTATAAGATTTGGTGCTAGTACAGCTTCAGAAGATGAAAAAGATTTATCAAAAGTTAATTTCGATTTAAACCTTTTTGAAATATATACAAAAGGATTTTTAGAGGGTTGTAAAGGTAGTTTAACAGATGTAGAACTTGATATGTTGCCTGTTGGTGCTAAAATGATGACTTTAGAATGTGGTATGAGATTTTTGACCGATTATTTACAAGGTGATACTTATTTCAAAACAAGTTACGATACACATAATTTAGATAGAGCTAGAACACAGTTTAAACTAGTATCTGAAATGGATAAAAATTGGGACAAAATGAAAGAAATAGTAGATAAATACAGATAAAATACTTGTGTTTTTACACAAGTATTTTTTTATTATTTCTACACAAACTTTACTTGAAAAATTAATACCATTAAGATATAATAAAATAATATGATATATCAAACTAAAATCATGAGTAAATAATTTAATACGGAGGTATATTTATGGATAAAAAAGTAGCTCATATAGTATCTCACTCACACTGGGATAGAGAATGGTATATGCCATTTGAAAAACATCATATAAAATTAGTTCAATTAATAGATGATATTTTAGAGTTATTAGATGAAGATAATGGATTTTGTAGTTTCTTTTTAGATGGTCAAACTATAGCATTAGAAGATTACTTGCAAATTAGACCAGAAAATGAAGAAAAATTAAAAAAATACATTAAAGAAGACAGAATTTTTGTTGGTCCTTGGTATGTATTACAAGACGAATTTTTAACAAGTAGTGAATCTAATATTAGAAACTTATTAGTTGGTATGAAACAAGCTCAAAAATTTGGTAAAGTAAGCAAAATTGGTTATTTCCCAGATGCTTTTGGTAATGCAGGTCAAATGCCACAAATTTTAAGCCAAGCTGGTATGAAAGGTATTTTCTTTGGCCGTGGAGTTAAACCAGTTGGATTTGACAACCAAGTTGATGTTACTGGTGATTATGAATCAGTATTCTCTGAAATGAATTGGCAATCACCAGACGGTACTAAATTATTAGGCGTATTATTTGCAAACTGGTATTGTAATGGTATGGAAATTCCTACTGATAAAGAAAAAGCAAAAGAATATTGGGACGCAAAACTTGCTGGTGCAGAAAAATTTGCTTCTTCTCATCACTTATTATTTATGAATGGTTGTGACCACCAACCTGTACAAAAAGATTTAGTTGAAGCTATAAAAACAGCAGAAGAATTATATCCAGATATTGAATTTAAACATTCAAATTTTGATGATTTTATTGCTGGTGTTTTAGAAGATAATAAAAATGAATTTTCTACAATTTCTGGTGAATTAACAAGCCAAGATACAGATGGTTGGATGACTTTAGTAAATACTTGTTCTTCTAGAATTTATCAAAAACAAGCAAACCAAAAAGCACAATCATTATTAGAAAAACAAGCAGAACCTTTAAATGTTTATGCTTCACTTTATGGTAAAAAATATCCAAATGAATGGTTAGAATATTCTTGGAAAACATTAATGCAAAATCACCCACACGATAGTATTTGTGGTTGTAGTGTTGATGATGTTCACGATGAAATGGACGCTAGATTTAAAAAGAGTATTCATGTAAGTGAAGAATTAGTAATTGATGCTTTAAAAGTTTTAGCTGAAAATACAGATACTTCTATGTTTACAGATGAAGAAAGACCATTTGTTGTAACGAATACAACAGGCTTTGATAGAACAGGTGTTGTAAAATTTGAATTAGATTTACACCACATTTATGATAGTGATGTTCATAAAATTTGGAAAGAAGTTGACATTTGGAATGTAGATGAATGGTGTGTTGTAGATGAAAATCACAATGTTATCCCTGCTACATTAAAAGATTTAGGTAGAAAATTCAAATACGATTTACCAGATGACAAATTTAGAAAACCATATATTGCACAATTTGTTGAAGTTGAATTTGAAGCTGAAAATGTACCTGCAAATGGTGTAAAAGTTTATGCATTAACTAAAAAAGCTAATGTTAAAGCTAACAGCTTAGTAACAGCTGATAATACAATGGAAAATGACTTTGTAAAAGCTGTTATTAATGAAAATGGTACAGTTGATTTAACTGTAAAAGAAACAGGTCATACATTTAAATCAATTTGTGGCTATGAAGAAACAGGAGATATGGGTAACGAATATATTTATTTCTGTCCTATTAATACAACTCCTATATATTCAGCAGATACAAAAGCTGACAGCATTAAATTAGTAGAAGATGACGGATATAAAGCTACTTTTGAAGTTAAACACACATTAAAAGTACCAGTTTCTGCTGATGAAGTTTTATTAAAAGAACAACAAGATATCACTCCTTTCTTTGAAAGAAAAGCTGGAAGAAGTGCTGAATTAGTTGATTTCAATATTACAACATTATTTACTTTAGAAAAATCAAGCAGAGGTTTAAAAATTAAATCTACATTTGATAATAAAGCTAAAGATCATAGAGTTAGAATGTTATTCCCAAGTGCATTAGAAACAAGCACACACTTAGCTGATTCTATTTTTGAAGCTGTAGAAAGACAAAATAGAGTTTCTGCTAGCTGGGAAAATCCATCAAACTGTCAACATCAACAATACTATGCAAGTATCAGTGATGGTGAAAATGGTTTAACAGTTGCAAACTTTGGTTTAAATGAATATGAAGTTTTACCTGATAATGACAACGCTATTGCTGTAACTATTTTACGTTCAATCGGTGAAATGGGTGACTGGGGTTACTTCCCAACACCAAAAGCTCAATGTATTGGTGAAAATACAGTTGAAATGATGGTTATTCCTCATAAAGGTGATTTAATCGCATCTAAAGCATTTAAAGAAGCTCATCAATTCCAAACAAATATGGAAATTGTACAAACAACTGCACATGATGGTGATATTAAATCAGGAAATAGCTTTATTGAATATGAAGGCTATGGTGTTGTTATGACTGCTGTAAAAGAAAATGAATTAACAGGTGATATAGTTGTTCGTTTCTGTAATTTATCCGATAAAGATACTGTATTAAAAGTTAGAGCTAATTTTGCTCATAAAGCTTGTCATATGAGTAATGTTATTGAAGAGGAAAAAGAAGAAATCAATGTTGAAAATGGCTCTTACAACATTGAAATGGGCAAATACAAAATTTGTACATTGATATTCAAAAAATAAATTAGTTTAGGGAGAGAAAGTTAAGTGGAGAACAAAGAGCGTAAAAATGATATTCCAATGTATCAAGTTATCATTAATGATATAAAAGAAAAAATTAAGAATAATAATTATGATAAATTACAACCTATTTGCACAGAAAAAACACTTTGTCAAGAATACAATGTAAGTAGAATTACGGCTAAAAGAGCTATTGATGAATTAGAATGGGAAGGAATATTATACAGAAAACGCGGAGTTGGAAGTTTTGTTATGGAAGAAAATTTATCAGAGGATTTTGATAAAGTTTATAAAGGCAAAACAAAAACAGTAGCTTTAGTAATACCATTTAACTTAACAACAGAAGGAAACTTTAAATCTTTACAATCTTCTATTATGGAGCTTCAAAAAAAGGATATTATATATAGTTTATATATATGTCCTGAAGGATATGAAGAAGAAAAAGAAGTTATAAAGAATTTAAGTGATGACCCTAGTATATATGGAATAGTATATTATCCTACTTGTTCCAAAATACCCGTAGAGTATCTAGATAAATTTGTATCTAGGGGTGCGCCTGTAATAATATTAGATAAAACTATACCTTATGAAAGATTTAACACTATAACTTGTGACAATGTTAATGGTGGATATTTATTAGGCCAACATTTAGTATCATTTGGTCATAAAGATATTGCTTTTATATCTGCTTTTGAAAAAGGCGAAGTTAGTAGTGTTGATGAAAGATATGAAGGTTTATGTAAATATTTAAAACAAAGTGGAATAAAAGAAGCAGAGTATGTAAAACTTGAATTAGGATACGATAATACATTTAATTTTCCAGTTATTAGACATAATTTATTGTTATTGCAAAGTAAAGGCGTAACAGCTGCTGTTTGTGAAAATGATAAAGTCGCTTTAGATTTTTATTTTGGTTGTATGCAATCAAATATAGAAGTTCCTCAACAAATTAGTATAACTGGTTTTGACAATGTAAGCTTTGCTACTACTGCAGGAGCACAGATAACTACAGTAGACCAAAATTTCGATCAAATGGGGCAATATATTTCAAATATTTTACTCAAGAAATACGATAAACCTATACATGTAAAAGTTCCAGTAACATTCGTTCCTAGAACATCAACTGGTATAGTAAAATAATAAAAAGCACTAGTTCTTATTCGAACTAGTGCTTTTTTGTAAAAAATATTATGTCATTAGTATTATAATACAAATTAATATTTTATTGTAGACAAATGTAAAAACTTATGATAATCTTTCGTTATAGTTAAAATTTGGAGGTTAATTATATGGAAGAGATAATATATAAATCAAGGCTATTAAGTTCATTGGAAAAAGTTTTTGCTGATGAATGTCCTGATAGTTCATTAAATGAAAATAGAGTTTCTGTTTTTAAAAATGAAACAATATCTTTTCAAATAGCTTATACTTTCAATGGTGAAAGATGTGAGTTTGTAGATATAGAAGTTCAATCAGATATATCTGATTTAGTAAAAGTTAGACGAGTAGAATTAGTTCCTAGTGCATACCCTGCACATACAACAGTTGATGATAATTATTTAAGAACAAGTGTGGGGTTGTATCCAGATTTGTTGACAGACTTGTTTGATGGTAGTGTTATGTTTATGCCAAATCAATGGAGAAGTATTTGGATAGATATTGAACCCAGTGTACAATCTAAAGCAGGTATTTACGATATTAAAGTATTGTTTAAAAATAAACAAACAGGAGAGATTGTAACATCACAAGAAATATCTGTGGAAATATATAATGCACAATTGCCAGAACAAAAATTAATTAGAACTGAATGGTTTCATGGGGATTGTTTAGCTAATTTTTATAATGTAGATGTTTTTTCAGAAAAACATTGGGAAATAATAGAGAACTTTATTTCAACAGCAGTAAAGCGTGGTATAAATATGATTTTGACGCCACAATTTACACCTCCGTTAGATACAGCTAAAGGTGGAGAAAGAACAACTATACAATTAATAGATATTGAAGTGGATAATGGTAAATATAAGTTTAGTTTTGATAAATTAAAAAGATGGGTAGATATATGTAAAAAAGTTGGTGTTAAATATTTTGAAATGTCACATTTATTTACTCAATGGGGAGCAATAGCATCTCCAAAAATAATGGCTACTGTAAATGGTGAATATAAAAGATTTTTTGGTTGGGAAACAAAAGCAACAAGTGAAGAATATAAAGAATTTTTACACACATATTTGCCTCAGTTAATAGAAAAATTAAAAGATTGGGGAATTGATAAAAACACATATTTTCATATATCAGATGAACCAAGCTTAGAGCAATTACAAAGCTATAAAGAAGCTAAAGAAGTTGTAAATGATTTACTAAAAGATTTTGTTATTATAGATGCTTTGTCAGATTATGAATTTTATAAAACAGGTGTTATAGAAAAGCCTGTATCTGCAAATGACCATATACACACATTTTTAGATAATGGTGTTGAAAATATGTGGAGCTATTATTGTACAGGACAATGGGATAAAGTTAGTAATAGATTTATGTCCATGCCTTCTGCAAGAAATAGAATATATGGAGTACAGTTATATAAATATAAAATAGAAGGTGCTTTGCATTGGGGATATAATTTTTATAATTCACAATATTCTATATATAACATAAATCCATATATAACAACTGATGCTTTAGGAATTTTCCCTTCTGGAGACGCATTTTTAGTTTATCCTAAAAATGACGGTACACCAGAAGAATCTATTAGAATGATGGTACAATATGAAGCTATGACTGACTTAAGAGCATTACAATGGCTAGAAGAACTTACAAGTTATGATTATGTAATGAGGATTATAGAAAATGAGCTTGATAATCCAATTACTTTTAAAGAATATCCTAAAGATGCTAATTATTTAATAAGTTTAAGACAAAAGATAAATGAAGAAATAATAAAAAGAGTTTAAAAATAAAAAACGAACATCATCAAGATGTTCGTTTTTCTATTTAGTGGAAAGTATCTATTGAGTAATCTTTATAGTGGAATCCGTACCAATGTTCGTAAATATCACCAGGATATTTTGGTTCCTCAGTTGGTACAAAATCTCCATTTTCTAAAACTTCAGGAGCTGTTTTAGAAACCTTTTCTATAAGTTTTGATTTTAATTGTTTAAAGATATCTGAATACCTTTCATCTTTTGATAAATCTTTTTGTTCCATAGGGTCATTTTTTAAATCAAATAGTAAATAATGACCACCACAGTTAGTGTAGATTAGTTTTATATCATTTTCCATAATACAAAAATGTGTATTTAAACTATTTCCATAGAAAGTTCTTTCATGGTCTAAAGATAATAAGCTTTCTCCATCACAATGACTAACTTTTTCTTTTAATCCAGCTATATCCAATATTGTAGGATATACATCGGCAATTTGACTTAATATGTTTACTTTAGTATTTCGTTTATCTTTTCTATATTTTTCAGGTGGTAATATAATCATTGGAACATGAGCAGAACCTTCAAAGAATAAGTTCTTTTGAGCCATATGATGATCACCTAGCATTTCTCCGTGGTCAGATGTAAAAATAATCCATGTATTTTCAAATAGGTTATTTTCTCTTAAAGAACCAAATAGAAGTCCTAAAGAATAGTCTATATGAGTGATAAGAGCGTAGTAAGCTCGTTTACTTGCTTTTAATTGTTCATCTCCATAATGATATACATTTGAGTTGCTGTAAGTTCCTGCTAAAAATCCTTGAGGAGCTTTTTCTAAATCTTCTGACCAATCACCATAAGTAGGTAAAGGCATATTTTCTGTATTGTATAAATTCCAATATTCTAAACATGGGTCAAAAGGTGGGTGAGGTTTGGTAAAACTTGTCCACAAAAAGAAAGGTCTTGATGGATCTCGAGTTTCTATAAAGTTTATTGAACGATCAACAGTCCAAGTTGTTAAACTATCTTTTGCATTTACAGTAGATATTACTGGTTCAAATTCACATTCACCTACACCATGAGCTTTTGGACGAGCAACTTGTTGATTTTTATCGTGTTCTCTTAGATAATCTAGAGGTAATTCCATGTGTTCAAAACCATAATTTACTCTAGCTGGTTCAAAATGCATTTTACCTACAACTTTTGTTTGATAACCATTATCAGTTAAAACAGCTGGTAGAGTTTTTCTGTTTTGAAGATATTCTTTCATTACACTTTCATGGCTTTTATTTGATACAACTGTAGAATTATAACCTTTTTTACCAATCATAATATTAGTTCTAGAAGGAACACATATAGGACAATCTGCATAACATCTTGTGAATGAAATACCTTCTGCAACCATATAATTTAGATGAGGGGTAAATATATGTTTATTTCCTAATGCTTGAATAGTATCAAATCGTTGTTGATCTGTTGTAATAAGAATAATATTTTCTTTTTCCATTATATCACCTACATAATTTTTATAATACAATTATACTACTTATAGCATAAAAAAATAGAATAATTATATTATATTTTAGTATAAAAATTACATTTAATAATGTTTTTGTATGGTTATATAAAATTTTTTGACTTGTTTATTAAATTTTTGGTTGTATAATAGTCATTGTAAACAAAAAATATTAAGTGTTTCTTAATTTTATGTACAGAATATAAAGGGAGGAAATTCACATGAAAAAAACAAAAATTTTATCAGCCGTATGTGCAGCCGCAGTGCTAACAACAATGGTAGCTTCTTGTGGCTCTGACAAAGGAAGTAATGAAGGAAACAAAAATTCAAAAGCCCCTGAATTAGTATACTGGACAGTTGGTGGTGCTACAGGTGACAACCAAGCTGCTTATGATGCTGTAAATGAATATGTAAAAGATAAATTAGGTTTTACAATTAAAGTAAATATCGCTGACTGGGGCGATTGGGATACAAAAATGAATACAATCGTTCAATCAGGTGAATATTTCGACTATATGTTTACTAATGCTTCTAAATATGGAACAGCTGTAAACTTAGGTGCTTTTGCTGATATTACAGAAGATATTGATAAATATGCACCAAAACTAAATGATGTTATTCCTGAAGAAATTTGGGACGGTGTAAAAATTGATGGTAAAATTTACTCAGTACCAACATATAAAGACTCATCAATTACACAATACTGGGCATTTGATAAATCAATAGTTGACAAATATGGTATTGATGTATCTAGTATAAAAACTTTTGCTGATTTAGACAAAGTTTTAAGACAAGTAAAAGAGGGTGAAGGCAGTAGCTTCTATCCAATAAAAGCAAACCAAAGCGACCCATTCAATGGTTTATTTAATGGATTTGATGGATTATGTGCAGGTTTGGAACCATTAGGTGTTGAAATGACAGACGGAAGCAGAAAAGTTATTAATACATTAGAACACCCAGTTATGCAAGAAAGATTAAATTACATGCATTCTTGGTATCAAGATGGTATTATAAATCCTGACGCTCCAACAATGACAGAAACACCAAAAGGTAGATTCTTCATGCAAGGTCAAGGTTTCCCAGGTGCTGAACAAACATGGGCTGTTAACGATGGTGTAGAAGCTTATGTAACAACACAAGTTTGGGGTCCTATGTACTCAACAGAATCTATCCAAGGTTCAATGAATGCTATTGGTAAAAACTCTAAATATGTTAAAGAATGTTTACAATTCTTAGAATTAGCTAATACAGATAGTAAATTAAGAGATATGATGGCATATGGTGCAGAAGGTAAAGACTTCGAATACACAAGTGATGGCGTTGTTAAAAAATTAAATGACAACTACACATGGCCTTCATATACACAAGCAACATTCTTTAACTTATCAACAGTTGAAGGTACTCCAGAAGATCAATGGGATCAAGTTAAGAAATTAAACGAAGAAGCTGAAACATCTAGCGTATTAGGTTTTGCTTTAGATGTTGAACCAATTAATAGTGAATTAACAGCTTGTAGAAGCGTATATGACAAATATAAAAATGACCTAAAAACAGGTGCTTCTGATCCTAAAGAAGTTATTCCAAAATTAACTAAAGAATTAAAAGATGCTGGATTCGATACAATTGTTGAAGAAGCACAAAAACAAATTGATGCATACTTTGGTAAATAATATTTTTGGATAAATTTATAAAATTGAATATGTAAAAATGAATATCCTCTTTGTATTAATTCGATATAATAAGATGTATATAACGAAATTATATTGATAAAGTGCACATGAAATATGTAGTTTTATTGTGTTTTTATACTAAAATATAATGTTTTTATACTTGTTTATTAAAAGAAAAGCAGTATAATAAGTATTGCTCGTTAATAATACATTCTTATTTATAGAACGGTATTAACTGTAAGAATTAAACAAAGGGGATATTATTGTTATGAAAAAAATGCGTATTTTATCAGCAGTATGTGCTGCAGCAGTATTAGCAACAATGGTTGCTTCTTGTGGTTCTGACAAAGAATCTTCAAAAAATACAGAATTAGTGTACTGGACAGTTGGTGGCGGTACAGGTGATAACCAAGCTGCATATGATGCTGTTAACGAATACATTAAAGACAAATTAGGTTTCACAGTTAAAGTAAATATTGCTGACTGGGGTGACTATGATACAAAAATCAACACAATTTTACAATCAGGTGAATATTTTGACTACATGTTCACAAATAACAACCACTACATCAAAGGTGTAAACTTAGGTGCTTTCGCTGACATTACAGATTTAGTAGCTCAAGAAGCTCCAAAATTAAATGAAGTAATTCCAGAACAAATCTGGAGTGGTGTAAAAATTGATGGTAAAATTTACTCAGTACCAACATACAAAGACTCATCAATTACACAATACTGGGCATTTGACAAAACATATGTTGACAAATATAACTTAGATGTACAATCTATCACAGATTTCGCATCATTAGATAAAGCTTTAAGAACAATCAAAGAAGGCGAAGGAAAAAGCTTCTATCCTTTAACAACAATGCAAAGTGATGCTTTCAGTGGTATGTTCAACGATTATGATGGTTTATGTTCAGGTTTAAGACCATTAGGTGTTAAAATGGACGACCAAAGCAGAAAAGTTGTAAATATTTTTGAACAACCAGATGTTGTTGAAAAATTAACATATATGCACAATTGGTACAAAGATGGTATCGTAAACCCAGATGCTCCAACAATGACAGAAACACCAAAAATGAAAGCATTTATGACAGCACAAGGTTTCCCAGGTGCTGAACAAACATGGGCTGTAAATAACGGTGTTGAAGCTTATGAAGCAGTTCAAGTATGGGGTCCTATGTACTCAACAGAATCTATCCAAGGTTCAATGAATGCTATTGGTAAAAACTCTAAACACAAAGCAGAAGCTTTAAAATTCTTAGAATTAGCTAATACAGATAACAAATTAAGAGATATCATGGCTTATGGTGCAGAAGGTAAAGACTTTGAATATGTAAGTGACGGAGTAGTTAAAAAATTAAACGATAACTACACATGGCCTTCATACACACAAGCAACATACTTTAACTTATCAACAGTTGAAGGTTCTCCAGAAGATCAATGGGATCAAGTTAAAAAATTAAACGAACAAGCTGGATCTTCAAGCGTATTAGGTTTTGCTTTAGATGTTGAACCAATCAACAACGAATTAACAGCTTGTAGAACAGTATATGATCAATACAAATATGAATTAGAAACAGGTGCTAAAGATCCTAAAGTAATTATTCCAGAATTAAACAAAAAATTAAAAGATGCTGGATTTGATAAAGTTATGGAAGAAGCACAAAAACAAATCGATGCATATTTTGCTAAATAATAATTTTTGATTTAAAAATATCTGAACCAATTTGGTTCAGATATTTTGTTAATAAAAAATTTTAACTAATTCAATTTATACACTTAAAAAATACAAGAAATTAATTAAATATGTTATAAAATTTATATATTAGATATAAAATTATAATAAAAATACCCTAATTATTATAAAAAAATCATAAAATTATAAACTTTTTATATAATAATATAATGTTTTTATACTTGTTTTTAGTAAGATTTATATTATAATAGTAAATGTAAACAACAAAAAAGTTTATCAACTATCTTTTTTGTAAAAAGTGTATAAAGGAGAAATAAACATGAAAAAAATGCGTATTTTATCTGCAATATGTGCAGCAGCAGTACTAACAACAATGGTTGCTTCTTGTAGCAATAAAGGTACTAATGGTGGGGACAATAAAAAAGGTGAGACTCCTGAACTAGTATATTGGACAGTTGGTGGAGCTACTGGTGAAAATCAAAATGCATTTGATGCTGTTAATAAATATTTAAAAGATAAATTAAACTTAAATATAAAAGTAAATATTGCTGACTGGGGCGATTATGATACTAAATTTAATACAATTGTAAACTCTGGTGAATATTTTGACTTAATGTTTACAAACAATACAAACTATGCAAACGCTGTAAACTTAGGTGCCTTTGAAGATATTACAGAATTAGTAGATAAAGAAGCTCCTGAACTAAAAAAAGTTATTCCAGAAGATTTATGGGAAGCAGTAAAAATTGATGGTAAAATTTACTCAGTACCAACATATAAAGATTCATCTTTAACACAATATTGGTACATAGACAAAACATATGTTGATAAATACAATATCGATATGTCAAAAGTTACAACTTTTGAAGAATTAGATAAAGTGTTCAGACAAATTAAAGAAGGAGAAAACGATCCAAACTTCTATCCATTTAAAACTAGCCAAGGCGGTTTATTCAATGGTTTCTTTAATGATTATGACGGATTATGTTCAGGTTTAAGACCATTAGGCGTTAAAATTGACGATGAAAGCAGAAAAGTTGTAAATGTTTTAGAACAACCAGATATCGTTGAAAAATTAGAAATTTTACATGGTTGGTATAAAGATGGTATTACAAACCCAGATGCTCCAACATCAACAGAAAACTATAAACAATGTATGTTTGGTACAGCACAAGGTTTCCCAGGCGCTGAAGCAACATGGGCTGCAAACCAAGGTATAGATGCTTATGTAACAACACAAGTATTTGGTCCTTTATATACAACAGAAACAATTCAAGGTTCTCTAAATGCTGTAGGTAAAAACTCTAAATATAAAGCAGAAGCTTTAAAATACTTAGAACTTGCTAATACAGATGGTAAATTAAGAGATATGATGGCTTACGGTGCAGAAGGTAAAGACTTTGAATATGTAAGTGACGGAGTAGTTAAAAAATTACAAGATAACTATAGCTGGCCTTCATATACACAAGCAACATTCTTTAACTTATCAACAGTTGAAGGTGCTCCAGAAGATCAATGGGATCAAGTTAAGAAATTAAATGAACAAGCTAAAAAATCTAGCGTATTAGGTTTTGCTTTAGATGTTAAACCTATCCAAAGTGAATTAACAGCTTGTAAAACTGTTTATGATCAATACAAATATGAATTGGAAACAGGTGCTAAAGACCCTAATGTAATCATTCCAGAATTAAATAAAAAATTAAAAGATGCTGGATTTGATAAAGTTATGGAAGAAGCACAAAAACAAATCGATGCATTCTTTGCTAAATAACAATGATATAAAAAACCGAACAGCAACGTTCGGTTTTTTACTATAAAGAATATTAAATATGACATAATTATGTATTATAATTAATAGTTAGTACATAATTTTAAGATAATTTGTATATATAAAATACAGTAATTAGCTAAATAATATGTGACAATTTAACATAATTTGTTAATAAAATATAATATTTTTATGGTATCATATAAAGTTTTTGCTCTTGTACAAAATGACATATAATATTATAATATTTATAACAGTTATTACCAAATAAAATATAGAGGAGGAACAGCTGTATGGCAAAAGGTGTTAAAAAAAGAATATGGTCAAGAGATGATACAGAATTAACAATATTAGCATTACCTACAACAATATGGTACTTATTGTTTGTATTTTTTCCAATGTTTGGTATGATAATTGCTTTTAAAGATTTCAAACAAGTAGGAAGTCATTTCTTAGAAAGTTTGTTTAAAAGTGAATGGGTAGGATTACAAAACTTTAAAACAGTATTTAATTCTGGTGATATAGGAGTAATCATAAGAAATACATTAGGATACAATATAATATTTATTATATTAGGTGTAGTATTACCAGTAACAACAGCGTTAATGATAAACCAATTAAGAAGTAAAAAATTAGCAAAAGTATATCAAACAGCAATGTTTATGCCATACTTCTTATCATGGATAGT
>JAGHIE010000004.1 GCA_017887325.1 Oscillospiraceae bacterium | reverse complement strand
TTGGTGCGGCAAACGGGACTTGAACCCGTACGTCAAAGACACACGCCCCTCAAACTTAAAATGCGAGTTTAATATTAGCTTATATATCGCCAAAAAACCCAGTATTATCAACATTTTATTAGTTATATATTTATTTGTATATTAATTAAAATGAACCTAGTGTCGTAAAAGTGTCGTAGTAAAATAGCATTAAATTAAAATGTCCCCGACTGGTTCGCATTGTTAAGAGGCGTTCGGGGTACTATCTTTTGTATTATAACACTATTCAATCAAAAATTAAATATAATTCTTAATAATCAACTCATTAAAGCTATTATTCTTATTACTCAAGTTATTAAACCTGCTAACTTCTATTATATTAAAATCTTTATATAATCCTCTCACATGATCACAATCATTATACGATAAAACAAATTTACCTTTTATTTTCTTTAAAGCATTACATAATCGTTCATGGTCTTCTTGTGTAAAATTACCTACATAATACTTTTCTGTATCTACATAAGGTGGGTCTAAATAAAATAATGCGTCTGTTCTATCATATGTTTTTATCAAGTGTTCAAAGTCTAAATTTTCAATAACTACACTATTTAATCGCTCTGATATTTCTGAAAGATATTCCACATATTTATTTAAGTTAGTTGGCTGTGTTGCAAAGCTACTTTTCTTTGCTCCGAAACTTTCTCTAATCAATAAAAAGTATCGTGCTGCTCGTTGTATATCCGTTAGTCCTCTTGTTTCTATTTGCTCCTTATAATCAAAAAATAACTCTCTTGAATGTATTGTCAAATCTAACTCTTTTTGTAATTCTTCCGGATGAAATTTAATACAACGATACAAATTCACTAGATTATTATCTCTATCATTATAAACCTCAAACTTAGCGTGTTGGTCTTTTCTAAACAGTACCCAACCTGCTCCACCAAACACTTCAATATACCTGCTGAAGTTTTTTGGAAATTGCTCAATAATTCTATCCCTTAATAATTTCTTTCCACCAATCCATTTAATAAAACTATCCATTCTTTTACCTCTTTTCCTTAAATACCCAATACCATTATATAAGTACCTTGAAAAAAGAAAAAAGTTGCATAGTTTTATGCAACAAAATAAAAGTATTTACAAAAAATTTAAAAAAGGCGATATATCGCAAATTATAAAATTTGTTCTATATCGCTTTATTTCACCAAGTATTACAATTTAACGTCGATATCGAAGCTGCTGTTTAGTTTCGAGATTGTTTGTCATATAACCACGTTCTCGTAATCCATTTATTACTTCAGAATATATATCATTTCCTCCCAAAACATCTTTAATTGTCACAATAAGTACAAACTCTTGTGATGGAGCAATAAAGCCATTCCTTGGATTCATATCTATTCTGATTTTCCAACCATCTCCTGCCATAATTCCTTTACTGCTAATTTTCCTATAATATGATTTTATTGGACTCCATTTAAAGCCATTTTCTACCCGTGATTGCTCAAACTTTTCATCCCATGCACATTCCAACGGCACTTGTCCCGAATATTTAGGCTTTCCATTTTTTTGAACCTTATAAGTACCAAAGCTTGCATCAACATTAATTCTACAATATTCTTTTCCGAATCTTTCATCAAGAATAGGATTATAGGCAAGTGTCATACAAATTTCACCAAAACACTTATTATTCCTAATCAAAGATGTCGGATAAGGAAAATCTATCATTTCTAAATGTGTACCTGCAGTTACTTTCTGCTTAAAAACAAGAGTAACTTCATCTTCACTACAATGCAGAATATCGGATACTTTTATCGATGGCATGCCAAAACCATAATACTTAATATTGTCCTGATCTTGTTCCAAAAGTTCTCTCGAATTCATTCTTGCTGAATGTATAATCATCGCTTTTGCAAGAAGTAAATCCTTTTCAACCATTTCATCATAAACGGAAGCAAATTTCTGTGCTAAGCGTGGAGTAGAATAGCTCGTTCCATTACCTTCAACAATTTTTCCATTAACATCCAGACCTTTCATCGCCAATCCGTGAATAGAAAGCGAGTGAGAAATATTTCCACCGTAATCAACCACATCTGGTTTTACAATATAATTTGCTCCCGGACCACGTCTACTGAAAGGAGAAGGCTCATTTGCCCTTACAATAGAATCCTGTGACTCATACAGTGCAACAGACCCTACAGTAATTGCTCTAACTGAATCTGCAGGAGATATTATGCGATCTCTTTCTCCCATATCATCTTGTGGGGGCCATTCACGCAAAGGTAACTGATTCAAATTTCCGCTTGAAACAAAAAATTGCACACTATATTTATCCTGAATATAGTCCAAAAACATTCCCAAATCAGACATGGAACCATCGCATACTTTGTTTTCAATACCCAAGGACATATTCCATATTTTTGTTGAAGAAGAATACTTTTCCATAACTTTTTCAATTATTTCCATTAATTCTTCTTCGCCAATCCCGTCCGTAGGCCCCCAATTCTTATCACTATTAGGAATTGCTACAATATCAACAAATTTATACTTAGAATTAGTAGTTGTAATTCCATTTAGTTTGTTTCCATATTGAATTATTGAAGCAATAAATGTACCATGACTTTCATTAATATAGTCTTTCGAAACATACTCTTCTCTTGCTATTATATATGGTTTTAAAAACTGATTTTTATCACTTATTCCACCGTCAATAATCCCTATACTAATTTCACTTGTTACAGAATCATCTTTTAGCAGTAATTGCAAATCAGTATTAATACAATCTGTCAATGGTAACGAATATTTTTGAAAAAAATCAACAGACTTTACTCCATTGATGCTTGCTATTCTTACTATGTCTTGAAAAGACTTCACAGCCACCTTGATATATTTAATTTTTTCCCCATAAGTAATTAGTTCATGATTATTTGAAAAACCAAGTTTATCTAACTGTCTTAGTACATATCCCATAATTTGAATATTATCAAAATCATTATCAAAATCAAATAGTTTTATTTTGATTTTTTTGCATATTGATTCAAAATTTCCTTCTTGAGATATTTGAGTAAGATTATCAGAGATTTTTTCCGAAGGTCTAATTGGTTGAATATCATGGATTGCAGTCATATTTGCACGAAATTTTTCTGATGGAGGCTGTTTTACTAATGAAATTGTTTCTTCTACAGCCTTTTGAGTCACTTTAATATATATTTGATTTAAGTCTTCTCCACCAATGATAGGACAATAACGGCAAAGATCATTCGGTTTATGTGATTTCGCAATAGCCTCAGATTTTACAGTGATTTTTCCCACTGCTGGGATCAATTCATTTTCTCGAAAAATATCCTCATAAAAATCAAGAATACCTTCAAATTTAGCTGAAATATTATCTTGGAGTTCTTGAGTTACATCCCCAAAAAATTTGGTGTTTCCTCCTCCTTGATTTTTTTGGATATCGGAGGATTTCTGCAAAACTAATTTAATTGGAAGGTTCTTATCTTTCATATATTGTCAACCTCCTTAACTAATTTTTGTATTGTTGTTTTAGAACTCTGCAGAATATCTGCAATTGCTTGTAAGCTAAACACCTTGTTGTCACACCCTCTCAAAAACTTGGCTTTAATACGTAGTATATCTTTTGCATTACTATAGTTTTGAGGAAGAATGTTTTTGAATACAAAAAGTTCTTCATAAATACTCAATTTATCAAAAACTTTCTCATGAACAATAGCATTACGAAATGCTTTTTTGATTATTTCTTCGATATTAGCTCCACTCAGTCCACTAAATGCTGTAGCTAATTCACGCTTTTCTTTTACCGAAAATTCTATTGATTCATTTGTGAATAGATCAATCATTTCAATAATGGCATTAACATCTGGAAGCTCAATTTCCAATTTGTAATCAAATCGACGCCAAACAGCAGAATCCAGTAATTGTTCATGATTTGTAGCTGCAAGCAATAAGCTATCGTTACTCATTGCGTCAACATTTTGCAACAAGCTATTGACTACTCTTTTTAACTCTCCTAATTCGTTGCTATCATCTCTTGCTTTTGCAATAGCGTCAAATTCATCTAAGAACAAAACACATGGCATTTTCTGCGAAAATTCAAAAAGTGTTCTTATGTTCTTGGCAGTTGTTCCCAAATACGAGGAAATTAAACTATCTAACCTTGCAATTACTAAAGGAAGATTCAATTTCTTAGCAATTAAATAAGCACATTTAGTTTTGCCACAACCTGGTGGTCCATACAAAAGAAGTGTATTAGAAACACCTATTCCCAAAGCGTTTAATTTATCAGCATTTTGATAGCTCAATATAAAAGAATCTAATTTTTCAGCGTTACTTCTTGATAATATAACCGATGTCTTATTAGAATCTGGATAAATCACATCAGCCAATGTAGTTCGTGATTCAGAATCTACAGGAACAGCAAGTTCTCTCGTAATCCCCATTGCCGACAAGGTCATTTCATTTTGCGTTTCTAGTATTTTTTTAAACTTTGCAACTGCTCTTGTTTCTCCATCTTCTTCCAGCTTCGTAATTAATTGTTTTGTATAGTTAAGAACTTTGACTTGATCATGTCTTAAAGCACCTTCAACAATCTTGCCAACTTCTATTGAATACTTCAACACCTCACCTCCTTCTTACATTATACAAGAACAAATCTTAAATGTAAAGAACTTTTTCCGTATTTTTTGTACATTTATTATTTTTTTTGAGAACGATACATTTATATATTGGAACATTTTCATTTTTGTTATATAAACAAACAAAGGGCAAGTTCATTCAGAACATGCCCTCTTTTATTATCTTATTAACATTCATCTAATTTAATATTTTCAATTTCCGCTCTAACTTCTAAAACATGAAGATAATTATCCATATACATTTTCTGTTCTTTTAATACTTCAATAGGACAACTTGGTACAAAATCTAGTGTTCCTGCTTCGTGCTTAATTAATAATTTATATAATTTATTAAATCTTTCTAGTGTTTGATGATATTCTGCTTTAAATCTTTCTTTATAATCATCACTTTCCATTAATTTAATTGTGTCCTTTAATTGCATACCAACAAATCCTTTCTTAATTAACTATAATATAACTCATTAACTTTATCTTGTACTGCTTCCGGATCATAACCTTCTGCTCGTAGTCTTTCTGCTCTTTGTGGATTATTTCCATAATCTCCTCTATAAACCGCTTGTGCAATTGCTGTTAAGTCTTGTGCTGGTTTTTGATTTCCTGTTACTGGTGTACCAAAATAAATTACTTTGTTATTGTTGTTTAAATCTTCTACCCTAACATAATTATCATCTACAGCTACATACCCCTCTGTACCTGCATGATTGATTTTAAACCAACCATCTTTTGCTGATAAAACAGTAAAATAATTACCTCTAGGTAATACTCTAATAACATTACCAGTAACTGGTGTAGTCCTCATATTTAAAGCATCACATATTACTGTGCCCTTTAAATGCTGTGGATTATTTGTTGGTTGTGTAGGTTTAGATGGTTGTTCTGTACTGTTTCTCAATCTTTCATTTACTAATTTTGCTATTTCAGGCATTCTACTTTCCAAATAAGGACCAGGACACTCTGTATCTATAAACATTTTATGTATTGTCAAATTACCAGCTGTTGTACCTGTATAATTCAATGACTTAATACCGTTTCTTTTGCAAATATCAACACATAAATCAATTAAACTATTAAATGCTTTAGTTGATACAGTCCAATTAGGAGCACCACTGTTATTAGCTACCTCAATAGTAACTGCTTGATTATCATTACTTGGACTTGCTGATGTCCACGCCCTATCTCTTTCATCAACATAAAGACCAATTCCACCATTACTATCTATTCCGTAATTTGCAGATATACCACCCTTATTTAGAACATTATAACATGTTTCTAAACTTAAATTACCTGCCATATGATGAATAGTAATTTTTTTAATAGTGTTATTTCTAGGACTGTTTTTATGATTTAGAATTTTTGTATAACTTACTAAACTTGAATTACTCATATTATTTTACCTCTCTTTTATTATCTTCTACTACTTCTGATTTATCTCTTAACTGTAACAATACTTCTTTTAATTTTTCTGGTATTGGGATTAGTTCTGCTGCATTTTCTAATAAACTAATACCTTCATTAGCAATAAAAAACATTATCACCATTTCTCTTAAAGGTACTGTATTGTTTATTACAATTTGCATTATGTAAGCACATACGATAACAATAAATATCATTATCTTTTTTAATATCCCTTTGAACCCGATTGCACTTGATACTTTTTTAAAGTAAATAGCTTTTATAACACCTGTTATGTAATCTAATATTACAAATGCTACTACAGTTTTTAATAATACATCCCAACCACCTAAAAGATAAACAGCAACACCACCAATTGCTCCAAAAATAATACTTGCATTGTTAAATAATTTTTCTATTGATGTCATTCTTTTATTCTCCTTACTTTTTAATATCAATTACTCTACTAATTCCCAACCCTGTGGGTAATCATCTGGACTCCAAACACAACCATCTGTTAAACATTTATACTTCTTACCATTATATGTAACTTTATCTCCTGTGTTATATGCATCATGTGCCCCACTAGGTTGTTTATACTGTGGATATTCTTCCGGTGTAGGTTCTTCTCCACCTTCTAAAGCAACAATTCTTGCTTCTAATTCTTCAATTCTTTTAAAAGCATTATCTATTTGCTCTTGTAAAGGTTTATAAGAATTTTCAGGCTTAGCATTATCTTGTGCTAATTTAATAAGCTCTGTCTTTTCTTCTTCTGTGATATCTCCTTGAATCCATACTGTATTTATTTTCTTTAACATATCATTTAAATCATATGTTCCTAAAACAATCACATCTTTTATAATTTGATACATTGTTTATTTTCCTCCTATTTATTTAATAATTGTTCAGCTAAAACATTAAATTTATTATCTATATATGTTTTTGTATCAACAAAATATTTAATTTCTAATCCTGCTCCTTCTAAGTTGTAAACATTTGTTATAGGATAATAAGATTTTAAATCTTTAAATAATTTAAGTTGTTCTGGAGTTAATGGAGTTTCTATTGATTTGCCATTCCCCAATAAAACATAAGTTTCATTATCTTTCAGCCATTGTTTTACAGCTTCTTCTCCATTAGCTCTTGTTTTTGATATTAACAAAACAACACTATACTGATTTACAAAAATTCCCTCTTCTGAACCTGTGGTTGCAGTTATCTCTTTAAACCTATTACACAATGGCTTAAATCCTTGGCCTGTACCTCCTTTGCTATTTATATAAAATCCAATATATTGGAGCCCATTTCCATTATCTTCCTTATATTGGTTTAAATTTAACAAAGGTTGCTTTAAAATTCTTTGAATCATTTTGCCAGTACCATCTGAATAAACTTCTATACTATCGCACAACCATTGTTGATTATAAGTATCTGTGTAATTACCACCACTTGATACTTTAATACCATACATTGATTGAGTTAATGAAAACTCTACTTTCTGTTGTTCATTTTTTATAAATTCAGTTAAAGTTGTACCATATTCGATTTGAGGATAAAAGACTTCGTCTATCTGTGTTCCATCATCAATTTGTTTTGTTTGTAATAAAACAGCTCCTATATTTTTATTTTTAATATTACCAGTATTCGTAATATACTCATATTTTCCATCTGTTAATAATGCTGTTAATATTAAATTTTTACCTGAAAAGACTTTATAATCTTTACTTATTTTCAAAAGTGTATTTTTATAAGAAGTAATTGAACCTAAAATAGCAAGGGTTGCTCCCGAAGAAGTTTTAGTGCCTTTTACTTTTATCCCTCCATCTTCTTGCAGGGTAAAAGTAACACCATTTATAGTTTTTGTTCCTGTAAACTCATTTTTAAGAATATTCTTATTTGAAATAATCTCTGTTATTTTAGTATTTAAACTAGAGATACCTTGAGGACTATCTGGAGTTGGTATAGTTGCTTGATAAGATAAGCCAAAAAGTTTATTCTCTAATATTCTGTAATCTGCTGAATCTGATATTGTTAAATTATTTCCTTGAATAACTTGTTTAACTGCAAACTGTTCAGCCGTCTTCCTACTCAATTCATCTATTTCGTCTACTTGCAATATTATTTCATTACCCTTTTCAATTAACTGATTTATTATTTCTGCATTTTCAGCATTTTTATCGGCTTCTCTTTTAGCATAATCGCCTTGTTGTTTTGCATAATCCCCTTGTTCTTTAGCATAATTTGCGTTATTGATAGCATCATTTTTTGCAGCTTCTGTTGCTAATCTAGTAGTTTCCGTCTCTATCATAACGCTCTCTGTTCTATTTATCGCATCTTCAGCTAAATTAGCTGCATCTGTAGCTTTTTTAGTTGCGTTAGTAGCATTGTTTACTGCATTAGTTATTTTTTCAGTAGATTCTTCTATAATTTCATTAATTCTATTTATTGCTTGATTAGCATCAGTAACTGCTTGTTGTGATTCTTCTATTACTTTTTGAGCATCTTCTATTAATTTTATTAAAATTGAAAATTCACTACTTGCTTCTATGCTATCATCAATACCACATTCCTGAACATCTAAAATTAAGTTATCAACTCTTAACTCAAATTCATCAGATTTTATTATTTGTATCCAGCAAGACTTATTTCCACTTTCCGTTACACAACCACTAGTCAAAGTTATAAATATTTTATTATTTTTTATAGTTGCTGGTATTTGTTGAACAGTATTATTTTGTACAACATAAAAAATAGCAGTACAACTTTGGTCTATATCTATTAATTGACCATTATTGTCTGCTATATTTATTTCAAATGTTCTTGATTTATTTTCACCCTGTACTGCATGTATTTTTGTTGCTATCCCTTGTTTGCAGGCTGATAAAGTTATTTTATCGTTAATCATTCACTCGCTCCTTTAATCGTTATTTGACTACCAGCTTCAGGAATTAAATTTTCTTTTTCTTTCAACTTATTAAAAAATTCAATTTTTTCTTTTTCTTCATATTCATCATATGTGAATAGTGCTGCAAATTTTTGACTTGGTTTATACTCTCCCACTTTTTCACTTAACTCTTGAATTGACTTTATTAAGTAGGGAATTAATGCAATATAATCCAAACACTTTACTCCATCATCATTTTTACTAACAACATTTGGAAGTATTTGTTCTACATAGTCAGCAACCAATCCTACATCTATATGTTTATTTCTACCTACCCAATCATAACTGTATACCGGTAGAGCATTTATTTTTTGCAAAACATCATCACTTTCTTGTATGTTTGTTTTTAATCTTATGTCAGAATTATTTAATAATGACCAATTATGCATATCTATATTATTATATACATCTATATTGCCACCACCAATAGCAATTTGTGTAGGGTCACTGCTGCTACCTTTTTTTGTTAAACTCAATCTGTTTGATGTTCTTATCCCACCACCATCAGGATATGAAACTGTTGATGTAGTTGCTCCATTATCCAGAAAAATATATTGACTATCTGAATATAATGGTTTACCTAGATGTAGTCCGTTTCTATCAATTTTCCCATTATGATATGTTAAATATGTTATATAGTCACCACCAGATTGTTCTTGCCTTGCCCATGTCATATAATCTCCACCATTATAATTTAGTTGAAATATAAGTCCATGTACATCTGGTCTATTTTTCCATTCATTTTTTCCTATGGTTCCTAATAATCTTCCTGCATCATAAAAAGATTGTCCTGTTTGATGAAGCTTCATGTTTAACTTATTATTGTTATCGTACACATTTAAAGTAGCAGTATTTAAGTCAAAGTTAAGTTTTTTATTTGTACTTTCTAAAACACCACTTCTTATTCTATCAGCAGACATTGTTCCAGTTCTAATCCAATTAGCATTTACTCCTTCTGCATTTAAAATATTTGCTATAAAATCACCATTTATATTCATTCCATACCAAGTTTCTCCACCATTTGAAGAAATAGCAAATCCTGCAGTATTAAAAGTCATTATTATCATACTATCATTCAAATTCTTTTTATCATGATAATATATTTTAGTACTCCCATCTGACTCTTTTACTGTTGTAGTAAATAATCCACTGGCATTTTCAATATCTTCTTTAAAATCATCTCTTGCTTGTTGTATTTCTTCTGACAGTAACTTATCTCCACTTTCTATTTTATCAATTACTTCCTGCTTATCTTTATTATTTGTATCAGTAAAAGTCTTAAATTCGTTACCAAGAGTTATCTTATCAGCACTTGCATCTAATAAATTAGTAGTTTTAGAAACACATAAAAATATTTCATCTAAATTATGAGGTTTAGAAGTTACTTTCACATTCATTCCAGTACTTATTCTTCTAACATCTACTCCCAATAATTTTAAATCTACAGCATTTAATTCCATAGTTAAATTTGATGAGGAACAGGAATCAAGATACTCTTGTCCTTTTTGTTTTAAATTGTTAGCTACAGTTACATCATCAAATTCTACAGTTTCCTCTATATAACCATACACACTTAAAAGCTCATTATTTACTAAATAGTTTTTACCACTATTAACACTAGTAATATCTAATCGTTTTCCACTTTCTTGATCTCTTGCACCTAATGGAACAACAACAGTTCTTAAAGTTTCAATATCAGAAAATTTATTTAGATCAACTAGATTTTCTCCAAAAGATATTTTTTGATTACTTATATCATAGTCTTTCAAATAATCTAAGTAATTTTTCCCATTTGCTCGTCTAAGAAGTAGTACCCCACCATATTTACTTACTATTTTATCCTGTATTATTTTAAGTGTATATTCATAATTTTCACTTTCTCGCCTTATGTAGTCATTGTTATCAACAACTGTTACCGTACCTAAATATATTTTTTGTCTATCCGATACTTTTTTATTATGTTCATCTAATAATAAAGCTAAAAAATTACGGATGGAGCCAGTATGTATATATGGTGCTTTCTTAGTGTCATTCAAATAAGATAGAACACTTTCACATGTAATTTCTTTTGTATTGTAAAAATCAATATCTTCCTCTACAACCCTACCCCTAAACATTTCAACATCTGAATATATCTCTCTTACAACTATTTCTGATTGTAATTTTTTTATATCATCATATAGAGAATGTGTTACTGGTATTGAGAATACAAATGAAGATATTTTATTTATATTTTCTTGTAATTTAGCACTAATTAAATTTTTATTTTCTAGCGAAGAATAAATAATCTCTTCCTTTGTATCATTTATTAACTTTATTTCATATCCAATCACTACAAAGCACCTTCCTGCCACTCAAATTTAATATGACCTGTACCATTTACCTTTACTTGATATTCTCCAGCTAACATACATAACTCTGTTAATTTAGTAGTCCCTGTTAAAGTTTTACTAACTTCTCTATCTTGCACCATAAATGATAAAGTCATTTGATTTGATACAGTTACAACTGGATTTGTAGGCATCTTTTCATTAACTAATGTTATTATATTATTTACTTTTATATCTCTTTCAACTATCGTTTTGTAATTTTTATATTTGTATGGTTCACAATTTATATTAATTGTTGCTGTATCAACTACTTCTTCAGAGGCCCATTCAACTTCTACAACTCCAATATAGTAGTAATCACTATCCGTATCAAAAGATATTTTCATTCTTTTACCATGTAAATCATTCTTGCATTTCTGTTCTAATAGTATATAATCTTTATCCTGTGCAAAACATTGAAATCTAATAGTTATCGTCCTATTATAGTATCTTAAAACACCATCCAACGCTTCACTTAAATCAAGTTCTCCATCCATACCTGCTATATCTATTGTTTTTCTTTTAACCTTTGGTGTTTCTATCTCTACTCTAACTGGATACAACCCATATTCTTTTGAGTTTATTGTTCCAAATATTACATCATTTACTGTCAATATACCACTCCTTTCTAAAAATGAGTATAAAAATACCACCCTGCATTCAACAAGGTGGTTTTGTTATTTATTTAATTATCTGAATACTTATCTAATATATCGCTCAACTCTTTTTCATAATTTTTTTGTGAGTCTATTTTTTTGAATAGAGGATTGCTAGCATAAGCATTTTCATATACTTGATTTATACTATCATCCTCTAATATACATGTTAAAGAACTAGAAAACTCATCATCCCCAAAATCAACACTAACATAAACTCCTAATCCATAATTATACACGATTGAACTATAATCTAAATAACTTACAGTATTATATAATATGGAATGTGCTATTGCATAAAAAAATTCATTCGCTTCTTCTTCATTTGCTGTTGGCTCTACATCATAAGTTGTTATATACAAAACTTTCTCATCTGGCTTATCTTTATATGGTTTAGCTTCATAACAATCAAATTTGACATTAGGAAGTTCTTCTTTCATCACATCAACAACTTTTTGTCCTTCTTTCCCAACATCACTAATTTCCAAATCATCTAAATTAATATCATCTGAAATGTTACTCTCTTCTGTTTTCTTTTCAGCTTTACCTTCTTTATTAGAACAACCAATAAAACTAAACACCATAACAGATACTAATAATACTGCTAATATTTTTTTCATAACATAATACTCCATAAATTAATCATTTTCATTTTTTATTCTCTTTAATGAACATATTTCTTCTACTGTAAATCTGTCGCCATTCTGCAACATAACTTCTATACCACTTATAAGGTCAAAAGCACTTACATACTTTCCATTTAGACTTATTTCTCCTACACCACTTAATTTATATTTTCCAAAAGGAATATCTTTTCCAGCAGAATATTTTCCTTTTACAAATACATATTCATTATCACTAGTACAACTCTTGCTTAATAGATATTCTATTCTTTTATTACTTTCTTTATTATCCTGCAATAAATCAATTATTTCAGCAAAAGCAATAAAACCAAAGCCCAGTAAAGCAAATGTTATTATATTACTTAAAAATAATACAAAGCTGGTAAATAACATTATTAAAGATGTTATTGCTCCCAATATCCAAGTAATAATCGATAATAGTTTTAATATTTTTGAAATTTTGTTTTCCATAAAAACACTCCTTTTTATAATATTAAAACAATATTAACACATTATTAATTAATTTACAAGTTACCAACCTCTATTTTTTCTGTTCATAGCTTTGCCTAAATGTTTATCAACACTTTCTATAACTTCATTTGTTATCACTTTACCATTTAAACTTATTTGTGGGTTGGTAGTAATATTAACATCAGGAGCATTTACTGTAACATTGGTTTCAACTTCAATAGGATTTTCTCTTAACTCATTACATATAGTTTTTGCAAGTCTGGAATAATCTATATCAAATTTATTAACCACATTATATGTTCTATTTTGTTGTATTTGTTTTTGAAAACTATATGATTGTGATAATGTCCTTCTTTCTTCAGCTCTCCATTTTGTAGTCTCATCATTTGCATAACTATCATTTAATTCTTTAAACAAGTTATGTTCTGATATAGGAAAACTTCTTGGCCTGGCTAAAATACTTGGAATCCAACTATCATTAGGTTCCGAAATGCTTAATCGAATAGGATTGTTGTTACAATGACTCTGTACTGAATTCAAAATTGGGATAAATTTATTTACAGCATTATTTTTGTCCTGTTGCGTTGCATCTTTTAGTTGTGGTATTTCCATCGGTCCTCTTTTAACTTCAGAAACAAGTTTATCATTTAATTCAAACCCCAAACTTCTCATTTTCTCTAATAGTTTAGGCCTTTCTAAATCTGTAGCTGTTTGAAATTGATTCAATAAATTAATCATTTCTTGTTGTGTAGCAGGTTTTTGATTTGAAATTTGGTTAATTAATTCTTGAGGTATAGTAAACCCTAAGTTAGCAAACAATTGTTTTAACTCTTCTTCTTTTAAACTTTTACCTTCTGCAATCTTAGACAACAAATCAATAGTTTGCTGTTGTATTTCTGGTTGCATCGAAACTAATATTTCTATAAGATTTGTAGTTACATCAATTCCAATTTGCTTAAATTTCTGATTTAACTCTTCTCTTTTACTATTAGATGCATTGTCAATATGTTCAAATATTCCAAGTGTAGAATTATATACTAAACCATAATTATTTTCCAATGCTTTTGAAAGTTCTTCCGGTATCTTTGCACCATTGTTCATGGCTTCTGTTACAGTTCTTTCCAACTCAGGAGAATTTGCAACTTGTTCAGCAATTAAACTCCATAAATTATCTACATTACCAATCATTGCTTCAAGTCTGTATGCGTTTTGCAAACCCTCTGTAATTTCAGCAGGTGGTGTTTCTCCTAAAGCACGATAACTTTCAGCTACTTCTTCTAACTGCTTAGTTGAAGGTTCCATTAACTTAATAATATCTTCTAAGCCTTTTTTAACAATAGGATCTAAATCATAGTTAGTAAACGCACCTTTAAAAGAATTTTCTATTTCTGTAAAAAATCCTTCCATATTTACTAAATCTGCTGACTGTGTAATAACATTATTTACATTATTAGCCATTTTAGGTGCAAATTCTGATATAACATCTGAATAATTGCTTTCTATTGTATTTACTTGTAGTTCCAATGTATCTAATGTTATCTCTCCCAATTGTTTTTGAGCATTATTTCTTATTATTTTAGCTTGTTTTTCATATTCTTCTGGATTATCTTTATATTGCATTTTCAAAGGCACTAAAGCATTTAATGTAGTCTCCTCTATCTCTTTTTCTCTTTCTTTTAAAATCTTATTAGATTCTTGAACTAAATTTTTAAAACTATCTGCATCTAATCCATCATTAGGTATGTCTGCTTTTAAATTATCCATCTTCACTTCATACTCAGCTTGAGCAACTTCATCTAGAATCTTTTGTATTTCAGATTTCTTTTGATTAATCAAGTCAAGTTCATCTTGTGATAAAATTTTGTCTTCCCAAGCCTTGTTAGTTATTTCTGCTAACTCTGTACCAAGTTTACTTAATTCTTCATTCATACCATTATAAACACTATCAACAGTTGATTTTATATTATTATAACTTTCTGTATTTGGTGTTAAAATAGCATCTATTGCAAGAGTTGCTGTGTAGTGTTCTTGCTCAATATATTGTTTAGTTTGTGAAATATATTGCTCTACACTTGATTTATAATTTGATTTTTCTTCTTCCGTTAATTCTAATCCTATATTAACTTTCCACTCTGTTCGTCGCATATTATCGACTGCTTCTTGAATTGACAACTCAAATTCTTCAAGTTTTTCTTTTGCTTCTATCGTAGCATCAAGCTTCATAGTAAATTCATTTGTGGTAAGTCTTTTAGCAATATCTTCTACTTCTTCTGCTGATAGCTTTATACTACCAAATCTACTCTCCAAATCAGCTTTTATCATAGCTTTTTTAGATTGTTCCATAGCAAATAATACACCAGCACCAACAGCTAAAACTGAAGTTGTAACTAAACCTGCTATTGGATTAATTCCACCTAATACACTGGCAAGTCCGTTAATAGAACCAGTAGCCTTATTTAAATTTTTAGTATTACCTAATTTTTCAAATAGCTTCCCAATACCTTTTGTAGCACTACCAGTAACACTAATTAATCCACTAACTCCTTTAGTTACTGGTCCTAATGCAACTGCAAACATTCCTGCTTTTATTATGGCTTCTTGTTGTTCTGGTGATAAGTCTGAAAAGGCTTCTGCTAAATCTCCAATAAGTTCTACACCCTTACTTGCAACTGGTAAAAGTTTAGCCCCTGCTTCTATTCCTGCATTTTTAAGTTTATTTATTTCTCTATTAAATTTTTCAAACTCTGTATTATTCATTTTATTAAATGCTTTTTCTGTAGCACCAGCACTACTTTCCATTTGTTTCAAAATCTGATTATATTCTGCACCATCATTTTTCATAATAGTAAGTGCTGCTTTACTAGCTTCAGCAGATCCAAACATATCAGCTAGTGATTTACCACTTTTCTTAGCCTCATCTTGAAGTAGTGCTAATATATCTGTCATATTAGTTCCACTAGCTATTAAATCTGCAAAGCTTTTTCCTGTAAGTTCTTTTAATGTCTTATCTGCAACTGTTCCAGATTTTCCTAACTCATTAAGCATTGAGTTAAAGTATGTTGTCGCTTCTGCTGTGGCAATACCGTTTTTTGTTAATACAGCCATAGATGTTGCAACATTATCAAAATTTACATTTACATTCTTTGCACTTGGTATAACTCTACCTAAAGATGCTGATAACTCATCAACAGTTGTCTTACCCAAATTCTGTGTAGTTATCAATTTATCTGATATATTTGTAGCTTCTTTTACTTCTAAACCATAAGCATTTAATATAGTAGTAACTACATCAACAGCATTACTAGTCTCTGTAAATCCACCTTTTGCAAGTTTAACCATATCAGTTGTAAAAGCAATTGCATTACCACTTTCAACACCTGCCGAAATAGATTGATACAAAGCTTCATTAAAATTTGTTATTGCAACACCTGTTTCATTAGATGTATTTGTTACATCTCTTTTCATTCTAGTGTATGACAATGCTGTCTCATCAACAACAGTCGAAACCTTTGCAAAACTTGTTTCTGCATCCATAGCCATTTTTACACTAGCAGTCCCCACAGCTGTTAATGGAGCACCAACACCAACAGTAAGAGCATTACCCAAAGAGTCTAAACCTTGGGAAAATGCTTTTATTTTATCTCCACTATATTGCAAAGTTGTACCTAAAACATTAAATCTACTTTCATTTATCACTATTTGTTTTGATAAATCAGCAATTTCCTTTTCTGCATAATTTATTTGTGTTTTAAACTGTTTAATTTTATCCTGTGAATTATCTATTTCTTCTGATAGATTGGTGTAATTTTGCTCTAGTTGGGATATTTTATTCATATACTCAGATGTCTTTGCTGTAATACTTGAAAAGGATTTTTCTAAATCTTTATTATCCTCAACAAGTTTTTTAACTTCATCAGATTCTTCTCCATATGTTTTGATAGCTTTTTTTAATTCCTTTTGATAATCAGAGTATTCTCTTTTTAATGTTTCAAGTTTACTCTTTGATTTATCATATTCTTGCACAGTTTTTTCAAGTTCTGTCTTTAAATCTTTTTGTTTATTCTTACATTCTACAATATAGTTATTTAAACCTGCTACACCTTGCTTATAAATTTCCATTTTATTTTTACTTTCATTTATCTGCAAGGTTAATTCTTTTGAACGCTCTTTTACTTGATTTAATGATTGCCCTAAACTTGTACAAGAACCTGCAAGTTTTTTTGCTCCTTCTTGAGATTTAAGGAGTTCGCTTCTCATTAACTCACTCTGTCTATCTACTTTTTGAAGTTCTTTTGCAACATCTCTACACGCTGACTGTAAACTAGAAGTATCAAGTTCTATATATCCTTTTGCTTTTCCTAAATCTATCGACATCGTATACAACCTTTCTTAATCAAAATCCTTGTATATATCTGCAAAACTTTTTACAGTTTTATTAAATATTGGAGTATCTCCATTTTGTATTTTTTGAGAAATATAAAAGCACACTGCATCTAAACAATGTGCCACATATCCGTCTTCTATCTCTAACAACTCACTAGGTTTTTGATTATAGTAATTACTCATATTTAATATATAAATTATTTCATCACTCTTAACGAAAGGATTTTAAGGAGCGTACCCCCTGCTGTGTAAAATTATATATTTGTAATAATTGTAAATCAGTAAGATTTAAACCACTATCAATAATCTCTTGATAGGTAGGAGAAATTAAACTTGCTTTCGCTATTTGTATCAATATTTGAGCTGTATAGTCCATTCCTTTTTCTGTCTTTGTAGACACATTTATACCATTGTCAAATAATTCTCCTGCAACTTTTAATAGTTCATTAGGAATTTCTCCATCTTGTATTAATTTAAAAATAGACGGTCTTTTCAAAACAACCTCTACTTCTTCATTATCATAATAAAATCCACTTAATTTTACAGTAGTACCTTTTGATAATTTTTCAAGTTCTTCTTTTGTAATAGCCATATATATCTCCTTTATTAAATTGTTGCCTTACCAATTACCCCAAAACCAATCAAGGCATTATCAGAAGGGGGATTTACTCCCCCACCTCTGGTAATTCTTCCACATATGTTAATGTATATGGTGCTTCTCCTTTTTCTGGTGCTGAATCTATAACATATTCGTTTACTCTAAACACATCATCTTCACTACCTAATCCAATAGGTGAACCTGTACAACCAGGATAAGATATTTTTTCATATTTTAATACTGTACCACCTGCACCCATTACTGCTGAATATGCATCTAATGTAAATGGTATTGGTGCATAGTCAACCCCTACAGCTGGTGGAGTATATCCTGTAATTGTTGTTTGGTCTTCATCTTTTGTAAGTTTACCACCATCAATAATTTCTAATAGCTCCAAAATTGTTGTATTATCAGTCAAAGTAATCTTATTACCTGTAACTGTCTTCATTCCTTTTTTCTGAGCCTTTAATACACCTTTTACAATATTTTTAACTGGTTCTGTTTCTGTTATCTGTGGTTCTACTGACAATTTAGTTTGATTGTTTGATGCCACACATCTTGGTGTATCTTCTTTAGTTGTTACAACTATCATACATACATCAATTGTACTTAATTCTGTTCCTCTTTTTGGTGTTGTTACTGCCATTTTTATTTACTCCTTTATACTTTATTTATGTTATTTTTTGATTTTGATTGATATGTAATGCTTGTCATATACCCTTGTACATCTTCATCTAAATAATGTTCACTAGGTCCATATGTTAGTTTAATTAATGGAAATAGTTTATTCATTATGCTTGTAACTTCTTGAATATGTTCTTCAAACTTAGAATATTGGTCTAATGGCATATAAATAAGTAATTCATATTCTGTAACTGTATTGCTGTACTTATATGTATTACCGTTATTTCTAAGCACAATATACGGCGATAAACATAAACCTTTATGTTGTCCTATTGAATAAACATTAAACCCATTTTCTTTTAGAAATTCATATATTTCTTTCCAACTCATATTTTTTCCATTAACCCTCTAGCACCTTCAAAAATTCCTGGTGCTTCCTTTCTTAATGTTGGATATATAACAGCATATCTTTTCTCATTTGCCAACTCTAAATAAACACCATAATCAACTCCATGTGCTAAGTAAATTCTAATCTTACCATCTTCTTTTCTACACGCTCCAACTATTCTTTGTCTAGCATGAGCAGTTCTATCTTGCCAAGGTCTATTTTTCTTTGCTTCTGATTCAAGTTTCTTTGCACATGTATTCCCATACTTTAACAATTTATCTTCCAACTCTATTGGTAGTTTTTGTAAGTTTCTTTCTAAATCGGAAAAATCAAACAACTAAATCACCTCCAAAGATAAATCTATTACAACATTCAGATTATTTATATCATTAATCTGTTTTATTTTATAAGTGACATTATTTATAGTAAGCAAATCATCTTTTTGTATATGTGAATTTAGCATAGTAAAAAACATAGGTTGAGTTTTCTGTAAGGTTTCTCCACTATTTTGTAAGTTCGTACCCACATAATTGTTTTGAGTATGGAAAAAGCCTTTGATGTCAAACAACTCCAAAGGCTCTATTTCTTCTCCATATTTATTTTTTTGTTTTCTACTTAACTTTGCTAAAACTCCAAGATTTTCTATTTTTCTTTTTATAATATTTTCTTGATGTTTTAAAATTCTAACCACCTCTAATAACAGTAGTTGATATTGGTGCATACATTCTTGCTAATCTTAACCAATATTTAGATGTATCTTCCAAACTTAATCCAGATATTGCAATACTGTTATTTTCAGCTTTTACAATCAAACACTCATATGCTGTAGAATTGACATCATTATCGTTTTTTTCTAAATACATTTTGAGCTGTTCATCTGTAAAAAAAGCTACATCATCTTCTCTTAATATTAACTTTAATTTTGAAAGATTATCCATTACAAATCACCTTAAGAACCAGCCATAATTCCTGCGTCTATTAATGCAGTTCTCAAAGCATTAAACTCAGCTTTAGTAACATTTTCTCCTGCTGCTTCTGCAACTAAAGCACATTGTTTTACTAAACCAGGAGTTGATTTGTTTGCATTAGTTGGTTTTTCATCTGCTCTTCTTTCTAAATCGTTCATTAAATCCCTTGTAATTTTTTCTCCGTCTTGCCAATCATGTGCCATAATTATTTACTCCTTTTTCTTGATTTCTTTGCTGTTTCAAGTATTGCTTTACCTATTTCTCCTACTCCAATTACAGCTTCACTAGAGTGGTCAACTACTCCTTTGTAACTTTAAATTTAGCAAGTACAACTTTGCTATCATTAGTCAAACTTGCTGTATAATGTTCATCTGCTGAAGTTGTAGTTACTTTCTTTAAAATATCCCTTGCTTTTTCAACTACTATATCTCGTTTTAAGTATATTGTTAATGCTTGTACTTCATCATCTGTATCATCAGACTTTAATTTTACGATAGGACACCAATAACTTGTTCCGTCATTTTTTACTTTTTTAGAAGTAATTACTTGACATCCTGCGATTTCCCCAACAACACCAGTCATAACAGTTTTTAATGGATATTTATTTATATCTTTAAAATCTTCATCTTTTCTAAGTTGTGTAAGTTGTTTTGGATGTACAAATATAATTTTTGGAAGTTGGTCCTCTTCTTCAAATTTATCTAAAGCATCAACAACACCATTATATGAAATAATATTTTCATCATCATGTGTTAATGTAGCTTTTTGCAATTCTGCCATACAATCAGTATCAATTTTTGCTGCAATAGATTTTGTTAATTGATTAGCAGTCTCATTTACTGGGTCTCCATAAGCTGATAATAAAGCTTCATCTGTAATTTCTACAGCTTTTCCTGCCTTTTTAACCTTTGTTTTTTTACTTGATGCTTGTAATTGTGTAACTCCCATTGCCACACCTTCTGCAATATCTTCAGCATCTCCGATATATTCATATGAAGGTACTGTAATAGTATCACCTGGAACACCTTCTAAAGTCCTATCAATAGTTGCGAATGGTGATACCTTGATTTTTGAAGGTAATTTTGCCGAAATCATTTGCCCCATTACTTCTGGGTCAATTAAATTTTCTAATTTTGTTGTTCCTGTTGCCATATTATTTTTACTCCTTTACTAATTCATTGTATGTTTCTGGACTATTTTGTTTTAATTCTAATCTTTCTTTATAGCCCATTTTTGCAAACTGTTCTTTTGATACATTGTTATTTGCATCTCTGTTTCTTTGGAAGTTTCCTGCACTTCCTGTGTTTCCTTGTGGCTCAGTTTCAAAGAGTGAAGCATAATCTTTTTTACATTGTTCTAAAAGATTATCTTTATCTTTCACTGCTCCATTTTCATCAAATTGTACTTTATCACCTAACTTATAGAGTAAGTAGTCAATATCTTTACAACCAGCAGAAGAAAACAAATTATTTAATTGATAATTTTGTTTATCTTTTAATCTTCCTGCTTTTTCATTAGCAAGTTGTGTTTTCAAATCTTCAACGTCGACTTTTTGAAGTTCTGCAAGGTTTGTATTAGCTGTTGATAAATCATTTCTTAAAGTGGTAATCTCAACATCTTTTGTTTTTAACTGAGTTTTTAAAGCTGTAATTTCACTGCCATTCTGGTCTAATATTTTGTCAATTACTTCTTTTTCAAGTCCTAGTTCCTTTAAAAAATTTCTATCCATAATATTTTCCTTTCTAAAGCTACGATTTTTTTACGAGTTTTTCTACTCTGTGCTTTTGACAGTTTAACGACTTGACGGTCAAAAATAGGTATAAAAAAGCACTAAGTATATTTAATACTTAATGCTTATATTATTTTTTATAATTACATTTGCCATTATAATATACAGCACATTGTTCTTTTAAACATTCTTTATGCTTATATTTTTCAGCTGTTATAAACTGGCTATCTATAACATTACTATTCTCATCATACTCATAATGATGTTGTTGTATTACTTTTGTATGTTCAAATAAGTACGGACATAACAATACATCACCCCCTTTTATTTTTGAATATAAAAAATCCACCTTATAAAAGGTGGTAATAAATTTCTAATATAAAATATCTGGGTCTGAATAGTCTACACCTAATAAGTCTGGTATTTCTTTGTTTTTCTCAAGTGCTTTTTTTATTAATTTTATCAAATACTTATAATCATCACCAAAATCAATACCTTCATATCCATTTGGAAGAGTATCAAATCTTTCTATGTACTTTAATTCCCACTCTTGAAATTCCAACTTTAGCTTTTCTTTTTTATTATTCATCACTTAGTCAACTCCCTTAATATGTACATAACTTCCTCATAAGTATTAGGTAATAAATCTCTAAGCATTCTAATTACTTGCTGATTTTCACTATATAATATTCTACCAAACTGTGCCCAAGTTTCTCTTTCAACTTTTTTAGGTTTAGACCAGTATTCTGTTTTATGTTTATATCCAAAATTAATATTCCCCAAACTAAGTCCGTTTAATATATCGGATAATCCTCTGTATTCTTCGTTCATTATATGTTTGGAAATATTTTTTCTAAAAGCTTCTGGATACTCAAAGTATATCATATCTTTTAAATCTTTACCAGCCATTCTTGATATGTCTAACATTCTTTGATAATCTCTTTTTAAATTATTCGTTAAAGCACCAGAATCTATTATATTAAAATACCTATCTATTTCATGAAACAATTCGTGTGCTATTGTTTCATTATCAGCCATATGAGATAAGTATATATCTCTACTTGATACTTTACAATAAGACTTTGAACTGAAAGATTTATAAAAATTAGTTCTTTCTTTTGCTTGTTCAAGTAATACAACTACATCTTGATTTTGTACATATTTCAAATGTCGTTCAAATGACCTAATCTGCTTAGATAAATCTTGTTTAAATGCACTCTTAAAGAAATCTTTTAAATCTCCATCAATGCTATCTTTAAACAACCAATCATCTAAAAATTTATTTTCTTCTCCTTCTTGATATCTAGCTAATGTATCAGCTATCTGTTCATATGATTTAGGTATGACAGCCACTAATGTACACATTCCATTCGGGTGGTCTAAAGGTACACTATCTTTTTTATAGTGCTTTCCATTCCTGCTAATACACAGCTCACAAGAACGACTACTGTTTGAAGATAACCACTCATATTCTTCTACAAACGGATTATCTTTTGTAGAACGAACAAAGGCCATTTGATAAGCATGAGTAATACTTGTTCTTGCTAATCTTTGTGCTGAATAATCAATCTTTTTATTAACATTTGGATATACATTAGACCAATCGAAGTCTTTTTTAGCTTTTGGATTTAAATAAATTTCTAAATCCTTAGCTAAATCATACGCAGATTTTTTAGATATAATTCCTTGATTTATGATATATTGTATATCTTTGTTAAACTTACCTTTATAGTTCCATAAACGCTCAGATAAACCTTTAAAATCTTGATATATTTCACCACTTAAAAGTTCATTTACTGCTTGTTGTGGAATATTTGAAAACACATCACTAAATCGTGCTGATAAACTAGGACATAAATCACTAAAAAACTTTAGTTGGATATTTACTGTATTTTCTGCAGTAAGTAGCATATTACTTTCAATTATAGTTTTTATATTGTTATAAATCTCACTACTATTCTTTTTTAATTGTTTAGCATAATCTTCTAAAAATCTATATGTTAGGGTTGTTTTATTTTTATTAGAATACTTTTTTTCAAAATCTTTAGCGATATTTTCAAATATTTTTGATAACTCTCTTTGTTGTTTTTTTGTAATCTGTATTCGTTTTTGTTGTGCTTCATTTACTAAATTTTTGTATTGTCTTAAATGACCGTATGGCATTACATATCACCACTGTAATTATCTTCTAACGCTCTAGCTTCTGTTATAATTTGATTCAACTCTTGTTTAGCTAAATCTTCTGTAAGTCCTTTTTTATCACTTCCACCCCATTTTTTTATATATGATAATTTGGAACGAACTTGCATAGATACCTCTTGCATATCAATCTGTCTTTCCTCATTTTCATCTTCTGGAAGTGGATACTGATTTTCTATAATAATTTTTATTTCTTTATTTTTTGGATAAAAATTATATTTTTTTCGTACACTCTCATAACTTTCAGCTAAATGTATGATTATTTTACTAAGCCATTCTAAAGCAGGTCTCCATTCTGTCATTTTTTCTTCACATCGTTCTATTAACGGCCAATATATAGCCTTTAAAGCTTTTCCTGATGTTATAATACTTTTCATACTTTCTAAAGATATATCTGGAATTCCTAAAACTCCATACATATTTGTCTTTATTTCTGATAAAGTGTCCTTAAAAGCATCTGAATAAGAAAATGTATTTTCAATAGTTCCCACAGTTGGTGTTGTACCGTCTAAAGTGGGATCTGCTGGTAAATCCCATACTGCATTCGGAGCATTTATAAATGATTTATATGCATCTTTTCTTACCCCACTAAAATATATAATTTGATTCATAGATTTTCTCATAGTATCCAAATTTGCAGAACGCATTTTATTATACCAACTATCTTCTGCCATTATTGTTTTTACATCACTTTCTCCATCTATATCTCCACTCAATCCGTCATTCACAACTACAGTAGCCGGTATTTGTGTAAGCAAAGTTTTGTAGTTTTCTTTTGTTCCTTCCCACTCTAATGTTTTTCCATATCCATCTGTTATCTTTTCAGACAAATAACAATATCCATTTTCCATATAATACTTTTGTATCCATATTTTTTGTTTAGAACGCTCTGCATCATCTTTCATTGTATAGAAAAATATAATCTGCTGTAATTTATCTGTATCATCAATATCAGTTTCATATACAAAACCATCTGCTGGTACAAACATTATTTTTATATTTCCATCATTATCTACATGTAATTTTATTGCTACTTTTCCACCTATAAAGCAATCTCTAGCACCTTTAATCAACTTACTTGAAAATTTATTGTCAATCAAAATTTTATTTATATAATCTTGACACTCTTTTTCAAGACTTTCATTAGTACAATTGGCTTTATCACAATCCACTTTAAATTCTGGAGTTTTCCCAAATAAAAATCGTGCTTGTCTATCTATAAGCTGTTTTATAAGTTTACTATGTACCTTTGATGGTATGAAACCATCTACTTCTTCTACTTCAAATCTAGCACCATTATCATATATGTGATAGTACCTAATTATTTCAGATATTTTTTTAAGTGTATCATTCCCATAAGGTCCTATTAACTCTCTTTGTATAAACTCAGGGATATTATTCAAACTTTAATCACCTCCCAAAATAAATATGACTATATATTCCGTAACGCATACTATCCATACAGTCATCATTTAGCTTTATAGGTTCACTAGTATTTTCTTTCCACACATAACTATATATTTCTTTTTTAAATAAACTATTTTCATCATAAACTACATACAGCATATTCTGCTTAAATAGTGAAGCTACTTCCATTATCCCTGCCAGAACATCTTTTCTTGCTTTAACTGCTAAAATATTAGCTATTTGCATTGCTTTTATATGGTCTGGTCTAGCACTATCACAATAAAAATAAATATCACCATATTGTTTTATTATTTGATGTGCTATTTCTATCCATTCTTCTATACTTCTATATTTATCTGAATACTCTTTTATTAAATAGTAATTTCTATTCTTTGTTACACCAAACAAAGTAAATACTCCTGGATGTTCCCAACCAAAGTCTACTCCAACAAAATAGCTTTCTATATCATTAAAAGGTACTTTATCTATACTTATATAATGAATATTTCTATTAAAATCTTTATATACAGCTCCTTGTGCAGATACCCATTTACCATATATATCTCTATCCGTAAACATTCCTGAAGGTGTTGCAGCTATAATACTATCCTTATATCTTTTACTCAAAAATGTATTATCATCTAACTGCCAGTTAAATTCCACTATCATAGGGTTATTTTGTGCTTTATCTATATAATCTACTTTTAACCAATGTTCTGGATTATCTGGGTTAGTATCTATTAGTATTCTAGCTCCAGTACCACTACACCTTGATTTTATTTCGTTGAAAACCTCTTGATTTGCCATGGAACCTTCGTTTATATATGCCCCATATGCTGTCATACCTCTAATTCTTGACATATCATTAATTTTACTATGTCCAAAACAGCATACTTGAACACCAAACAAAATAAAACGATTATGCTTGTCAAATTTAAACTCTAACCCATATTTATTAGTAAGCTCATTTAAAACGTTCCTCTGTAATGCACCTAGATCAGCACCTGCTAAGATATATTGTGGTAATGATATATTTTCTTCATTTGCTATTTTCTTAACTCGTCTTAATTCACTTAAAAACAAATCATTGTTTAAAATAGTTTTACCAGTTCTTTTTGCTCCATGATTAATAAGCATAAAAAAATCATTATTTACAGCATACTTAAACACTTCTATCTGTTTATCATGGTAAATATTATTTATGTTGATCTTTCATCACTTCCTCTGTTAATCCTATTAATTTATCAAGTTTGCTTTCAGTGCTTTCTTCTGTTTGTTCTTTAACTTTATCTCTCCATTTAGCAGGTTTTCTGTTTTTAAGCCAGAAAATTTGAGCAGTTGTATCAGGTGGAACTTGTTTTATTACCGTTTTAATTTTTTCTCCAAAATCTCCAGTTTCAATAGTCTTTTCTTCATACTCATATCCTAGAGCTCTTTTTAATAAAGCATTTTCTACTTGTATATCAACTACTTCTTTTCCTTTTTTTAAGGCCTCGGCTATCTTGCTATATTTCTTTTTCCAATCATACAAAGTGGAAGCATTTATTCCAATATTATGTGCTATTTGTTCATCTGTTAAGCCATCTCTAGCCCAACCTTCTAATAAAATCAATCCTTCTTCAGTTAACCACTGTTCATATTTACCTTTTGCAATATGTATCACCCCTTTCTAAAAATGACAATAAAAAACACCTAAACTCTCACAAATAAAGTTAGGTGTTTTTGAATTGGGTTTTATTTATAATTTTTACAATACTATTTTAACACATATTAGTATCGTATTCTATCGCCTTTAATGCTTTTGAATGTAATTCATGAACATATTGCCAACAATAATTCATATTAACTGCTATCACTTCCCATGTTTCACAATTAATATATCTGCGTTTTAACAATTCTTCTAATGTTTTATTGTTAACTGTAGAAATTGCTTTCTCTATTTTTTCTCTTTGTAATGTTAGTTTAAATATTTCTTCATTCATTTTATTTTCAAGCATCGTGATTTTTTCAATAGCTTCTTCTATTTTAGAATTATTGCTATGTGATTGAGGTTTATCTGAATATGTAGTAGTTATCTTAGTTGCTAGAGCAAAATATCTTTCTCTCTCCGATAATAACCTGTCAATTTCGTTATTAATTTGTTGGTATTTCTTTAAAAACTCTTTTTTTTCTTTAATTGTCAAGTTGTTTTCCCCATTTCTACATCAATTCTTTATTAAATAAATCATCAACAGTAACTTCAAAAAGTTCACCCATTAAAAAAACTGTTGATAATTTAGGTAAGATTTCTCCGTTTTCAAAATCCACAATATTTTTAAGGCTTACACCTAGAAAGTCAGCTAATTTCTTTTGACTTAGACCATTAATTTCTCTTAGATATGTAAGATTTTTAGTGAAGGTTGTCCTTTGTTTTAATTCTATCAATTTATATCACCCCAACATCATCATTATTAGACTTAAAATGAACTCTAATCCTTTAATTGTTGTATATACAAATCCTAAAGTTACACTTACTGCAATTACGCTAATTATCCCTAGAATAATTATTGCAGTTATTGTATTTACTAATTTTTGCTTGTTCATTGTTACTCCTTAACCCTAAAATAATCTTTTATTAAGCGTTCTTCCCCTATAAACTCAATAGCTTCTTCTGCTGTTTCTTTTAATGTGAAATATACATCAGCGTGTGTAGTATAGTTGTTCCAACCTACTTTTATTTTATTACTTTCGTAATTGTAATATATAAAGTATTTGCTTTGATCGCTATCGTACCAATTAATTTCACAATAATTATGTTCTTCTGCAAACTTTTCTAGTTTTCTTCTTATTTTTAACCATTTAGAAAACGCTTCTGCTTCTTCTTTGGTTTTATAAATATTTCCAAATTCTATCATTTGTTTATCCAGGTCAGAAAATTCACAATAAACTCCTTCTTCTATTTCTCCATCCAGCGCAATATAGAAGATATCATCTCCGTTTTTCCACTCTTGCTCGTCTTTCTGAGTTTTCTCAACTAACTTCATAAATGTGTTTCTTTCATCCTCTGTTAACTTATCTAAATCAATTTTTAAATTTAATTCGTTCATATCTATTCTCCTATCCTACTTGATAACCTTTTTCTTAATGTCGATGAAATGGCTTAAATATATTCTCCATACATTTCTTCAAATTCTTTCAGCCACTCAATATTAACTTTTTTATTTTGCCAACAACCATTGTGAGCATTCCAATAAAAACCTTTCTTTTTCAATGCAAATATTAATTGTGGTTTAGGTTTCATTTTAAACTTTATGTAAGTTTTTTCATCTTGCCAAATAGATACATCATCATTTTCTAAAATTATTACTTTTTGCAGTTGGTTAATCTTTTCAATATTGTGATAAATCTTATATGGAATTGTAGATTTCTTAAATGGTATTTTATTGTTTAATTCTTCATACAATTCATTAAATTTTTGACGATCTATTTTTGCAAGTTTTCTCCACTTATCATTTGTGGGATAATTATCTTCAAAACCCCATCTTATTTTATTTTCTAACAGCACAACTTCCATGTATTCTTTACGATTAGCTTGTTCTTCTATATTATCAAACCAATGGAATATTTCTGCTCCTGTTTCAAATATTTTGTCTGACTTGTCCCATTTTGTATTATAGTTTCCTGCTCCTGCATACATTGTGCTTATATGATTAGCTTCTAACCTTAATAGTTTAGTGTATTTTTCATGCCATAGTTTAAGAAGTTGCTCTTTTTTGTTATCAGAAATATCCCAACTTAATATTTTTTCTGCTTTTGCTAGATAACTTGCTTCGCTTGAATTACCTCTTGTTCCGTTAAAACTGTTACTGTTTGCTTGTTGTATCAAACTTTCATTTAATTTTGGTATTGTTATCATTTAATCACACCCCTAGCCTTATCAAATTGATACCTACCATAATCAACACCATATCCATGGTCTACCATTTCTGCAGTAGTTTGTTCTAAGGTATCTGTAACTTTTGTTACTTCAGTTGCTTCAATAGTAAAAGTTTTTTGAATAATTGATTTTCGTCTAATTGCCCTGTTTACTTCGTCTACTGTAATATTTAATAAATTAGCAACATTCTTAATGCTTCGAGTTTCTTTTATAACTGCACCACTTTTATTTCTGACCTTGTATAGCATTTTTAAACCTCTCTTTTTCTTCCAATAATGTTTCAATGTATTTAATCATTATTTCTTGGCAGTCTTCACAAATGATTTCTTCTGGTAATGTTTTTATTAATTCTTTCGGTTTTTCCTCTAATAGCTTTCCACAATCTATACATTTAAACATTTTCATATTCAATCAACTCTACTTCTACAAAATCCTTATCATCTTTTATAAACACATCACTAAAACCAGTGATATATTTTTGATTATCATTTTTGATAATTTCACATTTCTGTAAAGCATCTAAAATAAACTTTTTGGCACTCGCTATATTATCACAATCTCTTTTGCGTGTTTTTTCATGCCATATAAACTTAACAAAACAAGTTTTTTCCACTTTATCAATTTTTGCTAATTTGATATACCAGCATATAAGCTGTTCAATTTCTTGTTTAAAATTAGCCCCAGCAAACTTATTAGCTCTGCATTTGTTTATGTATTCGTTTAAACTTGGTAATTTACCATTAATTCTAAATATTCTTCTCTTATTTTCCACAATTAACCTCTCTTGCTCTAATCTCTGTTAAAGCTTCCTGCCATAATATTTGATCTAATTTTTTATCTATTTTCTGTCCTTTATGGTTACTTCTCTTAATTTGATAAAGCATAAATACTTTTCTAAAAAATTCTGTTGACATTAATTACCTCCCCAATTCATTTCCTCCATTAAATTACTCATTTATTCTCTTTTAATCAAATTTGGGTGTTTGTCTTAACATTTTTTCATATTCTTCTATATCAAAAGAATAATTGTTATTTTGTATTTTAGATGTTGTTTTATTTTTTCTTTCATTCACAGCATCAACAACCCAATTTTTTATAGCTAAATAATGAGATTTAGCTTTATAACCTTTCATCTCTATATATTCATCTAAATGTTTTATTAATTCTTCATAATTAGAGTATTCTTGTTTTAATTTCTCTAATTCTGTATCAGTAAGAAGAACATTTTGATACTCACCATATTTATGTTTTGTTTCTTTTTGTGTGACAGTAGCATTCTTACTCTCTATATCTATATCTTTATCTATATCTAAACCTATATCTATATCTGGGTTTCCAAGTGGTATGACATTTGGTTGACATTTGGTTACCAAATGATTATCGTTTTCTATTTCGCAAGAAAGTATATAAGAGTTATTTTCCTTTATTCCTAAAGATTTCAACTCATCGAGATATACTGTTTGTGTGTATCTATCTTTTCTAATTGTATTATGCATTCTCCAATGTTTTATAACGATTACCCCATCTTCAAATATTAAAACAAATCTTTTAGCAATTAGTAATTTTAAGTCATCTTCTGATGCACCAATTAATCGCTGTATTCTCTTAGGGTTTCCTATAAAACCATCGTCATCTGCTCTCATATTGAGATGAAAATATAAACACTGTGTAGATAAAGGCATATCTAAAAAGGCATCACTATCAACTATTTTTATATTGAACATTCTTTTGTTTGCCATTTCCATTCTCCTTTAAAATGGTAAATCTTCTTCATCTGTATCCACTTCTTCATATTCATCTATGTTTGGTAACTCTGTAGATGTTTCGGTTATCCCGTTTTCTGTTTTACTTCCTGCAAAATAAACTTGTTCTGCAACTACTTCAAAAGCAGCTCTCTTATTGCCTTGTTTATCTTCATAACTTCTAGTTTGTATTGAACCTTCAACAACTACTAGTTGTCCTTTAGTAAAATATTTACTAACAAAATCGGCAGTTTGTCTCCACGCAACAATATTGATAAAGTCTGTTATATCTTTATTGTAATTACGGTTAACTGCTAAAGAAAATGTTACAACCGACACACCGTTAGGTGTTTGTTTTAAATTTGGGTCGTCAGTTAAGCGACCCATTAAAATAACCTTATTTAACACTCATTTATCTCCTTTTCATATGGTAAATCATACTTTTTACATAACTCCTCATTAAGTTTTATTCCATAACAATGGTACTTTTTATTAAATTCATATTCACCCATTGTATGAAAAGCTGTGTGATGTTTTCTGCATAGTGCTATAGCCCTCAATCCTAAATGATTTATACTTGTTCTATCCCTACCAGTACCAACTACATCAACATGATGTAATTCTGCATTTTTACCACATATAGCACAACTTTTATAAATTAAGCAGCTATATAAATAGTGGTCTATATCTTCACATCTTACTATTAAGCTATCTTGACAAGGTATATTGTGTTTTAGCACATAATCAACTAAAAATGTTATAAACCTTATAGCGTTTTCTTTTGTTGTATTTGAAAATGAAAAGTCTTCAACATCAAACTCTTTCATATATTCCATTTTAAGTACCATTTTCGCCACTCCCAATGGATACCCTATATACAACCCTATATCTTTAATCAAAGCGTATATCTTAGCCCTTTGCTTGTCTGTTATCATTGTTTCTTTGATAAAAGATACCTTGCAACGCTTGTCTCTAACTTTAGTATCAATTGGTACTTTAATATAAAAGTAACCTTTATCTTCATCTATTTTAATAATATCCCCTATTATTTTTATCACTCCTAATCTTCGTGTTGGTGCAAATAAACATATCTACTGTTTTCACCCATATTTTCAAGTAAAAATTCGTCTGTTTGCTCTTTGCTTAAATGAGTTTTTACCACTCTTTTTTCATATATAAATTGCCCTGCTTGTTCTTTTTCGGCTATCTTTTGATTTATCTCTTGTTCTTCATAATTAGCTTCAATAAAATAATAATCGTAATTTTTAGCAGATATTCCGTTTAAATGTTGTGTATCTGTTGCATACAATATTTTGTGATCGTGCAAAGCCAAACGATAACCCACATTTGAAACATCATGGTACAGTTTAATAGGTGAGAGTTTAAACTCTTTATAATCGTACATTTTACCGATTTCCAGTACATCAATATTTCTCTTTTTAACTCCACATTTAAGCAAGTTATTCAATAGATGCTCACAACAAATAAATCGTAATGTTGGTCGCTCCTTTGCTAATCTGCTAATTGTAGTGGTATTAAAATGGTCTTTATGTATATGTGTTAAACATACGGCTTTTAAATCTTTATAAAATGGTTTTAATCTTTTGAAAGGCACTCCACAGTCAATTAAAACTATATCGTCAAAAATGACTGCGTTTCCTTTACTTCCTGTTGAAATAATATTGTAGTTCATAACTATAACTCAGCAAAACTAATAGTTTGTTGTTGCTCTGCTTCAACTTGTTCTGTTTCGGTCGGTTCGTTTTGTTCAATAACTTCTGCTTCAACTTCTACAACATCAGATTGTTTATTTTCAATAACTGGTTCTTGAAATTCATCTGCATCATACATTCCTGCTAAATCGTCAACAAATGTTTCTCGCAAAGCTCTTACTTTTGCAACTTTTTCTACCATCGTTGCTTTTTTATTAGCCCAGTTTGAATTTAGCTCTCCATTTCCTTTCTTCTGTGCTACTTCTTCAAAAGAAACACTACAATATGTACAATGTCCCCAGTCTTTTCGGTAAACTTTAGCCCAACCACCTACAATGGTATCAGTAGGCAAATAAAAACAACCTTTTCTTTCTACTAAATTACTATTTGCATCTACCACAATAACACCACTTTCTAAACCATCAAACATAGGGTGTTGTATTGCTCTTTTTAAAAATACATCTTTCCCAACTACAATTTGAGCAGGATTGTTGCCATATTTAATACAATATACTTCTTTCAAAAACGGATTTAATTTTCTAGCTTTACACAATTCTGTGAAAAACTTAAATTCCGGCATAGTTATTGTGCTGTCTGTGCCTATAATAAAATCTTGTACAATTTTAGGTGATAATTTAACTTCTGTTTCACCTATCATATATCTTACGGTTAAGTCCTTTGTTTGTGTTTGATTATTGTTGCTCATATTTGTATTCTCCTTTATCTAGAAACTCTTTTAGTTTAATTAATTTAGACTTAGTTGCTATTACTTTAAATTTCAAAGCATATTCTGTTTCAATTTCAACTGGTTTTTCTAATGGTTTTATTGGCTTTTCTTCAACTGTTACTACCTGTTGTTGCTCTTGAATCTTAGATTGTTTTGCTATCTTGTTCTTTTCTTCTTCAATTAATCTTTGTCGTTCTGTTACTGTCGCTATAGCTTTTGTTATGTCTAAATGTTTTTTATATTCAACAAATAACTCTTCTTTGTTGCTCATAGTTTGAATTAATGCAATATCTTCTTTGATTTTTCCAACAAATCCAGTAACCAGTTCTTTTAGTTTCTTTTTAGAAACAGATAAAGTGATATTTAGTCCTATATTTTCAAAGCAAATAAAATCAATATTTTCACTCGTTTTTAGTTCTTCAAAATACTCCCTTGCTTCTGCTTCTTTTTCATCTTTAACAACTTGCTCAGTATCATTAATTTTGTTTGATAAAGCTTTATCAGCTTGTTTATAAATATCAGAAATGCATTCTTTGTATGCTTTTTCAAATTCTTCATAAGGTGAAATAATAGCTTTTTTGACTTCTTTTCTCTTTTCTTCCCAATCCTTAAACTCTTTGTTTAGTTCTGCTCTTTTTTTCTTTACAACTTGTATTGTTTCATTTGTGCAAGCTAAAGACATAACTTCTTGTGTTTTAATTTCAATGTTAGATTTAACTTCTGATAATTTCTCTTTAATTATTGGCAGTTGCTCAATAATAATTAAATTGCTATCCATTTCTATCCTTCCACCTTTTCTAACCTTTCTTCGATACAATTTAAGCACAGTTCTTCTCCGTCGAAGTAATAAAGTTCTTCTCCGTCGAAGTAATAAAGTTCTTCTTCTTCCTCACACTCATCACAAAGGTATCTAACTACATTCTTTTTAGGACAAGACGAACCCAGACAAGGTAATCCACAATCCACACATTCATTAACTACAACTCTCATTCTCTATCAACCTTTCATTTCTTACTTCTAATGGAACAATATCCTTGAAAAACCAATCCCATGGATCTTCTTTTTCTTTCTTATTATCTTTCACAACTTCAAATTCGATTTTATCTTCATCTTGTTCATGTAATCTCTTTAACTCATTAGATATTGCTAGAATTGGGAGCATCATAGTCCCATAAACTTGTAAAATTTTATTTTTCATTGACAAAACCTGCCTTTTAATGTATTCTTAAAGTGAATTTATATTTGTTTGCTCTCGCTGGGTGTTCCTGCACCTTCGGGAGCTTTTTCTTTTCAAATGTTTGCTAATCTCTGTCTGTTTAACATTCCTTGTGTTTCAAACATATAAAACGCATACATGCTTATAACATAGAACTGTCTACTATATGGCTTTGTTGTTTGTGCTGTATTGATAGCAAATGTACAATTACCACTATTAATCATGTTTCTAAGTGCTTGTGTTGTAATACCATAATATTCTGCTACTACCTCAACTGGTATGTAATTTACATGCTCGTTGCATATCTTTACCAGCTTTTCATATCTGTCTAATACACATTGAGGTATCTCCATAACTTTTGTTTCCATGTACTCACCACCCTCTACTCAACTTCTACATATAACAATCTGAATGTTTCTCTGCCTTTAGGTGTAATAAATACCTGTGTACCACTCCAGTTTGTTTTTTCGTTAAATTGTTCTTTAGTTTCAAATAATCCATTTTTTACATGTTGAGCATATGGCTCTAAATTTCCCTTTTTATTTCTAAATAAATATTTTTTAGATAAAAGAAATGATACAAATTTCTTTGGTGGTATCTTTAATTCTTTTGCCGTTTCTCTAATGCCAGTTAATAATTTTCTATCTACTAGTTCATCAAAATACTCTGCTTTAGGTTGCATTATCGTATTATCAACTAATAACTTACTATTACTTGCTTGTAATTCTTTGTTTAGCTTATCTTTTTCAGCTATTACATTATTAGCAAACAATAACGCTTTAGATAATAGTTCCTCATTACTCATTTGTTCTTGATTTGATATGTAGCCACCATGTTTTCTAATTGATTTTAAAATAACTTTAACTTGTTTTTTAAACTCTTTTGCAATAGGTTTTCGACTTTGCATTAATACTTCGTATAGTCCGTTTTCGGTTAAAAAGATTGCACTCGTATTATTTGTACGAGTGGTTATTTTTTCATCATCATCAACATTTTTAACCATTTTAGATACATTACTGACACCGTATTCAATCCACTCTGCAACATCTTTTGCTAAAAATAACGGATTTTCAAAATCTCCGTAAATTTTAAAGTCTTTTCCTAAAACTTCTTGTTGATTAATAATTTGTAATTCTTGCATATTATCGCTCCTTGCTTTTATTAAATTCTCTGTCTAAAATAATTGGAATTGTTTTCAATACTGCATCAGCCATAGGTCCTACTCTTGCCCCTGATAAAATTCCACTTAGTGAACTTTCTTGAAGCTTTATGAATCCACTTTTTTGCAGTTCTGATAACAACCATCTTTTAGTTTTTCCCAGCTTAATTAGTTGAATATCAACTTCTTGTTTGCTCATTTTGTACCTCCTATCTTATTTTTTATGTAAAAAAATCTTGAAAAAACAAAGTAATTATGATATATTAAAAATAGATTAATTAATTAAATATATCTTTGCTTTTTGAAAAAAGACTAATTCAAAAGGCTGTATTTTTTATACTTTATTTTGTTAAGAAGTTTATTACAAACATATTATAATTCAGAAAATCTGTAATGTCAATGCAATATTACATATATTCTGAATTTTTAGTTATATTTAATAGTAAAAGTGGTGATATTATGGATACTATTGATAAGATTTTTCAAATATTAAAAGAGAAAAAACTCACTCAAAAAGATTTTGCCAAACATTTAGGTGTATCTATTTCAACAATTTCAGAATGGAAAAGCAAACGAAACGATGGTTGGAAATCAAAAATAGAAGATATATCTAAATTTTTAAATGTAGATGTATCTTATATTTACGGAGAACAAAGAACAGATATAACAGATGAGGATATAAAATTCGCTCTATTCGGTGGTGAAGAAGGTGTATCCGACGAAGCATACGAAGAAGTAAAAGAATTTGTTAAATTTGTTAAACAAAAATATAAAAACAAATGGTGATGTTTTGTGAATATTCAAGAAATTTATAAGCTATATGAAGATGATGATAAGATTTATTTAGAAGAACTTGACTTAAATGAAAATAAATCATTTTCTACGATGAGTAACAAAGGAATATGTTTTGTTGCTATTAAAAAAGATAAAGATATGTCAGAAAAAGAAAAACTAACATATTTATCACACGAGTTAGGACATTGTAAAAAAGGTGCTTTTTATAATAGATATAGTCCATTATCTGACATAAAACAACAAGAATGTAGAGCGTGGGATTGGGCAACAACTACTGTTATTCCCTTTCACGAATTACAAAATGCTTTTGAAAATGGCATTGTTGAAATTTGGGAACTCTCTGAACACTTCGGTGTTACAGAAGATTTCATACATAAAACATTAGAGGCTTACAAAAGAAAAGGTTTGTATCGTGAGCCTGTATGTGAAGATTAATTAAAGGAGAGAAAAATATGGAACAAAAAAATATTAGTAAATCTAAAAAACCAGTTTATAAAAAATGGTGGTTTTGGGTAATTATCGCTATTTTAATTATTGGTGTAGGTGCAAATATGGGAGCTGGTGAAGATAATACCCAAAATAATAAACCGACAACTTCTCAGAGTAATGATACTTCAAAAGATGGTGATAATGCTGAAAAAGATGAAGCTAAACAAGAAGAAAGCCAGAAAGAAGAAATGCCTATTTTAAAAGGTTCACAAGCTTATGATATTATTTTGAGTATTGAAGAAAAAACTGGAATAGAAAAACCTGAAACTACATACAATGATGATGGTCTTGTTTGGATGGCTACAAATTCATCATATTCATATACAGTAGAATCTAATAAAAAGCATGAAGTTGCTTATGCTAGATTTATGGTTCTAAACGGAGGAGATAGTGCTTTTTTAGGTTTTTGTGCTTCAATGCCCTATGATACAGCAGAAAGTCAAAAAGCTATGGATTGGGTAAATCAAAATGTAGGACAGGAAACTAGAACTACTATTGGTGATGCTATATTTACTTTAACCAATGGTAATCAAGGACCAGTTTTAACTATTGCTGCTAAAGGGTACGATGAATATGCTTTAGACAAAATAGCTAATGCTGAATAATTTATAAACAAGCCCAGTAGTAATACTGGGCATTAATTTTATAGAAAGGAGTATGTATAATGGCTAGACCACGAAAAGAGCAACCAAACAGAAGTGACGGATTATATGAAGTTAAAATCACCATTGGAAGAAACTCAAATGGTAGTCTTATAAGAAAATCTTTTTATAGTAGCATTTCTAAAGAAGATGCTAAAAAGAAAGCCGAAGATTTTAAATTAAATCAAAAAGTATCTATAATAACTGGTACAAATTATGTAGAAAAACAGATCAATTTCAAACAATGGGCTTTACAATGGCTTGAAACCTATAAAAAAGGAAAAGTAAAACAACACACATATGATTATACTTACAGAGTAAATGTTGAGAAGTATCTTATTCCCTATTTTGATAAATCTGGATTAAACGATATACAACAAGTTCATATACAATCATACTTTAATGATCATTCCTTTCTTGCAAAAAATACACTCAAAAAACATCATACAATACTTAAAAATATTTTTGATAAAGCTGTTCATAATAATTTGTGTATAAAAAATCCTGTAGTTGATATTAAATATAAATCAGATAAAGCTGAGTGCCAAAAGAGAGCCTATACACAAGCCGAAGTTAATAAGATAGTAAATTTATCTAAGACAATAAAAGACGGGCAAATAATCGTTATTATGCTCAATACAGGGGTACGCAGAAGTGAGTTACTAGGTCTTAAATGGTCTGATATAGATTTTGATGAACAAACTATATCAATTAATAGAACTGTTGTACCGGATACTAAAGAAACAGTTGATGGAGAAACAAAGAGTAAAACATCAAGACGAATTATTCCTATCAGTAATGATTTTACAGAATATCTTAAAACATTAGAACGTAAAAATGATTATATATTAGCTGGTAAAACAAAATATGGTTATATGTCTATATATTCTTTTGACAGCAAATACAAACGAATAATGACTAAAATAAGCCAAGATTTAGATATACCACTACTTACACCACATGAGTTACGACACACTTATGGTTCAGTTCTCAGAGAGCGTGGTGTAGACATTTATACTATATCTAAAGTAATGGGTCATAGCGATATATCTATTACAGCAAAAATCTATGTTCACAATGATTTAGATGTGTTAAAAAATAGTATGAAATTCTAAAAAAATCCCCTACTATCAATTAAGATAGTAGGGTTATTTTATACTCATTTTTATGTTAGTTTTTAAAATTATTGTCGTAGTGTTGTCGTAGTACAGTTTTTTGTCATAAAAAAATACAAATTCTACAAAAATAAAAACACCAACAAACCTAGTGTTTATCGGTGTTTATCAATATTGGTGCGGCAAACGGGACTTGAACCCGTACGTCAAAGACACACGCCCCTCAAAC
>JAGHIE010000003.1 GCA_017887325.1 Oscillospiraceae bacterium | reverse complement strand
ATTTTTAACTGCAAGAACGGGGCTTATTGACACTTGCCCTGATCAAGCATATTTATCGCAAAAGCTCCTTCCCATTTATGCCAAGGTTCAGATGGGGGACATTCCTGTCCCGGAATTAAAAACCGTCACCAAAGAAATAGCCCTTGCCGAAAAATGTCCCAAGCCGGACTGGAACTATTTGCGCTGGGAAGGATACAGCGATAAGAAATATCAGGATATTCTCAGCGGAAAGGCTCTTTTGGAAATGTCTTGGATGGGAGAAAAAACATTCTTGGAACTACAAGTGCGCTCTTATTACAGCGGCGGGAATTTGGCTCTGCTGTTAGTGGATTGGAGTCAAGGTGATCCGGAACCATGGGGAGATCTGAGCGTAAATTTGGGAAAATCCATTGCAAAAGACTGTGCTTTTATTGACGTCAACAATTTGGGTAATGACATTCTTTCATGGATCGAGAAAAACGGGCTGGGTTCTCCTACAGGTCGAAATGAACAAAGCGGATTTGTAGTTTATCCAGAATATCGCTTTCATCCAGAACGCCTGAAAGAACTGGATGATAAGGGATATGCCGAGTATGAAAACCTTCTGAAACAGCAGCAACAACACATGAAAAAAGGCTGGGACAGATGAAAGCTGTTGCATTGCATTTTTACCAATAAGGAGATTGATATAGATGAATGAGAAAACGGAACCGGAAAAGGAATATCCTTATATAGACCGCCCTATGTGGTTATACAGCCGAAGCAGCGATAAGAAAATATCGGCTCTCATGCAGCAGATGCAAGAGTTGTTGGAGGAAGCCCAGCGCCGCAGTTATACGGTTGTAGGCACTTCACAGGATATGGGGACTGGCAGAAGCATGGCTCGGATGGGATTACAACAAATGATGCGCTCTGTGAAAGACGGTCATGTCCGTGCTGTGCTTGTTCGGGATTTAACTCGCTTAAGTCACGATCCCGCCATCCTGATTCAAATACTGGAATTTTTGCAGGACCACGATACGGTACTGATCACCACTGGCAGCGATCTTCGGTATGAACTCTATCTCAAGGGGCTGGAAAATCGCTTTTTTCAAAGAGCAGCTCGAAAGAGTCTCTCTCTGCCGTGGTAAAGGGGGGATATCATGAACACTACATATAATCCCGATGCACCCACCCTTACTGTAGTTAATGAAATCAAATATTATATGGCGCTTTCGACGCTAAAAAAATGCTGGCTGATGGCGTGATAACCTCAGAAAATTACAACAAAGCCACTGTTGCTATTGCCGAAAGATACCGGGTTTTGAGGTACGATATTTAGTCGTTGTCGTGATAGCTTTCTACCAGACATTGTGGTAGTGTTGTTGCTATGGAACGGTCATAATAAATGCCTCCTAAATAAGCGCAGAAAGGATGGTGCGGAGAATGCCGCAGGTGCAAATCATCGAACCCACAATAAGACCACAAGAGCAAAAAATCCGGGTTTGCGCTTATGCACGTGTGAGCAGCGACTCCGACGATCAACTTAATTCCTTTTCTGCACAGGTTGAATATTTCACACAACTGATACAAAACCACAGCAATTGGGAATTCGTTGATATTTATGCCGATGAGGGCATAACCGGTACCAGAGCCGATAAACGTGATGAGTTCCAAAGACTCATGCGTGATTGTCGAGCTGGGAGAATAGACCGTATATTGGTTAAATCTATTTCCAGATTTGGGCGAAACAGCACGGACTGTATCGAAGCTGTGAGGGAACTCAAAATGCTGGGGGTTACTGTAGCGTTTGAAAAAGAAGGCATTGACACTGGACAAATGACTAACGAAATGTATTTTTCCATGTACAGTGCATTCTCACAGGAAGAGTCAACCTCTATTGCAAAGAATATGCGCAGGGGCGCAGCCATGCGGATGAAAAATGGAACCTATCGTCTGTCCCAAGCACCCTATGGTTATCGTTTAGATGAAAAAGGCGGTTTCCTAATTCAGCCCGAAGAAGCAAAAATCGTCCGAAAGATATTCGGGGATTTTCTTTCAGGAAAGAGTATTCAAGAAATTACCAATGAACTTGCGGCAGCTAAAGTGCCAAAACTGAAAGGAAACCCTGTGTGGAGTGCCACTGGCGTCTCGTATATTTTAACTAACGAGCGTTACATAGGGGACGAATTATTCCAGAAACGCTTTACCACAGATGCTTTTCCATTTAAAAAAGTGAAGAACCGTGGAGAGAAAAGTCAGTTTTATGCTGAAAATACCCATGAAGCTATCGTTAGCCCCAATGTGTTCAGAATGACACAAGAACTTCTTAAAAAGAAAAATCAGCTCCATGGCCGAAAAAAGGAAATGCAATCCTATACCTTTTCTAAAATGCTGGAGTGCAGCGAATGCGGGAGTACATTCTGCAGACGTGTAACTAAAGCTGGAACAGTGGTCTGGTCTTGCTACCGTCATTTTCGTGATAAAAGATTATGCACCATGGAAAATGTGCAGGAATCTGAAGTGGAATCAGCATTTGTTACCTTATATAATAAACTGGGGAGAAATCGCTCGGAGATTTTAACACCATTTATTTTACAAGTGGAAAACCTGCGTGATAAAAACTTTATGTCCCATCCGGGGGCAATGCAGTTGAACAAAGAAATAGCGGATCTGTTAGAGCAGAATCATGCACTGGCTACTTTAAGAGCCAAAGAGTGCATTGATTCTGCTTTCTTTATGAGTGAAACCAATGCCAATAATGCCAAGTTGGAAAATTTGCGGAAAGAGTTACAACGATACCGTGATTTAAACGACTACCGAGAAATTCTCGATGGAAGCCATTTGCTTCTGAAGATTTTCGATGAACAGGAAAGTATCCTACAGTTTGAACCTACGGCATTTCGTAACATGGTTATTAAAGTGAGGATTTCCTCAGAAACTATCTGCTTCCAACTAATCAACGGGATGGAACTGGCTGAGAGAAGATAGGAGTTATACCAATGAAAAAGAAAAGATATCTGCCTTTCGGTTATCAAATGGAAAAAGGGAACATTATCCCACACCCTGACGAGGGGCCTTTGGTGCAGGTTATCTTTTCGAAATACCTTGAAAGGGCAGCGCTTTCATCTCTTGCTAAATATGCTGCATTATCGGGTATTCCCTATCGAGAAGGATCAGAACGATGGAATAAAACTATGATTTGCCGGATTTTAGACAATCCCAAATATGTAGGCATCGAAGGATTTCCGCCACTGATTTCAAAGGAAGAATTTGAAGAAGCTGCATCCCTTAGAAAATCTAAGGCAAAACAATATGGCGGCAGCCTTTCTGCAGAAATGAAAAAAATCCGCCAGCAAATTTGCTGTGGGATTTGCGGGAACTCCCTGAAGCGAGTCAACATGAGGACGGGATATATTCTGTGGGAATGCCCGGAATGCGGAATTAGCACAGATTATCTTTCCGATGAACTACTGCTGCAGGGTGTAACCATGCTGTTAAACCGAGTTATTAAAAATCGGGAAAAAATAAAGCTGGAAGAAAAGCACTGCGAATGCCTATCCATCGAAGTCATGCGACTAAACAATGAGATTAACCGGCAGATGTCCAATCCCTGTGCTCATGCGGATCAACTGCTACAGCTTATTATGGATTGTGCCAAAGCAAAGTACGCAGTCTGCGATAGCGGCATCTTGGAACAGATGACTTGCCTTATACAAAAACGGTTAGAACATCAACATCCAATTTCCGATTTTGACTATGAATTGTTTAACAGTATTGCAGAAAAAATTCTTATTCAACCGAACTCATCCATTCAACTTCAACTGCGAAATGGAAAAGTAATATAGCCTACCGGAAAGGAGCATTTATATGGAGCAAAAACTCCCTGACAGACAAAAAATCATCCGTGAAATCAAACCCTCGCCAGTGCTGCAGGCAAGGACCCGAAATCATAAATTGCGAGTAGCAGCTTACTGCCGAGTCAGTACCGATCAGGAAGAACAGCAAACCAGTATTGAAAATCAAATTGCTTATTATGAGGATTTCATTCATTCGAATCCTGAATGGGAATATGCTGGTGTTTTTTCAGATGATGGCATAAGCGGAACCAGAGATGAGAACCGCCCCGGATTTATGGAAATGATTAAGCAGTGTAAAAAAGGAAAAATTGACATGATACTGGCAAAGTCACTATCCAGATTTTCCCGAAATACACTCCAATGCATTTCATATATAAGAATGCTCAAGGATAGAGGTATCATCATCCGATTTGAAAAAGAGGGGTTGGACACTTCCCGTGTAACCAGCGAAATATTCTTCACATGGACCAGCGCCTTCGCTCAAGGCGAAAGCGAATCCCTGAGCAACAACGTCAAATGGGGAAAACGCAAGGGTTACAGTCAAGGAAAATTCACTTTTCCTTATGCAAGTATGCTGGGCTATAAAAAAGGAGAGAATGGAGAGCCGGAAATTGTACCGGAAGAAGCAGAACATATTAAAATGATTTTTAACCTGTTTCTGCTGGGGCGCAGCCTGCGTCAGATCAAGGAAGCATTGGAACGACGAAACATACTGACACCACGAGGTAATACCGAATGGGGATTATCCAGCATTGAGCATATCTTGCGGAATGAAAAATACATGGGGGATGTGCTGCTGCAAAAGAGTTATACCGTAGACTTCCTGACTAAGAAAAAGAAGAAAAACAATGGAGAACTTACACAATACTACATCACCGATAACCACCCGGCTATCATCCCTCGTGAGGATTTCCTGAACGTCCAACTTGAACTGACCAGAAGGAACAGCAAAAAGAAGGTTTCACAAAAGAAAACCAAGAGCGCGCTGGGCAAATACTGTAGCAAGTATGCCCTTTCCGAAAGACTGGTTTGCGGGGAGTGCGGTTCCATGTACCGCAGAACTACTTGGGTGAAAAAAGGAAAGAAAAAAGTAGTTTGGCGCTGTATCAGCCGATTAGAATTCGGAACAAAATACTGCCAACACTCACCGACTTTGTTAGAAGAAACCTTGCATCAAGCAATACTCCAATGCGTTCAGAGTGTGGTTAAGGATAAGGAAGATATTCTGAAAACTCTGCGTGATGTACAAGAAAATATTATCCTGTTTTCCGAAAACCAAGTTACACCCCAATCGCTGGAAAAACAAATAGACAAACTCCAACAGGAAATGTCGGCCTTAGTTAAAATTGTTGCTCAAGGCGGCGACAGCGACTTCTATGCCGCAAAGTTGCGGCAACTTTCCGAACAAAAAATGGAACTCACCAATCAACTGCAGGAAGTTCAGAAAAAGAAGATGGCAAATCAGGCACAGGAATACCAATATCAACAAGCCCTGATTTATATCAACAACGAGGAAAACTTAAATCTCACGGAGTTTAATGATGACTTTATCCGAAGAATCATTGAACAGGTGACCGTTCTATCCGCAACACAAATCAGGATACGGTTTGTCGGTGGGTACGAACAGGATGCAAACCTGCCATTAAAGAAATAGGTTGCCTGCAAAGAAATAGCACCGATGTCCTCAATCCGGGGGCATCGGTGCTATTTTTTTGTGGGTAACTTTTCGATCCATAACTCTCTTAACATTCCATAACATCTCCTAAAAATCTTTTGTGGAAAAGACTGGACAAAGCTTTGTAGCGTATGCTATAATAATTAAACAGAAATTTTGTTACAGTGTTTACCATGATCCCGGTTAAACTCAGCGCAAGATTTTGGGCAAAAAATTATTTTTTAAGTTTTTTGCCGTTTCACAGTTGACTACAAGGGGGGATCTAAAGTGTCCACCCCTTCCAAAATTGCTTGATTTTTATCAAGCAATTTTTTTTACCATTGAGTATGCTTTATCAGATTTTTCTTTTTTACTGAAGAAGTAGTATTCTATATTTGTTTAAAATAATATTTAAATTATAACTTTATATATCAATTAATATTAATAGAGTTGACAAAATAAAAAAAGTGTGATATAATAAGTCGCGTTGAAGACGCTGGTGTAGCTCAGTTGGTAGAGCAGCTGATTTGTAATCAGCAGGTCGGGGGTTCGAGTCCGTCCACCAGCTCCATTATTTTGTCTTATCAACAAAATTAAATAATAGGGTGGAATTCCCGAGCGGCCAAAGGGGGCAGACTGTAAATCTGTTGCTTTTCAGCTTCGATGGTTCGAATCCATCTTCCACCACCAAAATTGCTTGATTTTTATCAAGCAATTTTTTTTTTACATTCACATGTGTTTTTATAGCAAGGAGAATTTTATGATACAAATTAGACAACTAGATAAAGAAAAGTGGAAAAACTATGAATTGAAGTTTTCTTATACTACAAATGGATATTATTCGTTTGTAGTAAACCAATGGAATTTTGAATTAGTATTTCATTCTTATAAAACAAGTATGAATAAAACATTTACAGATTATTTATTTTCAGAATGGTTAGAAAGACCTATTGCGTTTGGTGCATTTTATAATAATCAATTGGTTGGTATAATAGAATGTTCCTTTGAATCATGGAATAATAGGTTTAGAATTACCAATTTGCTAGTATGGGATAATTACAGAAATAAAGGAATTGGAAAAATATTAATACAAAAAGCTGAGGAAGTAGCAAAAAGTACCAAAGCACGAATGATTATATTAGAAACACAGACTTGTAATGAAAAAGCAATAAAATTTTACACTAAAATGGGTTTTAAACCTATTGGTTTTGATTTGTTTTGCTATAGTAATAATGATCCTAAAAAAGAAGAAGTAAGACTAGAAATGGGGAAACAATTAGTGTAGTGTTATTTTTAAAATCCTTAATATTGAATAAAAAATCCGCATATTATATAGTATGCGGATTTTGTTATATAAATAAATACATATATTACTAATTGAATATAAATTTTAAATTAATACATATAAATTGTGTAAAAATGTGATAAAAATATTGACAAAATATTAAACTATGATACACTAAAACTATAATAATTAGATAGGGGGTAATCCGTATGAAAAAAATTATTTATACAATTATTAGTTTGTGTTTAGTAGCGACAATGACTTGTTCTTTTGCATCTTGTGTGAGTGAAAAGAAAACAGATGCTGATAAAAATCAATCAGTTTCACAACAAGAAGATACATCAAAAGATGATACTTCAAAACAAGATACAGAAGAAAGCTCAAAAGAAAACAATATTACACAATTTTCAACAGTTAAAGATTTTGTGGAATCAGATATTATTAAATCACAAATAGATTCAATGAAATCTCAATTTGAGTCTGCAGGATTATCCATAGATATTTATGCTGAAGGTGATTCTACATTAGTTTATGAATATAAGTATAGTCAACAACTTCCTATAACAGATGAAACAAAACAAGCATTAGACCAAGCTTTAGAATCCCAAAGAGCTACATTTGAAATGGTTTTAAATTCTGTATCTTTAGCAGTAGGTATAGATAATCCTACTTGTGTTATTAAGTATTTAAACGCAGACGGAAGTGAAATTTTAGTAAAAGAGTTTAAAAAACAATAATATAAAAAAGGGCAAAGACATTATCTTTGTCCTTTTTATTTTTGTTTATAGCAGAAAATTGTTGAAAAATTAACAATTTTGTGATAAGTTATTAAAGGCGATTTTTTGTTATAGTAAAGAAAGGAATATTAAAATGGATAATTTGAATTCACCAAAACAAATTAATGACGCATATGTTAATGTTTCAGAAATCAAAGCAAATACCCCTGTAAAGAAAGTGTTTATTATGGGTATTTTAGCAGGAATTTTTATTGCTTTAGGAGCTCAATCAAGTAGTGTAGCTAGTCATGCTATTACAAATGTAGGTTTAGGACGTTTAATAAGCGGGTTGGTTTTCCCAATAGGACTTATGATGATAGTTTTAGTTGGTGGGGAACTTTTCACAGGTAACTGCTTGATGCTTATGGGTGTTGTTAACAAGAAAATAACAATTATAGACATGATAAGAGTTTTATGTTTAGTTTTTATTTTCAATCTGATAGGAGCTGCAGCAATTGCAGTGTTGGTTGCAAATTCAGGTCAATGGAATTATACAGATGGTTTACTTGGTGCTTACACAATGAAGATAGCTTTAGGAAAAGTTCAAATACCATTTTTACAAGCATTTATTTCAGGTACATTATGTAATATTATGGTTTGTATAGCATTATTAATGAGTAAAGCTGTAAAAGATGGAGCAGGAAAAATCTTTGCAGTATTTTTCCCTATAATGGCATTCGTTGTATCTGGTTTTGAACACTGTGTTGCAAATATGTACTATATTCCAGCAGGAATACTTGCTTCTTACAATCCACAATATGTAGAGAAAGCAAAAGAAGCATATGGAATAACAGCTCAAGCATTAGAAGGGTTAAATTGGGGAACATTTTTTGTGAACAATCTAATCCCAGTAACATTAGGAAATGTATTTGGTGGAGCAGTTTGCGTTGGATTACTATACTTTTTAATGAATAAAGAAAAATAATTAAAAAATAAAAAAGCAAGGATTAAAAATCCTTGCTTTTTGTTTTAAGAAAAGTTTTTAACGACACTTTTAGCTTTATTTACAAGCTGTCTGTCATTATCATAACTTAATATAGTGTGCACTCTGCTTATTTCTACCCATTTAATTTCAGATATTTCTTCTTCTTGTGGAATAAAGTTATAATTTTTAGCAAATGCCAAAAAATAGACAACATCTTTTTGGGTATCTTTTTTTGGAGAATAAGATACAACCTCTCTAAAAGAAGTATCAATAATAATATCAATACCTGTTTCTTCTTTTACTTCACGAGTAGCAGTTTCTTCTTCTGTTTCTCCTGGCTCTACATGGCCTTTTGGAAAAGACCAGTGTCCACCATTTGCATGTTTAATAAGCAATAGTTCGGTATTCCCATGATACTTGCGAAATACAAGTGCACCACAAGATTTTTCGTATTGCATAATAAATGATGCTCCTTTAAAAATTAGTAACCAAATATATAATACCATAAAATAACAAAAAAATCTCTAAAAAATGAAAAATTATCAAAAAATATATAATTTATATAAAATAAGCAAAGTTTAATTTTTCCACAAAGTGAAACCTTTTGGCAATTGTATATCTAAATCATCATTTGTGATCTCCAAAACTTTTTTTACTTCTGGCATATTTAAGTTTAAAACTTTATAGTGTTTTGCCCCTTCGCCATAAGTGTGAAATGTAACATCACAACATTTTGTGCTTAATTGGAATAGAGTTTGAGATATTTGAATTTTAGAAATTTTATTTTTAGGAATAGCAACGCCTAAAATTTGATATCCAAAAGTATAATTAATAGTCACAATATCTTTGTTTGCTCCAATTCCAGAAAATAAAAAGGCGTATATTTTAATTAATAACCACCAAACACATGGTATTAATAAAATTATAAATAATAATATGATTGATTTTCTAAAACCTCTTAAATAATGTAAAGCCAATAAAAACAATCCAACTACGCATAAAATAAGTGTTCCTGGAGGGATTAAAAACCTAGATAAATTTATAAGTTTTGGCCTTGTTTGAATTTTTGTAAATTCTATTTCAGGAAGCAACATTTCTAAGTTTGTTTTTAAATCATTATATATTCCACAAGGGAATAGCACACCTATTTCATCTTTGTGTTTTCCGTAACCTGTACAGTCTATTAAGATTGAAGAAAGGTGGAATAATTTTGTTAGCAAGCTTTGTCTTGTTATAACTGCATTAATTTTGTCTGTTGATATTAAGAAAAATCTTTTGGAAATAAATTTGCTACTTATTTCCAAATAATTTCCTTGTCTTATTACACAAAATCTAAAGTTTTGAAATAGGTTTATTAAAAATGATAAAAACCATGTTCCTAAAATAATATATGCTATTAAAGCAGCAATTGGTGGAAGGCCAAAAGCTAATATGTTTGTTAATCTTCTAAATTCTATAAAAATTTTATTTTGTATATCTCTTCCGAAGAAACTACCTATTTGAGAAATAGATGCAGATAAATATAGTGCACCTGTTAGAGAGTTAGATGTTAAAAATGAAAAAACAGCTAAGTAAAAATTATGAGGAATATAATATTTTTTCATTTTCTTATCAAAAGAAAGATTCTTTTTAATTTCTTTACTTAAAGCGATAGCATAAGATTCTTTAACAGTAATATGAAAGTCACTTGAAGTAAAAGAACCTCCATCGGTATCTGCTTTTAATCTTGTTATTTTAAAAGGACGATAATACCAAGGTGTCTTTATAGATAAAGATGAAATATTTGTTAAAGGGATAAACTTTTTGTTTTTAAGAATAATTCCTTTGGTTATATATACACCTTTATCATCAAAGGAAAATTCATATAAATACCAATTATAAATACCTAAACTTATAATTAATAAAACAATAATTAAATCTAGCCAAGCGCCCCTAAACCAAGCCATAAAACCTTCTCCGTGAGAAAGTAATACAGCTATGAATGTCCTTAAAATAGGAATTAAAAGCAAAATTAAAAACCTAGAAGTATTTTCTAATATATTTATAGGGTGTGAACGATATTTTTTCATAAAACTCCTTTCTACCCTAAATGATATCAAAATTATTGTTAGATAGAGTTTTCATGATTTTAATATTTGTTTGATGATTCATAAAAGGAATAAATAACTTAGAACGAGGCGCCACTATTATAAGTGTTGATAGATTTATTATTGGTGTTAGTGGGTCTTTAGTTATACTTATAAAAGAAATTTGTTCTTTTTTAATAATATGTGTTTTGTTAAAAAGAACACCTCTTTTTAATATAAAGTGTTTGTCTGTTATACAAAATTTATAACTTAAGTATAGCAACGGACAATAAAAAACACATAAAAATATTGCTAAAGCGCCTATTGTCCACAATAATGTGTACCAAACAAAAGTATAAGGTCTAAAAATAATAAATACTAATATTGTCAATATTATTAAAAGAAATATTGATAATATTTCCCATATTACAAAAGATTTGAAAGGTAAAGATTCTAATTTCATTACATACTCCTAATATTATAATCTATATAATTGTATTGCTTCATATAAATACTATTAAACATATTATATCAAAATAATAAAAATATATTATTAAATATATTACTAAAATAATTTAAAATTGCATATATTTGTATATAAATTTTTTTGAGGTGTGTGTTATGGGGTATTTTATATTGAGAAAAAAAGATATGTTTTTAATAATTGCATGTGTTTGTACTATTTTAGTTTTTACAATTTTTGGAGCTCAACAAGTTGCTGTTAGTGTATCTCAAAGTTTTAAGGAATTGCCGATATATAGTGTGAATACGCCTAATCAAGAAAAGACAGTATCTTTGGGAATAAACTGTGCATGGGGAGATGAGGATATACCACGAATATTAGATGTTTTAAAAGAAAAAGAAGTAAAAGCAACTTTTTTTATTGTGGGAGATTGGTGCGATAGGTATCCTGATAGAGTAAAAGAAATTTTTAAAGCAGGACATGAGATAGCAAATCATTCTGATACACATGCTGATATGACAAAATTAAATGAAAGTCAAATAAAAGATGAAATATTAGAATGTAGTGAAAAGTTAGAAAAAATAACAGGAGAAAAAGTTAAATTATTTAGGTGTCCTTCTGGAGCGTATAACGATTTAGTCGTTAAAACAACTAAAAAATTGGGATATTATCCAATACAATGGAGTTTAGATACTTTGGACTGGAAAGATACATCACCACAACAAATGATAGAAAGAGTAGTTCCAAACCTTACTTATGGTGATATAATATTGTTGCATAATGATACTAAGTATACAAAAGATGCTTTAGGAATGTTAATAGATTCGATAAAGGATAAAGGGTATAAATTCAAAACGGTAGGTGACTTAATATACAAAAAAGATTATTATGTTGATGTTACAGGAAGACAATTTGAAAAATAATTATTTTAATAGCTTTATTTATATTAATGTGGTATAATAATAAAAAGGAAGTGGTATAGAATGAAATTAATAATATCTTCTATCAAAGATAGCAAAACAATGAAAAAAAGCATAGCTGTTATGTCTAGTGTATATATAGCTATTGGATTGGTGTTATTAATCTGGCCAAATATAACATCAAAAATAATTAGTTATATTTTTGCTGGAATGATTTTAGTGTATGGTTTAGTTAAAGTGTATGGATATGTGAAAACATCTTATGAATATAGAGATTTATTCGTGAAGTTTGATTTTGTAGCAGGGGTAATTTCCATAGGACTTGCGTTGTTTTTATTTATAAAAACAGAAATAGTTTTATCAATATTACCATTTTTAGTTGGTATATATCTAGTTATCAATAGTATTTTTGGAATACAAGCCTCTATACATCTAAAAAAGATAGACAATAAAACTTGGTTAAGTTCATTGATTTTATCTTTAGTATTAACTGTTTTAGGAATAGTATTGGTGTTAAATCCTTTCCAAGCACATATATTATTAATTAGATTTATTGGTTTATCATTAATAATAAATGCAATATCAGATATTTGGGTGGGAATTCAATCTATAAAAATGTTGAAATAAAAATTATCGGAAAAACTGTTGTCTTTTAGACAGCAGTTTTTAGCATATTGACAAATTATACCAATATGGTATAATTATATTATAAGATTAAAATTAAATTTGAATATAAATTTTTATATAGCAAATAATAAAATTATTGGAGGGAATTTTTATGAGAAAAGATAGCAGAAAAGTAGTATTAATAGGTACAGGTATGGTTGGTATGAGTTATGCATATGCTCTATTAAATCAAAATGCTTGTGATGAGTTAGTTTTAATAGATATAAACAAAGAAAGAGCACAAGGTGAGGCAATGGATTTAAATCATGGTCTTGCTTTCTCAGGTTCAAATATGAAAATATATGCTGGAACATATAAAGATTGTTCTAATGCAGATATAGTAACAATTTGTGCAGGTGTAGCTCAAAAACCAGGTGAATCAAGACTTGATTTATTACAAAGAAATGCAGAAGTTTTCAGATCTATAATAAACCCTGTAACAGAATCTGGTTTTAATGGAATTTTCTTAGTAGCAACAAACCCAGTTGATATTATGACACAAATTACTTGTGAGTTATCAGGATTTAATCCTAAGAGAGTTGTTGGAACAGGTACAGCTTTAGATACAGCAAGACTTAGATATTTATTAGGTGAATATTTTGATGTAGACCCTAGAAATATGCACGCATATGTAATGGGTGAACATGGTGATAGTGAATTTGTTCCTTGGTCACAAGCAATGCTTGCAACTAAACCAGTTATTGATATTTGTAACGAATCTAATGGTGAGTTAACTTGTGAAGAAATGGAAAAAATAGGTGACGAAGTTAGAGGAGCAGCACAACAAATAATTAAAGCTAAAAATGCAACATACTATGGTATTGGTATGGCAATGGTTAGAATTACAAAAGCTATATTAGGTGACGAACACAGCGTTTTAACTGTTTCAGCAATGTTAAGAGGCGAATATGGCGAAAGAGGAGTATTCATAGGCGTACCTTGTATCTTAAATAGAAATGGTGTACAAAAAGTTATTACTCTACCATTAAACGAAGAAGAAACACAAAAATTCAAAAATTCATGCAATACTTTAAAAGAATGCTATGAAAGTCTAGATTTACAAACAAACTAAAATTGATTATTATTTTAGATTTATTTACTAGTTTTATTACACAAAGTTATGCGTTATTGATTAAAAAAGCAAATTTTAATTGACTAAAAACCTATCTTAGTGTATTATGAATTAAGTCGTATGATAAATTTAAAATAATGAGAGGTTAAAGTTAGATGAAAAAAAGAATATTAGCTGTATTATTAGCATCAATGTTATCAGTAAGTATGGTTGCATGTTCTAATAATGTTAAAGAAGCATCAGATATAAAATGGTCAAAATATGTTACTTTAGTAGATTATAATAGTATTGAAAAACCAACAGATGAACAAGTTGAAAAAGAAATACAATCTGTTTTACAAAGCAAAGGAACATTACAAGAAGTTACTGGTAGAGCTGTACAAGAAGGTGACACAGTAAATATTGACTATGAAGGTAAAAAAGACGGAGTTGCATTTGAAGGTGGAACAGCTCAAGGTTATGATTTAAAAATAGGTTCTAATAGCTTTATTGATGGATTTGAAGATGGACTTATTGGTGCAAATATAGGTGAAACAAGAGATTTAAACTTAACATTCCCAGAAAATTATGGAAATGCAGATTTAGCAGGTAAAGCTGTAGTGTTTACTGTAAAAGTAAATTCTATAAAAGAAACTAAACCAGCAGAATTAAATGATGAGTTTGTACAAAGTGTTTCACAAACATCAAAAACTGTTGATGAATATAAAGCAGAAGTTAAGAAAAAACTTGAGTTAACATTAGATTGGCAAGATATTTTAAATAATTCACAAATCGAATTCCCAAAAGGATATGTTGAACAACAAGAAAAAGAACTTAAAAAAGGCCATGAAGAAACAGCAAAAGCTAATGATATAAGCTTAGAGGATTACGCTAGTCAATATGGTTATACTTTAGAACAATTTGAAGAACAAATAGCTATGCAAGCAGAAAGTTTAGCAAAACAAACAGCTTTAGTAAGAGCTATTTGCGAAAAAGAAGGTATAAAAGTAAGTGACGAAGAATACCAAGAAAAAGGAAAAGAGTATGCAGAACAAGCTGGCGTAGAAAGCGTTAAAGACTTAGAAAAAGAATATTCACATGACTATATTGAAGAAGTAATCATGTTTGAAAAAATTCAAGATATTTTATTAAAATAAGATAAGCAATTAAAGTATAAAGGATAGCTAAAATAGCTATCCTTTTCTTTAAAAAAATAAATAAAAATATTATAAAATGTGTTGTAATTTTTTTTATAATAGTGTATAATAATAAAGCTATGAATCAGAGTTGGGTAGGAATAATGTGTACTATCTAACATACGGATAATCGGGTCCTGTGCAATGAAAGCATTATGAACCATGTCAGGCGGGGAACCGAGCAGCATTAAGTAATGATTTCGTGTGCCGCAGTCAAGCCTTGTTGTCCGTATGTTAGGGAGTATAGATTTCCTGCCTTTTTTGATATGATGACATAAAATTTGTAAGGGTGTGAGTAGTTGTGTATTTAGCTTTATATAGAAAATGGCGTCCTAGAACTTTTGATGATGTTATAGGACAAGAGCACATAACAAAAACACTAAAAAATGAAGTTATATCAAATAAAACAGCACATGCTTATTTATTTACTGGTTCAAGAGGAACTGGTAAAACAACTTGTTCTAAGATTTTATCAATGGCTGTAAACTGCTTGAATTTGCAAGACGGCAATCCTTGTATGGAGTGTGCTAATTGTAAAAGCATATTAGAAGGAACAACATTAGATGTTTTAGAAATAGATGCTGCAAGTAATAATGGTGTTGATGATGTTAGGATTTTAAGAGATGAGGCAAATTATACCCCTGCTCAATGCAAGTATAGAGTTTATATAATAGACGAAACTCATATGCTTAGTGTCAGTGCATTTAATGCGTTGCTAAAGATTATGGAAGAACCACCAGAACATGTTAAATTTATTTTAGCAACTACCGAGGTGCATAAAGTTCCAGCAACTGTTTTATCTAGATGTCAGAGATTTGATTTTACAAGGATTAAAACAGAGCAAATAGCACAAAGGCTACTATATATATCACAAAATGAAAGTTTTGATTTGCAAGAAGATGCAGCATTTTTAATCGCTAGACTTGCAGATGGAGGCATGAGAGATGCTTTGTCAATATTAGACCAATGTATCGCATATTCCGAAAATGTTGATATAGACATAGTTTCTAAAGCAACTGGACTTGTGTTGAGAGATTATCTTTTTGATGTTGTTGATATGATAGAGCAAAAAAATGCATCTAATGCAATTGCTTGTGTAGACAAGCTTTACCAACAATCAAAAGATTTGCAAAGGTTTGTAAGTGAACTTATAGAGCATTATCGAAATTTAATGATTGTTAAAAGTTCTGATAAACCTGAAAATTTGGTTAAATGTTTACCAGATGAGTTAGATAAAATGAAAATACAAGCTCAAAATATTCCTATGACTTCAATAATGAGATATTTAACAGTTTTACAAGATTGTTTGGATAAAATAGGAAGAAATTTTGATAAGAGATTATCTTTAGAAATGGCATTAATCAAGTTGTGTTCTGCTGATATGGATAATACGATAGAATCTTTATTGGATAGAATTGAAAGACTTGAAATTTCTATAAAAAATGGTATTGTAGTAAATGGTAATTCAGAAGTTAATAACAATACTAGAAATGAATTAACAACAAATGTTAAAGAAGAAAAACAAGTTTTATCAAAAAATGTAGAAGTATCAAAACCACAACCAAAAGCTGTATCAGTTAGTGCTAAAGAGCAACAACCTGTACAGCAAGATATTGAAATTAAGCCGTTAGATGTTTGGCCTGAGATTATTAAAATGCTTACAACTACAGACCAAATGGTTGCGATGGTTTTAAGAGAGTCAACTGCATTTGTTGGAGGAGATAGCTTATTTATTTCTTCAAATAGTGAAATGTTTACAGCTATTATTAAAAAAGATAATTTTACTAAAAAACTTAAAGAAGCAATTTATCAAAAAACTGGTAAAAACTATAAGTTGAAAATTAAAAAAGCGTCTAAACCAACAGATGATAAAAAAGATATTTTAGATGAAATGTTATTAAATGCTCAAAATATGGGTATTGAAATAGATGAAAAATAAGCTGAGGTAAACTTGGCATATTTATAAATTTGAAAATAATAAACAAAAGAATAAAAAAGGTAGGTATTTATTATGAAAGCAAGAATTCCACAAATGGGCGGACAACAAAATATGCAAGCTATGATTAAAAAAGCTCAAAAAATGCAAGAAGATATGGCTGCAAAACAAGAAGAATTAGAAGCAACAGAATTTAAAACAGCTTCAGGCGGTGGCGCTGTAGAAGTAACAATGAATGGTAAAAAAGAAATCGTTTCTTTAAATATTAAACCAGATGTTGTAGATCCAGAAGATGTTGAAATGTTACAAGACTTAGTAATTAGTGCTGTAAATGAATGTTTAAGAAACATCGAAGAAAAAACAAATACAGAAATGGAAGCTATTACAGGCGGATTTAATGTACCAGGTTTATTCTAATTAAACTAAATTTAATACATATCGCAATTGGAGATTTTTTATGAATTATTATAACCCATTACCACTCACAAAGTTAATAGAACAATTTGCTGCATTACCAGGAATAGGGAAAAAAACAGCTCAAAGACTAGCTTTTCACGTTTTGACTTTATCTGATAGTGAAGCTAAAGAGTTTAGTGATGCGATTTTACAAGCTCATAGTAAAATTAAAAATTGCGATGTGTGTAAAAATTTTACAGATAAAAAAGTTTGTGATATATGTGATGATATGTCTAGGGATAGAACAACTATATGTGTTGTAGAAGATCCTAGAGATGTAGCAGCATTTGAAAGAACTGGAAAATATAATGGATTATACCATGTATTGCATGGACTTATTTCTCCGATAGACGGAAAAGGTCCTGAAGAATTGTTTATAAAAGAGTTGCTAACAAGATTGTCTGATGGAGAAGTAAAAGAAGTAATAATTGCTACTGACCCAACTGTTCAAGGCGAAGCAACAGCAGTATATTTATCAAGGCTTATAAAACCGTTAGGAATAAAAGTTTCAAGACTTGCATTTGGTATACCTATTGGTTCTAGTTTGGAATACACAGACGAAGTGACTCTGTTTAAAGCTTTAGAAAATAGAAGTAGCTTATAATTCGACATGAAAAATTAATAAGTATGTGGTATAATACTATCATTAGGAGGTGTTTTAAGTTGGCAAATATCAGTACAAAAACAATATCTATGAATAAAAAAGCTAAACATGATTATTTTATTATAGAATCATTTGAAGCTGGTATAGAACTTGTCGGTACAGAAGTTAAATCTATAAGACAAGGTGGAGTCAATTTAAAAGACAGCTGGTGTAGTATTGATAATGGGGAAATGTTTGTTAAAGGTATGCACATCAGTCCTTATGAAAAAGGTAATATTTTTAACAAAGACCCATTTAGAGTAAGAAAATTATTACTTCATAAAAAAGAAATAATGAGATTGCTAGGTCTTGTTAAACAAGATAGCTATACCTTAATTCCTATTTCTATGTATTTTAAAGGCTCAAGAGTTAAAGTTCAAATTGGACTTTGTAAAGGTAAAAAATTACATGATAAGAGAGACGACATTGCTAAACGTGATGCTAAACGTGAAATTGATAGAGCAATAAAGCAACAAAATAGATATTAATGGGGGCGTAAAGGTTTCGACGGGGATTTGGAACCATGGTAAGCGAGTAGTGTGGGCGAAAACACTTTAAAAGTCGCAATTAAATATAAACGCTAAAAATAATAATTTTAGAACACAACTTTGCGCAGCATAATTTATTTGCTGTCCGATTAAGTTAAATTACCACGCTTTAGCTTAATCGTCAATTTTAGTGGTGAACTTTTTATAGGGGTATCTCGACTTATTTAAGGTTTAATTGGGATTATCTTAATACCACATTTGTTATTTTCTGAGGTATTAGGAGATATTTAGAAAATAAATACACTCGTAGAAAGCTGTGGGGAAAGATTTTCGGACAGGGGTTCGACTCCCCTCGCCTCCACCAATATTAAGTCTCGACACAAATTTGTGTTCGGGACTTTTTTAAAAACTCTAAAACTTATAAAGGAATTAAAGAGTAATCACTATTTGTGATTGCTCTTTAATTATACATAATTTGTATAATTAATTGACAAATAAAAAAATAAAATATATAATTAAATGTTAGTGATGATAAATATTAAGGAAGTATAATATTCATAGTAATAAATAAAAAGAAGGTGTACAAATAGAAAATGAGTTGCTATTTAGGGATTGATATTGGATCAACAACAGTAAAATTAGTTTTATTTGACGAACAAAAGCAAGTTTTATATAAGTCATATCAAAGACACTTTTCAAAAACATTGCAAACAGTTCAAAAAGAATTAAATATTATTTTAGAAAAATATGGCGATAAAGAAATTAAGGTAGCAATTACAGGCTCTGGTGGTATGGAATTAGCAAATACTACTAATGTACCTTTTGTTCAAGAAGTTTTTGCAACATCTTTATATGTGGATAAATATTATCCTCAAGTAGATGTTGTTATAGAACTTGGTGGGGAAGATGCAAAAATTGTTTTCTTTGGAGTTAATACAGAAGAAAAAATGAATGGTACTTGTGCTGGTGGTACAGGTGCGTTTATAGACCAAATGGCGACATTACTAAATGTTACTCCTGCAGAAATGGACGCTTTAAGCTTAAATGCTAATGCTGTTTATCCTATTGCTTCAAGATGTGGAGTGTTTGCAAAAAGTGATATTCAACCATTATTGAACCAAGGTGCGTCAAAAGAAAATATAGCAGCAAGTGTTTATAATGCAGTTGCAGAGCAAACAATTGGTGGTTTAGCAGGTGGACACCCAATAGAAGGTAATGTAATGTTTTTGGGAGGTCCACTTACATTCTGTCAAGGATTAAGAAATGCTTTTTTAAGTCAACTACCAGAAATTAAACCTATTTTTATAGAAGATGCAGAGTATTTTGTAGCTTTTGGTACAGCTTTTTATGCTTCTAAAACTGACACAACAGTTTTAATAAGCGAACTTTTAGATAGAATAGAAAAAGCTAAAGGAAATATGAAGAAATTAGCAAGTGTATGTTTGCCTTTATTTAAAAATGAACAAGAATATGACTTGTTTATACAAAGACATAATAGAGCAGATGTAAATTATGATAAAAACTTGCAAAATACTAAATGTGCATATATTGGAATAGATGCAGGTAGTACAACAACTAAAACTGTTGCTATAAACCAAGATAGCGAAATAATATTTACAGCGTATGCACCAAACAAAGGAAATCCTGTAGAAACAGTAAGAAATCAATTGATAGATTTTTATAATAGTTGTCCTAATGTAGAAGTTATGTATTCTGTTGTAACAGGATATGGGGAAGAACTTATTAAAAATGCATTTAATGTAGATTATGGTGTAGTTGAAACTATGGCACACTATACTGGAGCAAAATTCTTCGAACCTGATGTTGATTTTATAATAGATATCGGTGGACAAGATATGAAATGTTTTGGTATTAAGAATGGTAATGTTGACAGCATTACATTGAATGAAGCATGTTCTTCTGGTTGTGGTTCTTTCTTGCAATCATTCGCAAAATCAATGGGACATACTGTTGAGGAATTTGAAAAAATTGCATTGTTTGCTGAAAGTCCAGTTGACTTAGGTTCAAGATGTACTGTATTTATGAATTCATCAGTTAAACAAGCACAAAAGAATGGTGCATCAATACAAGATATTTCTGCTGGTCTTGCAATAAGTGTTGTAAAAAATGCTTTATTTAAAGTGCTTAGAGTTAATGATGCTAAACAAATAGGAGAAAAAATAGTTGTTCAGGGTGGTACATTTACAAATGATGCTGTTCTTAGAGCGTTTGAACAACTTTTGGGTGCAAATGTAATAAGACCATCAATAGCAGGATTAATGGGAGCATTTGGCTGTGCTTTAATGGGTCTACAAAGACATGGTGAAAAAAGTAGTATATATAGTAAAGAAGAATTAGAAAACTTTACACATACATCAACACATGTAAGATGTAATTATTGCCAAAATCACTGTGCTTTAACAATTAATAAATTTTCTAATAATGGTAGATACATATCAGGAAATAGATGCTCAAGACCTACAGGAAAACAAAAACAAGAAGATTTACCAAATGTATACAATATCAAACAAGATTATTTATCAAAATATTTTATTAGAAAAAATAGCAATGTAACAATAGGTATCCCTTTAGTATTGAATTTTTATGATAATCTTCCTTTTTGGGTTACACTTTTTGATAATTTAGGATTTTCTGTAAAAGTTTCTGGTTTTTCAAATAGAGAAATATACAGAAAAGGACAACACACAATACCTTCTGATACAGTGTGTTATGGAGCTAAGTTAGTTCATGGCCATATAATTAAATTAATAGAAGACGATAAAGTTGACGCAATTTTCTATCCTTGTATGAGTTACAACAAAGATGAAGGAAAATCAAACAACAATTATCATTGTCCAGTTGTTGCTTATTATCCAGAACTTATAGGTGCTAATGTCAAAGATGTTGAAAAAATTACTTATTTAAATGGATTTGTAGATATAAACAACTTTAAGAATCTAGCAAATCAATTACTACAAATGTTGAGTAAACTTGATAGTAAATTGACTAAGAAAGATATATTAAAAGCTTTAAAATCAGCACAAGAAGAGCAAAATAACTATAGAACAAATATAATCAATGCTGGTAAAAAAGCAATAAAATATGCTAAAGACAACAATGTTAAGAGTGTTGTTTTATCAGGAAGACCATACCATGTTGACCCTGAATTAAATCATGGTATAGATAAAATGATTTCATCTTTAGGTTTTGTTATTTTGAGTGAAGATTGCTTAGATTGTCACGATGAAGATGTTAAAAATATCGGAGTTTTAAACCAATGGACATACCATAGCCGTATGTATCAAGCAGCTAAAAAAGTTATTAATATGGAAAATACAGAACTAGTTCAATTAATATCATTTGGTTGTGGATTAGATGCTGTTACATCTGACGAAGTAAAAGATATACTAGTAAATGGTGGAAAACTTTACACAGGTTTAAAAATAGATGAGATTAATAACTTAGGAACAGTAAAAATTAGAATGAGAAGTTTATTAGCAGCAATGGAAGAACGAGGTAAACAAAATGAAAAATAGTAAAAATAAATTTAAAGAATATACCATTTTGGTTCCTATGATGGCAAATCCTCATTTTACATTGATAAAATATGCTTTAAAACAATATGGATACAATTTGGAAATATTAACAACAAATAACGAAAACATTATTCAAAATGGTTTGACATATGTTCATAACGATATGTGTTATCCAGCTTTATTAGTTATTGGACAATTTATTGATGCTTTGAAAAGCGGTAAATATGATTTAGAAAAAACAGCATTATTATTGCCACAAACTGGTGGTGGTTGTCGTGCATCTAACTACATATTTTTACTTAGAAAAGCATTAAAAAGAAGTGGTTTTGAAAATATACCAGTACTTTCTTTAAATACTAAAAAATTAGATGATAATACATTAACAATATCAGTTAACGCACTAATCTTGGCTATAAAAGCTTTGATGTATGGTGACTTTATAATGTGTTTATATAATCAAGCAAGAAGTTATGAAGTAAACTTTGGAGATAGTTTAAACACATTAAACGAAGTTGTTAATTGGTTGAGTGATAAAAAGTTTAAAGGTAAATTTGAAGAAAATTTAGTTTATATTTGTAAAAAGTTTGCTGATATAAAATTAACTGGTGAAAAGAAACCAAGAGTTGGAATTGTTGGAGAAATATATTTAAAATATTCTCCACTAGGAAATAACAACTTAGAAGATTTCTTGATTTCAAAAGGAGCAGAACCAGTTGTTTCAGGTGTTACAGACTTTGTATTATACTATTTGAAAAATCATTTGATTGACGGACAAATTTATTCAGTAAAAAGTCTAACAAGACCTATAATAAAATACATAATGAATTTTGTATTGAAAATTCAAAAAACTATGGCTAGAGTTGTTGTTGAAAACAGTAGTTTTTCAGCACCACATACATTTGATAAATTATGTGAAGCTGTAGAAGGTGTTATAAATACTGGTGTAAAAATGGGAGAAGGTTGGCTTTTAAGTGCTGAAATAGCAGGATATATCGAAGAAGGTATTAACAATGTTGTTTGTGCACAACCATTTGGTTGCTTGCCAAACCACATAGTTGCTAAAGGTGCTATGGCTAATATTAGAAAAAAATACCCTATGGCAAATGTAGTTGCTATTGACTACGACCCAGGATCTTGTAGAGCAAATCAAGAAAACAGAATTAATCTTATGTTAATGAATGCTAGAAAACATATGGTTAAAGAAGTAGTAGATGAAAAAGAAAAAATACATAGTTAAAAAATCAAGTCACATAGTTTTATGTGACTTGATTTTCATACTTTATAGTGGGTGATAATTTATGAATATTTTCATAGGTTCATATAATGAAAAAGATAAAAATTCAATTTATTGTTATGATTTAGATACTCAAAAAGGAATATTAAATTTAAAATCCGAATGTAATTTAGTAGAAAATCCTTCTTATTTAGCTATGTCAAAAGATAAATCAACAATTTATGCTGTTAGTGAAACAAGTGAGTTTAATGGTAAATTTGGTGGAGCAGTAGCTGTATTAACATATAAAAATGAAGAATATGTACTCAATGATATAAAAGCAACAAATGGTGATTGTCCTTGCCATGTGTTACTAGATAAAGATGAGAAGTACCTTTATGTTTCAAATTATATGAGCGGAGATATATCTGTTTATAAAATAAATGATGATAAAACATTAGTGATGACAGATTTTGTAAAGCATTTTGGAAGTGGTCCAAATAAAGAAAGACAAGAGAGTGCTCATATGCACTATTGTGGATTTATAGATGAAAAAATATGTGCAGTGGATTTGGGTATTGATAAAATTAAGTGTTATGATAACGATGAAGGAAAATTAAAATTAGTTAATGAAATAGATTTTCCAAAAGGTGTTGGTGTAAGACATTTTTTAGTCGATAACAAAAATCCTAATATAATATTTGTTGTTTGTGAGTTATCTTCAGAAGTTATAGTTGTTGAAAAACAAGGCAATAAATTTAATATTATTCAAAGAATTTCATGTATTCCAGAAAACTTTAAAGATAGTTTTTGTGCAGCTATAAAACAATCAGAAAATGGTAAATATGTTTTAGTTTCAAATAGAGGGCATGACAGTATAGTTGTTTTTGAATGGATTAATAATAAACTAGAATTTGTTAAGTATATTGATGTAAAAGGTAAGTTTCCTAGAGATTTTCTATTATTAAAAGATTATATTATAGTAGCAAATCAAAATTCTGATAATATGATTTTAATAAAGTTTAATCAAGAAAATGCAGATATTGAGTATTTAACCCATGATATCTACTGTCAAAAACCAGTTTGTGTAATAAAATAAAGTAAAGCTTAGGTTATAACCTAAGCTTTTTGTATTATTGACTTTATAATTTTTTAGGTCTTATAATATAATATATAGTTTAAAAGATAGTTTATATAAATTAGAGGGTGGTATTGTGCAAAGGGTAAATTTTTTATATAAGTTATTTTCGTGTAAATATATGTTAAAACCTAAGGATATAGTTGGAGATATTCCAAGCACAAGAGAAGGATATTTAACTACAATTAATATGGCATGGCCGTCTATAGTTGAGTCTGTTTTAGTGTCTTTAATGGCATCAGTTGATACTATGATGGTTGGTACAATAAATCCAGAGGCTATAGCAGCAGTTGGGTTAACAAATCAGCCTAGATTTATCATTATGGCAGCAATATTATCGTTAAATATAGGAATGACAGCTGTTGTATCAAGAAGAAAAGGTGCAGAGGATTATAATGGTGCTAATAGTTGTTTAAAACAAGGTATGATACTAAGTTTATTGTTTTCTGTAGTTTTGTCATTAATAGGTATAATTTTTGCTAATCCACTTATGTTTATAGCAGGGGCAGAAAAAGATATTATTGGTTTATCTTCAAATTATTTTAAAATTATCATGGTCGGTGTGCCTTTTACAGCTTTAGGACTTACAATAAATGCATCTCAAAGAGGTGTTGGAAATACAAGAATATCAATGACTACTAATTTAACAGCCAATTTAGTAAATGTTGTCTTTAACTACTTGCTTATAAATGGTGTTTGGATTTTTCCTAAAATGGGAGTTGCTGGAGCAGGTGTTGCTACAGTTTTAGGAAATATAGTTGCTTGTTTTTATTCAATACATTCTGTATGGACATCTAAAAAAGTTTCATATTTAGATTTGACAAGTAAAACTTCTTGGAAATTTGATAAACAAACAATTCTTAGCTTATTAAATGTTGGCAGTAGTGCTATGGTAGAACAAGTTTTTATGAGAGTAGGATTTTTTGTATATGCAATAATGGTTGCAAAATTGGGAACTTTAGCATTTGCTACACACCAAATATGTATGCAAATATTAAATCTATCATTTGCAGTAGGAGATGGATTTAGTGTTGCTGCATCATCTTTAGTTGGTCAAAATTTGGGAGCAAAACGACCGGACTTATCAAAATTATATGTTAGTATTTGTCAAAGACTTGCATTAATAGTATCAACAGTAATATTTTTAATGTTTATATTCGGACAATACTTTTTAGTATCATTATTTACAAACGACAAACAAGTTATTGAGGAAGGAGCAAAAATCCTTATAATAATGGCTTTTACAACTCATATTCAAACATCACAAGTTATAATATCTGGTTGTTTAAGGGGTGCAGGAGATACTAAATATATAGCCATTGTATCATTTATAAGTGTAGCTTTAGTAAGACCAACTTTAACATGGGTTTTATGTTTCCCAGTTGGATTAGGGTTAATCGGTGCATGGATTGCGTTATTATTAGACCAAAGTATGAGATTTATATCTGCTTTTTCAAGATTTTTAGGTGGGAAATGGACTAAAATTAAATTATAAGAATAAAACGAGGTTAATCATTATGATTAACCTCGTTTTTATGTGAAATTAGTCTTGACCATATTTTTCATCAATTTTATCTACACTAATATGAGCTAAAATAAAACTAGCAATAAATATAACTACTAAAGAAGCTAAATATAAAATACTGATAGTGTCATAAGACAAAGGTAAATTATCAAATATAAAGCGATTAATTTTAAATAGCACGAAATAATAAACTACAATAAAAAGAATTAAAAGAGTGTTTCTGTTATATTTATTTTTAATTTTATTAATAGTAAGTTGGGATAAAACTAAACTTGATATAAACGATACAAATAAGAGAATAAGTGCTATTATGCCAGAAGTTGGATTAGGTCCCATATTGTTAAAAATAAATTTGAGTAAAGTAAAACAACAGAAAAAATAAAAAGCTGTGAAAAAAGCAAAAAGCATATAAATCACTCCTTTAACAATAAAGCAAAATATATTATTAATTACACTATAATTATAAAATATTTCCAGTCACAAATCAAAGATGTTTTATATAGTAATTTAAATATTAAGTTTTGACGATTTATCATAAATATGGTATAATGTACTGGATTTGTTGACTTTTTTGAAAAAGGAAGATAAATATGTTAAAAATAGTAGCAGGTGTTATCACTAAAGATGACAAAGTTTTAATTTGCAAAAGACCAGAGAGTAAATCAAATGCACTTTTATGGGAGTTTGCAGGTGGAAAAGTTGAAAAAGATGAGACATTAGAAAATGCGTTAATTAGAGAATGTTTTGAAGAATTAGACGTAAAAATTGAAGTTTGCGACTTTATAATGAAAACAGAGTATTCTTATCCTGATGTTGATGTTGAAATAAACTTTTTTTATGCAAAGATAATAAATGGACAAGAAAAATCTTTAGAACATTGTGATATTAAATGGGTAAACTTTGATGAGTTATTAAATTTCAAATTTTGTCCAGCAGATAAAGATATAGTTAATTTTTTAGTGAAAAATAGGAGCTAATTATGATAAAGATAATGTTTGTATGTCATGGAAATATATGTCGTTCACCAATGGCAGAGTTTGTTATGAAAGATTTAGTTGAAAAGAATAACTTACAAGATAAAATCTATGTTTGTTCTTCTGCTACTAGCAATGAAGCTTTGGGTTGTGGTGTACATAGAGGAACAGTAAACAGACTTGCAAAAGAAGGGATAAGCTGTGACGGCAAAGTTTCTGTAAAAATGTTAAAGTCTGATTATGATAAATATGACTATATATTCGTTATGGACTCCAATAATATGAGAAATATTAAAAAAATAATTGGGGAAGATTATAATAATAAAGTTTGTAGATTGCTTGATATAACAGATGATAAAAGGGATATTGCAGACCCTTGGTATACAGGCGATTTTGAACAAACTTATCAAGATGTATTAAAAGGTTGCACTTATTTATTAGAAAAAATAAAAGCAGACCTTTAATTATAAAATAAAAAAACAAGGAGAGTTGATATGAATTTATTTGAGTCGATATTGTCACACTTAAACGACTACCTGTACACGTATATATTAATCGTGTTATTAATAGGTGCAGGGTTGTACTTCACTTTAAGAACAAAATTTGTTCAAATAAGACTATTTATTGAGTCTTTAAAAGTTATTGGTGAGAAAAGAGGTCACCATAAAGGTGTTTCTTCTTTCCAAGCTTTGATGATTTCAACAGCATCAAGAGTTGGTACAGGAAATATAGCCGGAGTTGCTACTGCTATTGCAACTGGTGGTCCTGGAGCAGTTATTTGGATGTGGATTATAGCTGTTTTAGGTAGTGCTTCTGCTTTTGTAGAAAGTACATTAGCTCAAATTTATAAGACAAAAGATGGTGAAGATTTTAAAGGTGGTCCTGCTTATTATATTCAAAGGGCACTAAAAAACAAACCATTAGGTATTATTTTCTCAATATTATTAATTTGTTGTTTTGCGTACGGTTTTAATGCATTACAATCATTCAATGTAAGTTCTTCTATCGAGTATTATTCAAAGGGAAGTGAATTTTTATCAAAATATATGCACATTATAGTTGGTGCAGTATTAGCTATACTTACAGCTTTGGTAATATTTGGTGGAGTTCATAGAATAGGTGCTATTACATCTGGTTTAGTACCAATTATGGCTGTGTTATATATAGGTTTAGGTTTATTTATAATCGGAAGAAATATAACAGAAGTTCCTGCTGTTTTTTCTAGCATGATAAATGAAGCTTTTGATTTTAAATCAATATTCGGTGGTTTTACAGGTTCTTGTGTAATGTTAGGGATTAAAAGAGGTTTATTCTCAAATGAAGCTGGTATGGGTTCTGCTCCTAATGCAGCTGCAACAGCTGATGTATCTCACCCAGTTAAACAAGGTTTAGTTCAAATGTTATCAGTTTTCATTGATACAATATTAATTTGCTCAACAACTGCAGCAATGATATTAGTTACTGGTGACCACGGTGATGCAGATGGAATGAAATTAGTTCAACAAGCTGTATTTTCTCAAGTAGGTGAATGGGGTATTCACTTCATAACAATTTCTATTTTCTTATTTGCATTTAGTTCTTTAATAGGAAACTATTATTATACAGAATCTAACTTGAAATTTATTACAAATAAAAAATCTGTTTTATTTGTTTTCCGTTTGAGCGTTATTTTAATGGTATTTATTGGTTCTCAAATGGAGTTTAACACAGTTTGGAATTTAGCAGACGTATTAATGGGATTAATGGCAATTATTAACTTAATAGCTATATTCCTTTTAGGAAAAATTGCTTTTAAAGCATTAGATGATTATACTAAACAGAAAAAAGAGGGTAAAGACCCTCAATTTAAAGCTATAGATATAGGTTTAGAAGACACAGATTTGTGGAAAGATTAATAAAAAAGGTATCTCAAATTTTGAGATACCTTTTATTTTTAGAATTTTATATATTTTGAATATGAATATCCAACAACACCGTCGTTATCAACTACATACCAATCTTGATATTGTCCATTTACAATGACAGTATCACCATTTGCAATACGGCCAACAATTGCTGAATTTGTACTTGGTTTTGCTCTTATTAGTAAAGAGCCACCTTGTGTAGTTACAACTCCTATTTTGGGAGTTTGTGGTTCTATAAATGGTATGTGAAAATATTCGGTTAAAGATAAAACAACATTTCTAGCAATATTTGAAATATTGTTTTTAATCCAATTAGCATCACTTTCATTATCGTGATACGCAAATTCGATTAAGTTTGCCACAGCTCTAGTTTTTGTAACTTCACCTAAAGTAGTAGTTGGCAAAATTCTGACATTTTCAGGATTAGGATAAATATCTTTTAGGTTATTAGCTATTATAGTAGCTAATCTTTTGCCTTTATAACTATTTGGAGAATAGTATACTTCGCTACCTTGTCTTTGTCCTGCTATAGATTCTGGTGAAGCATTTGAGTGAAGTGCTAAGTGAACATCATAATTTCCTAAGTTAGATGCTTTGATAGAACTTGCTGCTGTCATATCAGGAGTATTGCGAGTATATTGAATTCCGCTAGAGCGTAAATACGGTATCATTGCATCAGCAATTAAATTCATATAATATTCTTCAGTACCACCATTTATGTACAAATTCCATTCTTGAGTAGAAGGACTTAAATATATACTAGGCAAAAAATCATCTCCTATTAAAATAATATTTATATAATAGGATATGATAAAAATAATAAAAGTGTTAAAAAAGTTATTTTATTAGCTCTGACCATTCATTTTCTTTAAATCCAACATAAATTTTATCTGAACATATTAATAATGGTCTTTTAACTAACATTCCATTTGTTGACAGTAATTCTAATGCTTCATCTTTTGATAAAGTAGGTAATTTTTCTTTTAAATTTAATTCTTTATAAATTTTACCACTTGTATTAAATAGTTTTTTGATTGGTAAATTTCCAATTTGTAAGAATTGCTCTAATTCTTCTTTTGTTGGATTGTTTTCAACTATATGTCTTTCTTCAAAATCAATATTATTATTTAATAAAAATTTTTTTGCTTTTTGGCAAGTTGAACATTTTGGATAAGATAAAAACAACATAAAAAAACTCCTTAATATACTTATTTATAATATTTTTGTAAGATGATTATATCATAAAACTATTAAGAAAAATTAAAGATTTAGTATATGCTTAAATATTGAATATAAAATAATTTAGAGTTATACTAAATATGTAGAATATTATTGTTAGGAGGTGTATGTTTTATGAATAATCTGCAAGAAACATTTAAGGTTATGACTTTTAATTTAAGAAAAGATAGTTTTTTTGATAGAAGAAATAGATGGACTTATAGAAAAGATATGGTTATAGATTTTATAAAAAAATCTAATGCTTGTATTGTTGGTGTTCAAGAATTGTTGCCTAACATGAAAAAAGATATAGAAGAAAAATTAGAAGGATTTTCATTGTTCGGACAAGGCAGAAGCAAAGAGTTTTCTGACGAACATTCTGACATAATAGTATCAAATGATGATGTTGAAGTAGATTTTTCTAAAACTATATGGCTTTCTAAGTCTCCGGAAAAATCTGGTAGTAGAGCATTTATGGCTTTTTTCCCTAGAATATGTACAATATGCGAAGTTACATTTAAATCATCAGGAAGAAAAGTGAGAGTTTATAATGCTCATTTTGACCATATATCTGGTTTTGCTAGGGCTTTAAGTGTAAAGATTATTTGGGAATATATGGACAAGTTTCAGTCAGAAAATCCTATGCCTACAATTCTAATGGGAGATTTTAATGTATCACCAAAAAATAGAATAATATCAAAATTAAGAGGAAATCATCATAACTATCAAAACATAGAATTAAAAGATGCATATCACGAGAAGAGTAAATCTACAATGAGATATAATACTTATCATGGTTTTACAGGTAGAGTTCATGGTTCAAGACAATTAGACTATATTTTCGTTTCAAATGACTTAGAAGTAGTAAATATAAAAATAGATAGAACTAGACAAGATGGAAAATTTTTGTCAGACCATTATCCAATAGTAGCAGAATTAAAATTTAAAGAATAAGTAAAATAAGATATTTTTATCAACTAGTATTGACCGATATTTTATGATACTGTATAATAATGCTTAGAAGTTTATAAAAATACTAATGAAAAAGAGGTAAATGTGTATGTTAACTCCAATAAAATTAACAGCACCTTTAAAAGATTATCTTTGGGGTGGAAAAAGACTAAAAGAAGAATATAATAAAAAATCTGATTTAGAAAAAGTTGCTGAAAGCTGGGAATTGTCTTGCCATAAAGCAGGAGAAAGTGTTATAAAATCTGGCGAATTTGAAGGATTAACTTTATCTCAATATATTGAAAAAAATGGTAAAGATGTTTTAGGAAGCAGAGCTAAAGCTTTTGAAGAATTTCCTATATTAATAAAATTAATAGATGCAGCAGATAACCTATCTGTACAAGTTCACCCAGAAAATGAATATGCTTTAAGAGTTGAAGGTGAATACGGCAAAACAGAAATGTGGTATATTGTTGATTGTGAAGAAGGTGCACACCTACTTTACGGCTTTACAAAAGATATCACAAAAGAAGAATTTGCTCAAAGAATTCAAGACAATACTTTATTAGAAGTTACAAATAAAGTTCCTGTAAAAAAAGGTGATGTATTCTTTATTGATGCTGGTACTTTACACGCTATCGGTAAAGGTATATTAATTGCTGAAATTCAACAAAACTCTAACACAACATACCGTATTTATGACTATGGTAGAGTTGATGCTCAAGGTAATCCTAGAGAATTACATATAGAAAAAGCTAAAGAAGTAACTAAATTAACTCCTCCAACTAGAGATACAAAACCTCAAGGTGAAACAGAAAAATTAGAAGGTTTTGAAAGAACATTACTTGCAAGTTGTGAATACTTTAAAGTATTCCATTGGAATGTTGAAGAATCTGCAACAGGTTTTGCTAGTGATGAATCATTTAATCATATCTTAGTTTTAGATGGTGAATTTGAATTAGATTATGGCTTTGGTAGCTTAGGATTAATTAAAGGTGATAGCGTATTTATTCCTGCTGATATGGGTGAATACGAACTAGTTGGTAGCGGTGAAGTTATCGTTACTGAATGTGGTGAAAAATAATTTTAAAATAGATTAGGAGATTTATATATGTATTATATTGGTATTGACTTAGGTGGTACAAACATCGTTGCTGGTGTTGTAAACGAAAAATATGAAATCGTTGCAAAAGAAAAAACAAAAACAAAATTACCTCGTTCAGCTGAAGAAGTTATTGCAGATATGGCTTTAGTTGCTAAAAAAGCAGTTGCAACAGCTGGTTTAACAATGGACGATATTGAAAGCGTTGGTGTTGGTACTCCAGGTACAGCTAATAAAGAAACAGGTATCGTAGAATATTCAAACAACTTAAAATGGGATAATGTTGATTTAGCAGGTATCTTAGAAAAAGAATTAAACAAAAAAGTATTTATCGAAAACGATGCAAACGCAGCTGCATTTGGTGAATATTTAGCAGGTGCTGGTAAAGGTCACAACTCTTTAGTAGCTATTACATTAGGCACTGGTGTTGGTGGCGGTGTAATTTTAGACGGCAAAATCTTAACAGGTTTTAGCTATGCTGGAGCTGAATTAGGACATGCTGTTATCGCTGTTGATGGTGAACCATGCACATGTGGTAGAAAAGGTTGTTTAGAAGCTTATGCATCTGCAACAGCTTTAATTAAACAAACTCAAAGAGCTATGATTAATGATAAATATTCTTCAATGTGGGAAATCGTTGACGGAGATATTACAAAAGTAAATGGTAAAACTGCATTTGATGGTATGAGAGTAAATGATGAAACAGCAAAAGCAGTTGTTGATAACTATATTACATATTTAGGTGTTGGTATTGCTAATATGATAAATATTTTCCAACCAGAAGTATTATGTATCGGTGGTGGTATCTGTAAGGAAGGCGATACATTAATCAAACCTTTAACAGAAAAAGTAAATCCACAAACATATGCAAGAAAAGAAGAAAACAGAACAAAAGTTGTTGTTGCACAATTAGGAAATGACGCAGGTGTAATTGGTGCAGCTATGTTAGGTACAGAAATTAAATAATTAAATATTATAAGAAATCATTAGGTGTAAGGCTTAATGATTTCTTATTTTTTAAATTTTTATAAATATATCTTTTTGGTCTAATTTTATATTGAAAAAATTAAATAATATGATAAAATATATTACTGTAATTAATTATTTGTAGGAAAGAGATAGATATGATGAAATTACCTAAAATTGGTATGAGGATGATAAAGACAGTAATAGCTGTATATATATGTTTTCTTATAGCTTATATTAGAGATTCCAGTGCTTTTTATTCTGCAATAGCTAGTATAATATCATTACAGTCAGACATACAGGGGAGTCTAAAAGCTGGGTTAAATAGAATTACTGGGACTTTAATAGGGGGTACTTGTGGTATAATATTAATATGGATTTTAAGTTTTACTAATATAGAAGTAAAAGGCTTATTATATTACACAATAGTAGCAGCGATTACATTACCTCTTATGTATTTAGTAGTATGTATAAATAAAAAATCAGCTGTTTTCATAACTTGTGTAGTATTCTTTAGTATAGTGGTTAATCGTTCAGACAGGGTAGACCCTATTGTGTTTGGTATAGGAAGAATTATGGAAACATTAATAGGTATAGCTGTTTCATGGGCAGTTAATATTATACCGTTTTATATTAAAAATTTAATTGATAAAAAAAGATAAACATTGCTAAAAGCAATGTTTATCTTTTTTTATGTATAGAGATTAATTTTTCAATGACGCTATCAATAGAACATTCATCTGAAACTACCGAATTAAACTTAAATTTTAAAGCAGTTTGCTGTGTTTTTTCACCTATACAAATAGCTATATTTTTTGAAAAATCCTTTTTATCACTACATTCTACAAATCTATTAACACTTGATGCGCTAGTAAAAATTACATAATCATCAACATCACATTGATAATGTAATTTATTATTAATATTAGTATAGACTGGAATATCTAAATATTTAATATTATTTTGAGCAAAATAATCAAGTATATCGCTAGTTGCTTCTTTACCACGAAGAAGCAGTATTTTCTTTTGGCAATAATTTTCCTTTATTAATTTTGCTAACTCAAGTGCAGAAAATTTTTGTGGAATTAGATTTGCAATAATTCCATGTTTTTTTAGACAATTAAATGTAGAACTTCCTACAACTGCAAATGAAATATTACTAAAAGTGCGAATATCAATATTATTTTCAAAGAGATATTCAAAAAATCTGTCTATACCATTTTGACTTGTAAATACAATGTGAGAATAGTTTTCTATATCATTAGGTAATTTAAAATCGATAGGTTTAATTGAACTTGTATTTAATTCAACAACTTCTGCACCAAGTTCATATAATTTATCTTTTAAAATAGATTGTTGGTTAATAGGTCTTGATATGATAACTTTTGCATTAAATAATGGCTTTTGTAATGTGAAGTCATATTTATCAGACAATGAACATACATCACCAACAACTATAATGCTAGGTGCAGATATATTTTGTTGTACAGCTTCCTTGTAAATATTTTCTAAAGTAGAAATAATTTTTCTTTGTTTGGAAGTAGTGCCTTTTTCAAGTATTGCACAAGGGATGTTTTTATCTTTTCCATTTTTAATAAGACCATCAGATATAAGTTTTAGAGAAGATACCCCCATTAAAAATACTAATGTGCCTTCTAATTTAGAAAGTGTAGCAAAGTCTAAATCTAGAGAATTATTATTTTTTTTGTGTGCTGTTATAATGTGTAATGATGATGAAAAATCTCTGTGAGTTACAGGAATTCCATTGTAAGCAGGAACGGATATTGCAGAAGTTATACCTGGAATAACTTCAAATGGAATATTATTTTCATATAATAACTCTAATTCTTCACCACCTCTACCAAATAAAAAAGGGTCGCCACCTTTAAGTCTTGCTACAATATTCCCTTTTAAAGCTTCATCTAAAAGAATTTTGTTTATTTCTTCTTGTGGGACTAGATGATTATTTGAAGATTTTCCCACATTTATAAATTTTTTGTCTGGAGAAATACTGTGCAAAATACTATCACCGACGAGTTTATCGTATACAATAACATCAGCTTTATCTAATATATTTTTAGCTTTAATAGTCAACAGTCCATAGTCTGAAGGCCCTGCACCTATTAAATAAACTTTACCTTTACGCATGTTCAAAAGCTCCTTTACAATCTTTAGCAAGACTTATTCCTATTTGTTCAGCTGAGTTTTTGTCACCTGATTTAGATAGTATTATATGTTTTTTAGAATACTCATCAAAATAAAGACCTTTGATAGTCAATGTATCATTTTCTATTTTTGCATATGCAGAAATAGGAGATGAACAACCACCATTTAATTCTCTTACAAAACTTCTTTCTGCAATAGATGATAGCATAGTATCATAATCATTTATAGTGCCTTTGAAAATATCTAAAAACTCTGGCTTACCTTGTACAACTAAAGTTCCTTGTCCAGCAGGAGGAATAATTTCATCTGTTGAAAAATATCTTGTTATTCTATCTTCAAAATTAGCTCTTTTTAATCCTGCACTTGCTAAAATAAGGGAACTATATTCACCGTTATCTAGCTTTTGTAGTCTAGTTACAATATTTCCTCTCACAAAAGATGTGTTGCTATTTGGAACTAGATTTTTTATTTGTAAAATTCTTCTAGCACTAGAAGTACCTACATTAGAAAATAAATCTGTGGTGGAATTTTTAGGAGCAACAAGAACATCTCTTGGGTCGCCTCTTTTTACATATGCAACTATTGGAAAATGGTCATCAACTTCCATAGGTAAGTCTTTTAAACTATGTACTGCTAAATCGATTTTTCCATCTAACAAAGCTAAATCTAGCTCTTTTACAAATAATCCTTTTCCACCAATTTTATCTAAAGTTTTATCTAAAATTAAATCACCAGTCGTTTTAAGAGTTACAAGCTCTATTTCATACTCTGGGTGATATTTTTTAATTTCATCAATAACAATCATAGTTTGCATCACTGCCAACTTACTATCACGACTACCTATTTTTAATGTTTTACTCATACTATCAATCCTTTATATTATTTGTTTTGAATTCAAACCAATGGTAAAATTCAAAGATATATTTATCAATAATTTTATAAGCTAATTTAGCATTATAAGACTCTTTTAAATTAGTAGTACATATTCCTAGTGAGTCCATATTTAAAATAGTTTGGTTAGGAATATTACTAATTAGAGGGTCTATATCTCTAGGTACAGCCATATCAATAAATATTCTTTTGTTAGAATTAATATTCTCAAGTTGGGTTATATTAATAGTGTAATGTGGACTGGCTGTTGCAGAGAATATAAAGTCGCTTTTTTGTAGGTATTCAACTCTATCATCATATGGTATAGGTGTTACACCTTCAGGAATATTTACTTGGTGGTACTTATATTGTCTTACTGTCATAAAAGTTTTACAATGTAATTTTGTTAAAATACTTGATGTTAATACTCCCATTTCGCCATTTCCTATTACTAGGCATGTACTATTTTCATTTAAATTATAATCATCTTTTAAAATGCTTATAGCTTTTTGAGGAATGGAGTTATCATTGTGACTTAGTTTAACTTTTGTTTTTATAGATTTAGCACAAGTTATAGCTTTTCTAAACAAAACTTCTAAATTAGAATTTATTGTTTTGTTTTCTCTTGATAACAAAACAGCATTTTTTACTTGTGTTAATATTTGGTCTTCACCAAATATTTGAGATTCCATACCACTTGTTAATGAAAATAGATAATTTATAGCTTCATTTTCTGTTCTTTGTATAAAATATTTGTTATATGTCTCTTTATCTAGATTTTTAAACTGTAAAAATAAATCTATCAAATTATTTTTGCAACCATCAACCCATATTTCTGTTCTATTACAGGTAGATATTATAATACAACCGTCACAATTTTCGTTGTCAAAAATTGTTTTACAAGCTTCAATACATTTGCTTTGAGTTAAGGAAAAGATTTCACGAGTTTCTATATCACAATGTGTGTAGTCTATTCCTATCATATTTATAAACATTTATTTCTCCTTTATTTTTCATGATATATTGGAATGATTGGAGGTAGATAAGATAAATCTTCATCTTTGAAATTTAAACATATATTTTCAAATTCTTTTAATGAAGATGATTTATATTTGTTTTTGTGCATAACTAAACAAAAATTTCTCTCTAAAAGACAATTGTTATATTTAGAACAATTTTGTATAGGCACTATATATATTGATTTATCTTTAAGTTCATTCTGAATTAATCTTGCAGATATTACAGATAATCCAAAATTATTTAAAACAGCATTTTTTATAGCTTGAGAGTTATTACACTCCCAACTAACATTTATAGGTATGTTATATGATTTCATAAAGCTTTCAAATAATTCTCTAGTTCCACTACCTTCTTCTCTTAAAATAAAATCTTCTAAAGCTAGTTCTTCAACGCATATAGATTGTCGTCCAAAAAATTTATGGTCTTTACCACAAACTAGCACTAAATAATCTTTAGCAATAGGTGTAGTTACTAAATCTTGGTGAGAAATTTCACCTTCAACAATAGCAATATCAAGATTGCTGTTTAATAGCTTATCTATGATATTTTTAGTGTTGTTTACTAATACAGTAGTTTTGATTTGTGGTTGAGATAATTGAAATTCTTTTAATATAGAACTTAAAAAATAAGTCCCAACCGTAACACTTGCTCCTATTCTCAACAAATGATTGTTTGAAGATTTCATGATACTTTCTAGCTCATCAAAGTTTAAAACTACTTTTTTGGCATACTCCAATAATTTTTCTCCATCAGGTGTAATATATAATTTTTTGGATAGTCTTTCGAATAACTTTATATTATAGTGGTTTTCTAGTTCTGCAATAACTTGGCTTACAGTGGGTTGAGATATAAAAAACTTATTTGCCGCTAAGCTCATTTTTCCACTATTTGCTACTTCAATAAAAATTCTTAAATGTCTAATAGTCATAAAAACTCCTATATATTGACAAAATTAATGTTTTTTTAAATTTTAATAGGTTTTACCTATATTATATATTACATAATACTATTTTATTTTTTTAAATGCAAGTGTTATAATTAAAGTTAGAAAAATGAAAGGATTTGAGAATATGGCAAATATAACTGCAGAAGATGTAAAAAGAGTAAAAGATATGGGATTTTTGAAAAATAGAAATTGTGAAGGTGCTTTTTCTGTTAGAATTTTAACTAAAAATGGTGTGTTAACTTCTGAACAAGTAAGAAGTTTAGTTGATTTGTCTGAAAAATGGGGTAATGGAAAAATTTCTTTTACATCTCGTTTAGCAGTAGAAATTCCACAAATCGCTTATGAAGATATAGATACAGTAAAACAATTTGTAGAAGATCATGGAATGATGACAGGTGGAACAGGCAGAAGAATTAGACCTATATTAGCATGTAAAGGTACAACTTGTCATTTTGGTAATGCTGATACACAAGGCGTTGCTCAAAGAATTCATGACAGATTTTATATGGATTATTATGATGCAAAATTGCCACATAAATTTAAAATAGCTGTTGGTGGCTGTCCTAACAATTGTGTTAAACCTGATTTAAATGACTTTGGTTTAGTTGGAGTTCATATAAAAGAATTTAATGAAGATTTATGTAGAGGCTGTAAAAAATGTGCTATTGAAATGAATTGTCCTATGGGAGCTCCAAGCGTTATAGACGGGAAAATGGTTATAAATAAAGAAATTTGTAACGATTGTGGTAGATGTGTAGGAAAATGTTATTTTAAAGCAATGAATGAAGGTAAAAGAGCATTTAAAATATATATAGGTGGTCGTTGGGGCAAAAAAATTAGACATGCTTCTATGATGCCTGGTGTATATGATGAAGAACAAGCAATGGATATTTTAGAAAAAACTCTATTATTATTTAAACTTTGGGGAGAACCTGGTGAAAGATTAGCTTCACTTTTAGATAGAGTTGGAACAGAAACTTTCTTTAGTGCTTTAGAAACAGAAAACTTGTTAGAAAGAAAAAATGAAATACTAGGAAGATAAACCAATAATAAAAACTTATCTATATTTAATATAGATAAGTTTTTTTGTTAAAAAAATATTCTTTGAACTTTAATAATTCATTTGTTATAATGTATAGTAGACAAAATAAATATAGTAAAGAAGGCATGTTGATGGATAAGTTTGAATTAGAAAATCAAGAAAAAAATGAAGAAGTATTTCAAACAAATGAGAAAGAAAATAAAAAAGATAAAGTCAAATCAGAAATATTAAGTTGGATAAAAACAATATTGGGAGCTATACTTTTAGTTGTTATAATTCAAAATTTTATTATAATAAATGCAGAAGTTCCAACAGAATCTATGGTAAGTACAATTCAGCCTGGAGATAAACTAATAACTTTTAGATTGAGTTATTTGTTTAGTGAGCCTAAAAGAGGTGATATTATAGTTTTTAAATATCCAGATGATGAAACACAAAAGTTCACTAAACGCATCATTGGATTACCTGGTGAAAAAGTGGAAATAAAAGACGGTAAAGTTTATATAAATGATTCTACAGAGCCGTTAAACGAGCCATATGTTAATGGTGTTCCAACTGGAGATTACGGACCTTATATTGTTCCTGAAGAATCATATTTTATGTTGGGAGATAATAGGGAAAACTCATTAGATTCAAGATTTTGGCAAAATACATTTGTTAAAAAAGAAAAAATATTAGGTGAAATAAAATTTAGATATTACCCAAGTTTTGAATGGGTTGATAAAGAAGTTATTTATTAAAATAAAGAAAGAAGATTATGTATGTATAATTCAGTTTCAACTAAAGCAGAAGAATTTATTTGTGATGAAGAAATAGAACAAGTTATAGATTTTTCTAAAAAAAATTATCTTGATAAAGAAATAATAAATGAAATTTTATCTAAAGCAGAAAATTTTGAAGGGTTAGATTATAAAGAAGTTGCTATTTTACTTCAATGTTTAAAAAATAAACAAGATGATGTTATTGATAGAGTAAAGAAAATTGCAATGAAAATTAAACAACATATATATGGTAATAGAATAGTGTTTTTTGCACCACTATATTTATCAAATTATTGTGTAAATGCATGTAGATATTGTGGTTATAATCACTCTAACTGTAATATGAAAAGAAAAAAATTGACACAAGATGAAATAAAAAGAGAGATTATTGCTTTGCAGGATATGGGACATAAGCGTTTAGCGTTAGAAACAGGTGAAGATCCTGTAAATTGTCCTATAGATTATGTTTTAGAAAGTATAAAGACAATTTATTCTGTAAAACATAAAAATGGTGCTATCAGGAGAGTAAATATAAATATAGCAGGAACAACAGTAGAAAATTATAAAGAATTGAAAGAAGCAGGAATTGGAACATATATATTATTCCAAGAAACTTATCATAAAAAAACTTATGAAAAAATGCACCCAAAAGGACCAAAAAGTAATTATGCTTATCATACAGAGTCTATGGATAGAGCTTATCAAGGTGGAATAGATGATGTTGGTATAGGTGTACTATATGGATTGTATGACTATATGTACGATACAATAGGAATGATGATGCACATAAAACATTTAGAAGATACTTATGGTGTAGGTCCTCACACAATAAGTTTACCTAGAATGAGATTTGCTAGTGGAGTGGATTTGCACGATTATCAAAATATATCAGATGATATATTTTTTGGAATAGTTGCTATTTTAAGATGTGCTGTTCCATATACAGGAATGATAATATCTACTAGAGAATCAAAAGAGAGTAGAAAAGAACTTTTAAAATTAGGTATAACACAATTAAGTGGTGGTTCTTGTACTGGTGTTGGTGGTTATGCAGATTCAGATAAAGACGAAGAAGATACACAACAATTTAATGTTGATGATACTCGTTCTTTAGATACAATAATGCACGATTTGTGTAAAGATGGGTATATTCCTAGTTTTTGTACAGCTTGTTATAGGTCTGGTAGAACTGGAGATAGATTTATGAAACTAGCAAAAACTGGAGAAATTAGCAATGTATGTCAACCAAATGCTTTGATGACATTAAAAGAATATATTATGGACTATGCTAGTGAAGAAACTAAAAAATATGCAAACGACTTAATAGAAAAAGAAATTCAAAATATAAAAGATGAAAAAATTAAAAATACTGTAAAAGCTAGATTAAAATTAATAGAAAATGGCGATAGAGATTTTAAATTTTAGGCAAAATAAAGAATTTTCTCATTTTTTGAGAAAATTCTTTATTTTATAGTTGACAATTAAATACAAATATGATATTATATTTAAGCACTAAAGAGTGTATGCGCCGGTAGCTCAGTTGGATAGAGTGTTTGGCTACGAACCAAAAGGTCGGGGGTTCGAATCCCTTCCGGCGTACCAAAACCTTACTGATTATTCAGTAAGGTTTTTCTTTTGCAAATAAAAAGATATGACAGTTGTCATATCTTTTTTTATTTTAAATATTTTTCTGGATTTACTTTGACATTGTTTTCAATTGCTTCTAAATGTAAGTGAGGTCCAGTTGAATTGCCTGTTGAACCTACTAGAGCAATTACATCTCCTTGTTTTACTTTATCTCCATTTTTTACTTTTAATTCAGAACAATGAGCATATCTAGTTTTTAATGTATTGCTATGAGTTATTTCTATGTATTTGCCATATGACGGACTGTTTTCTTCACTAATGGTAACAGTTCCGTCTAACACTGCTTTTATAGGTGTTCCTTGTGGCATAGCTATATCTAACCCTTTATGGTATTCAGCACCTCCATTTATAGGGTCTTCTCGATCTCCAAAATGTGAGCTTATATTTTGACTCCACGCTGGTATGGGTTCTGAAAATTTAATTTCTTGATCTGCATTAGTGTTTTGTGTTGTAGTTTCAGTAGTCTGTTTATCATCTGTTTTAATTTCTTTTGGTGTAATATTTTGTGTTTGGGTTGAAGCAGTGTTAGAAGAATTTTCTGATTTATTTATTTTTGGAGTGTTAGAACAACAGAATATAATAAAAATAAAACCTACAAAAATACACGATATAATCGACAAACATTCTTGAGTAAAAATTGACATTGGTGATTTAGTTTTGCGTGTAGCTGTTTTTGATATTGATATAGATCTATAAATCATTTTTATTCTCCTTAAATTTGTTATGCTTAATAAAACAATATGAAGAATAATTGTAAAATATGCCCTTGAAAAAATCATTATAAAATGGTAAAATTATTTAAATAAATCGTGTACGAACACGAATGAAAGGAAGATATTATGGCTTATTTATTAGGTATAGATATAGGTACATCAGGGACAAAAACTGTTTTATTTTCAGAAGATGGTAAAGCTATTGCTTCTAATACAGTAGAATATCCTTTATACCAACCACAAAATGGATATGCTGAACAAGAACCATTGGACTGGTGGAATGCAGTTGTTGAAACAATAAAAAATGTTTTGGCAAAATCAGGTGTTAACAGTGCAGACATAAAAGGTGTAGGTTTATCAGGACAAATGCACGGTCTTGTAATGCTTGATAAAAATGGAGAAGTTTTAAGAAGAAGTATTATTTGGTGTGATAGTAGAACTGCAAAAGAATGTGAAGAAATAACACAAAAAATCGGAGCAGAAAGATTAATTGAAATTACTGCAAATCCAGCTTTAGCAGGTTTTACAGCAGGAAAAATCTTGTGGGTAAAAAATAATGAACCAGAAATATATGAAAAATGCGAACATATATTATTACCTAAAGACTATATTAGATTTAAACTTACAGGTGAATTTGCTACTGAAGTATCAGATGCATCTGGTATGCAATTATTAGATGTACCAAAAAGAATTTGGTCTGATGAAGTTTTGGAAAAATTGGATATTGATAAATCTTTATTGGGTAAAGTTTATGAATCACAAGAAGTTACTGGACAAATTACAAAATCAGTAGCTCAATTAACAGGATTAAAAGAAGGAACAATAGTTGTTGGTGGTGCAGGTGATAACGCAGCAGCTGCTGTTGGTACAGGTGTTGTAAAAGACGGAAAAGCATTTACAACAATAGGAACATCAGGTGTAGTTTATGCACATACATCAGATATTTGCATAGACCCTAAAGGTAGAGTTCATACATTCTGTTGTGCTGTACCAAATAGTTGGCATATAATGGGTGTTACTCAAGCTGCTGGTTTATCATTAAAATGGTTTAGAGATAATTTCTGTAATGAAGAAATTTTGACTGCAAAATCAATGGGAGTTGACCCATACTATTTAATGGATAAAGAAGTTGAAACTGTTAAAATAGGTTCAAATAAATTATTATACTTACCATATCTAATGGGTGAAAGAACTCCTCACTTAGATACAAATGCAAGAGGCGTTTTCTTTGGTTTATCTGCAATTCATACTAAAAAAGATTTATTGAGAGCAGTAATGGAAGGTGTTACTTTCTCACAAAGAGATTGTATGGAAGTTATTAAAGGTATGAATGTAAACTTTACAGAAATGTTAGCTTGTGGCGGAGGCGGAAGCTCAAGTGTATGGCGTCAAATGTTAGCAGATGTTTATGGATTACCTGTAAATACACTAGAAAATAAAGAAGGTCCGGCTTTAGGCGTTGCAATTCTTGCAGGTGTTGGTGCTGGAGTATATAGTTCAGTTGTAGATGCTTGTGATAATATTATTAGAGTTAAAGATACACAAAAACCTATTAACGAAAATGTAGATGAATATAATAAATACTATGATTTATATACAGAAATTTATCCAAGTCTTAAAAAACAATATGAAAAATTAAATTTATTATAAAATAAAAAAGTGTTCTTAATTTCTTAAGAACACTTTTGTTTTATAAAGCTTAAATTATTTAACGATAAAATCTTTAATATCATTAAAGAAAGCAGTTGCATCTTCAGTATGAGCTTGTAATTCAATTGGTTTTGATAGGTCTAAGCTGAAAATACCCATAATTGATTTTGCATCAATAGCATATCTGCCAGAAACTAAATCTACATCAAAATCATATCTAACTACTGTATTAACAAATGCTTTTACATCGTTAATTGTGCTTAATAAAATTTGTGTTGTTTGCATAATAAAAGACCTCCTAAAATTTAGAATAAGATGTGTAAATATCTTAATAAATTATCATTTATATTTATATTTACTATAAATTAAATATATCAAATCATTTCTTTTAAGTCAACTGCTAATTGTAAAAACACAGTAAATCTATTATAATACTAAATATGGTGTAAAAACTTTGTGTAAAATCACACAAATATTTTAAATAAAATACATAAAAAAATGAACTATAAATTAATGTTTTAATTTAATATATACATAAAATGATAAAAATTCCTAAAAAAATAAGAAAAGAAAGGAAGTATTATGAGAGTAGGATTTTATACGCTAGGTTGTAAAGTAAATCAGTATGAAACAGAGGTTTTAAAATCAAGATTTATGCAAGAAGGATTTGATGTTGTATCAGATCAAGATGAGGCAGATGTTTATGTAATAAACTCTTGTACTGTTACTGCAACTGGAGATAAAAAAACAAGACAAATATTAAACAGAATGAAAAAACAAAACCCAAATGCTGTAATAGCATTGACAGGTTGTATGCCACAAGCTTTTCCAGAAGAAGCATCTCATTTAATGCAAGCACAAGTTATAACAGGTGCAACAAATAAACAAGCTGTTGTAGAAAATGTTAAAAAAGCATTAGTGACAGGTGAGAGAATTATTGATATCGAACCTCATAAAAAAGGTGAAAAGTTTGAAAAAATGAAAGCTACTAATTTTGCAGAAAAAACTAGAGCTTTTGTTAAAATAGAAGATGGTTGTGATAGATGGTGCACATACTGTATCATTCCTAAAGCAAGAGGACCTATAAGAAGTAAACCTTTAGATGAGTTAAAAGCAGAAATTGAAGAATTAGTTGAAAATGGTTATCAAGAAATAGTTTTAGTTGGTATAAATTTATCATCATATGGTAAAGAATGTGGATTAAGACTTATTGATGCTATAGAATTAGTTTGCTCTGTAGAAGGTGTTGTAAGGGTTAGACTGGGTTCATTAGAACCAGAACTATTATTAGATGAAGATATTGAAAGAATGTCAAAACTTGAAAAGTTCTGTCCACAATTCCATTTATCATTACAAAGTGGTTGTGATGAAACTTTAAAAAGAATGAATAGACACTATGATACTAAGTTTTATTATGAGTTGTGTGAAAAGTTAAGAAATAAATTTGAAGATTGTTCAATAACTACTGATATAATGGTAGGATTTGCAGGAGAAACAGAAGAAGAATTTGAAAAATCATTAGAGTTTGCTAAAAAGGTAAAATTTGCAAAAGCACATGTATTTGCTTATTCAATTCGTGAAGGAACAAGAGCTGCTAAATTTGAAGGCCAACTAGATAAAAAGACAAAAGAAGCTAGAAGCAAACAAATGATGGCAGTTACAAAAGATACAAGAATAGAATTTTTAAATAGCCATGTAGGAAAAGTTTATGATGTTTTATTTGAAGCAACTCAAACAGAAGAAGGTACAGAAGGTTATACAAAAAATTATATTCCAGTATTTGTAAAATCTGAAGAAGAACTAACTAAAAAAATTAAAACAGTTAGAATAACAGGTGTTAGTGGCGAGCATTGTATAGGAGAATTAATATAATTTTATAATAAATTAAAAAATATGTAGAACTTTTTGTTTTAATTTGTTATAATAACAATGTTCGATATTCTACGAATAGATATAAAATAGGAGTGTGTCAAATGTCAGTTTTCCGTATTTATGTTGAGAAGAAAGAGGAATTTGCTGTTGAAGCTAATCATGTTTTAAGTGATATTAAAACAGCTTTATCTATTAATGGTTTAGAAAAAGTTAGACTTTTAAATCGTTATGATGTTGAAGGTTTATCAAAAGAAGTTTTTGAACAAGCAACAAAAACTATTTTATCAGAACCTGCTGTTGATATTGTTTATCAAGAAATACCAGAATGCGAAGATAGCAGAGTGTTTGCTATTGAGTATTTACCAGGTCAATTTGACCAACGTGCTGATTCAGCTGCACAATGTATTAGTCTTATGACTCAAGATAAACGCCCACTTGTTAAAAATGCTAGAGTTTATATTTTATGTGGTCAAATCTCAGATGTTGATTTTGACAGAATAAAATCATATTTAATAAACCCAGTTGAGAGCCGTGAAGCTTCATTAGAAAAATTGGACACACTGTCTGTAAACTATGAAATTCCTACAACTGTTGAAGTTTTGGATGGTTTTATAGATTTAGATGAAAAAGGTTTAGCAGATTTTATAGCTAATTATGGACTAGCTATGGACCTTGATGATATAAAATTCTGCCAATCATATTTTAAAGATACAGAAAAACGCAACCCAACAATAACAGAAATTAGAATGATCGATACATATTGGTCAGACCATTGTCGTCACACAACATTCTCTACAAATATTGAAGATGTTAAAATAGAAGATGAATTTATAAAAGATACTTTTGCTGATTATGTAAAAACTAGAGAAGATTTATATGTTGGCAGAAGTGACAAACCTATGACATTAATGGATTTAGCTACAATTGCTACTAAAAAGCTAAAAAAACAAGGTTTAGTTTGCGATTTAGATGAATCAGAAGAAATCAATGCTTGTTCTGTAAAAATTAAAGTTAAAGTAAATGATGAAGAACAAGATTGGTTGTTAATGTTCAAAAACGAAACACACAATCACCCTACTGAAATCGAACCATTTGGTGGTGCTGCTACTTGCTTAGGTGGTGCTATCAGAGACCCATTATCAGGTCGTTCATATGTATATCAAGCAATGCGTGTTACAGGTGCTGCTGACCCATTGTTAGAAGTTGAAAAAACTATGGAAGGTAAATTACCTCAAAGAAAAATTACAGTTGGTGCTGCTAGCGGTTATAGCTCATACGGTAACCAAATTGGTTTAGCTACTGGTCATGTTGCTGAAATTTATCACCCAGGATATGTTGCTAAACGTATGGAAATTGGTGCTGTTGTTGGTGCTGCTCCAATGGAAAATGTTATAAGAGAAGTTCCAGAAGCTGGAGATGTAGTTGTATTATTAGGTGGTAAAACAGGTAGAGACGGTTGCGGTGGTGCAACAGGTTCTTCAAAATCACATACAGTATCTTCTATCGAAAGCTGTGGTTCAGAAGTTCAAAAAGGTAACCCACCAGAAGAAAGAAAAATTCAACGTTTATTCCGTAAAAAAGAAGTAACAACAATGATTCGTCGTTGTAATGACTTCGGTGCAGGTGGTGTATCTGTTGCTATTGGTGAGTTAGCTGACGGTTTACAAATAAACTTAGATGCAGTTCCTAAAAAATATGACGGTTTAGATGGTACAGAACTTGCTATCTCTGAATCACAAGAAAGAATGGCTTGTGTTGTTAGAGAAAGTGATGTACAAAAATTTATAGAAGAAGCACAAAAAGAAAATATAGAAGCTACAGTTGTAGCAGTTGTTACAGAACAACCAAGATTAAGAATGACTTGGAATGGCAATGAAATTGTTAACTTATCAAGAGAATTCTTAAATTCAAACGGTGCTAAAAAATACACTGATATAGTTGTTGAAAAACAATCTGTAAAACCTGTATTTAACTATGAAAATACAGTAGAAAACTGGTTTAAACATTTAACAGACTTAAATATCTGTTCTCAAAAAGGTTTAGTTGAAAGATTTGATTCAACTATCGGTGCAGGTACAGTATTAATGCCATTCGGTGGTGAACATCAATTAACACCAACTCAAGCAATGGTTGCAAAAATTCCTGTTTTAGAAGGACAAACAGACACATCTTCTGTTATGGCTTGGGGATTTAATCCATTTATCAGTGAACAAAGCCCATACTTAGGTTCTATGTACGCAGTAATCGAATCTATTGCTAAAGTAGTTTCTGTTGGTGGTAACTACAAACAATGTTGGTTAACTTTCCAAGAATACTTTGAAAGAACAAAAAATGACCCTAAACGCTGGGGTAAACCAATGGCTGCTTTATTAGGTGCATACAAAGCTCAATTAGAGTTAGGTATTGCTTCAATTGGTGGTAAAGACTCAATGTCTGGTACTTTTGAAGATATAGATGTACCTCCAACATTAGTATCATTTGCAGTAAGTGTTGCAGATGCTAACAATGTTGTATCTCAAGAATTTAAAAAGAGCGGTAAAAAAGTTGCTTTAATTAGACCTAAATACAATGAAAATGGTGAACCTGATTTCAATAGTATTAAACAAGTATTTGACACAGTTCAAGACTTAATTAATAAAGACGAAGTTAATGCTTGTTTTGCTTTAACATCTGGTGGTGTTGCTGAAGCTGTTGTAAAAATGAGTTTAGGTAACCAAATTGGTATAAAATTAGAAAAAGAATTAGATAATGAAATATTATTTAATGGTGTTGCTGGTGCATTTGTATTAGAATTAAATTCTGATAACTGCAATGCAGAAGGATTAGAATATATAGGTGTAACAACTAGCAAATATATGGTAGTATTCCATGACTTTACTTCTTTAAGCTTACATGATTTACAAAGAGGATATGAAGATAAATTAGAACCAATTTTCCCTTGTAACATTAAAACAAAAACTAGTGGTGTAAATACAATCACATATAACTTGCAAGAAGAAAGAGTAAAACCAACTATTAAAGTTGCAAAACCTAGAGTTTTAATTCCAGTATTCCCAGGTACAAACTGTGAATATGATACAGCTAGAGTATTTGAAAGAAATGGTGCAAAAGCAGAAGTATTTGTTATCAAAAACCAAACAAGTGCTCAAATTGAAGAAAGCGTTTCAGAATTTGCAAAATTAATTAAAGAATCTCAAATTGTTATGATTCCAGGTGGTTTCTCTGGTGGGGACGAACCAGATGGTTCTGGTAAATTTATTACATCTTTCTTTAGAAATCCATTAATTAAAGAAAATATACATGAATTACTAAAAAATCGTGACGGTTTAATGTTAGGTATCTGTAATGGTTTCCAAGCATTAATTAAATTAGGTTTAGTACCATATGGTGAAATAGTTGATATGGAAGATAATTCTCCTACATTAACATTTAATACTATTGGTAGACACCAATCTAAGATGGTTCACACAAGAATTTGTTCAAATAAATCACCATGGCTTGCAAATGTAAATGTTGGTGATATCCATACTATCGCTATTTCTCATGGTGAAGGTAGATTTATTGCTGATAAGAAATTAGTTGCAAAACTTGCTGCAAATGGACAAATAGCTACACAATATGTTGACTTAAATGGTGATCCTACATATGATATTAGATTTAATCCAAATACTTCTGTTAGTGCTATAGAAGGTATTACTTCTCCTGATGGTAGAGTATTGGGTAAAATGGGTCACAGTGAACGTATCGGTACAAATATTTGTAAAAATGTTCCAGGTGCAAAAGATCAATTAATCTTTAAATCAGGTGTTGAATATTTTACTAAATAATAGATAAAATAAAGAGATAACTTTAAAGTTATCTCTTTATTTTTAATATAATCTTAAAAATTAAAGACAAATATTGATAAAACTATTAAGTGTGATAAAATACATATAAAAGTTATTTTGGAGAAAAAGCTATGAAAATAAAAAAAGATGATTTAAAAAAATGGATTGTTCCTACAATAATAGTAGTTTTATTAATAGTATGTACAATAGTATTTTTCCCTATATTCAAAGGATTAGCTGTTGCAGAAAAAAGAAATGAACTTGTTTATTTTATTAGAAGCAAAGGAGTTTGGGGAGTTTTAGTTTTACTGGGATTACAGGTGTTGCAAGTTGTTGTTGCAATTATTCCTGGAGAAGTAGTGGAAGTGATTTCTGGAGTATTATATGGCACAATTGGCGGATATATAATTTGTACAATAGGTGTACTATTAAGTAGTATACTAGTGTTTTATACTGTTAAAAAATTAGGCAAGGAATATGTAGAAAAGGTTGTAACAAGTGAAAAATTGAGTAAGTTTAAGTTTTTAAATGATACAACTAAATTAAATTCAATAATATTTTTATTGTTTTTTATTCCTGGAACACCAAAAGACTTGTTAACTTATGTTGTACCATTGACAAAAGTCAAACCGTTGCATTTCTTTATAATAAGTACATTTGCAAGAATTCCTTCTATAATTTCTTCCACATATGCTGGTGCAACTATTGACCAAGGTAATTTTAAAATGACTTTAATAATTTTTGCTATTACTGGAATAGTGGGTCTTTTGGGAATATATTTAAATGATAAGATTGTAAAAAAATTGAATAAAAAAAGAGTAGATACTAAATAAATGTATCTACTTTTTTTATATTGTGATATAATAAATTGAATATATAAGTTTGTAAGGGAGATATTATATGGATTATAAAGTATTAGTATTGGATATAGACGGAACACTTGTGAACTCTAAAAAGGAAGTTACAGAAAATACAAAAAAGGCTATTAAAAAGTTACAAGAAAAAGGAATAAAAATTGTTTTAGCATCTGGTAGACCTGTTTGTGGAATAGAAAGAGTTGCAAAAGAAATTGAATTGGATAAATATGATAGTTATTTAGTTTCATATAATGGTGGAAAAGTTATAAATTATAAAACAAAAGAAGTTATATATGAAAAAACAATGTCAGAAAAATATATTCCTGCTTTGTATAAGTTTGCAGATGATAATAATGTAGCAATTATTACATATGACGAACCTCTTGCTATAACTAATGATGCTAATGATGAATATGTTTTATTAGAAACAGGAATAAATGGTTTAGAATGTAAACAAGTTGATGATTTCGTAGCAGAAATAAAAGAACCTGTAATCAAATGTTTGATAGTTGGTGAAGGGGATAAAATGGCACAATTAGAAATACAAGCAAGAGAAATGTTTGGAAAAGAACTAAATGTTTTTCGTTCTGAACCTCATTTCTTGGAGATAACTCCTCAACATATTGATAAGGCCTATTCATTAGGTAAATTATTAGAAAGTTTAGGTTTGACAAGAGAAGAAATGGTTGCTTGTGGTGATGGGTTTAACGACATTTCTATGATAGAATATGCAGGTTTAGGTGTTGCAATGGAAAATGCACAACAAAAAGTTAAAGATGTTGCAGATTATATTACTGTTTCTAATGATGAAGACGGTGTTGCAAAGGTTATAGAAAAGTTTTTTAATAATAATTTAAATTAAAATAAGTTTTTCGGTAATGATTTAAAGTCATTAACGCAAAAATATAGATTTTAAAAGTATGCATTGATATAATAGTAGAGAATAGGTAAAATTGCTGTAGTAAAAAATAAGGGGTTTTATGAAGATAAGCAAGTTTATCTAAAAATAATATATGAATATTATAATATCAAATATTCACATATAATCTCACATAAAATCAAGATATAAGTATTACGCAAAAAATTAAGCAATAGTTATGTGTATGTAAATAATTATGTATTGTCATCTATACAGTAGTTATTTTACTTGTATTTGTATTCATATATTATAAATTAAATTATAGAAAGGTAGAAAAGAATGAAAGAATGTAAAAGTACTAAAAAAAGACTGACTGCATTATTTTTATCTGTACTAATGGTATGTTCTGTATGTGTTTTCTCTGTTATACAGGCAACTGCTTTTGAAAAACAACCTACTAGTGTTGCAGATGACTTAACATTAGATACATATAAAAATGTTTTTAATGTGTCAGGAAAACTATCTACTAAAGATATTGGTAGAATATGGACAGACAAAAGTGTATCTTTAGGAGATATAACACTAACTGGTAATTCAGGTGCTAGTACTGTAATTAACAAAGATGCTGATGCAGATTTCTTGGTTGGTTTGTCAGGATTAAGTTCTGCAGCTACAATTGTAGACAGTAAGAGTGCTCCAACTGATACAGTTTTTGTTTTGGATTTATCACCAAAAATGGGACAAGACAATAAGGCTGTTAATATGGTGAATGCTACAGAAATGGCTATTAGAACTCTTTATAAAGCAAATCCATATAATAGAGTAGCTATTGTAGCATATTCAGAAAATGCAACAACAATTTTACCTTTAGGTAGATATGTAAATGATGAAAATACACCTATAGTTTCTATTTCAGGAGATACTGTTTATACAAACGGTGTTGTTGATGATAATATCGTTGTAACAGAATCTTTTGAAATAAGAGGTATGGCTTCTGGTGTAGATAAATATACTCAAGCTGGTATTTATCAAGGATTTAAAATTTTAACAGATGAACAACAAGTTACTGAAAATGTAAATGGTGAGATTGTAAACAGAGTACCTAGTTTAATATTATTATCTGAAGGTGAACCTAAAGATGGTGATACTAGAATTACAAACCCACCAGTAGATACTTCTAATAATATTCAAAAAGATGAATTTGGTGATGTAGTAGGTCATGATGATACAAGACATGCTCAATCATTTGCTGCAATGATGACAGCAGCATATATGAAAAACCAAGTTTCTAATCATTATAATGAAGATGCTAGTGTATATACAATAGGTGTTAATACAGCTACTAGTGATGCTCCAAAATTAGCTAGAATGTGCTTAAACCCTAAAGATGAATTGAAACCTGATACATCTGACATATCAGATGACTTCAATAATTATTTCAATACATTTAAAACAACTGGTAAAGTAAGCGTAATGAGTTACTTTAGAATTTGGGGATTGACAAGATATGCTGATTTCTCTGGATTTCCAGAAGGTATAGAATCATTAGCTTATAATGATGCTTTCTTTGATATTCAAAATGTATCATCTGCTGATGAATGGAATAAAATATATGAAGAAATTTCCAATAAAATAATTACTGATAATGCACAATCACCAACAGAAACACCAGATGGTGCTCCTGGAACAGGTGGAGATAGTGGTTATATAACTTTTACAGATACTTTAGGAAAGTATATGGAAATAAAAGGTATGCCAACATTTGTGTATGCAGGTCAAAAATTTGAAGCAAAATCTAAAGATACAGTTGGAGATACAACAACATATGTATTTGAAGGTACAGTTAGTGGTAATGAAATTTATGGTGAAGCTAATATAGCAGACCTAATTATGACTGTAAAAACAGATGCTGCTTTAAATCAACAAGTGGTAACATTAAAAATCCCTGCAAGTTTGATTCCTTTGCGTACAGTTAAAGTAAATTCTATTACAGATGGTAACGGTGAATCAAATTATACAATAGATACCTCTGCTGAAGCTTATCCAGCAAGAATGTTCTATTCAGTTGGTCAAATGAGCAACATTAAATATACAGAAAATGATTTGAAATATTTTGAAGAAAATTCAGTAAATGGTAAATCAAAATATTTCAGCAATGATTGGAGTAAAGACGCTAATCAATATGGTACAACAGTAGCAGAATTTACACCATCAAGTGAAAATAGCTACTACAACCATACACAATCAGCTACATTATATGTTTTTGTTTCAGAAGATGGTACTGCATTAAATACACAAAATGCTCCAGATTCTTTATTACCAGGACAAACAAGTGTATAGGTTGATGGTGTAACATATAATGTGTCAGAAGCTACAACTGTTGATTTTGGAACAACAGCATATTACTGGAAACATGTATACTATCAATCAACAGAAAGTGCAGGAAATACTGCTGAAAAACTTGTTGACTATCATAAAATAGTAAATAACCAAAATCTACAAAATAACACTGAAATGGTAGATGGAAAGCTACACATTAAAGCAGGTGTTAATAAAATTAGTAGAGTAAGTGATAAAGCAGCTACTAAAACTCAAAATAAAACAAATACAAGCGCTTATTACATTTTCCCTGAAATGAGTATAGATAATGATGTTATGGAAGTTCATTTAGGTAATAATGGTGTAACATCTAAAAAAGCTCCTACAGGCTCAATAAAAATTACAAATTCTATTACAGGTGACCAACCATCTGACGATAATCAAAAATTTAAAGTTCAAATTGCTTTAAATAATAATGATGGTAGCGTATTAGAAGGTGAATATGTATTATCAGGTTTATCTGGTGGAGATATTAAAGTAAAATATGGTAGCATATTTGAAATGAGCAAGGACGATGTATTAGAAATTAAAGACGTTCCTGTTACAACAAAATTTGAATTGAGAGAAATTAAACTTCCTCAAGGATACAAACCTTCATACACAGTTGATGGTGTATTACAAGGAAATGAAAGTGCTACTGGTAAAATTAGCTTTAATGATAATAACAATATTACAGAAGTTGCTATAGAAAACCAATACACTTTACCTCCTAGATATGAAGTAATTTTACAACAAGGTGAAGGTTATACATTAACATCAGAAGACAAATCTCCTGTAGATCAAGGTGGAAGTTATAAATTCAAATTTGAGTTAAAAGAAGGATACAGTAAAACAGAAGATTTTGCTGTTAAAGTAAATGGTGTTAAAGTAGATTTATTAAAAGATCAAACATATACAATTGAAAATATAAACCAAGCAACAACTGTTACAGTTGAAGGAGTTAAAGATATCACAGCTCCTACAGGTACAGTTAAAGTTGATACTAATGAATGGAAAGAGTTTATAAACGATATTACATTCGGTTTATTCTTTAAAGAAACAAAAGATGTTAATATAACAGCTGAAGATAACGGTAGTGGAGTTAAACAAATTCAATACTACCTTGCTGATAAATCTATGACAAAAGATGAATTAGCATTAGTTCCATCAAATGAATGGAAAACATTTGATAAAGATTTCAAATTAGAAGCAGAACAAAACTATGTTGTATATGCTAAATTAGAAGATAATAGTGGAAATGTTTCTTATATATCTTCTAATGGTATAGTAATAGATAAAACAGCTCCTACAATTGAAGGTATATCAAATGGAGAAACTACTTGTGTAGACGTTAAAGTTACAATACACGATATTAACTTAGAAAAAGTAACTGTAAACGGAGAAGAAGTAGCTTTATCAGAAGATAATAACTATGTTTTATCTACTAAAGGTGAAAACAAAGTAGTTGCAGTTGATAAAGCAGGAAATAAAACAGAAGTAACTGTTACATTAAAAGAACATGTTTTAGGTGATATGATTGTTGATCTTCCTGCTAGCTGTGAAACAACTGGATTAGGTCATAAAGATTGTACAGTATGTGGAAAAACAGTAGAAGAAAATATTGTTATTGATGCTTTAGGACACAAGTATGGTGAATGGAAAGAAGTTGTTTCACCATCATGTGAAGATAAAGGTAGTCAAGAACGCATTTGTCAAGTTTGTGGTAACAAAGAAACTAAAGATGTAGATCCTTTAGGACATGATTGGGAAAAAGACTATACAGTAGATAAAGAACCAACATGTACAGAAGATGGTAGTAAATCAATTCACTGTAGCAGATGTGATGCAACAAAAGATTCACAAGTTATTGAAAAACTAGGTCATAAATATGGTGATTGGGAAGTAACAAAACAACCAACATGTACAGAAGCAGGCGAACAAAAACATGTATGTGCAGTTTGTGGAAATGAAGAAACACAAGTGTTGGAAGCTTTAGGACATGATTGGGAAAAAGACTATACAGTAGATAAAGAGCCAACATGTACAGAAGCAGGAAGCAAATCAATCCACTGTAGCAGATGTGATGCAACAAAAGACACACAAGTTATTGAAGCATTAGGTCATAAATATGGTGATTGGAAAGTTGTTAAAGAAGCTACTTATGAAGAAACAGGACTAGAAGAAAGAGAATGTACAGTTTGTGGATATAAAGAAACTAGAGAAATTCCTAAATTGACAGATGGTTCTGGTAATGGTGGCAACAACAATGGCGACGGTAATGGTGCTAATAACAATAATAACAATGGAAATGCTGATAATAACAATAATAACAGTGGAAGCAATGGAAATGGATCTAATACAAATGTTCCAGCAACTGCTGATAATAACAGCATTGGATTGGCAATGATTTTAGTATTATTATCTTCCGGTGCCGTAGTGTTTATTAGAAAAAAAGAATTGAAAAATAAAAATTAAACATAAGGCGTGAAGTTTTAAATGGCTGTAGAAAAACAATATTTCATTCAGTTCACTAAAAAAGTTTTGGATGGATATTATAACAATGTAAACATCGATTTTGTTTATAATATTTTTTCTGAAAATTGTATATTTATAAGTGATGAATATGGAATGCTTGAAGGATTAGAACAGATAAGGGGAAATATAGAAAGAGCTATAGTTATAAAATCAAGATTGGATTTTGTAAATTTCAAAGTAAGAAATTTTGATGACGACAGTAAGGTTATTGTGTATGGAGAATATACAGTAATAGCCGAATATAGTGACCAAGAAATAGAAAAAGTAAAAAAACAACTTACTATGTGTTTTAGATTTGTTGACAATTCGTATAAGATTACATATGTTCATGTTTCTAAAGTTGATAAAAAATATATGAATGTTGCTGAAGATAGTAGTGAATTTGTATGTAAGAAAATTTTTACAGATGGAAGAAACATTATATTAGTATTAAAGGATAATAGCAAAGTTAGTATTAATATTAACAAGATTATATACATAGAAGCTGTGAATAAGTCTAGTTTGCTACATACTGTTGAAAAAAATATAACTATAAACTGTTCAATGAAATTTATAGAAGATTTATTTATAGATTGTCTTTGTAGAATACATAGGAGCTATATTATAAATTGGAATTATGTTGAACGAATTCAAAGGTTTTCTATGACTTTAACTAATCGAGTAGTACTTCCTATTCCAGAAAAAAAATATGCTGAAATAAAAGAACAATATTATTTTTCTAGTAGTAAAAAAATAATTCAAATATAAAAAATAGGTTGCTAAATTTTAGCAACCTATTTTTTGTTATAATAAAGTGAAAATATTTAATCTATATTGTTATTAAAAGGTTTATTATTCTATAAATTTTTTATTTATGAGATAAATAAAAAAACGACTTAAAACAAAGTTTTAAGTCGTTTTATATGGTGCCGGAAACCGGACTTGAACCGGTACGAGAAGTAAATCTCACGGGATTTTAAGTCCCGGGCGTCTGCCTATTCCGCCACTCCGGCGTCTCACTAATTTGTTGTACTCCTTAGTGCTCATATATAATATCATATATTTACATGTATTGTCAATACTTTTTTTAAAAAAATATAATAAAAATTTATATTTGTTGTTTTTACCAGTATTATTTGACATAAAATAACTATTTTAAACAATATAATTAAAATAATATAGAATCAATAAAAATAATATAATAAGTTGATTATTGTTAACAGTTGCTTGCTTGACACAATATGAAAATAAAAGTAAAATATTAAGTAAGTAACTGTTCGGAAAAAATAATAGATAATAATTTTTTATATTGTGGTGATATTATATGCTGTGCGGAATTACATATAATACCAAATATAAGTGAATTATCAAACAAAGTTGTGATTATAATATAAATGTAATTTTATCTACACTGCTTACATAATATTTTATATAGTTATATAAATTTTTAATTAAAACATTAGTTTTATTTTGTGTAGAGTTTTTTTAGATATCACAATAGCATCAGTTATACATATTTAAAATATTTTATTTTTGAAATTAAGAGTAATTATAGTTAAAAAGAGAGGTAAATAAATAGTGGAAAAAAAAGAAATAAAAAATAATTTAGAGTCATCTAAAAAAGCGCCTAAAAGGCAATCGTATAATAAAAATTCTAACAGAAATAAAAACTATTCAAGACAAAATAATAAACAACAAAAAAACAATAAAGTAAATAAAAATAAAACTTATAATAAGCAAAATAAAATTGTGAGGAAAACACCAGTAAATATAATTCCTTTAGGTGGATTGAACGAAATAGGTAAAAATATGACTCTATATGAGTGTGGTCAAGATATGTTCATAGTTGACTGTGGATTAGCGTTTCCAGATGCTGATATGTTAGGTGTTGACTTAGTTATTCCGGATTTTACATTTGTAGAGAAAAATGCACATAAAATCAAAGGTATATTTATAACTCACGGTCACGAAGACCACATCGGTGCAATACCATATTTACTTAAAAAAATTAATGTACCTATTTATGGTACTAGATTATCACTAGGTTTAATAGAAGGAAAACTAAAAGAGCATGGATTGTTAGCATCAGCAAACTTGAATGTTATAAAGCCAAGACAAATGGTAAAAGTTGGTTGTATGGCAGTTGAGTTTGTCAGAGTAAACCACTCTATTCCAGATGCTGTTGCTTTAGCTATACATTCTCCAGCAGGAATAATTATCCAAACTGGTGACTTTAAAGTAGATTACTCTCCAATTGAAGGAGATATAATAGATTTATCACGATTTGCAGAATTAGGAGATAAAGGAGTAGTTTGTTTACTTTCTGATTCTACAAATGCTGAAAAACCAGGTTTTACAGTAAGTGAAAGTAAAGTTGGGCAATCATTTAATACAATATTTAACCAAGCAATAGGAAAGAGAATTATTGTTGCTACATTCGCTTCTAATATTCATAGAATTCAACAAATTGTTGATAATGCAGTAAAATATGGAAGAAAAGTAGCTGTTTCCGGTAGAAGTATGGTTAATGTTGTAAATAAAGCTGTTGAGTTAGGTTACTTAAAAATACCTCAAGGAATTTTAATTGATATAGATGCTATATCTCGTTATCCTGATGAAAGAATGGTTGTTATTACTACAGGAAGTCAAGGAGAGCCTATGGCAGCTTTATCAAGAATGGGAACTTCTGATCATAAAAAAGTTACTATTACATCAGAAGATGTTATTATAATTTCAGCTACACCAATTCCTGGTAATGAAAAACATGTAACAAGAGTTGTAAATGATTTATTAAAATTGGGTGCAGAAGTTATTTATGAAAAAATGTATGAAGTTCATGTGTCTGGACATGCTTGCCAAGATGAATTGAAATTGATGTTATCATTAACTAAACCTAAATACTTTATTCCTGTTCATGGTGAATATAAGCATTTAAGAGCACATGCTAAACTTGCTGAAGATATGGGAATGGAGCCATCAAAAATTCATATAGGAACAATAGGCGAAGTTATACAAATAGATAATGTAGAAATAAAAGTTACAAATACTGTCGAAGCAGGAGGCGTATTTGTAGATGGTTTAGGCGTAGGCGATGTTGGAGCCATTGTATTAAGAGACAGAAAAAGATTAGCGCAAGATGGTTTAATTATTGTTGTTGCAACAATAGAATCTGAAACAGGCGCTTGTATGTCAGGACCTGACATAGTATCAAGAGGATTTGTTTATGTTAGAGAATCTGAAGAATTGATAGAACAAGCAAGAGAAGTTGTAAAAAAAGCATTGGATCATTGTATATATAGTGATATAAGAGATTGGACAACAATTAAATCAGAAATTAAAGACAATTTATCAAGTTATATTTATCGTAAGACAAAGCGTTCTCCAATGATATTGCCAATAATAATGGAGGTTTAAAACTATTTTAAACCTTGACAGAAAGGTGTATTAAAATGAGGGGTTCAGGAAAGAAGTTTTGGGATTTTAATTCTATATTTTTTATAGAATTAGTATCTTGTTTATTATTACTTTTATTATCAATATCAAAAGGTGGAGTTTATCTTTTTATTGTAGCTCCACTTGCTGTTGCTGGATTAGTTTTTACAGGATATAGAATTATTAATTTGCATAAAGATGTAACTATATTTTTAAAGGGGTTAAATGAGCATTTAGATGTTGGAAATCTAAATAATATATTTGATTTACCTATGCCAGTATTTGTTATATCAGATAGAAATGAGATTGTTTGGTATAATGATTGTTTTAGAGATAATGTTATAGATGGCCAAGATATATATGGTATGGATATAAGTGTTATAACAACAACAGCAATAGAGAGATTGAGAGATTATCCTGGACATATAATTAATTATAAAGACAAATACTATAAAATGTATACAGTAAATGCTGAAGATGCTACAGCCGGTTTTTATATGTTCTATATGATAGAAGTAACAGATTTAAAAATTAAATATGATTTATATTTTGATACAAGACCTGTTATTATCATGATATTGATAGATAGTTATGATGAAATAGTTAAAAACATAAAAGAAAGTGAAAGAACTCAAATATTGAGCGATATCAATAGATTGTTAGAAGAATATGTTAGCAAGACAAATGGAATGATTGAAAGATTGGAAAGAGATAAATATTTTGTAGTTGTTGAAAAGCAACACTTTGACAAAATGAAAGATGCAAGATTTCCGATTTTAGATGAAGCAAAAAATATTATTACTAGTGAAAGAGTTCCTGTAACATTATCTATTGGTGTGTCTTTCCAAGCAGATACTTTTGAAGAAAATGAATTATATGCAAGACAATCACTTGAAATGTCTTTAGGTAGAGGTGGAGACCAAGTAGCAATAAAAACTCAAAATGGATTTGAGTTTTATGGTGGTATATCAAAAGGTATTGAAAAGCGTACAAAAGTAAAAAGTAGAATTTTGGCTTCTGCAATGAGAGAATTGATAGAAGATAGTGAAAATATTCTTATTATGGGGCATAGATTTGCAGATTTAGATGCAATTGGGTCTGCAATAGGTTTGGCTAGAGCTTGTAAGTGTTTGAATGCAAGAGTTAATATTGTTGTTGATAGAAACAGATGTCTTGCTAATACACTTATAGAATATTATGAAAAATTTGAAAGTGGTGACTTGTTTATAAGTCCACAAAATGCACTTGATTTAATAAATAAAAATACTGCTTTATTCGTGGTAGATACTCATTCACCATCTTTTGTAGAGAGTGAAGATGTTTATAGAGAATGTAAAAATGTAGTGGTTATTGACCACCACAGAAAAATGGTTAACTTTATAGACAACGCAGTTATCTTTTATCATGAGCCTTTTACATCATCAACTTCTGAAATGGTGACAGAGTTGGTTCAATATATTGGAGATAATTGTAAGTTAGAGTCTTATCATGCAGAGGCTTTATTGGCAGGTATTATGCTTGATACAAAGAATTTTGTTATGAAAACTGGTGTCAGAACTTTTGAAGCTGCAGCATTTTTGAAAAAATGTGGTGCAGATACTGTAACAGTTAAAAAATTATTTGCAGGACCTATGCAAGATTATAAAGATAAATCTAAACTTGTATCTAGTGCAGAGATATATAAAAAATGTGCTATTGTTACAACTGATTTAGTAAGCAATTCTATGAGAGTTGTTGCTCCTCAAGCAGCAGATGAACTATTAAATATAACAGATGTAGATGCGTCTTTCGTAATTTTTGAGCAAAATAGTGCTATCAATGTTAATGCAAGATCTATGGGTGGTATGAATGTTCAAGTTATTATGGAAGAATTAGGAGGAGGAGGACATCAAACAATGGCTGGTGCTCAAATTCCTAATGCTAAAATAGATGGAGTAAAACGATTATTGATTAAAGCAATAGATGAATATTATGAAAATTAACATTACTACATAATGGAGGAAAAACAAATGAAAGTTATTTTAAAAGAAGATGTAAAAGGTTCAGGTAAAAAAGGTGATTTAGTAAATGTATCTGACGGATATGCTAAAAACTTTTTATTAAAAAAAGGACTAGCAGTTATTGCTGATGCTCAAGCTATGAATGATAAAAAAAATAAAGATGAAGCTACTGCTTATCACGCTAAAGTTGCTTTAGACAATGCAAAAGAAATAGCTCAAGGATTAGAAGGTAAAACTATTACTGTAAAAGCTAAAGCTGGTGATGGTGGTAAATTGTTTGGTAAAGTTACAGCTAAAGAATTATCAGATGCTTTGCAACAACAATATAATGTTGAAGTTAATAAAAAGAAAATTAGCCTAAAAAATGATATAAAAGGTTTTGGAACATTTGAATTTCAAGTTAAATTACACACAGGTGTAGTTGCTAACATGAATGTAAATGTTTGTGAACAATAGTTTTGAAATTTTAGACATTCATTGAAAAACAGTGAATGTCTATATTAGTTTATAGACTGGAGGATATTTTGTGGCAGAATATAAAGAAAATCTACTTTTAGAAGAAGTTTTGCCATTTAGCTTAGAAGCAGAACAAGCAATACTTGGTGGTATGCTAGTTGAACCAGATTGTATACCAACTGTAATTGGACATATAACAAATGCAGATATGTTTTATAAAAGCGAACATGCAAAAATGTTTAATATATTTGTCCAAATGTTCAATTTATCTAAAAATATAGACTTTATTACTTTTTTAGAAGAAGTTAATATTACAAATATATTTGATAATGAAAGTGATGCAAAAAAATATTTAGTTCAAATTATGAGCTTGGTTCCTTCTGTATCAAATATTACTGATTATTGTGATATTGTTAGAGATAAGTATTATAAACGACAATTGATTTCTATTGCTAGAGAACTGACTTATAAAACTCAAGAGGGTGAAGCTTCAGCAGAACAACTTATGGATATGGCTGAGCAAAAGCTATATGATATAAGAAAAGGTAAGACAGGTTCAAGTTTGAAACCTATTTCTGATGTAATAATGCAAACTTTTGAAAATCTTAGAAATTTAACAAGTGAAGATAGAGAACAATATTTAGGTTTATCTACAGGATTTAATGCTTTAGACGCAATGATGACTGGTCTTAATAAATCAGACCTTATTTTGCTCGCAGCAAGACCTGGTATGGGTAAAACATCGTTTGCGTTGAATGTAGCTACTAATGTAGCAAAAAAATATGATAAAGATATAGCTGTATTTTCTTTGGAAATGTCTAATGAGCAATTAGTATCTAGGGTGTTATCATCAGAAGCACAAGTACCTAGTGAAGCATTAAAAACAGGTAAACTTTCATCTGACCAATGGACACAACTTATAAGTACAGCAGAAGTGCTTATGAAAACCAACATATATTTATCAGAAACACCAAGTGTTGGGGTTGCAGAGATAAAATCAATGATTAGAAGACTTAAAAATCTAGGTCTTATAGTTATAGACTATTTGCAACTTATGTCCGGTGGTGGTAGAAATGAAAATCGTGTGCAAGAGATTTCTAAAATGACTAGAAATTTAAAAATCATGGCAAAAGAATTTAATGTACCGATTATACTTTTATCACAGTTGAACCGTTCAGCAGAGCAAAGGGAAGGACATAAACCAATGTTATCAGATTTGCGTGAATCAGGTTCTATCGAGCAAGATGCTGATATTGTTATGTTTTTATTTAGAGAAGGATATTACAATAAAGAAGTTGAAAATCCTTTTATATCACAATGTATTCTTGCTAAAAATCGTCATGGTACAACAGGCGAAGTTAATTTAAGATGGGACGGACAGTTTACTAAATTTGCAAATTTAGAAACTAATAGAGTTCCACCTCCATTTTAATAGATATAATATCAATGAAAGATAGGTAGTTTATAAGTGGAAAATATTATAGATTTATCTTTTTTTAATGATAATGATACAGTTGTAGTAGGTTTGTCTGGAGGGGCAGATTCTGTTGCACTGACACATATGCTTAAATTTCAAAATGAAAAAAATATAAATGTTATTGCATGTCATCTAAATCACAATTTAAGAGGACAAGAAAGTATAAGAGATTGTAATTTTGTTAAAGATATATGTGATAAATGGAGCATAAAGTTAATTGTTGAAGAAGTTAATTTGAAAGAATTATCATTAAAAACAGGAAAAGGGTTAGAAGAATGTGGTAGAGATTGTCGTTATGACTTATTTGAAAGAGTACGAGTTAAATATAACGCACAATATATTGCTACAGCACACACTTTATCTGATAATTTAGAAACAATATTATTCAATATGAGTAGAGGTTGTGGCTTAAACGGATTATGTGGAATACCTGCAATTAGGGGGAACATTGTAAGACCTATTTTAAATCTTACACGAAATGATATAGAAGATTATTGTAAGAAAAATAATTTAGAATATGTTACTGATTCTACTAATTTAACATTGGATTATACAAGAAATAAAATTAGACATATAGTTATACCAGAACTTAGGAATATAAATTCTAATTTAGAAGGAAATATTAGTAGACTAGTAAGTAATATAAAAGAAGATTTAGATTTTATAGAATCAGAAGCTATAAAACAATATGAATTGTGTAGATTAGAAAATAATTCATTGAACTTAAGTGATTTTTTAAATTTACACAAATCAATACAAAAAAGAATTATTCTGATGTTTTTATCCAATAATAATTTGGAAATAAGTGAAAAATATGTATCAAGTATTTTATCAATGATATACAATAAATGTGGTAAATTTAATATAGCTAAGAATAAATTTATTGTGTTTAAAGATAATGTTCTGTTTTTAAATATCATTGATGATAAAGAGATAAAACAAGTGCATCAAACCTTAGAAGATGGGGTATTTGAAAGTAACACAGGAATAAGTTATAAAATTAATACTTTAGATACATATACCTTTAAAAGTTTTAATAAAATTTATAAAAATATGTTTGATATTTCCATAGATTGTGGTAAAATAATCGGTAGTGTTATTATTAGAAATAGATTACCTAAAGACGAAATAAAACTATCAGATAAAGTTCCGACTAAATCTTTGAAAAAGATTTATCAAGAAAAACATATAGATAAAGAATATAGAAAAAAATTATTTGTATTATCAGATGATATTGGAGTTATAGCAGTTGAAGGAATAGGTGTTGCAAGCAGAGTTAAATGCGATGAAAATACAAAAACTGCTATAAGAATAACACAAATATAGGGAAGCAGTAGAGAGGATTTTGGTTATGCATAATGATATTTTAAAAGTATTAGTAAGCGAAGAAGAATTACAAAACAAAATAAAAGAATTAGGAAATCAAATCACAGAAGACTATAAAGATAAAAACTTGTTATTAGTTAGTGTTTTAAAAGGTTCTGTTGTATTTATGGCAGATTTAATGAGAGCTATAAATTTAAAATGTAGAATAGACTTTATGAGTGTCTCTAGTTATGGCAGTGGAACAAAAACAAGTGGTACAGTAAAAATTATAAAAGACTTAGATATCGATATAAGAGGTTATGATTTACTTATTGTAGAAGATATTTTAGATAGTGGTATGACTTTAAGCTATATTAAAAAAATCTTAATGGACAGAGAACCTAAGTCAATAAAAATATGTACATTACTTGATAAACCAGAACGCAGACAAGTAGAAGACATAAAAGCTGATTATAAAGGTTTTATAATTCCTGATGAATTTGTTGTAGGCTATGGATTAGACTATGATGAAATGTACAGAAATGTATCTTATATAGGAGCGTTAAAACCAGAAGTTTATAATAAATAAAATTAAGCAATAAATTTATTGAAAAGGGGAGAAAATCAATTTGAAAAATAACGCAAAAAAGACTGTTCTAATTTATGCTTTAATATTGGCGATATTATTGAGTTTTGTTTTTGTAATGAGCAGAATATTAACAACAGTATCTCCTGAACACAAATATTCTGAAATAATCTATTTGTTTGAAGATCAAAAAGTAGATAAGTATAATTTGGATTTAGGAAATGGCGAACTTACTCTACAAATTAAAGAGGGAGTTGAGTTTGAAGGAGCTAAACCTTTAGACAAAGGTGGTTCTGTGTATAAGTATAAAATACATGCTCCTCAACTATTTTTAGACGAAATAAGACCATATGTTGAACAATATAATCAAGAAAATCCTAATAACAGAATGGAAATAGATTATAAGGCAAGTTCTAATAATAGTTGGATTTTACAAATGTTACCTAGTTTAATCTTAATAGGATTAATGATATTCATCTTTATCTTTATGATGAAACAAGTTGGTGCTGGTGGAAAGATGACTCAATTTACCAGAGCTAATATGAAAAATCCTATTCAAACAGGAATAAAAACAACATTTGCAGAAGTTGCTGGTGCTGATGAAGAAAAAGAAGAATTAGCAGAGATTGTTGAATTTTTGAAAAATCCTAGCAAATTTAGCGAATTAGGAGCTAGAATTCCTAAAGGTGTTTTATTAGTAGGCCCTCCAGGTACTGGTAAAACTTTACTTGCAAGAGCCGTTGCTGGTGAAGCAGGAGTTCCTTTCTTCTCAATATCTGGTTCTGATTTCGTTGAAATGTTTGTTGGTGTTGGTGCATCAAGGGTTAGAGAATTATTTGAAAATGCTAAGAAAAATTCTCCAGCTATCATTTTCATCGACGAAATAGATGCTGTTGGTCGTCATCGTGGAGCAGGTCTTGGCGGTGGACATGATGAAAGAGAACAAACATTAAACCAATTATTAGTTGAAATGGACGGATTTGGTGCAAATGAAGGTATTATCATTATTGCAGCTACAAACCGTAGAGATATTTTAGACCCTGCACTTTTAAGACCAGGAAGATTTGACAGACAAGTAGTTGTTAACTATCCTGATGTTAAAGGTAGGGAAGAAATACTAAAAGTTCATGCTAGAAACAAACCTTTAGGTTTTGATGTTGACTTAAAAGTTATTGCTAGATCAACAGCAGGTTTTACAGGTGCTGATTTAGAAAACTTATTAAACGAAGCAGCTTTATTAGCAGCTAGAAAAGGTAAAAAAGCTATTACTGGTCAAGATATTGAAGAAGCAACAATTAAAGTTGTTGCAGGTCCAGAAAAACGCTCTCATAAAATACATGAAGTTGATAAGAAAATTACAGCTTATCACGAAGCAGGTCATGCAGTTGTTACTTACTATAGTCCAACTCAAGACCCAGTTCATGAAATATCCATTATACCAAGAGGTATGGCTGCAGGATATACTATGAACTTACCAGTTGATGATCGTTCACATGTATCTAAGAATAAAATGAAAGAAAGCTTGGTTGTATTACTTGGTGGTCGTGTTGCAGAAGCTGTATCACTAGATGATATTTGTACAGGTGCATCTAATGATATTGAAAGAGCTACAGCTACTGCTAGAAACATGGTTACTAAATATGGATTTAGTTCTAAATTAGGTCCTATTGTATATGGTGAAGCACAAAGCGAAGTTTTCTTAGGCAGAGATATGGGACATCAAAGAAATTATTCTGAAGAAGTTGCTTCTGAAATTGATAAAGAAATAAAAATCTTGATTGACGAAGCATATAACAAAGCTAAAGAAATTTTAACAACTCACTATGATCAATTAGATTTAGTTGCTAAATATTTAATGGCATATGAAAAAGTAGATGCTAAGACATTTAAACAATTGATGACAGGTGAAATATCAGTTGAAGATGTTGAAGCTGAGTTAAATAAAATGGCTAATAAAAAATTAGAAAAAACAGAAATAGAGAATAATGAAGAAGTTTCTCAAGATTCTGAAGAAAAAAGTGAAGAATAACAAAAATCCCTATGCTTACAAAAAGTAAAGCATAGGGATTTTTTTATTTACTATAAACTTTTATTATTTCACCAATATAAGATTTATGGAAATCATTATTAGCATACCATTTTTCAACATTGTCATCTTCTAAGAAATTATTTTTTTCAAAGTTTTGTGTATACATTTTTTTACATACAAAAACTAAACTGGCTTCGGAAAAAGTTACACAATTATCAACATCTAATGGTGTTAGACCAGTTTCTTTAGCTTTATCATAATCTCTACCAGATTTTGTTCCACAGAAAGTTAAGGCATCTTTTTTATCGCTTTCAAAAAATGAAATAGTAAATAAATCATTTTTTTCGATAAAGTCAAAAGTATATCTTTGAGGACGAACAAAACAGTTTATAACAGGTTTTCCCCATAAAAATCCCATCATTCCCCAACTAGCAGTCATAGTATTATAATTGTTTATGTTGCCTGATGTAATCAAAAACCATTCTTTACCAATTTTGTTAAATGGATTAAATGATAAATCATCAATAGAAATTTCTTTTAAATTATTCATAAAAAACCTCCTAAAACAAATTAATTATATAATATGATTTTATATCACTAAATATGAAAAATCAATAAAATATTAAGAAAAAATAAGTTTGACAAAGTCTAAATAGATAAGGTATAATGAAGTCAGAGCAAATCATGTAGTAGCGCAGTTTTACTGCGAGGAAAGTCCGAGCATCATAGGACAGGATAGCTGTTAACGACAGCCGGAGGCGACTCTAGGGCAAGTGCAACAGAGATATACCGCCATATTTTTATGGTAAGGGTGGAAAGGCGAGGTAAGAGCTCACCAGCATATAGGAGACTATGTGGCTATGTAAACCCTATCCGATGCAACACCGACTAAGATGTATTCGTTGGTCCGACGGTCTTGAAAGGTGGCAGTGGGATTTTTATCCCCGAGCATGAAGCGGCGACGCCATGCAAAGATAGATTACTACAAAGACAGAACTCGGCTTATAGATTTGGTCACATTCAAAAGCAGAGGATATTATTCTCTGCTTTGATTATATTAAAATATAAAAGAGAATTTATAATGAAAAAAAAGAAAAGTAAAAGTAATAACTTTATAAAAAATATAATACATAAACTATTGGTATTAGCAGTAGTTATTATATTGATACTAATATTAGACATAGGGTGTATTTTTAAATCTTTAACAGGTTTTCCGTGTTTGGGGTGTGGAACTACAAGAGCTTGTATTAGCTTTTTGCATGGTAGATGGTTGGAAGCTTTTTATTGGCAGCCATTATTTTGGCTTACTGTACCTTTGTTGTTAGTTGCTGTTGCAAAAGGTGAGAATATTTTTAAAAGTAAGAGAGCAAATATTATTTTTATTATTATATTGGCGATTATATATTTAGGAACATATGCAGTTAGAATGTATTTATTATTTCCAGATATAGCACCTATGGATTATAATTATGATGCACCTTTATATCAAGTATTTATTAAGATTAAATCTTTGATAAATTAATATTATGAAGAGAGGGGAAAAGAGTATGATTCAACAAAGAAATTTCTGGATGGTTTTACTATTATCAATAGTAACTTGTGGTATTTATGGATATTATTATGTTTATACTATGACAAGAGATTTAAACCAAATTGTTGGTGAACAAAAAATTGATCCAGCATTAGCAGTTTTATTAACAATTGTTACTTGTGGTATTTATACTTATATTTGGTACTATCAATATGGTAATTATATTCAAGAAGTAGCACAAGCAAATGAAGTAAAAGTATTTGAAAATGGTACTTCATACTTATTATGGTTGGACCAATTATAGCAGAATACTTATTTATTTCTAACTTTAATAAAGTAGCGGAAGCATATAATAATGCATCTATGTACAGATAAAAAAGAGCAACATTTAATGTTGCTCTTTTTTTTATTGGTTATTTTGTGTGTTTTCGAAAGCAGATGCAGAACTATTATATTCTGTAAGTGTTATTTCTAAGTTTACTTCTTTTGTTCCTCGTTTAACAACAAATGATAGTTTATCTCCAACGCTACTATTTTCAATTATTTCTTTGATTTGTGAAGAAGTTTCTATCTTTTCTCCATTTATTGAAACAATTCTGTCTCCAGCTTTTAAACCACCATAGTAAGCATCAGAGTTAGCATTTACTTGAGCAATATAAACTCCAAAATCAGATACATTATATTGTGCTGCAGTAACTTTGTCGTTAATTTCAATCATTGTAACACCTAATTTAACTTTACCAGAAACATATCCATTTTCGATTAAATCGGTAGCGACTTTTTGAGCTGTATTTGATGGAATAGCAAACCCTAATCCTTCAATGCCAGAAGCTGAAGTTTTTGCATTTACTATACCAATTAATTCACCAGAACTATTAAATAAACCACCACCTGAGTTACCAGGGTTTATAGCAGCATCAATTTGTAGTAAGTTCATTGTTTGACCTTCAATTGTAATTTCTCTGTCTAAAGCACTTATGATACCTTGTGTAACAGTACCACCTAATTCACCTAGTGGGTTACCAACAGCAATTGCTGTTTCACCTACAACTAATTTACTAGAGTCACTAAATACAGCTGCCTTTAAGCCTGTTTCTTCAATTTTGATTACAGCTAAATCACTTTCAGCATCTGTACCTATTAATTTTGCATCATAGGTGTTTCCGTTTTTGGTTCTAACTTGTATTTTACTAGCTCCTTCAATAACATGGTTGTTTGTTAAGATATATCCATTAGAATCTATAATTACACCACTACCTGCGCCTTCTGAAATATATTGTTGCAAGAAATTATTTGTTTGAACAGTTTCTGTAGAAATTTCTACTACACTATCAGCAACAGCTGTAACTACATCTGCTGTTGTTGCAGTAGAACCTGCTGTATTTGCTGTGTTAACAATAGATTTTGTAATTACAGCATTACCATTACTATCAGTATTTTTGCTCATTAATTGATTACCTAAAATACTACCAGCAAAACCACAAGCAGTAGAAGCTAATAAAATAGCTATTGTAATTGCAATGACTTTAACATTTTTACTATTTTCTTTTTTCTTTGGTTCTTTATCATCAGAATATCCTTGTGTGTAAAAATCATTAACATCATTAGTGTTTGTATCTTCTGATATTGTATCCCAAGATATTGATTGTGAATTATCATTTGGAATTGTCCAGTTAGGTTGATTGTTTTCTTGACCGTCTGTATTATAATTTTGATTATTTTCATTTGTATTCATAAAAAATCCTCCTATATATATGTATTTATATGTAATTTTAATCTTACTATTCCTTGATTTGCTATGATTAAAGTTTAATGTTTCCATATGAGAAAATATTGATAACGGTATGAACTGGTATTTAATATTTGTGAAAAATATGTGAAATATAAGTTCTGTTACGATATTCAAAATGTATAAATGTAAAAATAAGGATAATAATTAAATTAGATAATTAATTTATTGCTAGGAGAGTAAAATATGAAAGCAACAGGTATAGTTAGAAGAATTGATGATTTAGGAAGAATTGTTATTCCAAAAGAAATAAGAAGAACTTTTAGATTGCGAGAGGGAGATCCTTTAGAAATATTTACTTCTAATATAGGAGAGATTATATTTAAAAAATATTCTCCAGTAGGAGATATAGTATCATATATAAATGGTTATGCTGATGTACTTTTTAAAGTTTCAAAAGTACCAGTAGTAATTTGTGACAAAGACCATATAATATCTTGTGCAGGGATATCTAAAAAAGAAGTTTTAGAAAGAAGAATATCAAAAGATTTGGAAGAAGTATTGTTATATAGAAAAATTATAAAAAGTGATGATATGGAAAATGAACATATACAAGTAATGGAAGGTAAAAGTTATAAAGCAATTTGTTGTTATCCAATATTAATTTCTTATGATGTTTGTGGAGCGATAATGTTTATAACAGACGGAAATATAAAAGTAGAAGATAAAATGTTGTTAGATAGTCTTTTACAAACAGCAGTAGGATTTATTTCTAGTCAAATGGAAACATAGTTTTTATTATTGAAATGAAAGCTTATTATGTTGATATAATCTATTGACAATAAATATAATTTATGATACCATATAAAAGAAGTAAATAGTTTGAGGGAAGGAAAGACTGGGAAAACCTAGTCTTTCTTTTCTGTTATACATATAATTATTATTAAAGGAGGAGAGTTTATGGCAGTTAAAAAAAATACAGCAGGTATGGTTTATGATTTGGTAAAACCTATTACTGATGAATTAGGTTTGTTCTTATGGGATGTTAGATTTGAAAAAGAAGGTGCTTCTTGGTTTTTAAGAGTATTTATTGATAGCGACGACGGAATTGATTTTGATGATTGTGAAGCAGTTAGCAGACCTTTAAGTAAATTGTTAGATGAAAAAGATTTTATTGAACAAAGTTATTTCTTAGAAGTAGGTTCACCTGGACTTATGAGAGAATTAAAAACTGATATACATTTTGAGGTTTGTATAGGCGATGAAGTTTTAGTAAAACTTATTAGACCTAGAGATAATCAAAGAGAATTTATTGGTACATTGATAGAGTATGATAAAGGACATTTCAAACTTTTAATAGATGAAGAAGAAGTTGAGTTTGATGTTGATAAATGTTCATTTGTAAAATTAAATGATGATATAGAAGTTTAGTAGTATATTTATAATCGAAAGGACGATAAACAAAATGAATAACGAATTTTTTGACGCTTTGAGTATGTTAGAAACAGAAAAAGGAATTGCAGTTGATAGTATTTTAGAAAATATTAAAAATGCAATAGCTGTTGCTGTAAAAAAATACTATAATGTTGGTGATGAAAATGTTATAGTTGAAATTGACACAGAAGATAAAAAGTTTAAAGTTGCTATTGTAAAAGATATTGTTGAAGAAGTTGAAGATGAAACTTGTCAAATTAGTTTAGATGAAGCTTTAACTAAAAATAAACGTAGTAAAGTTGGCACAAAACTAACAATGAAATTAGATACTAAACAAATTGGCCGTATTGCTGCTCAATCTGGTAAAAACTTAATCCACCAAGCAATTAACGACGCAGTTAAAACACAAATGATGGAACAATATCAATCAAAAATTAACGAAGTTGTTGTTGCAGTTGTAAATAAAATTGAACCAAGAACAGGTAACGCTACTATTGATATTGATAAAAATGAAGTTATTCTTTTCAAAAATGAACAAATTCCTGGCGAAAAATTAGTTGAAGGTCAACGTATTAAAGTTTATGTAAACGATATTTTAAATTTAGAAAGAAGATGTTCTATCAGAGTTTCAAGAACTCATAAAGATTTAGTAAAACGCTTGTTTGAACAAGAAGTTCCAGAAATTTTTGATGGAGATGTTGAAGTTAAATCTATTTCTAGAGAAGCTGGTTCTAGAACTAAGATTGCTGTTTATTCAAAAGATGAAAATATCGATCCAGTAGGTGCTTGCATAGGTCCTAAAGGTATGAGAGTTGCAAATATCGTTTCTGAATTAAACGGCGAAAAAATAGATGTTGTTCGTTATAGTGAAGACCCAAAACAATTTATTTCCCAAGCTTTATCTCCATCTCAAGTTTTAGATGTTGAAATTCTAGATAAAGAAGGCAGAAGCTGTAGAGTAATTGTTCCAGACGATCAATTATCTTTAGCTATTGGTAATAGAGGTCAAAATGCTAAATTAGCAGCTAGATTAACAGGTTATAAAATTGATATTAAACCTGCAAGTGCTGTAAAAACTAATGATGTAGAAGAAGTTGAAGAAATTCAACAAGAAGAAGTAACAGAAGAATAATCTTAATGGAGTGCTGTTGTATGCCAAATAAAGTTACTAAACCACAAAGAAAAATTCCTTTAAGAAAATGTACAGGTTGCAATGAAATGAAACCTAAAAGGGAAATAGTAAGAGTAGTTAAAAATAAAGAAGGCGAAATTTCTCTTGATTTAACAGGTAAAAAAGCTGGTAGAGGTGCATATATTTGTAACAATGCGCAGTGTTTAAAAATGGCAAGAAAAAACAGAGGATTAGAAAGAGCTTTTTCTTGTAAAATACCTGATGAAGTTTATGACGAATTAGAGAAATCTCTTACAGAGGAGTTAGATGATGCAAAATAAACTTGTTTCTACGATAACTTTTTGTAAAAGATTGGGAAAACTAGTTTTAGGATTTGACCCAGTTAAAGAAAGTATGCAATTAGACAATGTTTTTGTTGTGCTTCTTTCAAATGAATTGTCAAGTAAGACAAAAAAAGAAGTAGAATATTTATGTAGGGTATATGAAGTAGAATATCGCTATATAGATTTAAAATTAGATGAAATATGGTATCTTGTTGGTAAAAAGGCTGGTATATTAGCTATATGTGATGAGGGTTTTGCTAATAAGGCCATTGCCATTATAGATAACGATATACAACAATAAAAAAGGGGGATATCGTATGAATAAAAAATATAAGTTAAATGATATAGCTAAAAATTTAGGTATAGAAAACAAAGATATTACAGATGTACTTAATAAATACCTAGATGAAGATAAAACTAATGCTAATTCATTGACACAAAAAGAGTTAGATATTTTTTTAGAAGACTATACTAAACAAAATGAAGTACAAGATTTTGATGAGTATTTTAAATATAAAGAAAAATCAATTTCTCCAGAAGATTTTGCTAAACAATTAGCAGAACTTAAAAAGATTAAAAAGAAAACTACTACTAAAAAACAAACTAAAAAAGTAGATGAAGATAATAAAATTGAAAACAACCCACAACAATCTCAAAAAGTTGAAGAAAAAAGTAGTGTAAAAGAAAATATTTCAGAGGGTGAAAGTGTGCAAGATAATAAAGTAGAAAATAACAAGAAAAATCAAACAAAAGCTCAAGACAAATCTCGTTTTGAAGTGGCTAAAAATGCTTCTATTAACAATAAAGGTAATAAACCACAAAATAAAGCTAAACCTCAACAAAATAAAGAAAAACCACAAACAAAAACAGTTGGTAAAATGGCTGAAGATACAAAACAATATGAAAAAAATGTAAGACACGTTGATACAAGTAAAGTTGAAATCAACTTAGATAAATATAATGAAAAATATGAAAATATTGCTCCAGCTAATAAATATCAAAACTCAAGTAAAAAACAAAAATTAAACCAAAAATCTGCTCAAAGAAATAAACAAAAATATTCTTCTAAAAAAGAAACTGAAGCAGAAAAACTACAAAGACTTGCTTTACAAAGAGCTAGAAAACAACAACTTAAAGTTTTAATTCCAGATGAAATCGTTGTTTCTGAATTAGCTTCTAGATTAAAAGTTAATGTAAGTGAAGTTATTAAAAAACTTATGATGCTTGGTGAAATGGTTGGTCAAAACCAAGTAATAGATTTTGAAACAGCTTCTTTAGTTGCTGAAGAATTAGGTGCAAAAGTTGAAAAAGAAGTAATCGTAACAATTGAGGAAAGATTATTCGTTGAAGAAGAAGATAAAGACGAAGACTTAGAAGAAAGAAGTCCTATCGTTGTTGTTATGGGTCACGTTGACCATGGTAAAACTTCTATCCTTGATAAAATTCGTGATGCTGATGTAACTTCTACAGAAGCAGGTGGTATTACTCAACATATCGGTGCTTACCAAGTTAAAGTTAATGATAAAAATATCACTTTCTTAGATACTCCAGGACACGAAGCATTTACTTCAATGCGTGCAAGAGGTGCATTAGCAACAGATATTGCTATCTTAGTTGTTGCTGCTGATGACGGTATCATGCCTCAAACAGTTGAATCTATAAACCATGCTAAAGCTGCTGGGGTACAAATTATTGTTGCTATAAACAAAATGGATAAACCAACTGCAAATCCAGACAGAGTTATGCAAGGTTTAACAGAACATGGATTAGTTCCTGAAGAATGGGGCGGAGATATTATCTGTGTTCCAGTATCTGCTCATACAGGTCAAGGTATTGATAATTTATTAGAAATGGTATTATTAACAGCAGAAGTTTTAGAATTAAAAGCAAATCCAAATCGTTTAGCTAAAGGTACTGTTATTGAATCTAAACTTGATAAAGGTAGAGGTCCAGTTGCTACATTATTAGTACAAAATGGTACTTTAAGAACAGGTGATGTTTTAATCGCTGGTACAACAGTTGGCCGTGTTAGAGCTATGGTAAACGATAGAGGCAGAGTTATAACAGAAGCTGGTCCTTGTGTTCCTGTTGAAATTACAGGTTTAGATGAAGTTCCAACAGCTGGTGACGATTTTGCAGCAGTTGAAAATGAAAGATTAGCAAGAGAACTTGTTGATAAGAGAAAACATGAACAAAAAGAAGAACAATTCAGACAATACCAAAAAGTTACTTTGGATAACTTATTTAGCCAAATTGCTGAAGGTGAAATGAAAGAATTACCTATCATCGTAAAAGGTGATGTTAACGGTTCTGTTGAAGCTGTTAAACAATCATTAGAAAAATTATCTAACGAAGAAGTTAGAGTTAGAGTTATTCACGGTGGTGTTGGTGCTGTAAACCGTTCTGACGTAATGCTTGCTCAAGCTTCTGGAGCAATTATCATAGGATTTAATGTAAGACCTGATAACAATGCTAGAGAATTATCTGAAACAGAAAATGTTGAAATCAGATTATACCGTATCATTTATGATGCTATAGATGATGTTAAACAAGCTATGAAAGGTATGTTAGCTCCAAAAACTAGAGAAGTTGAACTTGGTAGAGCTGAAGTTAGACAAGTTTATAAAATTTCTAATGTCGGCGTAGTTGCTGGTTGTTATGTATTAAATGGTAAAGTTGCTCGTTCTGCTCTAATCAGAGTTGTTAGAGATGGTATCGTATTAGCTGAAGACAAAATCGACTCATTAAAGAGATTTAAAGATGACCAAAAAGAAGTTGCTCAAGGTTATGAATGTGGTATCGGTTTAGATAAATTCAACGATATCAAAGAAGGCGATATTTTTGAATCATTTATCATTGAAGAATACAGAGAAGATTAATAGATAAAAATAATATTATTCTGCGAAATTTATTTAAAATAAATTTCGCAGATAGTATTTTAAACTTGTGAAAGGAGAAAAACTTATGGCAGGTTATAAAATAGGTAGAATAACTCAAGATATAAAATGCGAACTTGCATCTATATTAAGAGAGTTAAAAGACCCTAGAATATCACAAATGCTAAGCATTGTAAAAGTATATGTTAGTAATGATATGTCACACTGTAAAGTATATGTTAGTGCTATAGAAGGTTTTGAAAAAACTAAAGAATCTGTTAAAGGATTAAAAAGCGCTACGGGATATATAAAAAGAGAATTATCTAATAGACTTCATTTGAGAAAAGTTCCTGATATACAATTTATTGCTGATGATTCTATTGAATATGGTGCTCAAATTAATAAGATGTTAGAAGATTTATAATCGGTGCATGGTGAAGAATGAATAGCTTTTTAGCTGTTCGTTTTTCACTATTCATAGATAATAAGGAGGATATGATTTATGGAGAATATTTTAAAAGATATAGCTTTAAAATTAAAAAACTCTGATAATATATATATTTTATCCCATCAAAATCCAGACGGAGACACTATGGGAAGTGCTTTTTCTTTGTATTATTCATTAAGACAATTAGGAAAAAATGCAAAGGTATTATGTACTGATGAAGTACCAAAAAAATTCCAAAACTTTAAATCTGGATATGAAGATTTAGATTTTGAGCCAGAATTAATAGTTTCTGTTGATATAGCAGCCACTCAACTTTTAGGAGTTAAATTGGAACAATATAAAGATAAAATAGATATTTGTATAGACCACCACAGAACAAATGGTATAGAAGCAACTTTAAAATATGTTGATGTTAATGCAGCAGCAACTTGTGAAATTATGTATCAGTTATTAGTGGAAATGAATATTAATTTTACAAAACAAATAGCTGATTGTGTTTATACAGGAATGTGCACAGATACTGGTTGTTTTAAATTTTCCAATGTTACTTCCAAAACACTTAGAATTGCAGCAGATTTAATAGATTTAGGTTGTGATTATGCCGAAATAAACAGATTGTTGTTTGACACAAAGACAAAAGGCAGACTAGAAATGGAAAAACAAGTTTTAGAAAATATGGAATTTTATTGTAATAATAAAGTTGCATTAATTGTTATATCTCAAGAAATGCTTAAGAAAACTGGTATTGATTCTGCTGAGATAGATGGTATAAGTGCTATGCCTAGACAAGTAGAAGGTGTCGATATTGGGATTACAATGAGAGAGCGTGAAGAAGGTGGATACAAAGTTTCTTTAAGAACTAACGAACCTATTGATGCCTCTAAGATTTGTCAAAAATTAGGTGGCGGTGGACATATAAGAGCTGCAGGTTGTTTGATAAATAGAGAATTAAAAGAAGCTAAAGAAAGACTATTAGAACAAATAATACCTTTGTTTTAATTGTAATGGTGATTTATGAATGGAATAATTTGCGTTAATAAACCAAAAGATTGGACTTCATTTGATGTTGTTGCAAAGGTTAGAGGAATGGCAAGAACTAAAAAAGTAGGACACGCTGGAACTTTAGACCCTATGGCAACAGGAGTTTTGCCTTTGTTTTTTGGAAATGCAACTAAAGCTTGTGATGTTATGCCAAATGATGACAAAGGGTATATTGCAACTTTTAAGTTGGGTATGACAACTAATACTTTGGATATTACAGGTGATATTGAAACTCAAAAAGAAAGCAATATTACTTTAGATGAATTAAAGAATGTACTGTCAGAATTTGTTGGGGAAATAGAGCAAGTACCTCCTATGTTTTCAGCAATACAAGTTAATGGTAGAAGACTTTATGATATTGCTAGAACAGGTGAAGTTGTTGAACGAAAAGCAAGAAAAGTTATCATAAAAAAACTTAAACTTGTAGATTTTAATGAAGATACACAAACAGGTGTTATAGAAGTTTTATGTTCAAAGGGCACATATATTCGTTCTCTTTCAAGCGATATTGGGGAAAGATTAGGAGTTGGAGCAACATTAACCGATTTACAAAGACATATTGTTGGAAATTTTACTTTAGATGATTGTTATACTTTAGAAGAATTACAAAAATTTACTGATGAAGGAATATTAGAGCAAAAAGCTTTACCAGTAGAAAAAGTATTTGAACAATTACCTAAAATAAAACTTAACCCAGTGCAATCTAATAAATTTAGAAATGGTGTTAAATTAGATTTAAATAGAGTTTTTCATAAAAATGTAGAAGGAAATCACAAAGTATTTGACCAAGACAATAATTTTATTGGACTTGCTAGATTAGATTTAGAAAAAATGCAATTAGTTATTGAAAAAATGTTTAATAGATAAAATTTTAAGGGAGGGGTGACTGCTTTTATGAAAGTTTTTAAAGAGTTCAATGAAAAAAATAAACACAATACGGCAGTTGCCTTAGGTTTATTTGATGGAGTACATTTAGGACATCAAAAGGTTATTAATAAAGCTATTCATAGTGAATATAAGTCAGCTGTTTTAACTTTTACTACTAAGAAAAATAGACCGACAAAGAAAATACAACAAAAAGATATATTGACTGTTAGTCAAAGGTTATGCCGTTTAGAAGAAATGGGTGTTGATTATGTTTATATTCCTGATTTTGAAGATATAAAAGATTTAACTCCTGAAGATTTTGTATACAATATTCTACATAAAGTTATAAATGCTAAAGTAGTCTATTGTGGACAAGATTATAGATTTGGTAAAAAAGCTTCTGGCGATGTAGATGTTTTAACAAGTTTGTGCGAAAAATTGGGAATAAAAGTAGAAGTAATTGGACAAGAGTTGTATAAAGATGAAGTTATCAGCTCTACTAGAATAAGAAAGCTTATATCAAGTGGACAAGTAGATTTAGTTAATGATTTATTAGGATATAATTATTTTATTGATGAAGTAGTAGAAAAAGGGTATCAGTTGGGAAGAACTATAAATTTTCCTACTATTAATCAACCATTATCTGAAAATATTTGTTTATTAAAATTTGGTGTTTATATATCAAGTGTAAATATAGATGGTAAAGTGTATAAAAGTATCACTAATATTGGAATTAAGCCTACAATAACTGGTAATAGACAACCTTTAGCAGAAACTCATATTATAGGTTATAGTGGTGACCTATATGGTAGAAAGTTAAAAGTTGAGCTATATAAATTCGTGCGACAAGAGCAAAAATTTGAAAATATACAACAACTTAAAGATAATATTTCAAGAGATGTTATGGAAACAATAAAATATTTTGAAAAAGGTGTTGACAAAAGCTGTTAAATATGATAATATAATTAAGTCGTGAGAACGGCTTATAATTGCGGACGTGGCGGAATTGGCAGACGCGCTAGATTTAGGCTCTAGTGTCGAGAGACGTGAGTGTTCAAGTCACTTCGTCCGCACCAAAAAAGACTAATCATTTTGATTAGTCTTTTTTATTTTGTTTCAAAATATTTAGTAAATGTTTTGTAGCAATCATCTGATACTATGTAACGGTATTTATCAACAAATAAAAATTTATCAGATATACTTACATATTTATTAACAGCATTATTTTTATCATCTAAATATACTATAGAAAAATGAACAATTGAACCTTTAGGCGTTATTTTTTCTTTTTTAAGTGGAATGTATTTTATGGATTTTAAGTCTTTTAAAAGTTCGTTTGCTGTATCACCTGTTAAGGTTATATCAACTAATTCTTCTCCGTTAAATACATTTGAATGTATTTCTTGCAAATTATCTTCGTTAATATCATCAAATGGTTTAAAATCGAACGGAATATTACAAGAAGTGAATAGAAATAATGATATTATTAGTATACTAATTAATCTTTTCATAATATCAACTCCAAAAATAAAAGTATAGATAAATCTTTTATCTATACTTTTATTTTATCAAATTAAGTTTTAAAATCAATCATAAAATTATTTTTTAACTATAGCAATAGCTTGGCTATACATAGCTTTATAAGCGTTTTCTGTTTCATCTTTAGTATATTTTTGATTTTTTTCCGTTAAAGGATCATTGAAATAATAATATTCTTCATCATATCCTACGAGTAACATACAGTGCATAGGTTGAACCCAATCTATTTTTTCGTTTGTATTAACATCATACCAATAAATTTGGCTTATATTGTCGCTCATATACATAGTCGCCCAAAATATGACAGGTATTTCTTTAGCTATATAATCACTACATAACTGAGAAACAGGTATATTATAAAGTTCTTTTACTTCATATTGATTTTTATCTAATATGTCTAACAAAGCTTCTTCTATAACTGGAGCAAAACACCCAAAACCTTCATCTGTGTAGGGATCACCTATGTAAAATTCCCAAGGACTAAATCCAAAACAATCTCCTTGTGGATTATCACAATATGGAGTTTGTGCCATTTTAAGATGATTATCAATAAATTCATCTACTGTAATATCAATACCTAGATATTGTAAAGCCATTACAGCTGATACACTTTCACAACCCGTGGGATAACTTTCTATTTGATTAATATAGGGTACATCTAGCAACATTTCTGTTGGTTGATTAAAATCAGTTTTTTCATTTTTTAAAGTCTTTATTTCATTTGCAGTAGTAGTAACAATTTCAATATTAGTTTTATTGTCAGATGTTGTTAATATCGAAACAACAATTATTACTGCTATTATATAAATTATAGATACTTTTTTTTCACCAAAATACCTCCTTTTACTATTCATTATATCATAAATGGTGAATAAATTACATTGAAAAATGAATATTTGTATGGTAACATGTAAATATAAAAGGAGGAATGAATATGAAATTTAATAAGATTATTACATTTATAGCAATGACAATTATTAGCGTTATTATTTTTACAACCAATATTTTTGCAACAGAAGATGAACTGGTTTTAATTACAGAAGAACCTTATATTGAAAATAATTACGTTCATATTTCTTATGAAGTTAAACAGTATCAAAGTGAAAACTGTTTAACTATTTTTGGCGTTTTTAGCGAATACAATGATTTTTCTAAAGACGTTGTCACTTTATATCCAGATGGATTAGAAAGACATATTGGAACTTTTCATGTAAAAATTCCTGATGATTTAAAATCAGATACAACTTATTATTATAAAATATATGTTGTTCAATCAGTTAGTGGACAGACTGTTCATAGTGAAGTGAAAAGTTTTACAACTCCTAAAACTGCACTTTTTAGAGTTAGAAAAAGTTGGGAAGATGCTTCCTCTCAAGTAGGAGCTTTTGCTAATTATCAAAATGCCGAGAAATTGGCAAAAGAAAAAGGGTTGAATGTTTATGATGAGCAGGGTAATTTAGTTTTTGAAGGATATGTAGAACCTGTTGTTGAAGAACAAACAACAAGTGAGCCTATAAATAATGATGTTGATAACGATAGTGAAGTTATTACAACTACTGAGATTAAAGAAGCAGAAAAAGATATAGAAGAAAATAAAGAAAAAACTGAACAATTAAAAATAGAAAATACAAAACAAGATAACACAACTACTAATAAAAATAATGATAAAAAATCAGATTTAGATAAAGTTAAAACAAGTGATATGTCCGTTAGTGATTATAGTGTCTTTGTTTTAGTTATGATTTTTGCAGCTATAGTTATTATGAAGACAGTGAAAGAAAAAATAAAAGAGTAATAGGTAAATCCTATTACTCTTTTATTTTACTCAGCTCTTAAAGCTGCCATTGTGATATAGTTATAAGGTTGATTGAAGTGTGGTAAGAAGAATAAATCTAATAGTTTTAATTTGTCAATTGTTACTTGCTCTGATATTGCTAATGAGAACATATGAATAGCTGAAGATATATCATAATTAGACATTAATTGAGCACCCAAAACAATTCTTGTTGTTTTGTCATAAACGATTTTGATACTAACTTTACTGTTACCACTTTCAATAAAAGTAGCTTTTTGATAATCTTCAAATTCAGTACATACTGCATCATAACCTAAAGCTTTTGCTTTGGATAGAGTGATGCCTGTACTAACCATATTTAATCCCCAAATAGAAATTGCATTAGAACCTTGAACACCGTCACTTTCTAATTTAGTACCACAAGCATTGTGTGCAGCAATAATACCAGAACGAACTGCATTTGTAGCAAGTGCGATATAGTCTGTTTTTTGAATAGCATTATTAAATACAGTTGCACAATCTCCAACAGCATAAACATCTTTTATACTTGTTTCTTGTGATTTGTTAACCAAAAATGCGTTGTTTTTAAATAGTTCAATCTCACCATTTCCTAGTTTTGTATTTGGTTTAAATCCTATACCAAATACAACCATATCTGTATCAATGGTTTGTTTATCTGTTATAACTCTTTCAACTTTTTCTTTTCCTTCTAATTTAACAACTTTTTGTCCAAAAGCTAATTCTACACCATTATCTTCAAGATTTTTAGACATTGCATCACAAAAATCTTTATCATAATAACTAGCAAGACAAGTATCTGCTAAATCTATTAGAGTAACATTTCTGCCATTTCTTTTAAATGCTTCAGCAAGTTCTACACCAATATATCCAGCACCAACTACAGTAACATGTTTTATAGAATCATCTTTTAATTTTTCAATAACATCTTGTGCGTTTTGATATAATTTTACATACTGAACATTTTTTAAATCCATACCTTCAATTTGAGGTTCAATAGGTAAAGACCCAGTGGCTAAAATTAATTTATCATATGGTTGTTCATATTTGTTTCCATTTTTATCTTGTGCATACACTATTTTATTTTTGTAATCTATTTTGTTTACAGGTGTTTCCATGTATACTTTTGCACCTTTGTTTTCTAAAATATCTTTACTTGAATAAAATAAACCATCAGGACCACTTATTTGCTTTCCAATCCATAAAGCCATTCCACAGCCTAAAAAGCTAATATTTGAATTTGAATCGAATGCAATAACTTCTTTATCCTTATAATTATCTAGTATAGTATTCATAGTAGCAGTACCTGCGTGATTTGCACCAATTACAACAATTTTCTCTTTCATAAAATATAACCTCTTTCTTCCAACATATGTTAATTTTCTTGATGATATTATACTAAATTGGTGGGTTAATTACAATACTAATTTAGTATAATATTTTTAAATTTGTATTATATAACATATTATTGGTGAAAAATATGACAATTATTACAAAACAAAAAAGCTATTGCAATATGCAATAGCTTTTTTATAAATAATTAAATTATTGAGCATTATTTAATCTGTTAATACCATCTTTTATGCGTTCAATAGTACATTTTTTACCTAAAATTTCTGCTAAGTCAATACCACCACCTGGTGTAAATTGTTTACCAGAAATAGCTGTTCTAAGTGGCCATAAAACGATTCCGTTTTTAACTTCCATTTGAGCAATTACTTCGAAACATTTTTCATGAATAGCATCAACTGTCCAGTTGTTTTCGTCAATTGATTCTAAAGTTGGTAGTAGTTTTTCTAAAGCTTCTTTAGAATTTTCTAAATTTGTTTTCATTTTTTTGTGACAGTACATTTGAATATCATAATCTGGTAATTCATCGATGAAGTCAACTTGTTCAGGAATATCTGTAAATAATTCTGTTCTAGGTTGTAACATTTTTGCAAGTAAATGTGTATCTATATCTTCGCGTTTACATGTTTGTCTTATGTATGGTAAAGCTTTTTCTTCAAATTCTTCTACGCTGAATTTACGGATATAAGCACCGTTAATAGCTCTTAATTTTTGTGTATCAAAAATAGCAGGAGATTTAGAAATACCAGAAACATCAAATTCTTGGCATAATTCTTCTAATGTAAATATTTCGTTTTCTCCTTTTGGAGCCCAACCTAATAATGCGATATAGTTAATTACGGCTTCTGTTAAATATCCTTTTGCAATTAAATCTTCAAAAGAAGCATCTCCGTTACGTTTAGAAAGTTTATGTGTTGAGTCTTTCATAACAGGTGAGCAGTGTACATAAGTAGGAATATCCCAACCAAATGCTTCGTATAAAAGATTGTATTTAGGTGCAGAAGATAAATATTCATTACCACGAATAACATGAGTAATTCCCATTGTATGGTCGTCAACTACGTTTGCAAAGTTGTAAGTTGGCATACCATCTGTTTTTATTAAGATTTGGTCGTCTAGTGTTGAGTTTTCTACTGTGATATCACCAAAAACTTCGTCATGGAAAGTAGTTGTACCATCTTTAGGCATTTTTTGTCTAATTACGTATGGAACACCGGCATCTAATTTTTCTTTGATTTCTTCAGGTGTTAGATTTCTACAGTGTCCATCATATTTTGGTGCTATACCTGATGCTTGTTGAATTTCTTTTAGTTCTGTTAATCTTTCTTTATCACAGAAACAGAAGTAAGCATGACCTTTTTCAACTAGTTGTAGAGCGTAATCTTTAAACATTCCCATGCGTTCACTTTGTACGTATGGACCAACAGGACCACCAATGTCTGGACCTTCGTCCCAAATTAAACCAGTTTTTCTAAGTGTGTTGTATATAATATCAACAGCACCTTCAACATAGCGTTCTTGGTCAGTATCTTCTATTCTTAAAATAAAAGTACCATTATTTTTCTTAGCTAATAAATAAGCATATAAAGCTGTTCTTAAGTTACCAACGTGCATATAACCAGTTGGACTTGGAGCAAATCTAGTTCTTACTTTATCAAAAGACATAATGTAACTTCCTTTTCTTATTATTTTTATATTAAAATCACTCTTAATTTTATCATTACAAGTGACTATTTGTCAATAAATTTAGATAGACATTGTACTATAGCTTCTTCTTTAGAGTTTATTAAGATTGTCTGGTCAACACCATATGGTAAATCTAATAATACATCTGTATCTTCATCAATTATTACTATCATTCTTATCTCTTTATCAAACTCTACAATTGTTGGTATAATCTGCTGGTTTTCTATTGTATTGTCAAATATAATTAAATCTGGTTTATTTGTTATACATTCATAAAATGCACTTTGACCTTCTAAAGCTTTATTTACTTTAATGTCTTTGTAATTATCTTCGATAGCTTTTCTTACTGTATCCATTAGATAACTACTATCTCCGGATAATAATATTGTGTTTATCATAAACATCCTCCATATTTTTAGCATTCAATTAAAGTATATCATAGTAGACTTATAAAAACAATTAATATACTTGACAAAAAAATACATAAAATAGATAATTATTATAATAAAGACTATTATTGATAGGAGTATATAAAGTATGAAAATACTAGGAATAGAGAGTTCTTGTGATGAAACTTCTGTTGCTGTTGTAGAAGACGGAGTTAAAGTTCTTTCTAATGTTGTTGTTTCACAAATAGATGAACACAGACTATATGGTGGAGTCGTACCAGAAATTGCTTCCAGAAGACATTGTGAAAGTATCGTTAAAGTTACTGATTTGGCTTTAGAAGAAGCTGGTATTACTTTAGATGATATTGATGGAATAGCAGTAACTTATGCACCGGGACTTATTGGCGCTTTATTAGTTGGAGTTAATTTTGCTAAAGGTTTATCAATGGCTAAAAACATACCATTGATACCAGTTCATCATATAAGAGGTCACATAGCAGGTAATTATATATCAAATGGGGTAAAACCTCCTTTTATGTGTATGATTATGTCTGGTGGACACAGTCATATAGTAGAAGTTAAGTCTTATACAGAGTTTAATATTATCGGAAGAACTAGAGATGATGCTGTTGGAGAAGCGTATGATAAAGCTGGTAGAGCATTAGGATTTTGCTATCCTGCTGGTGTAGAAATCGATAAAGCTTCAAAACTGGGCAATCCTGATACATATAAATTGCCTAAACCAAAAGTTGAAGGTAGTGAATATGATTTTAGTTTTTCTGGTCTTAAAACAGCAGTTTTGAATTTAATTAACAATTCAAAACAAAAAGGAGAAGAAGTGAATGTTAATGATGTGTGTGCTTCTTTCCAAAAAACGGTATCTGAAATAATTGCAGATAGACTTATAAAAGCTACAAAACAATATAGATATAAGAAAATAGTATTAGCAGGCGGGGTTTCTGCTAATAGTGGTATTAGGGAAAAAATGGAAAAAGAGTGTAAAAAGAATAATTTTGAGTTATTTATGCCACCTTTAAAGTATTGTGGTGATAATGCTGCAATGATTGCTTCACAAGGTTATTTTGAAATGCAAAATAAAAAATTTGCAGGAATGAATTTAAATGCTACAGCCTCATTGCCTATAACAGACGAAAAATTTGATATAATTTAATTTTTTAATTTTAAATTTTGCAAGATTAATAACATATTATTGCAAAATATAGTTAATTAATTATCAATATTTCGATTTTAAATTTATGCAAATATATAAAATTTTAGTCTATATATTAGGATATAACACCAAAAAACTAAAATAAATAAAAAATTCATAAAAAAAGATTGATTTTTTTTGCAACTATACCTATAATAGTATTTGTGAAAGATTTGAAAAAATTTATTTCAAATCTTAAATCTTTAATTATAAAAGGAGAACTGCATTATGTTAACTAATAACAAAAATGTAATCAACTGGGTTGATGAAATGGTAGCTCTTTGTAAACCAGACAATGTTGTTTGGATTGATGGTTCTGAAGAGCAATTAAACGCATTAAGAGAACAAGCTGTTGCTAGTGGCGAACTAGAAGCTTTAAATCAAGAAAAATTACCAGGTTGTTATTTACACAGAACTCTTCAAAACGACGTTGCTCGTGTTGAAGACCGTACATTCATCTGTTCAAGAGATGAAAAAGACGCTGGTCCAACAAACCACTGGTGTGATCCTAAAGAAATGTATGCTAAATTAACACCTATGTATGATGGTGTTATGAAAGGCCGTACAATGTATGTAATTCCTTACTCAATGGGTCCTATCGGTTCACCTTTAGCTAAAGTTGGGGTTGAATTAACAGACTCTATCTATGTTGTATTAAACATGGATATCATGACTCGTATGGGTAAAGCTGCTTTTGAAAACTTAGGTGAAACTTCTAACGACTTCGTTCGTGGTTTACACTCAAAAGCTGATATCGATCCAGAAAAACGTTACATCGTTCACTTCCCAGAAGATAACACAATTTGGTCTATCAACTCTGCTTACGGTGGTAACGTATTATTAGGTAAAAAATGTTTCGCATTAAGAATTGCTTCTTACCAAGGTAAAAATGAAGGCTGGATGGCTGAACATATGTTAATCTTAGGTATTGAAAATCCTCAAGGCGAAGTAACATATATTTCTGCTGCTTTCCCTTCTGCTTGTGGTAAAACAAACTTAGCTATGTTAATTCCACCAGAAGTTTACAGCAAACAAGGTTACAAAGTTTGGTGCGTAGGTGACGATATCGCTTGGTTAAAACCAGGTAAAGATGGTAGATTATATGCTATCAACCCTGAAAATGGTTTCTTCGGTGTTGCTCCTGGTACAAACGCAAAATCAAACTTCAACGCTTTAGAATCAACAAAGAAAAATACAATCTTCACAAACGTTGCTCATAACTTAGATGATAACACAGTTTGGTGGGAAGGTTTAGATAAAAATCCTCCAGAAAATGCTATTGACTGGTTAGGTAAACCTTGGAATGGTAAAGAGTCTACAGAAAAAGGTGCTCATCCAAACTCAAGATTTACAGCTCCAGCTATCAACTGCCCTTGCATCAGCCCAGAATTCAACAACCCAGAAGGTGTTCCAATTTCTGCTATGATCTTTGGTGGTCGTCGTGCTAAAACAGCTCCATTAGTATATCAATCATTTGACTGGAATCATGGTGTATTCGTAGGTTCTACAATGGCTTCTGAAACAACAGCTGCTGCTGCAGGTGCTGTTGGTGTTGTTCGTCGTGACCCTATGGCTATGTTACCATTCTGTGGTTACCACATGGGTGACTACTTCGCTCACTGGTTAGAAATGGGTGAAAAATTAGGCGATAAAGCTCCAAAAATCTTCAATGTTAACTGGTTCAGAACAGACGATGAAGGTCACTTCATTTGGCCAGGTTTCGGCGATAACATGAGAGTTTTAATGTGGATCGTTGACCGTTGTAAAGGTAATGCTGAAGCTGTTGAAACAGCTATCGGTTATGAACCAAAAGCTGAAGATATCAATATCGAAGGCTTAGACATCACTGTTGATACAGTTAAAGAATTATTAACAGTTGATAAAGAATTATGGAAAGAAGAAGCTAAAGGTATCCATGAATTCTATGGCAAATTTGGTGACAGATTACCAGAAGAATTAAGCCGTCAATTAGCTGCTTTAGAAGAAAGATTAGCTAAATAATTTAGCTTTTATAAAAAGACCTAAGTTTTAACTTAGGTCTTTTTTGTATATATCACCGTTTTTTGATTAAAAACATATAATAAGCTATAGAGTTTATTTATATGAGGTGATATAATGGATTTACTAGGATACATAGTTTTAACGATATTTTGTTTTATTGGTTTATTAGAAAGTGCTAAATTTATTTCTTTAAAATTAATACAACCTAAAACAAAATATAAACATATGCTTTTATACCCTGTTAAAGACGGAATTGAAGACATAGAAATGGTTATTAGATTTCTTCATAACCAATCAAAGTGGGATTGTTATGAAGGTGATACCGTTTTAGTTTTGGATTTAGGGTTAGACGAAGAAAGTAGAAGAATTGCTAAAGTTTTAGCTTTTGAATTAGAAGGAATAGAATATTGTACACCCGATAGTTTAATGGATAAAATAAATTTAGAGATAGAAAAACACTAATTTGAGCCATATATATAATAATAAAGAACTCATTAACGACTGTTAATGAGTTCTTTATTATCTATAATTGTTGAATACATTTGAAAAAAAGAGTATAATAAGAACTAATGTTTACTAAATTATAGGAGGTGAATTATGGCTCAAAATGAAATAGAAACTATAAAAGGTTCGGTTGAAACAGTTGTTTTTGCAAAGGAAGATGGGTTTACCGTCATTGATTTGAACTGTAATGGTGAGCTTATAACAGCTGTTGGAATTATGCCAGAGTTACACGAAGCTGAAGAATTAGAGCTTACTGGATATTTTACAAGTCATAGTGTATATGGGTACCAATTTAAAGTGGAAACATTCAGCAGAACTTTACCAACTTCTATATATGCAATAGAAAGATATTTGGCAAGTGGAACAATCAAAGGAATAGGACCTTCAACAGCTAAAAAAATAGTTGAAACTTTTGGAGAAGAAACACTAAATATTTTAGAACAATATCCAGAGAGATTGGCAGAGATTAAGGGGATAAGTCCTAAAAAAGCAAATGATATGGCTGAACAGTTTAAGCAAATGTTTGGTATAAGAAGTTTGATGTTGTTTTTAGCTAAATATAATATTTCACCTGCCCAAATTGTTTTGGTATGGAAAAGATGGGGTGGTTTAGCTATTGATATGCTAAGAGATAATCCATATATTTTATGTGATAGTGGATTTAATGTTGATTTTAAAAAGATTGACGAAATGGCTGAAGATTTTGAAATACCAAAAAATCACTACAACAGGATTAAAGCAGGGTTTTTATATATAATAAAAAGAAATTTAAATAACGGGCATACTTGTTTGCCAAAAGAGAAAACTATTCTTCCAGTTGCTAAATTTTTGGGTTTAGATATAGAAGAAGTGAGTATCACTTTAGATGATTTAATAGAAAAGAAAGAAATACAACTTATAGAGAAAAATAAACATTTTATAGCATTGCCTGAAGTGTATCAAGCAGAAGAATATATTGCTAGTAGAATTTTATTAATGTGTAGTATTCCTAGTGAGGAGATAAGTAATGTTGATTTTATAATAAATGAAATAGAAAAAGATAGAAATATTACTTATGAAAAATTGCAAAAAAAAGCCATTTATCAAGCTAGTCAAAATGATATATTTATTTTAACTGGTGGTCCTGGTACTGGTAAAACCACTACATTAAACGGTATTATAGAAGTTTTAGAGTATTTGGGAAAAGATATTGGTATTTGTGCTCCTACTGGAAGAGCTGCTAAAAGAATTAGTGAAATTACTGGTAGAGATGCTAAAACAATACATAGACTATTAGAAGTTGAATATATTGATGGTGTACATAAATTTACAAGAAATGAACACAATCCTTTAGAGCATGATGTTGTTGTTATAGATGAGATGTCAATGGTTGATTCTCTTTTGTTTGCAAATTTACTTAAAGCTATTAAGCCTAAGGCTAAATTAGTTTTGGTTGGGGATTATAATCAGTTGCCAAGTGTTGGTGCTGGAAATGTTTTGCACGATTTATTAGATAGTGATATTGTGCCTACTGTTTGTTTAGAACAAATTTTTAGACAGTCACAACAAAGTTTAATAGTTACAAATGCACATAGAATAGTTAATGGACAGATGCCTGTACTAGACAGAAAAGATACTGACTTTTTCTTTATGCCTAAAAGAGATGTTGCAAATACAAGTATGACGGTACATGATTTGGTTTGCACTAGATTACCAAACGCATATGGATTTTCACCGATAGATGATATACAAGTTTTATGTCCTCAAAGAGGTGGTAATTTGGGAGTAGAGCAAATTAATAAGTTGTTACAAAACACTTTAAACCCTTCAAAAAATAAGAAAAATGAATTAAAAACAACTTTATACACTTTTAGAGAAGGTGATAAAGTTATGCAAACTAAAAATAATTACGATATAGAATGGGTTAAAGATGAAGATAAAGGTACTGGTATATTTAATGGAGATATTGGTGTAATTAAAATTATTGATAGAGCTTCAAGCCTTATGATGATTGATTTTGAAGGTAGGATTGCTACATACCCATTTGATTTGGCTATAGAATTAGAGTTGGCTTATGCTATAACTATTCATAAAAGTCAAGGTAGTGAATTTGAAGCTGTTATTATTCCTTTGATGAAGGGGTATGAGAAATTATATTATAGAAATTTACTTTATACTGCTATTACTAGAGCTAAAAAAATATTGATAATTGTTGGCAGTCAAAATGTGATTGAGTATATGGTTTCTAATGTTCTTAAATCTAAGCGATTTACAAATTTAAAATATTTGTTAGAGCAAGGAAACTTTATGTAATTTAATTTTAGTTTTATATTGCTTAATATATTTTTTTGTGATATCATTAAAATAATGTACAAAAATAATAAGAAAAGGAGTAACTTGATATGACAAGAGTAAAAATTAAAAAGTTATTTTCTGATGTTAGTTCATATGAAAGTAAACCAGTTACCGTTTGTGGTTGGGTAAAAACAATTCGTGATTCTAAAGCTTTAGGATTTATCGAAATTAATGACGGTAGTTGCTTTAAAAATTTACAAGTAGTTTTTGAAGATAGTAAAATCTCAAACTTTAAAGAGGTTTGTAAATATAATGTAGGTAGTGCTTTAGTTGTAACAGGTAATATCGTTTTAACACCTGGTGCAAAACAACCTTTTGAAATTCATGCAACTGAAATCGTTTTAGAAGGTGCTTCTACACCAGATTATCCTCTACAAAAGAAAAGACATACTTTAGAATTCTTAAGAGGTATTGCTCATTTAAGACCAAGAACAAATACTTTTAGTGCTGTTTTTAGAGTTAGATCAGTAGCTGCTTATGCTATTCACAAATTCTTTAATGAAAGAGGATTTGTATATGCTCACACACCTTTAATTACAGGTAGTGACTGTGAAGGTGCTGGAGAAATGTTCCATGTAACTTCTTTTGATTTAGAAAATATTCCTAAAAATGAAAATGGTGAAGTTGATTACTCACAAGACTTTTTCGGTAAACATACAAGTTTAACTGTTTCTGGTCAATTAGAAGGTGAATGTATGGCTATGGCTTTTGGTAATATCTATACATTTGGTCCTACTTTTAGAGCAGAAAAATCAAACACAGCTAGACATGCTGCAGAGTTCTGGATGATTGAACCTGAAATTGCTTTTGCTGATTTAAAAGATGACATGGATTTAGCTAGAGATATGATTAAATTCGTTTTATCTTATGTTTTAGAAAATTGTCCTGATGAAATGCAATTTTTCAACAACTTCTATGACAAAGGCTTAATTGAAAGACTTACAGCTTTGGTAAATTCTGAATTCTCTCATGTAACTTATACAGAAGCTATTGAAATATTAGAAAAACATAAAGATAGATTTGAATATCCTGTATACTGGGGTTGTGATTTACAAACAGAACATGAACGCTTCTTAACAGAAGAAATATTTAAACAACCTATTTTCGTTACTGATTATCCTAAAGAAATCAAAGCTTTCTATATGAGATTAAATGACGATAACAAAACAGTTGCAGCAGTTGACTTATTAGTTCCTGGTGTTGGTGAAATCATTGGTGGTAGCCAAAGGGAAGAAAGACTAGATGTTTTAGAAAACAGAATGAAAGAATTAAACTTAGACCCAGCAGATTATTCATGGTACTTAGATTTAAGACGTTATGGTGGTACAAAACATGCTGGATTTGGTTTAGGCTTCGAAAGATTAATTATGTATATCACAGGTGTTTCTAACATTCGTGATGTATTACCTTTCCCAAGAACAACAGGTAGTGCTGAATATTAATATCAAAATAAAACCGATTTGCTATTTGCAAGTCGGTTTATTTTTATGAAATAAATCATATATATTTATGATAAAACAATTTAAATACAATTAGTTTTATTATATAATATTATACTAATAGTATTTAAATTATATAATTTTGCAAGAATTGAAAATAAATATTGCAAATTAGTTAAAAATATAGTACAATAGTTTTGTTAAGTTTAAAAAGGTGCAATTATAAACTGCATCTCATTCATTTAAACATTATTATTTTAGGAGGTCAATTATGATTTCATATGCAAAAATGACAAAAGAACAATTATCTGAAGAAAAAGAAGTTTTACAAAAACAATATGATGAATATTGTGCAATGGGATTAAAGTTAGATATGTCAAGAGGTAAACCAGGTGCTAAACAATTAGATTTATCTATGGATATGTTAACTAATATGAAAGATGTAGTTGACGTTAAAGATGAAACAGGTTTTGACACTCGTAACTATGGTATATTAGACGGTATTCCAGAAGCTAAAAGATTATTTTCTCAAATGATTAATGTTTCTGAGAATGAAATTATAATTGGTGGTAACTCCAGTTTAAATTTAATGTATGATACTATCGCTAAAGGTATGTTATTCGGTTTTGTTGATTCCGAAAAACCTTGGAAAGATTATGATAAAATAAAATTTTTATGTCCAGTTCCAGGATATGACAGACACTTTGCTATTTGTGAAGCAATGGGAATTGAAATGATTAATATCCCTATGACTAGTGAAGGTCCTAACATGGATATGGTTGAAGAATTAGTTGCAAATGATGAAACAATAAAAGGTATTTGGTGTGTACCTATGTATTCAAATCCACAAGGTATCACTTATTCTGATGATGTTGTTAGAAGATTTGCAAATATGAAAACTAAAGCAAAAGATTTTAGAATATTCTGGGATAATGCTTACTGCATTCACCACTTAACAGATACACCTGATACTTTATTAGATTTATTTGCAGAATGTAAAAAAGCTGGTAACCCAAATAGAGTATTTATTTTTGCTTCTACTTCAAAAGTAAGTTTTCCTGGTGCTGGTATTGCAATGTTTGCTGCAAGTGAAGAAAATGTGAAATTTATCAAAAAACAACTTACTGTTCAAACTATTGGATTTGATAAATTAAATCAATTAAGTCATGTTAAATTCTTTAAAGATTTAGATGGTATTAAAAAACATATGCAATTACACAGACAAATTATTGAACCAAAATTCAATATTGTTATCAATACTTTAGAAAAAGAAATCGCTCCTTTAGAAATTGCTTCTTGGCATAAACCAAACGGTGGATATTTTGTATCTTTAGATACATTAGAAGGTTGTGCTAAACGAGTAGTTGAATTGTGTAAAAACGCTGGAGTTGTTATGACACCTGCTGGAGCTACTTATCCTTATGGTAAAGACCCTAAAGATACAAATATTAGAATTGCTCCTACATATCCTTCAAATGAAGAATTACAACAAGCTATGGATTTATTCTGCTTATGTGTAAAATTAGCAAGTGTTGAAAAGTTATTAGGATAATGTTTCAAAAGTCTTATCTTTTATTTAAAAGATAAGACTTTTATTTTTAATATTGCAAATAAAGCTTGTTTTGTAGTATAATTATAATCGATATTATATAAATTGAATTGAATTATACTAGGAGGAAAATATGAAACAAGAATTACAAAAAGTATATTCTCCAAAAGATTTTGAAGATAGAATATATAAATTTTGGATGGATAAAGAATATTTTAAAGCTGAGAGAGATTGTCAAAAAACTCCATATACAATAGTTATCCCACCTCCAAACATTACAGGACAACTACATATGGGTCACGCATTAGATAATACTTTACAAGATATTCTAATTCGTACAAAAAGAATGCAAGGTTATTCTGCTTTATGGTTACCAGGTACTGACCATGCTTCTATTGCTACTGAAGCTAAAATTGTTGAAGCTATGAAAGCAGAAGGTTTAACTAAAGAAGATTTAGGTAGAGAAGGCTTTTTAGAAAGAGCTTGGAAATGGAAAGAACAATATGGTGGAAGAATTATTGAACAATTGAAAAAATTAGGTTCTTCTTGTGACTGGTCTAGAGAAAGATTTACTTTAGATGAAGGTTGTTCTGAAGCTGTAAAAGAAGTTTTTGTTAAACTTTATGATAAAGGATTAATATATCGTGGTGAAAGAATTGTAAACTGGTGTCCTCATTGTTTAACTTCTATTTCTGATGCAGAAGTTGAGTATGAAGATCAAGCAGGTCATTTCTGGCATTTAAGATACCCATTAAAAGATGGTTCTGGTTATTTACAACTTGCTACAACTAGACCTGAAACATTATTAGGTGATACTGCTGTCGCTGTAAATCCTAATGATGAAAGATATAAACATTTAGTTGGAAAAACTTTAATTTTACCTTTAGTTAATAGAGAAATTCCAATAGTTGCTGATGATTATGTTGACATTGAATTTGGTACTGGTGTTGTAAAAATTACTCCAGCTCATGACCCTAATGACTTTGAAGTTGGTTTACGTCATGATTTACCTATTATCAATGTTATGACAGAAGACGCTAAGATTAACGAACTTGGTGGCAAATATGAAGGTATGGACAGATATGAAGCTAGAAAAGCTATTGTTAAAGATTTAGATGAACAAGGCTTCTTAGTTAAAATTGAAGATCACCCTCACAATGTTGGTACTTGTTATCGTTGTGGCACTACTATTGAACCTAGAGTTTCTAAACAATGGTTTGTTAAAATGGAACCATTAGCTAAACCAGCTATTGATGCTGTTAAAAATGGTGAAACTAGATTTGAACCACAAAGATTTGAAAAAGTATATTTCCACTGGTTAGAAAATATTAGAGACTGGTGTATTTCTCGTCAATTATGGTGGGGACACAGAATTCCTGCTTACTACTGTGCTGATTGCGGTGAGATTGTTGTTGCTAAAGAAGCTCCAACTCATTGTACAAAATGTAACAGCACAAATTTAACACAAGATGAAGATACTTTAGATACATGGTTCTCATCTGCTTTATGGCCTTTCTCAACTTTAGGTTGGCCAAACGAAACAGAAGATTTAAAATATTTCTACCCTACAAATACTCTTGTAACTGGTTATGATATTATTCCTTTCTGGGTTATGAGAATGATGTTCTCAGGATTAGAACAAACAGGTAGAGTTCCTTTTGATACTGTTTTAATTCATGGTTTAGTTAGAGATGAACAAGGTAGAAAAATGTCAAAATCTTTAGGTAATGGTATTGACCCACTTGAAGTTATTGATGAATTTGGTGCTGACGCATTGAGATATATGTTAGCTTCAGGTAATAGTGCTGGTAATGATTTGCGTTATTCAGAAGAAAAAGTTAAAGCTGCTAGAAACTTTGCTAATAAATTATGGAATGCTACTAGATTTATTATGATGAATTTATCTGATGAAATTACTTCAGTAGAATTACCAGCTGAATTACAAATCGAAGATAAATGGGTTATTACAAAATTAAATAGATTAGTTAGTGAAGTTACAGAACATATAAATCATTATGATTTAGGTTTAGCTGCTTCAAAAATTACTGACTTTATTTGGGATTACTTATGTGACTGGTATATTGAACTTACAAAAACTAGAATTTCTGCTGGTGGTCAAACTGCATTAGACGCTCAAAAAGTATTAGTATTTGTAATGGTTAATGCTCTAAAATTATTACACCCATTTATGCCATTCATCACAGAAGAAATTTGGCAAGCAATCCCTAATGATTGTGAATCAGTAATGATTTCTAAATGGCCTGAATATAAAGAAGAATTAAACTTTGTACAAGATGAAAAAGAATTTGAAAAAATCATGAATGCTATTAAAGGTATTCGTAATGCTAGAGCTGAGAAAAATATTCCACCTAGCAGAAAAGCATCTTTATTTATCGAAACATCTTCAAAAGAAATTTTTGAAAAATGTGCTCCTTTCTTTGAAAAATTAGCTTCTGCTTCTGAAGTAAAAGTTAGCGATAAATTTGATGTTGAAAATTCAATGCAAGTTGTTACAGATTCTGCTAGAATTTTAATTCCTATGGGCGACTTAATAGACAAAGATAAAGAATTAGAAAGACTTAATAAAGAAAAAGAATTCTGCGAAAAAGAAATTAAAATCTTTACATCAAAATTATCTAATGAAAACTTTGTTTCTAGAGCACCAGAAAAAGTTGTTAATGCAGAAAGAGAAAAACTTGCTAAGGTACAAGAAAAACTAGAAAAAGTTTTAGAAAGTATTAAAGAATTAGGTTAATACGAGAAGGGGTGTTTTTATGAGATATTGTCAAGAATGTGGCAACAAATGTAATGAGGATATGAAATTTTGTCCTAGTTGTGGTGTTAAGTTAATCGAAATGGAAAATGACAAAACACAAGAAACTCAAGAAACACAAATAATAGAGAATGAACAAGAATTAGTAAATAATGAAAATTTAAAAGAAGATAGTTTTCAACAAGATGATAGTGCTAATGTTGAAAATGATGTTTCTGATAAATCAGTACAAGGAGCAGGTGTTGAAATAGAAGCACCTGCATATACTGAAAAAGATACTAATACTTGGAGTAATAATCAACAAGCTCAATCTTTAAATGATAATAACTGGAATTACAATAAAGAACAAAAATTTACCACTAATAATGGTTGGAATTATACTGGTAACCAAAATAATATGAATAAACCGAAAGATAAAAAATCTGGATTAGCAATTGCATCTTTAGTGCTAGGAATTTTATCATGTGTATATGAAATGCTTGTAATGGGTGCACTTTTCTTTATAGGGTTTAGTGGATTTTATGTTTTATCTTTAATACTAGGTATTATAGGTGTAGTTTTGGGAGTTTTAGGCATAAAAAGATCAAAAGGAATTTCTGTTGCTGGTATTGTAATAAATGGTATTGCGATATTATCTAGTATATTCTTTTTAATTTTAGGTGGAGTTATGGTATTCAAAAATTATCAATATAATGGCATTCAAAATCATGACCATTATGAAGATAGATTTAATGATTATTATGATGACAACTTTGATATATTCGATGATATGTTTTAATTTTTAAATAGACGGGTAGAGATTTTCTGCCCGTTTTATTATTAGTATTAGAGGGGTAAAAAGATGAATTACGATGAAGCCTTAAAATATATACATTCTTTTGAAAAATTTGGTTGGCAATTGGGATTGGATAGAATACAATGTTTGTTAGATGAAATTGGTAATCCACAGGATAAGCTTAAAATAATACATATAGCTGGAACTAATGGTAAGGGTTCTACAACTACTATGTGTGCAAATATTTTAAGAAATGCTGGGTATAAATGTGGTAGCTATATTTCACCTTTTGTTGTTGATTTTAGGGAGAGATTTCAAATTAATGGTGAAATGATTTCAAAAGAAGATTTTGCAAAATATGCAACAATAGTAAAAGAAAAAATAGATTTGTTAGAATCTAAAAATATTCAAATCACAGAGTTTGAGGCAATAACAGCAATTGCTTTTTTATATTTTTATGAACAAAATTGTGATATTGTGTGCTTAGAAGTAGGTCTTGGTGGAACTTATGATGCTACTAATGTTATAAAAAATCCATTAGTATCTGTAATTGCTTCAATATCTTTAGACCACACTAACATATTAGGGGATACTATAGAGAAAATAGCAAATGAAAAAGCTGGAATTATAAAACAAAATGGTGTGTGTGTTTGTTATTGTAATCAAGATATTGACGCTGTTTCGGTTTTAATGAAAAAATGTGCTGAAATGAATGCTAGATTTATTAAAGCAAATATTGGGGCAATAGAAATTAAAAAGTCTGATATCACTGGAAATACTTTTGTATACAACAACAAAGAATATCAAACCTCACTAGTTGGTATACATCAAGTTTATAATGCTGTTAATGTTATAGAATGTATGGAAATAGTTAAATCAAAAGGATTTAATATATCTGATGAATGTATACAAAATAGTATTAGAGATACTGTTTTCACAGCAAGATTTGAAGTAATATCTAAAGAACCTATAATAGTTATTGATGGTGCTCATAATTTAGAAGGAACAACTGCTTTAGCTGGTGCGTTAAAAAATGTTAAAGCTAATAAAAAATACGCCATTATGGGAATGCTTGCCGATAAAGATTATGAACATTCAGTAAGACAAATTTTAAATGTGGTTGATGAGATGATTTGTGTTCCAGTTTGTAATCCTAGAGCATTAGACCCTAAAGTTTTAGCAGAAGTTGTAAGTGATACTAATAAAGTTACTTATAATTATTCTTATGAAGAAGCTATTAATGAAGTTATTAGTAAGTTAGATAAAAATGATTTGCTTATTGTTTGTGGCTCGTTGTATATGGTAGGTAGTGCTAGAGAAATAATATTTGAAAAATTAAACAAGTAATAATAATTTTAAAATTATCATATAATGTTAATTTATAGTGAAGTTGTTACTTCGACAATGTTTTTGAAAAGAACCTTTTATAATGTGAATTATAAAAGGTTCTTTTTTATTGTTTAAGGAGGAGTAATTTTGGTTAATATAGTTATAAAAGATGATGAGCTTACTGCTAATTTAATAGGCGAAATAGATCATCATACTTCTGTCAGCATAAGAGAAGTGATTGATAAACAAATTCAAACAGCTATGCCTAAGATGACAATATTAGATTTTTCAAAAGTAACTTTTATGGATTCTAGTGGGATAGGCTTGGTTATGGGGAGATATAAACTTATGCAAAGTATTGATGGAAGTTTGAAAGTGACAGGTATGTCTAATCATATAAAGAGGGTTATGATGCTTGCTGGTTTGAGTAAGCTTGTAATTATTGAATAAAGGAGAATGTTTATGAAGGTATTAAATGAAATGAATTTAAACTTTTTGAGTAAATCAACAAATGAAAGTTATGCTAGAAGTGCTGTGTCTAGTTTTTTTATACAGTTAGACCCTACTATTGATGAGTTATCAGATATAAAAACTGCTGTTAGTGAAGCTGTTACAAATTGTATAGTTCATGGATATAGAAATACTATGGGAAAAGTTTTTATAACTGCAAGAATTTTAGAAGGAAATGAAGTTTACATAAAAATTAGGGATAAAGGTTGTGGTATAGCTGATGTTAATCAAGCTATGGAACCTATGTTTACTACTGCTAAAGAGGAAGAAAGAGCAGGTTTGGGATTTGCTGTTATGCAGACTTTTATGGACAAGTTAAAAGTTACTTCTAAAGTGGGGGTAGGGACTACAATTATAATGACAAAAAAATTAAGCCCTAGAATAAAAAATGCTTAGTAGAGATGAAATAGTAGAACAAAATTTAGGCTTAGTACATATGTGTGTAAAAAAATTCCAAGGTAGAGGAATTGATTATGAAGATTTGTATTCTGCTGGGTGTGTGGGGCTAGTAAAAGCTGTTGATAGTTTTGATGAGAGTAGAGGATTTAAGTTATCTACTTATGCTGTTCCTGTAATTTTAGGAGAAATAAAAAGAATGTTTAGAGATGGGGGAGCAATAAAGGTAAGTAGAAGCTTAAAAGAATTATCTTTAAAAGTCGTGAAGTTAAATAATGATATTTTAAAAGAAACGGGACAAACTCCTAGTATTAATTTTTTAGCAGAAAAATTGGAAGTTTCTCCAGAACAAGTTGTAGAGGCTTTAAATGTTTCTGCTAATCCTATATCATTAACTTTAACGGAAGATGAGTCAGATAGTAAAACTCATCAAATAGATATTAAATCTGACGATAGTGAAGAAGAATTAGTTGATAAAATAGCTTTGAAATCGGCTTTGACCAATTTAGAATCTAATGACAGAGCTTTGATTATATTGAGATATTTCAAAGGAAAAACTCAAACACAAACAGCTCAAATATTAGGAATGACACAAGTACAAGTTTCTAGAAAAGAGAAAAAGATACTTCAAAAAATGAAAATACAATTAGATGATTAAAATATTAGCACTCATTATATAAGAGTGCTAATATTTTAAAATTTGTTAATAAAAATAATATAGGAATTTAATAATAAGAATGTAATATGGTAGTCAAGAAAAGATAGTAGTAAATAACGCAAGATATGTATGTGAAAGGGGTATTTCTTATGAATGCACAAAAATTTACTAAAAAATCTTTGCAAGCAGTTCAATCTGCTTCAGATTTGGCTATCAAATATCAAAATCAAATGTTAGATCAAGAACATTTATTGTATTCTTTATTAGATGAAAATCAAGGTTTAATTCCTCAACTTTTAACAAAGATGAATTTAAATGTTGAAGCAATTAAAAAAGAAATAGAAATGAAATTAAATTCTTTACCTAAAGTTAGTGGTATGGGTAGAGAAGCAGATAAAATTTATATTTCTTCTGAATGTGATAAAGCATTATTAAGAGCAGAAGAAATTGCTACAAATATGAAAGATGAATATGTTTCAGTTGAACATATTTTCTTAGCTTTGCTTGATGTTCCTAATAATAATTTATCAAGTGTTTTCTCAAGATATAATATAAACAGAAATGAGTTTTTAAAAATATTAATGAGTATTAGAGGTTCTACTAGAGTAACTAGTGATAGTCCAGAAGATACTTATGATGCTCTTAATAAATATGGTACTGACTTAGTACAACGAGCAAGACAACAAAAATTAGACCCTATTATTGGTCGTGATGATGAGATTAGAAATGTTATAAGAATCTTATCAAGAAAGACTAAAAATAATCCAGTTTTAATTGGTGAACCTGGTGTTGGTAAAACTGCAATTGCTGAAGGCTTGGCACAACGTATTGTTAGAGGCGATGTTCCTCATTCATTAAAAGACAAAACTATCTTTTCTTTAGATATGGGTGCTTTAATTGCAGGTGCTAAGTTTAGGGGCGAATTTGAAGAAAGGTTAAAAGCTGTATTAAATGAAGTTAGCAAGAGTGAAGGTAAAATTATTCTATTTATAGATGAGTTGCACACTATTGTTGGAGCTGGTAAAACAGATGGCGCTATGGATGCTGGTAACTTGTTAAAACCTTTACTTGCTAGAGGGGAATTACACTGTATAGGTGCTACTACTTTAAATGAATACAGAGAATATATTGAAAAAGACCCTGCACTAGAAAGAAGGTTCCAACCAGTTTTAGTTACAGAACCTACTGTGGAAGCAACTATCGGTATACTTCGTGGTTTGAAAGAAAGATATGAAGTTTATCATGGTGTAAAAATAAATGACAATGCTATCATTGCAGCTGCAACTTTGTCAAATAGATATATTACAGATAGATTTTTACCTGATAAAGCTATTGACTTGATTGATGAAGCTTGTGCTATGATTAGAACTGAAATTGATTCTATGCCTACAGAACTTGATATCATTCAAAGAAAAATAATTCAACATGAAATAGAAGAAGCTGCTCTTAAAAAAGAAAATGATGAACTTTCAAAAGAACATCTAAAAGAAATCCAAGAGGAATTATCCCAAATGAGAGATGAATTTAATGCTTTGAAAGCAAAATGGGATAATGAAAAATCAAAAATTGGTAGAGTTCAAAAGTTAAGAGAAGAAATAGAAAAATTAAATGCCCAAATAGAACAATGTGAACAAAACTATGATTTGAATAAAGCTGCTGAACTTAAATATGGTAAATTACCAGCTTTAAAACATGAATTAGAATTAGAAGAAGAAAAGAGCAAATCAGAATTTGGTGAAAATAATTTATTAAGAGATAAAGTTACTGAAGAAGAAATTGCTAGAATTGTTGAAAGATGGACTAATATACCTGTATCTAAGTTGGTAGAGGGTGAAAAAGAAAAACTTTTACACTTAGATGATATTCTACACAAGAGAGTTATCGGACAAGACGATGCAGTTAGAAAAGTTTCTGAAGCTATTATGAGAAGCAGAGCTGGTATTGGTGACCCTAACAAACCTATTGGTTCATTCTTATTCTTAGGTCCTACTGGTGTTGGTAAGACTGAACTTGCTAAGGCTTTGGCTGAAAGCTTGTTTGATGATGAAAAGAATATTGTTAGAATTGATATGACTGAGTATATGGAAAAATATTCAGTGTCTAGATTAATTGGAGCGCCTCCAGGATATGTTGGTTATGAAGAAGGTGGACAATTAACAGAAGCTGTTAGAAGAAAACCTTATTCAGTTGTGTTATTTGATGAAGTTGAAAAAGCTCACCCAGATGTATTTAATATATTGCTACAAGTTTTAGATGATGGTAGAATTACTGATTCACAAGGTAGAACAGTTGATTTTAAAAATACTATTATTATTTTAACTTCTAACTTAGGTTCTCAATTCTTATTAGATGGTATTGATGAAAGTGGTAACATTAAAGAAGACGCTAGAAAGAATATTGATGAGTTATTAAAACGCTCATTCAGACCTGAGTTTTTAAATAGATTAGATGAAATTGTGTTCTATAAACCACTAACTAAAAAAGATATTTCAAGTATTGTTGATTTGATTATTGGTGATTTAGATAAGAGATTAAAAGCAAAACAACTTGAAGTTGAAGTTACAGATAGTGCTAAGGACTTTATTATAGAAAATGCTTATGACCCTATTTATGGTGCTAGACCATTAAAGAGATTTATAAGTCAATATGTAGAAACTTTAATTGCTAAGAAAATTATTGCAGAAGATTTAAGACCAAATTCAATTTTGGTTGTAGATGCTGATGAAAATGGTTTGTTTGTAAACGAAAAACCTGAGGTAGTAGTTAAAGATTAAAAATAAAAGCGTATCAGTTTTTAACTGATACGCTTTTTAATTTAAGTTATTTATAATTAAATCCAATTTCTAATGCTTTTAAGTTTGGTTTTAATAAATGTTCTTTTGATTTTGGAACAGATTTTTCAATAGCTTTAGAAACAACATCATAAGGTAAAAAGTTAGTTTTTTGTAGTGTAAAACCTAGCATTATAATATTTGCTAAACCGTTTAATCCTTCACTTTCAGCTAAAGATGTTGCAGGGATACCATATACATTTATATCATTTCTAGGTTCGTCATTTTCAATTAATGAAGAATCATAAACCAAAGTTCCACCTTCAACTATTGAGTTTTCGAATTTGTGATATGAAGGTTTGTTCATAACCACTAGAATGTCAGGTTCTGATACTAAAGGACAGCTTATAGGTTCATCGTCTATACATACAGAACAGTTTGCTGTACCACCTCTCATTTCTGGACCATATGATGGCAACCAAGAAACTTGTTTGTTATAGCTCATACCAGCATTTGCTGTGATTTTTCCTGCAAATAATATACCTTGACCACCAAAGCCAGCAAATAACATATTAGTCATTAGGGAACACTCCTTCTTCTGAAACATCTTTGTATACGCCAAGTGGATAGTATGGAATCATATTATCTTTTAACCAACCCATAGCTTCTATAGGACTCATTCCCCAGTTAGTTGGACAAGTTGATAAAACTTCTATGATAGAAAATCCTTTACCTTCTTTTTGTACTGTAAATGCTTTTTTTATAGCTTTTTTAGCATTTCTTATTGTTTGTGGACTTATAACAGTTACTCTTTCTGCATATGCCACACCTGATAATGTAGATAACATTTCACACATTCTTATAGGATAACCAGCTGTATGGACATCTCTACCGTATGGACTTGTTTGTGTCACTTGGTTTGGTAGTGTAGTTGGTGCCATTTGTCCACCTGTCATACCATATATTGCATTGTTTACAAAGATTATAGTGATGTTTTCACCTCTTGTTGCTGCGTGTACTGTTTCTGCTGTACCAATAGCAGCTAAATCTCCGTCACCTTGATATGTGAAAATTGTGTTTTGTGGCAACGCTCTTTTTAAACCTGTTGCTACGGCAGGAGCTCTACCGTGTGGAGCTTGTACCATATCGCAGTTAAAATAATCATATGCCATAACAGAACAACCAACTGATGCAACACCTACAGTTGTTCCTAATAGTCCTAATTCTTCTAAACATTCTGCTACAAGACGGTGAATTATACCATGCGTACAACCTGGACAATAGTGAGTTTCTTTATCTGTTAATCCTTTTGTTTTTTCAAATACTACTGCCATTTTATTCACCTTCCTTTTCTGCAAGTTTTATTATTTCGTTTAATACTTCTTTTGGTGTTGGAATTACTCCACCTGTTCTGCCATAAAATTCAACAGGACAATTTCCTTTTGTTGAAAGTTTTACATCATCAACCATTTGTCCCATACTCATCTCAACAACTAGCATTTTCTTAACTTGTTTTGATAGTTGATATAATTTTTCAGTAGGGAATGGCCATAATGTTTTAGGACGAAGTAATCCTACTTTTATACCTTTTTTTCTAGCTTCGTTTACAGCACTTTTTGAAATTCTTGATGTAGCTCCGTATGCAACTACTACAAAATCAGCATCGTCTGTTAAATAATCTTCAAATAATACTTCTTTTTCTTTGATAATATCGTATTTTTTGTATCTTTCTACAATTGATTTTTCTAGCTCATCTGGATTTAATAATAGTGAGTTTATTATATTAGGTTTACGAGCTTCTTTTGTCCCGTTTGTAGCCCATTCTTTTTCTTTTAAATTAGAAGTGTTGTCTTCTGGGAAAGAAACTGGCTCCATCATTTGACCAAGCATACCGTCAGCTAAAATCATTGCAGGCATTCTGTACTCATCTGATTTGTCAAATGCTTTATACATTAAATCAACCATTTCTTGTACTGATGCAGGAGCATATACTAATATTTGGAAATCTCCATGACCCAATGATTTTGTTGCTTGCCAATAGTCAGCTTGTGATGGTTGTATACCACCTAAACCTGGGCCTCCACGCATTACATCTATGATTACACAAGGAACATCTGATCCTGCAATATATGAAACACCTTCGCTTTTTAAGCTAATCCCTGGTGAAGATGATGATGTCATTGCTCTAACACCTGCACTTGCTGCACCTAGTACCATGTTTATAGCAGCAACTTCTGATTCAGCTTGTAAATATGTTCCACCAATTTTTGGCATACGCTTTGACATGTATGCTGATATTTCTGTTTGTGGTGTGATAGGATAACCAAAGAAATGACGACAACCAGCTCTAATAGCTGCTTCTGCTAATGCTTCATTGCCTTTCATTAAAAATTTTTCACTCATAATATACTACCTTAAAGATTTTTTATAATCTTTAACCTTTCTTTTATTTTTCCACAGTAATTACGCAATCAGGACACATTGTTGCACACATTGCACAACCAATGCATTTTTCTTGATCTGTGATTGTAACAGGATAATATCCTTTTTTGTTTAAAGATTCATTACTACGCTCTAATATCTTTTTAGGACATACAGATGCACATAGTAAACAACCTTTACATTTTTCAGAATTAATTGTAAGTTTTGGCATATAAATCTCCTTATACTTAATTTAAAAGATAGTTTTTATTTCAAATAAATCTAAATTATTATTTAAATCGCTTCTTATACATGTACACAACAGTGGTAGTTGTGTAATATCTTTTAATTGTTTTGTATATTCGTTTGTTTGCTCTAAGTCTTCTAATGTAGTTTCTACTCCCAAATTAGAGTTATTAACTAGGTATGTAGGGTTTAACCTAGAAGCTTGTTCAATATCTTTTAAAAGTTCAACAGCTTCGTGTGGGGTTTTAGTTAGGTATCTATATTTATTAAACATATATATAAAATCATACCCTTGTTCTTTTAAAATAGAATTGTATCTGCCCAAAGCTATTGCTCCTGCATCATCTCCACCTACATCTAATATTACAGTTTTATCCTTATTTTGTAAAACAGCTTCGATATTTGCTGTTAGTGCGGGTATATCTAAATTTGTATTGGCAAAAATAGGAGAAATAAGCTCTATACCTTTTTCTTTAAATATATCACTGTAGTCAGCTGTTCTAAAATAGGGGTTAACTGTGTCTAAATCAACTACTACTACATCTTTGTGTAATTCTTTTAAAGCTAACGCCAAGTTTACGGCAAAACAAGTTTTTCCACTGCCATAATGTCCAGTTATTACAATGTTTTTCTTTAAATTCTGGATTTTATGTATCACAAGCGTTACCTCCTCTTATATCTACAGTTTATTGTATCACAAATTGTATATTATGTGTAGTGTTTTTTGTAGAAAAACAATATACACTATATTTAACATATATTAAAATTATAAAAAATAAACTGTGTAAGAATGAATATTGTATAAACTTTAGTTTCTTATTTGTCATAAAAAGTCATTAAGTTGATAAAAACACTTAAAAGTGGTAAAATATATTATTAACATATCAAATTTTTTAGGAGGAAATTATAGTGGCAATTAAACGCTGGGATTTGCCTAAAGTCAATCAGAAAAATGTTGAAATTTTGTCAAGAGAATGTGGAGTATCACCTTTTGTTGCTGAAATTTTGAGCAATAGAGGAATTTCATCTGCAAGAGAAGCTTTTGAATTATTAAGTGATGAGATTGCTTTTGAAAGTCCTTATAATATATATGATATGGATAAAGCTGTTGATAGAATAAGAATGGCTATAGATAGTAATGAGAGTATCGTTATATATGGTGATTACGATTGCGATGGAATAACTTCTACAGCTATATTATACTCTTATTTGAGTTTTCTAGGAGCTAATGTTAGTACATATATTCCTAGCAGATTTGAAGAAGGGTATGGCATGAATGAAAATGCTGTTAGAAAATTGGCAGACGAGGGAACATCTTTAATAATTACTGTTGATAATGGTATTTCTGCTCATAAAGAAGTGGATATTGCTAATGAATTAGGTTTGACTGTTATTATTACTGACCATCATCAAGTGTCAGATATTTTGCCTAACGCTTATGCTGTTGTTAATCCTCATAGAAAAGATTGTGATAGTGATTTTAAATTATTAGCAGGTGTTGGTGTTGTATTTAAGTTGATTACAGCTTTAGAAGAAGGAGATTACTTATCAACTTTAGAGCAATTTGCTGATATTGTAACAGTTGGTACTATTGCTGATTTAGTTCCTTTAGTTTCTGAAAATAGAGCTATTGTCCAATATGGACTTAGAATGCTTAGCATAACAGAAAATTTAGGATTGAGAGCTTTAATGCAAGTTGCAAAAATTGATATGGAAAAAGTAGACTCTACAAAGGTTGCTTTTGGTATTGCTCCTAGAATTAATGCTAGTGGAAGAATGGAAGATGCTAATCTTGCATTAGAGTTATTACTTTGTGACGATTACGACAGAGCTTTAGAACTAGCTGTAAAATTAGATGATTTAAATACAACTAGAAAACAACAAGAAGAAAAAATTGCTTTAGAAATAGAAGATAAAATCATGAAGAATAAGAATTCTTTAAATGATAGAGTACTAACTTATTATGATGAAAACTGGCATCATGGGATAATAGGTATTGTTTCTTCAAGAATTTTAGAGAAGTTTGGTAAACCTAATTTGTTAATGGCTTGCCATGATGGTGTTTTGGTGGGTTCTGCAAGAAGTGTTAATGGATTTTCTTTGTACAAAGCATTATGCGCTTGTGATGAAAAGTTAATAAAATATGGTGGACACTCTTTGGCAGCAGGTTTTTCTTTGAATGAAAATGATTTTTCTGTTTTCAAAACTCAGTTAGAAGAATACGCTAGGGAAAACAATAAAGTAATGCCTTGCTATACTTATAAAATAGATAAAGAGATTTTACCTAGTGAGTTAAATGTTGAAAATATAAAAAGTGTTGAAATTTTAAAGCCTTTTGGAAGTGAAAATCCACAGCCTTTATACTTAATCAGAAATGTTATAATCGAAAATATATCTTCTATAAGTGAAGGAAAACATATAAGATTAAAATTAAAATATCAAAATATTAATGTTAGTGCTACAATGTTTAGGACAACTTTAGAGCAATTTGTTTATAATATAGGAGACAAAGTTGATTTGTTACTCGATTTATCAACAAATATTTATAATGATGTTGAATATTTATCTGCTATAATTAAAGATATAAGACCTAGTGATTTTAATCAAGATTTATTTTTTAATGGTAAAGCATATTATGAGATGTTTTATAGAAATGAAAAATTGTCTGATAGTGTGATAAAAAAGATAACTCCTAGCAGAGAAGAAATTGCATATATTTATAAATTTATTAGAAAAATAAATCGATTTAACAGTGATATTGATAATTTGTATCATAGAGTTTATTATAAAGATTTAAACTACTGTAAATTTAGATTGATTATAGATATATTAAATCAAGCCAAACTAATAACTATCGGTAATATGTTAATTGGGGTTAGTATTAATGATGTTAGTGGTAAGGTTGATATTGAAAATACAAAAGTAATGAAAAAATTAAAAAGTATTTAGTGTGGAGGGATTTTATGCCTAATGAAATTTATAATGATTTATTTACTGCTTTAGAAGAAAGTGGTAAAGGATATGATATAGAGAAAATAAAAAAAGCATATGAATATGCAAAAGAAGCTCATAAAACTCAAAAAAGAAGTTCTGGAGAACCTTATATTATACATCCTTTACATGTTGCAAAAATATTATTAGAGCTTGGTATGGATACTGCTTCTATTTGTGGTGGTATGTTGCATGATGTGGTTGAAGATACTGATATACCTTTAGAACAAATAGAAAAGGATTTTGGAAAAGAAGTTGCTTTTTTAGTAGATGGTGTTACTAAACTTGGAAAAATTCCTTTAGCTTCTAAAGAAGAAGCTCAAGCTGAAAATGTCAGAAAAATGTTGCTTGCTATGAGTCAAGATGTTAGGGTTGTTATTATTAAATTAGCCGATAGACTTCACAATATGAGAACTTTACAGTATAGACCAGATTATAAACAAAGAGAAAAGTCTTTAGAGACAATGGAAATTTATGCTCCTATTGCTAATAGACTTGGTATTATGGCTGTTAAAGAAGAACTTGAAGATTTATCTTTGCATTATTTAGATCCTGTAGCTTGTAAAGAGATAGAAGATACTTTGGCATTAAGTAAAGATGGCAAAAGTATGATTATAGAAAATATCAAGCAAAGAATAAAAACCAGATTGAAAGAACAATGTGGCATTGAACCATATATTGAAGGTAGAGTTAAGAGTTTATATGGCATATACAGAAAAGTTTATATGGCAGGAAGAAGCTTTGATGAAGTATATGATATATATGCACTTAGAATTATAGTTGATACTGATATTGAGTGTTATAATATTTTGGGTATAATTCATGATATGTTTACTCCTATTCCTAATAGATTTAAAGACTATATTTCTACTCCTAAACCTAATATGTATCAGTCTTTGCATACAACTGTTATAGGAAAAGAAAGAACTCCTTTTGAAATACAAATTAGAACTTGGGCTATGCACTATACTGCTGAATACGGTATTGCTGCTCACTGGAAGTATAAGGAAGGTATTAAAGGAAAAGATAAATTAGAAGATAGACTTGCTTGGGTTAGACAAATGTTAGAGGCACAAAAAGAATCTGAAGGTGCTGAAGATATCATTAAAAATATTAAAACAGACTTAACTCCTGAGGAAATTTATGTATTTACTCCTAAAGGTGATGTTAAATGTTTACCAGTAGGTTCAACAGTTGTTGACTTTGCTTATGCTATTCACAGTGCTGTAGGTAATAAAATGATTGGGGCAAAAGCAGACGGCAGAATTGTTGGATTAGATTATCAAATGAAAAATGGACAAATTATAGAAATACTCACAACTAAGTCCATTAATCATGGACCAAATAAAGATTGGTTAAATATTGCAAAAACTAGTGAAGCTAGGTCAAAAATACGTTCTTGGTTTAAAAAAGAGCGTAGAGAAGAAAATATTGTAGAAGGTAAAATTGAACTAGAAAAAGAATTAAAGAAAAATTATATTTATTTTGATGAAGAACAATATAAAGTATTTATTGAAAAATTGTGTAAGAGATATTCTCGAAGTGAAGAAGATTTATACGCTTCAATAGGATATGGTGGTATAGTTTTAAGTAAAATTATGCCTAACATTAAAGATGAGTACAACAAGAGATTAAAACTTGAAAATGAACAAAAAGAATTAAGAGATGCTAATGAAATTGTTACTACAACTAATAAAACTAAAAAAAGTAGTGATGTTATTATCGAAGGTATTGATAACTGTTTAGTAAAATTTTCTCAATGTTGTAATCCTTTGCCAGGTGATGAAATTGTAGGGTTTATCACTAGAGGTCATGGTGTTTCTATTCATAAGAAAGATTGTATAAATGTTATTTCTTCAATGAAAGATACTGAAAATAAAGAAAGATGGATTGACGTTAAATGGAATACAGATGAAGCTAAAAAACAATATAACTGTACCTTGGATATTGTTGCAAATGACAGAGATGCTTTGTTTGCTGATATTAGTTTAACTTTGGCTAGTATGAGAGTTCCTATCCATTCTGTAAACGCTAGACAACTTAAAAATGGTAATGCTAATATAGTTGTGACTATAAGTGCTCAAGGAACTGAACACTTAAAAAATATTATTTACAGATTAGGAAAAATTAACAATGTAATAAGCGTAGAAAGATTTCACGAAAAATAGAGGTTATATATGAAAGCTGTTATTCAAAGAGTTTCAAAAGCTGACATTACAATAAATGGTGATGTTAATAGAAAAATTGATAAAGGTGTAGTTGTTTTATTAGGTATTATGCAAGGTGATACAACTGCTCAAGCTGAGTTTCTAGCTAAGAAAATTGCAGAACTTAGAATATTTTCTGATGAAAATGATAAACAAAATTTATCACTACAAGATATAAATGGAGATATGTTGATAGTGTCAAACTTTACTTTATCTGCCGATTGTAAAAAAGGAAGAAGACCTTCTTACGATAAGGCTGAAAATCCTCAAGCTGCAATGTCTTTGTATGAGTATTTTATAGATGAAGTAAAAAAACAAAACATAAATAATGTTCAAACAGGTGAGTTTGGTGCAGATATGCAAGTAGCTTTAGTAAACGATGGACCTATAACTATTGTTATAGATACTCAAGCTATTGGAAAATAATTAGGAGGTTTTGTATGAATATAAAAGTTATGCCTTTGGGAATGGTACAAGCTAATTGTTATATAATCACAAATGATCAAAATGAAGGTGCAATTATAGACCCTGGTGGAGAAACAGAAAGAATTATTAACTATTTGGAACAAAATGAAATTAATCCAAAAATGATTTTGTTAACTCATGGGCATTTTGACCATATTGCATCTGTTTGGGATTTGATTGAAAAATATGATTTACCTGTCTATATAAATGAAAATGATGCTGAAATGCTTAAAAATATCAATATTTCTTTGTGTAACATGAGTACTTTATATTTTAACTATAAACCTGGATTAGAATATAATGAACTTAAAGATAATGATATTGTTAAATTGGGAGATTTAGAATTTAAACTTATTCATACTCCTGGACATTCTAAAGGTTCTTCTTGTTTTATTGTAGAAAATGCAATTTTTACTGGGGATACTCTATTTTGTGGTGATATTGGTAGAACAGATCTCTATGGTGGAGATTATGCAACAATCAAAGAAAGTTTGAAAAAATTAAGTGAATTAGAACAAGATTATGTTGTATATCCTGGTCATGGACCAAGTAGTTCTATAGAAAAAGAAAAGGCAACAAATCCTTATATGGGACAGGTGGATTATGACGATTATTTTTAATGGGCATTCATTTAAGTATGAAGTAGAAAATATTTGCAAACTGTTTTTTACAAGCGAATTATTTAAACATGTATATGATGCAGAGAAAATAGATTTTCAAGATGATGTCATTGTTACTAGATTAAAAAAAGGTAAAACAAAAACTTCTCTTTTGGTAATAGCGAAAATAAAAGACAAACTTGTAAAAAAACATAAATTTGTTTTCAATAATGAAGGAAATTACGAAGATGAATGTGAAAGATTACTTTCTATTGCTGTATATGAGTGTTTAAAAGAAATTACTAACATAGATGTTAGTTGGGGAATTATGACTGGTATTAGACCAGTTAAACAAATGAACTATATGATAGAAAAAGGGAATTCTATAGAAGAAGCAAAAAAGATATTTAAAGAAAAATTTTTGGTTTCAGATGTAAAAATTGAATTATGTGAAAATACATTAAAAAATCAAATGCCTATAATTGAAAGTTCAAAACCAAATAGTTATAGTTTATATGTTTCGATACCTTTTTGTCCATCTAGATGTTCTTATTGTTCTTTTGTGTCAAGTTCAATTGCAAATAAAAAAGCACTTGATTTATTAGATTCATATTTAGATAATTTATGTAGAGAGATAGAATATGTAGGAAATATAGTTAAGGATAAAAATTTATCTTTGGAAACAGTTTATGTTGGAGGTGGAACTCCAACAACACTGTCAGCTGTTCAATTAGATAAACTTTTAAATTGCATGTGTGACAATTTTCCAGTATCTTGTGCTAGAGAATTTACTGTTGAAGCAGGTCGTGCTGATACAATTACTAAAGAAAAATTGCTTGTTATAAAAAAATATGGTGCAACAAGGATAAGTATAAATCCTCAAACTTTCAATGACAGTGTTTTGCAAAAAATAGGTAGAAAACATACAGCAAATGATGTTATAGAGTGTTATGATATGGCTAAACAAATAGGCTTTGATGATATAAATATGGATTTCATTGCAGGTTTGCCTAGTGACACTTATGAAAGTTTTTGCGAAACTATTGATAAAGCAATAGAATTATCACCTACTAATATTACTGTGCATACACTAACAGTAAAGCGTTCATCTGATTTATTTAATTCAGATGGATTAGATAATAGTATAAGTCAAAAAAATATTTCTGATATGGTTGATTATGCATATGATAAATTAACTAAAAATGGATATTTACCATATTATTTATATAGACAAAAAAATACTTTGCAAAACCTTGAAAATATTGGATATTGCAAAAAAGGTTACGAAGGTCTATATAATATATTTATCATGGAAGAAATACATACTATTCTTGCAATGGGTGCTAGTGCTGTTTCTAAGTTGATTAGAAAAAAATCTCAAAAAGTAAAAAGAATTTTTAATTATAAGTATCCATTTGAGTATAATAATAATTTTGAAGAAATGATAAAGAGAAAAGATGAAATAAACGATTTTTATACACTTTAATTGAATATATTTATTATATTTACAAATAATACCTTATGTAGTATAATAAAAACACAAATAATCATGGAGAAAAGAGTGGTTTTATGAATTTTGATGATTTACTTTATGCTGTAAAAGATGTTGCTGATGTTGCTACAAAAAAAACAGAAGAAGTAGTTGGTATTTCTAAATTAAAATTAGAAGTATGCAGAGTTGAAAGAGAAATTCAAGACCTTTATAGAAAAATTGGGCAATCTACTTACCAATCAAGAAAAGATAGTTGCAAAAATGAAGAATATATTGCTTCATTATGCGATAGAGTAGAAGACCAATTAGAATATTTAGATGAATTAAGAAAAGAAATTGCTGATAAAAAAGATAAAGTGATTTGTGGCAATTGTAATCAACAAAATGAAAAAGAAAATGTTTATTGCAAAAGATGTGGCAGTAAACTAAAATAATATTATTTTATTGGGAATGAAGTTCTCCCTTGATTGAAAAATCAAAACCGCTTATAAGCTGATGACTTCTGCTTTTTACGCAGGAGTTGTCAGCTTTTTTATGTTAATTTAGGAGGAAAATACATATGCTTATTAGTATTGCGTTAATTTTTTTAGTAGGTTTATTTTTAGGAGCTGTTTTTGAAAGATTTAGATTGCCTAAATTTATTGGAATGATTTTGGCAGGTGTTGTTTTAGGGCCTTATGCTCTAAATTTAATAGATAATTCTATATTATCTAATTCAGCAGATATAAGACAGATAGCTTTGGTTATTATATTAACTAGAGCAGGTTTGTCATTAAATATAAATGATTTGAAAAAACTCGGAAGACCTGCTGTTTTAATGTGTTTTGTTCCAGCTTGTTTTGAAATAGCAGGAATTGCTATTTTAGCACCTATCTTTACAAAAGTTACTTTAGTACAAGCTTTGATAATGGGTTGTGTAATAGCAGCTGTATCCCCTGCTGTTATTATTCCAAGAATGATAAAGTTAAGTAGTCAAGGTTATGGTGTACAAAAATCTATACCACAATTAATTTTAGCTGGTGCGTCTGTAGACGATGTATTTGTTATAGTTTTATTTACATCTTTTACATCTTTAGAGTTAAGTGGAGAATTTTCTGTTCTAAGCTTAGTTAAAGTTCCTGTATCTATAATTTTAGGAATAGGATTAGGTATCGTTGTTGGTTATTTATTAAATATATTCTTTAAAAAGACAGCTTTAAGAAATACTATTAAAGTTATTATTTTGTTAAGCTTTTCTTTTGTTATGTTAGAAATAGAGGAAATTTTGAAAAATATAGTACCTGTATCAGCTTTAATAGGAATTATGGTAGTAGGTTTATTTATATATCAAAAGAATAATAATCTTTCTAAGCAACTATCAGAAAAATATAATAAAATGTGGGTAGTTGGAGAAATTATGTTATTTGTTTTAGTTGGTACATTACTTGATATAAGATATTTAGTACATGGTGGAATAGGACTTGTAGTAATCATATTAGGTGCATTGGTATTTAGAGTTTTAGGAGTATTTATTTGTTTATTAAAAACTAATTTATCAATGAAAGAAAGAGCATTTTGCATGGGAGCCTATACACCAAAAGCAACTGTACAAGCTGCAATTGGTGCTGTGCCTTTAAGCATGGGTATTACAGGTGGAGATATTATATTAACCATTTCTATATTATCTATAATTATAACAGCTCCAATGGGTGCAATCTTTATTGACAAAACTTATAAAAAATTATTGCAAAAAGGTATTGACAAAGGGTAAAAGGTGTGGTAATATATATAAGCTGTCTTCGAGAGAAGGAAGCGAGAGAGCTGAAAGAGATTACTGAATGAAAAAAAGTAGTTGACAAGCTTTTGAAAGTATGATATAATACAGAGGCTTACAAGTTAAGCTTAAGTAAAATATCGAAAGGCTTCGAAAAAAGTTTTAAAAAACTTTGAAAAAAGTATTGACAAACTT